>NZ_JAHNZO010000015.1 GCF_018998565.1 Paenibacillus oleatilyticus | reverse complement strand
CCTCCAACTTTGATCTAGTAGTCAGTATTGCCAAATTTATCTCAGTTGAGAGGTTACACAATTTATTTTACAGACCCTTGATTATAATGTGAACATGGATGGATACTCCTTACTTTTTATAATCTGGTGGAAGTAAAATACTCTTTTTATTAAGAATCTTATCAATTTCTTCGTCTAATAGACTCTTAGATGGTAATGGTTTAGTACTTTCACACTGACTACTAGTGAAAACATTGTTGGTAATGGTATGCTCACTATCATTGTGTGCTGCATCCATTTCTATTGAATCTTGATTCCAATTAAAATCAACTCTTACTATGGTTTGTTTTGCAAGCATTGTTTTATTGCAGCCATCAGAAATATTTGGTTTATCTCCGATTAAGATATTGCCATCAATACTGGGACGTAATATGTATTTATTAGAAAGAATAGTTCCATTATTTAAAGTTATTGTAGCAGTAATATCTGGTGTAAAAATAAATTGAATTATAGAAATCATAGGGAATAATAAAAATCTTAATAATAAATAGAGAACGAGAACAATAATGCTTAATCCAAACATGCTTAACGATGTAGGCATATAAAAGATTACTTCCATTGTTGTTTCTTTGTTTAATTGAAGCTTAGTGTTTAGTAAATTTAGAAATAAATTTATCATATATCCAAAGGTATATAACAAAATAAGAAAATAAACGAAAGAAATAGTGAAGAACCATATATAAGCTTTTCTAGTTTTCCTTTTGTTATTATTCTTGAAGACTTTTCTTAAACTTTTTTTAAATAAAGAAACTGAAAAAAGAAAAATAAATATCATCAAAGCGACAATTTCAAAAAATAATATTAATGATGTTGGTAAGTTGGAATTTTCCACAAAAGGAAATTGATCAGTGATTGGATGGGCTTCTGTATCTATTGATGTGCCGATTATAGACACATAGCATATTGCTAACATACCATAGCACTCAAAGAATAATCTTCTCATTGCACGATGATGGCCGCTTAGAAAAGATTTTTCTTCAAGAGTGATATTTATAATTGGATGTGGTACAAATATAGATTTAAGTATTATTGGAATGAAAAAAACACCGATTCCACTAAAGACCCATTGAATCATTTGATAGTCCATTTATGTAATCAACTCCTGAATAATATAGGCATATTATACCATGGTTCGCTAAAAAGTGGGGCGATATGACAATTGGGTATGAAGATTTACCCAGTGATAGGAGCGGGAGTTTATGAGGAATGCAGATTTGATCAAGGAGCGCTTAAAAGGTGCTTCTTTTTTTATATAGAAAAGGGATACAGTAAAGAAGCCGTTCAGACCTGTATGGTATAATATAGAAGAAATTGCGGGAGGTGGGGTTGTTGGTGTTCTCCAAGAAAGCGACATTTTGGTTGGCTGTAATAAGCATTTTAATCTGTCTGAATAATTATTTGGGAAACGATGATAAAAACATTCTCCTTATCGGATTAAATCCAGTACTCAATTCTATTGTATATACTGAACCATTCCGACACTGGATTTTGGATTTTGAAAGTGCAAAATTAGCTACCGACAGTGCAACTATTAGAGTTTTGTTCCCTGCCTATATCATCCATTTTGCTTCCGTATTTTTTATCGGTAAGAAGTATCATAAATCAATTAGACCCATTTGGCTTAATTGGGAAACACCAGAATGAAAATGGAGATAATGGGTTCGTCATTAAGTTAGAGTAAATAGCAAAATTACGTACCGTTAAAATAGGCTATGATTACAATTCATTGATTTGAGTAATAAGAAAAACGTTACCTGAGACGTTGGGAAAATAATAAGGAGGATAAAATATTTCCCTCTTTTTTTAATGTTCAATTATTTTTCAGAAAGTATTGTTTTTTTCTACATTCTCTCTTATGAGGGAATGTTTTTTTTCTAAGGACGTTTTCGGTAGCTTCGACGCTGCGGCCGTGCGAAATAGATGTAAACTTTTGTGTACAGGCACTTCCGGGCATTCGCCTACATACACTAATACTAATCTTTGCGCGGAGATTTCCGAGACCGTGATCGGCAAACACCTTAGGGGGTGGCTGGAATGCCCGGATTGTTCAGTGCCGTAGCTTTATTTATTAAACAGCTTTCTTTACTCGTTTCCTACGTAAAAAACAACGCGTTTCCCCAGCCCTTGGCGGAGGATGAGGAAGACAAACATTTGAAGCTGATGGCTCAAGGCAATCAACACTCGCGCAATGTGCTCATCGAGCATAACCTGCGGCTTGTCGCGCACATCGTCAAGAAATTCGACAATACGGGGGAGGATCTGGAGGATTTGATCTCCATCGGTACGATCGGTTTGATCAAAGCGATTGAATCGTTTTCCCCAGACAAAGGGACCAAGCTGGCGACCTTCGCGGCGCGGTGTATCGAGAATGAAATTCTGATGCATCTTCGCTCGCTGAAAAAGACGCGCAAGGACGTATCGCTGCACGATCCGATTGGGACGGATAAGGAGGGAAATGAGATTACGTTGATCGATATCCTCGGTACGGACTCCGACGAGGTGGTTGATAAAGTGCAGCTCAAGATCGAGAAGAGCAAAATTTACAAAAATCTGGATATTCTCGACGACCGCGAAAAAGAAGTCGTGGTAGGGCGGTTCGGACTAGAGCATGGTGGAGAAGAGCGGACTCAGCGGGAAATTGCGAAGGAGTTAGGCATATCGCGAAGTTATGTGTCAAGGATTGAGAAAAGAGCTCTCATGAAGCTGTATCATGAGTTTTATAAGGCGAAGAGATAAACACGGTAAAAGCCTGCCTTGATGCTTTCATTGGCACGTTGATCCCAATAGAAGGGGAACTTCTGCGTTCGGACCAGCCTTGGCTACTCGATGTAGAAGATCGCCAGCCAGCCTCTCATACAACTGGGTGGCGATCAACTTTAAGACCTTATTAATTTCGGGGATCCCCGCAAAGTACCTGAATCGGCTTTGAAGCCAAGGCACCACTTTGAGGGGGTGTTTCTTTTTATTTCAACAAATTGTAAACCGCTTGAGCCGCTTCTGCCCGTGTCGTGTGTTCAGCCGGTACGAACAGCCCTTCTTGGCGTCCCGTCAACAGCTTCGCTTTGATTGCACGATGAACATAAGGCAAAGCCCAATCGCTGATCATTGAAGCATCGGAGAGTTCCGTTGAAGCTTTTTCCAATTTTACACCCGTTCGATATTCATAAGCGCGGACAAGCATAATGGCCATCTCTTCTCTGGTAATGCTTCGATTCGGATCGAACATTTGCCGGGAATCACCTGTGATAATGCCTGCTTTATAAGCGGCGGATACTTCCTTGGCATACCATGCGTTTCCAGCCACGTCATCGAACGGAGCCGTCTCGGAAGACTTGAGATGAAGTGTTCGTACGAGAAGCGATGCAAACTCAGCACGGGAAACATCTTGGGCTGGTGCAAAGCTCGAGTTCGTCACTCCGTTCACGATATGCCGGGCGGACAGTTCTTGAATCGTCGAGTATGCCCAATGCATGATTGTTACATCACTATAATGTTTTTCCAATGAAAGGACTGCGTAATGGCCGAGACGGTCAATTCCGACTTCAATTGCGGTATTACCGTTTGTAAGTGTTCCGCCCAAGTACGTAAGACTTCCGTCATCCAGAATCTTATAGATACCGGCCAGCTTCGGCTTCATTCCAACTGGAATCGGGAATGTAATGGTTACAGGCTTTTTCAACTCAGTCATTTCATACCGCTTCCCGGCAGCATCGGTCACGAAGATCGCGAGGTCGAATACCTTTCCGCCCAGCGTATAAAGACCGTTATCCTTGCTGCTCGCTTCTTTTAATGTCCGGTTCGCTTGTTCTGCTGAGACCGGTTCAATTTCTACCGTAATCACAGCGGAGTCGTCAACAGATGGCAGCAAGCTGGTTGCGGATTTCAACAGATCGGCAGGAACGATCAGTTTTACATCGTGTGCCTGGACATGTAATGGACGCCCATTAAGCTGATCTACCTGCGCGATTGGAATGATAATGCGATTCTGTCCTTCCGTCAGTGCGACGGATACAGATACAGAGTTCTTTTGCAGGTCTTCGTCCTTGATCACTGCCGAGTTACCCGGCAGCTCCGGCTTCATTGGCGGTGCTACTGCCGTTGGAGATGAAGGTGACGATTCTGATGACCCCGACGAATCTGATGATTCCGACGAATTTGGCAATCGATTAACTAGTATCACATATTCTTTAGTCGTTCCGTTCTGTGCAGTGACAAGGACAGAGATACGATTCGAGCCGACGAGCAGGCTGCTGCCGCCAGTAACAACGACTTGGGATGTGGCATGCTCGGCGGAATAAGTCACCGCCGCTACCGTTGTGCCATAGGAGACATCAACCGTATAACTCAGCTTGTCCGGTGCGAATCCGTTCAATGCGATCTGATTGACACGCAAATCAAGCAGGTTCGCGTTGGACGATAGCACTTGAGGTTGTCTGGTTATCGCGATGCTATACATACTCTTCGTTCCGTCTTGAGCGGTTACCGTAACTGTAACCGAATTTTTACCGACAATTAATTTATCGCCACCGGCAATCACAACGGTTGCAGCTGGATTTGCTGTTGAGTAAGTTATGCTTGTCACCGTAGTCTCATACGGTACCGACAATGAATAATTGAGCTTGTCTGAAGCGAATCCATCCAACGTCTTTCCGTTTACGCGCAGATCGAGCAAGGAACTGTCGGACGATAGCCCCTGAGGCTGTCTGATAATCACGATGCTATAAATGCTCTTAGTCCCGTCTTGAGCTGTTACCGTAACCGTAACCGTATTTTTACCGACAATTAATTGATCTCCGCCAGTAACCACCACGGTCGAAGTAGGACTTGCTGTTGAATAAGTTATGCTTGTCACCGTAGTCTCATACGGTACCGATAATGAATAGTCAAACTTATCCCATGCGAAACCGCTCAACGTCACCCCGTTAACGCGCAAATCACTCAAAGTAGCAGGCGATATATCGGCACGGTTCAGATGGATGACATACGATCTGACGTTTCCGTTCGGTGCTGTTACGGTCACTGTCACAACGTTATTGCCAACCTGGAGGTTGGAGTCGCCATTGATTACTACCGTTGCCTGAGGTTCTGAAGTCGTATAGGTAACTTTCGCATTCGTCACAGTATTCGGAACGTTCAGCGAATACTCCAATGTATCCGGTGTGAAGCCGTCTACCGAGACACCGTTAATTTTCAGATCCGTCAGGTTCGCGTTCCCGCTCGCAACCTTATCACCGGTAAAATCGATCTCGCTCATGCTTGTAAATGTTTTGGATGGATCCGTATTGTAGGTTCCGGTAACTACGAATTTTACGTAGCGGCCCTGCACAGCCTTATCCAAAGAGACAAAGTCTGTATATACGTTGCCTGTCCAAGTTTTCCCAAACGTGCCGGAGGCTTTGTTGGCCGTATTGCTCAAGAAAGCAGGACCGTTTAAGTCGGCCGGGTTATCGGACGCGTACAATTCGAATGTTTTCGGAAATTCCATCGCACTTTGGTTAGGCCGGCTCTTTCTCTGAATCCCATTCAGTTTATACGTGCTCTCCATATCGATAATGACCCAGTGCGGGAATGGCGCAGCGGGCGCTTCCCATTTGGAATGCCAGATGGTTGTTTCTTGACCGTCCAAGATGTTGCTGGCTACAGCGTTCTCATTGTCTGCATAAGAGCTAAAAGAGTGGATAGAGAAAGCCATTTTTGGAACGAATGTATAGATGATGCCATTCCGGGCAGTTTGCAAAGCCCACATCAAATCGAGATAGGCTTGATCGATTGCAGCAGCTCTGTCGCCAGAAGTAATAACCTTGGCGTTAGCAAGTCGAGTATCCAGTTCATTTTGTGCCTGTACGGGAAGTGATAATCCTGTAGTTCCTTTGACATACGCAATGAATTGTTCAGCTTCCTGAATTTTCTCTGTCAATTGATTAAAGTTGTACAAAGTTGTCGACCGGTACGAATCGGATAACGCTTTGGCTTCCGTAGCGGATAGGGGGCGCTTCCATATCTTTAAATCGTCCAGCGTAACGGTTGCTCCGCCGTTTCCTTTATTACCGTCTGCGCCGATGATGACGTGATAAGGAGTATCCATACTGGACGTACCCAGTGCGGTGATATCCTTGGTCGCCTTCATGACACCGTCGACGTAAGTGGTGGCCGTCTTGTTCGTCCTGTCTACGGATATGGTGAAGTGGTGCCATTCTGAACCTACACTTTGAGCCGAATAATCGATACGATTGGTGCCGTCTGCCATGTTAAGCGTCATGTTGTTCGTAGTCGCAGGCCCAATATACCATCCGGCATTTTTACCGGAATTCCAGTTTTTGTTAGAGATTACCGCCTGATCGCCCGCCAAATTGCCGGTGTGCCAGAACGATACGGTGAAATCGCCACTACCGAACTTCAAGTCGGATCTGTCTCCAAGATCGATATAATTGGCATTGCCGGCCGGAATGCTGGCCGCTTGTCCGGATCTGCCCGCCACATAAGTGACATTACCGGCAGAGGTGGCCAGTCCTGTTGCACCGGCAGCATCATCATTCAAATTGCCGTCAAATTTCATGTCGGACACAAGCTGCTTCCACATCGTACTCGGATCGATCGGCGTCAATTCCGGTGCCGTGCCTTCCGTTCGTAAGTAAGTCTGCAAAGGCGCGCTCTTGTTGCCGTAAGCATCCACTGCCGCAATGGTAAGGACGTAGGACGTAGCCGGGCTCAGACCCGCTATCGGGATATTCATTTTGTTCGGAATCGGAGAGAAGTAAAAGTCCGATAAAACATTGTACGACTTTGCGACTTCTGCCGTACGCTGGTTATACACTTTGATTTCATAATGATGCACGGATTGATCGTCCTTGGCTTGCTTGAACGAGAGCATCGGCACGATATTCGAACCCGGCAGCACTTTAAGGTCGGGGTTCGCCGGGAATTGCGGTGCCGTTTTGTTGCGGTTGCTTGAGGTATACGTGAAATTGCTTTTTATTTCATCCTTCGTATTGCCTGTTAATTCCACTACCCATTTTTTTCCTGCCAATGCGCCTGCACTTTTATAAGGTGTTGGGGAATTATTGCCTTGCCATTTGCCACCCAGATAGATAGAGCCTGGATCTCCGTTATACTCCACGCGTTCAATCTCTACACGATCCTTGTATACCTCAATGAGTTGGGATTGGTTGACAGGGAATTCGAATCGTCCATCCATCAATCCTTCTTCCGTGACAGCGGAATAGCCATGATCTACCTCGATGTATGACATGGACCCAAGATTGACAGCGGTAAAATCTTTCTGATAGATCGAACGATCATCGTTAATATTCAAATGCGAATGGCCGGATAAAACAAAGACTTGCGGATAATCCTTCAAATCCGTATACAGGTTCTGATTACTTCCTTGCTGGCCGTCCATGGCGGTGCCGGACACAGGATGATGCAAAGTAATGAAGATCGGCTTATTCAGATTCGCCGGATCGGCTGTTATGGCTGCGAGCCGACCCTTCAGCCAGTTTCTTTGTCCTGTGTCGCCGTTATAATTGTTCCCATTCAAAAAGAAAAACGAATAGCCGCCGATTGTTTTCTCGTAATAGCCATTCGGTTGATCGGTAAACCATTCCGCCGGGTAATAGTTTTTCACTTCGGCTACGCTTGCGTCATGGTTGCCGATCGCAATCTGAACGGGCATGTCCGACCAATTTTTGCGTGCCAATTGTTCTTGCAGTACATCGCGTGCAAACTGATGATCCGGCCCTTTGCCATCACCGTTGTCATTGATGATGTCGCCTGCAATAACTATGGCGTCCGGATTGGGAAAGATGGAAGAAAGAACATCGAAATTGCTAGCATACCTTGCGCGTGTCTTGGCATTCTCAGCCTCCGTGCCGGGACCGATATGGATATCCGACATCGCGGCGAATTTCAGCAGCGGTTTTTCGGTTGTTTTGATGATGTAGCCGTATGTAGCGGGTTTACTCCAGACGCCGTCTTTCAAGGCGATCACTGAGATATTCGTCGACTCCTTAAGGACAATCGGCGTTCCGTTAAACTTAAGGCTTGTTTCGTCAGGCATGGTTCCGTCCAACGTGTAATAGATGTCTGCACCTGAGGTGGTGGAGCTAAGCACAACGGTAACAGATTGCTCATAGCGTCCTGCGGGTACGGAAACGACCGGCGTGTCGACTGTAGCTGCTGCGATCGCTGCCGGAATAGAGCCTGCTCCTGCTGAACTAACAACAGAAGTTGCTATGGTGCAAGCCAGGAATGCGGATACAAATTTCTTGGCGTTCAACAAGTGAAGTCCTCCTTTTCATAAGCCTGAATGATGGATTGATGTAAATAGCTTCATGTGTGCTCGTACCGATGGCTTAGATAGGCATTCCCTCCTTTAACAATAAAACAATACAAAAACATAATAATTAGTTGTTTTTATAGTTGTTTTATTGCATTTTATTTGTATTTTGTTTTTGTGAGATTAAATAGAGGTGATGTTTTTGTAAAGGAAAAGAGGGCTTTTGAAGTGGTCTTCGTATTTTCTTAATCATGCGTTGATGTTGATATAACAATCCGAAGTTAAACTAAATAAAGGGAAAAACACGGTAAACAAATGATCCGAATTTAAAATTTGTTGTTTTTGTGATGATTATTCTTGATGAGGTGGCCCGATGAGTTTTCTAAGTGATTTTCGCACCATGGTGATTGGCATTTTACTCGAAGCGTTTCCCTTTATTTTACTTGGTGTCGTCATTTCTGCTTTGCTCCAAACGCTGGTTAGCGATCAACTGCTGCAGCGATGGATACCGAAAAAAACGATTCCCGGCATCCTTTTCGGATGTTTCTTGGGTATCGTTTTTCCGCTTTGCGAATGCGGGATCATCCCTGTTGTGCACCGGTTGATTCGCAAAGGCATGCCGCCGTATATCGGCATTGTGTTTATGATGGCAGGGCCGGTCATCAATCCGGTCGTATTTACTTCCACGTTCGTGCCTTTCAGGCCCAGCCGGAGATGGCTATCTCCCGCATGGTGCTGGCGTTTGTCGCGTCGGCCTTCATTGGGCTATGGGCTTCTCGGGGAGTACATGCTTCTGCACTCCGTAATACAGTGAACAATGCTAATGAACAGGCCGCTGCAGACAAAAACAACATCAAGCCCCCGCATTCCAACAAAGCGCCAAACGCAGCATGGAAAACGAAATTGCATGAAACGTTGGAGCATGCTGCCATTGAAATGTTTGATGTAGGCAAATATTTAGTTTTGGGCGCTACCGTCACAGCTTTGCTGCAAACCGTTGTAAGCAAGAAGTGGCTTCTTGCGTTAAGTGACGGGGACTGGACCCCACATTTGTTTATGATGGGGCTTTCCTATGTCCTTTCCATTTGCTCCACAGCAGATTCTTTTGTCGGAGCTACGTTCATTCCCGATTTTAGTTTAGGTGCAGTGCTTGCTTTTCTCGTATTTGGCGCCATGCTGGATATCAAAAGCACTTTGATGCTGCTAAAAGTCTTTCGCTTCAAAACCGTCGCTACGGTTCTGATCATTTCAGCGGTCGTTGTTCTGTTGGGGGCTGTCGCCTTCGATCAACTGTATATGCACTTATAACATGGAGGCGGGGGAAACATGAAAATAAATTCCGCGTTTGCGCATCGAACGATTCGAGCTGCGGTCTTGATTGCATTTGTTTTTTTTATTGTCCGGATTAGCTGGTCGGATGCGTTGAGCTATTATGTGGCTCCAAGAATGGAGCTTTGGGTAAAGGGTCTTGCCTTTGGTCTGTATGTACTGGCCATGCACCAGCTTTATTTGGCGGTTCGGGATGTCTTGTCCAACAAGAAAACCGCTGCGATCACTTGTGCTTGTTCATCACATAGTCACGAGCAATGGAAACCAAGCGTTATTATCATGTATGCGGCTTTGATCGTTCCGCTTGTTCTTGCCTTTTTCATTCCCGATGCGGTATTAGGAAGTAAGATGGCGGCCCAAAAAGGATTAAATTTAACCCCTTCAGGCATTTTGCTTACTAGCAATTCTGGTGATGCAGCTCCAAACTTAATTCCCAATCATAAGTTACAATTGGATTCGGGACCGTCTTTTCCGTTCAATGACTACACAAGGCCCTATGCCAAACAGGCTGCGGATATGTACAATCAGCCTCTCATTTCGATTAACGATGATCTTTATATTGAATCGCTGACGTCGATGGACTTGTATCAAGAGCAATTTATTGGTAAAAAAGTGCAGATTAGCGGTTATGTTTACCGTCTCGACAGTATGAATAAAAACCAATTTGCCGTGGGAAGATTCGCGATGCGGTGCTGTGTCGCAGACTCCGTACCGCTTGCTATCCTTGTAGAAACCGACACCCCCGAACAATGGCAAAACGATATGTATGTGGTCGCTCTCGGCACCATTGAAAAACGTAATTTTGACGGCAAAAGCGTATTGTCTATCGATGCCAAATCGATAGACACCCAAAAAGTGCCTACAAGTCCTTACGTTTATGGAAATCCGTATTTTGGGAATTGATGAGATAAGGTTTGCAAAAGACTTCGTTCATCGCCTATAATACTGAATAAAAGTTCAGTGTTATACTGGCGTCCTCTTTAAAGAATCCGTCATCCAGAAAAGTGGTGAAGTAGATGTGAATAAAAAGAAACAGCAAACCGAGCAAACGAAGAAGAAGATCGCCGATGCTGCAAGAGCTTTATTTGCCCAAAAAGGCTATAAAGCAACATCCATAGAAGATATCGTGAAAGCGACCGGGTGCAGCGCCGGGAACATTTATTATCATTTCAAGAACAAGGAAGGGCTTTTTTTATACTTACTTGAAGAGTGGAACACGGAATGGGATAAGACATGGCTGGACAAAGAAACGCTGTATCCCACCACGATCGATAAATTATATGGTATGGCCGAGCATTTGGCGCTTGATCAACTAAACCATCCGCTAACCAAGGCTGCCGATGAATTTTTCAACAACTCCGAGAAAGCTCCGGATGTAGAGGAGCGAATTCATGAAATGGTCCAAGGTTATCTTGACTTTAATCGGCAGCTGCTGCAGAGGGGGATCGATAACCATGAATTCGAAACCACCAATGTTACCGGGCTCGCCATTATTTTGGATAGTCTGATGCTTGGATTGAATCAACATAGCCGGAGAATGGAAAGAGAGGAAGCGCTGGAGGCCTATCGATTAGCTATGGATGTGTTTCTGCATGGCATTGCGAAGTCAACCCGCACCCGCTAGCTCTTTTTTTTGCCGCTATCCTGAATAAATATTCAGTATTTTGTTACAGAAGTATGGAGGAATGTAAGAATGAAATTATTATCGAAAAATCGGGGCGCCTTACTGATTCTCGTGTTCAATCTATTTCTGGTCTTCTCGGGGATCGGGCTTATCGTCCCCATTATGCCCAAGTTCATGGAAAGCTTGGGCATCACCGGGGGGATTATGGGCCTGTTGGTTGCGGCTTTTTCATTGACGCAGCTTCTTTGTTCGCCGTTGGCCGGCCGGTTGGCCGATTCCTTCGGTAGAAAAAGGATGATTGTCATCGGCTTGACCGTGTTCGCCTTCTCTGAAGTGCTGTTCGGGATAGCAAGTTCACCTGCTCTACTGTTTGTTTCCAGGCTGCTCGGCGGCATTAGTGCTGCAATGATTATGCCGGCCGTTATGGCTTACGCGGCGGATATCACGACAAAGGAAGAAAGGGCGGCCGGGATGGGCTACATTAACGCAGCCATTACAACAGGCTTTATTATCGGACCTGGTATTGGCGGTTATATTGCCGAATTCGGCATCCGCGTGCCCTTTTACGCCGCGGCGGTTGCGGGGATCTTGGCTGCATGTATTACATTGTTTATTCTTCGGGAATCGCTCCCTTCAAAAGAGAATACAGCTGATACTCCATCTGACGCAAGAGAATGGGGCGGTCTTCTCTCGCAATTGAGATACGCTTATAAAGAGCCCTATTTTTTAAGCTTGATCATCGTTTTTGTCATGTCGTTTGGGCTTGCTAATTTTGAGACGATCTTTGGACTGTTTGTGGATCACAAATTTGGGTTTGGGCCTAAAGATATCGCCTTTATCATAACGTTCGGGTCGATAGCCGGCGCTGTCGTTCAGGCTACGGCCTTCAGCTGGATCATGAAGCGCTTCGGGGAGCAGCGTGTCATATCGCTCTGCCTGATCTTTGCCAGTTTGTTTATTCTGCTGACGCTTTTTGTCCACACATTCTGGTTGATTTTTGCCGTTACCTTCATTATATTTCTGGCAATCGATATTTTACGACCGGCCATCAGTACGCAAATGTCAATGGTGGCAAAAGATCAGCAAGGCTATGTTGCCGGCTTAAACTCTGCCTTTACCAGTCTTGGCAATATCGCAGGTCCTATCGTAGCCGGTTTTTTATTCGATCTGAACGTTAATTATCCGTATACCCTGGCGTGCCTAATATTGTTTATTTGTTTTGTTGTATCGGTAAAAGGTAAAAAGAACAACCCGCAGGATGTGAATGCCGCCTCCTGATGGGGAAGAGCTGTTAAAGTCGCCTTCGTCCCTGCCCCTCTGCACGGGGTGGGGCGACCGCAAACATCAATCCCCTAACGCCTTCATAGCCGAAAAGAAGCGGTTGATCGCAATCGATGCGGCGCCGGCAGCCGAGGAATTCATGCCCAGCTGTGCGTAGACGACGTTCATTTTTTGGCGATGGAACGAGAGGCTGTGCGAATTCAGCGTTTCACGGATGGAATCGGCTATCCATTCGGATGCCAGCGATATGCGGTTCCCGATCACGATGAGCTCGGGGTTAAACACGTTCACCAGATTCGTGATGCCGACTCCCAGCCAATGTCCCGTGCTTGCAAATAAATCGATGACCGGACGATTTCCACGCTTGGCCAGATGCAGCAAAGTGTTCAGGTTGATTTTGTCGATCGCCTCGGCGACCTGAATTTTCTCGTCAACGAGCTGAAGGGCTTTCGCTTGGTGGATGAGCGCTTTCTCCGAGGCAAACGTTTCCCAGCACCCGCGGCTGCCGCACCCGCAGAGGGGCCCGTCCTGCGCCAGGGTCATATGCCCTACTTCGCCGGAGAAGCCGGACACTCCCCGATACAAGGCGTCGTTCAAAATAATTCCCGCGCCGATCCCGATCCCGACGCTGAGGTATATCATATTCGAGACGGAACGCCCGGCGCCGAACTCCTTCTCGCCCAAAGCCCCGACGTTCGCTTCGTTATCGATGGCGATCGGGAGGTTGAACTCCTGCTGAAGCATCTCTTGGAGGGGAACGTCCGTCCATCCCAGATTGGGGGCGGACAGCACGTTTCCTTGATCGTCGACCAGACCCGGTACGCCGACGCCGATTCCAATAATGCCGTAGGGAGACGCAGGCGTTTTCTTGATCAGCGAATGAATGCATTTCTTGAGCTTCTCCGTCACCGTCTCCACGTTCAAATCGGTCATTTCGATTTTTTTCTCCTTGACGACGGCCCCGCCTAAATCGGTGACCATCGCCAAAATATAGTTCACGCCGAGATCGACGCCGATCGCGTAACCGGCCCGTTGGTTAAAGAGCAGCATCATCGGTTTTCTTCCGCCGCTGGACTCCCCAAGCCCGATTTCGGTGACAAAGTGGCTGTCGATCAATTCGGTGACAAGGGAAGATACCGTCGTTTTATTTAAACCGGTTTTCACGGAAATATCCGCTCTGGAAATCGGATAATGGTGGCGGATCGTATCCAGAACAAGGTATTTGTTTATTTTTTTCATCAATTGCAAATCGCCGGTGATTTTCATGCCATCCTCCAAAGCCTGCTATTTCGGTTCTTTTTCCTTATCATAACACGGATTGCAAAAAATAAAAGATGGACTTACTTTGTCTACTGTACAAACAAAGTATCCGATGCTAACATGAGATTAAGCCATTTTTCCAACATGGGGAGGAACCGATATGAGTTATTTCAATACGGTCGGCAAGATTCAGTACGAGGGGAAGGATTCCAAAAATCCGTTGGCGTTCAAGCATTACAACAAATCGGAAATCGTGCTTGGCAAAACGCAAGAGGAGCATCTCCGCTTCGCCGTGGCCTACTGGCATACCTTGACAAGCGGGGGCAGCGATCCGTTCGGCGCCGATACGGCCATCCGTCCTTGGGCGAACTACACCGGGTTGGACTTGGCGAAAATACGCGTCGAGGCGGCTTTTGAATTTTTTGAGAAGATCGGTGCTCCTTATTTTTGCTTCCATGACCGGGATATTGCGCCCGAGGGCGATTCGCTGAAAGAAACGAACCGCAATCTGGATGTGATCGTGGCCTCCATCCAAGAGCATATGAAAGCGAGCGGGGTGAAGCTGCTGTGGAACACAGCCAATATGTTCACGAATCCGCGATTCGTTCATGGCGCGGCGACGACCTCCAATGCGGACGTGTACGCGTATGCGGCGGCGCAGGTGAAGAAAGGGCTGGAAACGGCGGTAGAGCTGGGCGCGGAAAATTACGTGTTCTGGGGCGGGCGCGAAGGATACGAATCGCTGCTCAATACGGATATGGAGCTTGAACTCGATAATTTGGCGAGATTTTATCATATGGCGGTCGCTTATGCGAAAGAAATCGGCTTTACGGGGCAATTTTTGATCGAGCCGAAGCCGAAGGAGCCGACGAAGCACCAGTATGATTTTGACGCGGCGACCACCATTGCTTTTCTGCAAAAATACGGGCTCCAGGATCACTTCAAGCTGAATCTCGAAGCGAACCACGCGACGCTCGCCGGACACACCTTCGAGCATGAGCTGCGTGTAGCCCGCTTGCACGGCATGCTCGGTTCCATCGATGCGAATCAGGGCGATTTGCTGGTTGGCTGGGATACGGATGAATTCCCGACCGATCTGTATGCGGTTACTCTCGCGATGTATGAAATTTTGAGCAACGGGGGCCTCGGATCGGGCGGCGTGAACTTCGACGCGAAGGTCAGAAGATCGTCATTCGAGCCGGAAGATTTGTTCCATGCGCATATTGCGGGAATGGATACGTTTGCCAAAGGCTTGAAGGTTGCGGCAAAATTGATCGAGGACCGCTTTTTTGAGAAAATTACGGATGAGCGTTACAGCAGCTTCAAGAGCGGCATCGGCCTCGACATCGTGTCGGGCAAAGCGGATTTCCGCCAATTAGAGCAGTATGCGCTCGGCAACCCAACCATAAGCAACAAATCCGGCAGACTTGAGCGGATCAAAGCCGAGCTGAACGAGTATATTTTTTCCTTATAAGCGGGGGAACGATCACTCCTTGGGGAGGATAGGGCATGAAATATGTTGTAGGGATTGATTTAGGCACGGGCTCCGTTAAGGCTCTTCTTGTCGATCAGGAAGGGAAGGTGCACTGCGAGACGTCGCGAAGCTATCCGCTGCAGCACGGGCAGCCCGGCTACAGTGAACAGGAGCCGGAGGCATGGGTAAGTCAAACCGTGGACGGTTTGCGCGCGTTGGTGCAGGAGTCGGGAGTGGAACCGAAGGATATCGAAGGGATCAGCTTCTCGGGACAAATGCACGGCCTGGTGCTGCTGGATGAGCAGGGGCAGGTCCTTCGCCCGGCGATTCTATGGAATGATACGAGAACGACGGCACAGTGTAGAACGATCGAAAGCAAGCTTGGGCCGAGGCTGTATCGCATTACGAAAAATGCCGCTTTGGAAGGCTTCACGCTCCCGAAAATCATGTGGGTGCAGGAGCATGAACCGGAGTTATTCCGCAAAGCGGCGGTGTTCCTGCTTCCCAAAGATTATTTGCGCTACCGTCTGACAGGCAAGCTGCATATGGATATTTCCGACGCGGCAGGCACGCTGCTGCTCGATGTGATGCGGAAGCAATGGAGCCGGGAGATTTGCGGGGCCTTCGGCATCGACATGAGCCTATGTCCGCAGCTTGCGGAATCGCTGGATTTCGTCGGCTGCTTGCTGCCGGAAATCGCGGCCCGGACAGGGCTTTCGCCGGATACGAAGGTGTATGCGGGAGGGGCCGATAATGCGTGCGGCGCGGTCGGGGCCGGTATTTTAAGGAAGGGCGACGCTTTGTGCAGCATTGGAACCTCAGGGGTCATCCTGTCCTACGAGGATCGGGAAAAGGATTTCGCGGGGAACATCCACTTCTTTAACCACTCGCAGCCCGGCAGCTATTATGCGATGGGTGTCACGCTTGCGGCGGGGTACAGTCTGGATTGGCTCAAGAAAACGATCGCGGCCGGGGAAAGCTATGACGCTTTTCTGGCGAAGGTTTCCGAGGTTCCGGCCGGTTCGGGAGGGCTGTTATTTACGCCGTATCTCGTCGGAGAGCGCACGCCTCACGCGGATTCCGTGATCAGAGGCAGCTTTATCGGGCTGGACGGCTCGCATCGGCGCGAGCACTTGGTTCGAGCGGTGATGGAGGGGATTACGTTCTCCCTTCAGGAGTCGGTCGAGCTGTTGAGGGAAGCGGGAGTCGAAGTAGGGACGATCGTCTCTATCGGCGGCGGAGCCAAAAATGAGGCTTGGCTGCAAATGCAGGCGGATATTTTTCAAGCTCCGGTCGTGAAGCTGACTAGCGAGCAGGGCCCCGCTTTAGGAGCGGCCATGCTTGCCGCGGTCGGCTGCGGCTGGTTTGCCAGCATCGCGGAGTGCGCAAACCGGTTCGTCGGCTATGATCGGCAGTTCGAACCGGACCCGAAGCGTGCGGCGGTGTACCAGGACTTATTCGGCATTTATCAATCGGTTTACGCCAGCACCCGGGACTTGAATCGGAGATTGCAGGCGTACCGGTAACCAAAGCATCTCCCGGCATCATTCAACTGCTTAGGAAATAATTTGATATCTTTGTTGACTTTCACGTAACGTCATACCCTATAGTTGAGATTGTACTAAGTGATATCACAAGTTCAATCGAATAACAAGGAGATGCGTTTAGTGGAAATCATGATCCAAGACACCCTAGGCTTATATAAAGAAATGCTTAACTTACCTGAAGGGGAGAGAAGTGAGTTCTTTAGCGGTAAATTAATAAAACCTTTTCATCCGATGCTGGAAATCATGCATATGCCTAAGACACCCGAGGCCATGGGGTGTATCCAACTAGCCGGCCGTGACTCTGAGATGGTAGAAATGTTAGAAAGGCTTGAAAAAGCCGATGCCTGGAATCATGCTAAAAGGGCCATGGAAGCTGCAGTAGAGCGCTTTGAACAAGCCTGCATTCCATTGCCTGAAAAGGTTGTCGTAGGAATCTTCCTAGGCAATCCTGAATTTTTAGCCATGATGGAAGGATATACAGGGATGGGGTCTATACCTGGCTATATATTAATAATGATTGATCCCAATGAAAAGAACCTGCCAAAGCTGGGGGCATGCATAGCTCACGAGTTTCATCACAATGTGCTTTTCCATCATGCACAATGGAACTTTATGACGGATGTATCCGTCGGGAAGTATCTTGCTGTTGAAGGTTTGGCCGAAAGCTTTGCAGCCAGCATGTTTGGTGAGGAGTACATTGGCCCCTGGGTAACAAGTGTGCAAGGAGCAGATCTGGAAACCGCAAGAAGAATCATTTCAACATCGCTTGATGTCAAAGGGTTTATGGAGGTTCGCAAATATATATATGGAAAACATCCAATGATGCCTGAGACGGAAGGCTTTGGCATGCCTTTCTGCGGAGGGTATGCTGTAGGATATCATGCCGTACAGGCATACCTAAGAAAAACGGGTATGACAATAGAGAAGGCTACCATGATAGATGGTGATGAAATCATGAAGTCATCCGGCTATTTTGAAGCTTAAATTAATGTTAGTAAAGTAAAGCATGCTGGTTATGCAGCATGCTTTATTATTGTCTATATTTTTGACAATAGCATATAATGGCCTGATAAACGAAGTCGCTCAGATCCTCATCGCTGAATTGGTTGATGTAATTTTTAAACCTGCTATCAGATTTATAGGTATTGGCGATGCATTTCAAAATTTTTGTATCACAAGTCATATATTGTTCCAGATAGCTTTTCCATTCTGCAATTAATTCCTGAACATCGTCAGACGAAGGTGGGTTATGAATTTGTTTTGCTATTTTTTTAAATACATTTTCCATATTATTTGAAAATTCATTAGATAAATTTGCTTTTTCATGATCAGATCGTTTTTCCAGGTTTTTCTCATAATCTTTGTATATCTTTGTTTCACCATATATCATTTTGGCTTCACGACTATATTGTTCTTCTAATGGAAAAATTGGTGAGCTATTAAAGATATTCAAATTAAATATATCTTTTCCGGATACATAATCCTCTAACGCAGTAATAATTGTACCTAATCGTCGTTGTTTTGATAGTAAAGCTATAAGCCCGATAACCATTATCCGACAAACGAGTTGGTCTTAATAAATTGATTTTATCGTAAAAGTGTAATGTTCTAGCAGTGATACCTGTTATTCGTACAATATCTTTAACTGTGAAAAATTGTGTTTTCATCCCAAAGATCCTCTACTTCTTTAAAAATAATATATGATCTAATATATAATGCGCTATAACCTTATGTCATAGTCAAGTATAAATTTCGTTATCCGTTATTATTCAGGAAGCGATAAGCCGCATCTTTCACATATGTTTTATCGACCATAAAATACGACGACAGACGAGGGTATATTTTCTTCCTCAACTGCCGCCGTTTCGTTATGCTAATTAACCTAAATTTTTAATCTCACCAAGCTCACAGGGCTACGAGAAGCCCGACATGAACGTTCTTCCCCCACATCAGCTTAAGTCAAAAGATGCCCGCCTTCCACATGCAGAACGGTGCCGGTTACGAACCCGTTTTGGATCAGATAGAGCACGCTCCGCGCGACATCCTCCGCTTGGCCGACCCGTTTGACCGGGAGCTTGCCGGCCACGGTTTCGTAAAACTGATTGCGCGCATCCTCCGGCATTTTGCTGCGCGAAGGCGTATCGATGATCCCCGGGGAAACGATATTGACCCGGATCGGAGCAAGCTCCAGCGCCAGCGTTTGGCCCAGGTTCGAGACCGCCGCGTTGACCGCGCCAAGGGCGGACGAGCCGACCATCGCTTTGTAGGCGACCACGCCGGAGAACAGGGTAATCGACCCGTTCTTCGAGATGTGAGGCGCACCGTATTTGGCCGCATAGTATTGGCCCCAGAATTTGTTTTCGAACAACTTGCGGGCTTGCGCCGTATCGGTTTGAAGGAACGGCCCGCCCGAGGTTTCCGCGGCGCTGACGACAAGATGATCGAACGCTCCGACTTTTGCAAAAAATGCCTGTACCTGTCCTTCGTCCGTCGTATCGAGCGTATAAGCTGCAGCCTTTGGTCCGAGCTGTTCTTTGGCGCTCTGCAGTTTATGCTCCGAGCGGCTGGCTATAATCACTTCCGCGCCGAGCGCAATCGCCTGTTTCGCGGTTTCCAGACCGATTCCGGAGCTGCCGCCGATGATGATCACTTTTTGATTTTGCAACATGAGATATCCTCCTTTTGGGGTAAGCGAATTATTGATTTAATACCGATTGCAGATGGGCGTCGAGCTCGGCCGTGAACTGGTCGAGCTCCGGATGTTTGATGACATCGTAGCAGGCGAAGCTTTTTAAAGGCTGCAATCCGAGAAACTCCTGCGCCCGGTGCAAATGGCTTAACGCTTCTTCCAGACCGGCTCCTCTAAAAAACTGCGTCGGATCGTTGAACGCTTCTTTCGGAGCGTTCCAAGTCGTCGAGAACATATATTTTTTGCCGGTTAACATACCGCCCCTGCCGTACTGCTCCGCGCCTTTAAAAAACAACCCGTAAGCATACACTTCGTCCATATACGTTTTCAGGAGTCCGGGAACGCTGAACCAGTATACAGGCGTCTGGTAAATGATCACGTCGGCCCAGATGAATTTTTGCTGTTCTTCTTCGATGTTGTAGCCGTTTTGAATAATGGTCGTTTGGACCTCGTTATTTTCGCTCAACGTGCTTACCATTCGATCGATCAAGGTTTGATTCAGTTTCCCCTCCGCCGAGCGGTATTTTTGATGACCGTTAATGATTAAAATTTTCATTTTGTCTCCATCTCCTTATTATCTGTTTAACGTGCGGCCAGGCCCGGCTTGTGAAGATAATTCGGCATCCTGCCGGTCCAGCAACCAACTGGCCAGTGCAACCAAGAGTCCGGCAGCGGTCACGATGGCGGCTACCCAAGGCAAAGCGTGAAGCCCGGGGCCGTTGTCGATGATCCAGCCTCCCAAGTAAGCTCCGCCGGCATTGGCCAAATTAAATGAGCTGATGTTCAAAGCGGAAGCGATGTTCGGCGAGCCTTTTGCTTTCTGAAGCACCCGCAGTGGAGCGCCACCCCCACATTTGCCCGACGAAGGTGCCGAAGGGGACGCCAAGAATGTTGGCGAGCGTGAGTCCGGCAAACATCATGGCGATTGCGCTCGCTTGTTTTTCGCGGGGAACGAGACGCGTTGCCACGATCGAGCCGACGCCGAAAAAGGTGCCGTGCGCAAAGGAAGCCAGGATGCGGGCGATCATCAGAACCGCATAGTTGGGGGCGACGGCGGCCATCAGATTGCCGGCGACGAAGATGAGCATCAGGCCGAACAGCAGCGACTTGCGCGGCAGCCGCCCGGTGAAGGCGGTAATCACCGGCCCGCCGATGGCGACGCCCAACGCATAGCCGGTAACGAGCAAGCCTGCGGCGCTTAGCGTAACCTGCAGATCGGCCGCAACCTCCGGAAGGATGCCCATGATGACGAACTCCGTCGTGCCGATGGCGAACGCGCTGATCAAGAGAGCGACGAGTGCCAAGGGCGGCTTGCTTCGCTGAATTTCCGTAGACATGTTGTTCACCTCCTCAGGCAAGGTGGAATGATCGGCTCACAACGATATTATATGTGTAGTAAATTCATTTAGGGAAGTAGTGATATTTAATTCATATAGTTTCCGAAAGTATATTTATGTGATACAATGGGAATAATTAAGCGAAAAAAAATATTGGGAGAGTGCTTGGATGAATGAGCTTGAACCGGTCGTTCTGACCAAAGGAACGCCTGGCGTGCCTTGTCCCATTGCCAAGACGCTGGATGTGATCGGGACGAAATGGACCTTTTTAATTATTCGCGACCTGCTGATCGAAGGGACGATGCGATTCAGCGACCTGCTGAAATCGATGGATGGCATTAGTCCGAAAACGCTCTCGCTCCGTCTGAAAGAACTGGAAGACCACGGCATGCTGGAAAGAACGGTATATCCGGAAGTGCCTCCGCGCGTCGAATATACGTTGACGGAAAAAGGAAGGCGATTGGAAGGCATTTTTATCGAATTAAAAAGATTTGGCATGCAGTTATAGGACTCGAATTGTTCTGCGGGGGAATTGTCGTGAAAAAGGAGGGGGACACTCATGGGAAATGTGATTTCCATGCCTGAAGCCCAGGAAGACGAGGCGCCCTATCTTTCCATGTCGAACGGGTTGACCTCCGTCTTTCTTGATGTCCTGGTGCTTAGCGGTTCTCGAATCGCGAATACGGACCGAGAGAAGGAACTGATCATTTGGCTTGCTCAACGCGACCAGTCGGTCGTCGGGATTGGAACGGTAGGGTTTAGTCTGGAGGAAATGCCTTGGTCGGCGGACAATTTTGCGAATGAGAAGGCGTTTATGACGCGGACGATTCAGGGGGCTATGAACGAATCCGGCTGGGAGAAGCTCAGCTATACTCCGAACAAGGAGATGGTCGTCGGACGATTGGCGGACTTTCAGCTGATGATCGATGCTTTTCAAGCGGAGCACCTTGATCCAAGCTATTATCTCGAATGGGCCGAGGTGGACGAGGATGACGATTGTCCGACCATCCCTCCGGGGTATCCCATGTGCTCCAGGCACAGCGTCTATTTGTCCTGCCACGGATGCTTGCTATGCAACGATGAAGGAGGCGGCACGGCCTAGGCTCCTCCGAATAGGGTACAGGCTGACCGCTGTAAATGAAGTGCTATCAGGAAGCCTTGGAGCGGGGCGGCTGTTATGATTCAGACCTTGAACCTTTCGTGTACGGTAAGGTTCAAGGCCATTTTTTACAAGGCGATAAGTAACTCTTCTCTGGTATGGATTGCCTTATTCAATACATATTATTTGGCGACATGAATAACCAGTGACGTATATCGGACTCCCGTTTTTTTCGTTTTCCAGTAAACCGTGATCTCTGCAAATCCTTCTCCAATGGCATCAAAATATAAAACGCTATCCTGCAGTCTTATATTGTCCACAACGGATGTATTGTCAGTTCCAATTGCAACATCTTCCCACGAAAACTCAATTTGATCCCCTAGAGGGGCTCCGCAATAGAACGGCGTTGACCCTGTATCGCCGACTTTTAAGTTAAACTCATGCTCGACAGGAATAGAAATATGTTTTGTGCATGCGGATGGCTTAACGTTCTCTCCGTTGGCTTGCGCTGCAATGACATTGACAGACAATAATGTTGAAACAGCCAATGAAAGTGATAGAATGGACTTGCTTACCTTGCTAAGCTTCATTAAAAATCCCTCCTAAAATCTTTTCTGGAATGCGATTCAATAAGTTCACATTCTAGTTAAAAAATACCATTTAAAACTGACGGTATCAATATATTTCTTCACTACCTCAAGAACGCACAGAAATCGTGCCCATGACAAAAGCAGCCCGGCATGAAATGAACTCCGAGGCTGCTTTCAAGTACCTTCCGTGCTATTCCCGGCATAGGTCAAAATATTGTTTCAGATCGTGCTGGAAATCCGTGGTCGGACGTTTGGGCTCCCGTATTTTACATTGCTCCAAATATTCGGCGGCAAGCGCTTTGTATTCGGGATAGGTTCTTACCGTTTCGATCAGGCAGCCGATGATTCCTAATTGGTGGGGCTCCTCTTTTTTCTTAAGCTTATAAGTACTGTTGGAAATAAGATGTTTAAGCCAAACTTGGTACGATTGATCGCTGTCGGGAATTCGCGTATCGAAGTACCCTTGCCTAACGGCGGCCCATAACGCTAAAAGCGAATAATGAACGAGCTCGCTCGTCTCCCCGTTTTTAAAAATCGTCACGAGCGATGGAATCGCGCCCGATATATTGACCCCGCTCTCCGCCAGTCTCCAGTGGATGCTGCAAATGTATTGTTCGGTTGCCTTATCCTTCACATAGCGCTTGCCCGCAGCAAGAATAAGCTGTACCGCTTCATCCGGAAAAGGGACTTCTGCGGCCAGGAGTGCATCGAGCAGGGCGGCAGCGCGGTATTGAAGATAAAGCTCCGTATCGGTTTTCGCCGATTCCTTCCGATCCAGATGATGAAGCCGTGCAACGGGTGTTATGAACCCGGATAAATCTCCGCCCGCTTCAAGGCACTGGTGAACAATTTCGATTAGCGCGACAACCTGTTCCGGATCGTTGACGTCCAGATAGGTGCCCAATTCGCCGGTTTGGCGATCCTTTAACGCGTCTTCCAAGCTGTTCTTGGCCAGGGCAACGGCTTTTGAAACCATTTCGGGAGTCGTGATTTCTTCGATGATTTCCTTTGCCGTGCGCCTGCGTTCGGCCAAATCGGTTGTTGCGTTAAGCTGCTGCATCATGTGTTCTATTGTGCTGCCGTTCATAGGAAGGTTCCTCCGTCGTCCGTAACTATCGGCAAATGATGATATGAATAGTAAGATTATAGCATTGAATCCGCTTCGATCGCGAAAAAAGCTCCCGGTCCCCTTCACAAAGGGGCGGGAGCTACTTGTCTTTAAGCGAGCAGTCCGCGCAGTACAGCGGTCACGGCAGCCATTTCTGCGTCCGTGCCGATCGAAATGCGCAGCTTGTCGGCCAGACGGGGGTGCTCGAAATGGCGGACGTAGACGTTTCGTTCCAGCAGCCTCCGGTACCACTGGCGGGCATCGGGTTTTCCGGCTCCCGCAGGAGGCGTGCACAGCACAAAGTTCGTTTGCGAAGGGATGACATCGAAGCCAAGGCTTCGAAGGTCGACGATGAAGCTGTCGCGCGTCGCCTTGACCAGCGCTACCGTGCGCTCCGTGTATTCCCGGTCCTCCAGAGCGGCCACGGCAAGCTTCCGGCTGATCGCGTTGATGTTGTAGATGTCCTTGCTCTTTTCCAGCGCAGCGATGAGTGGCTCGGCGGCGACGCAATAGCCGACCCGGGCCCCGCACAGGGCGTAAGCCTTGGAAAACGTGCGGACGACGATCACGTTGGGATAGCGATCCACCAGCGGGATGGCGGTCGCGCCGGGATCGGCGAAGTCGATATAGGCTTCGTCGATGACGACCAGCCCCGGGAAGCGGCTGATCAGCCGTTCAACTTCTTCAAGCGGCAGCAGGTGTCCGGTTGGCGCATTCGGATTGACCAGCACGATCGCATCTGCCCCGCTGTTCATCAGCAGCTCCGTATCGACGGTAAAGTCGCTTCGCGTTGGGACGGCGATGGAAGAGGCCTGATAAGATGCGGCTACCGTGTGATACAGCGAGAACGACGGGTCCGGCAGGGCCAGACGTCGGTTCGGACCGATGAAGCCTTTAACGATCAAGGAGATGATCTCGCTGGAGCCGTTCCCGCAAAAGATTTGTTCTTCCTTGACCCCGTGCAGCCGCGAAAGTGCGGCGCGCAGCTGTGCGCAGCGGGCGTCGGGATAACGGCGCAGCTCTTCTTCGCCGAGCGTGCGCAGCGCCTCCAGGACAAGCGGCGAGGGCGGGTACGGGCTTTCGTTCTGATTCAGCTTGATCGCGCCGCTTCCTTCCGGCGGAAGGTCGCCCAAGGCGTAAGGGGTGAGTCGGTCGATATGCGGCAAAATAAGGGTCATTGGTTTGGTACCTCCTAAAATATCCGGCTGACGGGGTCAGCGCGTGATTTGATGATGGGATGCACGTCTTCCGCTTTGCGCAACGGGATGATAAGATGAGCATAACTGCATTTTGACATTGGAAAAATGGTCAGTTTTATGATTTTTCAAGTGACAGATTATTGCAAAGGAGAAGCCGGGATGATCGACTTGATGCCGAGGCTCGACGAAACGTCGGGCGAAGCGCTGTATATGCAGCTGTACCACTACATCCGCGACGAAATCGCCGCCGGCCGCATTCCGGCGAACGAGCGGCTGCCGTCCATCCGCACGCTGTCCGCTTACCTGGGCGTAAGCCGGTCGCCCGTCGCCCTTGCCTACGAGCAGCTGCTCGCCGAGGGCTATGTGAACAGCAGACCGCGCAGCGGGCTGTATGCCGCCGAGCTGGACACGTCCACTTCCTTGAAGGCGCAGATCGAAGCGGCGGGGGAACGTTCCGTCGTTTCGCCGTCACCGAAGCGCGCGTACCACGCGTCTCAGGACGAGCCGTTCCGTTACGACTTCGGCTACGGCAGCGTCGATATCGCGAGCTTCCCGCTGGCGAAATGGCGCCGGCTGATGAACCGCTGTCTGCTACCGGAAAACAACCGTCTGCTGCTGTACGGCGATTTGCAGGGCGAGCCGGAGCTGCGCGCCGAAATTGCCGCCTACCTGCACCATATGCGCGGGGTGCGCTGCCAGCCGGAGCAGATCGTCGTTGGGGCGGGCACGTACCATTCGCTCGATTTGCTGTTTCAATTGCTGCGCGAGGACGTCGTCTGTATCGCCTCCGAAGAAGCGGTCAACGACGGGGTAAAAGCGCTGTTCGGGCAGTTCCGGTTCGATTGCCGGCCCCTTCGGCTGGAAAGCGACGGCATCTGCCTCGAAGAGCTGCAGGCCAGCGGCGCCCAGGCCGTCTATGTCACTCCGTCGCATCAGTTTCCGTACGGCATGACGCTGTCGGCGGGCAAGCGGCTCAAGCTGCTCCAATGGGCGAAGGAACGGCGGGCCTACATCGTCGAGAACGATTACGACGGCGAGTTCCGCTACAGCGGCCGGCCGATTCCTTCGCTGCAAAGCCTGGACGACGACGGCCGGGTCATCTACGTCGGCACGTTCTCGCGGGCGCTGACGCCGGCGTTCCGGCTCAGCTATCTCGTGCTGCCGCCAGCGCTGCTGGCGAGGTTTCGCAGCCGTCGGCACAGCTACGATCAGCTCGCCTCGCCGATTTTCCAGAAGACGCAGCAGCTGTTCATGGAATCCGGCGACTTTGGTCGGCATGTGCGCAAAATGCGCAGCGTCTACCATAAAAAGCGCGATGCGCTGCTGCACGCGGTACGCGATGCTTTTCCGGCGGGCGTCGAGATGATCGGCGCGGACTCGGGGCTGCACCTGCTGCTTCGGGTCCGGGGAGATAAGGACGAAGCGGAGCTTGTGCGTGCAGCGTTCCGGGAAGGGGTCGGCATCTACCCGGCTTCGGCTTACCGGCTGCGGCAGGAGGCCGACGAGGCTCCGACCGTGCTGCTCGGCTTCGGCGGCCTGTCCGAAACGGACATCCGGGAAGGCGTAAGGCTGCTGGCGCGGGCATGGAAAATGGAATCCCTTCTAAATAAATGAAAGAAAATGGACGATATATCCAGTAGGATGTCATTTTTCTTTTATTTTGAAGAGGAGGGGTAACGTGAAAGTTTCCGGCGGAGAAAGCAGCGTCTTGAACCTGTACGCGATCCGCGAACAGGAGAGCAAGCCCGGCCTGAGACCGGGGACGATTGCCGGCTTGAAGCATGATACGGTCGAAATCAGTCCGACCGGCCGGCAATTGGCCGAAGGCGCAATTAAGCATCATGTGGGCAAAATCTTCGTATCGGCCCAAATCGACGAATCGCTGAACCGGCTGCTCGAAGGGAAGTCTCAGGAAGTAAGCGATGCGGTGCACACGATCATCGGCTCCAATCTGCTGCCGGGCGGCTCCGTCTCGGACGAAGGGGAGCGCGCTGCGTTGCGGGAAGCGGGATTGGCACAGGCAAAATATGTGGCGGACCGTTATATGTCGGGCGGCGAATCGTCCGAGCTGATGGCGATCATGAACCAGATTGCCGTCATCGGCGCAAAGGGAACGGTTGATTCCGCAACAGGAAGCGTCTCCTACAAGATGCCGCCATCCCGGCCGGTCGGGGCGCCCGAAGACTATGTTGACATCAACGAGCTGATGAAGCGGTTCGAACCGGCTACCTACAAAAAGCTGAACGAAGCGGTAACCGGCAGCGGCGACTGGGGCAGCATTTTGTTTTCGTTTGTGCAAAAAATCCCGCAAAACGAGCAGTGGGTGACCAAGTATCGCGAGGAAACGAAGCAACTGATGCATGAGCTGAAGACGACGAAGCTCGATAACCGGTTCACAGGCGCTAATACGTCCAATATGGCCTCCTTCCTGTTGGACATAAACCGTAAGCTGGAGCAGACACCGCTTGCGAAGTCGGATGCCTTGATGCGAAACATGGCTAATTTTGCAAAGATTTTCGGTCATCAGGCTTGACGCAAGCGAGCCTGCAGAAATTTGGATGCATCCTTCCGGTCGGGCCTGAGAGGATGTACAACGCAAAAACGACCACCATTCCGTGATTCCAAAAAAATACTCAACGCACGGATAACAGCCACAAGGTTGAAACCCGAAAGACCGCACGCCTCTGGCCAAATGGCTGGGAAGACGGCGGTCTTTTTTGTTTTACGAAGGGCAAAAACGACAGGAGATGAAATTAATACCGTCACTGGAATAAATAAAATTCAAACTCTTCCATTCCTTCCCGGAAACCGCTGTTTTTCTTCACAATTTATTCAAATATTTATTGACAAGCGAAAAAAACGGCTGTTATTATTAACATCAGTGGTGAAAATAAACGAGTTAAATTTGTTCAAGGAATCATTTAAAGCGGTTCCGGACCCGACGAACCCGACTTGAAAGCGTTAGCAAAGCGGGATGCTCGGACATTTAACCGCAGCGGAACATCTTGAACTTCACATGCCGAAAGGAAATGAGTTACTTATGGGCTTCGAACGATTGGTGGAAGAATACCGCGGAGGCGTGCTGGAAAATGTACATATGGGCCTTGTCTGCGGAATGGACGAGAACGGCCGTATTGTGTATTCCGTCGGCGACGAACAGCATATGACGTTTTTGCGTTCGGCGGCGAAGCCGTTTCAGGCGATCCCGGTCATCAAGAACGGCATCGACGAAAAATTCAAGCTGAGCCCGAAGGAAGCGGCTCTGTTCGCCGCCTCGCACCGAGGAGAGAAGTATCATATCGAGGCGCTTGAGTCGGTTTTAGAGAAAACCGGGCTGAAGGAAGAAGACATTCTGTGCTGTCCGACTTACCCGCTCAACGAAGCACCGCGGGCGGCCTGCTACTGGGATCATCTGGAGAAACGCAAGCTGTACCATAACTGCTCCGGCAAGCATTCCGGTTTTCTCGCGCTGTCCAAGGAGCTCGGCTACGACCTTGAAACCTACTGGAGCATCGACCACCCGGCGCAGCAGCTGAGCTTGGAAGCAATGGCTGAAATGGCCGACTACCCGAAGGAAGACATCCGCATCGGAGTGGACGGCTGCGGCTTTCCGGTGTATGCGATGCCACTCCAAAACATCGCTCGCGCCTACCTGAAGCTGGCGTGCCCTGATCTGATAGCGAATGCCGATACGAGAGCGGCGGTGACGAAAATCGCCGGCTACATGAACGCGCACCCGGAGATCATCGCCAGCCACGACTTTATCTGCACCGCGCTGCTGACCGATCCGAACATTGTCGCCAAGGGCGGCGCCAAAGGAGTATACGGCTTCGGGCTCAAAAAGGAGCGCATGAGCTTCGCCTTAAAAGTACTGGACGGCTCGGAGCTCGTATGGCCGATTATCGCCGCTTCGATTCTGGAGCAGATCGGCTACGACAACCGCGATACGATCGACCGGTTGTACGCGCTGGCTCCGAAGGAGATCAAAAACGATAACCATATCGTCGTAGGCGAGAGAAAAACCGTATTCCGTTTATAGTTGGGCGCTTCACTGACACATGGGTAACGATCTTCCTTTTTATGGACGAATGGATTCGTTCGTCTCGCAGGAAGATTTAGCATAAATCAATGAAAAACGGGGGGATTTTCCATGAAAAAACGTTTCGCAGCATTTACGGCATTGGTGCTCGCCGGCGCGATGTTTGCAGGCTGTAGCGGCGGCGCAGGCAAGCCGCAGCAGCAAGGCGAGGCCCAGCAGCCGACGGCCAAGAAGGAAGGCAACGGCATCACGATTGCGGTCAACGCCAACTTCGTGACGCTGGACCCGCACAACGCGGCGGATACGCTGTCCATTTCCGGCTACCGCACGATGTATCAAGGTCTGCTCGGCTTCGATCAGGATATGAAGGTCGTGCCCGTGTTGGCTGAATCGTACGAAGTGAGCCCGGACGCCAAGGTATACACGTTCAAGCTGAAAGAGAACATCAAGTTCCACGACGGCACGCCGTTCAACGCCGAAGCGGTCAAGGTCAACCTCGACCGGGTGAAAAACAAGGATAACAACCTGAAAATGGCGCGCAGCTTCGCCGCCGTGGAGAAAACCGAAGTCGTTGACGCCAAAACGGTAAAAATCACGCTGTCCCAGCCGTATTCCGCGATGCTGAACAAGCTGGCCATGCTGATGATCATCAGCCCGCAGGCGCTGGAGAAGTACGGCAAAGATATCGGCCAGCACCCGGTAGGCACCGGTCCGTTCAAGTATAAGGAATGGGTGCAGGGCGACCGGATGACGATCGAGAAGAACGCCGATTATTGGGAAAAAGGTCTGCCGAAGGTGGATACCATCACCTTCAAGCCGGTGCCGGAGAACGGTTCCCGCGTCGCGATGCTGAAGACGGGCGAAGCCGATTTCGTCTATCCGCTGCCGACCGAGCAGGTGGAGCAGGTGAACGGGAAGAACGGCATCGTCGTGGACAAGACGCCTTCGACGATTGCGCGCTACATCACGATGAACATGACGAAGAAGCCGTTCGACGACGTTCGCGTCCGTCAGGCGATCAACTATGCGATCAACAAAGACGCCTATATCAAAGTCGTCAAATCGGGCTTTGCCGAGAAGCTGGACTCGACCATGTCGTCCAAAACGCAATTCTATGCGAAGCAAACGCCGTATGACGGCAACGTGGAGAAAGCGAAAGCGCTCCTGAAGGAAGCCGGCCTGGAAAACGGGTTCAAAGCCGAAATCTGGGGCAGCTCCGACTCCGAGACGGTGAAAGGCATGCAGTTCGTGCAGCAGCAGCTGGCAGCCGTAGGCATCACGCTTGACGTGAAGCCGATGGAGGAAGGCACGCTGTCCAACGAGATCAACTCGGCCAAAACGCCGCAGGAATCCAAGGTGCAAATGTGGTACGTCAGCTGGTCCCCGTCCTCGGCCGACGCCGACGCGGCGACACGCCCGCTGTTCGCGAGCGAAATGTTCCCTCCGAACGGAGCGAACACCGCCTACTACAAAAACGACAAGGTCGACGAGCTGATCGCAAAAGCGAACAAGCTGTCGAACGCCGATGAGCAAAAAGCCGTTTACGCCGATGTTCAAGCGCAAATCTACAAAGACGCTCCGTGGGTGTTCCTTGCCGTCGACCAGATCGTATCCGGCAAGAAAAACTACCTCGAAGGCGTGAAAGTATATCCGGACGGCTCGATCAACGTCCGCGAAGCCGAAATCAAGAAGTAAGTCCTGACCTGATGCTGTGTTGACCCGCCCTCTGGTGCGGTGCTCACCACAGCATCTCGCCTAATGGCAGGTTTTCAGAGGAGGAGTGTAAAAGCTTGGCTCAGTATGTGCTTAAACGATTGGTTGCCGTCATTCCGATTCTTTTTATCGTTTCCGTCTTGATCTTTCTGTTCATTCATTTGATTCCCGGCGATCCGGCGCGGCTCGTGGCCGGCAAGGAAGCTACGCTTGAAGACATCAGCCGCATTCAGGCCGAGCTCGGCCTCGACAAGCCGCTCTGGGAGCAATATTTCATCTATATGTCGCATCTGCTGCAGGGAGATTTGGGTCAGTCGCTCAAAACCGGCCAGCCGGTAACGGAAATGCTCGCTTCGCGCATGATGCCGACGATTTGGCTGACGATTTTCAGCATGGGCTGGGCGCTCCTGATCGGGATCGTCATCGGCGTCATCTCGGCGACGAAGCGCAACCGCTGGCCGGACTATTTGAGCATGCTGACTGCGGTGTCGGGCATTTCGGTGCCGCCGTTCTGGCTCGGGCTGCTGCTCATCCAGCTGTTCTCCGTGCAGCTCGGCTGGCTGCCGACCGGAGGCATCGATTCGTGGGAGGGCTACGTGCTTCCGTCGATTACGCTCGGAGCGGGCATCATGTCGATGCTGGCGCGCTTTTCCCGGGCTTCCCTGCTGGAGTCGCTGAAGCAGGACTACATCCGGACCGGCCGGGCCAAAGGCTTGAACGAGCGCGCGGTCGTCTGGGGGCATGCGATGAAAAACTCGATGATCTCCGTCATTACGGTGGCCGGGCTTCAGTTCGGCTTTCTGCTCGGCGGCTCGGTCATTGTCGAGACGGTATTCAGTATCCCCGGGCTCGGGCGGCTGCTGATCGATTCGATCGCCTTCCGCGATTATACGGTCATTCAAGCGGAGCTGTTGCTGTTCGCCGTCGAATTCATTCTGGTCAACTTGCTCGTTGACGTCCTGTATGGCGTGCTCAATCCTAAAATTCGCCTGTCGGGCCAGAACTGAGGAGGACCACCATGAGTCAAAACATCGTCATCGACCACGCTGCGGACACGGCCGTTCCGTTAACGAAAAGCAGTCCGCTCCGCGATTTTTGGATCAAAATGAAAAAGCAAAAGCTCGCGTTCGCCGCAGGCTTGTTTATCTTATTGCTCGTCATCGTCGCGGTGATCGGTCCCGCGCTTGCGCCTTACGATCCGTCCGTGCCGGATTACGACAACATTTTGTCCGGTCCGTCGGCGAAGCATTTGGCCGGTACGGACGAGTACGGCCGCGATATTTTCAGCCGCATTCTCGTCGGCACCCGGCTGTCGCTGTCCGTCGGCCTTAGCGCCGTGCTGATCGGCGCGGCCATCGGCACGCTGCTTGGGCTGATCAGCGGCTATTACGGCGGCTGGCTCGACCGGCTGATCATGCGGAGCAGCGACGTCATGTTTTCGTTCCCCGATCTGCTGCTGGCGATCGGCATCGTCGCAATCCTCGGGCCGGGGCTGATGAACGTCGTCGTCGCCGTTGCAATCTTCGGCATTCCATCGTTCGCGAGGCTGATCCGCAGCGCCACTCTGGAAACGAAAGAATCGCTGTATGTGGAAGCGGCCCGCTCCATCGGGGCGAACAATGTGCGGATTATTGCCCGTCACATTTTTCCCGAAACCGTTCCGAGTCTGATCGTTTACTTCACGATGCGGATCGGGACGACGATTCTCGCCGCATCGGGCCTGAGCTTTCTCGGCCTCGGGGCGAAGCCTTCGGACCCGGACTGGGGGGCCATGCTGAGCATGGGCCGCGATTACCTCAGCATCGCGCCGCATGTCGTTTATTTTCCGGGAGCCGCCATTTTCCTGACGGTTCTCGCGTTCAACATACTGGGAGACGGTTTGAGAGACGCGCTCGATCCGAAGATCAAGAATTAGAACAGGAGTAACGCGAATGACTCAAAAACTACTTGACGTGAAAGGCCTCAAGACACAGTTCACCCGGGATCAAGGCAAAGTCAACGCGATCGACGGCGTCGATTTTCATGTGAACAAAGGCGAAGTGCTCGGTCTGGTTGGAGAATCCGGCTGCGGCAAAAGCGTCACGTCCTTGTCCGTCATGCGGCTGCTGCACGGTACTCCGGGGAGCATCGTCGGGGGAACCGTCCGTTTTCAGGAGAAGGATCTGGTGGCGCTGTCCGAAAGCGAGATGCGTTCGATCCGGGGCAAGGATATCGCGATGATTTTCCAGGAGCCGATGACGTCGCTCAATCCGGTGCTCAAAATCGGCAAGCAGCTCGTGGAAGCGATCCGCCTGCATTTGAAATACGATAAAAGCAAGGCGCGTGAGCACGCCGTTCATATGCTGAAGCTGGTCGGCATTCCGCGCGCGGAAGATGTCATCGACGAATATCCGCACCAGCTCTCCGGGGGCATGCGGCAGCGGGTCATGATCGCCATGGCGATGTCCTGTAATCCGCAGCTCCTTATTGCCGACGAGCCGACCACCGCGCTGGACGTGACGATCCAGGCGCAAATTTTGGACCTGATGAAGAAGCTGAAGGACGAGAACGACATGTCCATTATGCTCATCACCCACGATTTGGGCGTGGTGGCCGAAATGTGCGACCGCGTGATCGTCATGTACGCCGGACGTGTGGTCGAGGAAGGGAACGTGCTGGATATTTTCGACGATCCGCAGCATCCGTATACGAAGGGGCTTATTCATTCGGTGCCGAAGCTGCGCCAGAATCACAGGCGTCTCGAATCGATTCCAGGCAACGTGCCGGACTTGACGAATATGCCGACCGGCTGCAAGTTCGCTCCCCGCTGCTCGGCGGTGATGGACATCTGCCGCGAGCGGGAGCCGCAGCTGGTGCAGACAACCGGCGGCCGAAAGTGCCGCTGCTGGCTCTATGAGAACGATAGCGCGAAGGGAGAAGGGGAAGCGTGACGAAACCGCTGGTGGAAGTGAAAAACCTGCGCAAAGTGTTTCCGATCAAGAAAGGGTGGTTCGGGAAGCCGGCTTTGCTGCAGGCGGTGGATAACGTATCTTTCTCCATCCGCAAGGGCGAGACGTTCAGCATCGTCGGCGAGAGCGGCTGCGGCAAGTCGACGACGGGCCGCCTGATTACGCGGCTGCTGGCGCCGAGCGAAGGCGAGATCTGGTTCGACGGGCAGGAGATCGGGAAGCTGGACGAGGCCCGCATCCGTCCGCTGCGGCGGCAGATGCAGATGGTGTTCCAGGACCCGTACGCGTCGCTGAATCCGCGCATGAAGATTAAGGACATCATCGCCGAGCCGCTGCTTATTCACGAGAAGATGTCGGCGGCGGAGCGGGAGAAGGATGTTCAGCGCCTGCTTGAAGTCGTCGGCTTAAGCTCGTTCCACGGCGAACGCTACCCGCACGAGTTCAGCGGCGGCCAGCGTCAGCGCGTCGGCATTGCCCGCGCTTTGGCCGTGAAGCCGAGCCTGATCGTAGCCGACGAGCCGGTATCCGCGCTCGACGTGTCCATCCAGTCGCAGGTGCTGAACCTGCTGCAGGACTTGCAGGAGGAGTTCGGGCTGACGTACTTGTTTATTTCCCACGATCTGAGCGTCGTTGAGCATATCAGCGACCGGATCGGCGTCATGTATCTCGGCTCGATGGTCGAGCTCGCAGATAAGGACTCGATCTACGAAAAGCCGCTGCATCCGTATACGCAGGCGCTCTTTTCTTCCGTGCCCGTACCGGACCCGCGGCTGAAGCGTGAGAAAATCGTGCTGAAAGGCGACCTGCCCAGCCCGGTCAACCCGCCGTCCGGCTGCCGGTTTCATACCCGCTGCCCGGTGGCAATGGACGTTTGCCGGACGAAGGCGCCCGTGTTCCAGGAGCAGGAGCCGGGCCATTACGTGGCTTGCCACTTGTATGGGGAGAGCAAAGGATGAAGATCACGACAGGTTTCGTTCAAACGGCGGATGTCACCGTTTTTCTGTGCCCGGAGCACGCCGGTCAGCCGGTTCCGCAGCTGGAGCTGCGGCCGGCGATGAAAGCCCGCGGCGCGGTCACTTGGTTTTACGGGCGCGGCGGGGAGGCGCACGTGCTGATCGTCGGTCTCGGACCGGAGGCGAAGATCGATGCGGAACGGTTGCGCGAAGCGGCCGGGAATGCGGCCAGAGCGGTTCATAAGGAAGGCTTTGCGACCGTGACCGTCATGCTGGAATCGTTCGTCCGTGCGCTGAACGGCTCGCTTTCCGAGGAAGAAGCGGTGCGGGCTTGGGCGGAGGGCTGGCTGCTCGGTTCGTATGCGTTCGACAAATATAAATCCCGCAAGGAAGCCCGTACGGTGGAGTGTCTGCACCTGGTATGCGCCGGGGGCGGGGAAGCTTCTTATGAAGAAGCGCTGAAGCAGACGGCCATTCGCGCGGAAGGAACGATGTTTGCGCGCAACCTGTGCAACGAGCCGCCGAACGTGCTGCATCCGGAATCGCTCGTTGAGTTCGTTCGGGAGCGGTTTGCGGAGCGGCCGGTGAACGTTCGCGTCTATGGGGAGCAAGAGTTGGCCGATCTGGGCATGAACGGGCTATTGACCGTCGCGCAGGGAAGCCGGTACAAGCCCGCGCTCATCGAGCTGACGTTCTGCACCGATCCGTCGCAGCCGCTGCTGGCGCTTGTGGGCAAAGGCATTACGTTCGATATGGGCGGCATGAACGTCAAGTCCGGACGGGATATCAGCGATGCGCGGTTCGATATGGGCGGCGCCTGCGCCGTGCTTGGCGCGATGGACATGATCAGCCGCTCGGAGCTGCAGACGAACATCGTCGCGCTGATCGCGGTCGCGGACAATATGCCCGATGCGGCGGCGTTCGTGCCGTCCACGGTGGTCACGTACCCGAACGGTCTCTCCGTTCAGGTCGGCAACACCGACGCTGAAGGCCGCCTCGTGCTGGCCGATGCGCTGCTGCACGCCGGGCGTCTCGGCGCCCGGGAGGTGATCGACATCGCGACGCTGACGGGCAACGTCGGAGAGGCGCTTGGGCTGGGCCTCGCCGGGGCGTGGGGCGACCGCCAGTTGGTCGACACGCTGGCCGCCATCGGCGAGCATTGCGGAGACCGGCTGTGGCCGATGCCGCTCGTCGACGACTACGAGGAGCTGCTGCGCAGCGATTACGCGGACATGAACAACATTCCGCCGATTTCGTACGGCGGAGCTATTGTCGCGGCGCTGTTCCTGCGCCGCTTCGTGGCCGAGACGATGCGCTGGGTGCACATCGACATGGCGAACACCGTGCAGGCCAAGGCTGCGCGAGGCTATTACCCGGCCGGCGCGACCGGCTACGGTGCGCGGTTGCTGGCCGATTTTGCGGTGAGCCGGGCCAAGGCGAACCGGCTGGGCGCAGGCGGCGAGGCTTGATGCCGGCCGTCGCCAGGCCGGGGCAGCGGGCTCGTAGCGAGCGGGAGTAACAATAGTACCGATAAGGGATCGTTCCAGAGGCAGATGTTTTTGCCGAGGGGCGGTCTCTTTTTTATTCGGAGGAGATAGCCGGGGGCTTCGGCTTGCTTGGCATCTGCGGCGGCTTGAAGCCGTTGAACGCCCCGGTTTGAACATAAAGGAACTACAGTGCGCTAATGAAGCTTTTGACGCTTGGTCCCATGGATAGAGGAACTGAGGTGACTAAATCGTGTCGAAAAATGTTCATATTCGCTGATTCCGGGGCGTTTACGCACCACAGGTTCTCTATTTTGTGCAAACGGGCCTATTGGGCGGAAATAGATGCGGTTTTGTTCCGCTAATTTTAGCAAGTGCCTTGCGGGTATTGAAACGGAGTCCCGTCACACGCTCGAAATGGTAAAAATGGATGATTTGCACAGCGTCTGCCGTAAACCCAAATAGGTAAGCATGATATGGAAAGACGCTGCCAGTGCTTTTTGGTTATGATGAAGGCAGCCGCTAACTTATCACGGAAGGAGCCTTTGGTATGACGGATTCAATAACGAAGCGCGTCGCGGGGTTGGATTGGCCTTCGATCCAACAAACGTTGGACGAGCAAGGCTTTGCCGCGTTTCCCCCTTTGCTGCGAAACGAGGAGTGCCGCGAGCTCATAAGCATGTACGAGGTGGAGTCGCACTTCCGGACCCGGATCGATATGGCCAGGTACCGGTTTGGCATCGGAGAATACCAATATTTTCAGGCTCCGCTGCCGCCGCTGCTGCAGGAGCTGCGCGTCTCGTTTTACCCTCGGCTGGCTGAAGCGGCCAACCGTTGGCAGACGCAGCTTGGTCAGGAAGCCGTGTACCCTCCCGAGTTGGCGCAGTTTCTGGAGCGCTGCCATGAGCACGGGCAGACCCGTCCGACGCCGCTGCTTTTGAAGTACGAGGCAGGGGGCTATAACTGCTTGCATCAAGATATGTACGGGGATGTATTTTTCCCGTTCCAGATCGTTTTTGTCTTGAATCAGCACGAAAAGGAATTCGCGGGAGGCGAATTTTTGCTAGTTGAGCAAAGGCCGAGAGCGCAGTCCAGAGGCCATGCGATTACGTTGGAGCAAGGAGCCGGGCTGATTTTTCCGACGCAGCATCGTCCGGTGCAGGGCACGCGCGGAACGTACCGGACGACGCTCCGTCACGGCGTAAGCACGATTACAGCGGGCACACGCTATAGTCTGGGCCTTATTTTTCACGATGCCCAATGATCGAGTAATCCAAGTACTTCGCAGGGACCCCGGGCCTGCGGGAAAATTTGATTTGAAGCCGCTTCGCAGCGGATATTTCCCGCGGACAAAGGCGAAGGCTATCGCTCCCCGAGTGTCTACCCCATCCCCGTATGTCCCTCTGTTTTTAGTGAAGATCACTTCCCCTTGCGCTTTAAGCGCAAGGGAAGCTTGATGAGAAAGTGGTCAATTGAGGTAATAGAAATTACGTAGGGGCGGGGTATCTACTTCCGACCGCTGTTGTCATCGGGAAATTTGATTGAAAAGCTACTTACTAGCGGACATTTCCCGAAGACAAAGGGGCCTCTATCATTTTCCAGTGGATACCCCCCTCTGTATACATCTCTTTATAAGATCACTTTCTCCACACTCTCCTCTTGCGCTTTAGGCGCAAGGCTTTTTTATTCCCGGAAATAAAATTTCATGTCACTATTTACAAAATGAAATAATATTTTATAATATGAGTATGAAGAATGATAGCGTTTACAAAAATATTGGCACATTAGAAAGAGGGGCGGCGAGGGAGAGATGACCGATCCAAAGAAATGGAGCGCGGTAGACCGGTTGATCCGGCGATGGGTGAAGGAAAAGGCGATTCCCGGAGCCGTTGTGGATATCTCGCTGGGGGCTGACGTTCGATGGAGCCAAGCTTACGGGTCCTATTCGGACGGCACCGCCGAATGCCTGGTGACCGAGCGTACGATGTTCGACGTCGCTTCGTTAACGAAAGTGACGGTGACCTTGCCGGTCATTCTGGCGCTGGCGGAACAGGGAAGGCTTCGCCTGGACGATCCCGTCCAGGCGTATATTACCGGCTTCCGCCATCCGAACGTGACGCTGCGTCACCTGCTGATGCATACGTCCGGGCTTTCTCCCGAGCTTCCTTACGCCAAGCGGACGGAGCGCCGGGACGTCATTCCTCTCGTGCTGAAGCAGGAGCTGGTGACGGAGCCCGGGGAGCAGGCGGTGTACAGCGACCTCGGGATGATTTTGCTGGGCGAAGTCGCCGCCGTCGTATCCGGGCAATCGCTGGAATCGTGCGCGCGCCGGTACGTGTTCGACCCGCTGGGGATGGCCGATTCGATGTTCAATCCGCGGCCGGAGCTGCTCGGACGAATCGCCGCCACGGAACCGCTGGACGACGGCGCTGGATATGTGCACGGAGTCGTCCATGACGAGAAGAGCTACCATCTGGGAGGCGTCAGCGGCAGCGCGGGACTGTTCACAACGGCGGACGACCTGCGCAAGTACGCCCGAGCCTGGCTTGACCCGAGCGGTGGCGGACTGCTGAGCAGGGAAACCATCAACGCTTGCTTCCGCAATCCGTATCAAGGCCGGGCGCTTGGCTGGGAAATATGGCATGGTCAGGAGCGGGCGCCGTCCTGCGGGGCGTCTTGGCCGCACGGCAGCTTCGGGCATACCGGCTTTACCGGAACGAGCCTGTGGATCGACCCGTTCCACGAGTTGATTGTCGTGTTCTTGACCAACGCGGTGCATTTCGGACGAAGTCCGATCATGCGGGAGCTGCGGCCGATTCTGCATACGACGGTTTATACCTCGCTCATCGAGGATAAATAGCGAATCATCACCCAAGGGAGGGCTTAAGTATGAAGGGGACAAAGACCATGAAATCGGCCATCGCGCTCGCTGCGGCCATATCGCTCATCGCAACGGGCTGCAGCAGCCCGTCGAAGGACGGGGCGCAAGAAGCTCCGGCGGCAAACGGGGGCGGAGGAAAGAAAACGGAAGCTCAGAAGGTCAAGCTGACGATGGGCAGCTGGCGGACGGAAGACAAGGAAGTGTACGAGAAGATCATCAAAGCGTTCAACAAGACGAACCCCGACATCGAGATCGAATTCAAGCCGACCAAAAACACCGAATACAACACGGTGCTGAATACGGCGCTGCAAACCGGAAGCGGCCCCGACATCATCCATCTCAGACCGTATGCGGCCGGCATTGCGCTCGCCGACGCCAAATATTTGGAGCCGCTCGACAGCGTCAAGGGGCTCGAAGCGATTCCGAAGGAAGCGAAGATGGCCGCCACCGGCAAGGACGGCAAAGTATACGGCGTGCCGACGGTCTACAGCTCGACGCAAATTTTTTATAACAAAAAGCTGTTCAAAAAATTCAACCTGTCTGAGCCGAAAACTTGGGATGAGCTGATGAAGGCGGCCGATACGCTGAAGCAGAACAAGATTGCGCCGTTTGCCTTCGGCTCCAAGGAAGGCTGGATTTTGTCCCTGACGCACGGCGCGCTTGGCCCGCAGTTTTACGGCGGCACCGAGTTTGTCAATAACCTGCTCGCAGGCAAAACGAACTTCAAAAGCAAAGAGTTCACCGACTCGATCACGATGCTCCAAGGATTGACAAATTATTTCCCGGAAAATTATACGGGTCTCGGCATGGATGACATGCGCAATCTGTTCGTCACCGAGCAGGCGGGGATGATCGTGATGGGCGATTGGGAAATTGCGGTCATGAAAAAGATGAACCCGGACCTCGATCTGGATCTGTTCCCGGTTCCTCCGGTGAAGGCGGACGGCAAGGCCAGCGTGACCAACTGGGTGGACGGCTCGTTCGCCGTCAACGCGGCTTCCAAGAATAAAGAAGCGGCTATGAAGTTTATCGAGTTCATGACGACGAAGGAATTCGGCAAGATGGTGGCCGACGATCTGAAGAAGCCGAGCACGATTCCGGGCGTGGAATCCTCCGACCCGCTCGTCGCGAAAATGATCCAGCTCGCTGCCGCCAATTCGACGCCGTATGCAATGGTCGTCCATTTCAGTGCAGGCAATCCGACGACCAAGGCTACACTGGAGACGGCTCTCCAAGGAATGTTCCTCGGCAAGGAAAAACCGGACACGGTGACGGATGTCGTGCAGAAGAGCGCCGATTCCTGGTTCAAGCCCGCGGCCAAATAAACCGCCGGTCGACACAAACCTTATAGAAAGGGCGGGGCGCAATGAATCGAGAAGTGGCGGTATGGGACCGCACAAGCAAACGGCAGCCGGGTTTGAACTGGAAACGAGGGATCATCCACCTGTTCCCGGTTCCTGCCCTCGCCGTCTACGCGCTGTTTGTCGTGTACCCGATCGTAGCGGCTTTCAGCTACAGCTTGTTCGACTGGAAGGGGCTTCAGAAGGGCGCTTTTGTCGGGATTGACAATTTCGTCAAGCTGTTTACGACGGAGCCGTTCAACGGGCTGTTCTGGAACGCGTTTGGTCATAACGTTTACTATTTTATACTGGAAATGGTTGTGCAAAATGGTATCGCTTTCATTTTGGCATACATTATTTACACGAAAGTGAAGGGCGCGGAGTTGTTCAAAATGGCCTACTTCGTGCCTCGGCTGCTGTCGGTCATCGTCGTCGGCTTCCTGTGGAAGCTCATGCTGAACCCGAATTCCGGCGTCGTAAACTTCGCGCTCAAAAACATCGGTCTCACCGAATGGGCGAGGCCGTGGCTTGGCGAGCCGGACACGGCGCTGACGGCGATCATTCTCGCGAACAGTTGGTTCGGCGTCGGCTTCGCGGTGCTGATTCTGCTTGCAGGCTTGCAGTCGATCTCCCAAGAGGTGATCGAGGCGTCGAGGCTGGACGGGGTGCAGGGTTTCCGCTTGATTCGTTCGATCATTTTGCCTATGATGACGCAATCTGTCGTCATTCTCACCGTATTTACGTTCATTCACGCGTTCGAAGCGTTCGAGCTTATATATGCGATGCAAGGCTCGCAGGGAGAACCGTATCATTCGACGGATACGCTGGCGGTTTTCTTTTACCGTACGGCTTTCGGCGGCTCGTCGGGCGACGGCGTGGCGGTCGGTCTCGGCTCGGCGCTGGCGGTCGTGCTGTTCTTGATCATCGCTACACTGTCCGCATTGTTTATGGCCTATGTTCGCAAGCGGGACATGGAGTATTAGAAAGGGGGTAGACGCTTCGTGAAAACAAACCCGGCATTACGCGCATCGCATTACGTTATCGCCAGTCTGTTCGCGCTTCTCAGCCTCTATCCGATCGTTCTGATGCTCTTGTCTTCTTTTAAGACGAACATCGACATTTTCAAAAATCCGATCGGACTGCCGAAGGCCTGGAGTATGGCCGCCTACAAGAAGCTGCTGGACCAGCTTCCTTACTTCGATTATTTTTGGAACAGCCTGACGGTCAGCGTCGTTTCCGTCGCCCTGATTCTGCTGTTCGGATCGCTGGCTTCGTTCTATATTGCCAGATATCCGTTCCGCTGGAATCCGGCGCTGTTCTTCTTCTTCCTGCTCGGCATGATGATTCCGGTCAAGCTCGGCATCGTTCCGCTGTTCATGCTGATGAAAAATTTGGGGCTGATGAACACGGTTATTTCGCTGATTTTGATGTATACGGCCATCGGCATCCCGATGTCGGTCCTGATCTTGACCGGATTTTTTCGGACGCTGCCGAAGGAGCTGGAGGAGGCGGGCCGGATCGACGGCTGCTCCGATATCCGCCTGCTGCTGAGCATCGTGGCGCCCTTGATGCGACCGGCGCTCGGAACGGTCATGATCATGAATTTCATCACGGTGTGGAACGATTTCTTCTTCCCGCTGATCTTCATCCAAGACGAAGTGAAAAAGACGATTCCCGTCGGCATGCTGACGCTGTTCAGCGAATACTCCACCGATTGGAGCGTGCTGTTCGCGGGGCTAACCTTGTCGTCGCTGCCGATGATCGTGCTGTTCGCCCTCTCCTCCAGACAGTTCATGGACGGCATGACGGCGGGCGCGGTCAAGTAAGACGGGACGAGAAAGGCAGCTAATGCGATCAGGAGCCGAGAAGGGAAGGAGAATTTATGACGCATAACGAACAACGGCAGCCGGTTACGGAGCAGCGGAACGCCAAGTCCGTCCATTTGGACCGGATGAGCGTGCGGGAAATCATCGAGACGATCAACGGCGAGGACGGTACGATTGCCGCTTCCGTACAAACCGCGCTGCCGCAAATCGAAGAAGCGATCACCGCGATTGCGGCGCGGTTGAGGCAGGGAGGCAAGCTTTATTACATCGGGGCCGGCACGAGCGGCCGGCTCGGCATTCTGGACGCGTCCGAATGTCCTCCGACGTTCGGGGTCGATTCGTCGCTCGTGCGCGGCATTATTGCCGGGGGCGAGACAGCAATGGTGAACGCCGTCGAAAACGCGGAGGACGACCTGGAAGCCGGGGCGGCGGATATCGCGCGCCATGCGACAGAAGCGGACGCGGTCGTCGGCCTTACGGCGAGCGGCCGGACGCCGTATGTGCTGGGGGCGATCCGCGAAGCCAACCGCATCGGTGCCTTGACCGTCGGCATCTCGTGCAACACGGGCACCGAGCTTAGCCGGGAGGCGGCACACGGCATCGAGGTACCGGTCGGACCCGAGGTGGTCACCGGTTCGACGCGCATGAAGGCCGGCACTGCGCAAAAGATGGTGCTGAACATGATCAGCACAACGGTGATGGTTCAGCTCGGTAAAGTGTACGGCAACCTGATGGTGAACGTGCAGGCGACGAACGCCAAGCTGCGCGACCGAGTCGTGCGCATCGTCGGCGAAGCGACCGGAGCGGACCGGATGGCGGCGGAGGAGCTGGCCCTGCGGGCCGAAGGCGATGCGCGCCTGGCGATCCTGATGCACCGGTTTGCTATTGGCAGGCAGGAAGCGTCGGCGGCGTTAGAGCGGTCGGGCGGTCATTTCGGAGAAGCGGTCCGCTGGCTAGAAGGACAACAGACGGGGTAAGAAAAGAAAAAGCTTCCTTTGAGCTGCCGGAGTGCCGCTTGAAGGAAGTTTTTTATCGAGCATGCACATAAAAAAAGTAACCGTTTTCCTATGGCTGTGACTAGGAAACTTTGATATGATAGGGTTGAATGTCTGTTCCAAAATCATCCAACCAAACCGATGACAAAACGTAGGAGAGATACTGATGAAACTAGCTGCTCAGTTGTACACGCTGCGGGATTTTCTGAAAACGCCGGAGGATATCGAAGCTGCGCTTAAGCGGGTGAAAGAAATCGGATATCGCGCGGTTCAGGTTTCCGGGCTCGGTCCGATCGAACCGGAGGCGCTTAAGGAGATAACGGACCGGGAAGGCTTGACGATCTGCGCGACGCATATCGGATACGAGGATTTGACGGACAAGCTGGATGAGGTTATTGCGATGCACCGCTTGTGGGGCTGCCGTTATGTCGGCTTGGGCGGTATGCCGCAGCAGTATCGCACCAGTCGGGAAGGATACGAAGCGTTCGCCGCTAAGGCGACGGAAATCGGCCGGCAGTTGAACAGTTCGGGGCTGCAGTTTATTTATCATAACCACAGCTTTGAATTCGTCAAATTCGACGGAGCGACGGGAATGGACATTCTGATCCGGGAAACCGATCCGGAGGCGGTCCATTTCGAGTTGGATGTGTACTGGGCCCAAGCGGGCGGAGGCGATGCGGCCGATTGGATTCGCAAGCTTGACGGACGGATGAAGGTCATCCACCTGAAGGATATGGCCGTAACGGCCAAGCAGGAGCAGCGCTTTGCCGAAGTCGGCGAAGGCAACATGAATTTCACGCGCATCCTGGACGCGTGCAGGGAGATCGGCGTCGAATGGGGAGCCGTCGAACAGGATGATTGCTACGGCAAAAATCCGTTTGACTGCCTTCAAACCAGCCTGAACAACCTGCGCGCCAAAGGTTTCGAATAAACGTAGCTTGATCAAGGCGAGGGCTGCTCTGCGATCGTTTTACAGCGGGGCAGCCCGTTTTGCTTTTTTGATCATCCGGATAAAGTCATAGCTGCCTCCGTTCGTCTGCTGTACAAATGTCTCTGTCTGCACAAATCCCGCTTTTTCGTACGCTTGGATCGCCCGTTGATTCAAAGTGGCCACGGACAAAACAAAGAGACGCGGGGCAAAAGCTTTTTCGGCAAGCGTTAGCCCTTCCTGCTCTTGCGGTGTAAAAGAAAAGAATCCCATAAGTCCGCTTTCGGTATAAACGCTGTAGTAACGGCGGCCTCTCCTGACGGGATCGAGAAATTCCTCGTAATCGTCCGGATCGTCGTCCATATTGTAAAAAAAATAAGCTCCTCGTACTTCCAGCCGGCGATTTTTCGGCTTCTTCCTGAGTCATGGCGCGATTCACGGCTTCGCGAACGGCCTCGAAACGAAGAAATAACAGCAAAGCCCGAGCCACATCGCCGCAGCCCCCCAATAAACGGCAGGATACCCCGCATGCTGCACCACCCAGAACGAGACGGCCGGACCGAGCGCCGCTCCCACGTCCAACGTGACGGAATAGGCCGTCATGACGGTTCTTCGATCGTACATGCTTAGCGTGCCGGAGACGGAGCCGGCCAAGGCATCCATGAGCGTCGTCGTACAAGTCGATGTCATCAAAAGCCCAACGGCCACAGCAATCCAGCCCCACATGGGCAAAGGCAGCGGAAACAAAAACAGCAGGGCAGCTGCCACGCCCATCGTCCACGTCAGCAGGCGGGCTTTATTGGACTGCCGATCCGACAGGCTGCCGATGAACGGCGACAGGAAGGGGCCCCAGCCCCACCGCAGCGCCTGCAGTCCCCCGGCGATAAACGCGCCGCCGAGCGTAAAGCCGAGGACCGTCATCGAGGCCTGTCTCGTTTCGGCATAATTGCTGAGCGTGGAGGTCAGCATCCCTTCGTAAATCATGGCCGAGCCTAGAGCGGCGGCGAGCAGCCAAGGGACGTCTTTGGTTTTCAGCACGGTCATGAACGCGGCTGTTCCGGAGCGCTGCTGCGGAATCGGAACGGAAGCCTCCGCCAGCCGGACGGATTTCTTTTGCACATCGTCGATTCGAAGGCCACGCAGCAGGAAAGGAACGCCGCAAACGGTCGCTGCACCAAGAAGCCATGCTAAGGTACGAAGCCCCAGCATCTCAGCAAGGGCGCCTCCGAGCAGCATCCCGACGAGGCTCCCCAGCCGGTAGTGACCGTTATACAGGCCGAACAGCCGGCCTTCGTTGCGATCCCGGCACAGCTCCAGGATGGCGTAATAGGCGCCAAGCCTTAACAAAGACCAAGCCAGGCCCCAGACGCACCGCGCTGCAATCCAGAGGGGGAACGTGTGGATGAAACCGTATGAAGCGGTCGTCAGGATCGCCAGCACGACCGCTGCGAGCATGCCCTGCCGCAGGCTGATATGACGGTAAATCCGGCTGACGATAGGGTTCAAGGGCAGCCGTACCAGCCGATTGACGGACAAAAGAATGCCGACCTGAACGAGCGAGTCCAGACCGGCTTCCTTCCAGTACAAAGGCAGCACGATGTACAGCATCGAGTCCCCCGTCAGACAAAGCGCCGTAATCCATGAGATTCGCAGCACTTCCTTTTTCCCGCGAATCGTTGTCTTATCCATTGCACATTCACTCTCTTCCTCATACGCTGCTTTAACGTAAGCCGATCATACTAAAAATAGTTCACGCCCTCGCAAAAAACTAATATATAATGATCACCAACCGATAAGATATACTTATGAATTCCTTGCGAATGGGGGAGAGCCGTGAATTTGCATGCGCTAAAAGTATTTCATGCCGTAGCCCGGAGCGGTCATGTAACCCAAGCGGCAGAAGAGCTTCGCATCAGTCAGCCTGCCGTCACCCAGCATCTGAGAAATCTGGAAAAAGAAATCGGCCTCAAGCTGGTTCGGCCGGACGGCAGGGGCATTGCTCTGACGTATGCAGGCCGGGAGCTGTATGCTCTATCCGGCAAGCTGTTCGCTGCGGAACGCGAAATCGAGAACCGGATGAGCGACATTGCGGCGGGAAAACGAGGGGAACTGACGCTTGCCGTGACCAACCTCCCCGGAACGGTGCTGCTTCCGAGATGGATCGCATATTTCAAAACCCGGCATGAAGACGTTGCCATCAACGTCATCACCGTCAATACCCGCGAAGCGTTCGCCCTTCTGTGGGAACATCGGGCAGACGTAGCCGTTATTGCGGGAGGTTGGGAGCAGCCCCGAATAAAATGGGAGCATCTGTTCGACGAAGAGCTGTGGTTCATCGTTCCGGCCGGGCATCCTCTGGCGAACCGCGAAGCCTCTTTAAAGGAAATGATGGAAGAAACGTTCGTCATCCGGGAGGAGGGAAGCTCGACTCGAGAAAGGTTCCTGTCGATGTGCCGGACCTATAACGTAAGGCAGCCGAAGATCGGGATGCAGTTTAACGGACTGCACGAGACGATTCGAGCGGTCGGTGCCGGGTACGGGGCAAATCTCATCTCGGCCATGGCGGCACGCGAATATATCGAGCGGGGCGAGGTAGCCCGAGTGTATGTGCGGGATGTCGAGCTGAAACGGCCGATTGCGATATGCACAGCCGAAGATCATCCGTTAACGCCGGTCGCAGAATCGTTTATCCGGCTGATTCGGAAAAAATTAAGAGAAGAAGCAGTCTAGTTAGGATCATCCGTTCAGCAGACAATATTCGTTCAGGTCAACCGTTCCTTCCGGGGAGCGGTTTTCTTTTTTTGCCGAACGGTATCGCTTTATAATTTGACAGTAACTATCAAAAGACATATATTATCATTATCGTGTAACTATCAAAATAATCCAACGATCTGAAAAGGAGCTGCGAGCATGAGTAACGAGCCAAATTGGAGAAGAGCGCTGGTCATCGGGGGCAGTATGGCTGGAATGCTGGCTGCGCGGGTGCTGTCGGAGCATTACGACGAAGTTCTCGTCGTGGACAAGGACGACTTTCCGGACAAGCCCGGGAACCGTCCGGGTACGCCTCAGGCGTTTCATCCGCACCGGCTGCTGCCGCGCGGCAAGCTTATTCTGGAGAGCCTGTTCCCCGGCTGGACGGACGATTTGCTGGCGCAAGGGGCTTTCCCGAAAGAGGGCAAACGCATCCGGTCCGTCAGTGTTTACGGAACCATGGAAGTGGTTGACCGGAAAGATGCGGGCGCCAGCCGGGCTCTGCTGGAATGGGTCATTCGCCGGCGCCTTCAAGCGATCCCCAATGTGCGGTTTGTAAGCGGGTACGAAACGACGGGGCTGCAGATGGCTTCGGACGGCGCAACAGTTACAGGCGTGACGGTTCGGGAACGGAGTAAGACGGCGCAGTCAATGACGCTCGAAGCCGATCTGGTGCTGGACGCTAGCGGCCGGTCCTCCAAGCTGGTAAAATGGCTTCAGGCTCTCGGCTATCACGTGCCGGAACCGGAACGTCTGAAAGCCTCGCTCGGGTACAGCACGCGCTATTACAGAATCCCTTCGCACGTGGCGGAGCAATGGAGCGTGGTCGTCACCGAAGGCGTTCCGGCCAAAGGAATCGGCACCGCCGTATTCGGACCGGTTGAACAGGATACGGCCGAAGTCGTATTGTATTACGCGGGCGGACAGCGTTACCCGACGACCGATGCCGGGCTATACGAACAGGAGCTGGCCGCATTGCCGGATCCTTCGATTGCCGAGCTGCTGCAAGCGTGCGAGCCGCTGGGGCCGCCGCGCGGGTATCGGGTGCCGGAATGCTTCCGGCAGCGCTTTGAGCGGATGGAGCGGTGGCCGTCCGGGCTGCTTGTGATGGGGGACGCGCTCTGCAACTTCGACCCGATTTACGGTCAAGGGATTACCGTCGCTGCCATCGAAGCGGAATTATTGGCGGCTCAATTGCGCGAACGGCGTACATATCCGAAGCCGTTCTTCGAACGCGAGGCATTGAGGCGAATGCAGGAGGCAATCGATCCCGCCTGGTGGCTTACTGCCGTTGCCGACCTGTGTTGGCCCGGCGTGGAATACACAGGATCGCATTCGCGGGAAGGGATCGCCTTCGCCCAAAAATATTTTGAGCTGTACCGCAAGCAAGCCGTCGGCAAGCTCGATATGGAATTATTCGGAAAATATATGATGATGAACGGTTTGCTCCTATCGCCGCGGGCATTATTGAACGCGGAAGCGGTCCGCACCGTGCTGGCCGCCGATGCATCGGGCGAGGGAGAGCGGCTGTTAGCCGAATTCGGAATGGAGGATCGGGATCATCAGCTTGAACAATTTCTGGAGCGGACCATCCCGGCGGGAAGCTATACATAAAACAAGATCGGAGAGTGAGCAAGATGCCACCGGACGATAAACGAACCATGGGGCTGCGCGAGCGCAAAAAAGCAAAGACCATGGCAGCGGTTCAAATGCACGCGCTGCGGCTGTTCCGCGAGCTGGGCTATAACGCCACGACGGTAGAGCAGATTGCGGAGGCAGCGGAGATTTCGCCCAGCACCTTTTTTCGGTATTTTTCAACCAAGGAAGACGTGCTGTTAAGAGACAATTACGACCCTGTTCTCGTTGATGCATTTGAAGCTCAACCGTCACATCTGAGTCCTTTACAAGCAGTGCGCCAGGCCATGGTTTCGGCGATTGCCGACATGTCTGCCGACGAGCTCACCACGATGCGCGAACGAAATGAGCTCATTATGACGGTGCCGGAGCTGCGGGCGGCATCGCTGAACAGCCTGACGCAGACGATGCAGTTGATCGCAGAGCTGGCAGCCAAGCGCACCGGCCGGGAGCCGGACGACGCGGCCGTGCGAACCTTCGCCGGAGCGGTCATCGGCGTCAACATCTCGGTGATGCTATACTATGCGGAACATCCGGATGCGGACTTCGCCGGATTGCTGGACGAAGCGCTGAGCAAGCTGGAAGCGGGCCTGCCGTTGTAACTTCGGCGGGCGGGCCCCGCCCGGTTTATGCGCCTTTTATATTCGACCTAAACGAATAAGAGATAGCGGCCAAGGCGGCCAATTCCATAACGCCGCCAATCCATGACAAATGCAGAACGGAGGAATACTCCGTCACCAGTCCTCCCAGACCGGCCCCTAAAGTCATCCCTATATTCATTAAGGCGGTATTGAAGCTTAAAACAATTTCCGGCGCTTGAGGCTTTAAAGAAATAAAATAAAATTGTTTTGCGGGAGTCGTTGTCCATGCGGCGGCTCCCCATATCATAAGGGTCAACAGCACCCCTATCGTAGAAGTCACCGTAAAGGTCAATAGGAATAAGGCCATCGCGTGAATGCTCAAGCTAATGGAAATGGTGCGGACAGGTCCCCATTTATCGACGGCATACCCGCCAAAACGCGACCCGATCAAAGCAAACATGCCTAAAGTCAAAAGGGATATACTGACCATTTCGATCGAAAAACCGGCAAAGGCGCTCAACAGCGGAGCGATGTAAGCAAAAACCATCGTATACCCGAGAATCCAGCATACGGTAGTGAGAAATCCGCTTATCAACCGCCTGTCGCGAATGAAAAGCAATTGATGCTTTAAAGGGATCGGTTTTTCTCCCTCCAGCCTTGGGATGAATCTCGCCAGCAGCAGGAGAACGATCAGCGTAACGGCGGCAAGCATGAGATAGATATAGCGCCAATCCATATAGGCGGCAACCAGCGTTCCGACAGGGACGCCCAATATTAAAGAAACGGTAAATCCCGTAATGACCGTGGCCATCGCATTCCCCTGTTTGGCAGGCGGGGCGAGCCGGGCTGCGTAATTGGTGGCAATAACGATATACAGTCCCCCGCTCATGGCCAATACAATTCGGGAAAACATCAGCAGGCCGAAATGAGAACTGAAAAAGGCAATCATGCTTCCAGCGATAAAAGTAACCATGGAATAGAGCAACACTTTTTTTCTCCCGAACTTTGCCGTCAGCATCACCAATCCAAGAGCCCCTAACGCATACGATAAAGAATAGATCGTGACCAACTGTCCGGCCAACGAAATCGGCACCTGGAAATCTTTAGAGATGATTTCCAAAATGCCGGATACGACGAATTCTGCCGTACCCGATACGAACGCGCCTAAAGCTAGCAAATAAATGGAAAATCGGTTCATTCCTTTTCACTCCTCGTCATACACGTTGCCCTTATTCTATATCGCGTGGTAACATGAGTAAAATTGTTATTTTTCATAAAGGGGATGAGTAAAAGCTCATGACTATTGCCCGCTTTAAGGTTTTGGCCAAAGTGATCGAGCTTGGCAGCTTCACCAAAGCGTCCGAAGAGCTGAACATGACTCAATCGGCCGTGAGCCATGCGATCGCCAGTCTGGAGGCGGAATGGGGTGCGACGCTATTGATTCGCGATCGGAAGAAGGAGCTTGTTCTCACCGAGGTCGGACAAAAAACGCTGATTCATATCCGGGAAATTTTAAATCGGACGGAACGCATTCAACAGGAGCTGGCTTTAGCGGCAAGCTTGGAGGCGGGGACTGTGCGTATCGGCACTTTTTACAGCGCTTCCTCCTGTCTTTTGCCTAAAATTCTTGCAAAATTCCAGAAGAAGCATCCCCGAATCGAATTCAGATTTTACGAAGGCACGTATGAGGAAATGGCGGAATGGTTGGATACAGGAGTCATCGACATCGGATTTGTTGTGCAGCAGGACAAGCATACGAAATGGGACACGGTACCGCTCATCCAAGATAAGATGGTTGTCGCTTTTCCTGCGGGCCATAAATTTCAGCAGCGCGAAATAATTGCGGTGGAAGATTTGCAAGACGAGCCCTTTATTATGCCAAAAGGAATGTATCAATCGCACATCGAAGAAATTTTTCAACAAGCGAAGGCCAAGCCGTCTATCCGGTTTGAAGTGCAGGATTGCAGCACCATTGCCAACATGGTTCAGGAAGGGCTCGGAATCACGATCGGCCCGGAATTGTTTCTCAAGACCCAGCAAAATCTTCAAATCCGCAGCTTGAACGTATCCGACTGGCGTAATGTGGCGTTAGCATGTCCTTCCGTCTCCGATGCTTCGCCGGCCGTTCGAGCCTTTCTTACCGTAGCCCAAAGCGTTTTTGTCAACGACAAGTGAATCTGGTGCAGCCGGATACATACCGTGTTGTCTTCCAAAAGGGAGCCAACGCTTCCTTTAACCTTCATTAGCGCATAGGACGGACAAGCCGCCTCGTTCGGAAGCGGCTCTTTTCTGCACCCGGTACGGAGGACGGTCCCGAACCGGGGCTAGGCGCCCCCTCCGCGGGCGAAGGAAGCGGGCACATCCAGGCGGTAGCCTATGCCCCAGACCGTGCGAAGCATCGAGGCGGCATGCGGCGAGACGGCGTGCATTTTTTCCCGGATGCGCCGGATATGGGAGTCCACCGTCCGAAAATCCACAATCACCTCGTACTTCCATACCTCCTTCAGCAGCTCTTCGCGGGTCAACGTCTTGTTCTCGTTCAAGGCAAAATAACGCAGCAAGTCGTACTCCTTCAAAGTCAGAGCGATCTCGTGACCTTCGATCAGCACACGCCGGGCCAGGTGCTCGATGACCAAATGCGGCAGCACGATGTCGTGGCGCGATTTGTTCTCCAGCCGGAGCCTTCCCGGAGCGGTCCGCTTCAGAATGGCATGGATGCGGCAGATCAGCTCGCGCGGACTGAACGGCTTCAGGACGTAATCGTCCGCCCCGGCTTCGAAGCCGAGGAGGCGGTCGCTTTCGTCCGCTTTGGCCGTCAGCAGGATCACCGGCGTCGCCTTAACCTGTTTGAGCAGCCGGCAAATCTCAGGGCCGTTCAGCCCGGGCATCATCCAATCGAGCAGCAAAATATCGTAATCGCGGTCTAAAGCCATTTGCAGCGCCTGCGTGCCGTCTCCGGTTTCGTCCACGGCGGCGCCGTCTTTATTCAAATACAGGTTCAATATGCGGCGGATCCGGTCCTCGTCGTCGGCGATGAGCATTTTGTAAGCTAAGGTCATGACAGTTCCTCCTTCACGCTTCTCATTGTAGCCTTAGGCGGATCGGGCGGCATGCCCCGAATGAGTCATTTCGTCGTCGGTCCGGTGAACAAAGCTTGTCTCCTTTGTGACAGCGAGATGGCCCTTTCGTGTCATAGGAACCGGGAGCGAAATTAGGTAAGATGGAGGGGATGCCAGAAGTCGAAGAAGGTAAGGAGGCTTGATCTTGGACTTTCAGTTGATGATGGAAACGTACGGGTTCCGGGTAGTGTGGGGGCCGGAGATGTTTCTGACGGTTGCGCTGGCGGCCGTATTTTACATGCGCTACAAGGGCGGCACGGTGTCCGGGCGGCAAATGGCGAGCTTTTTTGTCGGGCTGTTCTTGCTGTACTTTGCGCTCGGAGGGCCGCTGAATCTGGGCGGGCATTTCTGGTTCAGCATTCATATGCTTCAGCAGTCCGTGATGTACCTGATCGTTCCGCCGCTGCTGCTCCGGGGGATGCCGGAAGGCTTTTTCCGGTCGCTCAGCGACAATCCGTGGAGCCGGAAGGTGATCCTTGTTTTCGGCAATCCGATCTTTGCGATGTTTTTGTTCAACGGCGCTTTTTCTTTCTATCACATCCCGATGATTTTCGATGCGGCGATGTCCAATTATGCGCTTCATAATGCGCTGCATTTGCTGCTGTTCTTCTCGGCGTTCGCTTTATGGTGGTCCGTGTTCAGTCCGGCCGGGGCGATCTATGCGATGAGCGAGCTGAAAAAAATGGGGTATATTTTCATAAACGGCATTTTGCTGACGCCGGCCTGCGCGCTCATCATCTTTGCCAAAGCGCCGATGTACGAGACCTACATCGCCGGCGCGCATCTGCTTTGCCTGCCGTTCTATGCGATTCCGGTGGAGCCGGTGACGTTCTCTAGCCCGTGGCTGACGCCGCTGTCCGACCAGCAGCTTGGGGGCGTGATCATGAAGATTATGCAGGAAATTTCGTACGGCTGTCTGCTCGGCCTCGTGTTCTTCCAGTGGTACCGGAGAGAAAAAGACAAAGCAGAGGACCTTTCCGATCCCCTGCTTGAGCCGACGCCGTAAGCGTTATTTTGATCCGGCGATTTGCCGGATCATTTTTAGAATCTCGTCGTTGTCCATCTCTTCGCCCATCGTATAAATTTTGCGGATTTGGCCTTGCTGGTCGACCAGAAACAGCGATGTGACCGTATGCACGAACCCGCCATCCTTCATCTTTTGCACCATCACGCCAAAATCTTTCGCGACGTCCGCCGTTTGTTTCTCCGTCCCGGTCAGCAGCGTCCAGCCGCTGTAATCCATCCCCATTTTGTCTCCGTACGTTTTGAACACTTGAGGCGTATCGCGTTCGGGGTCGAAGGTGACCGATAGAAAATGGACCTTGTTTCCCCACATGCCTTCTTTCTTTAATTCGTTCTGCAGCTTGACCATGTTGTACGTCGTGGCCGGGCACACGTCCGGACAATTGGTGAACAGAAACTCCACCAGACGCACTTTGCCGTTCGTATCGTTTAAAGAAACCTTCCCGCCGTCCAGCCCGCTCAGCTCAAAGTTCGGCGCCTGCTTCAAAACCGGGAGAGGCGGACCTTGGTTGAACCAGGTAAACAGGGAGATCGCAAGAGCGACCAGCAGGAGAGCAACCGTCAATTTAAATCCGTTCTTTTGAATCCATGGCTTCATCCGTGAATTGTTCAACCTCCGGTTTCGTTATCTTTTCGCCATTCGTTTCGCCTATTCCGCGCGTATTATTTCTTTTCGGCCAGCCAGCGGGCGACGTTGGCAATCTCCTCGTCCTTCAGGCTGCTCTTGAACGCCGGCATGCCTCCGCGTCCGTTCTGGATCACTTTGTACAGCTGCTCGGTCGACAGCTTGCCGCCGATCTTCTGAAGATTCGGTCCCATTTTGCCTTCCAGGTCGTTGCCGTGACAGGCGATGCAGGACTGCTTGTAGACGGCTTCGGCGGCCTGGGCGTTCAGCGGAGCATCGGGAAGGGCCGGAGCGGCCGCCTCCTGCTTGGCCTCGCTCGAATGCCGCTGCACCTCGGCGAACAAAAATCCCATGCCCAGAACGCAGGCAATTCCGCACAGGGACACCATAATCCATCGATGCATACATGCGCCTCCTTTCATTTTCAGGATAATCCTAGCACTTTCGTTTCCGGCTTGTATATAGCACTTTGGAGTCAGACTGAAGCGCTTCCGCCGGGGATTTGTCACGAAATTGTCGATCGTCCGGCGGGAAATAGCCCGACCGAGTCATGGGGGTTTGCGGAAGGGTATGGTTAGATGGAATCACAGGAGTAAGATCGTTGATCCGGACGGCGAGAAGTTGCGAAACGAGCGCCGCCGGTAAGGAAAGAGAGGGGATTCCATTCCATGAGTCAACCGATTCGAATTATGCTGGCCGACGACCATGCGCATGCGCGCCAGGCGATGCGGGAAATTATTCAAGCGGACCCGGAGTTCGAGATCATATGCGAGGCAACGAACGGAAAAGAAGCGGTGATGCTGGCGGAGCAGTGGATGCCCGATGTCATTCTGATGGACATCCGCATGCCCGAGTTGGACGGCCTGGAAGCGACCAAGCTGATCAAAGAACGGTTCCCGTATGTCAAAATTGTCATGGTTACGGTATCGGACGATATTACGCATTTGTTCGAGGCGCTGAAGAAAGGGGCGCAGGGCTATTTGCTGAAAAACCTTCATCCTGCGTCCTGGCATGAATATTTGCGTGCCGTCGCCATCGACGAAGCCCCAATGTCCCGGGAAATCGCCGTGCGCTTGCTTCAGGAGTTTTCCTCCGTCAGGCAGAGCATTCCCGACCATTCGCCGCTCACCGGGCGGGAAAAGGAAATATTGGAATGCGTGGCCAAAGGGAACTCCAACCGGGAAATCTCGGAAATTTTATCCATCTCCGAGCATACGGTGAAAAACCATTTGAAAAATATTTTGCATAAGCTGCATTTGGACAACCGGGTGCAATTGATGCGCTATGCCTACGAGAAGGGCTGGATCAGGGGATAGGAAAGAGCAATGTAAATTCAGGATGTTTTGAGAAAAACAGGAGCGGCCCAAACCCAATTCGTCAATCCCAAGCCAACTAGGTGTTTCAAATCGAATAGTTTACTTAAGACGATTGATGTAATCACGAAAGATGTTACGTATCGTTTTTTCATGCAATCCAACTTCCTCGGATATACTGACAAACGTGCGTTTGAGGCTTTGCTTCTCTATATAAGACAATAAACGTTTGGTGCAATTTCGTTTCTCGTCTATGGTGTGGTTCAGGTGCTCCCAAAAGGTTCGATTGCAGTCTCTACAGCGATACCTCTGACGCTTTATAAGAAGCTCTACACGCTTGCCGTGAATAGGTAAGTCCATACAAATCTGTTCCCTGCTATCGTGTTTATAAAGGTTGGCTATACATCCACAATGAGGGCAAGTCAAAGGTGGAGAGTTCGCCACCACTTGAATTAGAAAATCGAATTCATTCTCACAAATACTTAGGATGTTGAATTTCGAAAGATTTAAAATATCCATTTGATTTTCTTCTATGCATTTATGCTGCAATCTCCTTCTTTGTTTTCGCGTCACTGGCCAAAATACCGCTGAATATAAACAATAACAACGAACCGGCAAAGCAAATAGCCGCAAACAAGCCAACGGCGGAAAAACCGTTAAAAGACGCGTAAATCAGGCCTGCGATCCAAGAACCGAGCGTTGTCGCTGCGTACATGATCGAACTGGCCAAGCTGGAGATCGTGCCGCGGATGGTCGGATTTAACGAATTCAGCAGTCCCAATATGAGTGGAAAAGCGATTCCCATGGTAACGAATATGAAAAAGTAAACACTATCGAAAGCCGCAACCGATGGCAAGTGGGGCAAAACGATAAAACATGCAATAGAGACAAGAATGCCCGCAACCAGCGTGTTGAAACGGTTTAATGTTTTGATCACATAGGCACCGCAGAGGCTCCCGACTATATTCCCGAGACCAAGAAAAAACATCACATACCCCGCTTGATCGATTGGAAGGTGAAAGCGATCCGTCACCCATTTTCCGATGAAAGAGAAGGAGGCAAAGAATCCGCATTGAAATAAGAAATGAGCGAAGAAAGCTCTTCTCGCCATTGGACTATTCAATAGCGGGATGTATCTACTGAAAATAGGAGATTTGGTGATTTGGCCTTGATCCGGTTTCATTTCGGGCAAAGCATAGTAGATGAATATTGCCACGAATAACGCGAATGTTCCGATTGTAAAAAAAGAATAAGACCAATGGATGGAGGCAAGCAGACTTCCAATAGGGATGCCGAACGCTTGGGAAGCAGCCACGCCGGCCATGACGATTCCGGATACTTTGGCGATCTTCGGCGTCGGGATCAGGGCAGGGATCGAGGCCCAGACTTGAGGAGCCGTAAATGCCGCGCTGATTCCGGCTAAAAAACGGAATAAGAACATCGACCAAAAACCTGTGGCAAAGCCGCATAACAGGGTTGAAACCGAGAAGCATACCATGCCGGAAAGCATAACCTTTTTGCGATCCCAACCATCGGAAAGCGGTCCGGCAATCAGCGCGAATAGGGCATAACCTAAAGCATAGGCTCCGACCATCCAACCGGCAGATTCGGTCGGGATATGAAACAATTGTTGAAGCGTGGGGATGAGCGGAGAAATCAAAAAAGTATCCGTGCCGATGACAAACATGACGAGGAATAATAAGATTGTTAATCTTAACATGGTATCCACCCTTTCCATTTATTTGTTCTAAAGTTCAATGATAATTGAACTAATGAAGAAAAAAAGAGATTCCCTTCTACAACGTATCCAGAAATCCAGGTAAGTAAGTTTGAAAAGTCTCCAAATCGAGACTCGTATACTTTGCTTGGGCATCTTTTCGTACGTTGATTAATTTCGCCTCCTTCAAAGTACGCAAGTGATACGAAGTATTCGATTTGGAAGTATCGCGAATGTTTCCTATTTCTCCGCAATTCATTTCCTTCTTGCCGGCGTATAGAACTCGTATGATGTCTAATCTTGTTTCATCAGCTAATGCTTTGAATATTTTGACTCTGAGCTCATCACTTGTTATTTTTTGAGTAGTCATAAAACTATTGTACTAAGATATCGTTACAAATCAAGTCTTTAGAAAAATACCACCACATTTTCCGATTTATAAGTGAAATGTTTTTAGTTGTCTGTCCAGGCTGCCGCTTTATTTGTGCTTATTGTCATAGGTGCTCGAAATCCTTCAAAATGTAAATAAAACCATAATTTAGGTTGATCAACCCAGTGGAGGCCGTTTATAATGAAATTACAGCTTGTGTAAACGTTGTCATTTGATGCTGTTTTGGGACAGAATCCGAAAATGAGGAGGGAATTTCATGTTGAAAAGAGGAAAGCTGCTAAGTTTTTTTCTGCTGTTTACTCTCCTGGTCGCCCTGGTGCCCGTCGGCGGTGCGAATGCGGCCCCGAACTGGAATCTGGTCTGGAGCGACGAATTTAACGGCAATGCTTTAAATTCCGCCAACTGGTCTGCGGAAATCGGCACGGGCCAGAACGGGTGGGGAAACAATGAGCTGCAGTATTATACGAACCGGCCCGAAAATGTGCGGGTTGCGGACGGGAATCTCGTCATTACGGCGCGCAAGGAGTCTTATGGCGGCATGAATTACACCTCTGCGCGGATCAAAACCCAAAATTTGAAAAGCTTTACTTACGGGAAAATCGAAGCGCGTATCAAGCTGCCCTCCGGTCAAGGGCTGTGGCCGGCATTCTGGATGCTGGGCTCGAACATCAATGCGGTGGGCTGGCCTGGGTGCGGCGAGATCGACATTATGGAACGGGTCAACAACAACCCGCATGTCAACGGCACCGTACACTGGGATGCGGGAGGACACGCCGATTACGGGCGGGTTTCCGGCAATCTCGATTTTTCCCAGTATCACGTGTACAGCATCGAGTGGGACTCCAAATATATCCGATGGTTTGTGGACGGACAGGAGTACAACGCTTTTTATATTGAAAATGGCACCGGGAACACGGAGGAGTTTCAACGGCCGTTCTTCCTCCTGCTGAATCTTGCCGTGGGCGGCAATTGGCCCGGCAGCCCCGATCCTTCCACACCGTTCCCGGCGCAAATGCTGGTGGATTACGTGCGCGTGTACCAAGCTTCGCCGGGTATTGTCAACGGAGGCATTTATACGATAGCCTCCAAGGCCAGCGGCAAGGTGATGGATGTCGTGGACGTGTCGACGCAGAGCGGGGCCAAAATACAGCAATGGACCAACTACGTCGCCAATAACCAGAAGTTCAAGGTGGAGAGCGCCGGGGACGGCTACTACAAGCTCACGGCCGTTCACAGCGGAAAAGTGCTGGATGTGCCCAACTCGTCGACTTCCAGCGGCGTGCAGCTGCAGCAATGGGACGATAACGGCAGCGCTGCGCAAAGGTGGAGTATCGTCGATGCGGGCGGCGGCTATTATAAGATTGTTTCAAAAACGAACGGGCTCGTCGTGGATGTATCCGGTTCCTCGACCGCCGACGGCGCGGCGGTCCAGCAGTGGAGCGACAATGGAACGGATGCGCAAAAGTGGTCGTTTGTCAAAGTCAACTGACCTGTCGGCGCGAAGCCAACAACGCTAAAGCAGCCTTCTTTCGTCAAAAGCTGCGACGACAAAGAAACCGTCTCCTTTGCAATGGGGAGTATGCCTCCAACTCCATTGTGCAAAGAAACGGTTTCTTTTTTTACGATTGTCGAAGAGGGGAGCCATAAGCCGTTCTATGCCTTAAGGGACGGCTCCGTATGAGCTACGCTTTGGCGCAGCGCGCTCTGAATTGTTCCGCGGCAGCGACCATGTTGCGCAGGGAAGCGACTGTTTCTTCGACGCCTCTCGTCTTGAGCCCGCAATCCGGGTTGATCCAGAACAGCTCCGGCTCCAATACGGACAGCGCGCGTTCGATCGTGCGAACCATTTCGTCGACGGCTGGCACCCTCGGGCTGTGAATGTCGTACACGCCCAGACCGATGCCCTGATCGTACGTGTGCTCGTCGAAGCTCTGCATCAGCTCGCCGTGGCTGCGCGACGTTTCGATGGAAATGACGTCCGCATCGAGAGCGCGGATCGCATCGATAATGTCATGAAACTCGCAGTAGCACATATGCGTGTGAATTTGCGTCGTGTCCTTCACGGCGGCGGAAGTCAAGCGGAAGGCGTGCACCGACCAGTCCAGGTAATGCTGCCAATCCTGCTGTTTCAACGGCAAGCCTTCGCGCAGCGCGGGCTCGTCGATCTGGATCATGCCGATGCCCGCGTTCTCCAGCGCCTCCACCTCCTGGCGCAGCGCCAGGGCGATCTGGTAGGCGACTTGTTCCCGGGAAATATCATCGCGGACGAACGACCAGTTCAGGATGGTGACCGGACCGGTAAGCATGCCCTTGACCGGCTTGCTCGTCAGCGACTGCGCATAGACCGTTTCTTCCACCGTCATCGGCTGGACGAATTCGACGTCGCCGTAGATGACCGGCGGCTTGACGCAGCGGGAGCCGTACGATTGAACCCAGCCGTTCCGGGTGAACAGGAAGCCGTCCAGCTTCTCGCCGAAAAACTCCACCATGTCCGTCCGTTCGAATTCGCCGTGCACCAACACGTCCAAGCCAAGCTCTTCCTGAATGTTAATCCAGGCTTGAATTTGCTCCTGTACGAAGGTACGGTACTGCGCTTCGTTCCATTCCCCGGTTCTCCAGCGTTTGCGCGCTTGTCGCACTTCCGGCGTCTGCGGGAAGCTGCCGATCGTCGTTGTCGGCAGGAGCGGAAGCTGGAATTTATTTTGCTGGAGAATATGGCGCACGGAATAAGGGCTTTGTCTGGCCGATAGCCCCCCGGCAATATGGCGGGTAGCCGCACGCACGGCTGCCCGGTTGCGCAGCGGGGAGGCGTTCAGCTCCCGGACGAGCCGTGCGCTTGCTTCCAGCCCGGACCGTACGGCGTCCGTTCGTTCTCCGGCCGCCGTCTTGCCCAGCAGAACGACTTCGTCCAACTTCTCGTCGGCGAAGGCCAGGAAGGGCAGCAGATCGGCGTTCGCCTGCTCTTCCGTCCGGGTCGTCACCGGGACGTGCAGCAGGCTGCAGGAAGGCTGAACGATCAACGTCCCCGACGGAACGAGAGCGGACACCTCATCCAGCAGCTGCAGCTTGGCTTCGAGGTCGGCCAGCCATACGTTTCGCCCGTCGATCAAACCGACGCCCAGCGCCTTGCCGGTCGGGAACCCATGCGTCCGCAGGGCGGCGATAGTCCGCTCCGCTCCGTGGACGAAATCGAATCCAATGCCTTGTACCGGAAGGGCGACCGTCCGCTCGTAGTGCTCGACCGAATCGAAATACGTCTGCAGCATCAGCTTCAAACCGGGAGTGGCTGCGTGCAGCTGCGAATAAATGTCTGCGATTCGCTCCATATCGGTCTCGGATAAAGACGTAACCAGAATCGGCTCGTCGATCTGTACCCATGTCGCGCCTTCCTGCTCCAATTCGGTCAAAATTTGTTTGTAAAGCGGCAGGAACAATTCGATCAAGGCGTCCAACTGCTCCGGCGAATAGCCTTTGGACAGCTTGAGGAACGTATACGGTCCGATCAGAACCGGCTTCCCATCGATCCCGAGCTTGCGCTTCGCTTCGCGGTAAGCTTCCAGCGGCTTGTTCACGGTCAATGTTGGAGTCAGACCGTTCAATTCGGGCACAATGTAGTGGTAGTTCGTATTGAACCATTTGGTCATCTCGCACGCCGGAGCGCCTTGGTTTCCGCGGGCCATGGCATAATAGGTGGCGAGAGGGACCGGACCGCCGTCGTAAGCAAAACGTTTCGGAACGAGCCCGAACATCGCCGCCGTATCAAACATATGGTCGTATAACGAAAAATCTCCTACCGGAATGAGCTCGATTCCTTTTTCCTGCTGAACCTTGAGATGCGCCAGGCGGAGTGCCTCCAGCCCGCTTACGAACTGCTCCTCCGGCAATTTGCCTGCCCAGAACGATTCCAGTAGCTTTTTCCATTCCCGTTTCGCGCCGATGCGCGGGTATCCGATATTGCTGCTTACGATCCGACTCATGTTTATATGCCTCCTCAGGTTTTGTTTTTTATCTGACTTTTTCCTGCTGAACATACAAAAAAAGGCATCTTTACCCTAAAGCGAAAAAGGATAAAGATGCCCCTCGTTGAATACGTACGGCGGCTGCCATCTTTAACACCTCCCTATCTCCCGTAGGTAAAGCAGTGCTGTCAGAACAGGCAGGTCTCCTGGCTCCGGAATCATGGTCTTGCGCCGGCCTTCCCAATCCGCAGATCAGTGGCTAAGTATGGCGTAAAACTCCTCCGTTACAGTGGCGGGACCGCGCCGGTTTTTCACCGGCTTCCCTTTTAAGCTCCGATACGCGAACGTAGGGGAGCACCTGTTCCCACAATATTCAGTTGTGATTCTGTAACAATATACAACTAAACCGATAATGATACAAGTATTATTTTAAAAAGGCAGTATTTCCAGCGGAGGCGGAGCCGCTTGGTTTGCTTGCTAAAGAGCGCCTGCGGCCCCATAGCCGCTTTGCAAAAAAGCTTTCATCGCTTCGATGCTGCGGGGCGGGGTATGGCTTCTGCGAACGGCCGCCGGGAGCGCTTGCCAAAGCTCCAGCAGCATCGGCGGCTCCAGTCCAAGCTGGCGCAGCTTCTCTTCGTCGGCGAACACTTCGTGCGGCGGTCCCGCCATACAGCATGTGCCTTGGTCCATGACCAGCACCCAATCGGCCCAAGCGTAGGCCAGATTCATGTCGTGGGTCGCCATTGCAACCGTAATCCCCTGCTCTTGGGCGAGGTCCAGCTCCTCCAGCAGCTGCCGCTCGGACAAGCGGTCGAGGTAAGCCGTCGGCTCGTCCAGCAGCAGAAGCTCGGGCTCCAGCACGAGCACACCCGCCAGCGCGACGCGCTTCTTTTGCCCCAGACTCAGTTGATGCAGCGGGGTGTCGGCGAGAGGCTTCAGCCCCATGGAGAGCAGCATCCGCTCTGTACGGACGGCAATCTCGTCCTCCGGGAGTCCGGCATTGCGCAGACCGTAGGAGACGTCTTCGTAGGGCGTATTCAAGATCAGCTGCTGCTCCGGGTCCTGGAAAACAAGACCGATCTGCCGCCGAAGCCGCAGCAGGTCGTCGCGGCGGTACGATAGAGGCGCGCCCTTCAGCTTCAGCTGTCCCGAAGCGGGGCGGTGGATGCCGATCGCATGCAGGAAAAAGGTCGACTTGCCGGACCCGTTGTGGCCGCAGATCGCCGTCTTTTTTCCTTGCGGTATCGTTAAGGTCAAGCTTCGCAGCGCTTCCTCCCGGGTGCCGGGATAGCTGTACCGGAGGTCCAGCGCTTCCAACATCGGTTTCATACGATTCCCCTCCAGCGGAGCCAACACTCCAGCAGCAATAATATCGCGACGCCGATGCCGCTTTCGAGGCGGTATCGGGCAGAAACCGTACCGGCCCGGTAAGGGGCAAGACGGATTTCCTCGGTAAATCCTCTGGAGACAAGACCGTGCGACAATCCTTTGTAGCGGTGCATCGTCTTGACGAACAGCCGGACGATCAGCATCGCCGTGTCGTTCAGCTTACCGCGAAAGCCGTTGTGTCCTCCGCGGGCCCGCTGCGCGGTATACAGATCGTGCGCCGTCTCCGTCAAAATAAACAGGAAGCGGTACGTGATCAGCATCAGCTCAAGCACCAGAACCGGAACCCGCAGCCGTTTCATCACTTGAAACAGCTCGGCCACCGGGGTCGTGAACATGACGAACGAAACGGCCGACAAGCAGGCCGCCGCCCGCATGAACAACGCCGCAGCCGTATGCAGCCCTGTCTCGGTGATATAGACGGACCCGTACGGCCGGGACCATAGAACGAACGCAGAGGAGCCGGGAGCGGCGGCGCTTCCCGGCTGGATCTCGATGAGCAGAGCCGGCAGACTGGCGATAAAAAACAGGCAAGCCGTTCCCAGCATCACCATATGAGCTTTTAGCGGAATTCGGGCATACCGGACGACCCACACGATCATCCAGGCGAAAATCGCCGCCTGGACGGGAGGATGCGATCCGTACGACAGCATGAACAGCGCGGCCGCGAAGCCGCATTTCCACATCGGGGACATGCCGCGCAGCCGGTTGCTGTAAGAAAGCGAATCGATCAGCCGAATCATTGCGGCTTCGACTTGGACGCCTTACCCCGGAACAGGCCGATCACGTACCCGATAAATCCGGCTCCGATGGCGGCCTGCAGCGCGAAAAGCATGCTTTCGGTTTCGGCCGGCGGCTCCAGCAGCGACGAGAACCAGGGCTCGTAGGACGGTTGGATCGTCTTGATCATTTCTTCGGCGGCGCCGTCGGCACCGCCGAACTCCCCATTCACGAAGAGCAGCGGCAGCACGGCCAGCAGGACGACGGCGGCAAGCAGCAGGATGTTTTTGGTTGCGGTTTTCATAGCTCGCGCGCTCCTTTCATTTTACGCTGCAGCAGCGACAGCTCTTCCGAGCTGTAGGCTTGCAGCCAGTTCCAGATTAATACGGTCAGCAGTCCTTCGCTGATGGCCAGCGGAATTTGCGTTACGGCGAAGATGCCGCCGAATTTGAGAAGCGAGGCCGCCACGCCGCCTTGCTCGGCCGGAAAAGCGAGCGCCAGCTGAAGCGACGTTACGATGTAAGTGGACAGGTCGGCGAGCGCCGCCGCCGTGAAGATAGACAGCTTTTGCTTGCCGGTCGACTTCATCATTCCTTTGTACACCATGTAACCTACGAACGGACCTGCGACAGCCATGGAGAACGCGTTGGCTCCGAGGGTCGTCAGCCCGCCGTGGGCAAGCAGCAGAGCTTGAAACAGCAGCACGATGGAGCCCAGCACGCTCATCGGCAGCGGACCGAACATGACCGCTCCGAGCCCTGTGCCCGTCGGATGCGAGCTGCTTCCCGTCACGGACGGAATTTTCAGTGCCGACAGCACGAAGGTGAAGGCCCCGGCCAGACCGAGCATAATTTTCAGCTCCGGCGTTTCCTTCGTTATTTTCCGGAGCGCTCGCAGCCCGAGAATGAAGAAGGGCAGAAAGGCAGCCCACCAGAAAACGGCCCAGCCGAACGGAAGAAATCCTTCCATAATGTGCATGGCGTAAGCGGATTCGGGCGCGTTCAACGACAAATACAGCGTTAAACCGCTTACTAAAAGCAGGGTGCCGATCGTCTTTTTCTTTTTCATCCATTTTTCCTCCTGAACGATACTCGTAAACCTGAAAAAGACCCATCCTGTAGGATGGGTCTCGGGTACGCGTGCCAATAAACGACAATGCACACAGATCATTGTCCGGCTATGTTCGTACACCGCTCCTTTCCGCGAAGGCTTTGGGGTGCATCCATAAGGTAGGTCTCCTGGCTCTCGGATCGTCGTTTTCTTTCGCCTTCCCCGATGGGTGAATCGAGTGACGTCTTGGAAAGAAACTCCCCGAATACAGTGGCGGGACCGCTCGGGATTTGCACCCGATTCCCTGTTACCCTTTGCTCTGCGCAAAGGCACCTTATCGATCAAGTATGCAATTGTTTGATGCTTGCGTCAGAATGTCGATACAAAACTATTCGGTACAAACAGGACATTTCCTTTCGAATGTCCGAAAATTTTTACTGGTAATATCCTTCAGTCGATTTGCGGAACGTTTGGAATTGATTCGCATCGTGTCCAAACCACACTTGGGACTTCGTTCGCTTAGCCAACGTGCGGATTTTCTCCACCGCGCTCCGGTAACCGAGCGAATCGTACAAAATGCCTGGCGGCCTGACCGGCGGGCCGAAGCTTTCCGCCGTATAGACGGCATCGGAAGCGAGGATGATCCCGCCCGTTTCCGGCATGTCGACGTGCAAGCCTATCATGCCCCAGGCATGGCCGCTTCCAAAATTAAGAATCTTGATCCCATCGGCCAGATCCAGGTTATCTTCATTGCGCTTGACCGTTTTCCACTGCAAATGATTTTTGATCCACGCGTCGATGTCCGCCCAAATATAACCGCCTTCTTTTTGATTGCGGGCATAGGATTGCAGCGCGCCGTTCAACTCGTCCTCGTGGACGATAATCGTCGCGTTCGTGAACATCTCCAGGCATCCGGCATGGTCCAGATGCAAATGGGAGGCAATCACGAACTTGATGTCCTCGGGTCTTACTTTCAGCTGCTCCAGCCGGTTATGGAGGTAGCATTCCTCACTTGCCTTCCAGGGGAACGCCTGCTGGGTCGCTTGGGTCCAGCGTCCTTGAGCGCCCATCGAGTTCGGGTTGCAGGACGTATCGAACAAAATTTTCCCTTCCGGATGATCGATCAATACGGTGTAGATCGGAAATTCCACGAACTGCGTCTGCGCATTGGGGTTGTTGATCGTCGCCGGATTGTGCATGGCGATCATCCAGTTTTTGTCCATGCTCATCCGGCCGTTGTCCATCACATATAGCTTGGGCCGGGCTTTCGCTAGATTTGACATGTTCATTCCTCCCATTAGTAAACAAATATATTCGCTTGTACGCTCGCTCATGCTCCGGATTTCAACTTTGGCGGGCGGTATAGACATACAATAGTAGATAAACTAAAATTACAAAAGTAGGAACTTTTTGGTGTCCTGGATACTTCGAGGTGCATAGGAGGGAAAGCATTTGACGTCTTCACCCGAAACAAGACCATTCCGAAACTCGCCGGCGACTTGCGTCTACAGCAGAGTTCTTGAATTGATATCCGACAAATGGACGGCGCTCGTCATGTACACCCTGAAAGACGGGAGCGTCCGCTACGGGGAAATGGGAAGAAGAATCGACGGGATTTCCAAAAAAATGCTGACACAAACGGTCCGGAAGCTGGAGCGGGACGGGCTGGTGCGACGCCATGTTACCCCAACCGTGCCCCCAACCGTCGACTATTCGCTAACCCCGCTGGGCGAAACGCTGCTTCAACCGATGAAAGAGCTAAGGCAATGGGCAAGAGTAAATTACCCGCATGTCGAGGCGGCGAGAGCCGACTACGATTTGGCGCATGGCGGAAATTCCCGGCCTCCGGCGGAATGAAGCTTGCCGGAAGGCTCATGAAAAGAAAATGATGACCAAAAGCATGATGACATTCCGCAGCCTTCGGAACCTCGTCATGCTTGATTTTGATAGCTGAGGGGAGGGACGGGAGTGGATACGGCAAAGGCGCAATTGCTGAACAGCCAGCTGTCGAATTTGCGGGTTCAGCTGCTGTTCGCCAAGCTGTCGGTATGTGCGCGGGATTGGAGAAGGCAGCATTTCACCCCGTTTTACAACAAGCTGTATTACATCTGCGACGGAGAAGGCTGGATTCAGGTCGGCGATGAGCAATACCGTCCGATGCCGGGCGAGTTTATGTTCATTCCCGGCGGAACGGAGCAGTCGTTTTCCGTCACCGAGGGGACGCCCTATACGATGTACTGGTGCCATTTCGGCTCGAATATCCGCCTGGGGAGAGTGCTTCAGCTGCTCGGCATCTCCCATCTCGTCAAAGCGTTGGACCCGGCCTTGGTGCAGCATCATTTTCGTGAGCTGATTCGGCATTTTAACGCGATGGGGCCGACGTCCGCGGTCCATATTCAGGCGGCTCTATTTTCCTTGATCGCGCTGTTTCTGGACACGGCGCCTGTCAAGCCGCATCACGGCATATCGTCGGACGCCGAAAGGAAGCTGATCGACTCGCTGCGCTATATCGACGCGCATTTGGCAAGCGAGCTAACCGTCGAGCAGTTGTCCGGCCACGCGCATTTTCACCCGAACTACTTCATTCGTATGTTCAAAAGACATATGGGCATGCCTCCGATGAAATATATTCACGAACGGAGGCTGGAGAAGGCGCAGCAACTGCTCGCTTCCACCGATTTGACGGTGGAGGAGGTCGCTCGCCGGTCCGGGTTTAACGACGTATCCTACTTTTCCGCATCGTTCAAAAAATATGCCGGCGTCGCGCCTAAAGACTACCGCAATATGCTGCAATACGGCAGGGAGACGATGGGAACGCCGACAGGTTTGTTTTACAACAATAAAGGTTAGGCCAGCAGCTTCTGCTTCCAATGTAAGCGCTATATGATGAAAAAGGCGGGCTTGCCCGGCTCAACACATCATATAGGGGAGGGCGAAGATGATGCGATTATGGAACAGATTAACGGTGCTGGCGGTGGCGGGCGCGCTGGCGTGCGGAGGGTGGGGCTCTGCCGGACAAGGACAAGCGCAGGAGGGCCGGACGCCGGCGCAGCTGTACGTGGCCAAGGACGGCAGCGATGCGAACGACGGTACACTGAACCGGCCGTTTGCGACGCTGGAACGGGCACGGGACGCGGTGCGCGCGCTGAAAAGCGGCGGCGCCTACCCCGAAGCGGGCGTGAGCGTCAACATTCGGGGCGGGGAGTACCGGTTTACGAAAACGTTTCAGCTGGAGGAGCAGGATTCCGGAACGGCGCAAGCGCCTGTAGTGTACCAGGCTTACCCTGGGGAAAAGGTCGTTTTCACCGGCGGCGATACGCTGGACGCTTCCTTGTTTCAACCGGTGACGGAGCCTGCCGTGCTGGCAAGGCTTCCCAAGGAAGCGAGCGGCAAGATCGTGCAAGTCGATTTAAAAGCCCTTGGCATAACGGACTACGGCGTTCTCGGCACGACTACGTCGGTTGCTCCGGAGCTGTTTTTTAACGGCAACGTGATGACCTTGGCGCGCTGGCCCAACAGCGGATTCACGACGATCGAACAGGTGGTGAAAACGCCGGAGGAGGGGTCCGGATACACGTTTACGTACAAAGGCGACGGACTTCGCCCGTGGAGCGGCATCGAAGACACATGGATGCTCGGATACTGGGGCAACGATTGGGCAACGAACGATCTGGCGATCCAATCGATCGACCAGGACCGTAAAACGATCGTGACGAGCAAGGCGTCGTCTTATGCGATGAAGGCCGGACAGCGCTTTTACTTCTACAACATTCTGGAAGAGCTGGATGCCCCGGGGGAATGGGTTTTGGATCGCAAGGCGGGCAAGCTGTATTTTTACCCTCCCGTTCCGGTCAAGGGAAATACCGTTCAGCTGTCCTTATTCGATAAAAATATGATTGCGATGAACAACGTGTCCCATGTCGTATTCAGCGGTCTTGCGATGGAAGTTCACCGCGGCAATGCGATCGATATCAACGGCGGGGAAAACAACGCAATCCGTTACTGCGAGATCAGCAAAATGGGCGGGTACGCGGTCAAAATTAACGGCGGCCGGTCCAACGGCGTATACGGCTCGCGCATTTACAGCATGGGCAACGGCGGCGTCCTGCTGAACGGCGGCGACTTCGCCACGCTTACGGCGGCCGGAAACTATGCCGACAACAACGAAATTTCCAACTACGCGAGAGTGAAATTGACTTATACGTCGGCAGTGGAGCTGAACGGGGTAGGCAACCGGGCGACACACAACAAGATTCATAATGCGCCCCATCTGGCGATTCAGTTCCGGGGCAACGACCACGTGATGGAATACAACGAAATATACGACGTGGTCAAAGAAACGGCCGATGCGTCGGCCATTTATTCCGGCAGAAGCTTCGTATGGCGCGGCAACGCGATCCGCTACAACTATTTCCACGATATTGTGGCGAACGATCTTCGCGTATCGACCGCGGCGATTTATTTGGACGATTATATGAGCGGCGTGGAGATGCGCGGCAATGTGTTTTACCGGATCGGCAAGCAGGCGTTCAAGCTCGCGAACGGTCGGGAAAACATCGTCGAAAACAACATCGTGATCGATTCGGGAACGGCGGTTGCCTTCATGACCCGCAATTATAAGCCGGGCGAGAAAAATTACAATTCGCTCATGAGCAAATTCGATCAGGTTCCTTACCAGAGTGAAATCTGGCACGAGCGTTACCCTACGCTTGCCGGTATCTTGGGCGATGAGCCATTGCTGCCAAAGTACAACGTCGTGCGCAACAACGCGATCGTAAGCAGCGGTCCGATCACGGGCGACAATCGCAATATGGAGCTTGGGACGGTGGAGAACAACGTCACGTTTGCGGATAAAAGCGAGCCCGGCTTTACCGATCCGGCGCGCCTCAACTTCGAGCTGCGGGACGATGCCGCCTTATTTGGCAAGCTGCCCGGGTTTCAGAAGATCCCGTTCGCCGACATTGGCATCAAGGCGACCGGCTTGCCGCAGGCGCATGCCGAACTGGCCGTCACATCGATGGATTACACGCGGAACGGGGGAGACGGCAGCGTGGGGCTACGGCTGAACGGCAATACGCTGGTCTCGGTTTCCGATGCCGACGGGCCATTGACCGCAGGCACCGACTATGTCAATCAAGGGACATCCATCCTGCTGAAAAAGGAGTATTTGGCCAAATGGCCGCAAGGCTCCCATGCGCTTCAGTTCGTGTTCAGCGCAGGGAACAGCGCTCTGCTGACCGTGCACGTCAAGCCTTCGGCCGATCCGCAGCCGGGTGCTTGACGTTATAACCGAACAAACTCAGGCAATCGTTCACGCGGTTGCCTTTTTGCATAGGCGGTTTTTGGTAAATTTCGAAAAAAGCCTTGACTGACGCGGCCTTGTTGTCTAATATAATTTAAGATTGTTCATTAAGAATGATTCTCAATATCGTTATATTGATAATGAATATCATTATCGAATTATTTTACTACTAAACTATTGTTAGGAAACGCTATGAGAAAAACTTATTTGGTCCTTGCCCTGATTATTTTATCCGTTGCTTCTTTATTCATTGGCGCGAAAGATTTGACGCTAACCGATATCGTGCAGTGGAACGAGGAGAAGGTCGAGGTGCTGATGATCAGCCGGTTCCCGCGTTTGATCAGCATTCTGATCGCTGGCATGAGCATGAGCATTGTGGGCCTCATTATGCAGCAGCTCAGCCGCAACAAATTCGTCTCCCCGTCGACCGCGGGCACGATGGATTCGGCCAGTCTGGGCATCTTGGTCGCCCTGCTGGTCTTCACGGAGGCGACTCCGCTGCTGAAGATGTCCGTCGCCTTTATCTTTTCGCTGGCCGGTACATACGTGTTTATGAAAATTCTCGACCGGGTGAAATTCAAGGATGCGATCTTCATCCCGCTCATCGGTCTTATGCTCGGCAATCTCATCGAATCGATGACGACCTTTTTCGCCTATAAATACGATCTGATTCAAAGCATGTCGTCGTGGCTGCACGGGGACTTCTCAGGTGTGCTGAAAGGCCGCTACGAGCTGCTGTACATCAGCATTCCCGCCACAGTGCTGGCATACCTGTTCGCCAATAAGTTTACGGTCGCCGGGATGGGCGAGGATTTTTCCGTCAACCTCGGATTGAATTACAGGCAGGTGGTCAACATCGGACTTGTGATTGCAGCCCTGGTGACCTCGGTCGTCGTGCTGACGGTGGGCATGATTCCGTTTCTGGGCTTGATCATTCCGAATATCGTCACCATTTATCAAGGGGACAACCTGAAAAAAAATCTTCCCCATACCGCTTTGCTCGGAGCCGTCTTTGTGCTGGCCTGCGACATTTTCGGGCGGGTGATCATTTATCCGTATGAAATTTCGATCGGATTGACCGTGGGGGTTATCGGAAGCGGGATTTTTCTTTACCTGCTTATGAGGAGAAAGAAATATGAGCAATAAAGTCAAGTTAATCTTGCTTGCTGCGATCGCGGTGGCTTTGATTGTGCTGTTTATGGTCATCCAGTCGGGCGGCAATTGGGATTACATCCTTCCCCGGCGGGGCAGGAAGGTGCTCGCGCTGCTGCTCACCGGCTTCTGTATCGCTTTCTCGACCATGATATTTCAGACGATTACGAACAACCGGATACTGACGCCCAGCATGATCGGGCTCGATTGGCTGTATATGCTGATCCAAACCGCGATCGTCTTTATTTTCGGCGCAACCGGCCTGACGACGATCAGCAATCAATGGAATTTCGGGCTGTCCGTCGGTTTGATGGTGCTGTTCGCGCTTCTGCTGCATCGACTGATGTTCCGCAAAGAGGGAACGAACATTTACTACTTGCTGCTTGTCGGGCTCGTGCTCGGAACGCTGTTTCAAAGCACGTCCTCGTTTATGCAGATGCTGATCAACCCGAACGCGTTTCTGGTGCTGCAGGGCAAGCTGTTTGCCAGCTTCAGCAGCGTCAACTCCGATCTTTTGACGATCTCGGTCGTCGCGGTGCTGGTCATTACGCTGTATTTCAAGAAGCTTCTTACCTACTTGGACGTCATTTCGTTAGGCAAAGAGCATGCGATCAATCTGGGCGTGCCGTACGACAGCATCGTGAAAAGACTGCTGATCGTCGTCGCGATTCTGGCGTCGATCGCTACCGCGCTGGTCGGACCGATTACGTTCTTCGGGCTGCTTGTCGCTAACGTCACGCATCAATTTTTGCGCACGTACCGGCACAGCCAGCTTATACTCGGAGCGGTCCTGATCGGGATGATCGCCTTGGTCGGCGGGCAATTGATGGTAGAACGGGTGTTCACCTTTACGACCACGCTCAGCGTCATCGTCAATTTCATCGGCGGGTCTTACTTTCTATATCTTCTGTTGAAGGAGAACAAATCGTGGTAGAAGTACGCAACGTAACGAAAACCTACGGGAACAAGCGCGTCGTCGATCAAGTCTCCGTCAAGGTCAACAAAGGAAGCATCACCGCTTTTATCGGGCCGAACGGCGCCGGCAAAAGCACGCTGCTGTCCATGATGAGCCGCCTTCTGACGAGGGACGAAGGAGAAGTATGGATCGAAGGCAAGGAAATCGGGCAGTACAAGAGCGGCGAGCTGGCCAAAAAGATCTCGATTCTGAAGCAGTCCAACCATATCGGCATCCGCCTGACGGTGCGCGAGCTGGTCAGCTTCGGCCGCTTCCCTTATTCGCAGGGCAAGCTGACGAAGGACGATTGGGCGTTCGTCGACGAAGCGATCCGGTATATGGAGCTCGACGACATGCAGCACAAGTATATCGACCAATTGAGCGGCGGCCAGCGGCAGCGGGCTTACATCGCCATGGTCATCGCGCAGAATACCGAGTACATTTTGCTGGATGAGCCGCTCAACAATCTGGATATGAAGCATTCGGTCCAAATTATGAAGGTGCTGCGGCGGCTGGTCGACGAGCTGGGCAAGACGATTGTCATCGTCATTCACGACATCAATTTTGCCTCCTGTCATGCCGATTACATCGTGGCGCTCAAGGACGGGAAGCTGGTCCGCGAAGGCCCGACGGCCGAGATCATCGAGGAATCCGTGCTCAAGGACATTTACGACATGGATATTCATATCGAGGATATCAACGAGAACAAGATTTGCGTGTATTTTACTTAGCCGATTGCCCAAGGGACGCCATGCCGTCCTTTGCAATAAATATTACGATTATCGAGGTGGTCAAAGATGAAAAAAATGTCATGGATGCTCATGATCGTGCTGCTGGCCGTTATGGTTGCGGCGTGCGGAACGAACGGTTCGGGCAGCTCCAACAATGCGGCAGGAGGCGGCGATGCGAAGAACGCGAACACGGCCGCACCGAAAGATAGTGAAGAACTGACGATTAAACATAAGCTTGGGGAAACGAAAGTCAAGAAAAACCCGCAGAAGGTCGTTGTATTCGACTTCGGCACGCTGGACTCGCTGGATAAATTGGGCGTAGAAGTGGCCGGCGTTCCGTCGAAAAACCTGCCTTCCTATTTGTCCAAATACAAGGACAGCAAGTATGCGAACGTAGGCGGCCTGATGGAGCCGGACTTTGAGAAGATCAACCAGCTCAAGCCTGATCTGATCATCATCTCCGCACGGCAATCGGCCAAATACGAGGAGTTCAAGGCGATCGCTCCGACGATCTTCATGGGCGTGGACGACAAAAGCTACATGAAATCGTTCGAAGAGAACGTCAAGCTGCTCGGCCAAATTTTCGGCAAGGAAGCGGCAGCGGAGAAGGAGTTCACCGCCATTAGCGATTCCGTCAAGAAGCTGAAGGAAAAAGCGTCCGCAGGCGGCAAAACCGCATTGGTCATCTTGACGACCGGCGGCAAGACCACTGCTTACGGCCAGGGCTCGCGCTTCGGCATTATCCATGACGAATTCGGCTTCACGCCTGCAGACAAAGATATCAAGGTGGAGACGCACGGTCAAAGCGTAACGTTCGAGTACGTGGCGCAGAAAGACCCGGACTACCTGTTTGTCGTCGACCGCGACGCCGTTGTCGGCAACGGTACGCCGGCGAAGCAAATCGTGGAAAATGAGCTGACGAAGAAGACGAAAGCCTACAAAAACGGCAAAATCATTTATCTGGATTCGAACTACTGGTACCTGTCCGGCGGCGGCTTGCTTTCCGTGGCCGAGATGGTGAAAGAAGCGGAAAAAGCGGTGCAATAACCGCCGCTATAGCCCCGCCCATGAACCAAGCTCCCTTTATTGCCAAGCCGGCGATAAGGGAGCTTGTTTTTTGCTGCCGCCGCTTATCCCGGCGTCTGGCAGCGCCGGAATTCGCCGGGCGTCTCTCCGGTCAGCTTCTTGAACATCCGGATGAACGAGGTGACGTTCCGGTAGCCGATCCGCTCGCCGATGTGCTGGATATTCAGATCGGAGCCCGTGAGCAGCTCCTTCGCTTTTCGAATGCGGATCCGGTTCAGGTGCTCGATGAAATTGTCGCCGGTTTTCTCTTTGATGTATACCGACAAGTAGGCGCTCGACAGGTTCAGCTCGGAGGCGATCAGGTCGAGCGAAATGTCGTCGGAATACCGGTTCTCCAGCGTCTGCATGACGAAGTCGATCACGCCGTCCTTCGCCTCTTTCTTCCCTGTAGGGCTCCCGGCGCAGGCCGGGACGAACGCGTCGAAGAAGCGCTTGAATTCGTCCGCGGTGTAGCAGATTCTCAGCTCCTTCAACGCCGCTTGGGCGTGCCGGACAGCGCCGGCGTCGGTTTGCCGCAGCTCCATCGCTTTCACGACCCGGGAAGCGAAGCTTTCGGCAAAGCGGCGGCATTGGGAGAGCGTAGCCCCTTTCCGGTCCATCGCCTCCAGCATCCGGTGCAGCGCATGAAGCGTCATTTTGACATTGCCCGCTTCCATATGGGCATGAAGCTCCTGCTCCTGCTCCGCGGGAAAGACGAAGGCCCCGGCGGGGACGGCCGGTTCGGCGATGATTTGCGTTTCGTCCACCGGGCGGGCTTGCCCGAGCATGGCGGATACCTGCTCGTAGGCCGCGTGCAGCTCGGCCGATTGAACGTACGTGGAGCTGACGGCGATCGTGACCAGGCAGGTGCCGCGTTCCGTATCCAGCGTCTGCTTCAGGCGGCGCAGTGCCTCATCCGCGCGGTCCGGCCCGTTCTGCCCGAATACGACGGAGACGATCTGGTCGTTCTCGATCTGAAACGTATAGGCGCGGAGCCCGTGCTCGGACAGCACGATGTCGACGTAATCGCCGATCGCGCGCTTCGTCGCTTCGCTCAGCGGGTCCGGTTTTCGGTTGTTCAACTGATACAGCACCAGAAAGAAAGGTCCTTCCTCCAGCATGAAATCGCGCCATTCGGAAATGCCGGTGTGCAGCGATTTCAGCTTCGCGATATAGCTGTAGTTGGTCAGCAGAGACTTGCTGCTCCGCAGCTCGTCGTGAATCCTCGCGCGCTCCTCCTTCAGTTTGCCGATATGATCGCTGATCGTATCGAACTCGTGAATTTCCGTTTCCATCCGGGGCAGGTCCCCCTCCCGCTGCTGCAGCGAAGCGATGATCCGCTTCACCGGGGATTGCAGCCGCCGGCTGAACCAATACGACAGGCCGAGAGCGACCGCAACCGATGCGAGCAGAACGGCCGTTTGCGTCGTCCGCAGCTTGGACAGTTGGGCGGCGACGGCGGCATAAGGAACGGCCGTGATATAGCGCAGCCGGTTGTCGGGGTCGGTATGGACGAAAAAGTAATGGTCCCGGAACAATTGGTAGGACTCCCCCTCGGCGAAGACGGGAAGCTCCGCAACGGAAGCCGACGCCGGGGAGCGGTACAGCATGCCGCCGTCCTCCGTTTGAATCAGAAACGGCACGTCGCCGAGCATCGCTTCGTTCATTTTGTCCGCATCCAGCATGGCGATGATCATATAGTTGCTGCCGGGCAGCTTGAACGAGAACGGAATCAGCGGCTTCGCCTCCGTGCCGAGGCGGTCCAGAGGATAAGTCTGTGTCGGATGCAGGCGGTAATTGCCCGCCCGGTCGAACTCTGCCTCCCAATAAGCCGATGTATAAGGAGCGTGGAAGGCGGGAAGCGAATCCAGACCGGTCCGGCTGCTGCTGCCCTCCTTGTCGGCCATGAACAGATTGGAGCGGTAAAGCACCATCAGATTATCCAGGTAAAACAGCGGATTGGTCGCAGACTCCCGCAGTCTCCGCACGATATCGACCACGAGAAAGTAATTTGCCTTCTCTTTTTCCGTTGGAAGCAACTGGCTGTTGAATTTGACGATGGCGCTGTCGTTGTGCGCTTGAAAAAGCACCGTTTTCAGCCGGTCGAAATGCGTATGATACCGTTCGGCGGCTTGATCCAGGATCATCCGGTTCGAGGCGATGAGCTCCTCCCGGATCTTTTGCTGGAAGAATGAGAACAGCACATAGTTAAAGGCGGACAGCAGCACGATGATGGCGAGGAAGCTGGCGAACAGCCGGACGAGCAACGATCTGCGCTTTTGTTTTGTGCGATCCACGGGCATTCCCTCCTGGGCGTATCCTTCGTCTATAAAACCTCTAAAGGTTGAAATCCGGACACAAAGGCGGCCACTCCGTTTCTACAAAGCGCTTTCGGACGTTCCGCTCGTGATTCACCGGACTTCTCAACTTGATGCTAACAAGAAGCGAAAGCAACAATCAACCCCTTTACGAAACCTTAAAACGATGCGCCAAAATCGTGAAAACGCTTGCCCCATCTGGGCTAAGACGTGTTTTTATCCGCCGGCGACCAAAGAAAATGTGTGTTGTCTAAAAAAGTGTAAATACCATTTTCCGGCGGCACAGGCTACGATCAGATCGAAACACGACGCAAAGGAGGTGTGAATCCTTGAAGCAAGCGGCGCTGAACCGCCGGACCGGAACGGTAAGGAACGCGCAGGGCGGCCGGTGGAGAAACCGGTGGAAGGGGATCAAGCGCAATTGGGAATTGTACCTGCTCATCTCTCCGGTGCTCGCCTTCTTTATCTTATTCGAATATGTGCCCATGTACGGGGTGCAGATTGCGTTCAAAAACTTTTTCGTCACGAAGGGGATCTGGGGGAGCCCGTGGGTCGGACTGGAGCATTTCGAGCGGTTCTTCGAAAGCTTCTACTTTTGGCGGCTGCTCGGCAATACGCTGTTCATCGGCTTGTATCAGATCGCGGCCGGGTTTCCGGTCCCGATCCTGCTGGCGCTTATGCTTCACGAGGTCGGGCATAAACGGTTCAAGCAGGGGGTGCAGACGATTTTGTACGCCCCGCATTTTCTGTCGACGGTCGTTGTTGTCGGGCTGCTGCTGATCTTTTTGTCGCCGCAGTACGGTCTGGTCAATCATGCGCTGGTGTTGGCGGGATTGCAGCCGGTTTCGTTCCTGACGCAGCCGGAATGGTTCAAGAGCGTCTATGTGCTGTCCGGCGTATGGCAGCAGATGGGCTGGAACTCGATCATTTATTTAGCCGCGCTTGCGGCGATCGACCCGCATCTGCACGAGGCCGCACAAGTCGACGGCGCAAGCCGCCTGAGGCGCATCTGGCACATCAATTTGCCCGGACTTCGGCCGACGATCGTCATTCTGCTGATCCTGAACATGGGAACGGTGCTCGGGGTCGGCTTCGAAAAAATTTATTTGCTGCAAAATTCGCTCAACATGCAGGCTTCCGACGTCATCGCCACGCACGTATACCGCAGCGGCATTCTCGGAGCCGAGTACGGCTTCTCCGCGGCCGTCGGCCTGTTTAACTCGCTGGTCAATTTTACGGTGCTGGTGACGGTGAACGCCATCGCCCGGAAGGCGGGCGAAAGCAGCTTATGGTAGAGGAGAGTACGAATGAAACAAAGCGTGGCGGACCGAATCTTTAGCGTGACGGTATATGCCGTTCTCGGATTGACGGCGCTGCTTGTGCTGTATCCGCTGTTCTTCGTGCTGATCGCTTCGGTCAGCAGCCCGCAGCTTGTGCTGAGCGGCGACATTTGGCTCTGGCCTCGGGACATCACGTGGAGAGGCTACGAGAAGCTGTTCGCGAACGAGGAGATCATGCGGGGCTACGGCAATACGATGCTGTATACCGCGGTCGGCACCGCCGTCAATCTGGCGATGACGGTGGCGGGGGCGTTCCCGCTGTCGCGGCGCGATTTTATCGGGCGGCAGTGGATGGCCGGGTTGATGGTGTTCACGATGTTTTTCAGCGGCGGCCTGATTCCGACCTACTTGCTGATCAAGCAGCTTGGCCTGCTGAACACGTTCTGGGTCATGATTGTTCCGGGCGCGGTTTCCGTATGGAATATCATCCTGATGCGGACGTTTTTCCAAAACGGGCTGCCGTTCGAGCTGCAGGAGGCGGCGGCGATCGACGGCTGCACGAACCTGCGCATCCTGTGGCGCATCGTGCTTCCGCTGTCCGCGCCGATCCTGGCCGTTATGGTGCTGTTCTACAGCGTGGGCCACTGGAACGCCTACTTCCAGGCGCTGATCTACTTGTCGGACCGGGACAAATACCCGCTGCAGCTCATTTTGCGGGAAATTTTGGTGCAGGGCGAGACGAAGGACATGGTCGACGTGTCGGAAGGCTCGCTGTCCGGCTCGGTGCTCGACGTGGAATCGATCAAGTACGCCGCCGTGATCGTGGCGAATTTGCCCGTCCTGCTGCTCTATCCGTTTCTGCAAAAATATTTCGTCAAAGGCGTCATGGTCGGCGCGATCAAAGGTTGACAATCGGATGAATTTTGCTCACATTTGTAAATATAACGGGAGGCTTGCGAACGATGAAAGCGAACAAAATGACGGCTCTGACGATGTCGGCGGTGCTGACGCTGGGGGTGCTGAGCGGCTGCGCGGGCTCGAAGGAAAGCGGCGGCGCTTCCGGGGGCGCCGGACAATCCGCGTCAAATGTGAACCCGACCGGCATGCCGATTGTGAAGGAGCCGGTCAAGCTGAAATTTTTCACCGGGAAATCGCCCCAGACGGGCAACAAATTCGAAGATACGCTGGTATGGAAGGAATACGCCAAGCAGTCGGGCATCGACGTGGAATTTCAGCTTGTTCCGTTTGAGAGCCTGACCGAGAAGCGCAATCTGGCGCTGGCCGGCGGCGATTATCCGGACGCGTTCTACTCGGCGAGAGTGCCGGTGGCGGATTTGATGAAGTACGGCAGCCAGGGCGTGTTCGTGCGGCTGAACGATCTGATCGACAAGCATGCGCCGAACCTGAAGAAGCTGCTGGAGAAATACCCGGATCTGAAAAAGGGGCTGACGATGCCGGACGGCGGCATTTATTCCTTCCCGTCCTTTTACAGCCCGGAATTTTTGCCGATGCTCATCGGCACGCCGCTGTGGATCAACAAAACGTGGCTCGACAAGCTGAATATGAAGGAGCCGGAGACGACGGAGGAATTTTACGCTTATCTGAAGGCGGTGAAAGAAAGCGATCCGAACGGTAACGGCCAGAAGGACGAAGTTCCGCTCAGCGGCATGTTCGGCATTCAGACGATTCAGCGCTATATCGGCGGCGCCTGGGGCTTCGGCAACCGCGGGGCCGTCGCCCATCCGTATGTGGACGTGGAACCGGGGAGCGACAAGCTCCGCTTTTACCGCCTCGATCCGAAGTATAAAGAAGTGCTGCAGTACATGAATAAGCTGTATACCGAAGGGCTGATCGACAAGGAGATTTTTACGCTGAAGGATACGGCGCTGTATGCCAAAGGGGAGAAGGGGCTGCTCGGCGCGGCCTTCGTGCCTCATCCGCAGGCGGTGATGAACCAGAAGGGCTACGTCGGGCTCGGCGCGCTCAAAGGGCCTCACGGCGACCAACTGTTCGTCTCGGTCAAAAATCCGATCGCCTGGCCGGGAGCGTTCGTCATTACGGATAAAAACAAAAATCCGGAAGCGACCGTTCGCTGGATCGATCATTTTTACGGCGACGAAGGAGCCACCTTCTATTTTATGGGACAAAAGGATGTCACCTACATCCAGACGCCGGACGGCAAGCTGGAATATGTGGACGATATCAAAAAGAATCCGAACGGCCTGACGCTCGATCAGGCGGCGGCGCGGCACTTCACCTGGCCGGGCGGAAGCTACCCGGGGTATGTGCAGGAGAAGTATTTCAAGGGCTCGGAGAGCTTGCCGGAATCGATCGAGGCGGGCAAAAAGGCGTCCAGGCATTTGATCAAGGACATGTGGTACAGCTTCAACTTCACGGAAGAGGAAACGGCGTTCATGAATTCGAAGGGCGCGGACATTCAGAAGCTGATCACCGAGACCGAAGCGAATCTGATTAACGGAACGGCGTCGTTCGACGATTGGGACAAATATGTCGCCACCGTGCAGAAGATGGGCGTCGACCAATATTTGAACATTTACCGGGCCGCATATGAGCGGTATTCCGGCGGGAAGTGAATAATTATCGCGCCGGGCGTTAACCCTATCCACATCCTGACAGGTGGAGGCTTGACGATGAACCGGGAAGAACAAAGCGAAGGGTATTTCGAACACTTTACGAATAACAGCATTACGACGCCTCCGGATCAGGAGGATAGGGCGGCGACCGACGGAATCAGCAAATTCGTAGAGCGGGTGATGGACGGCCTCGCCGGAGAAACGGACGATTCCGGTTCGGAGCGGGCGCGCTCCTCGTCGGAGTAACGCAACACACCGCAGCATGGGTTCATCAGGGCGTCGAGTCCGAAAAGCGGCTTTTCCCGAAAGGGAGGGGCCGCTTTTTCGCGTTGTATCGCGGGTTTGGAGCATGCAGGCAAAGCCTGTTTTGCAGGTGCTGTTATAAAACAGTAAAAAATTTTTAAAAACAGTATTGAACAGTTTGGATTGTTGTTATATAATAACCTCATCGAACAAAAACACTGTACTATAATAAAACAAATGGAGGTAGTTCACATGAATTGTCCGATATGTCACGGTCACGGCGAAATCGAATCCCCTAACTTTCATTCCGGCGGCGTATCTGCGAACGACGAGAAGCAGACCCCGGAATATCGGGACGCTTTAGGCAAGAAGGTTACCATCTGCTTCTGGTGCTGCGGCAACGGCTACGTAGAAAGCCACGAGTAGTCCGCATCGATTTCCAATCGCTAACATCGTAATCACTCATATTACTCATAACCAATTTCAGGAGGGCAAAAGGGATGACAACCAATAATCGTAAAGCGCAATCGGAACAGCTTCAGCAAAAATGGAATTCGAAACGGTTCGAAGGGGTACGGCGCCCTTACAGTCCGGAAGACGTGCTTCGCTTGCGGGGCTCGGTGCTGATCGAACACACACTGGCACAGCGGGGAGCGGAGAAGCTGTGGAAGCTGGTCCATACGGAAGATTACGTTCATGCCCTGGGCGCCCTGACAGGAAATCAAGCTCTCCAGCAGGCGAAGGCGGGACTTAAGGCCATCTATCTCAGTGGCTGGCAGGTGGCGGCGGACGCCAACCTGAGCGGTCAGATGTATCCCGACCAAAGCCTGTACCCTGCGAACAGCGTACCTGCCGTAGTCAAGCGGATCAATCAGACGCTGCAAAGAGCGGATCAAATCCAGCACGCGGAGGGGAAAGAGAACATCGACTTTTTCCTGCCGATCGTGGCCGATGCCGAAGCGGGCTTCGGCGGACCGCTGAACGTGTTCGAATTAATGAAAGCGATGATCGAAGCGGGAGCGGCAGCCGTTCACTTCGAGGATCAGCTCTCCTCGGAGAAGAAATGCGGTCATATGGGCGGCAAGGTGCTGCTGCCTACCCGGCAGGCGGTCCGCCATCTGATCGCTGCCAGACTCGCTGCCGACGTCATGGGTGTTGATACGATCATCATCGCCAGAACGGATGCGAATGCGGCGAAGCTGCTGACCAGCGATATCGACGATAACGACAAGCCGTTCCTCACAGGCGAGCGTTCGCCGGAAGGCTTCTATTATGTCAAAGACGGGCTGGACCAAGCGATTTCCCGCGGTCTCGCATATGCTCCTTATGCCGATATGGTCTGGTGCGAAACGTCCGAGCCGAACCTGGAGGAAGCGCGGCGGTTTGCGGAAGCGATCCACGCGAAGTACCCCGGCAAGCTGCTCGCCTACAACTGCTCGCCTTCGTTCAACTGGAAGAAGAAGCTGGACGATGCCACAATCGCGGCGTTCCAGCGGGAATTAGGAAAGATGGGCTACAAATTCCAATTCGTGACGCTGGCCGGCTTCCATTCGTTGAACCACAGCATGTTCGAATTGGCCAGAGGGTACCGTGACCGCGGAATGGCCGCCTACTCGGAGCTCCAGCAGTCGGAGTTCGCCAGCGAACGCTACGGCTACGAAGCGACCCGGCACCAGCGCGAAGTCGGAACCGGCTACTTCGATGAAGTGTCGCTTGTCTTGTCCGGAGGCGATTCCGTGACGACGGCGCTCAAGGATTCTACCGAAGCGGAACAGTTTGCGGGCTAAGGAGGCCGAGGCGATGACTTATCATGCGGTTTCACAAGGCGTGCTGCTGAAGGGCCGAATGCACAACCCGGCTTACTTTGAAATCTTGACTCCCGACGCGCTGGAATTTATAGCGGAATTGGAGAAAAAATTCGGTCATCGGCGTCTCTCCTTGCTGAAGCAGCGGGAAGAGCGGCAGGAGCGGATCGATGCGGGAGAACTGCCCGATTTTTTGAAGGAGACAGCGGACGTCCGCAGCGGGGATTGGCGCATTGCGCCGATCCCGCCCGATCTGACCGACCGCAGAGTCGAGATCACCGGGCCTGCCGGCGACCGGAAAATGGTCATCAACGCGCTGAATTCCGGCGCGAAGCTGTATATGGCGGATTTTGAAGATGCGAATTCGCCGCAGTGGAGCAATTGTATCGAAGGACAAATCAACATGCGGGACGCCGTGCGGCGAACGATCCGGTTCGAGTCTCCGGAAGGCAAGACCTATGCGTTGAACGAGCAGACGGCCGTGCTGAAGGTCCGCCCCCGGGGCTGGCATCTGGAAGAGAAGCACGTATGGATCGATCAGCGTCCGATGTCGGCGGGACTATTCGATTTCGGCCTGTTCTTCTTCCACAACGCGCAAGAACTGCTGGATCGGGGGAGCGCCCCGTACTTCTACTTGCCGAAGCTGGAAAGCCATCTGGAAGCGAGATTGTGGAACGATGTCTTCACCTTTGCCGAAGAGAAGCTGGGCATCCCCGCAGGCACGATCAAAGCGACAGTGCTGATCGAGACGATTCTGGCGGCTTTTGAAATGGACGAAATTTTGTATGAGCTGCGGGAGCACAGCGCGGGCCTCAACTGCGGCCGCTGGGACTATATTTTCAGCTACATCAAAAAGCTCAGAAACCAGGAGCATGTCATTTTGCCGGACCGCGGCCTGGTGACGATGGAATCGCCGTTTATGCGGGCGTACTCGCTGCTGGCGATCCAGACGTGCCACAAGCGGGGAGCACCCTGCATCGGCGGTATGGCCGCGCAAATTCCGATCAAGGACGATCCCGAAGCCAACGAGGAGGCCATGCGGAAGGTCCGTGCGGATAAGACGCGCGAAGCGACGCAAGGGCATGACGGAACATGGGTCGCCCATCCGGGCCTTGTGCCGATTGCCCGGGAAGTGTTCGACCGCCTGATGCCGGCGCCCAATCAGATCGACCGGCAGCTGTCGGGCATCGAAGTGACGGCCGCCGACCTGCTCGAAGTTCCGCAGGGACCGATTACGGAAGCCGGCGTGCGCACGAACATTCATGTCGGGCTTCATTATTTGGAAGCGTGGCTGCGGGGCTACGGCGCGGTGCCGATCCGCAACCTGATGGAGGACGTGGCGACTGCGGAAATTTCGCGGGCGCAGCTGTGGCAATGGATTCATCATCCGAAGGGCATTCTGGAGGACGGGCGCAAAGTCACGGCCGATCTGTTCGGAGAGCTGCTTGAAGAAGAACTGAAGGCGATTCGGGAGCGCGTCGGCGCGGACCGTTTCGAACAAGGACAATACATGCTGGCGAAAACGCTGTTTAGCGATATGACGACGTCCGCGACATTCGAGGACTTTTTGACCATCCCAAGCTACGCACATTTATAAGGAACGGAGGAGAAGGAATATGCTTCAATCATCGACGAAATTTTACGAGCAGCTTCCGGCCAAGTGCTGCAGCCGCTGCGGCGAAACGGTAGAGGAGCTGGCGGATTGCCATCATACGGAGTGCTATAAATGCTCGGAAACGGTATTTTATCCGCTGTCGCCCATCTTTCTGAGCATGTACAATTCGGCGATTCAAGAGTAGCGGGCCGTATCGACTCGCAAAAAAACAGCTCCTTTCCTGTGCGGAAGGGAGCTGTGAATTTTTGGGCGACTAGTTCAGTTATTGTTGTTCTGCTGCTGCATAGGATTCGGCTGCTGCGGACAGGTAATACGCCAATCCGGTTTGCTGGCCTTCCAGCATGCGAAGATGAAAGTCGTCGCCGAGGAAAAAGCGCGCTTGGGCCGCAAAATCCGTGGCGGTGACGGTATGCCCGTGCTTGTTCATAAAGTCTAGGTGCTCCTGGATCAGCCGCTGAATTTCCGCATCGCTATGCTTGATCCCCGTTCGCAAAGCTTCTGCGATATGATTCATAAATGCCGCGGCCTCTTGAGCCTGCTCATTCATGTTTTGCGCATCGATTTCTGCGGAATCGAGCATGTCGTAGCCGTAGGCGTCCTTCAAATGCCGATTCTGTTCCTCCAATGCCTTTTCCCATTCCTGCGCGTTTTCGAACCCTTTGAACATATCTTTACTGTTCATGATTTCTCCCTTCTCCATGCTGGCCATGGATTGCTGTAAGGTTTGAATAATCGTTTCCAGCCTTTGCTTGCGGACCAGAAGCAGTTCCTCCTGCTGCGCGAGAATCGAGTGCCGTTCAGGCTCCTCCTCAAGCAGCCGCGCGATTTCCTTCAAAGGAAAATCCAATTCCCGGTAAAACAAAATGTGCTGCAGACGTTCCAGCTCTTTCATCCCATATAACCGGTATCCCGCTTCGCTGACCGCGCACGGCAGCAGAAGCCCGATTTTATGATAATGATGCAGCGTCTTGACGGTTACGCCGGACAATGAAGATATGTCTTTGACCGTATACAGTATGTCGTGTTCCTCCTTTCGTATGTTAGTGTACAGACTCCTCCAAGGGGAGGGTCAAGAAAAAAAAGCCGCGATATTTTTCGCGACCTGAAAAATATTGTTGAAGCCAATCATGGATGGCTAGGCCATGCCTTCTTCCGTTTGTGGAGCTCGAAAATGAAGGTAAACGCCAATTGCTAAGGAAAGAATAATGATCGTCGCCGATGTCCATTGGGCTGCCGTCCAATGAAATAAATATCTTGGCGAATCGCCGCGCAGCATTTCCAGCAGGAACCGTCCTATATTGTAGAGGATATTGTAAGCAAGAAACAGAAAGCCGCGTTTTAATTTTTTTCGCAGAAGAATCATAAGCAGGGCAAAAATAATAATATCCATTTGTCCTTCCCATACTTCGGCGGGCCATAGCGGTTGATCGCCATAGGTGGCTCTTGCGTTGGTGCCTTCGGGATACAGAATGCCAAAATTGCCGCCTGTCGGATCTCCAAAAGCATCGCCGTTCATCAAGTTGGCGTCGCGGCCGATGCTTTGGGCAAGAATGAGACCCGGAGCGCACAAGTCTGCCATTTCCCAAAACGATAGTTTGTGCTTACGAACATACCAAATCCCTACGAGAATCGCCCCTACTACTCCCCCCTGAATCGACAAACCGCCATGCCATATCGCAATAATCTCCTCCGGATGTTTGGAGTAAAACTCCCAATCAAAGAAAAATACCGTCCAAAATCTGGAACCGATAATGGCTCCGATCATCATCGGCACAATCAAGTTCATCAAATGCTCTGCCAAGTGATCTTTTTTTTGCAGCTTGGCTAAAGTGATCGTAAATCCAACGCCAAGGATAATCGCCAAAACAAACAAGATGCTGTACGAACGAATGGGAAAAGAACCTAGGTGCGCAATATACTGATGCAATCCGGCCACTTCTTTCTGCGTTAGGATGATAATGAACATAATAATTTAGTACGCTATGCCTTTTCAAGTACGGAAGTGGTGAACCGATGCACCCGTACCGAATGCAGCAGCTACTTAAAGAAAGAGGAAAGGATGAAGTGATTAACGTACGCCAACGTACGAGTATTTATCAAACGATGGATCGCCTGCTGCGGGACGGATTGATCGCTGTTCGTGAAACGTTGAAAGAACCCGAAAAACCCGACCGTACGGTTTACGAATCTACGGAGGATGGCCGGAAGCTGTTTCGGGAATGGCTTCGGGATATGCTGTCTATGCCTTCTCAGGAGTTTCCCGATTTTCCCGTTGCCGTATCTTTCCTGTCTCTATTGACGCCGGATGATGTCTTGAAGCAGTTGGAACGAAGATCGCTCCTTCTTGAAAAAGAAATTCAACGCGTAAGCTCGGATCTGCAAACCTACAAAGATATCCTCCCCAGATTGTTCATGCTTGAAACCGAGTATAAGCGGGCCGTGCTGACGGCCGAATGGCAATGGGTATGCTCCGTCAGCGACGATTTGCGGAATGGAGAGCTTGACTGGGATGAGGAGTGGCTGCGTGAAATTGCGATGCGCCTCAACAGTAAAGTGTAGATTTCCCCCAGCTCCGGTCAAGGGGCCTCGATGGCGCTGGAGGATGCCATGGTTCTGGCAAAATGTTTGCGGGACATCCCTGACGCGGAGCATGCCTTCGCCACCTACGAGCAGCTCAGGCGCACGCGCACCGTCAAAATGTACGACGCGGGGCGGCGCGGCGATTCCGGCAAGCATGTAACGGGTTCGCTCCAACAGTGGTTCCGGGATCTGACGACACCGCTGTTCCTCAAACTATTCGCGAATCCGAAGGCGTCCGACTGGATGTACTCGTATAGAGTCGAGTGGGAGAAGAACGTATCGGCGAGCCGGTAAAAGAATGAATGCAAGTCACACTTGTCGGTGTCTGGGCTCTATTTTTGTGCATCCGCTTATAGTATAATTGTTAAAGATTGTTACCGTTGTAAACTAGGCGGGTGAAGTGATGCAGGAAGAGACACTGACCAAGCACGAGCAGATCATTCGATACATCGAGGAATTGAGCGTAGGAACGCACATCTCCGTCCGTAAAATTGCCCAGGCCCTCGAAGTCAGCGAGGGAACGGCCTACCGCGCGATGAAGGAAGCGGAAAGCCTGGGTTATGTCAGCACGAAGGACCGTACAGGCACGGTGCGGGTGGAGAAAAAAGAACCGCAGGCGATCGATAAGCTGACGTTCGCCGAGGTGGTCAACATTGTGGACGGCGAGGTGCTCGGCGGCGCGGGCGGCCTTCATAAGTCTTTGAATAAATTCGTCATCGGGGCGATGCAGCTCGAAGCGATGAAACGCTATATCGAGCCGGGCAATCTGCTGATTGTCGGCAACCGTACCCAGGCGCATCTCTATGCGTTGGGGCAGGGCGCCGGCATCCTCGTGACGGGCGGCTTCCAGACGCTGGATGAGGCCAAGGAGCTGGCCGACGAGCTCGAGCTGCCGATTATTAGCACCAGCTACGATACGTTCACCGTGGCGACGATGATCAACCGCGCGATCTACGACCAATTGATCAAAAAAAAAATTATGCTCGTCCGCGACATTATCCGAACGGATACCCGGGTCTATTCGCTGCGCGCCGAGGATACCGTCTCGGATATGCGCCATTGGATGGACGAAACCGGACATACCCGCTTCCCGGTCGTGGACGAGCGGAACAAGCCGATCGGCATGGTGACGGCGAAGGACGTCGTCGGAGCCGAAGCGGGACAGCCGATTCACCAGCTCATGACGCTGGACCCGCTCACCGTGAGCGACCAGGCGCCCGTCGCTTCGGTCAGCCATACGATGGTGTGGGAGGGCATCGAGCTGCTGCCCGTAGTCGGCAAGGACGGAAAAATGGTCGGCGTGATCAGCCGGGACGATGTGCTCAAAGCGATGCAGTATTTGCAAACGCAGCCGCAGCACGGGGAAACCCTTGAGGATCAAATCTGGTCCGGGATGGAGAAGGTGCGGGGCAAGGATGGCGAATTTTATTACCGGGGAACCGTTACCGCCCAAATGACCAATCCGATCGGGACGGTGTCGGAAGGCATTTTGACGACCCTGATGAGCCAGGTCGCGATCCGCACGATCCGGGAACAAAAAAGAGGCGATTTGATCGTGGACAGCTCCTCGAATTATTTTCTGCTGCCGATCCCGATCGACAGCGTAATCGAATGCGTGCCGAACGTGCTGGAGATGAGCCGCAGGTACGGGAAGATCGAAGTGGACATTTTCTGCGACGGGAAACGGATGGCGAAGTCGACGTTTACTTGCCGTTTGACGGATTAGGTTTGAAAAGGCAAGTCCCTTGACCTTTTATCGGGTTAAAGGGCTTAAGCTTGTTGAGAAACCCGCTTCGCGTAGAAATTCTCTGCATACGCCGGTGGGGTATATCCCTCCAGCCGCTCTTGAAACCCGTGAACTTGATTAGACTTAGCGGTATTTTCACGGGTTTCAAAGGCGGACGTAAACTCTTACGGGATATACCCCACCTCTATTTGTCTAAGAATTTTTACTTCCAGCACTCTCAACAGCCCAAGGCCCCTTGACCGTATTTCAGGTCAAGGGGCTTGCATTTTTTTGTAGTGATATAGGTCTTTAAGCCAGCACTTTCTTGAACTCTTGGGTGAGCAGCGGGACGATCTCGAACAGATCGCCGACGATGCCGTAATCAGCGATTTTGAAGATCGGCGCTTCCGGGTCTTTATTGATCGCGATAATGACGCGCGACTGGCTCATCCCGGCCAAGTGCTGAATGGCGCCGCTGATGCCGCAGGCGATATAGACCTCCGGCGTCACGACTTTGCCGGTCTGTCCGATCTGCAGCGCGTAGTCGCAGTAGCCTGCGTCGCAAGCGCCGCGGGAGGCGCCGACGGCGGCGTTCAACGCTTCGGCCAGCGGCTCAAGCGTGCGGAACCCGTCGGCGCTCTTCACGCCCCGTCCGCCGGATATAACGATTTTTGCTTCCGTCAGATCGACCTTGCCCGACGCTTTGTGCACCACGTCCTTCACGACGGAACGCAGGTCGGCAGCGGGGGAGAAGGGAGTAGAGGCCATTTCCGCTTGCGAACCGGAGGCCTTCTCTGCGGCAGGCACGTTATTCGGCCGGATCGTGATGACCATCGGGCCTTCGGTAAACCGCTTCTTCTCGAACGCTTTGCCCGCGTAGAGCGGACGCGTGAAGGAAAGGCCGTCGCCCGTTTTCTCCAGCGCGATGACGTCGGAAACTTGCCCCACTTGCAGGTGCGCGGCGATCTTGGGCGCCAAGTCGCGGCCGATGGCGGTGTGGCCGAACAGAACGGCGTGCGGATTCGCCGTGTCGAGAATGCCCGCCAATGCGGAGAAATACGTCTCCGGATTATAGTGAGCGAGCTCCGCATGGTCGACGGATACGACTTGATCGACGCCGTAGCCGGACAGCTCTTGGGCAAACGCGGACAGTCCGTGGCCGAGAAGCGCCGCCACGATCCGGTCGCCGTCGTCTTTGGCCAGCCGGGCCGCTTGAATGGTTTCGAACGTAACTTGACGGAGCTTGCCGCCCCGGATTTCCGCAAAGATCACATAGGTTTTGCTCATATCGATTCCCTCCCTTTGGCATTAAAGCGCTTTGGCTTCCGTACGAAGCAGGTGAACGAGCTGCGCGACTTGCTGCTGCGGATCGCCCTGCAGCACTTGTCCCGCTTTGCGCTCCGGCGGGAGCGAGAGGGTGTCGCGCGCCGTCTTCGGGGCGATATCCGCTTCGGTTAAGCCCAAGTCATCCAGCGTCAGCTGCTGGAACGGCTTTTTCTTCGCTTTCATGATGCCGGGCAAGGAAGGATAGCGGGGCTCGTTCAAGCCTTGCTGCGCCGTGAACAGGGCCGGCAGCGCGACCTCCAGCGTCTCGGTGTCCCCTTCGGCGTCGCGCTGCGCCGTCGCCCGGCCCCCGCTCAGCTCCAGCTTCACGATGGACGATACGTGCGGGATGTTCAGCAGGTGGGCGACACGGATCGCGACCTGTCCTGCGCCGTGATCGACGGAGAAATTGCCGCCGAGCACAAGATCGTACGATTGCTTCCCGAGGTAAGCGGCAAGCACCTTGGATACGGCGTACTCGTCGCCGGAGATTCGCTCGTCCGAGATCAGCACGGCTTCGTCCGCGCCCATTGCCAGCGCGGTCCGCAGCGCTTCGGCGCAGCGCTCCGGGCCGATCGAGACGACGACAATGCTCCCGCCATGCTCTTCCTTCAACCGGATCGCTTCCTCTACGGCATATTCGTCGTACGGATTGATGACGAATTTCGCCCCGTCCTCGGATACCTCGCCGTCACGGATGACGATTTTCTCCTCCGTATCGAACGTTTGCTTCATCAGTACATAAATGTTCATAAGTCCAATGCTCCTCCCATACAAAATAAAGACAATAATAACGTATTAAGCCTTCAACCCTTGTATGAAAAACTCTACGGTTTTTTCGACCTGCGCCGCGAGCGAATATTTGCGGCCGGCGATCAACCATGAAGTGACTACCTCGTCCATGGAGCCGAACACGAGCAGGCGCGTCAGCTTGACATCCAGGTTGGCCCGGAAGATGCCTTCTTCAATCCCTTGGCGCAGCACCTTTTCGATCAGCTCGATATACGTCTTGACGACAAGGCCGATTTCCTTGCGCAGCTCCAGCGAGCTTTGGCGCAGCTCGATTTGGGTGACAAACGCCAGATCGACGTTTTTCTCCAGCATCGTGTAGTGGATCTCGCAAATTTTGCGAAGCGCTTCGTCTGCGGAGTCCGTCTCGTTGATGCTGCTGTGAAATTGACCGACCAGGTCGCCCAATTTTTTTTGGAAGAGAGAAATAAGAATGTCTTCCTTGTTTTTAAAATATAAATAGATCGTTCCGTCTGCTACGCCGGCTTCCTTGGCAATCCGGGAAACCTGCGCGTTGTGATAGCCGTTTTCGGCGATGACTTTCAGCGCCGCATCCAGTATCAAATTGTACTTCTCCATTTTTTTGCTTGCCATCCAATCACCACCATGTTATTATTCAGTCAGAAACTGAATGAGCATTCATTCATTTCAATTTCATCTTATGGGAAACGCTGCTACTTGTCAATGTGTTTTGCTCATAAGATTTTTATGGGGGCCTAATGTTATCGCTTTCAAACAAGCCTGCCACAGCTTGGACCTAATCGGACGGAAAGGATGGATGTAACAAATGATGTGGCTCATCGTGAATCTGCTCGCCTTTCTTGCTGTAACAGCATACGCAATCCGCCTGTTTTGGAAAGCCGTGTCTCACCGCTACGCGTACATGAAGCTCGGACAGCCCGTGGATTTCCGGCAGCAGGGCAAGGAGCGGCTGGGCGAGTTTATGGCCGAGATCTTCGGCCAGAAGAAGCTGCTGAAGGACAAAAAAAGCGGAATCATGCACGTCGTTATTTTTTACGGCTTCATCATCCTGCAGTTCGGCGCTCTGGATCTGATCGTAAAGGGGCTGCGTGGAGGGGCAAGCGTATCGTTCCCCGGGTACGCCGTCTTCGGTCTGCTGCAGGAAATTACGGTATTCTCGATCCTCGTGGCGATGGGGTATGCGGTCTACCGGCGCTATGTGGAGAACCTGCCCCGCCTGAAAAAGGGCTGGAAGCCGAGCATCGTCGTCTTCTTTATTTTTGGCTTGATGCTGTCCGTGCTGCTGTCGCTCGCCTTCGAGCGGCTATGGCTTGGCTCGCATACAAGCGCAGCCTACGCTCCGATCTCCTCCGCGATTGCGGCGGCGTTCGAAGGCATCTCCGGCCAGACGGCGGCCGTGCTGTTCTATGTATGCTGGTGGCTCCACCTGCTGATCCTGCTGGCATTTCTCGTGTACGTGCCGCAATCAAAGCATTTTCATATTTTGACCGCTCCTATCAATATATGGTTCCGCCGCAAGGAGCCGGTCGGGCGGTTGAAAAAGCTGGATCTGGAAGACGAGGAAGCCGAATCGTTCGGCGTCGGCAAGATCGAGGATTTTACGCAAAAGCAGATGCTCGATTTCTATGCCTGCGTCGAGTGCGGGCGCTGTACGAGTGTATGCCCGGCCTCGAACACCGGCAAGACGCTGTCGCCGATGCACCTGATCGTCAAGCTGCGCGACCATCTGACGGAAAAAGGCACCGCGGTGACGTCCAAGTCCCCATGGGTGCCGGAATATGCGTTCTCCGCTGCGGGCACCCATTCGATGGAGGCGGCGGCCGAGCCGGGCGTCCGGTGGGAGAGCGAAGGGATCACCGACATTCGTCCGACGCTGGCATGGCAGCAGAACGCTTGGAAGGTGCGGGAGAAGCCGGCGGAGGAAGCCGAACTGATCGGCGATGTGATGACGGAGGACGAGATCTGGTCCTGTACGACGTGCCGCAACTGTGAAGACCAATGTCCGGTCGGCAACGAGCACGTGGACAAAATTATCGATCTGCGCCGGCATCTCGTCCTGATGCAGGGCAGCATGCCGCACGAGGGCCAGCGCGCGATGCAAAATATCGAGCGGCAGGGCAACCCGTGGGGACTCAGCCGCAGCGACCGGGTGAAGTGGACCGGCGAGATCGACGGCATCGCGGTGCCGACGGTCAAGGAAAATCCGGATTTCGAGTACTTGTTCTTCGTCGGCTCGATGGGCTCCTACGATCTGCGCAGCCGCAAAGTATCGCGGGCGTTTGTCCGGCTGCTTCACGAGGCCGGTGTCAGCTTCGCGATTCTCGGCAACGAGGAGAAAAATTCCGGCGACACGCCGCGCAGGCTTGGCAACGAGATGCTGTTCCAGCAATTGTGCGCGGAAAATATCGCCGTTTTCGAGAAATATAGCGTCAAAAAAATCGTTACCGCTTGTCCGCATACGTACAACACGCTCAAAAACGAGTACCCGGACTTCGGGCTGGAGGGCGTGGAGGTGCTTCACCATACGGAGCTGCTGGACCGGCTCATCCGGTCGGGCAAGCTGACGCCGCGCCATGCGGTGAACGAGCGGATCACGTATCACGATTCGTGTTATCTGGGCCGCTATAACAACGTTTACGAGCAGCCCCGCAACGTGCTGCGCGCGATCCCCGGCGTCGAGCTCGTCGAGATGGAGCGCACCCGTGAGAACGGGATGTGCTGCGGAGCGGGCGGCGGCATGATGTGGATGGAGGAAACGTCGGGCAAGCGCGTCAATCTGGCGCGGACCGAGCAGGCGCTCGAAACGAACCCGACGGTCATCAGCAGCGCGTGTCCGTACTGTCTGACGATGATGGAGGACGGCACGAAGATGAAGGAAGCGGAAGACCGCGTCAAGGCGAGAGATATCGCCGAAATACTGGAGCAATCCGTATTCGGCGAATCCCATATACAACCGGCGAACGATGCAATCGGTGTGGGCGGATCGTAAGACCGGCCCCTGCCGTCCATGTGAGGCGAATGCTTGGCGGGGACGGCGGGCGCCGACAATTACGCAATGTGATTCGCCTGCCCGGCTGCAAGACGCCGCCGAATGTTTTTTACTCACACGTTTGGTTAAGCAATCTATATCAAAAACGTATTGGGAGGTAAGCAATATCATGATGAGATCGATACGCAAAGCAGCCGTCATCGGGTCGGGTGTCATGGGCTCCGGCATTGCCGCCCATCTGGCGAACGCTGGAATTCCCTGCCTGTTGCTCGACATCGTTCCGAAGCAGCTGACGGAAGAGGAAGCGGCCAAAGGGCTCACGCTGGAGCATCCGGCCGTGCGCAGCCGATTGGCTGTTCAAGCGATAGCCAAGCTGAAAAAGACGAAGCCTGCGCCGCTGTACGACGATACTTTCGCGGGGCGCATCACGCCGGGCAATCTGGAGGATCATTTGGCGCAAATCGCGGACGTCGACTGGGTCATTGAAGTGATCGTCGAAAATTTGGACGCCAAGAAGCAGCTTCTAAGCAAGATTGAAGCGCACTGGAAAGAAGGCACCGTCGTCAGCTCGAATACGTCCGGCATTTCGATCAATGCCATGTCCGCCGATTGCGGCGAAGCGTTCAAGCGCCATTTTCTCGGCACGCACTTTTTCAATCCTCCGCGTTATATGAAGCTGCTCGAGGTGATTCCGGGCGAGCATACCGACCCGGCGATCGTCAGCGGCATGAAGCAATTTTGCGAAAACCGCCTTGGCAAAGGCGTCGTCCTGGCTAAAGATACGCCGAACTTCATCGCCAACCGCATCGGCACGTACGGGCTGCTCGTCACGCTGCAGGAAATGCAGGAGAAGGGGTATCGCGTCGAAGAGGTGGATGCTGTGACAGGTCCGGCGCTCGGCCGCCCGAAAAGCGCAACGTTCCGCACGCTCGATCTCGTCGGACTCGACACGTTCGTGCATGTGGCGAATAACGTATACGAGAACGTCTCGGACGAAGCCGAGAAGGCCGTGTTTGCCGAATCGCCCGTGCTGCGCGGCATGGTGGATAAAGGCTGGCTCGGCGAGAAGTCGGGACAAGGCTTTTATTTGAAGAAAAAAGGGCCGAACGGCACTGAAATTTTGTCGCTCAACTTCTCGACCATGGACTATGTGCCGCAGAAAAAAGCAGCCTCCGCCTCGCTGGAAGCGGCGAAGCTGGCGAAGGGCGCGCGGGAGAAAACGAAGGCGCTGCTCGGAGCGGGCGACCGTTACTCGGAGCTGGCGTGGAACATTTTGAAGCAGGTGCTTGTGTACTCGGCGGCCAAGCTCGGCGAAATTGCCGATTCGATCCGTGAAATCGATGAAGCGATGAAATGGGGCTTCGGCTGGGAGCTCGGGCCGTTCGAAACATGGGACGCCATCGGACTGGTCCGGTCGGTCGAGCGGATGGAAGCGGAAGGCACAACCGTTCCCGGCTGGGTGAAGGAATGGATCGCACAGGGCAATACGTCGTTCTACAAAAAGCAGGACGGCGCCACGTTCTATGTGCACGGCGGGCAGTATAAGGAGCTGGAAACGGCGCCGGAGGTCATCTCGCTGCGCAGCCTGAAGGAGCAGAACCGCGTCGTGAAATCCAACAGCGGCGCCAGCCTTATCGATATCGGCGACGGGGTCGCGTGCCTCGAATTCCATTCGCCGAACAATGCGATCGGGGCGGACATCCTGATGATGATCCAGCAAAGCCTGGACGAAGTGCGCAGTAACTACGACGGGCTCGTCATCGCCAACCAGGGGCGGAACTTCTGCGTGGGCGCGAATCTGATGATTTTGCTCATGGAAGCGCAGGACGAGGAATGGGACGAAATCGACAGCATCATTCGCCTGTTCCAGAACACGATGTACAAAGTCAAGCGCTTCGAAAAGCCGGTTGTGGCGGCGCCGCACCGGATGGCGCTTGGCGGCGGCGTGGAAGCGTGCATGCCGGCGGATCAGATCGTCGCTTCGGCGGAGACGTACTTCGGCTTGGTCGAGGTCGGCGTCGGTCTCATTCCGGCCGGGGGCGGCTGCAAGGAGATGGCGCTTCGCGTAAGCCAGCATGCTGCGCATCCGGATGCCGATCTGCAGCCGTACTTGAACCAGTCGTTTGAGACGATCGGCACGGCGAAGGTGTCGGCCAGCGGCCACGATGCGTTCAAGCTGGGGCTGTTCAAGCCGACGGACCGGATCGTCATCAATCAGGACCACCTGATTCACGAGGCGAAGCAGTCCGTGCTGCGCATGGTGCAGGCCGGCTACGAGCCGATTCGCGAAGAGAAAATTCGCGTCGCCGGGGCCGACGGCAAAGCAGTGATGCAGCTCGGCGCTTATTCGATGCGGCAGAGCGGCTATATCAGCGATCACGATGTAAAAATTGCCAATAAGCTGGCGCACGTGCTGGCCGGCGGCGATGTGCCCGCAGGCTCGCTGGTGACGGAGCAGTACATGCTCGATCTGGAGCGCGAGGCGTTCCTGAGCTTGTGCGGCGAGCCGAAAACGCAGCAGCGCATGCAGCACATGCTGTCCAAAGGCAAAGCGCTGCGCAATTAATAATCCCGGGAGAGGTGAAACCCATGAGAGAAGCTGTAATCGTATCGGTTGCCCGCACCGCGGTCGGCAAAGCGAAAAAGGGCCGTTTGGCCCAAACGCGGGCGGAGGATCTGGGCAAGGCCGTGCTCGAAGCCGCCGTGGAGCGGGCGCCCGGTCTGAAGAAAGAGGATGTCGAGGATATCATCATCGGCTGCGCGATGCCGGAAGGCGAGCAAGGGCTTAACTTTGCCCGCATCATGTCGCTCTATGCCGGTTTTCCGGTGACCGTGCCGGCATTGACGATCAACCGGTTTTGCTCGTCCGGCCTGCAATCGATCGCTTTCGCGGCGGAGCGGATTATGCTCGGTTCGGCCGACGTGATCGTCGCCGGCGGCGTCGAGAGCATGAGCCACGTGCCGATGACCGGATTCAAGCTGTCGCCGAATCCGAAGATTGTGGAGCAAATGCCGGAGGTCTACATCGGCATGGGCCATACGGCTGAAAATGTCGCCGAGCGGTTCGGCATTTCCCGTGAGGACCAGGACCGGTTCTCCGCGCGTTCCCACGAAAAAGCGGCGGCTGCGATCCGCGACGGGAAATTCCGCGACGAGATCGTTCCGGTGCAGACGCAGTGGACGCAGGTGGACGACAGCGGGAAGGTCAAAAGCGAATCGTTCGCGTTCGATACGGACGAAGGCGTGCGCGCCGAGACGACGGCCCAGGTGCTGGGCAAGCTGAAGCCGTCCTTCAAGCTGAACGGCACGGTGACGGCGGGCAACTCGTCGCAAATGAGCGACGGCGCAGCCGCAGCCGTGGTGATGAGCAAGGAGCGCGCGGAAGCGCTCGGCTTGAAGCCGCTTGCGACATTCCGTTCGTTCGCATTGGCCGGGGTCGACCCCGATATTATGGGTGTCGGGCCGGTGGAGGCGATTCCGAAAGCGCTCCGGATGGCCGGGCTTTCGATCGGCGATGTCGATTTGTTTGAAATCAACGAAGCGTTCGCGTCCCAATGCGTGCATATCATTCGCGAGCTCGGATTGGACGAAGAGAAGGTCAATGTGAACGGCGGCGCGATCGCGCTCGGTCATCCGCTCGGATGCACGGGCACGAAGCTGACTACGACGCTGATTCACGAGCTGCGCCGTCGGGGCGGCGGCATCGGTGTCGTCTCGATGTGCATCGGCGGCGGCATGGGCGCGGCCGGTGTGTTTGAGGTTCATGCGGGTTAAACGATAATCCAAATAAACGAAGGAGAGATTCGGACATGAGCAAAATGATGAGCAAAGTGGTCGGCGGAAGCTTTATTATCGAAGATATCGATTTTACCCGGGTCGTGACCCCGGAGGACTTTACGGAAGAGCATCGCATGATCGCGCAGACGACGGAGGACTTCGTTGCCGGCGACATCGCTCCGCACGACGAAGAGATCGAGAAGCTCGATTACGAGCTGTCCGTAAAAATGCTGCGCAAGGCCGGGGAGCTCGGCCTGCTAGGCGCGGACGTTCCGGAGGCGTACGGCGGGCTCGGCCTTGATAAGGTCAGCTCGACGCTGATCAACGAGCGGCTGACCAAGGCTTCCGCTTTCGCGCTGACCGTGGGCGCGCACGTCGGGATCGGCACGCTGCCGATCGTGTATTTCGGCACCGAAGCACAGAAGAAAAAATATTTGCCGCTGCTTTCGACCGGCGAGAAAGTCGCCGCCTACTGCCTGACGGAGCCGTCCTCCGGCTCCGACGCGTTGGGCGCAAAAGCGACGGCGGTCTTGTCCGAGGACGGGACCCATTATATTCTTAATGGTACGAAGCAGTTTATTACGAACGCCGGCTTTGCCGACGTATTCATCGTGTACGCCAAAGTGAACGGAACCGACTTCAGCACGTTCATCGTCGAACGGACGATGGAAGGCGTAAGCATCGGACCGGAAGAGAAGAAAATGGGCATCAAAGGCTCGTCCACGTGCCCGCTCATTCTGGAAGACGTGAAGGTGCCGGTGGAGAACCTGCTGTGGGAGGTTGGCAAGGGCCACCTGATCGCCTTCAACATCCTGAACATCGGCCGCTTCAAGCTTGCCGCAGGCTGCGTCGGAGCCGCCAAGGATGCGATTGAGCTTTCGGCCAAATACGCCAACGAGCGGACGCAATTCGGACGCAAAATTTCGTCCTTCCCGCTGATTGGAGCCAAGCTGGCCGACATGAACATCCGCACGTACGTGCTGGAAAGCATGGTGTACCGGACCGCGGGCTTGTTCGACGAAGGTTTGAGCGAAGTCGATCACGGCAGCGCCAACGTCGGGCAGCAATCGGCCAAAGCGATTGCCGAGTATGCGCTAGAATGCTCGATCAACAAAGTGTTCGGCTCCGAAACGCTGGATTTCGTGGCCGACGAGGGCGTGCAAATTCACGGCGGCTACGGGTTTACCCAGGAATACCGGATCGAGCGCATTTACCGGGATTCCCGCATCAACCGCATTTTCGAAGGTACGAACGAGATTAACCGGCTTCTGATCCCCGGAACGCTGATCAAGCGCGCCATGAAAGGGGAGCTGCCTTTGATGCAAAAAGCGATGGGACTGCAGTCCGAGCTGCTGTCGCTGGTGCCGGGGCAAACGTTCGAAGGAACGCTGGAGCAGGAGAACCATCTGTTGACCATGGCGAAAAAAATATTTCTTATGGTCGGTGCGCAAGCGGTGCAAAAATATCAAACGAAGCTGGACCAGGAACAGGAAATTTTGAGCCATCTGGCCGACATCATGATTTCCGTCTTCGCCATGGAAAGCGCGCTGCTGCGCACGAAGAAGCAGATCGCCGCAGGCGGCGAAGGCAAAGCGCTGAACGCCACGGACATGACGACCGTCTTCGTACACGAATCGTTCGCGCGGATTGAGGAATGGGCGAAAGAAGCGCTGGCCGCGATGGAGTCCGGCGACATGCTGCGCACCCAGTTGTCCGTCCTGAAAAAACTGACCCGCAAAACCCCGATCAATGCGATCGAGATCAAGCGCGAGATCGCTTCCCGCGTCATCGAAGCCGAAAAATACGTAGTTTAAGCTTGAAACCTGACAAATGGGGTGGTCGAACTTGTCCGACAAGCCATGGTTAAGACATTATCCTGTCGAAGTGCCATCGACCTGCGAATACCCGAAGCAAAACTTAGCGCATTTTTTGGTACAAACGGCTTCGGACTATCCGAACCATACGGCCTTATACTTTTTAGGCAAAAAAATAACGTATCGTCAATTGCTTCATTCCGCTTACCGCTTTGCGAACGCCCTTGCGAATCTGGGCGTTCGCAGGGGGGACCGGGTCGCGGTGATGCTGCCCAATTGCCCGCAGGCGGTGATCGCCTATTACGGGACGCTGCTCATGGGCGGCATCGTCGTCATGACCAATCCGATGTATATGCCGCGCGAGCTGGAGTACCAGATGAAGGACTCCGGCGCCCATGTGATCGTCACGCTCGATCTGCTGTACGAGCGCGTCGCAAAGGTGGTCCCGCTGACCGGGATCAAGCATGTGATCGTTACTTCCATCAAAGATTATCTTCCTTTTCCCAAGAACGTGCTTTATCCGTTAAAGGCCAAGAAAGACAATTTGAAGCGCGACGTTGTCTACGGAAACGGCGTCGCTTCGTTTATGGAGCTGCTGGAGCAGGTGACGGCAACGCCGCACGAGGCGCAGGTCGATGCCGACCGCGATCTGGCGCTGCTTCAGTATACCGGCGGCACGACCGGCATTCCGAAGGGCGTCATGCTGACGCACACGAATCTGATCGCTAATACGATGCAAAGCAGGCTTTGGTCGTACCGCTCGCAGATTGCGAAAGAAACGTATTTGGCGGTCCTGCCCTTTTTTCATGTGTTCGGGATGACGGTGCTGCTGAATCAAGCCGTGTATACGGCAGGCACTTTGATTTTGATTCCCCGCTACGAGGTGAATCAAGTGCTGCAAACGATCGATAAGCTGAAGCCGACCGTTTTTCCCGGCGCGCCGACGATGTATATTTCGCTCATCCACCATCAGAACATCAAGCGCTTTGACTTATCATCTATCCGGTTCTGTATCAGCGGCTCGGCCTCTTTGCCGCTCGAAGTGCAGGAATCGTTCGAATCGATTACGGGCGGCAAGCTGATCGAAGGGTACGGCTTGACCGAAGCGTCTCCCGTGACACATGCCAACAACATTTGGGAGAAGCGTAAGCTGGGCTCGATCGGGATTCCGTTCCCCGATACGGATGCCCGGATCGTGAACCCGGAGACGGGCGAGGAAATGCGGGTCGGCGAAATTGGAGAGCTGACGGTCCGCGGTCCGCAAGTCATGAAGGGCTATTGGAACAAGCCGGAGGAAACCGCAAAAATATTGAAGGACGGCTGGTTGTATACGGGAGATTTGGCTAGGATGGATGAAGAAGGGTATTTTTACATTTTGGACCGGCGCAAGGACATGATTATTGCGAGCGGTTACAATATTTATCCGCGCGAGGTCGAAGAAGTATTGTACGAGCATCCCGATGTCGAGGAGGCGGTCGTCGCAGGAATTATCGACACCTACCGCGGAGAAACGGTCAAGGCATATATCGTGCTTAAGCCGGGGGCGAAGGGCGATGCCGATGCGTTCAAGGCTTGGTGCAAGGAGCGGCTTGCGGCGTACAAGGTGCCGAAGCAGTACGAGTTCCGGGACAGCTTGCCGAAAACGATGGTCGGGAAAGTGCTTCGCCACAAGCTGGCGGAGGAAGAAGCGGAGAAGCTCAAGAAAAACGGCTAGGACGCTTACATTTTATTTCCGGGAGGGCCTGGTATGGACAATCAAGCATCGGCATTTATCAAACGCCTGGAACAAGCGGCACGCGGATCGTTCTGGGAACATATCGGAGCCCGGATCGATACGTTCGCTCCGGATCGGGCGACCGTATCGCTGAGCATCCAGCCGCATCATCATAATCTGATCGGCATCGTACACGGCGGTGTCCACGCTACGCTGCTCGACTCCGCCATGGGGCTTGTCGCCATGGCTGCAAAGCCGAATGAGAACGTCGTCACGACGAACCTGAATCTGCATTATATGGCCCCGATCGCCAAGGGGGAGATGAAAGTCACCGCCGAGATCATACACAGCTCGGGGCGCATGATCACCGCGCAAGGGCATGTGTATAACGAAGAAGGGCAGCTCTGCGCCTTCGGCACCGGAACGTTCCGCATCGTCGAATGGCGGGGGACCGAATAAACCGGAGTGACAGGGTATGATCATTTGGGAGGAAGGAGCGCGTCAAATGACGGTTAAGGAAAGCTTACAGGAGTTGGTAGAGCGGATGCAGGCGAATCCGGAGCCGATCCGGCCGCTTCATTATGTGTATCAGTTCGATTTGGACGAAAACGAGCCGTTTCAGGTCCGCTTCGATTCCGGCACCGTCGAAGTGCTGGAAGGAACGCCCCATCCGGCCGACTGCACGCTGAAGCTGTCGGCGTCCAATTTCGTTAAGCTGCTTCGCAACGATTTGAACACGACGATGGCGTTTATGCTCGGCTCGCTTAAAGTGGACGGGCGTGTAGGCCTGGCTTTGAAGCTTCAGGAAATTTTGAAGGCGTATTGAATCGGCGGCCGCCCCCGGCATTTTTCCGGGAGGCGGCTTTCGTTCATTCGTCCGGCATTAGTCAAACCATGATTCTTTTCAAGCGGTGCAAATAGCGGGAGCGGACCAGGAAAAAATATACAGTCTGGGCGCCCAGAAACGCCGCCGAGACGATGAGAACGGGCTTGTATACGGAATAAACGTACATTGTGCCGAGAACGGGCCGCATTACGATCAGCGTCTGCACGGTGGAGATCGCGATAGGAATAAAGAACAGCAAGCCGATCTGCAGCGTGGCCGATGTTCGCATCTCCGAAGCGCTCAGTCCAATCTTGGAGAGCGCATGATACATTCTGCTGTCCGCAGCAAGCTCGGTATGTAGCTTAAAATACAGAAAACTGGCGGACGATATGGAAAACAGGAACGCGATGAAAATCCCGATGAAGCTGAATAAGGCTGCCGCCTGCTTTAAGTTTAAATAGCTCCAGATGCGGATGGAAAAAGAGTTTGAGCTTCCATGCGGCTCACGGTTTTCTTGCAGCCGTTTCTTCAGCTTGTCTCCGATGACGGCCTCGGGACTGTCCGGCCCGGGCGGAGGACCGTTATTCCACTCCGGCACATGGTACACAAAAAGGACGCTGCTCTTGGCATCCCCCTGTATCGTGCGATACGAATTGTCATTTACGACCACAATACTTGCCCAGCTCATGAACGGTAAAGCTTCGCGTTCGAAAACTTTCGTAACGGACACCGTATGACCGGAATCGAGCGTGATTTTGTCCCCCGGTGTCATATGGCCGTGCGACGGTTGGGCCGGGCCGCTTATGAGGATGGCTTCGCCGTTATCCGGCGCCGCTTCCGGGAGATTCATCGCAGCCGCTAACCGGTTGAAGCGGCTTGCGGCGATGATTTCGACGGAAGGAACCGCGTCGTGAACCGTTCGCCGGTAAAGGTTCTCCACCTTACCAGACCGGTAAGACAATCCCTCCCCGTCCAGCAGTTCGTTAATTATCGCCAACTCTTGTTCCGTATGCCGCTCGTCGAAGCTGTAGTACTCGATGGCAAAAGGATTGTTTTCGTATTCCTTCCGATTCGTTTCGTCAACGGCCAGCACAAAGCTTGCGCTCATACTGGCGATGGAGGTGACTACCGTGACGAGAAACAAAATCCGCGCGTTATCTTTCATTTTATACGCCAATTCCGATACCCAGAGCAGGTTCGTCCCTCGCCATAAAGCCTTGCGGCTTCGCTTCAACAGACGGATGACGAGCACCGAAAGCTGGGAATAAAAAAAGTAGGTGGCCGCGATCCCTGTCGCCGCTGCAAGGAGGACGAGCTTGGGAGACAGCTTTCCCGCATAAAGCGCCAGGAAGCCGACGGCAAGCAGCATCCCCCCAATGACCGTGAGGAAGAGCGAGCTTCTCGGCTCTTTTTTCGGGCGATGGCTGCCTTGCAGCAGCTCCGCGACGTTCCTTTTGCGGATGAAAAATAAAGTAAACAGCGAGATGCCCGCGAACAGCAGCGAAAAGGAAACGGCGGTTAGCCATATCGCACCTGCCGGCCAATAAAAAGGAAGCTCCCGGATCTCCATCATCCGGGTGCCGCACAGCAGGAACAGCTTGGACAGAAGCAGCCCACCGGCAATCCCGGTGACGATGGAGCCGGCGCCGATCAGCATGTTTTCCATAAAAACGAGCCGGTTAATTTGGCTTGACGTAGCGCCCAGCAGAAGCAGCAGTCCGAATTCCCGCTGGCGGGATTTCAAAAACATGCCGATCGAATACAGCACGAAGAAGATGGCGAAGACGAAGATGACTCCCTCGGAAATCAGCAGAACCACGCGTTTGAGTGGTCCCATCGGAAGCTGCCCGATGTCGGGATGGTAGACGAAGACGGCGAACGAGAAAAAGATCATCACCATAAAGGCGCTGCTTAGAAAATAGGCGAAGTAAGCCCGCGCGTTGCGCTTGACATTGTTAAACGCGAATTGAGGAAAGCTCATGCGTATGACCTCCCCAGAAGGACAGCGTGTCGATGATTTTTTGAAAAAACGTTTGCCGGCTGTCGCCCCGGTGGATTTCAGCCGCCAGCCGTCCGTCCTTAATAAAGACGATCCGGCTGCAGTAGCTGGCGGCAACCGGGTCGTGCGTCACGAGCATGATGGTGGTCCGCTCGTGACGGTTAATGCTTTCCAACGATTCCATGACGATGCGGGAGGCGTTGGAATCGAGCGACCCCGTAGGCTCGTCGGCCAGCAGCAGCGCCGGAGACGTGACGATCGCCCGGGCTATGGCGGTCCGCTGGCGCTGGCCGCCCGAAATTTCATAGGGCCGTTTGTTTAAAATCTCGCTGAGGTTCAGCCGGTCGGCGACCTGCTTCAGCCTGGTTTCCATCTCAGCCAGCGGCTTGTTGTCGAGCGTCAAGGGCAGCACGATATTTTCCGCGATCGTCAGCGTATCGAGCAGGTTGAAATCCTGAAAGACGAAGCCGAGCTGTCTTCGCCGGAATACGGCCAACTCGTCTTTCTTCATTTGATAAGGGTCGATATCGTTGATCAGAACGGTCCCCGAGCTTGGCGTATCTATGGTCGACACCATATGGAGCAGCGTTGTTTTCCCGCTGCCCGATGGCCCCATAATGCCGACGAATTCTCCTTTTTCGATCGTCAGGTGAATATCGGTGAGGGCATGTGTAGCGATATGCCCCGGGTATATTTTGTTCAGTCCGTTTATGTAAACCATGCTCATTTCATACGAATCCCCTTGGCTTTAAACGATTTTTCTCTGCCAACGCAGAAGGCTGATTGCCGCAAAAGCAGTCATCGACCCGAGCAAATAAAACCAAAATTTCGGCGAACCGTCCGGACTGAGCGCCCTAACGATTGGGTAAAACGGATCGAAATAAATCGAGAGCTCATTGACCGCATAGATCATGGCTATCGAGCCGACGAAGAGAACGATAAAGGCGACCAGCGGTCGGGGCACGAACTGGCATACCATGCTGCACATCAGAAGCTTCGCCAGACACACGAGCGCAAACAGCAAGTAAAACGCCACGGTGTACCACAAGGCCTCCGCCGAGCCTACGGGCTCAGTCGCCCCGTATTTTACGAGAGTTTCGCTATGCGGAAAGAACAGGCGGGCGCAAATGATCGAGATGAAGCAGGTGACTCCGACAAAAATCAGAACCGTCGCAGCCAGCGCCAGCAGCTTCGCAAGCCAGAGCTGAAAACGGCTGTAGGCCCGCAGCATGTAGAGCCGGTACGCTCCCGAAAAGATCTCGCCGCCCAAATGGTCCACGAACAGGATCGGGAAAATCGCCAGAACGAGCAGCAGCGAGATACCTTCCATCGCGAACCACGGCGTATTTAAGTCATGCAGCAGCTCGCGTCCTCCGAATCGGTAATCGCCCCATCCGCTGCTGTGCAGCATGCTCGTATTGAAGATCCATAGCAGCCAATAAATACCGCCCAGAACGAGCATCATTTTTCGTTTCCAGATTCGTTCCATTTCGCTCAGCCATAGTCCGAACATGCGACATCCTCCTTAGTTTACTGCATATAATCCTCTGCGACAAAGCGGCGATAAGCGATGGCGCTGCATACCACCGCATGCAATAGCAGTATGGTGGCAATGGCCCAAATTACGGACGCGTTCCCGGATAATGCTTCGTTTAATCCGGTGTGCTGCATGTAAGGAATCCATGCATAAGCGAGCAGATCGCGCACATAGGGCCATGCCGCAAACAACGAAGCGATTCTCAAATACAGGCCGTCAAACAAGAGCGATACCAAAATATACGTCATGCATACGCCCAGGGCAAACGTCACATTTCTGCTGTACATCGCGATAAAAGAGAAGAGGCAGCTAATTCCGGCCAGTGTGGCGTAAGCGAGCAGATAGTACACAAACGCGTAGCCGATCAAGGGCCAGAAACGGTCGGCTTCCTCTTGCGGAAAGCGAAGCATGCCAACCGCCGCCAAGGAGATTCCCAAAACGATCAGCAGAATCAGAATGGAGGCTTGGATGACGAACAGCTTGCTGAAAAAGATTTGCCCTCTGGAAAACCGGCGTAAAAACAGAAGGCGCAGCTGCCCGCTTCGAAACGGTTCCGTATAGACGGCAGCCGCAAGCGCTGCGACGGCAATATTGCACGGCAAAAATAGCATTTCGCGAAGCCCTTGAAAAAGAAATAAAACGGAAGATATGTCGCTGCCTAACGAGCTTACCCATAAAAAATAGCTTCCTTGCAAATACGCAAGGAAGGGAGCGGCGAGGATGACTAACCAGAGCCATCTTTGGCTCCACAATCGGGTAAATTCGCTGTGGATCAATGGCCTCATGAATACATCAGCTCCATAAAAGCGTCCTCCAGCCGCTGCCCGTTCGCGACCAATTGCTCGGTCGGTCCCTTCCAAAGGACGGAGCCTTCCCGAATGATAATAAGCTCGTCACACATTTGCTGCAGCTCGTCAAGCAAATGACTCGATATGAAAAATGCGTAATTCGCCGAATCGCGCAAGCGGACGATAAGATCGCGCAGCTCCCGCATGCCCATAGGGTCAAGACCGTTCGAGGGCTCGTCCAGCAGCAAAAGCTCCGGGCTGCCTAGCAAGGATTGGGCGATTCCGAGTCGCTGCTTCATCCCGAGCGAGTAGGTTTTTACCCGGTCGTCGCCCCGGCCTGAAAGCCCTACCGTGTGCAACAGCCGCTCGATATGCGGTTCTCTTTCGGAAGAGGTTATATCCGGGTGCAGACGCGATAAATTGCGCAGCACCTGTCTGCCCGTCATATATTCGAAAAAAACCGGGGATTCGATAATCGCGCCGACTTTGGACAAGGCCTGCACGCGCCGGGTTTGCACATCGAACGAATCGATACGGATATGACCGCTTGTCGGCCGGATGAGACCTGTCATCATGCGCATCATCGTCGTTTTTCCGGCTCCGTTCGGCCCGATAAACCCGTATATTTTTCCTTTTTCGAGCGCAAAGGAGCATTCGGCGATCACGTTCCGTTGGCCGATGTTTTTGGTGATTCGATCCACTTCGAGAATAGGGCTGCCCATCGTTGGTTCCTCCTGACATGTTCTTGTGCCTACCTAATGTACAAGAGAAGGAGCCGCTCTGCTATGGAATTAGCTTAACCGAAGCTTACATTTCGTTTAAGGTTATGTTCGGTGCCGCCGGCCGCGTCTCGAACCGAAGCCGCACAACCGTCCCTGCTTCCGGCTCCGATTCCAATTCCACCTGATGTCCGAGCCGTCGGCACACTTCCCGGACAAGGTACAAGCCCATTCCTGTGGACTCGTGATGCCGCCGTCCGCGTTCGCCCGTAAAATACGGATTGAATACGCGGTTCAGATCTTCTTTGACAATCCCGATGCCTTCATCGCGAATTTCCAGAATCGTCGCCGCTTCGCGCTCATACGCGTGCACGAAGACGCTTTTGCCGCTGCCCTCCGTATAATTGGCCGCATTGGTGAGAAGCTGTCCCACCATGAACCGCAGCCATTTGGGGTCGCTGTAAACCGCCAGACTTTCATCCAATCGGATGCTCGGCGTAATTCCCTTGCGAATGAACAGCCGGCGATTTTCCGCCAAGGCTTGGTTGACAACTTGCCGCAGCGGGGTTCGTTCGACCATAAAATCGTGCTCGAAACGTTCAAGCCTGGACGTGTAGATGACCATTTCCAGCCCTTTTCTAAGCCGTTCCAGCTCTTCCATGATGCTGTCAGCGGCCGCGCCGTCGAGTTCCTGCGCCGTAAGCTGGATGACGGATAACGGCGTCTTCATCTGGTGCACCCAGCGGTGGATGAAGACGACATGCTGCTCCATGCCGCTGCGGTGATGGTGCAGCTGCTCCCGGTAATACCGGTCGTAGCGGGCCAGAAGCTCGCCGACAGCTTCGGGGAGGGGCGCTTCTCCCATCGGCACGAGTCCTTCGCTTCCCCTTGCGGGCGGGTGACTGAGCTGCCGGTACAGCTCTCTGTGGCTGACATAGCGGCAGCCCAAATAGACCGCCAGCACCGAGGCGCTGAGCAGCATCCCGTAAAGCACGATCGCCAAGGGCCGCTCTTCGCCCGTAAGCCAATACAGCAAAGGCACCAGCAGCATCTGAGCTAAATAGAACAGCAGCAGCGGCACGTGCTCCTTCCAAAACAGCCTCATTCCGCGCCTCCGATCGCGGAGCCCAGACGATATCCCGCCCCTCTGACCGTTTCCACCGCTTGATCCGCGCCCAACTCCTTGAGCTTTTTACGCACCCTTGTGATGTAGACGTTCAACGTATTGTCATCGATAAAATGGTGCTCCTCCCACATCAGATCAAGCAGCCGGTCTCTACTGACGACGCGTCCCGCTTTGTTCATGAGCGCTTCCAGCAAAACCGCTTCTTTCTGTGTCAGCTCGGCTGCGGCCTCTCCGCGCATCACGACGAATCGCTCCGGGTACAACACGAGCCCTTGTGCCTCGATTGTCCTTTCTCCTTGTCCCGCGGAATAAGAACCGTAGGCTCTTCTTAAATGACTGCGGATTTTGGCCATGACGACTTCATAATGAAAAGGCTTCGTAATATAGTCGTCCGCCCCGTTGTCCAGCGCCATGACCTGATCCATTTGGCTTTCCCGGGCAGAGATGAACAGAATAGGGCAGAGCGAGTGTGCGCGAATAAGCCGGCACCAATAGTAGCCGTCGTATTTGGGAAGGTTCACGTCGAGCAGCACCAGATGGGCACCGGATGAGCGGAAGCTTGCCAGAACGTCGTCGAAGTTGTCGGTTTCCTTGGCTTCGAAGCCGTACTTCGTGATGTAAGAGCGAAGCAGCCCGGACAGCTTGGCGTCGTCTTCGACAATCAGAATCGTGTACGTGTTCATCGACCTCTTTTCGGTGCCTTTTTCTCCATAAATTGGGTAAGACCAACCTATCATGTCCCATGGGACAAGTCAACGAACCGTCTAAAGCACAGAGTGCATAAAATTTTTCACCTATCGAAAGCCAAATGCATCTGCCGATGGTCTAATAGTATGAGAAGGCAAGGAGCCGGGGGTGACCGCATGGATATAGAAAAGCTAGTCAAGAAGGCGCAAAAGGGCAACGACAAAGCGTATTTGCAGTTGTTCCAGCACTTCGAAGAGACGATTTACCGGACGGCGTACGTCCACGTCGGCAATAAGGAGGACGCGCTGGACGTTGTGCAAGAGACCGCCTATCTTTCGTTCAAATCGATCCAAAGCTTGAGAGAGCCGCAATATTTTAAAACATGGCTGATCAAAATTGCGATGAACTGTTCCATGAATGTACTGCGGCAGCGGAGCAAGATCATTCCGTTTGCATCGGAAGAAACGGAGCACTTGAGCGGGGGCCGGGACGACGGCGGCGACGAGGAGATTGCCCTTTCGGTGACGCTGAACGATTTGATCGAGAAGCTCGATACGAACGAGAAAAGCGTCATTATGCTGAAATATTACCAGGATTATACAATTCAATCGATTGCCGAGCTAATGAATCTGCCGCTTGGCTCGACCAAGACAATCTTGTACCGCGGCTTGAACAAGCTTCGGCAACGTTTAACAAGAGGTGAGATTTCATGACCAACAAAGTGAGGGAAGAAATCGAATCCATCGAAATTCCCCAGGAGCTGCGCGAGCGGAGCAGGCTGGGGATCGAGCAGGCCCGGCGGGAGCTTGGACTTCGCACTTGGCAAAGCAAGCTGGCCAAGACGGCGGTCATCGCTGCGGCAAGCGTCGGTCTGATTGTCGCTTTGGGGGCAGCCACGTCTCCGACCTTCGCCGCATATGTCAAATCGTTGTTTACGTTTTACAAAGTGGACGAGGGCTTGAAGAAAGCGGCGGACGAAGGCTTCGCCGAGCCGGTAAACCGCGAGGTGACGGATCAGGGCATTACGCTCAAGGTCAAGGAAGTGGTGAACGACGTCTTCCGCCTGTCGATTGTGTACGGACTGGAAAAGGACGGGAAGCCGCTGGATACGGACCTGTTGTTCGAGAACTTTACGCCGACCGATCCCGAGCAAGACCCGCACGTGAACGAATATACGTTTACGGATGAGAACGGGAAGGAGTTAAATCTACTTCAGCAGTGGAAAAAAGTCGGGAACGACCTGATGCTTTACATTTCGCTCGATGAAGTCGCGCCCGGGAAAGAAGTGAAGTCCTTAGCCGATATTCCGAACAAGCTCTTCGTCGATTTCAATGTAACGCTAATCGGAAAGACGTCGGGGAAATGGCATCTGAACGTGCCGATCGATCTGGCCAAGGCGAAGGCGGCGTCCGCGATCATCCCGCTGAACAAACGATATGAGTCGCCGTTCGGATTCAGTCTCGACTTCCTTCAGCTCCGCCACGGACCGAGCAAGTCGGAGATGCTTATTCAGGTCAATAAATTGCAGGAGTGGAAACGATCGTATAAACCCGATCCTGCCTTCCGCTACCAGATTAAGGACGGGCAAGGTCGAGTGATTGCAGCGGAGGATTTTTTACCGTTGTATGACCTGGCCATCGGAAGCAAAAACGCCCTTCGTCAATTTGCAAACGGGCAGGGCAGCGGTGAAAAAATGCGCTTTTGGCATCCTTTCTTGCCTTTCAGCGATGCCAAAGACTTGAAGCTTGAAATAACGACGGTGTACACGGAGGAGCGGACGGCTAAGGATTACTCCGTCTCGTTTGACCCGAAGGAACTCATGAAGCAGCCGCTGACAAAGGAGACCGAGGGCAAAAAGCTGGCCTTTACGGCGCGTTTGAAAACGGAGGAAGCCCGGGAGCGCTTGTCCGACGGCCGTGAAGCGTTCCAGGGGCAAGGCTGGGTCATTGAAGCCGACCAGCAGCTTGGCGCGGATACGCTTGATTTGAAGTGGGCGTTGCTAGATGGCCAAGGCCAGGAAATGATTCCCAGGGAACATGTGACTCTGCTATCGCAGGACGAGAAGGGCAATTACCGCAACCGAACGCTGTTTTTCTTCCAGGACGGCGCTGCCGTTCCCGATCGCGTGACGATGACCTACAACCGGTATACGAAGGCCAATCCGGTAAGCTGGAGCATTCCGCTTGAACCGTCGTCCGATCCGGCGCTGCCGGAAGTCCCCAGGGCATTCGATATGACCGTAGAGGACTTGAACAAGCCAGAGATCGTAGCCAAGGCAGAGAAAGCCATGCGCGAGCTGGTTCCCGGCGAGCTTATCGAAATGTACGGGGTGACCGAGCTGAGCGACCGGTGGTTCCTTCATCTGAAGGGCGGAGATGCCGGCATGGCCATCGTAGATAAAGCAACAGGCGAGCCGTTTCTTCTTCGCCGCAATTATCCGTACGACAAGCTGGATGACGCGCTGCGGCATAAAGCGGAGCAGGCGATGCAGGAGCTGGACCCCGGACAGAACGGGTGGTTCGAGCAAGGACAACGGCTCAAGACGAAGGATCAGAACGAATGGATCATTCGCGGCGAGCGTGCGCAAGTCGTTATCGATGCGGTAACGGGAGAGGTAACGAAAGCCTCCCATTATTTTCCGAAGGAGATGAATGCGCAAATTAAAGCAGCCGCCGAGCAAGCGTATGCAGCGCTGTCGAACGGCAAGGGACTGCGGATAGCAAGTGCGGTTCGGGTTAAGACGCCGCTCAAAGATGTATGGGAGCTCGCTGGTCCGGGAAGACGTTTCATTGCGGATATCGGAGCGGTAACCCATCAAGTGACGTCGGCCAGTCTAACCTATAAGGACGATGTACACAGAGACGAAGCGAGAGCCCGGACGCTCTTCGCGACCCCGTACTACACGGCGGAGAAAGCGCTGGAGACCGTCGGTCCGCAGGTGAAGAAGCTGTTCGGAATCGATCTGGAGGACTATCGGGCGAAAGTTCAATGGAACGAGTACACGTTTACGAAGCAAGGAGCGGCGACCGTCAAAGCGAAGGTCAATGCCAAAGGCGAGTTTTGGGAATACCGAATGGAATCGGAGCAAGGCAAGAGCGATTAAAGAGGACAGCCCAAAAAGCCGTCGAGCAATACGGTAACGGAAAATCGTTCCAACTGGAAGAGGCGTTAAAGATGTAAAAAGGGAAGGTTCCGGTCTCGGGCAATGATGGCTTGAGCCGGAGCCTTTTTGACATATTATTTGTCCCCTATAGGCAAAACGGTAGAATACTTAATTTCTCTTAACGCCAGGCTCGTTTGAATTCGCGCGATGCCGAGCTTATTCAGCTTTCGGATAAAGCCCTCCAATTCCTTGCGGTCTTTGTTCGCTACCTTTAAAAGATAGTCATACTCCCCCGTTAAACAATGACATTCCAATACTTCAGGCATGGAGCTTAATGCCTTCTCCAGCACTTCCAGTTGTTCGGCTTGATGGATATTCGTGCTCATAAAAACAAAGCATAATAAATCAAAGCCAAGCTTCTCCTGGTTTAAGATCGCGACTTGGCGTTCGATAAACCCTTCGCTTTCCAACCGTTTCACCCTCGCATGCGTAGCCGGCGGAGACAAGTTCACCCGTCTTGCCAGCTCGGCATTGCTTAACTGCGCTTCTTTTTGCATCAGATTCAAAATTTGAATATCCACATCGTCCAGGACTTTGCTTACAAAAGATTCCATGCGATTCTTCTCTCCCTTTACAATATTCGGAAAACGGGATGGTTTCGATTTGGAAAACGAATAAAATTCAACGAAATGACATTCCTAACTTATATTATTTTGAATTATTTATATCTTACAAAATGATCTACAGTCCGATCAATAAAAATGATATGATCGTTAGTGAATTCGAATGTAAATGTCATTGTGCACAATGGCTTCCGTTTTTCGCTGTCACGGTGAAAAAGTAAAGGAGCTAATGACATGCCGAATAGGTACGTTTTGCTGCTGCTTTTAACAAGCTTGCTGTGGGGAGGAAATTTTGTCGTCGGAAAATCGCTTGTGGGTCATGCTTCTCCGACGACGTTGACGACCATTCGATGGATCATTGCCATTTTGTGTCTGTTCCCCATCGTCTGGTGGAAGGAAAAAACGATACTCCCTTCGCGGGCTGCCCTTCTTCCGTTGGTTTTTATGGGAATTACAGGCGTCGTTCTATTTAATCTTTTTCAATTTATGGCGTTGGAACGGACAACGGCGACGAATGTCGGATTAATTTCCGCATTAAATACGATTTCGATTTCCGTTTGCTCCTTTTTGTTTCTAAAAGAAAGAATCAACCCGCTGCAAATCCTTTCTATGCTTTTTTCGCTGGTTGGCGTCATTCTTGTTCTTTCCAAAGGAAATGCCGATCTGCTGCTGTCTTTTCATTTTAATACGGGCGATTTATGGATGATGGGCTCTGTGTGCGTGTGGGGAATTTATGCCGTTTGCAGCAGGTGGGCCATGAAGAGTACATCACCCATGAAGTGTACGCTTTACTCCGGGATATTTGGGCTTATCGTTCTTCTTCCGTTTAACTTCTCCGACTTCACCGTGTCCAATATCAACGGTTCGTTCATCCAATCGATTTTATATACAGGCGTGATCTCTACCGTAGTCTGTATCGTATTTTGGAATATCGGGGTCCAAAAGCTGGGCGCGACCACAGCGGGGATGTTTTTGAATTTCAATCCGGTATTCACGGTGATTTTGGCGTTTTTATTTTTAGGGGAACAAATGACGTGGATCCAAGGGATCGGGGGCTGCGTGGTGATCATCGGATGCTATTTGTTCTCGGCCTTCAAGACAAAAGCGGTTACGGCAATTAATCCACGGCACGATCTTGCTCATTGGCGAAGTAAGCTTTAAGATGTTGAGGAGCCATGTAAACGATAACCATAGGTAGAGGTGCTTAATCTGATGAAAACCATAGGTCTTATTGGAGGCATGAGCTGGGAGTCGTCCCTGCTCTATTACCAAATCATCAATCAGCGAGTAAAAGAAAAGCTGGGCGGGCATCATTCGGCCAAAAGTCTCATGTATTCCGTCAATTTCCAAGAAATCAAGACGCTTCAGCATCAAGGGAAATGGGATGAAGCTACGAACATCATGATCGATACGGCACGCAAACTGGAAGCGGCCGGAGCCGATGTCATCGTCATATGCACGAATACGATGCACAAGATGGCGCAAGAAGTGGCGGAATCGGTTTCGGTCCCGCTGCTTCATATCGCAGATGCAACAGCGCAAGAAATCGTGAAGGATGGCATGAAGAAAGTCGCTTTGCTGGGGACTTCTTTTACGATGGAGCAAGATTTTTATAAAGGCCGACTCATGGAAAAGTTCGGGCTTGAAGTTATCGTGCCCAATGAAGCGGATAGAAAGATTGTACATGACGTCATCTATCAAGAGCTTTGTCTTGGAATCGTGAACGAAGCATCCAAGAAGTCTTACTTAAGGATCATGGAGAATCTCAGTCAACAAGGAGCGGAGGCCATTATTCTGGGATGTACGGAAATCACGATGCTTGTATCGCAGGAGGATTGCCGTATCCCGCTGTACGATACAACCAGAATCCATGCGGAATGTGCCGTCGACTTTGCTTTAAGTGAAGACTTAGCCGTAACGCCGTAGCCAATCGGTCCGGTTCCCTTATCGGGGATCCGGATTGATTTTTTTATTTCCAAAAAAATTTTGTCGTTTTAAGACCAAATGCCTCCGTTCATTGTCTAATGATATGAGAAGGCAATGAAAAGGAGGCACACCATGGATCGTACGGATGAATTAAGCTTAATGAAAAAGGTTAGAGCAGGAGATACGAAGGCGTTCCGGGAGCTGGTTCGTCCGTACGAGCAACGGGCCTTCAGCACGGCGCTGGCGATTCTGGGCTCGCAGCCGTTGGCCGAGGAAGCGGTGCAGCGCGTATTCGTCGAGACGTACCGGACGCTGAAGCGGAAGGACATTCGCCCGTTCCACGCCTGGCTGGACGACAGGATTGCCTGCTCCGTCTTGGACGCCGCCGGGAAGGGGCTGCGGCAGGAGACGTTGACCGACGCCGACCGCGCTCTTCCGGAGCATAGCGATTTGCTGCGGTCCGTTATGACGCTGGAGCTGCCGTACCGTATCGTCATGGCGTTTAGGTATTGCCAGCAGCTCACGATCCCGCAGATCGCCTCGCTCTTGAACGTCGACGAGAGCGAAGTGAGGAGCCGGCTTCACCAAGCCCGGTTGAAGCTGCTTCAAGGATCGTGTCCGCTACCCGCATGATCGGCATCATACGAGATAAAACAAGAGGTCCCGGTCTTGGGCATCGTTTCATCATCGCTTAGGGCTGGGGCTTTTTTACATCTTCCATGATTTACAAACAAATATTGACAAATGAAAAATCCATGCTATGATTCAATTATTAACACCAATGGATTAATTATAGAGGTCCAATGAATTTTAACCGCTTTCAGTTTGGCGGTCCACATTTTTATGTCTTGCAATGACTTGGTAGTTGAGCTTGTTAAGACTCTAATTAACATGGGTGGAATAAAGAGGTTTTGGCGTATGAAAAAAATTGTGAAGCACGATCAAGACGTCATCCGGCAGCATAACAAGCAGATGATTCTTGATATTATTAAGGAAAAACGGCCCATTTCGCGGGCGGAAATCACGAAGATCACCAAGCTCAGTCCGACCTCCGTCGGGCGCATTGTCGGCGAGCTGTGCGAGCAGGGGCTGGTGCGGGAAACGGAGCTTTCGTCCGGCGGCGTCGGGCGCAAGGCGATAATGCTTGATATCGATCCGCAGGCCGTCTTTTCGATCGGTGTCGATATTGGTAAGAAGATCGTACGCTTCGGCGTGATGGAGTTCAGCGGCAAGCTGCTGTACGAGCTTCCGGTCGGGCATACCGCGATCGAAACGGAAGCTGGCCGCACGATCGATCTCATTGCCGATACGATCAACCGGCTGGTGAAGGAGCAGGGGCTGGACCGCTCGAAGCTGATCGGCATCGGCATCGGTGTGCCCGGCGTTATCGACCACGAGCGGGGTGTCGTTCAGTATTCGTCGACGCTGGGCTGGAGGAACGTGCCGCTCGCCGCCCATATTAAGGAGCGGACGGGGATCGATACGGTGATCGACAACGACCTGAAGGTCAAAATATTGGCCGAGTACTTGTGCGGCTCCGCGCGGGGCTCGAAGAAGACGGCGTTGATCGAGCTTGGCACCGGCGTCGGCTCCTCGCTGATCATTGACGGGGAGATTTTTCGCGGCGGCTCCAACAGCGCCGGAGAGCTCGGACATACGACGCTCGATCCGAACGGCAATTTATGCGAATGCGGCAAGCGGGGCTGCCTGCAGACGTACATCGACGAATCGGCGATTTTGCACGAGGCGAACCGGATCGTCGAGATTGGCGATATTGGACAGCTGTTCGAAGCGGCCCGCAGCGACGAGAGCTGGGCGAAGGAAATTATTTCGCGCACCTCGCTGTATATCGGCATTGCGATCAACAATATCGTGTGCATGTATAACCCTGACGCCGTCATCCTGAGCGGCAACATGGTGGAAAATTACAGCGATATCGTCCCTCTGATCGAGGAGCAGTGTGCACAGGTCGTCTGGGAGCCGTTCCGCGGCGGATTCAAGATCCTCGCTTCCGATTTGAAGGAGCGATCCATCGTCATCGGCGCGGCCTCGCTTGTGCTGAACAATTACGTAAATCAAAGCTGAGCGCCGCCTCCCGCAAAGGGAATTAATGAAGGCAAAATAACCCTTTACTTTCGAAGGCCGCAGACTTATAATAACTTTAAAAAGTTGCCCCGACACAAAAATGATGCACCAATACAAAAATGAAAATCATTCTCACTTCCATGCTGTTCCCTATTAGGGAACAGCATGAGTCATTTTTAGGGGAATAAAAACGATAGTCATTCTCAACGAAAAAGGAGTTGCTGAACATGGTCCACTCGGCAGATGCTGCTCAACCTATCGACAAATCGGAAGTAAAGATGAAGAAAGGCACGATCGCTTCCGTGCTGTCGCGTTACGGCGAAGCGATCGCCGCTTTGGCAAGCGGCGTCTTGATTGCGGCTGCCTGGGTCGCGGGACACTCGTCCCCGACCTTCTCGATATGGCTTTACTGCTTCGCTTTTCTGATTGGAGGTTTCGTCAAGGCTAAGGAAGGATGGCTCACGCTTGTCCGCGAAAAGGATCTGGATGTCAACCTGCTCATGATCGTCGCGGCCATCGGCGCAGCCAGCATCGGTTACTGGACGGAAGGCGCCGTATTGATCTTTATTTTCTCGCTCAGCGGCGCCTTGGAGACGTTCACGATGGAGAAGAGCTCCAGAGACATTTCGTCCTTGATGGATTTGAAGCCGGAGACGGCCATCGTGTGGGAAGAAGGGGCGGAGAAGCGGGTTCCCGTCGAACAGCTGCGGATTGGCGATCTGGTGCTGGTCAAACCGGGCGAGCGCCTGCCCGCCGACGGGATCGTCCAGGAAGGAAGCTCGGCCGTCAACCAGGCTTCAATTACCGGCGAGAGCATTCCGGTGGATAAAACGGCGGGGGACGAAGTGTTCGCCGGCACCCTGAACGGTCAGGGCGCGTTGTTCGTGCAAGTAACGAAATCCAGCGAGTCGACGCTCTTCTCGAAGATCATCCGCCTCGTTCAAGAAGCGCAAAGCGAAATGCCGAAATCGCAGCGGTTTATCGAACGCTTCGAACGCATTTATGCCAGAGCCATCATTTTGGTGACGCTGCTTCTCATCGCGCTCCCGCCGTTTCTGTTCGGATGGAGCTGGAACGATACGCTTTACCGGGCGATGGTGTTTTTGGTCGTAGCCTCGCCTTGCGCGCTGGTGGCCTCCATCATGCCGGCGATGCTCTCCGCCATATCCAACAGCGCGAGAAAAGGGCTGCTGTTTAAGGGCGGCGCCCACTTGGAGCGCGTATCGCACATCCGCGCCATTGCGTTCGACAAAACGGGCACCTTGACGTACGGAAAACCGTCAGTGACGGATTTTCTCACTTACCAGGCTTGGAGCGAAGAGGAGCTGCTGCGGATAGCGGCTTCCGTCGAAAGCTTATCCACGCATCCGATCGCCCAAGCTATTGTAGGCAAGGCCGAAGAAATGTCGTTGGAACTGGAGCGGCCTTCCGATTTTCAGGCGCTGGCCGGGTGGGGCGTTCAAGCCCGGTTGGCCGGGGAATTCTGGAAAATCGGAAAGCCGGGCTTCTTCGAAGAAGCCGGGATTGACGAGCGGATTCTCTCCGATGTCCGCAAGCTTGAGCAGGAAGGCAAAACCGTCGTTTTGATTCAAAACGCCGCTGGCACTGCCGGAATGATCGCTCTTCAGGACGCGATCAGACCGCAAGCCAGGGAGACGATCGCCAAACTGAAGGAGCTGGGCGTGCAAGTCGTCATGCTGACGGGAGATCAACGGCTGACAGCCGAGGCGATAGCCAAAGAGGCCGGGATCGATCAGGTGTATGCTGGGCTGCTTCCGGAAGACAAGTTGAACATCGTCAAAACCTTGAAGGAGAAGTACACGCACGTCGCTATGGTGGGAGACGGGATCAACGACGCTCCGGCCTTGGCCGCGGCATCCGTCGGTATTGCGATGGGGGCGGCAGGCAGCGATGCGGCGCTGGAAACGGCCGATTTGGTGCTGATGAACGACGATTTGGACAAAATCAAGGAAGCGATTGTTTTGGGAAGACGCACGACGCGGATCATCAAGCAGAACATCGCTTTTGCCGTTACGGTAATCGCCTTCCTGATTGCCGCCAATTTTTTCAAAGGAATTCCGCTGCCGCTCGGGGTCGTAGGCCATGAAGGAAGCACGATTCTGGTCATTTTGAACGGACTCCGGCTGCTTCGCTCCTAAACGGCTGCATATTATACCGTTCCGGCTGCGGCCGGATTCGTCGCCCCCGCGAAAGACGGGGGCTTTTTTCTTGCGTTCCGAGGGAATTCCAGCTGTCTTTCCGGTGGTCATAAAAAACCATTGTAATTTCGTAAAAATACGCTACAATAATGATAATGATTATCATTTTTACACAGGGAAGACAAGGGAGAGAAAAGGATGGATCTGTTACTTCCGATTACTACGGTCGTATTGGTTATCTTGGGAAGCGTCTGCTTGTTCATATCCATTGAAAATGACCGGCGCGTTCGCGAATTCAACTCGAAAGGCCTCTCCTCACAGCGGGTGCGGGAATCGGACGATTCTTCCAAACGCAGCACCGAGAGCTTCGCTTAAATCGGCCAGAAACTGCTGACCATAGAACAACAATAAATCGCCTGCCACCGGGAAACCGGTGGCTTTTTGCGTTGGTCCTGGAGCCAAGAAAGCGATTCGCTCCGGGAGTTTTGCGGATTTGTATAATTTTTCTAAAGTTAAGGGCGGTTCTCAACGATAATATTACTAAGCGACAGCGCTGCTCCGCACGGTAGGCTCGGCGGACCAGAGCAGTATAGTTCAACGGATGAAGGAGTGCATGCTATGAAAAATCGCAGTTTAGTCGTGAAAGCCGGGTGGGTGCTGGTCGTCCTGCTGATCATCATGTCGGCCGCATTTACCTCGATGTCTTATCTTCGGGAAAGAACCATGTATTTCGAATCGTTATTGTATATTGAAGAGGCGATGGACGCTCAACTGGAGCTGCAGAGTGCAGATATCCAGGCGGCCGGACAAAAGATGTCGCTCGGCTACGACAAGTATATGGCTGACCCGGCGAACGTTCGTATTCAGGCGCAGCTGGAGAAAATGCTCACAAGCAGTGTCGTTACCAACAGCTACTTGATGTCACCCGAGATGACGACGAAGGACAATAAGCACTATGCGAAGATGATGCAGGCCAATCGGACCTTGAACGAACACGGAGCGAAGGTTTTGGAGGATTACGAGCTGTCGGCTCAATTTCAGCGAGCGTATGAGGATGCGTTGAAGAAGGGGACAGGCATGACCGACGTGTATACGGATGCCTCGGGCACGTGGATTTCCATTCTGAGCTCCATTCGGACGGATAAGGGCGAGACGGTCGCCGTGTTCGGCCTCGACTTCGACTACGGCCTGATTCAATCGGATTTAAACCACGCGCTGCTGCTCAATATTTTGATCGGCCTTGCTATTGGCGGTCTGTTTATCGGGCTGATGATTTGGCTGCTGATTCGAACGGTCCGTCCGCTCAAACGGATGGCGGAGGTGTCGAAGCTTGCCGCCGAAGGGGATTTGTCCGTTTCCGTGCCGGTGAACGGACGCGACGAGATCGGACTTGTCTCCGAGCATTTCAACCATATGGTCGAAAGTATCCGCAAGCTGGTGGGCAGTATTAAAACCCATTCCGACGAAGTGGCGGAATCGTCCGATCTGCTGACCGTCAGCGCGAAGCAAACGGCCGAGGCGACCGGCGAAGCGGCCCGCGCGGTCGAAGAGGTTGCCGCCGGCGCGGAAAATCAGCTGCAGAGCGCCGAGGAATGCAAGCGGGCGATGGTGGAGATGGCTACAGGCATCGAACGAATTGCCGAATCGGCGGGCGTCGTCGCCGATCTGTCCGCACAGACGTCGCTGGATGCGGCGCAGGGCAACGAGGTCGTGCAGCAGATGGTCGCGCAGATGAACCGCATCGAGTCGGTCATGACCGAGACCGGCGGCGTCATCCACGAACTGCGGACTCGCTCGGAGGAAGTCGGCGAGATTATGGCGCTGATTGCCGATATCGCGAATCAGACGAACCTGCTGGCGCTTAATGCGTCCATCGAAGCGGCACGGGCGGGAGAGCACGGCAAAGGGTTCGCGGTGGTCGCCATCGAGGTGAGGAAGCTCGCGGAGAAGTCCAAGGAATCGTCTGAGCATATTGCCGCTCTGTTGCGGGAGATCGAAGCCAACACGAAGCGGGCGGTCGCCTCGATGGAAACGGGCGTGAACGAAACGTCCAAAGGAACGGCGGCCGTGGGGCAAGCCGGCGAAGTGTTCGAACGCATCCTGCATGCGATTCAGCAGGTGGCCGGTCAAGTGCAGGAGGTGTCGGCGGCTTCCGAGGAAATGTCGGCAGGCACCGAAGAAGTCGCTGCTTCCCTGGAAGAACTCGCCCGCATCGCCCAAGAGGCCGCGGACAATACGCAAAATGTGGCGGCATCCTCGGAGGAACAACTGGCGGCCATGGAGGAGATTTCCAGTGCTTCGGGCCATTTGAAGGAAATGTCGGTTCTGCTTCAGCGGCAGGTGAATGCCTTCAAGCTTTGATATACTTCTAAAGCCCCTTTCCCCCGAATAAGCTGTAGTATGGAGATTCGGGAACGGGGGGAGGAACAAAAATGAAGCGAATCACGGCACGGCGGATCGGATGGGTCATCTTCGGCTGCATGCTGGTCTCCGCCGCCGTGCTGCTGTATCTGCAAATTATAGGTGAGCTGATGCTTGGCATCGCGCTCGTGGGCATAACGTTTGCGCTATCTATGGGCCTGTTGTGGATGTCCGAGCTTGAGGACGAGGCGGCCGAACGGGAGAAGAAAAAAGGCCGGATAAGCCGGTTTGAGCGGTCGAGGTAAAAATTGAGATGGCCCACTTCGATGACAGCGCTTGCAATATCGAGTGATTTGTTTTACAATTCAAATATGAACACCAATAAAAAAATAGCATGAAGGCAACGGTGCCTTTGGATCGGAGAACGCGTTCGCGCATTCTTCGCTCCGGGGCGCCTTTTTGTCGTCTTTTGATGTATGCAGCGGAGGTGAACCAAGTGAAGCAGCCGATTCGAGCCGTGCCGCTGGCCGTCCGTATCATTCCGAATGTGGACCCGGAGCTGGCCCGGAAGCTGGAACTGAAGCCGGAGATCCGGAGTTTGGGGATGTTAACGTCGAGCATCGACGACGTCGGCTATACGGCGCTGGACGAGGCGACCAAGAAGGCGGCGGTGGAAGTGGTATATGCCCGTTCCTTTTACGCAGGCTCGGCGCATGCCTCGGGCCCGCTGTCGGGGGAATTTATCGGGATGCTGGGCGGCCGGACGCCGGCCGAGGTGAAGAGCGGGTTGGATGCGGCAATCGCTTTGATGGAGAGCGGCGCGTGCTTTTATTCCCTGAACAGCGAGGGCACGCATGCGTACTACGCTCACGTCATTTCGAGAACGGGTTCTTACTTGTCCCAGGTGGCGGGCATCGTCGAAGGCGAGCCGCTCGCGTATTTGATCGCGCCGCCGCTTGAAGCGGTGTACGGCTTGGATGCCGCATTGAAGGCGGCGGACGTCAGGCTATGCCAATTTTACGGCCCGCCGACGGAGACGAACTTCGGCGGCGGCTTGCTGACGGGCAGCCAGTCCGCTTGTACCGCGGCGGCGAGCGCTTTTGCCGATGCGGTTCTCAGCGTCGCGCGGGACCCGAAATAATCTGGTTAACGAAAGCGGGTGATGGAGATGACACAGTCAATGACAGCGCTGGGACTTATCGAGACGATCGGCGTACCCGCCTTGATCGCTGCAGCCGATGCGGCGGCGAAGACGGCGGACGTCCGGGTTATGACGTTTGAAAAAGCGGATGCAGGACTCATTACCGTATATATTGTCGGGGATGTCGCCTCCGTTCGAGCTGCGGTTGAGGCAGGCGGAGAGGAAGCCCGCAGGGTAGGCAAGCTGGTCGGAACGCATGTGATTCCGCGGCCGGATCTTTCCGTTGCGGCGATGCTGGAGAGCATATGGCGGAAGAACGCCCCGGCGGAGCCGAAGCCGTCTGCGGAGTCGGCTGCCGACGAGACGGCAGCGGACGAAGCGGTGGAGCTTTCCGGGACGGAAGGCGGGGAATCCGCCGAGGCGCTGGCCAAGCTTTCGCTGCAGCAGTTGCGCGAGCTGGCCCGTACCACCCCCGGATTCCCGCTGAACGCTTCCGGCATCAACACGGCGGCGAAGGCCGAGCTGATCCGGTTGCTTACGGAGAAGAAGGACTGAAGGGAGTGAGAACCCGATATGAAGCTGGACGCCGATTTGCAGGCGATACAGGAAGTGCGCAGCCTTCTGCAGGAAGCGGACCAAGCCCAGAAGCTGCTGGAAAAAATGACCCAGTCGCAGATTGACGACATCGTCGCTGCGATGGCCCGGGCGGCCGAGGCGGAAGCCGTGCGGCTGGCCGAGATGGCCGTGGAAGAGACCGGGTTCGGCAAAGTTGCCGATAAAACGGCTAAAAATCTTTTCGTCGCCCGAAACGTTTACGGGTCGATGAAAGACATGAAGACGGTCGGGATCGTCCGCAAGGATGACGAGCGCAAGGTGTGGGAAGTGGCGCAGCCGGTCGGCGTCGTCGCCGCGATCATCCCGTCGACCAATCCGACGTCGACCGTCATGTTCAAGTGCATGATCGCGCTGAAGGCGCGCAATGCGATCGTCATCAGCCCGCATCCGTCGGCGCTGCGCTGCTCGCTGGAAGCGGCCAAGGTGATGAGGCAGGCGGCAGAGAAGGCGGGGGCTCCCGCCGGTTTGATCCACTGCTTGTCGAAGCCCTCGGTCGAGGCGAGCAACGAGCTGATGAAGCACAAGCGGACGGATGTGATCCTGGCGACCGGCGGCACGGCGATGGTCAAGGCCGCTTACAGCTCGGGCAAGCCCGCGTATGGCGTCGGGCCGGGCAACGTCCCGGTGTACGTGCATCACAGCGCGAACCTGTCCCGTGCGGTCAGCTTGATTTTGCAAAGCAAGACGTTCGATTACGGCACGATTTGCGCGTCGGAGCAGGCGATTGTCGCCGACGCGTCGATCAAGCCGCAGCTCGTCGAAGAGCTGAAGCGGCAGGGCGCCTATTTTCTGGATGAAGAGCAGAAGCGCAAGGTCGGCTCGATTTTGACGATCGGCAAAGGCTTAAACCCGAAGGTCGTCGGCCGGTCGCCGCAGGTGATCGCGGAGATGGCGGGCTTTACCGTTCCGCCGGAGGCGCGGGTATTGATTGCGGAAGAAACGGGCGTCGGACACGCGTATCCGTTCTCCGTAGAGAAGCTAAGCCCGGTGCTGGCGCTCTACACCGTCAAGGATTGGCTGGAGGGCTGCAGCCGCTGTATGGAGCTGCTGGAGCTCGGCGGACTCGGGCATACGCTCGGTATCCACTGCGAGAACGAATCCGTCATCGAGGCGTTCGGGCTGGAGAAGCCCGCTTCGCGCATCGTCGTCAACTCGGGCACGACGTTCGGCGGCATCGGCGCTACGACCGGCATTACGCCGTCGTTTACGCTGGGGTGCGGCTCGTTCGGCAACAATATTACGTCGGATAACATCGGTCCGCAGCATCTGCTCAACATCAAGCGTGTCGCCTTCGGCATCCGTGAGATGGATATCGCTCCCGCGGCGGCGCAGGCGGTAGAGCGGACGATGGAAAAGCTGCAGCCGGAAGTCTCCGGCAATCCGGGGATTTCGCGGGAGGATGTTCTGCAGATCGTCCGCAGCGTGCTATCTGAATTACAACTGGAAGCCAAGTAAGTTTCACTCGGTAAGTTAATCGGATAAGTTCCATTTTGCATCATAAACTACTTTTTATTCCAGGGAGGAATAGACAATGGCAGGAGAATTGGCAGCACTCGGAATGGTAGAAACGAAAGGACTCGTAGGATCGATTGAAGCAGCAGATGCAATGGTCAAAGCGGCAAATGTTAAGCTGATCGGAAAAGTGCATGTCGGCGGCGGTTTGGTAACGGTCATGGTGCGCGGCGATGTAGGCGCAGTGAAAGCAGCTACGGATGCCGGCGCGGCAGCTGCGGAAAAAATCGGCGAGCTGGTTTCCGTACACGTCATTCCGCGTCCTCACACGGATATTGAATTCATTCTGCCGAAGCTTGAAGGCTAATCCCTATGGCGCTGATTACGGAAACGAGTCTACGCAGCCGATTGGCGCAGGGGCTCCCGAATCCGTATCCGATCGCGGCCGGGGACCTGCTGACGCCGGCGGCCAATGACTTTCTGAAAAGCCGGGGCATCGCCATTCAGCGTCTGAAGGCCGAAGCTCCGGCGGCCTTGCCTGCGGAGCCGGCGCCTGAAGCGCCACTCCTGCCCGTCGGCGTCTCGGGCCGGCACGTGCATTTGTCGCCGGAGCATGTCGAGGCGTTGTTCGGCGAGGGCTACCAGCTTACCCCGCTGAAGGAGCTGTCGCAGCCCGGACAATTTGCCGCACAGGAAACGGTTACGCTGATCGGTCCGAAGGGCGTTCTGCAGAACGTGCGCATTCTCGGACCTTCGCGCGGGGCGTCCCAGGTGGAGATATCCCGGACGGACGGCTTTGCGCTCGGCGTGAAGCCCCCTGTCCGTTTGTCGGGCGATCTGGAAGGCACGCCTGGCATCACGGTGGCCGGCCCGAAGGGCGCGGTCGTGCTGACGCAGGGCTTGATCGTCGCCAAAAACCATGTCCATATGTCGCCTGACGACGCCCAGAGGTTTGAGGTGTCCGACGGGGACCGCATCATCCTGCAGACCCGTGGCGACCGGCCGCTGGCGTTTACGGACGTTGTGGTCCGGGTGAACCCTCGCTATGCGCTTGACGTTCATCTCGATACGGACGAAGCCAACGCCGCTCAATTGAACACCGGAGATACGGTGCAAATGATCGGCAAAAACGGCGTGTTCACGCGTGCGGAAAGGGGGTAGCGAAGCATGGAGATCAAACCGATGGTCGAATCGATCGTCCGTGAGCTTGTGCAGGCGATGCAGGCGGAGCAGGCGAAAAAGCCTAAAGTGCTGTATCTGTTCTGCGACAGCACCGCGCACGAAGCGTTCACGGATCATTTTATATTGCTCAAAAATAGCGGAATCTGTTACGATATGCTATTTCTCGATGGAGAAACATCTTCATGGCTCGGCCTGCATAAAATCGAATGCGCCGGTCCGGGCAAAATCATTGCCGCCGACGAATATGCGCCCGCGCCGCTGGAGCTGCCGCTCGAATACGACGGAATCGTCATTCCCGAGATCGATGTGGATAACGCCGCGCGTGCTGCGCAGGGGCTGAAAGGGACGGTGAAGGCGGAGATTTTGTTTTCCGCGCTCGTCTTGAATAAGTTCGTGCTGATCGGGGACGATATACCCGGATTGAAACGGGCGGACCGGCGTACGCTGAAAACGCTGACGCTGCCGAAGCCTTACGTTAAGCTGTTCGAGCGCTATAAGCGCGAGCTTGCAGCTCTTGGCGCGGAGTTCGCTCCGCAGAAGCTGCTGGCGGAAGCGGTCGTGCGCAAATGCGGCGTCGAGCAGCGCCAGCCGGGCAACGAGGCGCCGGCTCGCGGCACATCGTCGCCGGAAGCGGCAGACGCTCAAGCCGGAGCCGCGAACGGCAGTACGGCAGTCGCAGGCAGCGCCGTGTTCGAAGGCAAGCTGCTGACCGCCGAATGGGTGAAGCGGCAGACGGATACCGCACCGGACGTGCGGAAGCTGATCCTTGGCAAGGGAACGATCGTTTCGCCGCTGGCGGCGGATTTATTGAGGGAGAAAGACGTCGCGGTCCAGTATGCGGAGTAAAGGGTGAAGTCCTATGTTTATGGGAAAAGTGATTGGCAGTGTATGGGCCACGCAGAAGGAAGAGGGCATGGACAACCTGAAGCTGATGGTCGTTCAGCCGATGGATTTCAAGGACCGCGAATCAGGACAGCCGGTCATCGCCGCAGACCGCATCGGAGCGGGCGTCGGCGAGAATGTGATCGTCTCCAGGGGAAGTCCTGCCCGCGTGCTGTTCAGCGGTAAAATGGTGCCCATCGACGCCATGATCGTCGGCATTGTAGACAGCTTCGAAGTCGGCGACGACAACGGCGGTTAGGAGGAGGCGTATGGAACAGGAGAAACAGCGGGTCATTCAGGAATATGTACCCGGTAAGCAGCTTACGCTCGCGCATGTCATAGCCAACCCCGATCCCGTGCTGTACACGAAGCTCGGGATCGAGAAGGCGAGCGCGATCGGCATTCTGACGTTGACGCCGACGGAAACGGCGATCATCGCGGCGGATATTGCTACGAAAGCCGCGAACGTCGATATCGGCTACTTGGATCGCTTCACCGGCTCTCTAGTCATCGTGGGCGACGTATCCGCGGTCGAAATGGCCATCGAATCGGTCAACGAATTTTTGCACGAGAAGCTGAAATTTTCAATCGCTCCTTTAACGAGGTCGTAAGCCATGCGTAAAGTCATGATCATCGGCGCCGTGGGCGCCGGCAAATCGACGTTGGTCAAAGCGCTGATGGGCGAGCAGGAAGCGGCGGTCAAAACGCAAAGCCTTGTGTTCCACGACTGGCTGATCGATACGCCGGGCGAGTACAGCGAGAATCCGCTCTACTATCGTTCGCTGATGGCGACATCGCATCAAGCGGCGGCGATTTTGCTCATACAGGACGCGACCCGCGAGCGGAACTATTTTCCGCCCGGATTTGCAGGGGGCTTTCCGATTCCGGCCATCGGAGCCGTTACGAAAATCGATCACCCGAAGGCCAATTCGGACCGGGCAGTCTCGCTGCTCCGGTCATCGCTGCCTCAAGGCGAGATTCTCTTGACGTCGGCGGCCGGCGGCGAAGGAATCGCCGAGCTGAAGGAGCTGCTGCTGGGCATCGTGAACCGGTAGCTTCAAGCGTGTAGTAGTAGTTACGAAAGGGAAACCTACCGGCAAGCGCAGGTTACAGGAAGAAATTTACCTTGTGTAAGGGCTTTCTTCGCAGCGCGGTTTGTGTGACAATAAAATCGGTGCATGTACAAATCGATACGTCGTGAGGGATTGCTTATGCCATCGATTGCCGAACTGTGCGCGGAGCGCACCCTTTTATCTACAGAAGAAGTGGAAGTTATTATAGATTTGTCGCGAAATTTGCAATTGTTCGCCGACGTGTTCCAGTCGGACGTGTTCATCGACTGTCCGCTTGCGGATCAAGGCACGGCGCTCGTCGTAGCCGAGGCTAGGCCGACGACGGCCCCGTCGCTCTACCACTCGTCAGTGGTGGGGATGCACGCTTATGCGCACAACGAGCCGGCCGTCATGTTTTGCCTGCTGTCCGGTCAGCCGGTCATCGGTTCCCGCGGAATATCCCAGGAGCAGATTGCGATGCGGCAAAATGTCGTTCCGATCCGGGCCAAAACCGGCCGCGTGATCGGCGTGCTGATCATGGAGCAGGACATTTCGGAGATCGTCGAGCAGGAAAAAAATGTGGAGCGGCTGCGGGAAACGACGGAGCAGCTCAGTGAAACGCTGCTTGCGGTCGCCTTGTCGGAAAGCAGCGTCCAATCGCTCATGCACGAGGGCATCGTGTTGTTCGACGGGCAGGCGCATATCACTTATGCGAACCCGCGAGCCCGGCAAATGCTGCAGGAGATCGGGCACGGCGGCGCGCCGGAAGGCTCAAGCCTGGTCGAGCTGTTTTACGGCAAGCTTGATCGCGCCTCACTGCTTGCGCCAACGGGCATCGTCCGTCAGGAGCTTGTGATCGGGCACGTCGCGTTGGAGCTGAAAACCGTCTCGATCAACCGGCAGCAGCAGGGAGCCCTCGGGCTGATGCTGATCCGGGACATCTCGGACTTGAAGGAAAAAGAGAAGCAACTCGTCATTAAATCGGCTGTTATCAAGGAGATTCACCACCGGGTCAAAAACAATCTGCAAACCGTCTCCAGCCTGCTCCGGCTGCAAATGCGCCGTACGAAGCTGGACGAGGTCGAGAAAATATATCGCGACAGCATCAACCGCATCAACAGCATTGCCGTCATCCACGAGATGCTGGCCTATGACGGGCTGGAAACAATCCAGTTCAACGATGTGCTGGATCGCATCGCGAAGAACGTCGTCTCCTCCACGGTCAAGCCGGATCAAGCGATCCGCATCGCCATTTCGGGGGATACCCTAACGCTGCCGTCCGACATCGCCACCACGCTGGCGCTTGTCTCCAACGAGCTCGTGCAAAATTGCGTGACACATGCGTTCGTCGACCGCGAGCAGGGAGACATTCGGATCTCGCTTTATTGCAGTGGGCAGATCGTCCGCATGGAGGTAGCGGATAACGGTGTCGGGTTGCCTGTCATGGGCGATGGCGCCCGCAAAGGCCATCTCGGGTTGAAAATTACGGAAACGCTCGTGCGCGAAAATCTCGGAGGCCTTCTGCAGATGGCTTCCACCGGGGAAGGTACGCAGGTTACGATTACGTTCCCGCTTTTCCCGGCCGAGCCGAAACCGGTCTAAACGCCCGCCGATCAAGCGGGTAATCATATTCGTCGGACTTATGAGGAGGTGTCAGGATGAAGAACTCGATCGTCGTCGTGGATGACGACCCGATCATTCGAATGGATATCCGTGAAATGCTGGAGGAAGAAGGCTATGCGGTGGCAGGGGAAGCGAAGAACGGCGAGGAAGCGATCGAGCTCGTCGCCGCGCTCAAGCCCGACCTGGTCATTATGGATGTGAAAATGCCGGTGATGAACGGCATTAAAGCGTCCCGCATCATTCGCAGTCTGCATGACACGGAAACGTCGGTCCTGCTGCTGACGGCGTACAGCCAGAAAGAACTGGTGCAGGACGCCCGCAGTGCCGGGGTTGCCGCCTATTTGGTCAAACCGGTGTCGGAGGAGGATCTGATCCCGGCGGTCGAAATTGCGCTTAGCCAGAAAGAAAGGATCGACTCGCTCAAAAAAGACCTGGAGCAGCTCAAGCAGTCGATCGAAGAGCGGAAACGGATCGAGAAAGCGAAAGGGATCGTTATGAAAACCTTCGCACTGGATGAAGAAGAAGCGTACCGGAAAATGCGCGCCGCCTCGATGGCGGAAGGCATGCCGCTGATCAAGCTGGCGGATGGAATATTGAAGGACGGGCCGCAGCGCTGGTTCGGTCCTTGAAAGAGCGGTGAGCGGACGCATGGAGCCACAATGGATTACCAGCGTAGGCATCGATATCGGCACGAGCACGACCAAAATGATCGTCAGCCGTCTGAAGCTGGTGCGGACGTCAGGCGCGCTCAGTCTTCCCCGCTTTGACATCGCGCAGCGGGAATTGATCTACGCGAGCCCGATCCACAGCACGCCGCTGCTCGGCGAAGACGAGGTAGATGCGGAGCGGATCTGGGCCATTCTGACCGATGAATACGGGCGGGCCGGCGTCCGGCCGCAAGAGCTGAAATCGGGCGCGGTGATCATTACCGGCGAGACGGCGACGAAAGCGAACGCGCGCCGGATCGTACACCTGCTGGCCGAGCGGTCCGGGGACTTCGTCGTCGCGACGGCCGGAGCCGACCTCGAAGGGCTGCTGGCCGGCAAAGGCGCCGGAGCGGACCGCCGCTCGCTGGAGGTGCGCGGCGCCGTCGCCAATATCGACATCGGCGGAGGGACGGCCAATGCGGCTGTGTTTTACCGGGGAAAAGCGGTCGGCACGGTGACGTATCATATCGGCGGACGCCTGATCGAGCTGAACGCTGAGGGAACGGTGACGAGCGTCTCGCCGTCGATCCGGCCGTGGCTGGAGGCTGCCGGATACCGTCTGGAGCCGGGGCATACCGTCAGCTACGCGCTGCTTGAGGACCTGTGCCGGGCGATGAGCCTCGCCATGCTCGACGATTTGGCGGGCATGACGGCTCCCGAAGAGCGCGATGCGGTTCGCAAGCTGACGCTGGGCGCTCCGCTGACGCAAGGGCCGCCAATCGAAGAATGGACGGTATCCGGCGGTATCGGGCGGCTGATGGAGGAAGCGAAGCCGCAGAGCTTGGCCGAAGCCGCCACGCACGGCGATATCGGACCGTTGCTGGCGCATACGCTCAAAGCGTGCGCCGCGCGGTATCCGATCCGGCTGGCGGTGCCCGATCAGACCGTCCGGGCGACGGTTATCGGAGCAGGCATGCAGAGTACGGAGATCAGCGGAGCTACCGTCCATCTGGACCCTACGCTGCTGCCGATCCGCAACCTCCCGGTATGCAAGCTGGACCTGACGCTATCGCTGCTCGAACAGCCGGCCTCGCTTGCCGAGGCCGTCGGGCAGACGATGCAGAGCGGCGCAGCCTTGTTCGAGCGGGACGCCTCGCCGCCGTTCGCGCTGGCTTTGGCCGGGCTCGAGCATTGCGGCTACGCCTCGCTTCAGCGATTGGCCGACCGGCTGAGCGAAAGCTTCGCCGCCTATTTTCCGGATAGCCGGGTGATGGTCGTCGTTTGCGACACCGACATCGCCAAGGCGCTCGGCCAATCGCTCGAAAAACGGCTAAAGGAACGGACGAAGATCGTGTGCATCGATCAGATCAAGGTCGAGCACGGTGATTATATCGATTTAGGGGAACCGATTGCGGGCATTATGATTCCCGTGGTCGTCAAGACGCTGGCGTTTCATGGCAGAGAGGGGGACCGACATTGAAGCTGAAAACCGCTTTACTCGGCAAAACATTTCAATTTCGCGATTTAAAAGACGTGATGGCCAAGGCTAACGAGGAAAAATCCGGAGATCAGCTTGCCGGGATTGCGGCCGAGGATGCCAAGGAACGGATGGCGGCCAAGCTGGTGTTGTCCGAGCTGACGCTGGCGGACATTCGTAACCATCCGCTGCTGCCGCCGGAAACCGATGAAGTGTCACGGATCATAGAGGAAGGCGTCAACGAGAAAATCTATGCGGAAATCCGCAACTGGACCGTAGCCGAGCTGCGCGAAACGCTGCTGCAGCACGAGACGGGCAACTCCGAAATACGCCGCATCAGCCGGGGGCTTACCAGCGAAATGGTAGCTGCTGCCGCCAAGCTGATGAGCAACCTCGATTTAATGCAGGCAGCGTCCAAAATGGAAGTGACAACCCACTGCAACATTACGATCGGGCAGAAGGGCGTGCTTGCGGGCCGGGCCCAGCCGAATCACCCGACGGATAACATCCAAGGTATGAAAGCGTCTTTGTTCGAAGCGTTAAGCTACGGAATCGGGGATGCCGTTCTCGGCATCAATCCTGTCATTGATTCGGCGGATAGCGTGAAGGAGCTGTTGAACGCGACCAAAGAAGTGATGACCAAGTGGCAAATTCCGACCCAAAACTGCGTACTCGCGCATGTGAAAACGCAGATGCGGGCGATCCGGCAGGGCGCTCCCGCCGACATGGTGTTCCAGAGTCTGGCGGGCACCGAAGCGGGCAACAAAGCGTTCGGTATCGACGTGGCGCTGCTCGATGAGGCGGACGACCTGATCCGGCGCGACGGGACGGGAACCGGTCCGAATCTGTGGTACTTCGAGACGGGGCAGGGCTCCGAGCTGTCCGCCGAGGCGCATTTCGGCATCGATCAGGTGACGCTCGAATCGCGGTGTTACGCGCTCGCCAGGAAATATAACCCTTTCATGGTCAACACGGTAGTCGGCTTCATCGGACCGGAATATTTGTACGATTCGAAGCAAGTTATCCGCGCCGGACTGGAAGACCATTTCATGGGCAAGCTGCAGCAGCTGCCGATGGGCGTGGACGTCTGCTACACGAACCATATGAAAGCGGACCAGAACGATATGGACAATTTGTCTGTGCTGCTGACCTCCGCCGGCGTCAACTTTCTCATCGGCGTGGCAATGGCAGACGACTGCATGCTGAATTACCAGTCTACCAGCTTCCACGATATTGCCACGCTGCGGGAAATGATGGGGCGCCGCCCCGCGCCGGAATTCGAGCGCTGGCTGGTCAAGATGGGCATTATGGAAAACGGACGCCTGACCCCGCTGGCCGGGGACCCGACACTGTTTATGTAACCATTCGTATAGCGCTGCGAGAGGAGGAGAGAAGCGATGACCATTTCATTGGACCGGCTTGTCGATCAAGTGATGGCGGAGCTGGAGAAGAAGCTTGGCACGGTCGGCTTGCCGGACAAAAAAGATGCGCCGGCTCCTAAAAGCACAACGGAAGCAGGCGATTTACAGCAAGATAAGGCCTCAAGCACGGGAGGCGGTAGCCAAGAGCATGCGCGCCAATCTCCTGTGACGGACGCCGGGTCCCATGCGGAGGAGTCTGGTATCCTCGGCTTCGGCGATGCGGCGTCGCATAACGTCCCGAATCCGAAGTGGGCCGAGGGCATGAACGAGCTGCTGGCCAACACGCCTGCGCGGATCGGCGTATGGCGGGCGGGAACGCGGCCGTTGACCCGGGAAATCCTCAAATTCCGCTGCGATCACGCCGCCGCCGTCGATTCCATTTACGGCGAGGTCAATCAGGCGGTGCTGGACGAATTCGGCATGTTTACCGTGGAGTCGCGCTACGGGAACACCGAAAATTATTTGAAGCGCCCGGACATGGGCCGGATCGTGACAGACGAGGGCGTGGAGCTGATCCGCAAGAAGTGCGTCATGAAGCCGCAGGTGCAGGTGGTCGTCTCGGACGGCTTGAGTGCGAACGCGGTCGATGCCAATTTGCGCGACGTCTATCCGTCCTTGCTGGATTCGCTGGAGGCCTACGGCTTGAAAACCGGCACCCCGTTTTTCGTGCGCGGCGGACGCGTTGCCGTTATGGACCAGATCGGCGAGCTGCTGCAGCCGGAGGTGCTCGTGCTCTTGATCGGCGAGCGGCCGGGGCTGGTGTCGTCGAAGTCGATGAGCGCCTATATGTGCTTCCGTCCACGGCAGGGAACAGTGGAAAGCGACCGCACCGTCGTCTCCAACATTCACCGCGGCGGTACGCCTCCGGTCGAAGCGGGCGCCCACATCGGCACGATTCTGAAAAAAATGATTGAGCAGCAAGCAAGCGGAGTCCGGTTGGAAATCTAACGGGAAAACGCTTGCAAAAATAGACATGTTCGCAGACGAACCCGCATAACCGTGAAAGAGAGCTTGCCAATCCAACGCGCCGGGGAGGGAGGTGAGACTGCATGGCTATGACGATCGGAATCGTATTGATCGCCGTCACTTGCTTGTTTGCTTTGTGGATTGTCCGGCTTGCCGGAAACAGCATTCGGACCTATGACGAAAGCGAGCATGAAAGCTTCCTCGGAAAATAAGCCGACCGGACCGGACCTTCCACTGTCATCCTGTTGTTATCCTTATGAAGGAGGCTGGGAACCATGAGCGAACATCTCCATCATCACGACAAGGACAAACAAGATTTGAACAAGTTCGGCTACGCGCAGGAGCTGCTGCGCAGTATGGGCGGTTTTTCCAACTTTGCGATTTCGTTCTCGATCATCTCCATCCTGACCGGCGCAGTATCTTTATACGGCCACGGCTTAACGTACGGCGGGCCGGGCATGATGGGCTTCGGCTGGCCGATTGTTGCGCTGTTCGTCATGTTCGTAGCTGCGGCTATGGCGGAGCTTGCTTCCGCAATTCCGACGGCCGGGGCGCTGTACCACTGGGCGGCCATCCTCAAAAACAAGCGCTGGGGCTGGTACACGGCGTGGATCAATCTGATCGGTCAGATCGGCATCGTTGCCGGGATCGACTACTCCGTCGCGCTCTTCGCCGATCCACTGCTTGGCGGCGTGTTTGGCTACAACTCCAACAATACGACCGTCCTCATCGCCTTCACGGTCATTCTGCTTACCCACGGTATTCTCAATCACATCGGCATCCGCATCGTCGCCAAGCTCAATGATTTTTCCGCCTGGTACCACATTATCATCGTCGCAGTTCTTGTCGTCTCCCTGGCTTTTTTTACAAAAAACGGCTTGAACAGCGTCGATTATTTGTTCAAAGTAGGCGAGACATTCTCTGACAAGCCTTACCTGTTCGCTTTTCTGATCGGGCTGCTGCAAGCGCAGTGGACGTTCACGGGCTACGATGCCTCCGCCCATACGATCGAAGAGACAATCAATCCCCGCGTCCGAGCGCCTTGGGGCATCTTCACCTCGGTTGCGTATTCGTTTGCCATCGGCTTCCTGATGCTCGCGTTCGTTACGCTATCGATCAAGGACGCCGCAGCAGCCGCCGGCTCGGAGAACGCGTTTATTTTTGTGATCAGCCAAGCATTAGGCGGCACATTCGGTTCCGTCGTGCTGTGGCTCGTTACCGCCGCGATGTGGTTTTGCGGCTTATCCTCCATCACTTCGTTTTCCCGGATGATGTACGCCTTCTCGCGCGACAAAGGCATGCCGTTCAGCGGCCAATGGGCGCAAATCTCCAAAAAATTCCGCACGCCGGCCAAAGCGATCTGGCTTGCGATTATTCTTTCGTTCCTGCTGGCCTTCGTCGATTATATCATCAAGACGGTCAACCCGGACGCGGCCTATACGACCATCGCGTTTCTGACCGCCGTCAGTGTCGTCGGCTTGTACGTGGCCTACGGCATCCCGATTTGGCTGAAGCTGCGGGCGAAGGCGCAGGGGCGGTTTCAGGAAAAGCATCTCGGCCCGTGGAACCTGGGCAAGTACAGCGATTTCGTGTCCGTGGTGGCCTTGATCTGGATCGTCTTCATCTGCATCGTCATGGTGATTCCGCCGAACGAGACGGCCGGTTATGCGCTCGCCGCCATGCTCCTTCTGCTCGTGATCATGGATGTGGCCTACTACAAAAATCATTTCCCCGGTCCGCTGGCTGCGCTGAACACGTCGATGGAAGACATTTTGCGCCGCGAACGGGAATTGGAGCAAGCGGGGAGCCCCGGCACCGGCTCAGGACTTTCACACAAAGCTTGATATAACATAAGATGCCCAAAAAGCCTCATGCCCGGCGCTATCACCGGTATGAGGCTTTTGAGCTTGCATGCACGGCTTAACCTGCATACTCTTCGTAGGACCAGTCCTTCGCATGTTTCAGCGTGATTTCGATAAACGCGGCCAAGGCCGGGGAGAGCCATTTGTTTTTGTGATAAATCATTTGGGAGAACACCTTGCTGAGGCTTCCTTCGAACGGAATAAGCTTAAGTTTATGGTCGCGCAGCTCTTCCATTACGGCCAGCAGGGGCAGGCAGGCGAAGCCCAAGCCGCTGGCGACGCAGCGCTTCATCGCTTCGATGCTCCAGAGCTCCATAATGTGCGAGGGGGTAATGTGCCTGTCTCGCAAATACTCTTCAAACATTGTCCGGTAGCTGCAGTCCCGCTCGTTGGCGATGAGGCATTCCTCCAGCGTCCGGTTGTGATAACGGCTGTCCAAGGTGGTGATCGGATGATCGGGACTTCCGATGATGACAATCGGCTCTTCCGCTAACGGATGCACGACCAGATCGCTCTCCTGAAGCTCCGGAACGATGAGAAAGGCGACATCCGCGTCCCCGCTCAGCAGCGCTCTTTTGTTGGCTCCGCACGTCGCGTTGCTCAGCCTGATGCTGACGTGCGGAAATCGTTTTCGATACTCTCTTAAAACCGGCTCCAGGCGATAGACGGTCAGCGATTCCGGAGCGGCAATCCGCAGCTCACCTTTCAACTCTCCCGTTTCGTTAGCCATATTTTCGATTTTCTCATACGTTTTTAGCATTTCCTGCGAATACTGCAAAAGGCGGCTGCCGGTTTCCGTCAAGCGGATTTTTCGTCCCAGCCGGTCAAATAAAGGGGCGCCCAAATGGGTTTCCAGCGCTTGAATGTGCGAGGTGACGGTGGATTGGGTGTATCCCAATTGCTCGGCCGCATGGGTGAAGCTGCCGCATTCGATAATTTTTTTGAACGTGATAAAATGACGTATTTCCATGATTACACCAGCCTTACGGTGAGGTCTGGTTCCATACTATCATAAAAATCAATGGATTGGTTCGATAATTTCAATTTTACCGATGCTGCGAATTGTCGTATCGTAATAATACCCTGCAAAGGGGTTAACGGTAGAACGCATTTTGTTGACAAGGAGGGTGGATGATGATGAAAAGCGGATCGGAACCATCCAAAATGTATTATGGGTGGGTCGTCGTCCTAATCGTGTTCGTAACCTTGCTGATATCGGCGGGAATCCGCTCCGTGCCAAGCCTTTTTATGCTGCCTTTTCAAGAAGAGTTTGGCTGGAGCCGCTCCGATATATCGACAGTCGTAGCGACCAATATTCTCTTGTACGGCTTGATCGGACCTTTTGCGGCGGCATGGATGGAAAAGCTGGGGATTCGCCGGACGATGGCGATCTCGCTGCTGCTGCTGGCCGTGAGCCTGTCCTTGACCCCCTTCATGACTTCCTTGTGGCAGTTTGAGCTTGTATGGGGCATCGTGGCGGGCATCGGGACGGGTACCCTCGCCAACGTGCTTGGCGTAACGGTAGCCAACCGGTGGTTTGTCAAACGAAAAGGGCTCGTCGTGGGAATGCTTACTGCAAGCGCGGCTACGGGACAGCTGCTGTTCCTGCCTCTGCTTGCCAAAATAACGGAGGAGCTCGGCTGGCGGTATTCCGCTTATGCGGCAGTAGCCGCCCTCCTGATATTGCTGCCGATAGTCGTCATCTGGATGCGGAATCATCCGTATGAGGTGGGCGCCGCGCCTTATGGCGAGGAGCAATTGGTGAAGCCGAGTCCGTTTCGCGGAAACTTGTTTCTGGAGCCGCTAATCTCGCTTCGTTTGGCTTCTCGCAGCTTAACCTTTTGGCTGCTGGCGGGCACGTTCTTTTTCTGCGGCTTCACAACGAACGGCTTGATCGGGACGCACTTGATTCCCGCCTGCGGCGATTTCGACATCTCAATGGTGACCGGGGCCGGACTGCTCGCGCTGATGGGCGTTTTTGATCTGGTGGGCACTACGCTGTCGGGCTGGCTCTCCGACCGTTTCGACAACCGGTGGCTGCTGTTCTGGTATTATGCGCTCCGGGGGCTTTCGCTTATTTACCTGCCTCAGGCGCTGGGGCTAGGTCCGACGCATCTGCTTGTGTTCGCCGTGTTTTACGGCCTCGATTGGATCGCGACCGTCCCGCCGACCGTGAAGCTTACGACGGATGCTTTCGGCAAAGAGCGCGCGGGTATGATTTTCGGCTGGGTTGTGGTCGCCCACCAGATCGGCGCGTCGACGGCCGCCTATTCCGCGGGTGTTTTGCGCGATTGGCTGGGCAGCTATACGCTGCCGTTTATGTTGGCGGGCTTAACCTGTTTCATCGCGGCTTTCATGGCTGTGAGGATTCAAGCCGCCAGCCGGCGGAAAATCGCTGCGGCCGGCTGACGATGCAGCAGGGTCATGCGTAAACGTCGGGGAGCAAACGTGGTTTCTTTCAGGACGACGGATGCTGGGAGCTGTTCATCGCATCCGCTCCTTTTCGATCGTTTCGATAGGGAATGCAACGAATTATGCAGTATTGTATAAATTCGCATTAAGTTCGGTTCAGAACAGCAAGCCTTGCTCGAGTTTGTTGATCATGCCTTCGATCCACCGCAGCTCGGCTTCCAGCCGCGCCGAGAAGAGCCGCAAATTTTCGCTTAAATAATGCGGAGAATTGGCGGGAAAAAGGTTGAAATCGGCGGTGGCTTTAAAGCTCTCAATATCGGCGCGGAGCAGGTTGATCCGATGCCGGAAGGCGCCGAGCAGATGCTCCTTCGAAATGCGGTTCATGAACATCAGCGCGATGTGGAACGAATCGAACTCCGGCTTGTATTCCCATATGGCCTTGTCCAGCAGCCGCTCGAATTCCTGCTTTCCCTTCTCGGTAACTTGGTAAGCGATTCGGGCAGGCCCTTTTTTATTTTCGATGATTTGCTCGGAGGAGGCCGTTTCCGCAAGCCCTTCGGAAGCCATTTTATTCAGCGCAAAATAGATGGACCCGTAAGCGATGTTCGCCCACTTGCCGGCATGCCAAATTTCCAGCTCCTTGCGCACATCGTATCCGTGAATCGGTTGACGTTTGAGCAGAACGCCCAAAATAAGCAGACGGGTTGACGACATAATCCGTGTCCCTCCCGAATGGACAATTATACTTATTGATCATAAGGCAAATGGTTGTTTTTGCAAAATTTTCCCAAATGCAAATATTGAAAGCAATATGTTCATGGAAAAACATTCTTAGGCACAAGGGTGCCCCCTCAAGGAGCCTGCCGCTCGATCGGCGTATGCTCGGAGGGGGCAGCTTTTGTTTTGGCGATCGTTATCTTTTGATGCCGTGCCGCTTCTCCAGATGCTCCGCATGGGTGCGCAAATAGGAGTGCGGCCCGAAAAACTTGTCGTAATAGTCCAAGTCGAGATGATGCGTCTGCAAATACATCAGCGAGTACACCGACGGCACGGTGGCCGGGAATTTGCCGAACGTGTCGTACACATACTGCGCGATATGTGCCACGGCGGCGCGGAACTGCTCGTCGTGCACCTGCGCGCTGCTTCTTACTTTGCGCGGGTCCTTCCATGGTCCCGGCGTGTCCGGATGGAACGGGCCGTTCGGGCCGAACTTGCGCTCGCAGAATGCGTCGACGGCGGCGCGCATGTCTTTGAAATGAGGCGGCGTGTACGAGACGAATACGCCTTCGAGCCCGGTCGGATTCGGCAGCGGCCAGCGCTCGTCCGTATCGTACCGGAAGCCGAGCCCGGGCACCTCCGGGTCGCCGCTTGCGCCCAGCACCGTCAGCCGGTCGATGCCGTCGAACATCCAGCCTCCGAGCCCGAGCGCCTGCTGCATCAGCATACCCGCGTAGGTAGCCGTGGACAATTCGGCCGACAACTCGGCCAGCGAATATTGGTCCAGGAACGTCAGCGGCAGCGGATTTTCCACGTCGATGATGTCGGCGAATGGCTCGAGTCCCGGGATTTTCCGGTGGTTCACGTCGTCGTAGATGCTCAGCCCGTTCTGCACATAAAAGCACAGGTTGGCAATCGTATGCTGCGCCAGATCGCCGACGGGAAACGCAAGGAACGTGCCGGGCCGATTGGCGACCCAAGAATTGTGCCCTTCCATGTAGGGCTCATAGTTCGGAATGTGCAGCCGCTTGTTCGAAATTTTGCGGATGCGCTTTTTGTACTTGTCGATGAGTTCGGTGATGCTGTGCCGGCCGTCTTCTTGACGCTCCGCTTCCGGTTTGGCGTCTCTCGTCTGGAAAATATACGTTCCCGTATCGTCCGTGAAAAAGATTTCCGACGTATGGAAGCCGGCGGCCGAAGGGAACGTCCTTCCCGAAGCCGATCCGGAATAATTGGATAAATGCGGTTTATACCGGTCGTGCCGGGTGACGGAATGGTGCCATCCGGTGACGCCCCCGACCGCAAGCAATATGAGCAGCTTCTCAAGATTGTCGAGCGGCAGCGGCTCATGCTCGGATGTATAGGCGAGCGTTCCGTCCGGAATTTCCGCCCCCCGGAAAAAACGCCGGGAACGTCGGCCGAACAGCGCTTCCACCAAGGGAAATTCGGCGATTTCCTTTAACCATTGCTCGTCGATTTCGATGTTGTCTAGCGACATGCTAATCCCTCCGCAGCAGATGAAATAAATGAGTTCATAAAAAAAGACATCAATGCACCGAGCCGCGAAGCGGGAAAGCTTCGAAGGCGTAGCACAATCATGTCTCTCCAGTGGACTGGTCGATGATTAATAATGATGATTAATAATTTCGATGGAAATACTAGGAATACGAATCATCTGTATCATAATCCGGGCTTGTTTTCGTTGTCAATGCCAAATTTGCTGTAAAAACCTTGTACCGTCTAAGACGGACAAAGCAGCCGCTTTTTTGGCAGCTGCGTTTTCCGCTGTTGTGAGTGGTTAAAAGCTTATTTTATCGACAAAATCAAAGGCGATCGAGCACGTGAACAGCATGGTCAGGAGGACGACGAATATCAAGTAAAGCGTCGTGCCGCGTCGCAAAGCGGGCAATGAAACACCGGAAGCCTGCGCGTAGTGAGCGGCCGTTAAGCCGGACAATAGGCCCATAACGAGAAACCACGGCTCGTAAACCAGCAGATCCCATAAAGCCATGCTGTGTAGATCGATGTCGATCCAGTACTGCTCCGGCAGGTTGATGGCGATGATACCGGCTAGAAAAAGGGCTCTCGTGACGATTCCGGCCGCTCCATGCGCAAGCAAGAAGGCTGTGCAGAGGAGGGTGGGGATTAAAATAACCGCTCGGGGGATCGGTTTCCCCGCAATCCACGGCACCCATGCCGGAACGGTCCGTCCCCATGGCTTGACGAGACCAAGCAGTATAAATCCGCATATCAAGATCAATACGCCCGCAAGATAGCTTGCCATATATAACCCCAGCTCAGGGTTTCTGGGCTGCCCCGACATGCCTATTGCTCCTCCGGCCGCTTGATAGAACCGGACGAACACCGCATAGACGATCGCCCAAACGCAGCCGGCGTAAGCGGGCCATACCGCCCTCTTGGTGAATCGTTCGAAGGCGCTCCGTTTTGGGGCTAAAGCCATGTCATTCATGGTAGTTTGCTGCATGGAGATACGCTCCTTTCTTATTCGGCCAGAGCATGTGCTAGGGAATCCCGGCCCGGCCGGCGAAGCTTTTTGATGGCGACATCCTGATGATATACCGGAGAAGTCGTTTTGTGACGCGTCTGCAGATCTGTTTACCCGCAGGTCCGGAGGTCCGTTTGCGAACAGGAAGGTAGGATGAGCGAGCCAAATTGAGGAGTTAAAAGGATATTGACCGGAAGTTGAGAGCTGTGCTAGTATGGATGTCAAAATAACCGACTAAATCGATTGGAATTTAAAAAGCGACCGGACAACCGGAGATGTAGTTTGCGCCTTGGGGCGAGCTGCATCTTTTTTTTGTGCTTTTTTGTTCTTGAGATGTCTTGGAGGCGATGAGATGACAACGGCGGGTTCGCTTGTGGATGTACCCGGTACGAAGGTGGGACATGCGCATGATCCCCGGGCATGGACGGGCTGTACAGCCATTGTATGGGAGAAGGGGGCGCTGTGCAGCGTCGATGTGCGCGGCTCGGCGCCCGGCACGCGGGAGACCGATTTGCTGGACCCGACCTGCCTGGTGGACCGCGTGCATGCGATCTGCCTAAGCGGAGGCTCGGGCTACGGCTTGGACTCGGCGACAGGCATAGCCGCCTATTTGGAGGGGCGGGGGATCGGCGCTGACGTCGGCTACGGCATCGTGCCGATTGTCCCGGCCGCCGTGCTGTTCGATTTGTCCGTCGGCGATCCGAAGGTCCGGCCCGATAAGGCCATGGGCTATGCGGCGGCGAGCCGCGCCACGGACGCTCCGGTGCAGGAGGGCAACGTCGGCGCGGGCTGCGGCGCTTCGGTCGGGAAGATTGGCGGGTTCGCCAAAGCGATGAAGTCCGGGCTCGGCTCGGCCTCCGTCCGGCTGCCCGGGGGGCTGGTGATCGGGGCCGTCGTTGCCGTGAACGCGCTTGGCGAAGTGCGGGACCCCGCGACCCGTGAAGTGCTGGCGGGACCGCTGAGCGCGGACGGCCGTCTGGAGGACAGCCACGAGCTGCTTATCCGCAAGCCCTTCTCGTTTACGGAGGTGCCGAAGGGCACCAACACGACGCTGGCCGTCGTCGCAAGCAACGCCAACCTGACGAAAGCCGAGCTCAAGAAAGTGGCGGAGATGACGCACGACGGCTTCGCCCGCACGATCTATCCGGTCCATACGATGTACGATGGCGATGCCGTATTCGCGGCCTCGACCGGCGGGGTGGACGCTTCGGTCGACGTCGTCGGGGCGGTGTCGGCGCAGGTCGTGGCGGAAGCGATCGCGCGCGCCGTCCGGTTGGCGGAGGGCGGGGGTGGCTTGCTGTCGCACCGGGATCTCAAAAACGTACGGCAGGGAGACGGAATCAAGCTATGACGAATCGGATACCGATAGACCAAATCATCACGGAAAAACATGTTCCCGTGCCGATGCGCGACGGCGTGACGCTATACGCCGACATTTACCGGCCGGATTCGCCGGAGCGGCATCCCGTGCTGCTGATGCGGACACCGTACAATAAGGCCGACGCGCAGACGATGAATTATGCGCATCCGTCCTGGTATGCACAGCACGGCTATGTCGTGATCGTGCAGGACACCCGCGGACGGTGGGAGTCGGAAGGCGAATTTCAGCCTTACCGGACGGAAGCGGAAGACGGATATGACACGATCGAATGGGCGGCCGGGCTGCCCTATGCGCTCCCGAAGGTCGGGATGTACGGCTTCTCGTACGCCGCCGCCGTGCAGTGGCTGGCGGCGGACAGCCGGCCTCCGCACTTGACCTGTATCGCGCCAGCGATGATCGGGTCCGATTCGTATCAAGGGAAAACGTACCGCAGCGGCGCGTTCGCCTTGGCCAGCATCCAGTCGTGGGTATTGTTCGTCGCCCAGGACACCGCGCTGCGTAAGGGCCGGACCGATTGGGCCGCCGAGCTCGCGGCAAGTCTGGCCGGCATCCATGGGGTGTACCGTTCCTTGCCGCTGAAGCGGACGGCGGCGATCCGCGAGGAGCTGGCGCCTTATTACCGGGAATGGCTGGAGCATCCCGTCCGCGGCCCGTATTGGACGGCCCGCTCACTGCGGGAGCGGTACGGCGCGATTGAAGTGCCTGCGCTGCATGTCGGCGGCTGGTACGATCTGTTCGTCGACGGTACGATTGAAAATTTTAACGGCGTGCGGGCGCAGGGAGCGACGGCTCAGGCGCGGGACAATCAGTACCTGATCGTCGAGCCGTGGTACCATATGCCGTGGTCGAGGTACGTGGGCGAGCTTGATTTCGGGCCGGAAGCGGCCAACCGGATCGACCGGCTGCAGCTCGAATGGTTCGGCCGCTGGCTGAAGGAAGATGCCTCGCAATGGAGCGGCGTCGCTCCGGTTCAATACTTCGTCATGGGGGACAACCGCTGGAAGCAGGCGGAGCAGTGGCCGCCGCAGTCTGCGGCGGAGACGCCCTTTTATTTGCGCAGCGCAAGCCGGGCCAACTCGGTGAGCGGCGACGGCGCGTTAACCGAGGAGCCGCCCGAAGCCGAGCATCCGGACACGTTCGTCTACCATCCGTCGATTCCGGTGCCTGCGCTCGGAGGGCGGTCGGGCGCTGTGCCGGAGCTGACCCCGATGGGGCCGAAAAACCAGCTGCCCGTCGAGGTGCGCAACGACGTCCTGGTCTATACGTCGGTGACGCTTGAGGAAGAGGTCGCCGTTGAAGGAAACGTAACGGCCGTCCTGTACGCGGCGACGACGGCGGAGGACACCGATTTTGTCGTGAAGCTGGTCGACGTTCACCCGGACGGCCGGGCGTACAACATAGCGGAGGGCATCGTGCGAGCCTCCTTCCGCCATTCGCTGGAGCATCCGCAGCCGGTAACGCCGGGAGAAATCGTCCGCTACGAAATTCCGCTCGGTCCGACGGCGATCGTGTTCAAGAAGCGTCATGCGATCCGCGTGGACGTAACCAGCTCGCTGTTCCCGACGTTCGACCGGAATCCGAACCGGTTTATGCCGCCGGGGGAAGCAACGGAGGCCGACTTCGCGACCGCGACGCAAACGGTCTATCATGACCGGCTGCATCCATCGCACGTGCTGCTGCCGATCGTCCGGTCGGCGCAAGAAACAAGATAAAGGAGCTTTGATACATCATCGGGAGGAACCCATGGGCAAATCGTTCGTTTGGTTCGATCTGGGCTACACGCTCGTTTATCAGCAAAGGGAGGAGGTCTACCGGCAGTTTGTGCGGGAGCAGGGGGCGGACGTTCCGTTAAGCGAAGTGGAACGGGCGTACCACTTGACCGACAAGCTGTTCATGCGGGAATATCCGGGGGCGCTGGGCAAAGAAGCGCAGACGTTTTTTCCTTGGTATTTGGGTGTCGTGAACTACAGACTTGGCTTTCACTTCGACCTACACAGGCAGTGCGGGCGTATGCGCGAAATTCAGGGCTTGTCGCAGCGGAAATGGCTGTCGTTCCCGTATACAAGCACGGTGCTGGAACGGCTGAGAAAGCATGCCGTCGGCGTAGGCCTCATCAGCAATTGGGACGCGACAGCACGGCACGTGCTGGAGGATAACGGGCTGATCGGCTACTTCGACCACATCGTCATTTCATCCGAGGTCGGCTCGGAGAAGCCGGGCAAAGAAATTTTCCTCTGCGCTCTGAGGGCGGCGGACGTTTCGCCTGACGATTGCCTGTACGTCGGGGACAATTATTACGACGATGTCGTCGGCAGCTCCCGGGTCGGCATGGACGCGGTGCTGATCAACCGGTTCGGCCGGCTCGGGATCGAGGAGCTTGTCCACGAGCCGACGATCGCTTCCATCGAGGCGGTGCCGGACATCGTGCACAGGTAAAAGGCCGGATTGGCGGATCATCAAAATGAGGCAAGAACGAGCGGGGGGACATGCACAATGAAACGTCAGCGAAATAATAGAAAGCTTTTTACGGCCATGACTGGTCTGGCAATTATGATTCTGCTTGCCGCATGCAGCGGAAGCGGCAAGCCTGCGGCGGGCTCGGGCGGAGAAACCGCGCAGCCGGCCAAGGCGGCCGGGGCCGGGGAAAAAGTCAACGGAGGCAGCGTCGTCGTCATCGTTCCTCAAGACCCGGACTATCTGGACCCGCATCTGGCGGTAGCCGCCGGCACGTCGGAAATGATGTTCAACGTCTACGAAGGCCTGCTGAAGCCGAACGAAAAAGGCGAGATTTACCCGGCTATTGCCAAGTCCTACGATATTGCACCGGATGGGCTGACCTACACGTTCAAGCTGTGGGAGGGCGTCAAGTTTCACAACGGAAACGCGGTGACGGCCGAGGATGTCAAGTATTCCTACGAACGTCTGGCCGGCAAAGAGACAGGCAAGCCGCTCTCGCCCGCGTTCGCCAGCGTACAGTCGATCGAAGCGCCGGATGCGGTGACGGTCGTGATCAAGCTCAAGGAAAACAATGCGTCGTTCCTGACCTCGCTGACAGCGTCCGTCATTCCGAAGGGTTACCAAGACGCCAACAAAAAGCCGGTCGGCACCGGCCCGTTCCGATTCGTCGAATATTTGCCGGGACAGCGCCTCGTCATCGAGAAAAACAAGGACTATTACGTCAAAGACGTGCCGTCCCTGGATAAGGTCGAATTCCGCATCATTCCGGATCAGGAAGCGGCGCTCGCGGCCTTGAAGTCGGGCGAAGCGGACATTTTCCCCCGCATCGGCACGGAAAAGCTGGAGGGGCTCGGCCCCGAATTTCAAACCATCAGCGCGCCGCAAAACCTCGTGCAGCTCATGACCTACAATATCGCGAAGAAGCCGTTCGACGATATCCGGGTGCGGCAGGCGATCAACTACGCGGTCGACCGGGACGAGATCATCAAGGGCGTCGCGCTCGGCAAAGGCACGAAGCTCGGCTCGAACATGAGCCCGATCATGAGCCGGTATTATTTGGACGGCCTGCAGGACACGTACAAATACAGCACCGAGAAGGCGAAGAGCCTGCTCGCCGAGGCCGGCTACAAGGACGGCTTCTCCGCGACGCTGTCCGTGCCGTCCAACTACCAGTTCCACGTCGATACGGCGCAGGTGATCGCGCAGCAGCTCGGCAAAGTCGGCATCAAGCTGAAGATCGAGCCGGTCGAATGGGCGGTATGGCTGGACCGGGTGTACAAGGGCCGGGACTACGATCTGACGATTATCGGGCTGGACGGAAAGCTCGATCCGAACGACATTTTGAACAAATACGCATCGGATTCCAAAAACAATTTCTTCAATTACAAAAGCCCGGAATTCGACAAAGCGTTAAAGCAAGGCTTGACCGAGCTCGATCCGAACAAACGGGCGGAGGCGTATAAGCAGGCGCAGACGATTCTAACCAAGGAGGCTGCGGCCGTCTACATCATGGACCCGAACCTCAACGTTGCACTCAAGAAGACGCTGTCCGGCTATAAGCAGTATCCGTTGTATGTGCAGGATATGTCGTCGGTTTATTTGACCCGGTAGCAGGAGAGAGCGCCGATGGACTACAGATATGTGACGCGCCGGATCATAACGCTGCTTTTGACCGTCGTACTCGTCATTTTGCTGACGTTTTCCGCTTTTCGGATCATTCCCGGCAATCCGGCGCTGGCGATCCTGGGGACGGAAGCGACCCCGGAGCAGGTGGAGGCGCTGCAGGCCAAGCTGGGTGCGGACGTGCCGCTGTTCGAGCAGCTTGCGCGGTGGCTGAAAGGCGTCGCGGTGCTCGATTTCGGGGAGTCGCTGCGCTTCGCCACGCCGGTGCTGGACTTGATCGGCGGGCGCATCCCCGTCACCTTGTCGCTGGCGCTAATGTCGCTTGCGATGACGGTCGTCGTCTCGATCCCGCTCGGGATTGCAGCAGCGCGGGCGCGGGGAAAAGCGGCGGACCTGATCGTCTCGATCGGGACGCAGCTCGGGCTGGCCGTGCCGTCGTTCTGGTCGGGCATCGTCCTTATTTTGCTGTTTGGCCTGACGTTAAAATGGGTGTCCGTGAGCCGCTTCGTCCCTTGGTCGGAGGACCCGTGGCTTGCGTTCAAATCGCTGCTGCTGCCCGCCGTGGCCGTCGCGGTTCCGCAAATCGCCATCGTGGTGCGGTATTTGCGGACGACGATGCTGGAGCAGCTCGGTCTCGATTACGTGCGGACCGCTTACAGCAAGGGGCTGACGGAGTTTACGATCCATTACAAGCACGTGCTGAAAAATGCGCTGATTCCGGTGATCACGGTCGTCGGCATGAATTTCGGCGAAATTCTTGCGGGGAGCCTGGTAATCGAGCAGGTATTCACGCTCCCCGGGATGGGCCGGCTTCTTATTACGGCGATCGCCAACCGCGATTATCCGCTCATTCAAGGCATGGTCGTGCTGATTGCATTTGCCGTTATATCGATTAATTTTCTCGTCGATCTGTCCTACCGCTGGTTGGACCCCAAAATTCGCTTAAAGTAGAGGGGCGCCATGAACAAAAGAAACCGCATCACGTTATGGCTCGGCGTGACGCTCGTCGCTTCCTTGCTGCTGCTTATGCTCGTCAGCCTGGCGTATGTCCCTTACGGCGTCAACGAGATGGATATCGCCGGGCGGCTGCAGGCTCCGGGGCCCGGGCACCTGTTGGGCACGGATCAGTTCGGCCGGGACATTCTGAGCCGGGTGATGGAAGGGACGCAGACCGCATTTGCCGTCGGCGCCGTATCCGTCGCTATCGGTTTGGCCGGCGGGTTCCTGATCGGCTCGCTCGCCGGGTATTTGGGCCAATGGGCGGATGAGCTGCTTATGCGCCTTGTCGACGCCTTGATGGCGTTTCCGGGCATTTTGCTCGCGCTGATTTTCGTTTCGATCTTCAAGCCGAGCTTGTTCCAAACGATGATCGCCATCGGCATCTTGTCCGTGCCGTCGTTCGCCCGCGTCATCCGCAGCGGCTTCCTTCAGCTCAAGGAAGCCGAATTCGTCAAGGCGGCGCGGGGGATGGGGGCCGGGCACGCGTCCGTCATCGTCCGCCACATCGTGCCGAACATGCTGTCGTCCGTCATCGTGACAGCTTCGCTCAGCTTTTCCACGGCGATTTTGGTGGAAGCGGCGCTGAGCTACCTCGGACTCGGCGTCCAGCCGCCGGACCCGAGCTGGGGACGCATGCTGAACGAATCGCAGAGCTACATCGGCAAAGCCCCGTGGTTTACGCTCGCCCCGGGCCTGTTAATTACGGCCACCGTGCTCGGCTTTAACCTGCTCGGGGACGGCATCCGGGACTTGCGGGACCGCCGGGCCTAGAAAGGAGATGGCGCATGCCGAACTTACCGTTAGAGCAGAAGCCCTTGCTTGACATTCGGGATCTGCATGTAGAATGGACTCCCTCCGGCAGGAAGGAGGCGGCGCTGCCGGTGCTTACCGGAATATCGCTTGCCGTTTATCCGGGTGAAGTGGTAGGAATCGTCGGAGAATCGGGCTGCGGAAAAAGCGCGCTGTCCTTATCCGTCGTCGGGTTGCTGCCCCGCGCGATGCGCGTCGCGCAAGGGGAAATCTGGTACCAATCCGCGCCTGTTCACCAGCTCGGCCAAGAAGAGACACGGCGTCTGCGCGGCAAAGAAATCGCGATGGTGTTCCAGGACCCGATGACGTCGCTCAATCCCGCCTTATCCGTCGGCGAGCAGCTGACAGAAATGCTGCGGCTGCATCTGGGGCTGACGCGGCGGGAGGCCAAGGCACGGGCGGCGGACCTGCTGCGCAACGTCGGGCTGCCGCGCCCAGAGGCGCTGCTGTCCGAGTATCCGCACCGGTTCTCCGGAGGAATGCGCCAGCGGGTCATGATCGCAATGGCGCTCTCGTGCCGTCCGCAGCTGTTGATCGCCGACGAGCCGACGACGGCGCTCGATGTGACCATTCAAGCGCAAATCTTGGAGCTGCTGAAGCGGATCAGCGCCGAGGAACGGACGGCGATTATGCTCGTTTCCCACGATCTCGGTATCATTGCCGACATGTGCGACCGGATTGCCGTCATGTACGCGGGACAAATCGTGGAGGAGGGCCCGGTGGAAGACATTTTTGATGCGCCCCGCCATCCGTATACGATCGGGCTCCTGAATTCGATCCCTTCGCCGGCGAAGAAGAAAGAGCGGCTCTACTCGATTCCCGGAACCGTTCCCGCGCTCCACGAGCGGGGCGGGAGCTGCCGGTTTTATTCCCGCTGCCCGCAAGCCTCGGACCGCTGTCTGGCCGAGCTGCCTGGGCTGACGGACCTGAACGGACGGCATGCCGTCCGCTGTCTGCTCGCCGTGCCGGGAGGGGGTACTTCTCATGCCGCCGGTTGAGCCTTTGGTGGAAATCGAGCAGCTCGTGAAGCATTACGTCCAGGGCGGCTTATGGGGGTGCAGGCAAGTGCTGCGCGCCGTCGACGGCGTATCGCTATCGATCCGCAAAGGCGAGACGCTCGGGCTTGTCGGCGAGAGCGGCTGCGGCAAATCGACGACCGGGCAGCTGGCGGCCCGGCTGCTTGCGCCGACCGGGGGCGCGATGCGGTTCAAGGGGACCGACGTCCGGGAGCTTCGCGGCGGCGCGGCGAAGGCGCTACGCAAGCAGATTCAGTACGTGTTCCAGGATCCGTACACGTCGCTGAACCCGAGGCATCCGGTCGCCGCGCTCCTTGAGGAGCCGCTTCGGATTCACGGCATCGGCAGTCGGCGGGAGCGACGGGAGCAGGTGCGCGACATGCTGCGGACGATCGGGCTCGACGAGCCGTACGAGCGCGCCTATCCGCACGAGCTGAGCGGCGGCCAGCGGCAGCGGGTGGGCATTGCCCGGGCGCTGATGCTGCATCCGGAATTTTTGATCCTGGATGAGCCGGTCTCCGCGCTGGACGTCTCCGTGCAGTCGCAAATTTTAAATTTGCTGAAAGACTTGCAGCAGCGGCTGGCGCTGACCTATTTATTCATTTCCCACGACCTTCACGTCGTGCATTATATGAGCGACCGGGTGGCGGTCATGTACCTGGGCAAGATCGTCGAGCTGTCGGACGTTGACCGGATTTACGAGCGGCCGCTTCATCCTTACACGCAGGCTTTGCTGTCGGCGATTCCGTCGGAGCATCGGGGGCGGAAACGGGAGCGGATCGTGCTGGAGGGCGAGCTTCCGAGTCCGCTGGCGGTGCCGCAGGGCTGTGCGTTTCATACGCGCTGCCCGCTTGTGCAGGAGCAATGCCGGATGGCTGCGCCTTCGCTGCGCACGGTCGAGCCGGGGCATGAGGTCAGTTGTCACCTGGTTTAGCGGCATCCGGATGTACATGCGGACAAAAACAATATCGGCGGCGCGGTCCAATACGCGGTGTTTGGTCACGTGCCTTACCGGAAACGGGCATCGCCTCGGTCAGACGGAATTCGTCTGCGGCTGCCTGGGAGACAGCGAGGGGGTGGCGGCATCCGGACGACGTCGGGCGGGAGCTGCCGCACGCTTTTACGACGATCGAGATCGGCTGAGTTTGCAAAAAAACTTGAGTCTGCGCCCGTTTCCCAGTATATTTGGGATATCCATATTTCACGGGGGTAGAACATGAGTCGAAACGACGAACTGACCGGGTATGGCCGCCATCATCTCCAGATGGAATCGTACGGAGCGGCCGCCTTTTGCTTTTATCGGGCTATAAAAGAAAACGAATTCAACGGAAACGCGTGGAACGGACTCATTCTTTCGCTCAGTCTGATGCGCCGGGAAGAAGAGATCCGTACGACGCTCGCCCGCTTCGCTTTGCAGCCGGGGCTGGATTTCGACCGCGATTTGCTGACCTTCGTCTTCATGATGTGGCAGCAAAATCCGCGCGCTTTGGCCGAATGGCTGCGCCGGGTCGTGCAATTCAACGGCATCCCCGAAAAGGACCAGCTGGCGTTCACGGAAATTGCGGAGGACGCGGAGCGGGCTTACGAGGATCTGGTCGCGAAGTACGGCGCGGAATCGCTGCACAGCCGCGGCATGCTGACGCTGGAAGAGTATGCGGCGCGTCCGATTCAATTGGACTGGCTGCTGGAAGCGCCGGTTGATACGATTTACGAGCAGCTGCAGTGGTGGCTTGAAGATAAGGACTCGGCGCTCTCGGCGGTACGTCTGCTCTGTATGCTGCCCGACACGCGAAGCGAAAAGCTGCTGCGCCGCGTCTGCCGGAACGTCGCCATCGAGCCGAAGGTGCGGACGCACGCGCTGCTGGCGCTCCGCTGGCTCGGCGTCCGCGGCAATGCAAAGCTGTACAAGTTCAACGAGTCGTTCGTCATCGACTTGGATAACCCGAAGCCGGAGCTGACCATTTCCGTTCCGGCCGTTTACAAGCCTGCGCTGGACCGCGTGAAGCTGTGGGCGGCCAAGGAGAAGGGGCTCGTGACGCCGGAGGTGTACGAGCAGTACGCTTCGACGGACGAGGTGCAGCTGCCGCCCGAGATCGTCGAGAAGCTGGACGAGGCAGAGGTTCCGCCGCTGCTGCAGGAAGTGTCGCACGCGCTCATTCGCGCCGCTCATGACGAATACTACCCGCTAGTGCCGACGATCAGCGGCACGCGCCAATGGAGCGCCGCGCTGCTCATGCTGATGAAGGATTATGCCGTCGGCATCGGGGAAGAGTGGCCGTATGGCGAGCCGGAGCAGGACGAAACGGCGAAGCAGCATCGCAACTGGCTGCTGAGCGCGAGCCCGGATTTTTATCCGAGCATCGAGGAAGTGCGCAAGTTGAAAGAAAGCTGATTCGTGCGGCTGTGCCCGTCGCTGATGAAGGCGGGGCGGTAGTACGACCTGTATGCTGCGGAAGAAGCGGGCAGGGGACGGATTGCCAACGCCTGGTGCAAGAGGCTGGCGCTGTCATTGGAATGCAGCGCCGCGAAGCGCCCGGAGGGCATGGCAACGCTGCATGATGGACGGTTTGACTTGTCGCACGACCCGTTCAGCCTAAGCTGGGAAAATAAAGGAACTGCGATGCGTTAAGCAGGGCGTTCAGAGTGCTCGTGGAGGTATAGAGGAACTGCGATGCTCTATCCTTGTCGAAAAACATACGTTCGCTCTAAGTTTGGGCCGATAGCGCACCTGGAGTTCCGCTAATTGTTCCAGCCCTGACCGCTTGCATAGATTAACGCATGCGTGTTCCGCTATTTTTTTCGAATCGCTGCAATAGAAAAAACGCCAGCCGAGATGACGGTTGGCGTTTTAGTTTGTGTTGGCGAGTAGGAAGACCGCCGGGCGGTCAAGACGAGGCGGAAGCGCCCAAATCCACCTGCAGCAAATCCCGGCCCACCGTAATCGGTCCGCCATAAATCTCGCTCATGCCCCGGATGTAGGCCGCTTCCGCTTCCGGCGTTTTGGCCGGAGCCGGAATATGGTGGGTGAGCAGCAGATGCTTGACGTTCGCCTGGCGGGCGATTTCGGCCGCTTGCAGCGTCGTCGTATGGTATTTCGCCGGATTGCCGAGGCCTGTCGCCTGCTCCGGATACATCGTAATCAGGGCATCGAGCCATTCCTTGTTGTAAGCTTCGTGAACGAGCAGGTCGGTTCCTTGGGCGTAACGAACCATATTGTCTACCGGAAGCGTATCTCCCGAGATGACGGCCGATTGCCCATTGTATTCGAATTTGTAGCCGACAGCCGGGTATACCGGACGATGGTCGACCTCAAAGGCCGTAATCCGGATGCCGTCCCGATCGTATACGACGCCTTCGTTGCATTCGTGATAGTCGATGCTCGAACCACCCAGGGCGGACTTGTTGTAATTGATTCGCAGATCGACGTCGAAGGCGAACGACGCTTCCATTTTTCCGATAATGTCCCGGGTCGTTACCGGGCCGTACACCTGCATCGGCACCGTGCGGTTCTCGTAGACGGCGCCCGGGACGACATGCGTTCTCCAACTGCTGATGAACACGTCGAAAAAGCCGGAGTTGTGATCGCTGTGGTGATGCGTGAACAGCACGTCCGAAATGCGCTGGGGCATAATGCCGGCCAGAAGAAGCTGGCCTACGGTTCCCGCTCCGCAATCGACGAGGAAGACTTTGCTGCCGGCGAGCACGGCCACCCCCGGTTTGGCGACCCCGTAGACCGCCCGCGGCGATCCGGTCCCGAGTAAAATGACTTTTAAATGCTCATGAAAATCGGGCACGAGTTTTTCCTGCCCTTGAATGTGCTTGGCGAGGTCTGTCAATGAAAAAGCCCCTTCCCGTGTGTAAAATGCAAGCTTGGCTTCCTGTCGTAAATCTATTATAGAGCATGAGGTCTGCGCTTACCATACAAATCATTTTGGAATAGTCGGAATTATCGAGAGGGCTTTCCGTCAGGCTGGCTTGCGGCACTGCGGTCCTGCCGATGGCGGCGCTTGGACAAGCTTTTCTTATTTGCCCGTCAGGTGTGCTATACTTGTTATATTGCCTGCTATCGATTTCCGAAAGGATGGTTGCCATGTTTACAAGTATATTGGTTGCGTACGACGGTTCCGAGCTGTCCCAAAGAGCCTTGGCTAAAGCGAAAGAGCTGGCGGGAGAGTCGAACGCCAAGCTTGAGGTCGTTCATGTGCTGCATCATCCCGTTGTCGTCATCGGCGAAGCGGTCGTATCTCCTCCGCGAAGCTATGAAGAAGAGTACATACAGCATGCGCAAGCTCTCATCGACCAAGCGAACCGGGAAATCGCCGGGCTTCCGAACGCGAAAGCCAGCTTGCTGCAAGGCCAGCCTGCGGACTCCGTTCTGGATTATGCAGGGGAGATCGGGGCGGATCTTATCGTGATCGGAAGCCGGGGCTTGTCCGGCCTCAACGAATGGGTGCTCGGAAGCGTGAGCCATCATGTCGTGCAGCATGCCCGGACTCCCGTCCTTGTCATCAAATAGGGTCATGTCAAAGCGCGTTATGACCGGCAGTTGTGAAAAATAAAGCGGTTGACAGACCGGGACAATGTCCGATAAGCGTTATTCGTATTTAATTTATCGGAAGTGTTGCATATTTATCGGATCGCCAGGGACCGGAGCCTGAGATGAAGGCTGCCAGGTCTCTTTTTTAGATTCCGGGGGTAGGACTGCTGGAAGCTGGCGGCAGACCACACGGTAAATAAAGAAGACGTGCGCCGGAACCGCAATCGCCTCGGCGATCGTTCCGCGTACGTCTTCTTTATGATGCACAGCTATTCTTCCTGATACAGGTCGGTCGACAAGTACCGCTCGCCTGAATCCGGCAGCAGCACGACGATCGTTTTCCCCTCGTTCTCGGGCCGGATCGCCAGCTCCGTAGCGGCAAAGGCCGCAGCGCCCGACGACATGCCGACCAGCAGTCCTTCCTGCTGCCCCAGCAGTCTGGAGGTGCGGTAAGCGTCGTCCGTGCGCACTTTGACGATCTCGTCGACAACGGACCGGTCGAACACTTCCGGCACGAAGCCCGCGCCCAGCCCCTGAATGCGATTAGGTCCCGGCTTGCCGCCGGACAGCACGGGCGAATCGTACGGCTCCACCGCAACGATGCGTACGGCCGGATTGTGGCGCTTCAGCACTTCGCCGACGCCCGTCACCGTTCCGCCGGTCCCGACGCCTGCGACAAAAATATCGACTTTGCCGTCCGTGTCCGCCCATATTTCCTCAGCTGTTGTCTTCCGGTGGATCGCCGGATTGGCCGGGTTATTAAACTGCTGGGGGATGAACGAATGCGGCGTTTCCGCCGCCAGCTCGTCCGCTTTGCGGATCGCGCCTAGCATCCCTTCGCCACCCGGCGTCAGCACGACCTCGGCGCCGAACGCCTTCAGCAGATTGATCCGTTCCCGGCTCATCGTATCCGGCATGGTCAGGATCAGCTTGTAGCCCCGAGCGGCCGCTACGGATGCGAGGGCGATGCCGGTATTGCCGCTTGTCGGCTCAATGATGACGGACTCCTGCGGACGAATGAGTCCCCGTTCCTCCGCGTCGATGATCATGGCGTAGCCGATCCGGTCCTTGACACTCCCGGCCGGATTGAAAAATTCCAGTTTGGCCAGCAGCGTCGCTTTTAATTCTTGTTTTTTATGATAATTGGACAATTCCAGCAAAGGGGTATTCCCGATCAGATCCGTTAAGTTTTTTGCGATACGGCTCATCTGTATTCCTCCATTCATTCCGATTAACCCTATTCTTTTAATTACAATATATCATGATACTGCAACAATGATCGCGAGGTCAAACAACACCCGGACGGCCAAGGCTGCTGCGGCATAAAAAACGGTTGAACGATAGGTTCAATCTATGATTATGATACGAATAATTGAATTGAACGATAGATTTGGCGGGCTTATACTGGACTCCGTAAGTATATCATCCAGAGAGAAAGAAAGGGAATCTTCATGATCGATCATCAGCGTACGCCGCTGTTTTCCGCCTTGCTGGAGCATGCGCAAAGACAGCCGCACCAATTTCATATCCCCGGGCACAAAAAAGGAGAGGGGATGGAAAGCGGCTTTAAATCGTTTATCGGCGACAACGCCTTGTCCATCGATCTGATCAATATTGCGCCGCTGGACGATTTGCACCAGCCGACGGGCGTCATCGGGGAAGCGCAGCGCTTGGCGGCGCTCGCCTTCGGGGCGGATTATACGCTGTTCTCGGTGCAGGGCACGAGCGGTGCCATCATGACCATGATCATGACCGTCTGCGGACCGGGGGACAAAATCATCGTGCCGCGCAATCTGCATAAGTCGATTTTGTCCGCCATTATTTTTTCCGGGGCCAAGCCGGTGTTCGTGTCCCCGGAGCGGGACAAGAAGCTTGGGATCGACCACGGGATTTCCGTCCGCTCGGTGAAAAAGGCGATCGAGATGCACCCGGACGCCAAAGCGGTGCTTGTGATCAATCCGACCTATTTCGGCGTCTGCACGAATCTGCAGGCGATGGTCGAGACGGCCCATCGCTACCGTATTCCGGTGCTGGTGGACGAGGCGCACGGGGCGCTGCTCCATTTTCACGACAAGCTGCCTATGTCGGCGATGCAGGCAGGAGCCGATATGGCGGCGACCAGCATGCACAAGCTCGGCGGCTCGCTGACGCAGAGCTCCCTGCTGCATGTGCGGGAAGGGCTCGTCTCGGTCAAGCGGGCGCAGACGCTGTTCAGCATGCTGACCACGACGTCGACCTCGTACATCCTGCTCGCATCGCTTGATGCCGCCCGCAAAAATCTCGCCACACGCGGGAGGGAAATGGCCGAACGGACCATTCGGCTGGCCCAGGAGGCCCGGCGGAAAATTAACGAGATTCCCGGGCTGTTCTGCTTCGGCGAAGAGATTTTGTGGACGGAGACGGCATACGATTTCGACCCGACCAAGCTGACGATCCATGTGCGGGGGCTCGGCATGACCGGGTACGAAGCGGAAAATCGGCTGCGGGACCGGCATAATCTGGAGGTGGAGCTAAGCGACCTGTACAACATCCTGTGCCTGATCACCCCGGCGGACACGGAGGAATCGATTGCCGTGCTGCTGCGGTCGCTGGAGGAGCTTGCCAGGGAGCGGGGCAGCGGGCGCCAAGCGGCGGAGCGCGACATCCGTCTGCCGGATATCCCCCAGCTCTCGTTAACGCCGCGGGACGCGTTCTACGGGGATACGGAGAAGATTCCGTTTCGGGAATCGGCCGGCCGCATCATCGCGGAATCGATCTACGTATACCCGCCGGGCATCCCGATCCTGCTCCCCGGGGAAGTGATCGGCGAGCGGCATATCGATTATATCGCCGACCATCTGGAGGTCGGGCTTCCGGTGAAGGGACCGGAGGATTTGACGCTGCGCGAGGTCAAGGTCATCATCGAAGCGAACGCGATTTTTTAAAGGAAAAGGAGGGGAGCCGGATGAACGTTTCGGCCTTGCGCGAATGGTTTCCGATCTTGAAGCAGCAGGTGAACGGGTATCCGCTGACGTATTTGGACAGCGCGGCTTCGGCGCAGAAGCCGGTTCAAGTTATCGAAGCGCTGAAGCGCTTCTACGAATGGGACAACGCGAATGTGCACCGCGGGGTGCACACCCTCGGCTCGCGGGCGACCGAAGCGTACGAGGGGGCGCGCGCCAAGGTCGCGCGTTTTGTGAATGCTGCCTCGGAGGCGGAAATCGTCTTTACCCGCGGGACGACATCGAGCATCAACCTGGTCGCCACCGGATATGCGAGGACGATGTGCAGGGAAGGGGACGAAATCGTCCTTACCCCGATGGAGCATCACGCCAACCTTATCCCGTGGCAGCAGGCGGCCAAGGCGACAGGGGCGATATTGAACTATATTCCACTGCAGGAGGACGGCACGCTCTCACTGGAGGACGTGGCGAGAACGGTTACTTCCCGAACGAAAATCGTCGCCGTCTCCCATATCTCCAACGTGCTCGGCGCCGTCAATCCGGTCAAGAGGATCGCCGAGATTGCGCACCGGTGCGGGGCGAAGCTGCTCGTCGACGGAGCGCAGGCCGTCGCGCACGGGAAAGTGGACGTGCAGGAGCTGGATTGCGACTTCTATGCGTTCTCCGGGCACAAGATGTGCGGTCCGACCGGCATCGGCGTGCTGTACGGGAAACGGGCGCTGCTGTCGGCGATGGAGCCGGTCGAATTCGGCGGCGAGATGATCGGCCATGTCGATCTGCGGGAAGCGACGTGGAAGGAGGCGCCGTGGAAGTTCGAAGCGGGCACGCCGATCATTGCCGGAGCGGTGGGCCTGGGCGCGGCGATCGGCGTTTTGGAGCAAATCGGCATGGATGCGATCGAGCAGCACGATCTGGAGCTGACCGCATATGCGGTGGCCCGGATGAAGCGGATCGAAGGCTTGACGATCTATGGCCCGACGGAGGAGCGCATCGGGATGGTGACCTTTAACCTGGACGGCATTCACCCGCACGACCTGGCGACGGCGTTGGATGCGTACGGGGTGGCCGTACGGGCGGGGCATCATTGCTGCCAGCCGCTGATGAGATGGCTCGGGGCACAAGCGACCGCCCGGGCGAGCTTTTTTGCCTACAATACGGAAGAGGAAGTCGACCGGCTGGCGGAAGGGCTGTACCGGGCCAAGGCGTATTTCGCGGATTAACGGCGCATTCAGGCGGTGGAATCCATGAAGAAGGAGGGGCTGGCGATGGACGCCATATCGTCTAATATAGCCGCGGTCGAACACCGCATTCAGGCAGCTTGCCTTCGCGCGGGCCGGCGCCGGGAGGACGTCGGGATCGTCGCCGTTACGAAATACGGCTCCGCCGATTTGACGGCGAGGATGCTGCAGCTTGGGATGATGCACATCGGCGAAAACCGCTGGCAGCACGCGCAGCCGAAGTGGGAGGCGCTGGGAGATCAAGGCATCTGGCATTTTATCGGCCATCTGCAAACGAACAAAGTAAGGGACGTCGTCGGCAAGTTCGCGTATATCCATTCGTTGGACCGGATGTCGCTGGCGACGGAAATTCAGCGAAAAGCGGACGCTTTAGGCGAACCGGTCCGCTGCTTCATTCAAGTGAACGTGTCCGGGGAAGAGAGCAAATACGGCCTGCCGCCGGAAGAGCTTGTTCCGTTCACGAGGCAGGTGTCCAAGCTGGACGCCGTGCAGGTGGTCGGCTTGATGACGATGGCTCCGCTGGACCGGGATGCCGAGGCGGCCCGGCCCGTATTCCGCGGGCTGCGGCAGCTCCGCGACGAGCTGAACGAAGCGGGCGCGCTCGGGTACGAAGTCCAGCACTTGTCAATGGGCATGTCCGGCGATTTTGAAGTCGCGATTGAAGAAGGCGCTACCTGGCTCAGGCTCGGCTCCGTCCTGTGTAAGCAGGAAGGCCAAGCCTGACGCAAAAAAAGCGGCAGCCCCGCAGGGCGGCATCGTCATGCCCTCGGAGTTGCCGCTATTATTTTTCAGCCGGGAGCCGGGTTATCCCAAATGAAGCTCCTTCATTTTGTTGTACAGGGTACCCCGGGAAATGCCCAGCAGCTTGGCTGCGGCGCTCTTGTTGCCGAGCGTCTTGGCCAAGGCGTCTTCGATTAACGATTTTTCCTCTTCCTCGGTATTCCGTGTTTTCAATATTCGCAGCTGCTGGTCGGGCTGCTCCGCTTTGGGCTTGTCCAAGTGCGGCTGCTCCTTTTGCAGATGCGGAGGGAGATTGGTCATCGTAATACGTTCGTTTTCGCTGAGTATCAGGCATCGCTCCACGACGCTCATCAGCTCGTTAATATTCCCCGGCCAATCGTAATTGGAGAACGCGAGCATGACCTCGGGATCGAGCTGCGGAACCGGCTTTTGATACTGCAGCGCGAATTGTCTGACGAACGTTTGAACAAGCGAAGGGATGTCTTCCTTTCGCTCGCGAAGCGCGGGCAGCGCGATGGAAATGACGTTCAGCGCGTAATATAAATCGGACCGGAACAGCTGCTTTTCAACCATCTTCTGGAGATCCCGATCGGTCGCCGCGATGATGCGGGCATGCACCGGAATCGGCGCGGTCCCGCCCGTCCGGACGACCGTTTGCGTCTGAATATACTGCGACAGCTTCGCTTGAATGTCGGGCGGCAGCCGGTCGATCTCGTTCAGGAACAGCGTGCCTTGATCGGCCAATTCCAATTTACCGGCGCTGCCGGTCGGATTTCCCGAGAAGGCGCCCCCCTGAAAGCCGAAGAGCTCCGTTTCCAGCAATCCGGCCGGAACGGAACCGCAATGCAGCGTCATGAACGGCTTGTCGGCCCGCGGGCTGGCTTGATGGATCACCTGGGCAAGCTGTTCCTTGCCGACCCCGGCTTCTCCAATGACCAGCAGAGGATTTTCGGCCCCGGCCACTTTGCGCGCCAGCCGGATCGCATTGCCGATGAGTTCGCCTTTGCCCTTGATGAAGGAAAAGGGGTCCTCCTGGCTCGCCTGTTCGTCGAAGCGTGCCATATGGGTCGAAGAAAGCTCGTCGTTCAGACGGACCAATTGGGTGATGTCCTGCTCCGTGGCAATCCCGCCGATAATATGGCCGTTATAATCCACAACGGGAGAAGCGTTAACGAGCACGTGATTGCCGGGACGCGGACGGTGATACGTATTCCGGATCATCCGGCCTTCGTCCAGCATCCGGAGCACCATAAGCGCTTCCGGCTGGAAATGCTCGCCGATGCGTCTTCCCAATATATCTTTCTTGGCGATGCCGTATGTCTCTTCGGCGACGGTATTCCAGCAGATGACCGTGCCGGTTTGGTCGACGACCGTGACCGCATCGGTTACCGTTTCGGCCAGCGTGAAGAAGTAGGAGGCAAGCCGCTGCTGTTCCTTATAAACGAATGCCAGCAGCTCGGCTATATAACTGTAGCCGACCACGGTGCCGTCCGCTTCCCGGAAAACGACAGGCCGCTGGGTCGCGGCCGGCAGCCGCATGAAGCTTTCATAGTTCCCGGCGGCGGCTTCCGAACAGAGGAGAACGGATGACAGCAAATTCGGGCTGCCGGGCAATTCGTCGACCGTTTTGTCGTGCCCGTGCTCGAAAAGCCAAAGGTCCCCGGCGGTAAACAAGTAAGCGCCGCTATCCTTCAGGATGCAGACAGCGGCGTCCTGACGCAGACGTGTCGAAATTTCGCCGATTGTCGAGCGAAGAGGAAGCATATGCAGTTGTCGATGAATAGGTAATTGTTCAGCATTGAACATAGGCAGCCTCGCATGAGTTTTATAATAATTTAACATGAAAAAGAACGGGTTACAACCGAATGCAAGCGGCCGTCTGGATTATTCTTCATGTAAAATATGTTCATTTTTGAACATAAAAACAAGCATCGAAACTTTTTTTGTCAAAAGTATGTACAAAATGAAAACGCGTGTGTATAATCGGCTGTGTAAGCAAATTTGACACTGAAAAGGGGAGGAAATAACACTTTTTGTGGAACGATGTCTTTTCACAAATAAAAGGTCAAGTTTTGGTAAAATAAAAGGCTCGCATCTTCAACGCATCAAGCTCCTCATGCCGTCCGAAAGACGACGGTGATTCCAACAAGATTAGTTAAACGTCCATTCATCAGATTTGAAACTCCATGCGCGTAATAAATCATTACACTCCGTCTATTGAACAACCTGCTATCAACGATCCATTCACGCTTATTGCCCATGGTTGCTTTATCCGCTTCGTTCGCGGCGCGAATTGCTGTGAAACGGCCACGACCGACCTGACGAAGAACACGATAGATAAAAAGAGAGACGTATTCGTTACAGAAGGTTTGTGAAAGCGGTTGCTTCATATAAGATAAAATCTCGGGAGGTCGTTTAAAACGATGAAAAAGCAAACTTCGATTGGAATTGCAACCGTTATCTTGGGAATGTTAGCGCTTACCGCTTGTGGAGGAAATTCCGACGGAGCGAAGTCTGCGGCAAGTTCAGCAGAAGGGTCGGCCTATGGCAAGGAAATTAAAATCGGGATGATGTCCGCGTTAAGCGGCAATGAGGCCAAAATGGGCCAGGACATGAAGCAGGCGGCGGAATTGGCGGTCGACGAGATCAACGCCGCCGGCGGGATTAACGGCAGCAAAATCAAGCTTGTGGCCCAGGACGATGCCTGCGATCCGCAGACGGCTACGGCTGCCGCCAACAAGCTCGTATCCGAAGGCGTAACCGCCGTCGTCGGCGGCTACTGCTCCGGCGCGGCGATCCCGGCCACCGGCGTGTTCCATCAAAACGGTATCCCGACGGTCATTACGGCAGCCAACTCGCAAAAAATCGCCGATCAGAAATTTCCGGAAATTTTCATGATCAACGGCACCGGGGTGCACCAGGCGCAAATGGCGACGGAGTATATGGTCAACCAAAAACAAGCCAAAAAAATTGCGATTATTCACGATAACTCCGCTTTCGCCAAAGACTTGGCGGAAGTGACGAAGAAGCAGGTGGAGAGTGCGGGCGCGAAAGTCGTCGTATTCGACGCCGTGAACCCGGACGAAACGGACTTCTCCTCGCTGGTGTCCAAGCTGAAGCAAGCGCAGCCGGACGCGACGTACTGGACGGCGTACTACAAAGGCGGGGGCCTGTTCATTAAGCAGTTCAAGCAGCAGGGCGTTTCCGGCATCATCGGAGTCGGCGACGGAGCGAACGACAAGATGCTGATCGACATTGCCGGCAAAGCTGCGGCGGAAGGCACGTTCATCACCAACAGTCCGACGGCGGAATTCCTGCCGGATGCCAAGAAGTTCGTCGATGATTATAAAGGAAGGTTCTCTCAAGAGCCGGGACCGTATTCCGCTCTGCAATACGACGGAATCAAGGTGATGGCCGATGCCATCAAGCGCGCGGGTTCTACGGACAAAAAGGCGATCACCGAAGCTTTGGCCAAATCCGATGTAAAAACGCTCACCGGACAAGTTTCCTTTACCCCTCAAGGTACGTTGACGAAGTCCAACTTTGTCGTACTGCAAGTCAAAGAAGGCACATTTGCTCCTTCAAAGTAAGCATGAAGCTTGAAACTCGAACGCGCGGCATGTGAAGATCGTGCCGCGTATCTTTTCAAAAAGGAGCGGTCCGATGGAATTTCATCTTACCACCGACATTTTTGTGCAGCAGTTGATTAACGCTTTGATCGTAGGTTCCTTTTATGCCCTGATTGCGCTCGGTTATTCGATGGTATACGGCATCATCAAGCTGCTCAATTTTGCGCATGGCGATTTGTTCATGGTCGGCGCTTTCATTGGCTACACGGTATTGGCCAAGCTGACCGGTACGGGGGAAAGCTTGCTGGGAATAGGCTTGGCTTTTCTCATCGCGATGGTTGTCACCGGATTTTTGGGGATGGGAATCGAACGGATCGCCTACAGGCCGCTGCTGAAGGCTCCCCGTTTATCGATATTGATTACCGCGGTCGGCATGTCGCTGGTGCTTGAAAATACGATTATGGCCGCTTATGGCGCGAAGCCTTACATTATGCCCGTGACGCTGCCGACGACCGGGTTCACGCTCCTCGGCGCCAAAATCACGTATGCCCAGATCGGCATCATCGCCGTCTCGGCATTCCTGATGATCGCTTTGCAGCTGTTCGTCCACCGGACGATTTACGGCAAGGCGATGCGGGCGATTGCGATCGATCAGACGGCCAGCAGTCTGGTCGGCATCAACGTGACGAAAGTGATTTCGTTGACGTTCTTCGTCGGCTCCTTCCTGGCTGCGGCCGCCGGTATGATGAATGCGAGCTATTACGGCAGTCTGACGTTTACGATGGGCTTTATTTTTGGCATGAAGGCCTTTACGGCGGCCGTCATCGGCGGAATCGGCAACATTCGCGGGGCAATGCTCGGCGGCTTGATGCTGGGCGTGCTGGAGACGGTCGGCACGTACCAATTCGGCGGCGAGTGGAAGGATGTCTTTGCGTTTTTCATTCTCATCGCTCTGCTGGTGGTCAAACCGACGGGTATTTTAGGCCAAAAAGTGACGGAAAGGATGTAAAGGTATGGAAAATGCGACGAAGCAAACCGTTGTTTTAAACCGTCCGAAAATCAATGCTAAATCGTCGGCGCTCGCGGCGCTGATGGTGCTGGCCGCGTTTTTCCCTTTCTTCGCCGGGCCTTATTGGCTGGACGTCGGCTTTCTTGCCGTGTTCTATATCGTTCTCGGGCTCGGACTGAATGTCGTGGTCGGCTACGCCGGGCTGCTCGACCTGGGGTATTCCGCGTTTTTCGCGGTCGGCGCCTATACGACGGGCATTTTCATGACGCAGTTTCATATGAATTTTTTTCTGGCCCTTGCGCTTAGCGGATTATTCGCCGCCGTGGCCGGACTTATTATCGGGGCACCGACCCTGCGGCTGCGCAGCGACTACCTGGCGATCGTCACGCTGGGCTTCGGCGAGATTGTCAAAATATCGGCCAAAAATCTCGAATTTACCGGCGGAGCGTCCGGAATTTACGGCATCCTGAGCCCGTTTCCCGCTCCGACGACCTTCATGGGCATTACGATCAACAACCTGACGTACTGCTATTGGGCGATACTGATTTTGGCAGTCATTGCAATCGTCGCTTCCAAGCGGCTCGGACAATCGAGAATCGGGCGTTCCTGGGCTTACATCCGGGAGGATGAGGACGCTGCGGAGGCGATGGGCATCAACCGGGTGCGCAGCAAGCTGGCCGCTTATTCGGTAGGAGCCTTTTTCGGCGGACTGGCTGGCGCGGTGTTTGCGGTCAAAATGACGGCAATTGCGCCCGAAAGCTTCAACTTCATGCAGTCGGTCATGATTTTGCTGGCCGTGATCCTGGGCGGGCTGGGCCGGATTTCCGGCGTCGTGATCGGCGCGATTATCGTCATCGTTCTTCCCGAGTCGCTTCGGGATTTGAATAAGCTCATTCATTTGGATGTGGATATCGATCGCTACCGCTTCCTTGTCTTCGGGGTCGCGCTGGTGATCCTGATGATTTTCCGCCCGCAAGGACTTGTTCCCGAAAGCCGGGGTAAAGAATAAGCAAACCGAGGTGAGCGAAATGGCGAACATGCGAATTTCCAATCTGCATCTCCAATTCGGCGGATTGACGGCCGTCAACAATCTGAGCTTTGACATTCCGGACAATGCGGTGATGAGCGTCATCGGGCCGAACGGGGCCGGGAAAACATCCTTGTTCAATATGATTACGGGCTTTTACCGGCCGACGCGCGGCGAAATTTTATTCGACGGTGTGAATATCGTCGGGAAGAAGCCGAGCCGGATTACGTCGATGGGCATGGCCCGCACCTTCCAGAACCTGCGCGTCTTTCCGAACCTGACTGTGCTTGAGAACGTGATGGCGGGCATGCATTCCAGAACGAAGCAAGGGCTGTTGGGAGCGCTGCTGCGCACGCCCGGCCACCGCAAGGAGGAAGCCTGGATTCGGCAGGTGGCGGAGGAGTGCATCCGTTTTGTCGGGATCGAGGCGTACACCGACCGGCTTGCCAAGAACCTGCCATACGGCGCCCAGCGTTATCTGGAAATTGCGCGCGCCTTGGCGATTCAGCCGAAAATCCTTTTTTTGGACGAGCCGGCGGCGGGCTTCAATTTCAGCGAAAAGCAGGATCTGATCGGTCTGATCGGTCGAATCCGCGAGACTTACCGCATTCCCGTTGTCCTGATCGAGCACGATATGGGATTGATCAATAAAGTTTCCGATCACATTATGGTGCTGAATTACGGGCAAAAGCTGGCGGAAGGCAAACCGCAGGACGTGCTGAACGATCCCCGGGTGATCGAAGCGTATTTGGGCAAAGAAGAGGAGGATGAGGCGGTATGAGCGCCATTCTCGACGTGAAGCGCATGGAAACCTTTTACGGCAAAATTCAGGCGGTCCGCGGCGTCGATTTTACGGTGAAGCAAGGTGAAATCGTCGCGCTGCTCGGGGCCAACGGCGCCGGCAAAAGCACGATTCTGAAAACGATATCCGGGCTGATCCGTCCGGCTCAAGGCAGCATCGCGTTTATGGGCGAGGATCTGACGAAAAAAGAGCCGCATACGATCGTGGAAATGGGCGTCGTGCACGTGCCGGAGGGGCGCAGGGTGTTCGGCGGTCTTACGGTGACGGAAAACCTGGAGCTCGGCTTTTTCATCAAAAAAAGCGACAAGGCAGGGCTGGCGCAAAATCTGGATATGGTCTTTCAAATGTTCCCCCGGCTGGCCGAGCGCCGCAAGCAAATGGCGGGAACGTTAAGCGGCGGGGAGCAGCAGATGCTGGCCATCGGCCGGGCGCTCATGTCGGAGCCCAAGCTATTGATGCTCGACGAGCCTTCGATGGGGCTTGCCCCGATCATCGTCATCGACATTATGAAGATCATCAAACAGATCAACCGGCAGCGGGGCACGACGATTTTGCTGGTCGAGCAGAATGCGAAGGCGGCGCTCAAATTGGCGCATCGCGGCTACGTGCTGGAAACCGGCTCCATAACGATGGAAGACAGCGCGGCCAACCTGCTTGCGGACGACAACGTGGTCAAGGCTTACCTCGGAGTTCATTGATGGCTCGCCCTCTAGAGGAACGGTTGTCCCAACCGGCCGTGACGACGAAACGCGGCAGTTTGCCTGTATCGCCGTATGCCTTGCTGTTTGTGGGAGTATTTTCCGTTGCGTTATCTTCCATCTTTATTAAGTGGTCGTCGGCTCCGGCCTCGATCATGGGCATGTATCGGCTTTTGTTCACGATTGTGCTGCTGCTTCCGTTCAGGCCGTGGAGGCAAACGGGAGCCGGCCGGTTTTCCTGGAGCGTCAAGGGCGGCTTGCTGCTGGTGCTGTCCGGTTTGTTTCTGGGTCTGCACTTTCTTTTCTGGATGGAGTCGCTAAAGCACACTTCCGTTGCCAGCTCCATGATCTTGTTAACGCTGCAGCCTGTTTTTATTATGATCGGTTCGTTTTTCCTGTTTAAAGAGCGGACCTCCGTTCAAGGCGTCGCCAGCTTGATCGTCGCCTTGGTCGGGTCGCTGCTGATCGGCTGGGGAGATATCGGCTTCTCCGGGCAAGCTCTTTACGGCGATCTGCTGTCGATTGCGGGAGCGCTCAGCTATTCGCTCTATTTGATGGCAGGGCAAAAGCTGATGAAAGAAATCCCGTCCATGCTGTACAGTCTGTTTGTTTTTGTCATTGCCGCCTTGCTGCTGTTTATGTTCAATATGTTCAATCGTTATACACTTACGGATTATACGCCGACGGACTGGGGTATCTTTGTGCTGTTGGCGCTGATCCCTACCGTGATGGGGCAAATGCTGTTCAATTGGCTTCTAGCCTACGTGAACGCGACGACGGTGTCCATGGCGGTCATCGGCGAACCGGTATTGGCAATCATTTTGGCGTATCTGTTATTGAATGAACAGCCTACCTGGCTTCAGGCGGCCGGCGGGCTTTTAACCATGCTCGGCGTAGGGATTTATTTTCGAATTAAGCCTAAAAGTGTTCAAAAATAGACAAGTTAATTAAAAATAAACAAAATTATTGTTAAATGTGTGTACAATTTCGTCTTTTGATTGTATAGTGTAAATACAGATAACGCTTTCATACGACAACAATGGATGGTGTTAGAAGGAGGATTCGGTGTCCATGGAAGTGCTCATGCGGAATATGTTTCAAGCGATCGGAAAGAACCGCTCCGCGAATCAATTGGCGAAAAGGTACGGATTGCGCTTCGGCGCGGCCCGCTTCGTCGCAGGCGAAACAATCGGGCAGTCGATTGAAGTGGTTCGCAAGCTGAATCAGTCCGGCCGGGTCGTCACGTTGGACCATTTGGGCGAATTTATTTCCACCGAGGCCGAAGCGATGGAATCGACCGAAATGTGTCTGCGCACGTTGGATGCGATTGCGGAATCGGGCGTTCAGTCCAACCTTTCCCTGAAGATGACGTCGCTCGGGCTGGATATCGACAAAGAGCTGTGCATCGGCAATATGCGCAAAATTTTGGACAGAGCCCGGGAATACGGCAATTTCGTGCGCATCGATATGGAGGATTACGCCCACTGCCAAGTGTCGCTCGATATTTACCGCGAGCTTCGTCAGACCTACGACAACGTCGGCATCGTGATTCAGGCGTACTTGTTCCGCACGGAGCAGGATATCAAGGATTTGAACGAGCTCCGGGCCAATCTGCGTCTGGTGAAGGGAGCCTACAAGGAGTCTCCGAAGGTGGCCTTCCCGGAAAAGAAAGATGTCGACGAGAATTACAAGAAGATCATCAAGATGCACCTGCTGAACGGGAACTATACGGCGGTAGCCAGCCATGACGAGAACATGATCGAGTTTACGAAGCAAATTGTTAAAGAGCACGGCATCCCGAACGACCGCTTCGAGTTCCAGATGCTCTACGGGATTTGCGAGGAACTGCAAAACCGGCTGGTAGCCGAAGGCTACAAGGTGCGCGTTTACGTTCCGTACGGCATCGATTGGTTCGGTTACTTCATGCGGCGGCTGGCGGAACGTCCGGCGAATGTGTGGTTTGTCCTGAAAAATATGTTTAAATAAACCATTCCTATCCTTGAAAGGGGACTTATCCATGAATATGTTGACAAAAGTAAGCCCGTTTGTAAACGAACCGTTTACGGATTTCAGCAAGGAAGAGAACAAGAAAGCGATGGAAGCCGCACTCGCCAAGGTCAAGGCCGAGCTTGGCCGGGATTACCCGCTGCATATTGGCAGCAAAAAAGTGATGACTGAAGCGCGCATCGTATCGATTAACCCGGGAGACAAGGATCAAGTGATCGGCAGCGTCAGCAAAGCCGATCAGGCTTTGGCCGAAGAGGCGATGCAGGTTGCTCTGCAGGCGTTCGAATCGTGGAAGCGGGTACCTGCTGCGGAGCGCGCGGACTATTTGTTTAAAGCGGCGGAGCTGATGCGTCAGCGCAAACACGAGTTTTCCGCGATGATGATTCTGGAATCCGGCAAAAACTATGCGGAGGCCGATGCCGATACCGCGGAAGCGATCGACTTCATCGAGTTTTATGCCCGGGAAATGCTGCGCCTGAGCCGCATCAACGAAACCCAGCCATTGACGAAAATTGCGGGCGAGACGAACAACCTGACGTACATTCCGCTTGGCGTCGGCGTTGTGATTCCTCCGTGGAACTTCCCGCTGGCGATTTGCGTAGGCATGACGACGGCCGCCGTCGTATCCGGCAACACCGTTCTGCTCAAGCCTGCGTCCACGACGCCGGTCATCGCTCATAAATTCGTGGCATTAATGGAAGAAGTGGGACTGCCTGCCGGCGTCATCAACTATATTCCGGGCAGCGGCGCGGAAGTCGGCGATTACTTGACGACGCATCCGAAAACGCGCTTCGTCAGCTTCACCGGCTCCAAGGAAATCGGGCTGCGCATTAACCGCTTGGCGGCGGAGACGGCTCCGGGACAAATCTGGATCAAGCGCGTCGTTGCGGAGATGGGCGGAAAAGACGGAATTGTCGTCGACGAAACAGCCGATCTTCAAGCGGCGGCCCAAGCGATTGTCGCTTCGGCTTTCGGCTTCCAAGGCCAGAAATGCTCGGCCGGCTCGCGCGCGTTTATCGTCGAGTCTGTGTACGACGAAGTGGTCGAGAAGGTCGTCGAATTGACGAAAGCCCTGCAAGTCGGGCTGCCGGAAACCAATGCGCCGGTCGGACCGGTCATCGATCAAGGCTCCTACGATAAAATTTTGAATTACATCGAGATCGGCAAGACGGAAGGCAAGCTGCTTGCCGGCGGCGGCAAGGCGGATGGCAACGGCTATTATATCGAGCCGACGGTATTTGCCGACGTGGACGGCAAAGCGCGGATCATGCAAGAGGAGATTTTCGGGCCGGTGCTCGCCATCGGCAAAGCGAAGGACTGGAAAGAAGCGGTTGCGATGTACAACGACACCGAATTCGGTTTGACGGGCGCATTCTTCTCCTCGGACGAAGAGCGGATCGAGGAAGCGCTGGAAACGATGCACTGCGGCAATCTGTACATTAACCGCAAGTGTACCGGCGCCTTGGTCGGTGTGCATCCGTTCGGCGGGTTCAACATGTCCGGCACGGACTCCAAAGCGGGCGGCTACGATTATTTGCTGCTGTTTACGCAAGCCAAGTTAACTTCCCGGAAAAACTAATCGCCTGCCGTCAAATGTAAGCGCGCAGGTCGTGAGAAAAACTCAGCCTGGTACCGATTTAAGGTGCCGGGCTGAGCTTGTTGAGAAAGTGGTCAAACGGGACTATAGAGGTAACGAAGGGGTGGGGTATCCACTTCCGACCACTCTTGTCTTCGTGAAATTTGTTTGGAAGCCGCTTAGCAGCGGACATTTCCCGAAGACAAAGTCGGCCACCGCTCGAAACTGGCGCGAAAAGGCAATCAGGCCGCCGTTGTGCCGGCAGCCTGATATCGCTAACTTTTACTTGAAACCGGCTCTTGCCGCGGTTTTGCTTTGCCGAATGCCCCAGAGTGTAAACAAAATGCCGACCACCGTCACCAGAGCGGCGGCGTATGGAACGGCGGGAAGCCCTCCGCCAAGCTGCATGTCGATGACCAGGCCCCCCAAATAAGCGCCCAAGGCATTGCCGAGGTTAAAGGCTGCGATGTTCAGCGTAGAAGCCAGAGTAGGCGCCTCTTTCGCCGTATTCAGCATATGAAGCTGTAGTCCCGGAACGGTCCCGAATGCGGCTACGCCAAAAACAAATACCGTGATCAACGTCAAGATCTTAACATGATCCGTCAGCCCCAACAGGACGAGAACGGCTGCGAGCAGGACGAGAATCCCGGTGAGCGAGGGCAGCAGATTCCGGTCCGCCAATTTTCCCCCATAAATATTGCCTATGGTAATCCCGAGGCCGAACAAAACAAGAATGTAAGATACCGAGCCCGGCGAGAACCCGGTGATGTCCACCAAAATGGGCGTAATGTAAGTGAAGGCCGTAAACACGCCTCCGAAGCCAAACACCGTCATCAGCAGCGCCACATGAACCGCAGGCCGGCGCAGCACGCCAAGCTCTTGCCCCAGGCTCGACGGGGCCGCCTTCACCTTGGGCACCAGCACAATGACGCCAAGCAGCGCCACGAAGCCGATCGAGGTAATGGCCCAGAACGGCGCGCGCCAGCCGTACGCTTGACCGAGGAACGTCCCGATCGGGACACCCAGAATGTTCGCCAAGGTCAGCCCGGTGAACATGATGGCAATAGCGCCGGCGCGCTTTTCCTTGGGAACCAGCTCGGCTGCGACAACGGAGCCGACACCGAAAAAGGAGCCGTGCGTCAGCGCTGCCACCATGCGGGCTAGCATCAAAACCGCGTAATTCGCCGCAAGCGCGGCGAGCGCGTTCCCGGCGATAAAGATGGCCATAAGCAGGAGCAGAAGCGCTTTGCGCTGCATCTTGTGCGTAGCCATCGTAATGAACGGCGCGCCCAGGGCGACTCCGAGGGCGTAGCCGGTAATGAGCAGGCCGGCCGACGGAATCGAGACTTGAAGGTCCGCCGCCACCTCCGGCAGCAGCCCCATGATGACGAATTCCGTCATTCCGATGGCAAATGCACCCACCGTTAATGCGTATAAAGCCATGGTCGAGCTTTTGCTCGATGCCGCTCTCGATGGATTAGTTAAACTATGCGATCTCAAGAAAAGTCCCTCCCTATAAGTAAGGAAGGCGATTTTGCACGTGTCCGCCTTCCTCCCGGTTGAAATCGATAGTCTACATTGTAAATCCGAAGCAGGCATAAAACAAATTATGAAATTGTACTCCATTTATAAATTTATTTATGGATTGCTTTCACGGATAAGCTGCATCAGCTCCTGAATTTGGGGCAGATGCTTATGCTTCATGTTATAGGCGAAAAACAGCTCGTTTTTTACGGTTAAATCCCCGTAGATCACTTTGGTTCGCTCGTTTATCGATTTTTCCAGCAGATAGGTAGGCATCATGCTTAAGCCTTCGCCGATTTCGATCGCCTTCAAAATGATATGCAAATTAGGAATGACGTGGGTCGGTTTAATCAGCGGACGTTTTTTAAAATGCTCTCTCCAAAACCTTCGGATAATCGGCAGCTCCAAGCCGTAGCTGATCCAATTTTGGGCGGCAAGCCACTGTTCTCTCAGCCTCAGACTGTCCGTTTCAGGCACTTCCAGCCGGGCAGGGGCGACAACGACAAATTGTTCGTCGTACAGCTTCGCATACTCGATTCCCGGAGTCACAAACTTTTTGGACGTAATGACGATATCCGCTTTATCTTCCTTCAGCATCTCCAACAATTGATCGGCCGTTCCGAAAGTGGAGATAGTGCACGTTTTGAATCGAGGCAGCAGAGGGATGACTTTTTCCATATAAAACTCATGCGCCGACCCGATTCGGATCGTTCGAAGACTGGGCAGGGAAGCGGATTTGAACGCCATCGTCGTTTCCTCCAGCGATTCGATCAAAGGCGCCAGCTGCGAGTATAGCTGCTTTCCTCTTTCCGTCGGGATGATTTTTCTTGAAGTTCTTATAAATAAAGCTTCCCCCACCTCCGCTTCCAGGGAAGCCAAATGCTGGCTCATGGCCGGCTGCGTCATCATGCGGGCTTTCGCGGCTTCCGACACCGAGTTATGCTTATAAATCGCAACAAAGCTTCGATACCATTCAAAATCGACCATAGTTCAAGCTCCACCCGGCTTTCGTGATAAATTCCATACCTATCATTGTAACCAATATTAAGCCGGACGGCTAAGAGATGACGAAAGTGTAACAACTGACAAAAAATAAAATTTGTCATTTGTAACTGATGTGTGCTATTCTAATGGCAAGGGGGGTGTGTTTTTATGGAAAAATCCTCGGACGTGTTAACGAAGGAACAAATCATTGCGGCAACGGAAGAAACGATCAGACGATACGGGATGGCGAAAACCTCGGTAACGGACGTGGCGAAAGCGTTAGACGTCAGTCACGGCAGCATTTACCGCCATTTCAAAAGCAAGACGGAGCTGTTCGAAGCGGCGACGGAACAATGGCTGGAGGAGAAGATCGTCGCGCCGCTTGCGGACGTGTGTCGCGACTCTTCATTGCACGGAGTCGGACATGTACAAGCGTATATTCAGACGCTAGTCCGGCTAAAGCGGCACTATGCCCGCGAAGACGAAGCGTTGTTTGCCATGTATGCCAAAGTATCGGATGAATCCGCCGAACTCATCTCCAAGCACATTGGCCGTATTGTCGGGCATCTGATGGATATCATGCTCCGCGGCGGTCTGAAGTCCGACCATCCCGAACGGTCGGCCCGTGCCGTCTTTTACGCTACGGCGCGGTTTCATCATCCGGCCCACGCTTACGAATGGAAAAGCGCGGCGATCGACGCCGAGTTTTCGGATGTGTGGGCTCTGATCGAGCAAGGCCTCAAAACCAACGACTAAGAAAGAAGGGAAGCACGTATGAAACCATTGGAAGGTAAAGTAGCCATCGTTACCGGATCGTCGCGGGGAATCGGCCGCGTCATTGCCGAGCGGTTGGCCGGATTGGGTGCCAAGGTAGCGATCAATTATGCCGGGAGCCCGGAGAAGGCAGCGGAAGTAGTGGCGGGCATCGTTCAAAAGGGCGGTCACGCGACCGCCATTCGCGCCGATCTCGGCGAGGTGAGCGATATCGAACAATTGTTTGCCCGAACGATCGCCGAATTCGGGAAGGTGGATATTCTGATCAACAACGCCGGACTGATGCTCAACAAACCGCTTTCGGACGTGACGGAGAGCGATTTTGAGCAGCAGTTCGCCGTGAATGTCAAAGGCACCTTTTTCGCATGCCAGCAAGCGATGAAGCATATGGAAAACAACGGCAGAATCGTGAACTTCTCGACCTCGATCATCGGGCAGATGTTTCCGACGTACAGCGTCTATGCGGGCACGAAAGGGGCGGTCGAACAATTCACCCGTCAGCTTGCGAAGGAGTTCGGCGCCAAACAAATTACGATTAATGCGGTAGCTCCCGGCCCTGTGAATACGGAGCTTTTTACGGCAGGTAAAACCGAGGAGCAGATCGAGGGCATGAAAAAGCTCAATGCGTTCGGCCGTATAGGGGAACCCGAAGACATCGCCGATGCGGTCGAGCTGCTGGTCAGCGACAAGTCCCAATGGATCACCGGCCAGACGCTGCGCGTCAACGGCGGATTTATTTAACCGTTCAAAAAATTTATGCGCACCGATCGTATTGCGTCCCTCGGCTGAATACGAATAGTAGTAACATGCTTCGCAAAGGAGAAGACCATGATTACATATGTCGTTCAGCGGGGGGATTCCCTCTATTTGATCGCTCAAAGATTCGGGACGACGTACCAGGCGATCATGATTTTAAACGGATTGACGTCAACGGCTTTGCAGGTCGGACAAAGGCTGCGTATTCCCGTCTATACGGAGGCGATTGTCAACGCGAACACGGTGAACATCCGCAAGTATCCGGGAACGACCTCGCCGCTCATCGACCAGATGGACCGGGGAGCCAGACTGCCGGTGACGGGCATCGAAGGCGATTGGGTGCAGGTGCAGCTGTACGACGGACGGATCGGCTGGGTGCTCCGGGACCTTGTCCGGGTCGTTCCTCACGGCGGGGAACGTCCGGTGCAGCAGGTGCTGGGCTTTTACACGGAAAGGGAAGGTCCGACGCTTCCCAGCTCGCATCAAGTGTTTGTGGAGCATACCGCGCAGCTGTCCGCCGTGGGCATGTTTCATTTCCGCATCAACCGGGCCAGTCCGACGGAAATCGAGAAATTTCCGGCAACGTTCACCGACGTCTACATGCGGCAGGTCGTGGATTACGGACATCGCCATAATGTGAAAATGATGCCGACGGTACATAATTTGTTATACGAAAGAGGGCATGCGGAGGTCAACAAGGAAGTCATCCACGGGATGCTGGCCACACCGGATACGCGCAGAGCATTCATTTCTAGCGTGATCGCGCTGATCCAGCGTTACAACTTCGACGGGGTCAACATCGACTTCGAGGATGTCCGTTACGAAGACAGGGAGCGCCTTTCGGCCTTTTACCGGGAACTCGGCAAAGCTTTGCGCGATCACGGGTATTTTTATTCCGTCGATACGCCTTCGCGCACCTCGGACGAACCGACGAACCCGTTCTCGGCGCCGTTCAATTATTCCGTGCTGGGCCAGGCGGTCGACGAGTTCGTGGTCATGCTGTATAACGAGCATGGTTGGCCGGGAAGCGGTCCGGGGCCCGTCGTCTCGATCGGCTGGATGGAAAGCGTGGTCAAATATGCGTTGACGAAAATGCCCGCCTCCAAAATTACGGCCGCCGTGTCGGTATTCGGCTTCGATTTCAACTTGACGACGGGACGCAACACGTATGCGACCTATGCCATGGCGATGAATTTGGCGAGAAGATACAATAAAGAAGTCATCTTCGACGAGAAAACGCAGACACCGATGTTCGCTTATACGGATGAGTCCGGCAATAGGCACGAGGTTTGGTTTGAAAATGCGGCCAGTATCCGGTCGAAAATGCAGCTTGCCCATCGTCTGGGCATCCGGGGTATCGCCTTGTGGAGACTCGGCATGGAGGATCCCGGCATCTGGACGATGATGGAGAACGAATTCGTCATTCGCAAGAGCGCGACATAGACACATCGGAAGTCTAAGAACAAATCAAACCCGCCTTCGGGTCGGTCCGGATGGACTGCGGCCAGGCGGGTTTTGCCGTTCTGTCAGGACCTGGCGCGGCGTTGGCGAAGAAGCTCGACCAACTGTGCGGGCTCGTTCGTAATGATGCTGTCGACGCCGAGCTTCAGCATGCGGTTCATCGTTTTCTTGTCATTGACCGTCCAGACGAACACTTGCTTGCGATGCTGCGCGGCGAGACGCATAAACTCTTCGTCGACCAAAGGATAAGCGGCGCTGAGCACTTCGTAGTTACGGTCCGTAAACAGCGCTTCACGGTTTGCAAATTTCTGCCCTACGATCAAGCCGGTTCGAATGCTGGCATTGAGCTGCTTTACTTTGCGCAAAAGCGCCGGATCGAACGAAGTTACCGTACAGTCCGCCGTAAATTTGCGTCGCTCGATAATGTTGACGGTTTCCTCGGCCAGCCGTTTTTGATGACCGTTATTTTTAAGCTCGATGTTGAGCTTGATTTTGCCTTGGGCGATCTCGATGATTTCTTCCAACGTCGGAACGCGTTCTTGGCGAAATTGCGGGTGAAACCAGTCACCGGCGCTCGCCTGGCGCAGCTCGCCGTACGGGATTTCCCACATGGGCTTGTTGATTCCCGTCGTCCGTTTGGCGCTATCGTCGTGCATCAGCACGATCACCCCGTCCGCCGTCTCCTGAACGTCAAGCTCGGCATAGCCTGCTCCGTCCTTGATCGCTTGGCGAATCGAGCTCGCCGTGTTCTCGGGCGCGGCGTGCGAGCTGCCGCGGTGCGCGGTAACGAGGCCGCTGTTGTCTGCGCGCGTAGCAGGCGTCGAGCCTGTGGCGGTAAAGTTGACGGCGAATACAACGGCAAGCACCAGCATGAATTTTTGCATAAAGCAGCCTCCTGATGAAAATAAAATGCACGGACGGCGCGAAGCTCCGAATCGGGCATCGCCAGCGTCCTCTACTATAGACGATCCGGATTCGACAAACTCCTCAGGTCCGGGCAAAAAAATTTTAGCATTTTTCGGTTAGATAAAAATTAGCTTGTCCCGGCGTTTTGGACCGCATGCGCTAACGGTTTCTTAACAATTGCGAAAGGGAGGCGCGGGAGGAACGGAAAAGAGGGTCCGCCAGCGAACGAATTTGTATCCGGTTAAGAGAGATATAGAAATGCGATCATATGTTTGGTATAATGGGAAAGCTCTTGACCGGGCCGCAACAACACAGAATACCGAGGAGGATCTAAGAATGCTGCAAAAAACGCACAGCGTCGCCGGTTTGCTGGCCGCGGAAGGGGTGCTGCTGCACTTCCAGGTGCCGCTTCTGTCCTGGGAAACCGCCGCTGCGCTTCTGCTTGGCTGCTTGGCAGGGCCTTTGGCCGACATCGACAAACCGGGATCGACGATGGCCAAAGTATTTTTTCCGCTATCCTTCGTACTGCGGCTTATGAACGTCCGGCACCGGACGCTGACGCACTCCGTCTTGTTCCTGTGCGGCATTGCCGCGCTGCTGCTGCCGCTTCCGGAACCGCTGTTCTGGAGCCTTCTGCTCGCTTACGCGTCCCATGCTTTCATCGATTTGTTCAACGAGCAGGGAGTCGAGCTGCTGTGGCCGATCAAGCTCAAATTCCGGCTGCTGCCGAAATTTATGGCGATCGAAACGGGTTCGTTCACGGAAACCGGATTCCGCTACATACTGACGCTGCTCTGCATTGCGCTGCCGGTCCGTTACTATTGGGCTACCGTCTCGGGGCTGTTCTGAATCATTCGTTCGTTCATTATGGCACGCCTATGGTAACGATAGGAAATTCGTCATTGATGCAACTGCCCGCCGCCTTTATAATTCGTCTCGTTAGAGTATTTATTATAACGAAGGCTGGCGATGAACCCATTGAATCGGCACTTATTTTGTTTGCTAACCGAGCTGTCGTCACGCAAATGGCTTTCCGAGCGAATCGGCTCGTTTACCAAGTCGAAAGCTAGCCGCCGGCTCATCCGGCGCTTTGTGAAAACGTACGGCATCCGGGTCGAGGAAGCCGAACAACCGATTGACGCCTACGAATCGCTGAACGACTTTTTTATTCGTCGGTTAAAACCCGGGCTGCGCCCCGTCGCTCCCGACGCCAATTCGCTGATCAGCCCCGTGGACGGCACCGTCACCGGCATCGGTTCGATGAACGACAAGCTGCGCTTTATGGTCAAGGGTCAAGAATACGGCTTGGACGAGCTGCTCCATGATTTGCCCATGAAGGACCGGTACCGCAGCGGCTATTTTATCGTCCTGTATTTGAGCCCGGCCGACTACCATCGCGTCCATTCCCCGGTTGCCGGAGAGGTAACCGCCACGCGCCGCATCCCGGGAACGGTCTATCCGGTTCACGAGCGCAGCCTGCGGCTTATGCGCAAGGTACTGAGCCGCAATGAACGGCTGATTACCTGCATCAGGCACCGGTTCGGCATGACGACGGTCGTCAAGGTGGGAGCGATGAACGTCAGCAGCATTCGGTATACGGAGCCGCGGCGCGTCCGGTTGGACCGGGGAGAGGAGCTGGCCTTCTTCGAATTCGGTTCAACGGTTATACTACTGATTGAGAAGGAAGCTTTCTCGTTCCGCGACGGTCTCGATGTCGGCAGCAAGGTACGCGTCGGTGAAGCGCTCGGTTATTGGGAGGGGAGATGTAGCCAATGAAACAAAACAAGTATGATGATGTGAATTTCTTTTCCGCCTATGAAAAAATGCAAAGGTCCGTCAAAGGACTTGAAGGGGCGGGAGAGTGGCAGCGAACAAGACTGGTATTACGACGACCAAGGGAATCGTCTGCATTGGGCAGTTGACGATTATCAATCGGAAGGTGTGCGTGAAACGACATTTTTAACGGAGAATGTAACAAATATCATCGTACGCTTTCAACCTATATCAACGACTTAATAGATGCAGGTTTTAGTATTAGAGCAGTCAGTGAACCGATTCCTTCCGAAGAAATGTTAAAGAGTGAGCCTGACATGAAAGACGAACTTCGAAGACCTATGTTTTTAATCATCTCGGCAGAAAAGTGAAAAAGCCAAAGGGCCCTAAAGGGCCCTTGCAGCCTGTTGAGAAACCCTCAGCAGGCTATTTCTTTGTTTCCGTTATTTATCCATTCACCGCGTTAATATGATATAATATTGTTATCCTAACAAGGCGGTGGTTGCATGCTTCGCTCTAATCCGAATGTGCAAAACAGCTACGAATTCG
>NZ_JAHNZO010000159.1 GCF_018998565.1 Paenibacillus oleatilyticus | reverse complement strand
AGGGAGGAACACAAAAGACGGAGAAGTGATCGCTCCAGGCGGCACGCACGATGGAGGAAAAGTGAACGGGAGAGGACGCAGTGAGGAGGAACAAATGGGAGAAGACGCCCGGAAGAATTACCTGAAGAAGACTTCGAAATGATCGGAAAGAAGAGAAGAGGAAAGGAAAGAAGGGGGGGAAAAGGAGGGAGAATGAGGGGGGAGGAAGGAAGAGGGGGAGAGAAGAAGAGAGAAGGAAGAGGGGAAAGGAGGGAAGGAAAAGGGGAAAAGGAGAAGGGGAGGAAGGAGAGGAAGAGGGGTACAATTCGGTTATCCTTGAGATGGAGAAGGGAAGAAAGTAAAGTGTAATGGGTGAGGAG
>NZ_JAHNZO010000158.1 GCF_018998565.1 Paenibacillus oleatilyticus | reverse complement strand
TTGCTGCACAGCGCCAACAGCCCGCTGCAGCCAATGAAAAGAAATAAAGACAGCGTCAGGGGCGCGCGGCGGCCAAAGCGATCGGCGGCCGCGCCCCAGAACAGCACCGGCAAGGCGGCGCCGATGACTAAGATTGAAATGGACAGCTCGGTAGCGCGCCGGCCCATCGCCAGCTCCCGCATCACCGTCGGCAGCGAAGGCAAGTACACGGTCGTCGCCATTTGCGCCATAAACACCAACAGACACGCCAGCGTCATGGTTCTGGCGGGAATGCTCCATAAGCCGCTGCGTTTAACACAAGCCGCCTTAGTCATGCGTAACCTCGTCTGAATGTTCATTCGCTGCGAGCAAGTGTATGA
>NZ_JAHNZO010000157.1 GCF_018998565.1 Paenibacillus oleatilyticus | reverse complement strand
CACCAGATTAACGCCGTCGACGTGCGCCAGCTCCGGGCTGATGGTCATCGACAGCAGATCGCGCCACTGCCACCACAGCACCAACAGCACCACGGCGACGCCGCCGGCAATCATCACGATATCGCTCAGCGTAACCGACAGCAGATCGCCGAACAGGTAGGCCATCAGATCGACCCGTACGTTAGACATCAACGCCACCACCACCAGCCCCAGCGACAGCGCGCTGTGGGCCAGAATGCCGAGCAGGGTATCCACCGAGAGCTGCGGGCGACGTTCTAGCCACACCAGGGCCAAAGCCAGCAGCAGCGTAATGGCGATCACCGCATAGAAGGGGTTGATGTCCAGCAGCAGACCAAAGG
>NZ_JAHNZO010000156.1 GCF_018998565.1 Paenibacillus oleatilyticus | reverse complement strand
CATCAAACCCGGTTAATCGAGTCTGCCCTTTCTGAACAATCACAGGCTCAAATTCACTGTTGCGATCGCGAGGAGTCTCGATGGCCAACTCACCGTACTGGGATGTGAGGGTTTTGGGTGAGAAACCGTTGCGACTGTTGCCGCTTCCACGGCCTTCAGTGGCACTTTTAGCATAACCAAGGTGATGTTCCATCTCTGCGCCCAACGCGGCTTCAACAGTCATTTTAACGAACTGGTTGAGTACATTATTGAGGTCAGCTTCCGTTTTGATATCTTTCGCCAGTTCGGCAGTGACCTGACGCAGCATTGCCTGCTGCGGAGTGTCAGGTAAGCGAGTTTTTTTAGCCATTGCCTATATC
>NZ_JAHNZO010000155.1 GCF_018998565.1 Paenibacillus oleatilyticus | reverse complement strand
GTTCCACATCACGCCTACGCCCGGAACCAGCGTCAACGCGTCCAGATCAAACTTGTACAGATAAGCCACATCGCCCACCAGCCCGTTGCTGTAGTTCAGCGTGTCGCCGGTGAAGGTGGTGCGAATGGTGCCCCACTCTGCGTTGTGTGAATAGGCCAGGCCGGCCATCAGCGTGCCGCGACGCTTGTCGAGACGCTTCATGCGATCGTCGTCGCTGTCGCCCGGACGGTAGCCCCATGGCGTGTAATACCCCATGATGCTCAGCTGATTTTCTTGATCTTTCCACAGGTAGTAACCGGCGGTCAGAGTACGGAAGTAGAAGTCGTCACCTTCATAGTCGATGACGGGCACCGGATAAACG
>NZ_JAHNZO010000154.1 GCF_018998565.1 Paenibacillus oleatilyticus | reverse complement strand
CCATGCAGGAGGTTGCCATGAATGATCGTAATGCCAGCAAGATGCTGCGTACTTATAACGTCGCCTACTGGGGCAACAATTACTATGACGTCAACGAGCTGGGCCATATCAGCGTGTGCCCGGACCCGGATGTCCCGCAGGCGCGCGTCGATCTGGCAGAACTGGTGAAAACGCGCCAGCAAGACGGCCAACGTCTGCCGGCGCTGTTCTGCTTCCCGCAGATCCTTCAGCATCGCCTGCGCTCTATCAACGCCGCGTTCAAACGCGCGCGTGAATCCTTCGGCTACCAGGGCGGTTATTTCCTGGTGTATCCGATCAAGGTGAACCAACACCGCCGCGTGATTGAATCGCTGGTGAACTC
>NZ_JAHNZO010000153.1 GCF_018998565.1 Paenibacillus oleatilyticus | reverse complement strand
CCACAGCACCGTCTGCGGCCCTTTGGTGATGGTCAGCAGATCGAAGCTTTCCGGCGAGATGTAAGAGGTGGGCGCATCCATTCTCGATGGGCAGGCGCCCAGCATTTCCGAACCGTCGGTGAGGATCTTCAACCGCGAACCGAACATACCGCGGAACACCGGATCGCCGTTGGTGCCGCCGTTGCGGATCTGAGAAAAGCCGGGAATGGTTTTCAGGTAGTCCGAGCCATCGCTGGCCGGCACCGGCTGGCGCGGAGTTTTCGGTGACGTCACGATGGTCAGCGGAGAGTAGAGCGGTGCGGTAACGGTGATCACGTCGCCATCATTAACCTGGGCGCCGGTAGGGGGTTGATGCGCCTGCGC
>NZ_JAHNZO010000152.1 GCF_018998565.1 Paenibacillus oleatilyticus | reverse complement strand
CCCTTGGCCAAGGCCGGACGCAGGCTGTGGAAGTAACTCTCGGCGTCTTCATGCGGGATTAAGGTGTCGTAGCCCACTGAAGCGCCGTGGGTGACCGCATCGGTCAACAGGCGAGCCAATTCATCGCGATAAATCGGGAGCGTAGCGGCGTTGATAGGCACTATTTTCATCGGTCATTCCTCCAGATATGGGGGTAATGAAGATAAGCAATAACTGCGCCAGAGCGATAAAGGCATAGCCACGGCGAAAGAGCAAGGAATAAGTGTAGTTCACGCCACGAACCAGGGCAGCCATCCTCTTTTTGGTGCATCGATCCCGCTCACGGTTTACCGCCGTGGGTTACGTGTTTTGAGAAGCCCGACA
>NZ_JAHNZO010000151.1 GCF_018998565.1 Paenibacillus oleatilyticus | reverse complement strand
CACCTGCGTCGCCTGGCGGATCGCCGCGTCGCCGCTGCCGTTAAGCACGTCGTAAATCCCCAGCACGTCGGCGATAAACAATCCATCGAACTTGCCGCGTTCCAGCAGGCGCGCCAGATCGGTCCAATGTTCGAGATCCTTATACTGCCAGGAACGGTCGCGCCGGTGCGCCCACAGCCCCGGCGACTGATGGCCGACGCAGTTCATATCAAAAGCGTTAAGACGAATTTCACGTTGCGATGACATAGCGAGCTCCACAATTATCTGCCGGCCACGGGCGGAGCCGGGCCGGATGGGGGGTCTTAGGGTGTTAAAAACGGGAATGGACGATCAGTTTGCAGCCGGACATCGCGCCAGCAGATAT
>NZ_JAHNZO010000150.1 GCF_018998565.1 Paenibacillus oleatilyticus | reverse complement strand
CGCCAGCGTTGCGCGCCAGCGCCAGCAGCCGTTGGCGGCGCGCCAGGCTCATCACCGAGCCGAGCGGATACTGGTGCGACGGGGTGACGAAAATCAGGCGGGGTGGCGTCGTTGGCTGCTCCGGCGGCACCAGCCCGGCCTCGTCCACCGCCAGCGGGCAGATGTTCAACGCATTGATGCGCAGGATATTGCGGATCCCCCAATAGCCCGGTTCTTCGATCCAGGCGTCATCCCCCGGATTGCACAACATGCGCGTCACCAGATCGATCGCCTGATGGATGCCTTCAGTGATCAGGATCTGTTCCGGCGAGCAGCGCACCGAGCGCGCCACCCGTAAATACTCCACCAACGCATGCTGCAGCTC
>NZ_JAHNZO010000014.1 GCF_018998565.1 Paenibacillus oleatilyticus | reverse complement strand
GGATTAGAGCGAAGCATGCAACCACCGCCTTGTTAGGATAACAATATTATACCATATTAACGCGGTGAATGGATAAATAACGGAAACAAAGAAATAGCCTGCTGAGGGTTTCTCAACAGGCTGAGTGCTATAAAGCACTCTTTCTTTGTTTATATGTGTACATTGATATGGGACATAGACTTCATTATTTATGGTCCAGACAGTTACCGGCTAACGTTGTCGCGGGAGTCGGTTTGATTTTGAGCTATCGTTTCCCGCTGTGAAAATCATTAGATGAGGCTTGATTTTGTACGGATTAATAAGTAATAGAAAATTATTTAATATAGCCATTCTTGGTATTGTCTACTTTTACATCCACAATTTTATCATGTTCAACTCTTATAGATACCCAAAAATCTTTTTCACAATTTGGACAACAGACGTATCCATCTCCGAATGCACTTCCGTTGAATGGTCTTTTCTGATGCGGAGGCTTACTCTTCCCTGTCGCCCATGTTAATGCATCACCCAAGTTATAGGTGTCTAGATTCAACATACCCATTTTAAATTCGGCTTCTGTATTAACAATCGCCCCACATCTGGGACATTCCCCGTTAAATATCAGTAGGTTATACAATCCCAATGACAAGCTCCTATTCTCTTCCAGTATAATATCATATTCGAATCAGAACAGGGGATATCCTTCATTTCTTAAAATGGATTAATTCGGAAAGCCGTCAAACTATCCTGCCCGTTTCGCTGAATGGTATGGTGGGCGCTTAAGACATCGATCAAAATATAGGTTTTTCTTTCTTCCCTGGGAACTATTAACATTTTAGGGCATCCAGTAGCGCCACAAGTACGACCATGGCACCCCCTTCGGAAGTGCTTCACCGTGGTCGCTCCTTTAAGTCCTTAGAACAATCATACCATGTTTGATACCAACTAAAATCTAAAAATGGGAGAGAAGACCTTGACGGTTCTAGCTCTCCTTTTTTCATCCCCCCTCTTTCAATCTGACCTATATAGTAACAATGGAAGACGCCTTTTTTCCAAGAGATTCTTGGGACAATCCTCTTTCTTTACGCAAATCGCGAATCTGTATGCCTATGTTTTACTAGAAATAATATTTATAACTATTAATTATCAAAAAAATAATATCTATTAACAGATGTTTAATAAGAATCCAGTTATCTATACTTAATTGAATAAGAGGTGTGGACGATACCAAAAATCTAGAATTAAAGGGAGTCCGATAAGATGGTTAGTTGGATAAGAGAAGCTCTACTCATACGATTCGATGAGTTATCCGCGCAATCGGAAAAAATCAATGAGGTCACCGTATTGAAAGAGCAGCTGCATAACTTAGAGAAGGATCTCTTAAATTTATCAGGAACAAATAGCTCCGTTCTTTCGCTTATTGACCTAAACACCCAGCTCCTATCCATTCAGAAGGAGTGGCTTTATATGAAGGGTGTCCAAGATGGGATCAAATTACGATCATTTTTATTGCAAAGCGAGGAACTTCAATAGCACTCCAGCATAACCCCTAGTAGAAATTCTAAGAATAAAGAAGAAAAATGACGAATTCGTGAGAAACATTAGGATTATCGGCAAATAACTAATTATTCTGAATATTTACAATAATTTAATAATAGGCTATCCTAACAGTAAGCAAAATAAATGATTCACCTGATTAAGCCTACGGATATCACCCTGATTCACACCGAAGTTTGTATCGTTTATATCTTTCAATCCGGATTTGTTTTAAAGAGTTTGGTAGTGCCGGATTGGAATTGATATAAAAATAAACAAGGGAAAGGGGATAGTCCATTGAAGTAAGGAAGCGAAGCATGCCCCGCCGCGCTTACCTGAAATCCGTACTGTACGCGCACCGAATGAAGGCTATACCGAGGGCATGCGGGAACCCGTTAAAACCTGTTACTCGTTCGCGTACCCTAACGACAGCTTGATTGGAGTGTGTTTTTCGAAAATTGAATAAGCAACCTATACCAACATAGGGATTCTGGTTATCACGGATAAGCAGGGTCCCTATTTTCGTTCGTCATACTTCCAGACCATCCGGGCATACTAACGGGCGAAGCGACGTTTAAGGAGGGTTATGGCAAAGATGGCAAACGACAAAAGCATGCCTCCGGTATCCGGCGAAGAAGTCGAAACGGACGGCATTTACTCCAACGAGTGGGGCCGGGAGGAAACGCTCAAGCGCGGCGACGAATTTCCGTACGACGAGGCGATGGGGCAGACCGAGTGGGAGCTTGTCAGCCTTCCGCTCGAAAGCCAAGAGAAAGAGATGTATAAAGACACGAAAAATAACACGAAACCGCGGCTGCATATCGACCGGGGCGATAAATGAGCTGAGCGTTGTCGTGCAAAAAGAAGAGCGCTTCCCCTGTCGCGGAGAAGCGCTTTTTGGCATGGATTTGGTGCATCATTTCCGGCCGTAATCCGCCTTGATCTCGCCCCATGCTTTCGTGTTCCACTTGATGATTTTGTTCTTGTAGGTGTTGCTGCGCAGCCATGCTTCCGCACGGTCCACGAGCGCCCAGATTTCCTGGGTCGAGGCGTCCCGCACCAAGGTGGAAGCGACCGTTTTATTGCGCACCCAACTGATCGCCGTCATCGAATCGCTGTAGATCGTCATGTCGCTGCCTTTTCGCTTCAAATAAGCGAGCCCGTGGACAATCGCGAGAAATTCGCCCATGTTGTTCGTGCCTTTGGAAATCGGCTTCTGCTGAAACACAATTTCGCCGGTGCGCGTGTACACGCCTTTGTACTCAACGATGCCGGGATTGCCGCTGCACCCTACATCGACGGACAGGCTCTCGGGCTCGTACTCGCCCGCAGCCTCCGCGCCTCCGGCCTTGGAGGTCCGTCCGCCGCTCTTGCCCGCACCGCCGGTGCCGGTCCCTGCGCGCGCCGCGGCGCCGAACGCCTTCTTCCAGCCGGCGGCGAACATCGCCTTGGCCTCCGCCTCGCTCTCGTACGCCTTGAACTTGGCCTGCGGGAATCCGTTCGTCTGGGCTTGGCATTCGGCCCACGTTTTATAGATCCCGGGCTGACGCCCTTCCCATACGACATAATACTTCGATTTTGCCACAGTGTTCCTCCTTGGTTCGGCCCGGCGTTTCCTATGATGGTACCGCCGCGCCGTCCGAAATCGCCGCTATCCCTGACGCTGCTTGAAAAACTCGATAAAATACGCCCCGTACTTGAAAAATTTCGCTTCCCCGACACCCTTGATCTTGAGCATGGCCGCCGGGTTCGTCGGCTGTACGCCGCACATTTCGCGCAGCGTGCTGTCCGGGAATACGATATATGGCGGGATGCCTTCCCGCTTCGCAATCTCCGAACGCAGCTTCCGCAGCTCGTCAAACAGCTCCGCTTCGACGTCTTGGACGACCGGCGCAGAGGGCTTCAACCGGATGCGCTGCACGACCCGTTCCTTGCCGCTGAGCACATCGGACGCCTTCGATGACAGCCGGAGCACCGGGTATTTGCCTTCCGTGAGCTGCAAATAGCCTTCGGCGACAAGAAGCTGGATGAGATCGATAATGTCTTTTTCCGTCCGGTTCCGCATCAACCCGTAGGTGCTGAGACTGTCGAAGCCGAAATCCAGCACCTTCTTGTTGCGCGAGCCCTTAAGCACCGAAGCGACCAGCGTCATGCCGAACCGCTCCCGCATCCGTTTGACGCAGGAGAAAATCTGCTGCGCTTCGAGCGTAATGTCCGTCAGCTCCATATCCGGGCTGACGCAGTTGCTGCACTGTCCGCAGTCTTCTTCCGTTTCCCCGCCGAAATAGCGGACGATGTACCGCTGCAAGCACTGCGGGGTATGGCAGTAGTCGGCCATTTGCTGCAGCCGCCGGTATTCCTGCGCCTGCCGCTCCGGGTCCGAGACGGACTGCTCGATCAGAAACTTCTGAATATGAATGTCCTGCGGGCTGAACAGCAGCATGCAGTCGCTCGGCTCACCGTCACGGCCCGCCCGGCCGGCTTCCTGGTAATAGGCTTCCATATTTTTCGGCATATTAAAATGGACGACGTACCGCACGTTCGACTTGTCGATCCCCATCCCGAACGCGTTGCTCGCTACCATGACGCGCACCTCGTCGTACAGGAACCGCTCCTGCGCGTCTGCGCGTTCCTTATCTGTCAGACCGGCATGGTATTTGCCCGCGGCCACGCCCTGGCGCAGTAAATATTCGCACAGCTGGTCGACTTCCTTGCGCGTCGCCGCGTAGACGATGCCCGCTTCCCCGGCGTGCTCGCGGATGTACCCCATAAGCACGTCGCGCTTGTTCTCGCCCTTGATGACCGAAAACGAGAGGTTCTCCCGCGCAAAGCCGGTCACGAACACCTGCGGCTCGCTCAGTTTCAAGTGCTTCACGATATCCTCGCGCACCTGGTCCGTCGCCGTCGCCGTAAAAGCAGCCAGCAGTGGCCGGTCCGGCAGATGCGAGACCAGCTCGTTGATACGCATGTAGCTCGGGCGGAAGTCGTGTCCCCACTGGGACACGCAGTGCGCCTCGTCCACGGCCACCATCGGCACGACGAGCCCGGCGAGCAGGTCCAGAAAGCGCTCCGATTCGAGGCGCTCCGGCGCGACATAGAGCAGCTTGTATTCGCCGCGCTCGGCCTTGCGGATACGCATCTCCACCTGCGCATAGGATAGCGAGCTGTTGATATAGGCCGCAGGCACGCCGATGCTGTCGAGCCCGTCCACCTGGTCCTTCATCAGCGAAATCAGCGGCGAAACGACAATCGTCGTCCCGCTCATCATCAGCGCCGGGACCTGGTAGCAGATCGATTTACCCCCGCCTGTCGGCATAATGCCGAGCGTATCCCGCCCGCTGAGCAGGCTTTCGATCACCCGCTTCTGCCCTTCGCGAAAATCCGGGTATCCGTAATATTTACGCAGTAGCTCCTGCGCTTCCGCCATCGTTCCGATCGGTTGCCCCGGCTGGCGCTTCACCGCCTGCGGCCGGCGGAACGGAGCTTCGAACAGATCCGTCTGTACGGGACGTCGATTTCGGAATTCCGTGTTTCCTGCCGCCAGTCTTCCCGCTTGGCGGTCATCTCCTCCGGCGCCCCAGCCCGTCTCCCGCGGGTCCCGGTAATCGAAATCGCCCGGCGGCTCGTACCAGCTATCGTCTGCCGACGGCCCCGGGTCCGCAGGTCCGGGGTCCATCGGATCGTACCAATCATCTTGTCGTTTCATGCTTCCTTACTTACTCCTCCCGCTTGTTTCGCCCGCCGCGATACGACCGGCTCTCCGTTCCAGAGCAGCTCCGGCGAATGTAAACCGCTTCGTCGCCCGGCGAACCCCTTTGTCCACAGTATAATCGAAAATTTCCACATCCGAATAGACCAGATCACTATCTTCGATTTCGCGCAGCATCCGCTCCACATGGGACGGCAGCAGCAAATCGTCGTCGTCGCACAGCATGATATAATCGCCCCGAACCAGCTCCAGCCCGCGGTTGCGCGCATGCACGTGCTTGAGATTGCTTTCCATATCGACCACGGTCAAATCCAGCTCCGGATACAGCTCCTTAAGCTCGTCGACCGGTTCCCCATTATCGTTGACCACAATAATCTGCAAGTGACGGTACGTCTGTCGCCACAAAGATTCGATCAGCTCGGCCAAAAAATCCAGCCGATTATAGGTTGGAATAATGACGGATATCAGCGGCCGCCGATTCATTCCCCTTCCCCTCGCTCTCGTTTCTTCTACTGAACACTATACCGAAAAATCGGCGAAAGGGAAACTAGCCGGAAGGAGATCCCCATGCTGCCAAAGAGAGTCAAGGAGCTTCAGGCGCGATTGCGATTGGTTGCAGAAGATTGGACTGCACGAAAGAAACAAGCCTCCTCGCGGAAGCATCGAAACATATTTTGCCGCCTGCGGCCCTATGGTACAATGGAGGAAAGCCATGGAACGATCGGTAGAAAAATGCTGCGACGAGACTGCCGAAACGGCTAAGACCAGACTAAACGAAGGAGGATTCTGCCATGCCGCCAAGAAAACAGGAGCCGCCCGTCCTTACGGATGCCGCGGAGAAGACCGACATGAACGGAAAGCTGTTGAAGGGGGCCGAAGCCGCCTCCGCTGAGACCGTCACAGCCGAACGGCAGCAGCCGGGCACCCGGAGGAAGCGGAGCGCCAACACAACGACGGACGCACAGCCGACGGAGACGAGCGGTACGGCAGCGAAGCCGCGTGCTTCCAGGCGCAAGAGTGCGGCGGGCGCGACAGCCCTGATCAGCGGCGCAGACGCCGACGCGACAGCGAAGCCGCGCACTTCCAAGCGCAAGAGCGCGGCGGGCGCGACAGCCCCGACCAGCGACGCAGACGCCGACGCGGCGGCGAAGCCGCGCACTTCCAGGCGCAAAGGCGCAGCTGGCATTCAACCGGCAGAGCCGCAGCCGCAAGAAGCTCCCGAAGCGGCCCCGCAGGCGGAGGAAGAGGCGCTAACGGTTACCGCGCCATCAGAGCCGGCTGCCGAGTCTCCCTCGTCCGCCGACACGGCCGAGGTCAAATCTGCCGCGACCGATACCGCAGAGGATGCGGCTCCGGTGCTGCAGCTGCTGGAAACCCGCCTCAAGAAGAAGGAGCGCAGCGAGACGCACGATAAGGACCGGGTGTTCATCCGTAAAGATTTGAAGCTGCGTCTGGATGCACTCGCCGAAAACCGCGGCAAAGGCTTCAAAACGCTGCTGCTGAACTACGGCTTGGAGAAGGCGCTGGACGAGTTGGAGCAAGCGGAAGCGGCACGGCAGGAAGATTGATCGCTCTTAGACGAAGCGAGTTCACCCCGATCCCGGAATGAACTCGCTTCGTTTCGTTTTGTAACCATCCCCGCCTCGCTGAACGCCAATCGCCACTTCTTTCTCCTAAACTCCCTTTTACAGCTTGCCATCCCAAAAAAACTGATAGCCGAATCCCCGAACCGTACGGATATGCCGGGGCGCGGAAGGATCACGTTCGAGCTTGCGGCGCAAATTGCTGATATGCACCATCACCGTCCGCTCGTCGCTGAAGCTGTCCCAGCCCCAGACCTGATCGTGAAGCTGTGCCGCACTGAACACCTGATTCGGATGCTTCAGCAAAAAAAACAACAGCTGCCGCTCCTTGGCAAACAAATCGACCGGCTCTCCGCCAACCCGTACCTCGTAATTATGCAGATTGGCCTCCACCTCGCCGAACCGCAAAAGCGCGGCTTTTTCCTTCGTCTGCTGCGGCGATGCCGTCCGGCGTCTGAGATTGGCCTTGACCCGGGCGACCAGCACGAGCGGGTCGAACGGCTTGGTCATATAATCGTCGCCACCGGTATCCAGGCCCGCAATAATATCGTCCGCTTCCCGTTTGCAACTCAGGAACAGAATCGGAATATCCGAATGCTCGCGGATGTGCCGGCATAGCTGCACGCCGTCGGTATCCGGCAGCACGATGTCCAGAATCATCAGATCGGGCTTCTCGCGGAGCAGCAGCTCCAAGATCTGGCCGCCTTCCTCCGCCATGAGCACCCGAAAGCCGTGATTTTGCAAATAGAGCGCAATCAAGCCCCGGATTTCCTCGTCGTCGTCCACGATTAAAATTTTCGCTGCGTCCGTCATCCCTTCGACCCCTCCTCCCGAAAGACCCCCTCCGCGAATGGGTGTAAAGGGTCGCTCGATAACGGAAGAGTAAAGAAAAAGGTGCTGCCGCTTCCCACCCGGCTATTCACGCCAATCGTCCCCCCATGATGCTCTATGATCTCCTTACAGATGGCAAGTCCTAGCCCGGTGCCCGCCGAGCGGTTTTTGCGCGAATTTTTCCCCCGGTAAAACCGGTCGAATACAAAAGGCAAATCCTCCTCGTCAATTCCGAAGCCCGTGTCCCGCAAGCAGACCCGGATGGCGGATTGGCCGTTATCCGGATGCCTTATCCGGTCGACTGAGATTTGAATCGTTCCGTCCGCCGGTGTAAATTTACGGGCATTAAACAAAAGATTGACAAACACCTGTTCGATCCGCACCACATCGATCCAAGCCACCTCTTCGTCCTGACCGTCCGACAGACCGGCCGTCAAGTCGATGAACTCGAACGTATACCCGTCCTGCTTCACGGTCCATTCGTATTTTTCGTACAGCGCGCGGACAAAAGACGCCGGATGCACGAACTGGCAGTCAAAGCGGATTTTACCCGCTTCGAACTTGGACAGCTCAAACAAATCGCCGATGATGCGGTTCAAAATGAGCGTTTTATCATAGCTGAGCTGCAAGTAGCGGTCGCGGTTCGGCTCGTCCACCCGGTCCAGCACGGCTTTGATATAGCCTTGAATCAAGGTCAAAGGCGTCCCCAGCTCGTGGGAAATATTGGAGAGAAGATGCCGCCGGGACTGCTCCATCTTGACCAGCTCCCGATTCGCCTCGTGGAGACTCGCATTGGTCATCTCCAAAGCCTCGGTCCGCTCGCGCACTTTGCCTTCGAGCGATTCGTTCCAGCGCTGCAGCTCGGAGGATAGCTTCTCCACGTGGGCGAACGACTTGGAAAACCGGTGCGACAGGTCCACCGCCTGCATCAAAACGTAGAACATCATGCCGAACTGTACGGAATCGCCGGTGCTCAGCACCTGGTTGTAGAACAGCGTGTCGTTCAGCGCCGTGACGAAAAAGACGCTCATCGCCAGCAGGTTAAGAAAAGCGCCCTCCCGTTTCCGCACGAACGCCAGCACAAACACGCAGCCGATATAAGCGAAAATCGCCAGTATCGCAAGCTGAAAAGCAAGCATCGAGTGCGTGTAAATCCGGGCGGGGGTGAAGGCGATAAAGCAACTGTATAGTAGAAGAATTGCGACAATCGGGCGGCGTAAGACCGGACGCATTTCCACGGGATAACGTGCAGCGACGTACAGAACGAACATGAGCACGCCCAGACTGACGGACAAATATTCGAGATGCGTCTGCCACTCCCACGGAAGTCCGGGAGCGAAGCGGACGGCGAGCGTTTGCCCGGTCACGGCCGTCCGAACCCCGATCGCCAGACACAAACATCCGAAATAAAGCGAGGCCCGGTCTTTGCGGCGGGCCACAAACAGACCAAGGTGGTACAAGCCCATCGTGAACAAGCTGCCGACGATCAACAGTTCAAAAGCGTTGGACAGCTCCCGGCGGAACGCCACGGCATCGGCGCTGCCCATGCGGATCGGCTCCCAGAGCCCGCCTTTTCGCTGCACGAAATTCGACACCTGGATGACGATCTCGGTTTCGCCACCGCCCAGGTGAAAAAATACGGGCTTCGGGACGTTCGTCGGCGTCATCGTCTCCCGGTTTGTCCCAACCGTTCCGCTCGCAGCCGCCTCTTTCCCGTCGATCCACAGCTTGTACGCGGTAGCTACGCTGGGCATATAGAGAGCAACATCTTTGCCGGTGTCGGCATCGGCTGTTCGGATGACAAGTCGGTACGTTGCATAACCATCCCCGGATAACTTGCTCTCTTGGTAGGTTTGGCCCTGCCACACCTGCGGCACCCTCGTATAAGACAGAGCATCGCCCCCCGTACCGGCAGCCAGCTCGGCCGGTGTCAGCAAACGGCTCCAATACCATTCCCACTCCCCGTTCAACGCAACAAGCCCGTCCTGCTCCCAGTGCCAACTCGATAAATCAAGAACGCCCCGGACCGCAGCCGGGGCAGAAGTCTGGGCCCGGGCGGAAGGTGCGGCACACAGGGATAGCACGACGATAAATAAGCAAAGCCAGACCGTTAGTTTTCTCATTCGCAGGCTCCTCGGAGCTTCCAAATCCAATCGATATAAGCTTACCATAAGCAAATCGCTATCCGGAGTCAATAGAAATCGGCACCGCTACAAGCAAGCTTTTTCCCGTTATTCCATGCTAACAGACCCAGCTTAAAACCGGTTTAAAAATGGGTTTAAAATGGAAAAACGACCTGCGCGAAAAAGCGGACTTCCGCTTTTTCATGCAGGCCGTGCTTCGGACCTAAAACTCAAATGGGTAGCAAAACGATGTTGTCGCGCTGCTTGAGGTTCTCGACCATCCGGTACCATGCGTCCGGTTTTTGCGGGAGCACCGCATAATAACGCTCCAGAAAGCTCCAGACCAACGAGGCCGGAACCAAGACTTGCTCCTCGTCCGCGATCGGCATGAAGCAAAGATCGAGCCCGTGCACCGCTTCCCCGTCATTGTGCCAGGACGGGTGCACATAGTCCGTATCCAGCTTCCGGTAGCCGAGGTGTGCCAACACCTCGCGGCGGACGAACGAATTCATCGCATTCACGCCTCCGAATTCCAGCTTGCCCACCAATTGCGGGTTGTAGATTTCGGCGAACATGCCAAGGAATGTCCCGCCGCATGCCGCTACGACCGAGCGCAGATCGGCCATCCGGCGACGCGCCAGAAACGGTCCGATGCCAAGGCCGTCCCGTCCGATAATCGTAAAATCGGTCATCGCAACCTGTAAATCTTCATAATAACGGTATTCCGTCGCGCCGACGACTTCGCCGTCCAGGACAGCGACGAACACCCGGATGCCCGGATCTTGAAGCGGCTCCGCCCACAGTTCGTACTCCAATACTTCCTCCGGCGGAAACACGCGCTGCATCAGCTCGTGCATTTGGCGAAAATACGGGTCGCCGATATCGGTTATTCGATGGTATTGCACAGGCTTCACCCTCCCCTGATAGCTTGCTGTTGCTTGAAACAAGCGTCTAAGCTTTCATTATATAGGGATACAGAAGGTTCTACAACACAGCGTCACATTTGTTTTCGCCGCCCCAGCGGCTTCCAAACCGACAGAACAATCATCGCGACAAGAGACAGAACTTGCAGCACGATGCCCACCCACAACTGCCCGTTATGGACGACGAAGTCCGGCTGCTGTCATACGTCCATGCCGCTTGATCCTCCTTCCTGAAACGTATGCTTTGATTGTCTGTAATGAAGCCCCTCAAGTTGTCGTTTACAGTATAGCCCCCGTCTCTAAACGGCCTCTAAACCGTTTATTAAAATCATTAAAAAAACGGAGGCCGCGAGGGCACTCCGTTTCTATCGTGCATATCAGGTTGTGGCCGCTTCCGGCAATCCGCGTCGCAACAGCCGTTTGCCGGCGCTCGTCCGGTAAAACAGCCGCTCCAGCAGGCTGAAGACGCTGCCCGCCAGCCAGTACAGCCCCAGCGCCACCGGCGCCCGCCACGTAATGACGAGCGGGATCAGCAGGAGGACCGCCCCGAGCAGCAGCCGCTTGCTTCCGCTCATAGAGACGGCGGCTGCGTCGGCCAGCGGGATCATGCCTACCGCGAACGACAGCAGACCCGTGGCGATCGGGATCAAGTGGAACGGATCGGCCTCGGCCAAGTGCGCGACCCAAGGGATCAAAATCGACGTCATCGTACTGCCGTGCGTAAAGAACAGGCCATACATCGCCATAAGCACCGGCATTTGAATGATCGCCGACAGCGGCGAGCTTAAAGGATTGATCCCGTACTTGCCGTAAACTTTGGTTGTTTCTTGAACCAGCTTGGCCGGGTCGTTTCCGTACGTTTCCCGCAGCTTGCTAAGCTCGGGGGAGGCGGCGGCGGAACGGATCTGCTGCCGGGCGGCCAGCAGATTGAAGCGGTACAGCGCGCCCTTAACCAGCAGCGTGAGCACGATGACCGCGGCCCCCCAGTCGCGGGTCCAGTCGAACGTCCAGGACAGCGCATAAGCTAACAGATCAATAATAGGCTGAAACCATGTATACATGTGAGCGCTCCTTCCGTTGCGATTGAGCCGAGTCATTGAGGCTCGATCGTCAATACTTCTTGCGATTGAGTCGAGTCGTCGAGACGCAATCGTCAACACTTCTTGCGATTGAGCCGAGTCGTCGAGACTCGTTCGTCTCTCAATCGTCAACCGTGAAATTTTTCGGTCAACCGACCATCTCATTCCAACGGAAAGGAGCGCTTGCTTCTTCGGATAACGCCGAGGACCGCGGCGGGCATTTTCGGCGAACGAAGACGGTACGCGGACTTTTTCTGGCCCGGTCATGATGCTTGAGCGGGAGCTTGGCAAGCTCGACGGCCGGCTCGAAGGCGAAGGTCAACTGCTTTCCCGTCCATCCGAACCATGGCACGACGAACAGCGAAGCCAGCCAGAGCGCCAGCAGCAGCGCCAGATCCAAAGACCACTCCATATCCGTTCACCTCCTTTGTCGCGAATTCGCATACGTAACGTTTTACGGGATTGACCGCAATTCGTTTCACTGCGGCGATAAGGCACTTCCCCGCTGCGCCATAACCTTGCGGTATTTCACGAAGCTGACGATACGCCAAGGCACGATATAGGCGACCGCGATCAAGTAGAACAGCATCCCCAGCTCGGCCGGATCAAGCCCGGACAAGTAGCTGCGCAGCGCCAGCCGGATGATGATGAGCCCTACCAAGGCAAAAATAAACGCTTTGCTCTTTTTCGGATAAATCTGCCCGTCTTCGCGCAACTCGTAATTCGTCGTCATAATCATCGGAACGGATAAAATAAGACCAAACAACAGGGACAGCGTTACTTCTTTCACAGTCAAATGAAGCTGCGGATTGAGCAGACCGAGTATGCCGAAGCCCAAAAAAAGCAGCGGCAGCAGCAGCCGGTATCCGTTGCCTTTCACCGGCTTGGCCGCAGCGCGCATTCTTCGCCAGAGCACGAGCGCGATGATGACAACCATAAAAATCACGGGAGAAATAGATTCCATACGGTACCATCCTTATAGTTTTGATATAAACTATTTTACACATAAATTATATAGTCAATCAAACAAATACAGCTTGTCCACCAAGCAAGATTAAAGGAAATGACAAAAAACCCTTGCCTGACAAGAGGCAGGGGCTGAATCGGCTTAGGACCTCTTCTGCATCCGGGCGTAAGCCAAAATGCGTCTGTACATCGTTTTGTTTTTAAGGGCATTAAAAATCGATTTGTCCGGCTTCGTGTTGACTTCGAGAATCCAGGGCTTCAGTTTAGAATCGATCGCGACATCGACGCCGTAAGCAGGAAAATGCGGATACTTTGCGCTCATATACTCGCTGACCCCTCTGCCCAGAGTTTTCAGCTCTTGAATGAATCCGGCGCGCCGTTTCCCCTGAATATGAGGGGAAATCAGCTTGTCTACGGGCATCGGGGTTCCTCCGTTGTGATAGTTCGTGACGATTTTTTTCGGTCTGGCCAGCCGGCCGACCATCCCCGTCACGTCCCAGCCCCGCTGCCGGTTGCGTTGGACCATGATGCGCAGATCGAACGGGCGTTTCTTGTAATGCAGCAGCGGGATTGCTTTTTGCACGAGATAGCCTCGCCGGGCCGTATGTCTGGAAACCGCGGAGTACAGGCTGCCGAACGAACGAAACGTCCGGGTAGCATAGCCGCTCTTGAGCGTGTAGCGCCCATTGCCCGTGCGGGTTATTTTCATGATCCCGTAGCCGCCCGTGCCGTTGTTCGGCTTCAGGTAAACCGCCCCCCAGCGCTTCAGCATGGAGCTGACCGCAGCCCGGCTCGCCCATTGGGTCTGCGGAAGGTACGGCTTCCAACGTGCTCCGGTCTTCAGATAAGAGTATTTCCCCCACTTCGTGTTGGCATAAACCAATCGATCACCTCCCCGTCTAAATCATGGTATTGTATGTATGCTCCGCAGCTTTGGAAACAGGCATATGCAACACGTCAACGGATCGCGAGGGAATATTTTCAAAAAAAACGTTGCATTCCTTATAATTCCGAGTATAATACTAGGTAAATAAGTTGATTTTACCATGCTAGGGGATGACAAACATGATTTCTTCTGCCATGAAAGCAGCAGCCGCACTCTGGGTCAACGACTACCTGGATTTGTACAATTACGCCGGACGGATCGGAGATACGGTCTGGCAGCAGGAGATCATGGACATCCTGAAGCAAAAAGACGCGTATGTATCGGAGGCTGTGCGTACAAGAAAGCTTGAGGAGCTGTGGACGACCTTCGATTCGATCAATCGTAAAATGCTGGAGCTTTACCGGGAGCTGCGGGAAACGAACGATTCGTGGGTTACGGAACGGCTCAGAGAGCAAGTGATGGAATTGAAAACGGAACGCCTTACGGTCTCCAGAAAAATCAAGGCGGAACAAGCTTAGAGGGTGTTTCCTGCGCGGGAGTGCAAATGCGGCATACGGAGGACCGTTCTGCCAGTGGCTTGGTGCGAACACGGCTTGCAGACGACTGCTCAGCCGGCGGTGATCTTGATGCATGCAGCAGACAGACTGCTCTGCAGAGGGCTGAAACATTTTGAGCGAATGGATCAGGCCGGAACACGCGCGTCATTACATGGACGCTTGTTTCATCTCGCGCATCATGTTCATCATCATCGTCATCGTTTCGTCGCATTCTTGCATTTTGGACATCATCATGTCCATATCCATGGCATCCATCATCTTCATTTCCATCATCATGTTCATCATGGATTTCATGGAGTTCATTTTGCACATCATCTCATCCATACACATCGTCATCATCATGCTCATGCACATTTTTTCCACTTGGTTCACCTCCTCTATAAAATAGAGTAAATTTCACTCCACACCCAAAATACTATAAATTCCCAGATACTTCAAGTCTTTTTTGGTTGAGGTATTCTTAGATAAACGCCTTTCTTGACCCCGGCCCGCGCATCGGCTACTCTGAAAGAAAGTGATATGCGGGAGGAGAATGACCATGTCCGAACGGCCGCCCAAGCGGGATCAGACGTACGGTGTCGGGAAAGATCCGACAGACCGCCCTATCATTCCTTTACCGAAAGAAACGCTTGAAGACCGGGATGCCATGCTCGCAGCGGAGAAAGAACGGCAAAGCTGGATTGACGAGGCTTACGAGGATTTTGTCAAAAACGGCGGCCTGGAGCATTTGCCTGGTTTCGGTAAGCCGCTAGCGGTGCCGACCGGAGACGCCTGGTCGTCCTTGCTGAAGCAAGCCAAGGTCGAGCATCCATGGGTCATGCTGCGCAAGGAAATCGGCTCGTTGATGGAGAAAGCGATGAGTCGGATGGCCAAAAGCTCCTTCGACCCGGAAATCGACGCGCTTCTCGAGGATGCGAACAAGCAGATCGCGGAGCTGAACCGCCAAGCCCCCAGCCTGTCCCTGCACCGCAGCCGCATATCCCGCGATAACCTGCACGAACAGTATGACCGCTGGTATGCGGACAAGTGACTTCGCCGATGCTTAACCTTAACATGAAAAACCCCCGTAGCCTTCACTCCCTGTTGAAAGGAGCGCTGCCGGGGGTATTTTTGTCGGTATTGGCTTTTCCGAATTAGAACGACTCGTTAATGACCACGTCGCTGAGCGGCAGACGTTCTGTCGCCCGTGCCGGGCTTGCCGCTTTGCCGATCGGGAGAAGCATAACTGGGATATAGCGTTCCGGAATGTTGAACTCCTGGATCAAAGCAGCCGGATTGTACCCGCCCATCGGAACCGTGTCGTAGCCTTTCGCGCGCGCAGCCAACATAAGCTGCATAGCGGCCAGCGAGGCGTTGCGGATCGCTTCGTCGCGGCCTACCGTCGGATTGTTCGCATAGGCGCCGTTAATTTGGCCGAGCATCGTGTCGCGGACTTCCGGCGTCGCCTTCTCGAAGACGATCGGGGCGGTCAAGTTCGCTTGCAGGTCGCCGAGCACGACGACAACCGCAGATGCGTCGGATACTTGCTGTTGGCCAAACGCAATCGGCAGAAGACGGTCTTTGTTCGCCTGCTCGCGGATGACCAGGAAACGCCAGTGCTGCAAGTTCCAGGACGACGGTGCGCTTGCGGCCAGCTCCAAAATTTCATTCAGCTCCGCATCCGGGATCACAACGTCCCGTTGATATTGACGAACGGAATGACGGGACAGAATAACTTGCTCTGCGGTTTGTTGTTGTTCAACTTGGCTCATAATTTCCACTCCTTTTATTGTATAACTCTATTTAGTATAATAACGCAATTAACTTACTTTTGTAAAGTACCGTACAAAAAATTACGAGTCTAATTTTTTCGCCTTGATCATAGGGCAGCGCATATAGTTTTTACCTTGAATCCGGTAAATACAGCGTGAAGGTGCTTCCTTTTCCTTCCTCGCTTCGCAGCGTCAAGCGGCCGCCCAACAGCTTCGCCAGCTCCAGCGAAGGCGGTGGGCAGTGAATTTTTCAATATTTGATTCAGCCGCATTCCATCAGTGGTGATCAAGTCCCGCAGCCGGTCCGAAACGCCCAGCTCAAATTCGACGCAATCCATACGGCATGCCATCTCGTCCTCCGGTACGGCTGCCAAGCCGCTTTGCTTACTGGCTATCAGGAGTTTTATATAACGAGAGGAGCCGGCGGAGAGCGTTGTATAGATTTTGTTCAGATTTATTTGTTAGAATAGGACGGATAAACCATTCAAAAAAAAGGAGTTGTTGCAGCGTGTTCCATCTGTCGCACGTCCTTGGACGAATCAGAAACCGTTGGTTCGCGGCGGCTTCGTTCGTCACGGGGAGCGTGTGGTCCGCGCATTTGGCCGTGCTGGTATTCCACTGGGATGACAACGTGCGCTATGATACGACTTTAACCCTTATTTCTTTACTTGCTGGCATCATGACGACGTTCCTTATCTTTCATCTGGCTCTGTTCGGAAACAAAAGCCGCCTTCGACTGGCGGGCGGCGGCTTGCTCACGATGATCGGGATGGCAACGATGTATATAACAGGTAGCGAAGCCGCCATCGCTCCGGATGACGACAGAGCTCATTTCGTCCACTCCGTCCTACGCCCGGTAGATTTGTTTTTGCTGTTCGGCGTTCTGGCCGCGATGTGTCTTGTGTATATCGTCGCTTGGCGGGCGATGCGCCTCCAGCGGCAAGCGCTCGAAAAGCTGGCGTATACCGATCCTTTGACCGGTTTGCTCAACCGGAATGCTTGGGACCGCTACGCCGAGAAAAATACCGTAAACCGGAATGCGGCGTTCTTATTTTTGGACCTAGACGAATTTAAATCCGTCAACGATACGCTCGGACACGACATCGGAGATATGTTGATTTGGGAAGTGGGGCAGCGTTTAAAAGCGTTCCAGAACAAGCATCGGCAAATATTCCGCCTAGGCGGGGACGAATTTCTGCTGGTCGCGCTCCAGTGCAGCGAGGCGTCCGCCCAGAAAACGGCTTCCGACATGCTCGAAACAATCAAGACCCCTTACCGCTTGGCGGGAAAGATGGTCCATGTCTCCGGCAGCATCGGCATCTGCCTCGGCTCCGTTCCCGGGTCCAGCTGTACGACTATGCTGAAAAATGCGGACGCCGCCATGTACCGCGCCAAATTGTCGGGAAGAAACCGGTTCTTCACGTATCGCGAAGGAACGAGCACTTTTTTTTTGAGCCCGCTGCGCGGTACGGGCAACGGCTTGCCCAAGAGCATCGCTAAAGGCAGAGGAGCCTAAGCTCCGCAGCTTATTGCAGCAGCCAGATACAAAAAAAGGCTTCTCCTCCCTTAAGAAGCGTTTACATTTTCCATTAGTTTCCTGTATAGTGAGAGTATCATGAACACAGGGAGTGATGCTCATTGTTGATGCGAACGACCGAGTTTTATGAGACCCTGCCCTCCAAATGCTGCGATACGTGCGGCGAACCGCTGGAGGAAATGGCCGATTGTTACACGTCCACCTGTACGAAGTGCAAAGGTCATACGTTCTATCCGCTCAGCCCGATCCCCGGGCCGATAGCTCATCCGGAATAGCCTGACGCCCCTGCCGAGGGGGCGTTTTTTTGTTTGCGTTTAAAAAAGCCGCTCATCCCATTCCGGAATGAGCAGCTTTCGCCTACCACGCCTCGCGAATCGTAGTCGTCGCCTGCCACGCTTGCCGCACGGAAGACGCCGTCTGCTGAAGATGCATAATCGCATCCCAAGCCTGTTCGGTCGGGCGCTGGCGGCGGAACTGCCGTGCCCTACCCTTCATCGCGGCCAGCGCAAGCCGGTTGTCCGCGAGCTCCAGCAGCTGATCCTGGAGCGTCCGGGCGGCTGTCGCCCGGATGGCGACGCCAGCCTTCTCCAGCACCGCGGCATTGTCTTCTTCCTGGCCGGGAATCGGCTTATAGAGCAGCATCGGCAAGCCAACGGCGACCGCCTCCGCCGTCGTCAGCCCGCCCGGCTTCGTCACGAGCAAATCGGCGACTGCCATCCATTCGTGAATTTCCTCCACGAATCCTTTGACAATGACGCGGTTCGTCGGATGCTCCCGCAGCTCCGCTTCCAGCTCTTCCCGCACGGCCGCGTTGCTTCCGCAAATGACGACCAGCTGCAGCCGCTCCAGCAGAGACGTCGAACGGATCAGCGAACGGACGCTTCCGTCCAGCATGCCGCTGCCGCCGCCCATCACGAGTACGACCGGGCGCTGCGGATCGAGCCCGAACGACTGGCACAGCCGGACCCGGTCGAACGATTCGGAGAAGCGGCTGCGAACCGGAATGCCGGTCACCCGGACGCGGGAGGACGACACGCCGTGCAGACGCAGCGCGGCCGCTACCTGCTCGGACCCGACCAGATACAAGTCCGTATGCGGCTGCAGCCACAGGCTGTGGTCGGTATGGTCCGTAATGACGGTAACGAGTGGCGTAGAAACCGCACCCTTTTCTTTCAGCAGCGAGACGGCCGCCGCAGCCAGCGGGAACGTGCAGACGATAATATCCGGCTTTTTCTCCTCCAAGAGTGTCAGGAACCGGGACAGCCCCAAGCTTAAAAACGTTTTGAACGGAATCGGCATTGCCTCTTTCCGTCTTGTTTTTCGATATAAATAACCGTAGACCGACGGCACTTTCTCGACGCCCTTCATAAAGCAGTACTTCACCATCGGATGAAGATACGGATATACTTCCTGCATAAAATCGATCACCTCGGCCCGGACACGTTCTGCCAAGCCTTCTCCGCATGTTTCCGCCAGCGCCCGCGCCGCCTGCCGGTGACCGTCACCCAAGTCGCCGGAGAGCACCAAAACGCGCGCAGCCGCGGGGATCTCGCCGTTCGTCAACATAAGTAGCCCCCCATTAACTATTCTTTGTTTGCCCTTCTACTCTATATATTAAACGAAAATCCTGAAGAAATCCCATCCTCAGAGCTTAAAACTTTCTTAAGTACGCGTATGACCCGGACGTAACCCAAACCCGGGAGTGCACCCATAGCGCCCAACGGGAATACACTATCAGCAAAAGCCCATATTTACGCTGGATCGGAGGTTCCTTATGAAGCCTTACCCTGAATACCCCTATTATGCGATGGAAACGGAGTGCCGCGAAAAGCCGATTGCGTTCCCGCCCCAGCATCAGGAGCGACAGCCCGGACTCGAATATTTGATGAACCCGCGGCCGATCTTCGACAACCCCGCCTACGTCGGCAGCGGCAAGCTCCTTGGCAAAGCAGCCCTGATTACGGGCGGGGACAGCGGGATCGGACGCGCGATCGCCGTCGCCTTTGCCAAAGAAGGCGCCGATGTATCTATCGCATATTTATACGAACATCCGGACGCGGCCGAAACGAAGCAGCATATCGAGCAGCTTGGCCGCCGCTGCCTGACGATCCCGGCAGACCTGCGGGATAAAGCTTCTTGCACGGGCATCGTCGCCCAGACTGTTGCCACGTTCGGCAAGCTGGACGTGCTGGTCAATAATCTGGGCGTGCAATATCCGCAGTGGAGCATCCTGGATATTTCGGAGGAGCAGCTGATCGAGACGTTCCGAACGAATATATTCTCGTTCTTTTTCGTTACTCAGGCGGCTTTGCCTTATATGAAGGCGGGCGACTCCATCATTAATACGGCTTCGGTCACCGCCTACCGAGGCAACAGGCAATTGATCGACTATTCGTCCACCAAAGGGGCCATCGTCACCTTTACCCGGTCACTGGCGCTCTCGCTGGTCGAGCAAGGCATCCGGGTGAACAGCGTAGCCCCGGGACCCGTCTGGACCCCGCTGACGGTCTCCAGCTTCCCCGCTGAGCAGGTGAAGACGTTCGGCACGGATACGCCGATGGGCCGGGCCGCCCAGCCGTTCGAGCTGGCGCCGGCCTACGTATACCTCGCAAGCGACGATTCCAGATTCGTCACCGGCGAGACGCTGCATGTGAACGGAGGCCAGTTTATCACCTCCTGACGCGCAACGTCAAAAATGGACTGCGGAGATCGTTCCCCCGCAGTCCTTTTTGACGTTGCCCAGCACGGAGCCCCCTGCACTCCTGCATAGCCGCCAATGACTCGGCGTAAAAGCCCTGCTCCGCCGCCTCCTCGATCGTTTCCGTCCGGCCCATATCAGAGAGCTGTCCCCGCGAGCTGCGGCCGGTCACGTAGACCGTCGCTCCCGCTTCCCTTAGCCGTCCGGCGGCAGCACTCTGCCATTCCCGCAGTTCGTATCGATCCGCCGGATCTCTAAGCACGTCTCCTTTTTACGCTTTCATCCTATCAATCCTAATATGTCAACCCTTGTCATATTGCTGTGATAAAATAAATATATCCGATGACTCAAACGGATCTTAAAATTACGACGTACAAGGAGCAATTGTCATGCGTGCGGACCGACTGTTATCCATTTTATTGCTGCTGCAGAACCGTGGCCGAATGACCTCGCGGGAGCTGGCCGAGCAGCTGGAAGTATCAGAGCGGACCATCTTCCGCGACATGGAGGCGCTTAGCGCTTCCGGCATTCCGCTATATGCCGAACGGGGCTCCGGCGGCGGCTGGGTGCTGCCGGATGGTTACCGCTCCCAGCTCACGGGACTTAAAATCGATGAAATCCGCTCCCTCCTGCTCGCCCACAGTTCCGGCATGATGCGTGATTTGGGCTGGCGCGAGGCTTTTGAAGCGGCCTTGTTGAAACTGCTTGCCGCCTTGCCTCCCTCCCTGCGGCGGGATGCGGAGGCTGTACGCGAACGTATTCACGTGGACGGAGCCGGGTGGTACGGACCTGCGGAGGAGGTATCATGCCTGTCCATCGTGCAGGAGGCGGTGTGGGAGGAACAACTGCTGACCATTCGTTACGGACGAGGCGACGAGGTCGTCGAGCGCGAAGTCGGCCCGCTCGGGCTGGTCGTCAAAGGAAACACGTGGTACTTGATCGGGCTCGTAGACGGCCAGATGCGCACCTACCGGGTTTCCCGGATACGCAGCGCCGTCATCCGGCCGGAGAGCTTCGAGCGGCCGGCAGACTTCGATCTGGCCCGTTACTGGGAGCAATCGACGGCCGACTTCAAGTCCAGGCTGCCCAGCTATCTCGTGACGCTGCAAGCGGATGCTTCCACGCTTGCTCTCCTGCAGGAGGAGCACTTCGTCAAAATCCGCGGCACCCGCCCGGCTGCCGACGGCCTGACCGAGCTTACCGCCGATTTCCAAACGGCGGAGTACGCGCTGCGACTCATTCCGGGGTACGGCGGCGGACTGCAGGTACTGGAGCCGGAAGAGCTGCGCGCAGACCTCCTCCGGCTGGCGGAGACGATCCGCCAAATGTACGGTCATTGACGATACGTTCCGTCTTGCGCATCCAAAGCCGCAGCAGTACCGTACTCCGACTCCGGCGCCGCCCTGCCGGGGTTATTTTTCGTGTGCGATGACATTTTTTTGAACTAAAAACGAACGAATCCGGAGCTCGGGACCAATATAGAGTGAAAAAACAACGATAGGGGGGCCGGCCGCCTATGACAGATTCCGAATGGCAGGATTGGATCAAGCAAGCGAACCGCGGAGACGAACAAGCGTTTCAAACGATTTACGAGCAAAGTAAAGACCACGTATACCGCACGGTCACACTTCTCATCGGCAGCAAACAGGACGCGTGCGACGTGGTCAGCGAGGTGTATGCCGAATTATTCAAGTCGCTCGCAAAATACGACGGATGCAAGCCGTTCCGCTCCTGGCTTACTGGCCTCGTGATCCGCCAAACCTGCAACTGGAACCGAAAGCTGTGGCGGAAATTCAGGCTGCACGAGCGCAGCAGATTGCTGGAAACGGAAGAGCGGACCCCGGATACGGAGGAGCTGTTCCTGCAGCACGAGCATCAGTACGAACTGATCGCTCTTGTCCATAAGCTGCCGTACAAGCTCCGGAGCGTCGTCGTGCTGCGGTATTATCAGGAGCATACCTTTGACGAAATTGCGGAACTGCTGGACATTCCGTCCGGTACGGTCAAATCGAGGCACCACGCAGCCATGGCCAAGCTGCGCAAGCAAGCAGCCCATTTAATCGAAACGAATGAAGGAGGACTTGCCCCATGTCCATCGAAAATCAATTGAAAACCGAGCTTCAGCAATTTGCCGGAACCCTTCACGCCCCTGCACAGCTTGACGATCGAATCGCAGCGTTAATTCGGAAGCATACCCGCGTGACGGCTCCGTCCCTCAGACCCGCCAAACGTAAATACGCGACCCGGGCGGCTCTTATCGCCGCGTGCATCTTTCTGTTTTCCGGCATCGCCTATGCTTCCAGCCTGCTCTATACGATGCAGACAGATAAGGTTCGCGTGGAGCTGACCCAGCAAGCCGCGGCCACCTTGCCCGCAAGCCTGTCCGCCGAGCTGACGCAATCGGTGCGCGACATACACAGCCAGCTCGCTTCGGGCGAGTCCGCTTACGTATACAGCGCGGAGCTTGAAAAGCGGAAGCTGCCGGCGCTGCTGAAAATTACCGCCCCCGCCGCCTATACGGACATCGACGTATGGAAAACGGAGACGAAGAAGCGCTTCGCCCCGTTTAAAACACCGACGGCGCTGCCGGCCGGATTCGCCTTCGTCCGGGCGGAGCTGGAGGCTCCTGTAAGCGGCATCGACGCTACAACCTATGAGCAGTACCATAGCTTGCTTCGAAAAAAAGCCGAGGCGGCGAACCAAACCATCGTCTGGCAAAAGGCTCCTTCGGCAGGGGAAGCCGTCTCCCCGATGGATATGCCGGGGCTGGTCTATGTTAACGGTGACGGAGAACAAATCGAGGTGCGTTACCAAGTGTTCTCCGGAGACGATGCGGCGACTGACATCCGCACCCTAACCGGCGAATCGACAACCGCGGAGAAGGTTTCCGTATCGGGCAAGGACGGCTACTATACGTTGAACCGCAACCACATGCTCAGCGAAACGGGAGCGATGCAAAGCTTGGCTTGGCTGGAGACGCAGGACGGCAGCACGATCCTGTACCAAGTGACGACTCCTTCGCTGAAAGTATCTCAAGACGATCTGCTTCGCATCGCGAAGAGCTTACAGTAACCTCCCGCGTCCGGTCAGGGCTATCTTGCGAGACAGCAGGGCCGGGCGCTGCCGCTTATCCCATGCAGCAAAAAGGGATCTCCGTACGCGTTTTCGCGCGTCGAAAGATCCCTTAAGCCGTGCCTCAAGCGTAAATAGCGGTTCTCCCGCCGATTCGAACGACAATCCGGCCGTGTGCTTCCGGCGGCAGCCAAGCAAGCGCCGTCTGGGAAATCGGAACCCGGGAAGACGCCGCCTCGTACAAATAAACGTAATTCGGGTACGTTACCTGATCGATCATGTAAGCGGACTTTGTGCTGCCGGGCTTGCGGTGCTTATTGAGCTTCGCAATGATGCCTGCCGCATTCGTGATGCCAATCCCATGGCCGAAATAGCTGTCGTTTCCGAGCTTCACCACGTTCTCTCCCTGCCACTCCATCCATTCCGGATCGACGTCGGGATTTTTGAAATACAGGATATCACCCGAATACGTCGGCATCTTCTCGGCAATCGTGATCAGCCGCAGGTCGCTGTCTACCTCCCACGAATACAAATACAGGTCGGAGAACAGCCGGTTGAACTTCTGGCTTCCAATTGTCTCCAGCACCGCTTTGTACAGCACGATAATGATGGCAGTAGCGCATTCGAACGCATAGGCCCGGCCGTTCGAGAAAATATCGCGGATCGCTGCGGCGGGTTGTACGTCACGCCTCATCTTAAATCCGCCATCCTCCGTACGGGTCCAATAGGCTGCGTTACAGCGCGATTTCTTGAAGGAAGCGAACGACGCCGCGCTGTTCTGCATATCTCTGGCCGCTTGGACAATCGCCGTCCGCAGCCTGAGCTCGAAGCGCAGCGCTCCTTCCGAATCATATTGGTACGTCGTGGGGCTCCTGTGTTTTTCCTCGTAGATGTCCCTCTCGGGCGGTTCCCAGGCGGATATATCGACCGACGATTGGCCGTCCGCAATAACGATCATGGGGACCCGGTCACCTCCTCGTCAGAGATGCGATACTAACGCTCGCTCCCAGTATATGCCGGGAAGGGCCAGGATCAGACCCCAAAAGCGTTAATCCATCTCATAAATCGAGCCGGATTTGCTTGCAAACAGCTCGGCGTATACCTTCTCCGCGTAGGCATCCGTCATGCCGGAGAGATAGTCGGCCACGAAGCGCGGCCATGTCCAGCGGTTTTTATGCCGTTCGTAATTTTCGATCCAATCGGGCGGAATGATCAGGCGCCCTTCCTCAGGGACCTTGAAGCTGTCCCACAGCCTCCGGATCATAATTTCGCTGCGCTTCTGGAGCCGCTGTACGCGGAAGTCTTTGATCAGCGTCACCCAAGCCAGCTTTTTCAATATTTCCATCGTCCGCAGCAGCTCCAAATCCTGCTGTCCGTCGCGAACGAACGTGACCCGCTTCCAGCCTTTCTTCGGATCGTCGATAATGCCGACACGCCCGGCAAAAGCGCTCACCCAGCGGGCTTTCATCTCTCTGCGGGTCCGCGAGGCCTCGTTGTCGCACGCCGCGTAGATTTCCTCCCACTGCTCCAGATACGAAGCCAGCACGTGCTTGACCATCGACTTGATATCGACCTGATCCCAGCCGACCTCCAGATTCCCATGATCGCCCTCGATCTCTTCCACCAGATGCATCGCCAACCGGTCGTCCTCGAAAAAGGTCCGGTTCATCTGAATTTTGCCGGCGCGGATGCCGTCCTCGATATCGTGCGTCGAATAAGCGATATCATCGCTCAAATCCATCAGCTGCGCCTCCAGCGTCGAGCAGCCGGCCGGCATGTTCCATTTGTCGCGAAGATAGCCGATGCCTTCCCATTCCATCGGATACACGCCTTTAATCCGTCCGGGTGTATCCAGATTATACGGGTATTTATTAATCCCAAGCAGCACCGATGCCGTCAAATCGAGGCCGCTGCCGCTGCCGGCGCGCTTCTCCAGAAACATCAGCAGGCGGAAATTTTGCGCATTGCCTTCGTAAGCCAAGCCGTGCTCTTCGGCAAGCAGCCGGTTCAGCACTTCTTCCCCTTTGTGCCCGAACGGCGGATGTCCGAGATCGTGCGCGAGCGCAGCGCATTCCACAACCGCCGGGTCCATCATCAAGCCAGGGTGCTCCTTGCGCTGCAAAAACTCATAGTGCTCGCCAAGCCGCCGAGCCGTCTCGCGGGCAATTTGTGACACCTCGATCGAATGTGTCAGTCTTGTCCGATAGTAGTCGCCGGACCCGGCGCCGAATACCTGCGATTTGCCCTGCAGCCGCCGAAAAGCCGGGGATTGGATGAGCCGCGCATAATCCCGCTCGTATTCGTCCCGTTCTTCGCTGAACGTCCCGGCCACCGGTTCGTCCAGACGCAGTTTACGCAAATCCATAATAATCCCCCCGCTACTCTGCTTTCCTATGTCATGAAAAATAACATCATAGGTTGTTGAGCAAATTGTAGCATATTCCTTTTGCAAAGGAAAAGGGGCGCCTCATGGGCTTGTCCTACGTCCTGCTGCCGAAGCGGATGCGGGGGCCGCCATGGTGCGGATCGCTTCCCGGAGAAGCCGGAGCAGATTTGTTCTCCTGAACCGGTTTGCCGTTCTCCCCGGGTTTGTGATCCGCGGCAGCTTTGCCGTCAAAGGCGGGCTTGCCTTCCGTTGTGGGATTCCCGCCTGCCTTAGGTTTGCCCTCCGACTTAAGCTTTCCGTCGGCCACGGGCTGGCTTGTTCCGTTCCCGCTCCCGTCGGCTTCCTTGCCGTATGTATACGCTGCTCCGATGTTTAGTTTGCCGCTCAAGTCCCGAATCCCCAGCTGTCCGAGGTTGTTGTTCAGATCGACATGCTCAACGACCACCTTCTCAATAGATAACGATTGGATCACAATGGCGGGCTGAGTCTGCCGTTCCTCCAGCTTCGCTATCAGCTGGTTCAACCGTTCTTCCAGCTGACGGAGCCGCTGCGCTTCTTCCTGCTTACCGCCTTGCTGCGGGGGCGCGTTGGAATTGGACGTTGTCCCGAAGAGCGATTTCCTGTTCATCGTATCCCCACTTTTTTTTGTAATCATCCAAATTATTCAATCTCGATATGTTCGTCTTTGCGCCGCATTCTTTCGTAGTTAAGAATCAGCAGCCCCCGCTCGAAGCAGGCATGGACCGGAGACTGCTCTCCCAGCTGCGGCAGCGGGATCGTACGCTCGAACGGTCCGTAAAAACGTTCTTTATGAAGCGGTACGGCGTTATCCACCGGCGGCTTCGCAATGCCCCGCACGGTCAGTTCGTTGCCCGACAGCGTCAGCTCCACGTCCTCCTTGCACAGCCCGGGAAGCTCCAGCACGACCCAATTCTCCTCCTCCCGCTCGTACAGATCGTACGCCGGATACCGGCTTGGCTTACTGCCCTCCGCGCCTTCGGAAGCCGCATCATCCTTTGCCTCGAATACAGACTTCCAAAAATCCCCTTTCTCGAGCTTCTGTGCCAGCTCCATCCACTGCTTCAGTTTATCCATGTCCATAACCCGAAGCCTCCTAACGGCCGACCGCCTCATAAACTGCTATTCAGAAAAAGTGCCGTTTCGCAGCTTCCGATACAGCCCTCTTGTCCCTTCTGCCCGCATACCGCTGCATGTTAGATGGTATTCGTCACCGGCGCGGTTGGGCTGCCGAATGCAGCCTGAGTTTGATCTGCAAGATCGGGGTCCGCCGCGGCATTGATCATCAACGAGGAAACGGGAGATAAGTCCCCGTTAGCAAAATTGGCGCCGACAACTTTCAAGTTGACCGTGTGGCCGTTTTGCACCGTCGTGCCGAAATCAATGTTCGCGTTTTTGGACAATCCGTTCGTTTTAATATTAAAAACATTAATAATGTTGGGCATCTTTGGCGCCTCCTTCTGCTTGCAAGCCCACTGGTAAAACGTTAAGCTTATGCGTCACTTGGAAGAGAGCGTGAGCTCCCCTTGGTCGTTCAGATCGGGATCGATATAAATATTGCGCATCTCGGACCGTGGCGGGGATTCGTCTCCAAAGGACGCGTTGGTTCCTTGCGTTTTGGAACGAACCGTATGGCCGTGGTGGAACGTATCCCCGATGCTGAAGGAGCCGTTATTCGAGATGCTGTTGATTTTGATATAAAAAATATTAATCGCCGGCGTCGTCACAGAATCCACCCGCTTTCGGCATTGATTCTATATTGTATGCGCGGAAAGGCAGTGATTTGCCCACCAAAGCAAAAAAAGCGCAAAAAGACGGCTGGACCTTTGTCCAACCGTCTTTTTGTTGCTGCGAGTCATCCGTTATTCCGCGTCCTCCGGAGTTAATGTCCGTCGGCATTCGGCACGGCTCTCCCGCCTTGCGGATCTGCTGCCCCGGCGGCAGAAGGAGCTCCGGTATATTTGGCGAGATACTGCTTTCCGAACATTTCATCATATTGAAGCTCCCGGTACTTCTCCACATCGGCAGCGGCCGAAGCCGGAACCGACGCATGCATCTGTCCGTCCGAATCGATGACGAGATTGCGCAGCAGACCCGGAATCTTCTTGGACAGCTCGGCATTGTACGCCAGCGCGGCAGGCTTCTCCATCTGCAGCCGATCCAGCACGTAGGCGCTCAGGAACGAGTTGCTCAGCACCGGCACCTGCTCCTTCGCCATGTCGAAGTTGGACCACATCACAAAAGGCACGCTGTGCATCTTTTTCAGCTCCTCCAGCGACCATTGATCCGATTTGGCCGTAGGAATGAACCCGGACTGCACATACACATCGTAATCGTACCCAAGCATCGGCAGATGATCGCCATAGAACACGACAACCGTCGGCTCGCCGGACTTTTCGAAATGATCGATCAACAGCTGCAGGCTGCGGTCCGCATCCCGGGCGCCGTGCACGTACGTTTCCAGCGTATCGCGGGCCGTATCGTCAAGGCTGCCTTGAACTTTAACGGGATTGTCGCTGCCGTAGCGGTGATCGTCGTAAGGGCCGTGATTCTGCATGGTGACCGCATAGATGAACGTCGGGTTGTCGTTGGACTCCACTTCCTTGATAATGCTCTTGGACACCTCGTCATCCGCGATGAAATCGCCGCGGTATTCGGGATTCTGGAAGCCGTCCTTGCTCAGGAAGCTGTCGAAGCCCATATGCTTGTAGACGTTCTCGCGGTTCCAGAACCAGCCTTCGTACGAATGGATCGCGGCGCTCTTGTAGCCGAGGCCCTTGAAATAGCTGGCCATGCTCGGAATCGGCTTACTGATGTACTGCTGATACGGCACCGAGCCGGCCGGCAGAAAACTCATGGACTGCCCGGTCAGCACCTCAAATTCCACATTGCTTGTGCCGCCGCCGAACTGCGGCGATAACAGGTAGCCCGACGTACTCTCCTGTTGAAGCCGGTGCACCGTAGGCACCGGGTCTTCGCTGAAGGTAACATTCGGCAGCAAGGTCGGGTCCCAGAACGCTTCGTTCATAATAAAAATGACGTTCGGCTTCACTCCGCTTGCGGCGTTCGCCGTCGACGTACCGACCATGTCGTTCAGGCTTTCGGCCAAACTGGCCATCGTAGGCTCACTGTAGCCTGGCGGCTTCGGCACGATCGTATTTTTTACGTTCATGGTAAACGCCAAGGACAGCCCGTTCGTTCCGTAGTTTTCCTGCTGGTTCCAGACGATCTCGTTCACTCCCGCCCGGTCCAGCAGCGTTCCGACCCACGGAGCCCGCACGCCGAAGCTGTACAAGGCGAAGATACACAGCGCGCCGAGGACTACCCGGGTTACAGGGCGCAGCGACAGCCGCGGCACCCACAGGCGGAACAGGAAGATCACGGCCACGATGGCGAAGACCAGCCCGATCCGCACAAGAGCGGTACGAGTCGTGACCAGCGGCAGGATGTTCATGCTCTCCTTGTTCAGGAAAATGTCCCATGGAAAGAAGGGCTCGCCGATCAGCTTGACCTTGAAATAACTGATCAGCGATACGATCGAAAGCAGCAGGGCGCTAATGCCGACAGACAGCACCAGCGACCCGATGATACAGTAAATCAACACAAACACCAGAAACACAATCAAAGCATTTAATTCGAACAGCTTCCAATTGGCGGTTAGCCAAGTCCAGGTCTCGTGTACGGTTCCCCGTCCTATCAGCTCCATGCCAAATACCAGAAGCAGGGGAATTCCAATCATTGCGGCAACGATAAAGCTGTTCCAACCCATGCGGGCAAGCTTTGACCGTGATGACTTTGGCTGTCCTTGGACATCCAAGGGACGCATCGCTTCTCACACTCCTATCAGCCCGCATATCGTTCTTATTGCGGAATCAATTTTTAACTTATTGTAAAGGCTGAATATTAAAGAAAAATGAATTTAAGATGAAAGGGAGAAATTGGTCCTTCCGGCTCAGGACTTTATCCCCGTTATCGGCAAAAAAGAGCAGGGCTCGCTCCGGGGAGGTTGCCTGCTCTTTCTTATTACCCAAATTTACAAAAGGTTAACACTTATGGGGCCGATGGCTGCCATTTTTTTATTTTGTACAGCCGCCACTCGTTGTCAAAATCATGATACAGCTCGGCCCATTCGTTGCCCTTTTCGTACAAATCCTTGTATTGCGTATTAATGGCGCTTTTATCGGCGTTCGGCAGCGGCCGCGGGATCAAAATATAATCGACGCCGTTGCCGGGCGGATCGTTCTTGGCCTTCTTGAAGTCATAATCGCTCGTAATCAGAAATTTCTTCGTATTGCGGCTGTTCACCAGAATCGTAAACGCGGAGGCCGAGTCGGTCAGGATGGTCGCATCCCCCATATGCTCATCCAGCCACTTCGCCACGGAGCGGTCCAGAATCTGGCTCTGATAATATTTGTTCCCGCTCTTGATCGTCAGAAACGTGTTCTCATCAGGCGCAATTTGCGGATTGGTCACCGCATACGACAGCAGCACGGAAGTCGCCAGCAGTCCGGCAGCCGCAACCGTGAAGGCGGCCCGGCGCTTCCGGAGCAGGCCGAGCTCGTAAGGAATCCAGGCTACCGTAATCGGGTACACGTACATAAAATAGCGGAACCAGCCGAAGGACGACTCTTTCATCAGCAGCGCAAATTGCAGTCCTGGAATGGACAGGAACAAGCACACCAGCACCAAAGTCTCCCAACGCAGCAGCCGTCCCGCAAACGTACGGATCAGCAGTACGGCCGCCAGCGGCGCGGAAAACCAGGCGGTCTTTTTGGCAACGAAGCCCAAGGCCAGCAGCGGGCTGTTAAAGATCCGGCTGAAGTTCTCGTCGCCCTTCAGCGCGTCGGACTGGGCCTGATTGGAATACTCGGAGTGCAGGAAGTAAAGCGCGTCGCCCATAATAATATAGTTGAAAAAAATCCAGAGCAGCCCCGAAAACACGGCGGGCAGCAGCAAAATGAACGCGGTGGCCTCCACCTTGCGGGCCCGTTCCGCCCATGGCAGCGGCCTTTCCCCTTCGCCCGGCGGCATCAGCAGCAGGACGATCAGCAGAGCGGCTCCCAAGGACACGCCGAAGGGCACGGCTTCGTACCTCGTCCAGAACGCCAGGGCCAGCGCAAAGCCGGCGAGCACCAGGTGGCTGATTTGCCGCGTTTTGAGCCAGTCGCCGAACCGGATCACGGTGTACATGAGAAAGTAAATATAAGGTGCGTCGCTGAGCCCGTTCGCCCCAAACAGGAAAACGAACGGATTCAGGCAGTACAGCAGGCTGAGTCCGAGGCTCATGCCGAACGACAAGCCGTTGCGCCGCCCGGCATCATACAAGAGCAGCGCCGTAAGCCCGGCGAAGACGCTGGAGACCAGCACCCCGGCCAGCCCGTAGGAAGCCAGCTCCGGCAGGATCGGATACAGCACCAGAACGGCCAGCTCCATGAGGCTCGGCAATGGATTCCATACGAACCCGATGGCGCCCAGATGAGGGTCACGGCTGTAGAGTACATAGAAAGCGTTAGCCACCCGGCTGAGCGCATCCGAATGCATGTATCCGACGACATAACTAATATAGAAGCCGAGCGCGAGCTCGGTTAGAAAGAAAAACAAAAATAATCCCCAGCGAAATGCGTTTCTTCTCAGCATCGATCTAAAGCTTCTCCCGTCCGAAAAATAACTGCGGCCAGATTCGTCAAAGAATAGGCATTTAGAACCATTATAGAACGAGAGTGAACTGGTGAAAAGAGGTAATTCAGGAATACGGTCTCAATGCAGGATAGCCGTTCCGGTACGATGCGCAAAAAAGCCGTGCGCGACTCTTGCACTTTCCGAGTCACGCACGACTTGTGCCGAAGGCTTACCTGCCGCCAAGCACGGCTTCGATCCGCTCCAGCTCTTCGCTGCTGAATTCGAGCTTGCTTACCGCGCCTACGGCATCCTCGATTTGGCTTACTTTGCTCGCTCCGATGAGAGCGGAGGTTACCCTGCCTCCGCGGAGCACCCACGAAATCGCCATCTGCGACAGCTTCTGGCCGCGCTCCCGGGCGATATCGTTCAACTGACGCACTTTACCCATCACTTCATCCGTCAGCTCCTCCGGCTTCAGGAAGACGCTCGAACCGGCCGCGCGGGAATCTGCCGGAATTCCGTTCAAGTAACGGTCGGTCAGGATGCCTTTGTAAAGCGGCGAGTAAGCGATGCTGCCGACGCCTTCCCGCTCCAGCAGATCCAGCAGGCCGTCTTCGACCCAGCGGTCCAGCATGGAGTAGCGCGGCTGATGAATGACGCACGGCGTGCCGAGCGACTTCAGGATGGCGATCACCTGCTCCGCCCGGTCGGCACGGTAGTTCGAGATGCCGACATACAGCGCTTTCCCTTGGCGCACGAGGTGGTCGAGCGCGCCCATCGTTTCCTCCAGCGGAGTATTCGGGTCCGGACGGTGATGGTAATAAATGTCGACGTAGTCCAGCTTCATCCGCTTAAGGCTCTGGTCGAGACTCGCGATCATATTTTTGCGGGAGCCCCATTCGCCATAAGGTCCCGGCCACATGTAGTAGCCTGCTTTCGTCGAAATGATCAGCTCGTCCCGGTAGTTTTGGAGATCGGAATGGAGGATTTTGCCGAACGTTTCCTCTGCCGATCCCGGAGGCGGTCCGTAGTTGTTGGCCAAATCGAAATGCGTGATGCCTAAATCAAATGCGCGGCGGACCATAGCCCGGCCGTTCTCATAGATGTCGCCGCCGCCAAAATTGTGCCACAAGCCCAAGGAAACGGCCGGCAGCTTCAGCCCGCTGGCTCCGAGCCGGTTATATTTCATCGTGTCATACCGGTCGCCGCTCGGTAAATAAGACATATTCGCAACTCCTCCTTAGGAAGTGATTTAATAACCTGCACTGCTTGTTTCATTGTAGCGCGCACCGTTGGAAAATCGTATGTCAGCATGTTGGATAAAATATAGTATAATGTCACTTAATCCTCTTCATGGTGAAGGGGACTTACGGAGCGGAGGTGGCAAGCGTGTGTGCCTTTAAGTATGTTCACAGGCCCGGACCGCACGAGGCGGGTACGGACTTGAAGCTGTACTACTGCGGGATGGAAGACTGCGCGCCCGGACATTCCTGGGGGCCCGGTCTGAAGGATCATTATAAAATTCATTACGTCCATCGCGGACGCGGCGTGTACCGGACTCCCTGGCAGACGTACGAGCTGTCGGCAGGATACGGCTTTCTCGTGTCCCCGGACACGGTATCGTCCTATCAGGCCGACCTCGACGAGCCTTGGACGTATTCCTGGGCGGCCTTCAACGGGGTGCAGGCGAAGCATTATTTGCAGCGGGCCCGCCTTAGTCCGGAGCAGCCGGTCTTCGAGTGCCGCAGACCGGAGGTCATCGAAGGCTGTCTTCAGCGCATGTTCGAGGCCGGCAGGAGCTCCCCGAGCCGGGATATGAAGCTGCTGGGCGCGCTGTATGACTTTTTGTCCGTACTGACCGACGAAGCTTATGAGGAAGGGGATATGCCGCCGGAAGCTTTTGTCCCGATGCGGGATAGGTATGTAAAGCAAGCGTTGGAATTTATCGAAACGAACTATTCGAGGAATTTTACAATAGAGGAGCTGGCCCAGTCGATCGGTCTCGGCCGAAAATACTTGTCCCGGCTGTTCAAGGAGGCGCTCGGCGTATCGCCCCAGCACTTCCTCCTCCGGTATCGTATGGACAAGGCATCCGAGCTGATGAGCAACGGCGCGCTGTCGATCGGCCAGATTGCCTATTCGGTCGGGTATAAGGATCAGTTGTTGTTCTCGCGCATGTTCAAGAAGATGAAGGGTCTGGCTCCCAGCCATTACAGGAACCGGTAGGTTTGGCAGCGCTTTTTCCTTGGACGGTCCGCGAAACCTCCCTTTCGTTTGTCCGTACTATCTATTATTCACGAAACGGGAGGAATTCGCGATGCTTAAACATTTGCTGAAAAAAATCGTTCACTCCGTCACGCATTCCAAGCAGGGCCACTACCGGCACGGAAGCAGCTCGCACCGGTTCGTCCAGCCGCGGCGCTACTCGTCGTCAGACCACCGGCACCATTCCGGACACGGCCACGGCTACTATAAGAACAAATACCGGCGTCACTCCAGCTCCTGATTTGCGTCTGCCGCATTTTCCAGCCTCTGCAGCGTGTTGTCCATTTCCAATCGAAACGTTTCCGTATCCGCATAAGGCGGCTCCACTTGCAGGAGCCGCCTTATCATATGCTTGACGTCGCCCGAGACGGCAAGCTCCTCCTGCCAGTCGGCCGGCGGCTGTCCGGGGCGTTCTTGATACGAAGAATACAGCAAAAACAACAGCAGATGCCCCACCGCGTACAAATCGCTCTGCACCTCGGGCGTTCTCCGCTTCCTGAGCTCCTCGTCCGCATACGGCTCCGCTGCTTCTTCACCGATCCGTTTGGCCAACCCGAAATCGATCAAGTAGAGGCGCTCCTCCCGAAGGATCACGTTAGGAATCCGGACATCAAGATGAACAATGCCCCGGGCATGAACGTAGCTGACGATCTCCATCAGTTTGGCGATCCACCGCAGGCTTTCGAGCTCCGAGAATGGCCGTTCCTGCTCGAACAGCAAGTCCTCGATCGTATGCCCTTCGATCAGATCGATCGCGATGCAGAGCCGGTTCCTATGCCGGAACGAGCCCCGGAAGCCGGGAATGCCCGGGTGCTTCAGCCCGCTCAGCAGCTCCGCCTCCCGCTCCAGCAGCCGCTCGGCCAGCGGCCCCTTGCTCGGCTTGGACTGCTTGACCACCACGTGCTCACCGGTACGGATATCGCGGCACCGGTACGCCAGCCCGTAGCTGCCGCTGCCGAGCGAACGGACGATTTCGTAAGTGCCCGCCAGCAGCCGCCCCTCCGGCTCAGGGTAATCGATCCAGGCTTGCCGGATTCCTTTGAGATAGTTTAACATCACTGCTCCTCCAACCCGTTCGAATCTTCTCGCGCCTTCTCGCATTTGCAATTCGCTTGCTCCTACATACGAAACGGCGCCGATTCCGGTTCCCGGAAAAAACCGGGAACGCCCCGTACAGAAGGAAAAAGCGCCGACCCCTGACGGGTCCGCGCTTAACGGCATATGACGATGTGCCGGGAAAACGAGCCTTTGCGTACAACGCACCGCTCCAGAACGGCGAATCCGGCCTGCCCGGCGAGCGTCCCCACCGGCTCGGTGGACACGATAACGGCCCGCTCGGCCAGCCGCCGGAGGTTCCCGAGCAGGCGAAGCTGTTCTTCCGGCGAAATGACCGAGCACAGGTTGTACGGCAGGTCGAGGACGGAGGCATCGTACCGCCCGTTCACGTCGCCGATATCCGCCACGCGGACGACATCCGGCAGTCCGAAGTGGGCGAGATTCGCGCGGGCGCCGCGGACCGCAAGCGGATTGATGTCGGAGCCGACGATGTCGATCCCCATCGAGAGCGCCTCGACCAGCACCGTGCCGATGCCACAGCACGGATCGACCGCCCGGATGCCGGCAGGCTGCGGCACGGCAAGGTTGGCTACCGCCCGGGCGACCCGCGTGCTGAGGGCGGTGGAATAATTTTGCGGCTTCCGGCTGTGCTTCAGCCAGACCGCTTCGTTCTGCCGGCAAGGGCCGAGCACCCAGCGCCCTTCGCCGGTGCAGGCGAAGCCGAGCAGCCAATCCGGCCGGCGCATGTCGGCCCGGCCGCGGATGCGCGCGCCGAGCTCCCGCTCCATCGCGCGCTGGTCTTCGTACGCGGCGTGGCTGGCGGCCTTGACGAAGACGACCTTGAACGAGCCGCCGTCCAGCTCCAGCGTTCCGGCCAGTTCCCCCAGCTCCTGCAGGCTGGCAGCCTCGCACAGCACATCGACGCGCTGCTTGACGAACGGGCTGCGGCTCGGCTCGGCGTCCGCCGGACTCTCCAGCCAGCCGCCCCGCGCTTCCGTGCCAAGCAGCGTGCGCAGCTCAAGCGCGCACAGCTCCGCCTCATCCTCGTGACAGGCGTAGGTATACAAGTATGACACCGGTCTCGTACCGGACAATTTCATGGGCAAGTCTCCCCTTACATTTGCGCAAGCCTTCAAGTCTGGTTGTAATCTTATCAAAGGGGGCGGCCGTATTCAAATCAGCGCCGTTTTTCTCAAGGACGAGCCTTTGTCAGATTTTAATGTCGCCCGAGGTCAGACCTTGAACAAACAGCCTCATACCGAAGATGAACAGCAGCAGCAGAGGAACACTTATCGACAGAAGGAAGTCGGTAATGCTCAGCCACCTCCTCATGATTGCACACATTGACATGTGGCTTGTTCATTTTGAGGAAGTAGGGGTATCCGGACTGCTTAGCCGTATAGATAAAGCAAATATCCATATGCGGGTTCATGGTTCGGGCATGCCGTACGATCCCTTCCATCGCCCGCACCGAGGGCAGCCGCCTTCCGTTATCGTTCGCCGCAAACTCGACAAACAAGAGATCCGGCACACAAGTGCGGAAAACGTGGCTCTGCAGCCGGTAAGCACCATAGACCGAGTCCGTTCCTCCGACCGCGGCTTGAATGAAGCGAAAAGCCGTTTGCTTGAAGCTGTCCGTCAAATACTGGCTGATCCTCGCCCGGTAGCTCGTTTGCTCGGGATCGGACGCCCCGTTTCCCGCCGTCACCGAGCCTCCCATGAAAGCGATCGTGACGCTGCCGCCGCTCTTCAGCTTCCGGGCCGTTCTCCCGATTCCTTCGCGAAGCGAATAGTGAGTTCTGCATTCCATACTTGACAACAACCTAAGCCCCCCTATGATTGGCTCCTGCTACCAAATGCATTGTTGTTCCATTTCACCCGCCATTCCACTGTACCGAAAGGAGCGCATCCGCAGCAAGGTAACAAAACTTCGATTTAGTGGAGGATTCTATGGTTAAGGGAACAAAGCGCAATTCGCTATAACCAAATTTTCCATTCCTTTCCGTAAGCTCTTCATTGCATAATAGGTTACATAGACGATAGGTCGAACATAAAAAAGAGGTGACGGAATGTCCATTGAACTGCGGCCCTTGCGGCTGCCGGATGATTACGAAGCGTTGGCGGCATTGTTGAATACCTGCTGGTCGGAGCCTTGCACGGCCCAAAGGCTGGAGGAGGACGATGCCAAGCTGTATGAGGTCGGCCATACGTATCTCGATGACAACGGTCTGCTGGCCGGCTATGACCGTACCCGGCGCGTTGCCGTGACGGAGCAGGATGTCATTGTCGGATACGTCTGGTCTTGGCGGGCGCCATGGACGGAGCCGGGGCATCTCAATAACACGCTTATTGTAGCCGGAGAATACCGCCGGCAAGGAGCCGGGCAGTTGCTGCTCGAGCATGTCATCGATTGGGGAACCGCTCTCGGGGCGACGATCCTCGTCACGGAGGTATGGGACGATCACCCGGATGCGCTGCAATTTGCCGAGCGCCGGGGGTTTGCGGTCGAACGGCATGTTTTTCAATCGGTGCTGGATCTGGATCGGGTAGACCCGGACCGCCTGCACGAGGCCGAAACGCTCAAGCTGCTGGAGAGCGGAGGTCTGCGCTTCCTGACGCTGGCGGACGAGCCCGGCGAGGAGAGCGAGCGGAAGCTGTACGAGCTGTACAAGGAGACGCTGACAGACATACCGGGGTACACGGGGGAGGTTCCCGACTTTCAGGAATGGCGCAAATGGTATCTTATGGCCGAAGGCTACGCACCGGAGCGAGTGATCATTACAGCGGACGGCGACAACTATGTCGGAGTAACCAACGTGCTTCACAACCGGCAAACCAACGGGATGTATCACGAGTATACGGGCGTAAAGCGGACCTACCGCGGACGCAAAATTGCGTTGGGCTTGAAAATCAAAGCCATGCTCTTGGCCAAGGAACAAAATGCCGCCTATATCCGCACGGACAACGATTCCATGAACGCGCCCATTCTCCGGATCAATCGCAGCTTGGGCTATGAGCCGCTGCGGGGGACTTACCGGCTAACCGCCAAGCTGCGGGATGTGGCGCAACTCGCGCCCAAACGCGTTTGAGAATGATTGGACAAAAAAATCGGCCCTGCGGCATAAGGCATAAGCAAGGCCGATTTTCCATATATCAATCCATAGTCGCAAAGAGGGCTCTTCCCTTGCTTACGGAAACTTCATAATTCCCATCACGTGATCGAGAGGAATATAGCCGATGTTTCGGCTGTCGCTGCTGTTATTCCGATTATCCCCCATCACAAAAATGTGCTTATCGGGAACCGTCCACTTCCGGTTTGAACTAAAAATCATCGCCTCTTTCATATAAGGCTCCTGCAGCGCTTCCCCGTTCCGGTAAACTTGATTTTCCTTGAACTCCAGAACGTCACCCGGCTTGCCGATGACTCTTTTGACATAAAAAACATGCTCGTCCGTGTTCCCTCTGAAGTATTGCACCATGGGATTCTCCAGGATGCTATCCGTCAACGTCCGTTCCCGGTTAACACGACTGTCGATCACGACGATATCGCCGTACTCCGGCAAGTAAGAAAACGTATGGGATAATTTCGAAACGTAGATCCGCTGGTCGTTCTGCAAAGTAGGCTCCATGGAATGCCCTTCGACCTTGAACGGCTGGAAAACAAAAATGCCGATGACCAAGGACAGTACAAAAGCCATGGAGAATGCGCCAATCCAGCTTCCGAGTTCTTTTATTGCTTTCATCAGGCGGCCGTTACCTCCTATAGTATCATTTATTTTCCATTATGCTGGAAATGTTTAAAAAATACAAATTTTGGCGCAGCGAATAAGCGCTTTCTCTTTAACGCGGAGAAAGACAAGACCCTTTGCGTCCTGTCTTTCTCCATTCGGGCAGCCCCGGTTTGGGTGCCGATTTACTGAATCCGCGCATAGGGCGAATCCAGGTGTCCGATTTCGTCGCTGATCGCTTTCATTTTCGCATCCAGCTCGACGGTTAGATGCGCGGCGGACAGCAGCTCCTGCTTTAGGCGGTCCGGAATGTCCTTGTTGTATTTGTAAAAAATTTTATGCTCCAGGCTGGCCCAAAAATCCATCCCCAGTGTGCGCAGCTGGATTTCGGCTTTGACCAGCTGCGTGCCCTTGGAGAGCAGCACCGGAACTTCGACGATCAGATGCAGGCTCTGATACCCGTTCGGCTTCGGATTGCGGATGTAGTCCTTGCATTCGATGATTTTCATATCGTGCCGGTTGTTCAGAATTTCGTACAGATCGTAAATGTCGCTCAGAAACGAGCAAATAATCCGCACGCCGATAATATCGTTCAAGTGGTCCCGCGCCGCGACAAGGCTGATCGGCAGGCCCTTGCGCTGCAGCTTGTTAATGATGCTCTCGGGCGATTTGATCCGGGTCTTGATATGCTCGATCGGGTTGTAGTTGTAGACGTGCATGGCCTCTTCGTTAATATGCCGGATCGTTGTGCTCAACTGCTCCATCGCAAACTTGTAAGGCAGGAACATCTCTTTCCATTCGCCGGCCGCTTTCAATTTATCGATCATAATCTGGTCCCTCGTCAATTAAGTATTGGATTAGACCACCCAATGGAGTCCTCTTTTATCATAAAAAATTATGGCGCCCGAAGCAATTTTGTGAAAATAATGTGGACAAAATTCCGTCCGGTCCTGCTAATAAGCAATGCGTTGCATGAAAAAACCGGACCCTTACGCAGGAATCCGGTTCTCGTATTAGCAAGCAAAGTTCAACTAACCTAACGTTCTCCGTTCAAGGATGAGGCAACAATTCAATTAGTCCTCATATTTTTTTAGCGGCATACCTACAAATTCTTTAAACGACATGATTTGATTGTGCTTGAATTCAAAAACGATAGCAAGTTCATTGCGATATGGCTGGTTGCTCAAAGTCCCTTCAGCTTGAAATACCACAATCCCAAAATGGGTATCTTGAAGTTCTATCAAGGGGGTAAGCTTAACTTGCAACATTTCCCGTTCAAAGCGAACCAGTTCGTTAAACCGATGTACTCCTATTTGTTTTTCTTTCCACCCGTCGATTGGCAACGGGATGGAAAAGTGAAATTCCTCATTCACAAGCGCTAGAAAATCTGCAGTATTTCCTTCCTCGAATGCTGCGCGGAAAGCCCGAAATGCTCGACTACATAGCGTTTCGACTACATTGGTTTTGTCCCTATTATCCCTCATCGTTCGACCGTCTCCTCTCACACATATTAAATCGCTGAGTCAAAACTGGTATTCGATTACGATCGACTCTTTTTTCGATCTCCTGAAGTCCTACGAACTTATCTACCTCAGTTGCCATTCCGCTTCCTCCTGTAGCGTTTATTCTTTCCTCGCGAGTGAAAGACACCTTAAGAATATCCAATAAACATGACAGGTGATTACATGTTTTTGTTGTATTATTAAAAAAAGGGGTGAGGTCTAATGCATAAATCGCAACGATTATTAAGATTGATCATGATCGTTAATGCAAAAAAATCCTTTACCATATCCGAGCTTGCACACGATGTGGGTGTTTCGCCAAGAACTATTTTTCGGGATTTATTAGATCTCAGCGAACTTGGAGTGCCGCTCTATTCCATTCAAGGACGCGGGGGAGGATATAAACTTCTTAACGAAAGCGTGCTCCCGCCAATAACCTTTACTCAGAGCGAAGCAATTGCCATTTATTTCGCTGCTCAGTCCCTAAAATATTTCGGGTCGCTTCCGTTTGGCGATAAAGCCGAATCTGCGCAGGATAAGTTTTACCACTTCTTGCCGCCAGATGTTCAAGATCAAATTGACCGATTAAAAAATAAAGTTGTAATTTGGAGCCCCAATCGTGAAATGTCAGTTTCCTGCCTAACTACGTTGCTGCAAGCCCTCATGATAAAATCTGTCGTTACTATTGAGTACAAATCGAGCGTTAGTGGAAAAAATACTAGAGATATTCAACCCGTCGGACTCTATTCAGACCGCGGATATTGGTATTGTCCGGCATATTGCTTTGCACGACGCGGCTACAGGCTTTTTCGGGCGGATCGGATTATAACGGCAATTTTGAATGAGCTCATTACTTGGCGCGAGGATGTAGATAGAAAATCTGTGTTCGACTGGCAGGAAGATGAGGAAAATAGCCAAGAAAAGATAATCTTTTGCGTAAGCTTAACGTCAAATGGCTTAAAAAAACTGGAACCAAACGGAAGATTTCGAGATTTCATCGAGCTCCAAGAAGACGGTACCGGATGCATTCGCATGCACATCCCCATCAATAAGTTGGAATTTTATACAGACATGATATGGGAATTGGGACAAGACGCTAAGATCGTGGAACCATTGGAAGCAATTGCGTACATGAAACGCACCATTGAAGGAATGAATGAACTGTATTCGTGAAAATCCCAAAAGCCCCATAATACCGATGGTCAACTTTGCAATCGCGCTTTTCTTTGTTGGATAAGCAACGGTATAGATAGTAGCAGTAACGCAATCCCGACAGCCAAATACCGCCCTTTCCCCTCGTACGAAATCATAAGGACAAGCTCCCACCAAGTGGAGGGACCGGAATTGACACAATTATGGCAGTAAGGATAAGCAAATATAAAGGGCAGTACTCCGATAAACGTAACAATTGTTCCGAAAAGCAGCAACACAACAGACAGCTTTTTCATCATCAGGCCCCCTGTCTTCATTCCATTTTATCACAACAATTGAAACTGTTTCATTCCTCAGACAAAACAGGCCAGGTGCCAAAACCCTGGATCGCAATGGTCGAAGTAGCCCACATGGTCATCAGCACGAGCGTTCTCCCCCGCAGCTAGCGAATTCCCGGATACCGGCTCGGGCGCCGGCAGCCTGCCTGTTTCTCGCTCGACTTCACGTTCGCCTTCAATTGAGGACGAAGCACGGGGAACCGATCTTGCGAAAATCGTGGATGATTTACCGGAAGGAGTCCTTGCATCTTTCGTTGATTAAAGCGTTTGTCGACTTTATCAAAGAACTGAAGCTGATGTGATGGAATTTATCGTTTAAACCAAAAAAACGGACCCGGACCAACTCATGGTCCAAGCCCGTGTATGGTTTTACCCGTTCGCCGGCTGCTTCCCGCGGAGGCGGGGCGCCGGTTCGCGGTCCGTTTCCGCCGCTTCCTGCGGCTTCGGCCCCGGGCCGCCGCTTCCGGTCCGCAGCGGAATCTCCTTCAAGAAGAACGTCAGCACAAGCGCGACCGCCAGCAGCGCAGCCCCCGCCAAAAACACATTGGCCAGCGAGTAACTGAGCGCCTCGCGGAGCGAATCGATCATCCGGCCGAACACCGTCTGCAGCTCCGGCGGCAGGGCTGCCTGAATCTGCGCCAGCTTCGGCTGATCGAGCAGCATCTGCGGATTGTGGAACGCGGCGAGCTTCTCCGCTACCTTCGGATCGAGCTTGCTCAAGTCGACGCCCCGCCCGCTGGCCAGGATTTCCTGCAGCTTGTTCGTCATGCCCGTCGACATAATCGTCCCCATGACGGCAATGCCGATCGTGCCGCCCAAGTTACGGAACAGCTGCGAGGAAGCCGTGGCGACGCCAAGATCTTTCGGCGATACGGCGTTCTGAACGGTCAAGGAAAAGACCGGCATCCCCAGCCCGAGGCCGAAGCCGAACACGATCATGCTGAGCACCGTCACCGAGATCGTATTCATGTAATGCATGATCATCATCCCGATGACCATAATGATAATCCCGATAATCGCGATCCGCTTGTATTTGCCCGTTTTCGTGATCAACTGCCCGCTGATCGCGCTGGTCACGACCATCCCGATGGACATCGGCATCGTCACATAACCGGAGTAGGTCGGCGAGATGCCCATTACGCCCTGGACGAAGAACGGCGTATACATGAGCGCTCCCATCATCCCGGCGTTCATAATAAACCCGATGACATTCGAGATCGTCACAATTCCGTTCTTGAACAACGAGAGCGGCAGCACCGGACTTTTCACCCGACTCTCCACCCAAATGAAAATAACCAGCGCCACCAATGTACAGGCGAACAAACCGACAATTTGCGATGATCCCCAGGCATATTTCGTGCCGGCCCACGAGAACGCGAGCAGCATCGGCACGATCGTCAACGTAAGGAACAGCGAGCCGAAATAATCGATCGATTCCGACGGCTTGCGCTCCACCTTCGGGAACATCGTCAGAATCATAATGAAAGCGACAATGCCAAGAGGCAGGAAAATCCAAAATACCCAGTGCCACTCCATATGGTCGACGATATATCCTCCAAGCGCAGGACCGACGACACTCGCGAACCCGAACACCGACATCATGATCCCGGACCATTTCCCGCGCTCGCGGGGAGCGAACAAGTCGCCGACGGCCGTAAAGGCCGTGGCCATAATAACTCCGGCGCCCAACCCCTGAATACCCCGGTACGTAATCAGCTGAAAAATATCCCCGGACGTCCCCGCCATGAACGCGCCGATCATAAATAAGACAATCCCCGTTAGAATAAACGGCTTCCGGCCGTAAATATCGGACAGCTTGCCGACCAGTACCGTTGCGATCGTCGAGGTAAGCAAATAAATCGTGATGACCCATGTATAGTAGTCCATTCCGCCGAGCTTGGCGATAATCCGCGGCAGAGCCGTTCCGACGATCGTCTGGTTAATGGCTGAAAAGAACATCGCCGCGATAATGGCGATCATAATCGTGATTTTACGTTTATACGATAAATGTTCCACGTTACCTTCTTACTCCTCTCCCAATTGTTCCATGTTGTTGAGCATCCGGTTAAAGAATCGGAGATGCTGCCGAATCTCCTCCTCCGACAAACCGGCGAACAACGATTCAACCAGCTCCGTCTGCTGCTCTCCAAGCTGCCTTAGCTCGCTCAAGCCCCGTTCCGTCATTTCCAGATAAACGACCCGCCGGTCGTCTTCTCCCCGATACCGCTTAGCATACCCCTTTTCTACCAATTTATCGGCCTTGGCGGTAATCGCCCCGGATGTCAGCTCCAGAGCCTCAGCCAAGTCGGATACCTTCTGCGGTCCTCCGCGCAGCTGCCGGAGCACCATAAACTGGGCCATCGAAAGCGACTTGTCGATATGCCGGCTCCACAGGTACGACATTTCTTTGACGACCTTCCGGAACGTGCGGGCCAGTTCGGTTTTTAATTGATGCTCCTCGTTCATGAAAATCACTCCTTTCGTGTCAAAAGGCGCCCTCCAAGGAAGGTGTTTTCAAAATAAAACCATTAAAACACAAAATAATTTAATAATAAACAATTAAAATATTTATTCATTATACACCAAAGGCATTCGTTTGTGAAATATTTTTGAAGCCGCTGGAAAAATTCGATGTCCACCTCGACAACTGCTCCGACGCCCTCATCAAACCTGACGAGTCTCAAATTTATGAGTTTGTCCGTTACGCGGTACGGGCAGCCGAATACACTAGGGGTAGACTCCAATTCCATACCATCACGAATGGGAGGAACCTCGTGTGGCTTACCGAACCCTCAAAACGAGATATCGTCTCCTAGCCCGCCGTTACGGACTGCAAATCAAGCGAATCATCCCATGCCATTCGCTTTACAAACGCAATGCCGCTTACCGTACAATCACCGATCGGGGCGACTTCCTGCTAAAGCCGTTTTGCCGAAGCCGCCTCCTTGGCCGGCGCACCCCCAAGCAGCAAATTGAGCGCATTTCTTCACACATCCGTACGCTGAAGGAGAGCGGTTACCCCCATCTGCCGAAGTGGTTGACAACGTCATCCGGCCGATACTGGACCAGCTATCGAGGCAAACCCTATTATTTAACGGAATGGATTAAAGGCCGGGGGCTTCAAAACGACGTACAAGACTATGATAACCTCGGAAAAGCATTGGCCGGGCTTCATAATGTCACACCAAACTCCCGTTTGCCGATGTCTTGCTTTACGTTACAGGAAGCCGCTGTCCTGAAGCGGCAGGATGCCTTGTTTCGACGGCAGCTCGTGCGGTTTAAACGTCGAGGCCGCTGGTTTCGAATGCACGGGGCCGAGTGCATCGCCTTGGCGGACGAAGCCTGGAGGATCATGGAGACACCGGAGGTACAGCGGCTGCTCTTGATGGAACATGAGCATCCCGCTCTCATTCACGGCGATGTTACTTTTCCGAACGTCATTATCCGGCCCGACAGGCTGTTCCTGATTGACTGGGACCGGGTCAGGATGGGCTCGATTTATCAGGAAGTCGCAAGAACGCTGCTGAATACCACGCTTTTCGAACCGCTGCTTATGGAAGCGCTGCTGCGCGGATACGAACAATTCAAACCGCTGCGGCCGGAAGAACGTCTGCTCATCAGCGCCTTGTTCCGGCTGCCGCGCGAGGCTTGGTCATCCGCAAAGGGCATAGCGCTTGGCCGCAGTCGAAACGTGAGCCGCTTGGTGACAAGAACGTGGGGCCGGCGTTTGAACGCCGTCGTCTGGATGGAGGGTTGGGCCGGGGCAGCATCCCCTGAAGGGACGGGGATAAACGAAGAAGGCGAACCGCCTGCGATGTGAGTCGCTGCGGTTCGCCTTTGGTTTGAATCGGATTAATAGCCGACGGTAAACCGTTTGCCGGAGAAGCGCGGACGCTCCGCCTCGTCTAGCATAGCAACGGCGTAGTCTTCAGCCGAGATGCGGCTGTTCCCCTCGGCATCCGTGACGAGCCGGTCTTCTTCCGTACGGTATTGGCCCGTTCTCTCGCCCGGTTGAATCAATGCGGCCGGGCTCAGGTTCGTCCAGTCGAGTCCGGAGCTGCGGTAGACCTCCAGCGCATCCCGGTGCGCCAATGCAATTCCCTTCCATTCCGCAGGGAATTCAGGCGTATCGACCAGTTGCACGCCAGGAGCCACTTCCAGACTTCCCGCGCCTCCGACGGTCAGCAGACGGCTGACGCCGGCCTTTTTCGCCGCATCAACCAACGCTTGGGCAGCTTGGGCCAGCTTCTCCTCTTGACCGTGCGCCGGACCGTAAGCGCTAATCACGAGGTCGTGACCGGCTGCCGCTGCGGCGAGACTATCCGCGTTCGAAACGTCTCCCGTTACAACCTTCAGGTTCTCGTTCTGCTTCGTCACACGAGACGGATCGCGCACGATGGCCGTCACTTGATGCCCCCGGCTCAAGGCTTCCTCCAATATCCGCTGTCCGATCGTTCCCGTTGCTCCAACCAATGCAATTTTCATCGTCAATCCATCCTTTCGTCCTATAAAATGTTAGGGTGATCAAAAGTTATTGCGGTTAATCGCATTCTCCATCCACGGTGCAGGACAGCCCTTCGGCGGCCTTGCCGGCTTGACCGGCCAGTTCCTCGGCGATCACCTGCTCCAGCGTCTCGCGGTTCGCTACGCCTCTCAGCACCTTGTTGCCGATAAAAAACGTAGGGACGGCCGTGATACCCGCTTCCCGGTAAGCATGATTCAGCGCTTGCTGATGAGCTTCCTTGTATTTCCGAGTTTCCAGCGCCTCCCGGTACTCGGCGGCATCCAGTCCGATTTCACCGGCCAGCTTCGCCAGCACGTCCGGGTCCCCGATATTTTGCTCCTCCTGGAAGAAGGCCCGGAACAACCGGTGGTTGTACTCGTTCCCTTTGCCGTGCTCCTTGGCGTATTGATACCCTTCGAACGCAAGGTGGGTGTAAGGATGCGGGGAAACCCGCGGCAGCTTCATATCGATGCCCATCCGCTGTGCGTAAGGAGCGATGGACTGCTCGAACATCCTCAATTTCGGCGGGTCGTTCCATGGGTCCAGCGGCTCAGTCGGGCTTGGGCGCAGCTCGAAGGGCATCCATTCCACCTCGACGTCCTTGCCCTGCACGGCCTGCTCCAGCGGTCCTTCTGCCAGAAAACAGAAGGGACAAACGTAGTCCGAATACACTTGAATTTTGACGGTCATTTTTCAATTCACCTCCTTAATAAAGTCGTCCGAGTCTCTTCTTTCCATTCCCGTGTAACCACCACAGTTACAGGTTACGGCAAAAAAAAGGGTTACCGGTCACCCCGTACCAAATCGAATACAATCTGGTCCAGCGTAACTTTCGCCAACTCGTTCTCCATGGCCGACTCCGCCCGTTTGAAGACGGTGTCCAGCGTGCCTTGAATATTTTGCCCGACCGGGCATTTCGGATTCGGCTTATCGTGCGCCGCGAACAGCTCCCCCGGCGGGTCGTTCTGCACGGCGCGATAAACTTCCAGAAGGCTGATGTCATGGGGCTGTCGGGCCAGCGATGCGCCACCGACGCCGGGACTCGTATGCACCAGCCCGGCTTTGCCCAGCAGACCGATCAGACGGCGAATTACCACCGGGTTCGTGTTGACGCTGCCCGCGATAAATTCCGACGTATTGCGGCCTTCTTTATTCATATCGAGGAGAGCCAAGATGTGAATCGCTACGGCAAAACGACTGCTGATCGACATTCATATCCTCTCCTCTCCGTTAATTCCACTACCTGTAACCATTGTAGTTACAATTGTTCGTTTTGTCAACCTGTAAAAGAAACTGAAGAGTAGGTCCTCTCCCAACAAGAGCGAAAACAAATAAAGCACCGACCGTTTGTCCTTGGTCCGTGCTTATGTTATTAGGCCTAGCCGTCCGTTCACGGCTTCTTCCCGTCGCGTCCGATCCGGTACTCGTAGTTGTCCTTGCACAATTGCAGCAAATCGTATTTCAAGCCGCGCTTGGGCGTCGTAATCTTGATCGCCCGGCCTCCCGTTCTCCGCAATACGGCACGAACCGAACCGGGATCGCTCACTTTGTTCACGATGAGCTCGTCCGGCCCCTGGGCTTCCCCATAGCGGCTGACCAGAAAACGGTCGCAGGCGACCTCGCCGTATGCGCGCTCCAGTTCATGCATCTGAAAATCCCGCAGCATGCCCTCCTGCACCTTGGCGATCAGCACCCGATCCTCGCCGAAATACAGCACATCCTGATGGATCGAGCCTTCCCGGTCGACGATCTGCTTCTCCGGCATTTCCTCCAAAATGCGCAGGTGACGAAGCATGCTGCCCGCTTTCTCGAATTCCAGACGTTCGGCGTACTCGCTCATCTTGGCGCGCATCGCGGCGATCAGGTTCTCCCCTTGGTTCAAAAGCAGACCGGCCGCCTGTTGCGCCGTTTCCCGGTATGCCTCCTCCGTGATTTTCCCTTCGCATACGCCGCTGCACTTGCCGAGGTGATAGAGCAGACAGACGCGCTTCGGCAGCTTTTCGCACGTCCTCAGCTTATAATGCTCCGTGACAAATTCGAGCACGGCATCGCGGAAACGGGCGCTCCGGTAAGGACCGAAGCGGTGCTCCTTTCCCAAAGCAGCAGCCCGGCCTTCACCACTTGCGGTCCGCAGCCTGCGGTCGCGGTAATATTCGGTCAGCCGCGGAAACCGCTCGTCCGTCATCTGCAAGTAAGCATACCCGCTGTTATCCCGCTTGAGCGCCCGGTTGTACGGGGGCTTATGGATTTTGATCAGATTGTTCTCCAGCAGCAGACTTTCCGACTCGTTATTGACCAGCACCACTTCAATGGACGCGATGTCCTGCACCATTTGACGAATGCCCCTGCGCTGATCCCGATTTTGGAAATACGAGCGCAGACGGCTGCGCAAATTTTTGGCTTTGCCGACGTAAAGGATGCGGCCCTCGGCATTTTTCATGATGTAGCAGCCCGGGCGTTCCGGATAATCGCCCGCTTCGAACTGAAATGGCATCGCAAACTTCCCCTTTTTCGCGCGGTTCCGCGCACGGCTTTCCCCGCACGGTTCCTTTAGAGGCTTTTGTCCATTTTAACCTGCTCCACAGCGACCGTAAACCCTCCCGCCGTCAAAACCTCCGCGCAGACAGACGTCTTCGACAAGTTAAACGCACGCTTCCGCAGCGCATCGGCTCCGGCAAACACTTCCGAGCACAAGAGCCGGACGATTCCGCCCGCATCCGTGACGTCCGGGCTCGTTACGCATTGGTACAAAATCGTCGAGACATGCTCGCCGGATGCATCGTACGCCCGCTTGACGAGCGCATAGCCGACGGGGCGGCCTTCCGAATCGGATGCGATAACCGTATGCCCGTCCTTCAAGCTCTGCCAGCCCGTCTGCCAAGCCGAGTTTGCGTTGTAGAAAGGAAGCCGCGCCGCTTCATGCGAGCCGGACCAGCGGACCGTATAGTCCCCTCGCGGGAGCTCTCCCGCCTGCCAGGCTTCCGCTGATTCCAGCAGCACCAATTGATCGGTTACCTCGTAGTCCATTTTCCGGTATAAGGCAATAGCCTTTTCGTTCTGTTTGAACGCTTCGAGCGTCGCCCTTGATACGCCTTCCTCCCGGTACAACCGGATGGACGCTTCCAGCAGCTGCCTGGCGACGCCATGCCTGCGGTGCGACACAGCGACGGCTGTTCCTCCGTTCCAGGCCGTTTTGACGCCGTTCATCGTACGGATGCCGTTCAGAATGATCCCCACCGGCTCGTCCCCGTCAAACGCGACAAAGGAATAGTCCGCCGACAAGCTTTCGGCCACCATTCGCGCCAAGAACGCATCGACCGTCATGACGATCTGAACATAGTAATCCTCGAACCCTTTGTTCCAAACCTCTATTGCTTGATTCAACGTACATTCGGACAGCCGCTTCACCGTAAGCTCCATTGCCGATTCCCCCATTACGTATGACTTAGGCGGAACATGACGTCCCCCTCCCTATTCCTAGATTCTCATACAGATTCCGGAATTGCAAGATGCTGGAATCCCCCTTCCCCTCAAGGGAACAGCAAAGCCATTCCCCGCGTCTATTCCATGTGCGCACAACACATCAACGCATAGGAGACTAAACATGAAAAGAGTTATTTTAAGTATCGCTATCCTCTTGGGTGTCCTTTCCCTTCTGCTTTTGCTGATCGTAATCAAGGTATCCGACATCAAAATGGCCGGGCAGTCGCGACAACCGGAAGCCGAAATCCATTATGAAAATAAAGTGATCGTTCTGCTGTATCATGACGTCCAAGAACCGGATGCGGCTGGCATGCCCCGCCTCTTGACGGTCACGCCGCACCAGTTCGAAGCTCATCTGAAGGCTCTGAAAGACCACAGCTACCAGATCATCAGCATGGAAGATTACGTCCGCTTCGCCCGGCAAGGGAAACCGGTTCCCCCGAATGCCGTCGTCCTCACATTCGATGACGGATACGAATCGTTTTATACCCGCGCGTATCCGATTCTGCAAAAGCACGGCGTTCCCGCATCCAATTTCGTGATCGGAGCGCCGACGGATACGAGAGATCCCAAAAAGGGACAGTATTTGACCTGGAACCAGATGCGCGAGCTGATCCTGGCCGGGCATGGCATTTACAGCCATACCTACGATTCGCACTGCATGGTCGATACAGCTCCGGAAGGCCCGGAGCAGCCGGCCTTGACACATCCCGCCTATTTGGCACAATCGAAACAGCCAGAATCGGCCGAAGAGTTCCGCAAGCGGATTCTCAGCGATTTGACCTTGATGAACGAGCGGCTCCGCACCGAGCTTGGCGACCGTTCGAAGCTGCTCGCTTTTCCGTACGGGGCGTACAATAAAGAAACGCTGCAAGCGGCAGAGGAAGCAGGCATCGAGCTGCTGTTCACCACCCGCGAAGGCATTAATACCGCCGCAGACCGGCTGGTGCACCGGATCGACGCAGGCGAGCCGTATATAACCGCGGACGCCTTGATCGCAACGATAAGAAAGTACCACCAAACGAATGAAAGCAATCTTTAAAAATAAGGAGGATGTCCGGAAGCCGGCAGTAAAAGTCTTCACCTTGCCGGCGGCCGGCGCATTCGCTTTTATTGAAGCTTCCCCGTATTTTGAACGGCGGTCATGACACGTTCCCCCTCTCTGCCCCTCGATTCTCATTTGAATCATTTGAACCGCCCGCCGCTTCCGTTCGCCTATATCATGTGCGCACACCACATCAAGCTTAGGAGGCACGCATGAGAAGGCTTATCCCGGGCGCCGCCTTTCTGCTGCTCTTGCTGACCGGGGTCACGCTGACCGGGCACACGCTGCAGTCGGAGGTCGAAGCCCATTATCAAAATAAAGTTATCGTTCTGCTGTACCACGATGTCCAGGAACCGGAAGCGGCCGGATTCCCGCAGCCCTCAACGGTTTCGACCGTCCAATTCGACGCTCATCTGAAAGCGCTGAAAGATCACGGCTACCAGATCATCGGCATGGAAGACTACGTCCGCTTCGCCCTGCAAGGAAAACCCGTTCCCGCCAACGCCATCGTCCTCACCTTCGATGACGGGTACGAGTCGTTCTATACCCGCGCGTATCCGATTCTGAAAAAGCACGGCGTTCCCGCATCCAACTTTATAATCGGAGCGCTGTCGGATACGTATCATCCCGATGCGGAGCCGCATCTGACGTGGGACAAAATGCGGGAGCTGGTACGGGCAGGATACGGCATTTACAGCCATACCTACGATTCACACCGCATGCTCCATACCGCCCCCGGCAGCCAGCCGCAGCCGGCCTTGACCCATCCCGCCTATCTGACCCAGCGCAATCGGACCGAGTCGGCCGAAGAGTACCGCAGGCGGATTCGCAGCGACTTGACGTTTTTGAACGAGCGGCTCCGCGCCGAGCTTGGCAATCATTCGAGGTTGCTTGCTTTTCCGTACGGGGCGTACAATGAAGAGACGCTTCAAGCGGCGGAGGAAGCAGGCATCGGGCTGCTGTTTACGATTAAGGAAGGCATCAATACCGCCGCGGACCGGCTGGTTTACCGGATCAATGCGGGCGAGCCGTATATAACCGCGGACGCCTTGATCGCGACGATAAGCAAGTATCATTAAAGAAGGAGCAAAATTTTTTTGCGGAATCAATGAACCGGGGTCCCGTTTCGTTCGCCTATAAGGTAGAGGAAGTCAGGAAGGTGACGTAAATGGATCAGGAAAAGCTATATATGAAGCAGTGCAGGAACGGAGATAAAGAAGCTTTTTTCAAGCTGGTCGAGCCGTTGTTAGGCCGCGTCTACAGCACGTCGGCCGCGATACTGCGTTCTTCGCATCTGGCGGAAGATGCGGTGCAGAATGCGTTGCTCGAAGCATATCAAGCTATTATGAACGGCAAAAATATTCGCAATTTCAAGAGCTGGTTCAATCATTTGACCGCCTGCCGCGCGCTCGATCTGGCCAGGCAGCGTTCGAAATTGGCCAGCCGGACCGGCGATCTGGAGGAGATGGAAGTCCCGGACGAGCAAGCCTCTCCGATCGACGCGCTCATCCGCAAGGAAGCGGGCCACGAGCTGCTGGAATCGGTGATGTCGCTGGACATCAACCACCGGACGGTCGTCATTTTGTACTATTATCAGGAGCTGTCGCTTGACGAAATCGCCGATGTGCTCGACGTGAAGAAGGGCACGATCAAATCGCGGTTGCATGCCGCCCGCTTGAAATTGAACGAAAAAATGATGCAACCTAATCCAAAGCAGGTGATGGAATGTTGAAATCGGTACGCGATAAACAAGTCAAAGAAGAGCTCACCCAATCGCTTCAAGAGCTTCCGGTCCCGGCATCGCTGCTTCAATTCGCCAAGAACGTTCCGGACATGGCAGAATCACTGCCTGCCATCCCGGCCCGCAGGCCGACCCGGCAGCGCAGCAGGAAGGCACGCTTCACCATTGCCGCCGCCTGTGCCTTGGCCATAGTCGCTTCGGTCGGCGCCGCGCAGGTTTCCCCGACGTTCGCCAATATGGTAAAAGGCCTTCCGGGCTTCTCTGGCGTGTTAAGCTGGCTGGATGAAGTACGGGGCTATGACGGTGTCCGCAATGCGCGCTCCTATGGCTATGAACCGGCCGAGCCCGTCGTGAAGCAGTTCGGCGACGTCACCATCGGCATCAGCGATGTTTATTTGACCGGCGATAAACTTTCCTACAAGACGTTCGTCAAGTCCGACGAGATCAAGAAAAATGCGTTCAAACGAGATAACGGCGGTTGGGACGCGGACTGGAGAAACACAACGGATTATTTGTTCCATATCGTTGACTTTAAAGAATTTAGCGGCGGAGGCAGCGGGGGCATCATTATGTCCGACGATTCAACCAAGGAGCCTATTTATGCCAAAATTTACAGCTTCACCCTGACGCCGCAGCAAGTCCAAGATTTTATGAACAAGAACCCGAAGGAGTTGCGGTTCAGCGTATCCAAGGTTCAACCGGGACAACAAAACGCGGAGTTCTTGTTCGAGATGAGCGTGCCGTTCGATAAGTCGCAATGGCGCGAAGACCTTATTGTTCCGCTTCATCAACAGGTTGAGGTGGCCGGGGACCCGGATCTTCCGTCTTTTACTTTGGACCAGGTCAAGATTACGCCCACAAATACGTACCTTGATGTGAAAATCGAGCAGGGTGCAAACCACTATTTGGAATTCAGGCAGTTTTACGATTATGAGCGTAAATTCGACCCTTATCTTACCGACGATAAGGGGAACAAATACCCGTTACAGGTGGATAGTCCGCAGAAAATGTACGATAACGCCGCCAGCCCCGATGAGCAGGACGGCAACAAAATGGAGTTCATGTCTTCGCCTTATTTCGACCCGTCCGTGAAGCGGCTAACCTTGCACCTGAACGGCTTCCAGCTTACCGAAAAAACGCCGAGCGCCTCATTTACGCTCTCGCCCGGCGAAAAGCTGCCGAAAACGGTACGCTTTAAGGATAAACAATTTACGATCGTCGGGACCTCTTATAAAAAGGGTTACCTGTGGCTCAAAATCAAGAAGGATCGTCCGGAAGACGTCCGCTTGGGCATCCAGTTCGGCATTCCTCAGGACCTCAACAAAGCTTATCAGGAGAAAATCCAGAACACCCCGGAATTGTATGAATTGTACGAACCGCATCCCGGCGTTGCGGTAATCGACGGGGTGCCGCGGTCCGAGCGGCCGGAGGACGACTATTTTGAAGCAGGCATCATGACGCCTGAGCAGGACTCATACGAAACTACCATGATGCGTAACGCCAACCCGATCCCGCTGCAAAAAGAGATCACGTTTGAAATTAGAAAGTAGCAGTTTTAACCTTGCCGATACTCGGCACCATCGCTTTTATTGAAGCTTCCCGTGTTTTGAACGCGTTCATGACGGAATCACGCCGGCATGATGCGTTCAAGGCACGGGTGTTTTTTTGAGGGGAATAGCAGCATTACGGTTCCATAATAATGGCTACCCATGGATGTTGCTCCAGTACCAGTTCTACCTTTTGAATATGGTAAGAGATGCCTTTATACTATTGATTGTATTTCCCATAAAGTTCCACCCAAGTGTTTAAGGAGAACCTTATGCCTACAATTGCCGAACGATTAAAAGAACTACGTGAGCAAAATCAGGTCAAACGAGAGGAACTCGCCCAAATCCTCGGGGTTTCCGTTCGTTCAATCAGCCATTATGAGTCAGGCAACAGACGGCCCGATTATGATGGTCTTCTTGTTCTTGCAGATTATTTCAACGTTAGTCTGGATTATCTCGTTGGCCGCTCCAATGATCCGGAAAGACACTAGCGGATGTGAAAAAACCTTGATTCGGGCACGACCAACGTGACCCAAACCAAGGTTTAATTTATTTTATCCTGCTAGTTATTCGTAATAATAACCGTTTGGGACGAAGGCTCCCACTTCACTACCGCCCCCAGCGCTTCGCCGATGAAGCGGACCGGGACCATCGTATGGCCGTTCAAGATCTGCGCCGGCACTTCCAGCGATTTGGCCGAACCGCCGACCGTGGCGTTTGTATCGCCGATCTTCAAATACACCGTCGTTGTCCCTTTCTTGGCGGTCACGGACTGCTCCTTTTCGTTCCAGTCGATCGTGGCGCCCAGCTTTTCAAAAATCGCCCTTAGCGGCACAAGCGTGCTTCCTTCGACGATAACCGGCGGCTGCTCGAAGCTTTGCGCGGCACCGTCAATGGTTACCTTAATGGGGTCGGTGCCGCCTGTAGACGCTTCGAAACTGAACGTATCGCTGCCGAATACCGGCGTGAAATCAACCGACGTTACGATACTCTCGCTGCCGCCGCCACGCGGATCGGTTGTGGTTTCTTTCAGCAATATGCCGGTTTCTTTATCGAACCATTGCTCACTCGCCGGGATGACCCCGTTTTCCACTCTCTCGATCCCTTGGGCATCCGTAAATTTTCGATTCAATGGCTTGCTTGCACCCGACAGGTGATAGGCGGCCCGGCCAAGGAGCGTTTCTTCTCCTTTAAAAACCGGAGCTTCGTTATATTCTAACAGTGACTTAAGTTTTTGCTTGGACATTCTGGAGAAGCCGTCCCATTCCATCCCCTTCAACTTTACTCCGCTTGTTTTCCCTTCCGTGATGAAAACTCCGTCATCTCCGTTGATGATCGAAGTGCTCATCGTTTTGCCGCTTCCGTCATAGTTGACCTCCGATCGGTATCGGGCATTCGGCACATCCTCCCATTGCTTGTATGACACAACCTTGCTCGTTCCATTTTCGAACGTGGACGTCTGCTTCCATTCCAAGTAAAACGGGCTCGGCTTCTTCCCTTCGATTTCCTTGGCGATCTGCTCGAGGGTTAATGCACCGGCTCCGTTTCCTCCCGGGGCAGCTGACGCTCCATAAAGAGGCAGCGCCATGGTAAGCAATGCGAGACCTAGTCCTGCGGACACCCATTTTCGTTTGTTCAACATCATCATATCCTCCATCTTTCCATATAAGGGATTGCGGCGGTGCTGATTTTTCGCCCCGAATCATCGCCGCTTGGGCCGGACGAAAACACCTCCTTATCTTAAGGCGAAACAAAATCGAATTCGGTTCACCCATGAACCGAGCCGCCGGTTCGTTCGCCTATAAGGTGTACGACCCAAAAAGAGGAGGAGCAAACCACAATGAAAAAAACAACCATTGCCGTATTAAGCGCAGCCGTATTATTAGGAGGACTCGCACCGCTGGCCGTTCGGGCTGATGCAACCGCCGTTTCCGCAAACCAAACCGCCGCAGTGCCGGTTGCCACTCAAGACGCAGAAACCTTCAAGCTGAACCCGGACATCCAAAAGCAGTACGGCGGGGTCACGTTCACGTTGAAGTCGCTGTCGGCCTCTCCGGAGACGACCGAATTTGTCTTGGCCCGCCACGTCCCGAATGGGATTGCGAAAGAAGTCGATGAACAGCTCATGAAAATGAGTTATTTGGTCACGGACGACAACGGATGGATTTACGAATACCAAAAGGCTAAAGAGCAATTCCAAGAGCAGCCGGACGGCTCTTTCGTGCCTCACTATACCGAAAATGTGGAGCCTTTGCAGGGCAAGCCTAAGGAACTGACCATCAGGCCGTATGTAGGAGGCTGGTACGACGATACAAGCACGATGTTCTCGGATAAAGCGAATGTGACCGCGCCATTGACCGGTCAATATCCGCTGACGCTCGATCAAGGCAAAATCGGCAGCATGTCGGTAACCGGCGTGGACTTCAGCAAGGATAAAACTATTCTGAAACTGGCGATCGCCGGAGAAACGGCATCCGTTCATAAGACGGGCACTTGGCTGGTACAAAACGGGAAGCGGCTTGACTATACCCGCACGGAATTGGTTGGCGTAGAGGATGGCGTCTACCAATACGAGCTGGAATTTCCGGCCGTAGACCCGACAGCCCAGCTTGAGGTGCTGACCAAGCGCATGACGCCTGTGACGTTCCTGAAAGAGCTGGAGATGAAGGTTCAGCTTCCGCAATAACGACAACAACCCGCGAGGAGTTACGCTCCACGCGGGTTGTTTTTATGCTACAGTCCTTTACCTACAGGCTGAATCGTTCTCAATACTTGTGCGGCGACCTTCGGGCTGATCGCGGACGCGATGACCCATTCCGCCAACTGTTGGGCGGCCAGACAGCCGGCAGCGGTCGCGATTCTTCCGTCGCTGACGAAATCTTGGGCGACCACCTTCACGTTCATCTTCTCCAGCATCTTCCTGCGGGTTGGATACGTCGTCGCCTCCTTGCCGTCCAGTAGCCCGAGCGTCGCCAAAATGAGCGCCCCCGAGCACATCGAACCGATCCACTGCCTGTCCGGAGCCAGCTTGAGGCGGGCCATATACTCTGTGTCTTGAATCAGCTCCGGGACCAGTACCCCGCTTGTAAAGAGGACCGCGTCCATCTCTTGCAGTTCGTCGATCGTCCCCATCGTCTGGATCGGCAGCCCGGCATCGGACACGTGCGTCTCCTTGGTCCCTACGATCTTTACCTGCCAATCCTCCACGCCTGCGACGGAACGGACACGATTCAACAAATCCCATGGCAGAAATAAATCCAGATCGGTAAACCGATCAAAAATAACCAAGGCAATTTTCATCTGAAGCTTTCCTTCCCCTCATAAAGTAGAATAGATCTCATCGTTTCGACTGACGCCAAAGCAGATACAAAAAATAAGGGCCGCCGACGGCCGAAACGACCAGTCCGGCGGGAATTTCCACCGGCGGCAAAAGTCCCCGGCCGAGCGTATCCGCGACGAGAACGAGCAGCCCGCCAAGGAGCGCCGCCGTGGGGATCAAGATGCGATGACGCCCCCCGACAAGCTGCCTGGCGGCATGCGGCACGATCAGCCCGACGAACCCGATCGTGCCCACCACGGCTACGGCCGAACCGGTCAGCGCGACGGCCATCGCCAGCAGAGACGCCCGCAGAAGCTCGACTTTGACGCCGAGTCCAAGGGCGACCGGGTCGCCGAGACGGATCACGTCCAAATGAACGGCCAGCAGCCAGGCAAGCGGAATAAGGAGCAGCATCCAAGGCAGCACTTGCAGCACCTGGTCCCATGACCTGCCCCACAAGCTTCCGCTGAGCCAGATGAGCGCCGTGTTCACGTTGGGAGTGGCCCGCGACACCAGCAGGTGAATGCCCGAGGAGCAAAATGCGCTGACGGCCACTCCCACGAGCGCCAGCCGGACGGGAGCGACGCCTCTGCGATAAGCAAGCAAATACACGGCAAATGCGGCAGCGATACCCCCGCCGAAGGCCGCTGCCATGAGCGCCGAGGGCGCAGACAGCGGAAGCAGCAGCGTCACGACGACCGCAGCCAGCCCCGCGCCTCCCGTAATGCCGAGCGTATCGGGAGCGGCGAGCGGATTGCGCATGACGCCTTGGGCGATGACGCCCGCGACGGACAGACCGGCACCGGCCAGCAGCGCCAGCGCGATGCGGGGCAGCCGGTAGTCTAAAATAATCGCAGCCGTGTTCGGGTCGCCTTGGCCGACGAGCGACGCCAGGATCGGCCCGATCCCGAGCTTCGCATCCCCGATGCCGATATTGGCTATGGCAAGAAGCAGAGTCGCGAGCGCCAGCAGACCGAGAACGCCGGCATTACGCCGTTTGCCTGCCGCAACCGGAACATGCTGTCGGTTCATTCGCCGTTCCCCTCCTTGCGCCTGCGGCGGGCCAAATAAATAAAGTACGGCGTGCCGATCAGCGCCGTGACGACGCCCACCGGCGTCTCATACGGAAACAGCACGAAGCGGGAGGCGAGGTCTGCGAGCAGCAGCAGCACCGCCCCGAGCAAGGCGGACAGCGGGATCACCGCCCGATAGTCCGCGCCGGTCAAGTAACGCACGATATGTGGCACCATCAGCCCGACAAAGCCGATCGGACCGGCGACGGCTACGGACACCCCCGCCAGCAAGATCACAACGAGCGTAATCAGGCTCCGGGTCTTCCATACGCGCTGGCCCAGTCCCCGGGCCATATCTTCACCTAAGCTGAGGATGGAGGCCGAGCGCCCGAGCGCGAAGGCGACGGCAAGCGCGGGAATGCCCCACCAGAGGAGTGTTTGGACGTGCTCCCATTTTCTCCCTGATACCGATCCCGCGAGCCAGAACAGCACGCTATCGGTTTTCGTTTCATTTAAAATAAGCAGCGCCTGCGTCGCCGCCGACAGGATCGCTTGGATGGCCACTCCCGTCAGCGCCAGGTTGACCTCCATATGAGCTCCTTTAAAGGCGGAAGCCATCGTGAAGACGACGACCGCCGCTGCGGCTCCCCCTGCAAAAGCGGCAGCCACCGTATATCCGCCCGTCACAAACGGATACGTGACGGTCACAAAAACGACCGCCACCGACGCCCCGGCGTTGATCCCGAAGACGCCCGGGGAAGCAAGCGGATTGCGTGTCACGGCCTGCATCAATGCGCCCGCGACAGCCAGATTCGCCCCGACAAGCGCCGTGACAACCGTACGCGGAATCCGGATATTCCGGATAATGCCGTGCGTCCGCGACCCGTCCTCGTGAAGCAGCGCGGCCAAAACGGACGATATCGACATCGACGTCGAGCCTACGGCGACGGACAGCAAGAGCGCGGCCGTCAGCAGCACGAAACCGGCCGCTGCCACCAGAGCGATCCGAGCGGCTCGTCTGCGGACCGCTCTTGTTTCCGTGAGCGGCTGTATGGAATAATCCACTAGTACCCGACCCCTTCGCTATCGAATCTAACGAACTCGTTCCCGAGCGTTGAGGCCGAGATCATTTGGCTGCGAATAGCAGCTTATCCGCCTGGTCGATCATCACATTCGCCCCCTGCACACTGCGGCGGAGCGACCAGGCGTACCGGTCCACCTCGTATACCTGCTTGTTCTTCACCGCCTTGAGGTCTTTCCACAGCGGGTCTTTCTCGATAGGCCGGCCGCCCTCTTTGTCACGCTTGTCGCTCTCGGCGGACATCAGCACGATCGTATCGGGATCGATCTCAAGAAGCTGCTCCAATGTCAGATTGGCGTTCGTCGAGGTAGACGCGTATTTCGAAGCATCCTTCAAAGCATACGTATACCCGAATTGCGTCAGCAGCTGCGAGGTGAAAAATTCCGGACTGCGTACGGCGATTTCGTTGTTCGTATTGCCGATGAGCAGCACGCTCGGCTTCCCTTGCGGCGCTTTGGCCTGCAGCGCTTTGAGCTTGGTCTTGTGGGCTTCGATCACCTTCTCCATCTCGCTGCGTTTCCCGACCGCCTCGGCGACCGTAAGCGCCGTCTTCAGCGTATCGTCATAATCCGCGTTCAAGTTTTTCAAGGCGATCGTCGGCGCGATTTTGGACAATTCCGCATATACGTTTTTATGCCGGTCCGTGTCTGCGACAATCAGATCGGGCTGAAGCATTTTGATCTTCTCCAGGCTGGGCTGCGTGCGGGTGCCTACCGGGGTGTAGCCCTCGATTTTTTTCAGCACCTCGGCCGCAATCAGGTTCGGTTTATTGTCGTCGGCGACGCCGGCCGGCTTCACACCGACATCCAGCAGCGCGTCGATGAAGCCCAGCTCCAGCACGACAATCTTCTGTGGGGAGCCGGGAACCGGCGTTTCGCCAAGTTCATGCTTGATAGTTAGAGCGGCAGCGGAGCCTGCGCTTTTCGTCTCGGCCGATGCGGTTTTTGTATCCGTTGAAGCGGGTTTTGCTTCGGCTGGCTTATCCGGCGTTCCTTCTTTGGCGCAGCCAAACAGCAAGGCGCTGATCAAAACAATAACAGCCAGCAGAAAAAGTGACTTAAGAAGTTTCACGTTATGTATCCCCTTTACGTAGGTATAATCTTCCGGTCGGCACTCATTATAGCAAATCACTCTTTCAGTGACAATGATTATCATTATCATAAATTTTCCGCAACTTCTTCCTCCCTGCTCTTCGCGCCCGCCATGGTCTGGAAATTTTTTCGAAAAAGGGTTTCCCCCGCCAATGCCGAATAGTTGTAAGAGAGGAAGTCCACACCCCTAACATACATTTAGTAAGGAGGTATTTCCCTTGAATTCAACCGCCCGCCTGGGCAAATCTCTGATGCTCCTATCCTTGGCGCTGATGCTCTGGTGTATCGGTCTTACAATTCCCGTACCCCAAGCCCAAGCGTCCTCCTATTCCTACGAGGCGGCTCCCAAAGGAACCGTCGGCGTCACCAAGCCGAATCTTACGTTTTATTTCGATACCGATTTGGCCTTTGCGCCCTCGTCTTACACCATGACGCTGAACGGTCGGAGCGTGCCTGTCAGTTACGACCATGACAAAGGGACGTTCACCTATACGCCCGACAAAGATCTCGCGCCCGGAAATTACACCGTGCAAATGTCGATCACCTATCCGGGCTATAAGCCTATCGAGCAATCGTGGTCGTTTACCGTTGCGAAAGACGCGGTCAGCCGCTTCGAGGCTCCGTCCCCGGAGGATCTGGCCGGACTCGCCGCCATTAACGACTACCGGGTGCTGTACGGGCTTCCCCAGCTTCAAATGAACGACCGGCTTCTCGCTATGGCGAAGGCGCATGCGAACTATTTGGATGCGAACAAAATCGCCCAAAGCGAAAAAAGTACGGAGAGTTTGCACGACGAGAACCCGAACAAACCCGGATTTTTCGGCCAGTCGCCGCTGGAGCGCGCCGCTTACTACGGGTATTCGGCCAAGCTCGGGGAAGACGCCGCGTATCACGTAGGATCGATCGGCGAGACGGTCGACGTGCTGTTCGACGCGCCGTACCACCGTTCTCCGTTCTTGAATCCGGATGCCAAAGAAGTCGGTATTGCTAAAGTAGGCGATTACACGATCATCGAATTCGGCTTCGGATCGAGCGAAAACTCGCCGATCGTCGTCTCGCCGGCGGACGGGGAACGGTATGTGCCCACGTCCTTTGACGGGAACGAAGCCCCGGACCCGCTGCGTATGCATACGAGCGGCAATTACCCTGTCGGCTACCCGATCATGGCCCAATATTTCGGCGAAAATGTAGACAAAATCAAGCTGCTGAGCGCCGAGCTGACCGATAATGCCAAGCAGAAGATCGACTTGTTCGCGAATTCGCCCGAAAACGACGATAAATTGGCCAATGCCGTCATTCTGCTGCCGCGCAAGCCGCTGCAAGCGGATCAGACTTATCTCGTCAAGCTGAGCCTGCAGGTGACCAAAAAAGACGGCACCACAACCACCGAGTCGAAAGAATGGAATTTTACGACGGAACCGCTGCCGCAGCTCGGAAAAACGAAGCTGCACCGGAACGCGTCCGATTACCTCAAGCAAGCGGTCACCGTGCTGCCGATTCAGCGTAAAGCCAGCTTCGGGCTGGATGACAGCAGCTATTCCGTTGACGGCGTCTCCTTCCCGATGCAGCGGACGCCGGTCATCGTCGACGGCTCCTCGTACTTGTATATCCGCGACTTGGCCGCGGCGCTCGGAGCGAACGTGGAATGGGACGAGCAGCAGCGCGCGGCCGTGTATACGAAAGGAACGCTTAAGGTCACGCTTTACACGACGAAAAACGCCTACGAAGTGAACGGCGACCTGCGGCAAACCGATACGCCCGCCCGGCTGGTCGGCGACAACACGATGGTCCCGGTCCGCCTGCTGGCTGAAGTGCTGGGGGCCAAGGTAGATTACGCCGAAGCCACGCGGACGGTCATGATTACTTACTGATGGGGGCAGCCCTGTCAGAACAAAGACCCATCTATGCAAAAGGCACCGCATCCTGCCAAAACAGGAGCGGTGCCTTTTTTATGCGATGTCTATTCGTCTTCGTTTCCTTCTCCGCTATCCCCTCCGCCGTCATCGTCATCGGAGCCGCCGGAACTGCGGAAAGACCCGGAAGAGCCGGAGGAGCCGAAGAAGCCCGAGCTTGAGCTTGAAGCGCTTGCCCGGCGTGCCGCCGCTGCTCTTTGTTCTTCTTCAATTTCCCGCCGATACAGCCGTTTCATCTCGTTTATAATTTTATCCATATCATGACATTCATGGACAGCCTCGATGTAGCGGCCTCCGGCAATGAGACCTTCTACGCGCTGAATAACGGATGTATGAGGAGCGTCGAACCTTCGAACCTCGATCCTGGATCTTACCTTGGCGCGTGTGGAACGGTAGCTCGATTGCGCTTGACCAAGCGCTCTTTCCGCCTGCCGTTTCTGCTCCAGCCTCTGCTTGACGGTTCCGGCAAACTCATTGGCGAGATCGGTTAAGCGGACAACGTGCTGCTCAATCGCTCCAAGACGATAAGGCGGGACGAACAGCCGCTGATTCAGCTCGTTATTTAACGACTCCGCTCTTGCAAGCACCATGTCGACCTGGTCCGCCACAAGGAAGCGCAGATTGTTTTGCTTCACCTGCTTCACTGCCGCTTCAAGCGCTGACCACGCCTGCCCCTGCTTGCTTTTCAGGCTGCCGTAGCCCCGGTCCAACTGCTCGACGGCGCTGCGGCAATTCCGCTGCATCTCCTCGGCCTCGCGAAGCCGTGCAAGCATGTCGTCCAAGAAGCCTCTGGCGGTATCGTAATCCTGGTGCTCGTCGTCGGATTGCCGTTTCACCTCGGGCAACTGCTGTTCCATCTGCTTCACATGCCGATCGATTGTTCCGTAACGACTCCACATGTCCTGCCAATGCTCTTGAGCATAGCATTGACGCGTTCTCGCAAGCGCCGGAGCGAGTGCCGCGTCCGTTGTTCGGTAGTCCCACAGCTTCTTCTGCACTTGCTGAATGTCTTTCGGGTTCTGCCGTCGGAACGTCGCATGCCGCTGCGTCATCTCAACCGCAGCCTTTAAAAGGCCGCTGACTTGCGCAGCAGTAGTTCTGACTTGTTCAAGGTTGCCGGCCTTGAGCTCTTCCAGCATGTCCTCCGACAGCCTGCGGGCCTCGGCAAGGCTCCCGTAAGGATCGATATGAAACAGATTCAGACGATGCTCTTCCACAAGCTTCTTCACTTTGGCCTCAGCTTGGTCCAACCGGCCCGGAAAAGCCCGGTATTCGCTCAAATAGATGCCAATGTCCTTCACGTCCCGGCTGATGCTTTGCAGCCGGGCTTCGGCTTGCGACGCGATCCGCTGCGCTCCGACCGGGTCGGGCCGCGCCGCATCGGTCGCTTGCTGCAGCTCCTGCCGGAGCCGCTCCAGCTCTTCGTACGTTTGGTTCAGCGGAAACGCAAGCTCCGCCGTCCGGCTCTTCGCCTCGGCCTCTACGGAGGCGCGCTGATCGACAAGCCGCTGAAGCCGCGGCGACAGGGCCTGAGCCGCTTCCAGAACGCGGCGGACCTCGGCATGAACCTCCTTGAAGGACGTCCTCAACCGCTTAAGTTCGCCCTTCGAATCACGGATAAACCGCGAGAGCTTGACAAAGCGGAGAAAGAAAATTTTCGTCTCCGTTACCACAGTCAACCGCCGGCTGACAGCCACCGTCAGGTTCGCCAGCCGCTCGTCCGCCTGCTTCACGATGGACTCGGTGCTTCCTTCTGCATTCCCTTCGTAAGGTCTTAACTCCTCGGCTGCGCTCATCACGTTCACCAGCAGCCGCTGCGCCCTGCGGCGAAGCCAGCTGACCCTCAGCTTGTAGACGATTCCGCAGCCAAGCACGACAAGCAAAACCGATACCGTACCGAGCACCAGGAAGAACGTACCGGCGGAGATGGTAATCTTCCCCGACTGCGGGGCATCTGCCGGAGCAGGAACCGAAGACGGCGGCTCCTGCGGCTTCTCTGCAGGCGGCTGTACCGCCTGAGCAGGGTCGACCGGAGCGCTCTCCGAAGGCACGCCGCCTGCAGGAGCCGGGTCGGCCAACGCGTTCTGGTGGATCAGCAAACCTAGCGTCAGCAGGACGCCGAGCAGTAATTTTTTCATCCTTCCACCTCGTCCGCATCGGTGTTATAGGAAGATTATACTAGAAACGGAGGCTGGCCAACATCCTTTTTTGTCGGATTATGGTATTAAATCAAAAAATGACTGAGCTTTATTGACTATACCAGCGGTATTCTGCGACAATGGGAATTATTGCACTTGCGGTGGGGGATTGGAAGATTTGGCAGTAAAAATTCAATTACGTGATACCGAAATCGTTTTTGACGATATTGTAGAGCTGACGGATGAACAACTGCAGCTTATCATTTCGACAGCAAAATCTAAAACGGAAAAACAATGGTTGAACCCTGACACAAGGGGCATAAAAATTCGCTTGTCCCCCGAGCAGAAAGCATCTGTGCTTGGTTATAAAAATCAACTGGTTAATGGCCATACGCCCCAAACATTGATTGACCACCAACTGCTGCGCTTTACTGATCATGGTTTAAAGCGAATTGCGGCACGAATTGATCGCGACGCCTTTCCTAGTGAACGTGCCTTATTGGGTATAGCCGATATCGTTATTCAGTCACAAAAAATTGAGAACGATGCCGAATGGCGAGGATACGGGTGTTTAAGTTATAACTTAAACGGGGAATATAATGGCAAGACCTGCACGGTCTCCATTGTTTTTGACGGGCCCATACTCGTAATTACTGTCATTACGGATGAACCGAACCCGACAACGTATACCATGAGTGCGTTACTTCCGGCTGATACAATGGAAAAGCTGGAAATTATGCGGGAAGCTAGTAAGCAAAAGCCACATAAAGACCGCCGTTAAAATTCAAATTAGAAACCACCCTGTTCTATACTGAGTGGCGGATGTTCTATGTTTGCTGTATAATAATTAGAGAATGCTTTATAAACTAAGGGGGAAGGAACGATGAGCGCTACGATTGAGAGGAAGGCGAAAGCCATAGAGACCGAGATCATTAAGGACGTGAAAATTGGTCAATACCGGGTACAAGGTGTCCCTCATATCGCTTTATCGCGACCCACTCCGACTGGTGAAAAACTTATTCGGGACGCTATGGTAGACTTGAAGCTAGCGAGAATTTACGACTATATGAAAAATAACAATGTCACAACGATTGACTATTCAAGTTTTTGATCCACATGTATAACAAAGGCTACCTCACTTTCACGTGTAGGTAGCCTTTTCGACGTTTTAAAGCCCCGCAAAGACCTGTTTTCTTCCAAACATTCAACTTCCCGCTCATCCCTTGCCAGAGCGTTCATCCACGTTCACATCAAGGATGTCCAGCAGGAAGACGAACACCGGAATCCCGATAATGAGTCCCCATACCCCGAAATAGTGCTCGGAGAAGATGAGGATGATGAACGTATAGAACATCGGCAGATTCGTTTTGGACGACATCAGCTTCGGGTTCAGGAAGTACCCTTCCAGGAAATGCAGGACGGTAATCATCACGATCACATAGACGACCATCAGCAAGCCGCCGAGCGTATAGCCGATAATGCAGAGCGGAATAAGCGAAATAATAACCCCCGCCACCGGGATCAAGCTAAGCAGGAACACCATGATCGACAGCGCGAACAAATACGGATACCCCAGTATCCATAACCCAATCGCAGTAAAAATCGTATTGAACACGGCGATCAGCAGCTGCGCTTCGATCACCTTGCCGAAGGAAAGCACGAACTTCCGGCCGAAATACTCCAGCTCGTTATAGAGCCAAGCGATTTTGCTCGTTTTAAATTTAGAGGTGAACCGGACGATGCGGTTCTTTTCCAAGATGAAGAAGAGGCTGAGCAGCAGCGCGAAAATAAACGTCGTTCCCCAGTTGCTGATCTTGAGCACATACTCGAAGCCCTGCTTCACATACGATTGCAGGTTCAATTCCTTCAAGATGCCGGCGATCCATCTGGACAGCTCGTCATCCGGCTGAGGCGAGTTCATCAACGTAAACACGACATCATACAGCTGTTTGATTTGGACGATAACCTTGGGCAGATTGTAAGCAATCGCCCAGCCCAACAGGCCGCAAATGATCAAATACAGCAAGATCACGACGGTCTTGCTGTTGATCCGGATGAAACGGTTCAACTGTGCCGTGACATACCCTTGCAGACGGTACATGATGAAGGTGAACAGGAAAGTCAGCAGCACCAAATTCAGCATATCCCGAATTTGGAACAATAGAAAGCAAACTATGAGCAATATGGCGAATCGTCTTACCGTCAGGTTGGAAAACATCGTTTTGAGCCATTCCATACATCTAATCTCCTGTCGCCGCCGGAATAAGGAATAAAACTTCCCATGCAGTATACGAAGCAAAGGGAACGAAAGTTTCAGGGAAACTCACCCGATTGACATAAATAGTTCAAAAGGCAAAAAGAGACAGCATGGGAACGTGTCCCGCTATTGGGTTTACGTGCCGGACGAAAAAGGACACCATAAGTTCCCGCTGCCTGCCAATGTAAGGATCGCCTTTTTTAAAGGTTTCATTAGCTTTTATCGTCCTTTTTTCGTTTTTTATTCAGTTTTGTTGTTTATCCCGGCCCCGGCTGCTGCTTCGTTGCCTGGAATGCGGCATCGATCCGGCTCCGGAGCCCGCTCCAGAACTCGCCGATATTTCGCTTTGGATCGCCGATGATACTCTCGCCTTTTTTGCCGGGATGGTAGATGACGTCCTTGTTCCGGTTGATCTCCTCCAGGTAATCCTGCACAATCTGCGCCGTCTTCGTATCCGGGTGCTGCTTCACCAGCTGCTCGTAGCTGCGCTTGACCGCCGGAAGCAGCTTCAATGTGCTTTCATCGATGGCATCGTACCGGTACCCGTGAATGTACTGCTCCATATAATCGACATACAGCGCTTTGACTTCGGTCCTTCGGTGGCCGGAGGGATAGCTCGTCAAGTAGTTCTCCGCCCGCAGGATGCGATCCGCAAGCTCGCTCCGTCCGATCAGCAACCGGCCGTCGTCGAAGAACGTCTTGTTCGATTCCGCCGCCCGGATGGCGAGGTAAGCCTTCACATCGTCGGACGCGTGAGAAGCGTACGCTTTCTTCAAAGCCTCATAGTCGATTTTCCAATAAAAATCGCCTTCCCCGCTCATATCCAGCGCGAGCTTCCCTTCGGTTTGCCGCAGGAGCCACTGTTTCAGCGTATCGTCGTTTTCGATTTTATTGAAATCGAGAGGAAACCCGAGCTCGCGCAGCTTCTCGGCCGTTCCCGGCTGCTCCAGCATCCGCTTGAAATTGGCGTTCACGCCTGGCAGCAGTTGATCGTAATACTGCTCAAGCCGCAGCAGCATCCTGTCCGCCGTCTTCACGTCGGCCTTCTGCAAGTTGGCGTCCAGAAACGCCGTGATCTCCCGGGCTTCCTTCGCTCCCGAAGCGGTCATGTCCAGCTGCTTCAGCAAGTCCTTGCCGCGAACCGGTTCCGAACCGGGCGTCCCCGGCTGCGGGGAAGTTGTCTGCCCTTGCGGCTCCCTCACGGTCAACGAGTTGTCGCCGCTTCCGCACCCTGTCATGCCCGCCACGACAAGCAGCGCCAGAACAGCCATCCTTCCAGCACGTTTTATCATCTGCACTCCACCTCATGTTGTTTTCTCTACGATTTCAAATCATACACCGTGGTAAAGGCGTCTTCGCCGGACTTTCCGGCGACCCGCCCGACGACCTGCAGCAGGCGGCCGGACGGTCCCTAGACGATCGGGCAGCCCGGGCAACCTGCCGCAGCATGCGGGAGGAACGTCTCCGTCTTGCGGAGCGCCTCCTCGCCGTCATAGGCCGTCTCCACCTTGAAGCCTTCCCGCTTCAAAGCGCGCGCAATTGCGCTGACAATCGCTTGTTCGTCATCCGCCACAAGCACTCCGAAGTCCATGCGCCGCCTCATCCCCGGCCCGTTTTACAAAAAAGAGAAGCCCGAACGACGCACAATCGGGCTCCTCTTCCATACATGATGATAGTACTTAAATGATAGCATTCCGGACTTCCACTTTCAACTGTTTCGGGGCTCGTACCAAGCCGGTCAAATATGCTTCCCGTGCTTGCGCAAGTACCGCTCGATATCGTTGTACATCCCGCCCTGATTGGCGTATTTGACGTAGTTTTTGGCCGTCCGCAGCCAGTCCAGCGTCGAGGGCTGCACCTCCGCCAGCGCTTCCTCCATATCCCGCATCCGGACCGGACGCTCGACGCCGGTTTCGAGAATCTCCATCAGCACCCGCTCCACCGCACGCTCGCATACGTTCGCGATGTCCGCGCCGGAGAAAAATTCCGTCGCTTTCGCCAGCTTGGCCGTGTCCAGCTTCTCGGCGTACCGCTCATGCATCTGCAGCGCGAAAATGTGCTCCCGCGCCTCCACATCGGGAGGCTCGACGAAGACCAGACGGTCGAACCGGCCGGGCCGCTTCAGCGCATTGTCCACGTCCCACGGCATATTGGTTGCGCCGATGATCAGCAGGTGGTGCGTATCGCTGTCGATACCGTCCATCTCGTGCAGAAACGTATCGACCAGGCCTCTCGTGAGCGAGGACGACTTGGAACGGTTGAAGCCGATGGCGTCGACTTCGTCGAAAAACATGACGCTGGGCCGCTGCGCCCGCGCTTTATCGAACATTTCCTTCAGATTGCGTTCGCTTATCCCGATATACGGGTCCAAAATATCCGTAATGTGCACCGTAATAAACTTCGCCCGGCATTCTCCCGCGGTCGCCCGGGCCATATAGGTCTTCCCGCAGCCGGGCGGTCCGTACAGCAGCACGCCGCCCCCCGTCTTCTTCCGAAACTTGGCGAACAAGCCCTGATTGAAAAACGGGCTGATGATCTTCATCTGGATCGTTTTCTTCAAGTCCTTGAGGCCCGCCACGTGCTCGAACGTAATGACCGGAACGTCGGCTTTCCGCTCGGGAGCCGGTTCCTTGCCGCCGGCCACCACCTGCAGGCCCGGGTGGACCTTCGGACGGAACGCCGTCGACTGCCTGCCCGGAACGCTGGGGAAATTCGCCTCGTCCGCCTCGTCTTCATCCGGCCCGTCTTCCTCCGGCTTCGACTCCCCGAATAGCTCGTCCTGCCAGTCCGCACGCTCCTCGGGCAGGTCCCCGCACTCCGCGGCTTCCAGCCCCCGGTCGGGAAAGAGCTCCGTCACGTTGCCGCCGCCGGAAGTGTCCGGCCGGCTTTCGGTCCGGGACTCCGCCGGTGACGGGACGCTTGCCGCAGCATCCGCCGGAGCGCTTGCCGCCGCGCTCTGCTGCAGCCGCGCCGTCACCTGGGACAACGCGGCGACGATTTCGCCGCGCAGGGCATCGTCCTGGGCATACGTCAAGCCCTTGGAGAACGCCTGAATCGCATCGAGCCAGCGTTCCGCGGCCTCGTACTCCTTGCCGAGCCAGAACCAGGTCTGCGCATCCTCCGGCTGCTTCTGTGTCATTTGCTCCAGCCAATTGATCTTGTCCATACGCTACCCTCGGATTCTCGTTAATAGTTTCGCCAGCGGCTTGGCCGTCCACGAATAGATCAAGTAAGTAAAATACAGAATGAGCAGCACGATCGTCGCCTGCTCCCATCCGAGCGCCCGGGTCCCCAGCATCGCGCCGAGGCCGACCACGTAGACGACCATGGGACCGCCGATTTTTTCGACCAGCCGCAGCGGGACAAGCACCGGATGCCGCCCCCAATCCAGCTCCTCCAGCAGCTCCGCAAGCTCCTTATTCGTCGGGTCGAGCAGGAACGCTTGCCGGAAATGGTCGCGGGCGTCCGTCAGGCGGTCGCGGTACAGGGCATCCAGCCCGAGATGCACCTCGATGGCGATCTGATCGCCCGACACCTGCATCAACCGCTCGAGCGATTGGATTTGCTGCAAACGGCTGTCTTTCGTCAGCGCGAACATGTAGTGGGAACGCACTACGTAATCGTCCTCCGGGTCCAGCTCAAGCGCCTTCCGCATCAATTGGTTCGCCTTGTCGTGATGCCCCGTCTCCCTCAAGAGCATCGCATAAGACGCATGAACCCGTGCGCTCTCGGGGTTATCGCTCAGCGCATCCAAATACGCCCGCTCCGCCTCCACCCAGCGCTTCGTCTTGGTGTAGACGTCTCCGAGCCATTCGAATACCGCTTCTTTATCGTAGCCGAGCACCAGCGCTTCCTGCAGATTCTCCTCCGCTTCGCGATAGCGCTCCAGAGAATAAAAGCAGACGCCGAGATAAAAATAATACCGCGCCTGGCCGGGATGATCAGCCAGTCCTTCCTTCACCAGCTCGATCACTTTGGCGTAGCGCCGCATGCCCAAATAATGGTCGATTTTCGAATCCAACGCCCTGCTTGCTCTTTCGTCCACGAACCGCAGCCCCCCAGCCTTAAAGTGCGATCAACAGTACGATCGAAACGATTTCGATCCCGGCGGAAATCAGGCACCAGACGATGCCGCTTTTCTTGAGCGGCTCGCTCTCTCCGACGGTTAGCATATGCTGCCGGTACGGCTGGCGAAGCGCAAGATAGTACCCGCCGAACAGCAGCAGCTCCGCGGCCCGGGCGATATATTTTACATAAACGCGCTCCAGCTCGATCATGTGGTGAAAATAAGCGTAGTAAAACCCCATTTTCCCAAGATACAGCAGGGCTGCCACCAGGATGAAGCCCCGTAAGACGTTCGGATTCACATGCAGCCAGCGGCCGGTCCGGTTCGCCAGCACGGTAAGCGCAATGACGCCTCCGAAAAACGCGACATAGAACAAATTACCGATATCGTAGGACTTGGTACGGCGTATCGTTTCCTGCGACAAACTGGCTTCGTACAAACTCACTTCTTATGCCCCCATTATTCGTTCTTGGTTACGTGTGTTTCTCTTACCAATATCGGCTGGTGGCTTACAAAAATTTACCCGAATTTCGCAGGAACCCGCCGCCTGCGCTTACTCCGCTAACGCACGTGCCGCCAGCCGCTGCAGCGCGACATCGTCCATCGGCGGATTATGCAGCCCGGCGCGGACGTCGCGGTACATCCGCTCCAGCGGCAGCTTGCGGGACAAGCTCGCGCCGCCAACGATGCGCATCGCGGTGTCGACGATCCGGATCGCATGGTTCGTCGCGACGTACTTGACCAGCCCGAGCTCCGGCTTCAGCGCAGGCCGTCCGGCCTCATCGCGGTCCCACCGGTCCGCCATCGCATACAGCAGCGTGCGGGCCGTGATCAGGTCCGCTTCCATCTGGCCGATCTGCTGGCGAATGTGGGGGAGCTCCGCGATCGGTCCGGGCAAGCTGTTCGGCCGGTAATCCCGGGCGAAGCCGATGGCAAAATCCCTTGCCGCATGAGCGATGCCGATATAGCAGGCGGGAATGTGCAGCAGCCAGCCGTCGCCGTCGTCGACGCGCGGCCTGCCCGAGTCCGATCGGCCGAGCATCTCGTCCTCCGGCACGAAAGCATGCTCCAGCACGAGGTCGTGACTGCCCGTCGCCCGCATGCCGATCGTATCCCACGTCTCTTCCACCCGGATGCCAGAACCCCGCCGGACGAAAAAGAAGCCGGTCGCGTCTTCCCCTTCGATTCCGGCCGATACCGTAAAATGATGCAGCGCCGGGCTCAAGGTGCTGTAGGTTTTGCGTCCGCTCAGCAGCCAGCCGCCCTCGGTCCGGATCGCCGTCGTCTGCGGCTTGCCGCCCCGGCTCGGACTGCCGGTCGCCGGCTCCGTCCCGAAGTGGTTGATCATCGCTCCCTCGCGCACCACCTCGCCGCAAAACCGGGCGAACAACGCTTCAGGCCAATACCGGGTGCAGCGGAAATGAAGCATCTGCCCGACATGCCAGCCGACCGCCAGCGCCGTCGAGCCGTCTCCGCGTGCCAAATGTTCTTGGGCCAGCACGAGCTCGTAGAGCGAAATTCCGTCGCCCCCGTACTCCTGCGGCACGGTTAGCCGGAGATAACCGCTTTGCCGAAGATCGGCAAAGTTGTCAAACGGGAAGCTCCCTTCCCGGTCATGCTGCGGCGCCCGCTGCGCGAAGCGTGCCGCCAATCGGTCCGCCAGCGCGGCAAGCTCAGCCTCACGCTCGCTGCGGATGAACATATCCGACGGTTGATTTGGGCTCACCTGATGCACACTCCTTTTACCATTATTCATATGAGAATAATATGCTTTTAAGCCGGATCGGTCTACGACGAATTTTCTGCGGACGCATACCCCGGCTTCTATTCTCCATTATAATTGGATTGATTTGGACGGCATAGCCGCGCGTTAAACTTTCTCTTGCCCGCATACGAGGAACGGGACGATTGCCATCCTTTGCGGGTACCGGGCGCAAGAAGCGCATAGCCGAAGATGCCCGCGACGACGAGCAGCACGCCGATGCCATGACGCCAAGTCACCTGCTCTTGCAGAATGAAGAACGAGAGTACGATCGAAGTGACGGGAATGACCGCCGTGAACAGCCCGGAGACCGACCCTGGTACCTTCTTCACTCCGGCATACCACAAGATGTACCCCAGCACGGTCACGACGACCGCATAATACCCAATGTACGACCACTCGCCGGCGGTCAGATGCAGCCCTTCCATCCGTACGACATCGTAAACCGCAAGCGGCAGAAACCACAGAAACCCGAGCGTGCACGAGATCGCCGACAGAAGCACCGGACTGTATTTGCCGGTGAGCCCCTTGCCGATGACCGCAAATAACGCCTCGCTCGCCACGGCGAGGAGGATCAGCAGATTGCCGGTCCAGGCAATCCCCGTCCCCGTCTGGGCAGGTTCTCCGATGTGCAGAAACGCCACCCCGAGGACAGCGGCGGCAACGCCAAGCATGACCGGCGGCGTCAATCGTTCCTTAAGCAGGAGCGCGGAGAGCAAGGCGACGAATACCGGAGTCGTGCTGGTAATGACGCCGCTTTCCGCAGCGCCGGTATATTGCAGGCCGTACAGCAGGCAGACCGAGAACAGAAACGATCCGCAGAACGACATAAGCAGCATCCGGTATACTTCGCTTTTGACCCATACGGGTTTCTTTCCGTCCAAAATAAACCATAAAGCGATCAACAGAGCGGCGGCGATCCCGAAACGAAGAGCGGAAGCGACGAATACGGGGACGGATTGAACGAGCAGCTTCCCGGCGACGACCGAGCTTCCCACGGTCATCATCGATAAGGTCATGGCGGCATAAGCCGCCCAAGGCTTGGGCATGGACATGGACGAGTTCCTCCTTCTGGGTCACGTGCGGATACTATACCATGCCCTGCCCGCTGCGGTTAGAGCCACTGAGCGCCGAGTCGGAGGGTACCACTGCGGACCGCCCGGTTTTTCGTCCGGGAACGGACGAAAGGCCGCCCCGTGGCAAGATCCGCTTGCCGGGACGGCCTCTTCGCTTATATGCCATTTCTTTCTCTAACAAAAGTGATGAAGTCCACATTCACAGGCTCCGCGCCGTCCGCTCTGAGCAAGGCGTTGATTTGGCCGCGGTGGTACTGTCCGTGCAGAGCCACGTGAGTCAAAATATCCCCGACCGAACTTTCGAACACTTTGCCGGACTGATTGGTGTAACGAAAAGCGCGGTCCCACTCGGCAGCGGTCACACCCGCCAAATAAGCGGTGTAATCTTCATGATTCCGCTCGGCCGTCCGGCCGCAGAAGTCCAGGTCGGCTTCGGGCCAGACCGTCAGCGCCGAGCTGTCCTTGCCCTGCAGCCGGGTCAACCAAATCCGCTCCGCCTGCAAAATGTGGGCAAAAAGCCCAACCGCCTTCGGATGGCTGCCGGCCTCCCCGCTTCTCAATCGTTCCAAGATCCGAAGATTGGCCCAATTCAAATGCTCGAACAGCTTTGGAATGCTTTGCATGAGTCCCACCCCTTATTCGAAATTAGATTTCCTGCCCGGCGCCCGCTCAATGCGCGGTATCCGGCTGCGGCGCTTCCTTGCGCGCCGGGTACGGATAAGGCTGCGGCGGCTTGCCGTATATCGTTTGCGAAGGGAATTTGTCCAGCGTGATCACATACGGATGATTGTAGACGGTCCGCAGATGCTGCTCCGCATTGACCTTCCCGTCCATAAGAAATTTGCCGTTCCAGGTGTTGAAATACATCCAGCCGACCTTATTTTTTTTGAGCTGGCGGGGGTCCGGGATCGGGCCGTTCTCCAGGTAGGCGACCAGCTTTTTGCCGCCAGTCATATTCACGAGCGTATCGTACACGCTCAGCAGCGGGCTGTAATCGCCGTCCTTGATATACCGGTCCACCCCGATAATATCGACCATGTCGTCGCCGGGGTACCAATCCATCGAATGGATCGTATCGGACGTCGTCCATACCCAAATCAGGTTATCCAGCCCATGGTAGCCGGTAAACCGGTCAAACATCAGATTGTACAGCCGCTTCGCGGTTTCCGGCCCCTTGGCTCCCCACCAGAACCAGCCTCCCTCCGCCTCGTGCAGCGGACGCCAGACGACCGGGATACCCTCCTGCTTGAAGCGGAGAAGCTTCTCCGCCATCTCGTCGAGGTCCCGGAGCAGCAAGCGGTTCTCTTCCATACCGGGCGTCACGGCTCTTGCCGCATCGAAGGTCGTCTTGGAAGCGAAAAACTCATGTCCCCCCATCGGCGCCGGCCAATGCCATTCCACGGAAACGATCCCGCCGTACTTCGCCCACTCCAGCGCATTGTCGCCGAAATCCGTCGCGGTGAACCCGGCCATAACCGGCAGCTTCCCCGTGACGCGGTAAATATAGTCCATCTCCTCGGAGGAGGTGCGCTGCTGGCCGGACAATATGTTTTTCCCGTAGCGGGATGTCATGTAGTCCATCAAAGCCTGCGCCTCGCGCGAGGGGTTCGGCGTGGCAAGCTTTGGCGTTACCTTGGGGATCGCGGGCCGCGGCTGCATGGCCCCGAGCCGGATGTAATCGACGTCGAAGTAGCCCCAGTAGGTGGAAATGCGAATCTCATTCTCGCCTTCCTCCAGCTGCACCTGACCGAAGTCGATTTCCGTAAACGCTTCCGTCTGCGGAAACAGCTTCTCCCCCGCCGTGCTGCCGTTCACTTCCACATAGTTCGTCTTATCGCCGAAAAGCGACGCGTATCCGATCTTGAGCGGGTAAAACCCGTCCGCCCTCACGTTCACCGTGAACCGCACGGCTTCCCCGGCGCGCTCGAAGCCCGTAACATAGCCCGTCCCCGAAAATCCGCGTCGTACGGCCGCTATAGCCGTCCCCTCCGTCCGGGCGTCCTCCGCCTCGTACAGCATGTCGGAGGGAGCGGCGGCCGCTGCCCCGCTTTCTTTGCCGGCTGCGCCATGCCACAAGCTCAGCGCCAGCACGGCGGCGATACTGATTTTGCCCGCACACGGAATTGCCGTCCATCGCATCTGGGACCCCTCCTGAACTTTCCATACTATGAGCTTAGCTTGGAAACAGTCGGGGCGCAACGAAAAAAATAATCGTTCCAATTCTAAAATTTGATTAATTTTTTATTTATTGCACGCATGGCTATCATTTTGTTTCCTGGCAGCACCGATATAATAACCAGATGCTTTCGGCCACTGCCGCAAGACGACATAAATTGGGCTCGAACTTACAACCGGGAGGAACTTGCATGCTAAAAAAGTGGGTCAATGCTTCAATCCGTATCAAACTAACCGTATTATTACTGGTGCTTTCTTTATTTCCCTTGCTGTGCAGCACTATCTTTCTGTCCAATTATTTGACAGCGGAAATTAAAGAAGAGACCCGCGACAAAGAAAGAAGCCTGGCCTCATCCAATGTAGGATATATGGATTATTGGGTACGCAAGCGAACGGAACTCGTACAAGAGATGATCACAAAAAATCCGGTCCTCAAATCGGGCAATGTCGAAGCGATCAAACCGGTGTTAAAGGCGTTCGGGGAAATCGACAGCGAGGTCGAATACTATTCCTACGTGGACGTCAACGGAGGCAGCTACAGCCCGGACGGCGGCGTCAGTCAAATCACCGACCGCGATTACTTCAAGCAGGCTCGTGAAACCAAGAAGCCTGCGATCAGCGACATGATCGTGAGCCGCAAATCCGGGAAGAACGTTATCATTTTGAACGTGCCCATATTGAACGATAAGGGCGAATTTACCGGGGCGATTTCCGCCGTGCTCAACTCCGAGATTTTGTCCGGACTGACGTCGAACATCAAATTCGGGGATACCGGCTTCGGCTTCCTGGTGACCTCCTACGGCACGGTCGTTACATTCCCCGATAAGGCGGCCGTCGGCAAAAAAGTCGAAGAGGCGTTCACCGCAGAGCAAGCGGCGATGTTCCGGTCGGACATCTTGGCCAACGGGAGCGGTATGGTGACCTTCGTATCCTCGAACGGCGAAAATATCGCCGCATACGATACCGTGCCTTCTACGGGATGGAAAATCGTCACGGTCGCTCCGACCGCGGAAGTGTACGAAGGAATTAACAAGTCGAGGGTGCTCTCCTGGATTTTAATCGCCGTATTCGTAGTCATCAACACGCTCTTGGCGCTGCTCATCTCCAGAGCCAATACGAAGCCGATCGTGCTTCTGTCCAAGCTCCTTGAGCGGATTGGAACAGGCGATTTCACAACGAGACTCCCGGTCAAGTCGAAGGACGAAATCGGGCAGCTGTCTCAGAACATGAATACGATGCTGACTTCGATCGGAGGCATGGTCCAGCAAGCCCATGCGACCGCCGAGCATGTCGCGGCTTCCTCCGAGGAGCTGAACGCGATTGCGGATCAATCGGTCGAAACCTCGAATCACGTCGCCGGGGCGATACAGCAAGTCGTCAACGGCTCGGAGGCGCAGGCCACCGCTGCGGAACAGACATCGAAGGCGATGGAAGAAATGGCCGTCGGCGTGCAAAGAATCGCCGAATCGTCTTCCAACGTCTCGGAGCTGTCGTTCGCCTCGGCGCAGGAAGCGCGGGGAGGTAACCAGCTCGTCACTTCGGCGATTCGCCAAATGAAGTCGATTCAGGATTCGGTCGGGCAGACGGCATCCGATTTGGCGGCGCTCAACGAGCTGTCGCAAAAAATCGGCAACATCGTCGAAGTCATCGCGGATATTTCGAATCAAACGCAGCTCTTGTCGCTTAATGCCTCGATTGAGGCGGCGCGCGCCGGGGAACATGGCCGGGGCTTCGCCGTCGTCGCCAATGAAGTCAAGAAGCTGGCGGAGCAGGCGAAGCAATCCGCCGACGATATTGCCAGCCTCGTGAAAGAGGTGCAGGGCTCGACCCGTGCGGCCGTGACCTCGATGAATCAAGGGGTTGCCGACGTGGGGCAAGGGTCCAAGCTGATCACCGAAGCCGGAGAGCTGTTCCAAAACATTTATGCGTCCGTACAAAGCATTTCGGAGCAAATTCAGGAAATTTCCGCCGCTTCCGAGCAGATGTCGGCCGGAACGGAGGAAGTCAGCGCTTCGATGACCGAGCTGGTCACCATCTCGCAAGCTTCTCTCCAAAACGCGCAGGAAATTTTGGCTGCTTCCCAGCAGCAGCTCGCTTCGATGGAGGAAATCTCGTCTTCCTCCAAATCGCTGAGCTCGATGTCGCAGGAGCTCAACGAAGAGCTGCTGAAGTTTAAGGTATAACTTCCGTCATAACGAGAAAGAGCACCGCCTCCCCATTCCGGACGCGGTGCTCTCTTTTATTGATTAATATACTTCTCGAACACGAAGCCGAAGTCTTTGATTTTATACTGCTTGCGGGCACCGGTCAGCCAATCGAATGCCGCTTGGTTGATTTCCTTGAACTGCCCGGCGGTATCGATGTCGTGCTTGACCACGCGGTTCAAGGTAGAGGACGCCAGTTCGAGACTTTCCTTCGCGTACGCCATCGCCACTTCGTTCTCATGCGTGAGCTCGGAAATTTTGATGAGCGCTTTGTACAGGTCTTTGACCTCGGCAATATGCTTCTTATGCACATCGATGGAGAACGCTGCCGAACCGGAGCCCATCGTAAATTTAATTTCGACGTCCAGATCCACCGTTCCCGCCGTTTCCAGCAGAACGTCCGAGATGCTGTAGGTGCTGTAGCTGTAGCGGTGGAGCGTGCGCTTCTTGCTGATGGCGCTCGTGCCGTCCAGATGGATCAGTGCAAGATTAGTGAAGCAGTATTCGTCCGTCTTGGACTTGATAAGGAAGTAAATTTTCTCGTTGTCTTCGTGCATCACGTAATCGTCGGAGTCAACCTTGTCGTAATCCTGCTGTTTAATGACCGATCCGATGTCACTGATTCCCAAGATGTCGGCGGCTACTTTCCCAAACATGTCATCATCCCTCTCCCTGGTCTGCTGGATCTGTTCAATCCAACACGATTATATCATTCCGCGCGCTTGAACGGTATTCTCCGGCACCCGCCTCGCGATCCTTCATTTACAATTTTCCATCTTTTGGGTAAATGAGTCTACAAGTTAGTCATTCAACTAACTAAGACAGGAGGGATTCACTTGGCCAAGCCCAACGGCATCAGCAAGCAGGAGCTGATCGAGTCTGCGAAACGGTGCATCCGGGACAAGGGCATCGACAAATTGACGCTCAAGGCGGTGGCCGAAGGAGCCGGGGTCACGCAGGGAACCGTCTACTATCATTTCAAGACGAAGGAGCTGCTGCTGTTCGAAATCGTTCAATCGCTCTGCGACGCCTCGTGGAAGGTTGTGCAGCCCGCTCAAACGGCTGGCGAAGACCGGCTGGCCTCTATTCTTCAAGCGCTGGCCGGGGCCCGCGAGCGCGCCGCTTATCGATCATTCTACCACACGCTGTTTTTCTCGCTCGTCGTCCACAGCCTTCAAAACGAAGAGATGCTGAAGCAGCTCGGCCGATTGCTGGAGAAGGAAAATGCGCAGGCCGCCGAATTGCTGGACGGGTGGCTGCCCGCTTCCACCCGCTCCATCGTATCCTTGGAAAGCTGGGGGATTCTTGCCAACGCGCTGATCGACGGTCTTGCCCTGCAGGCCTTAATCAATCCGGACTTCGAGTCGGAGAAGATTTATGCGGAGCTGTCGGCGCTCCTTGCCCGAATCGCAGCCGAATGAACACATTAACATTCATTCCAGAAAGGAGGAGGCTTTCGTGCCTTTGTTTGCCGTTATCGGTTTTGTCGTGTGGCTGGCGGCGACCGCTGTCTTTCGCTTATGGGGAGCGGAGCTGCTTGCCCCCCATACCCCTCTGCTGTGGGTCACGTTTATCGGGGTCGTCCCTGTCGTTGCGCTTTTGCTGAAGCTGTCTTTCGCGTGGGGCAAAGCCGCTCCGGCGGAGCGGCCCTTGGCTGCGCTGCTTCTGGCTCTTCCGGGGATGCTGCTGGATATCGTCAGCACAAGCTTCCACACGCTGGTATTTCCCGCCATCCCCGTATCCGGGCTCTATTTATTTTCCGCCTGGCTGCTGTGGGCCTATTCCCTGATTCTGCTTGGGGGCATGCTTCCGGCGCTCCGGGCGAAATTTCGATTATCGTTTAAACACAACGCGCGGTAATGCCGACAGATGAAACGGGAGGCTGCTTTAATCGAGGCCTAAAAGCTTATTCCCCACGGTGCGGTACGCCTGCTATTTCATCATGAGCTTCGGCATCTCGTCGAGCAACCAATCTAAGGTAACCGGATCGTAAAACGACCATTTGTTGCCGACCACATAGGCTTTCCCATTTTTCACCGCGGGGAGGTTGCGCCATACGGGGCTATTCATGAGCTCCTCCGCCCCTTTTTTGGCGTTCTCGTTATGGTCCAGCGTGACTAGGAAAATCCGGTCTCCGGCATAGTCGGGCAGCGCTTCATTCGAGATCGACTGCCACAGAAGGGTCGGCTTATCTTTAAAAAGAGCCGCCACTTTCTCCGGACGCGAAAATCCGAGCGCATCGTAGAGCGTGGAGCTAAGCCGCTGATTCCCGTACACATAGAGCAGCTTATCCTGGAAAAAGACGAAGGCCGAAGCCGTTTCGCCCTCCTTGATGTAAGGCTTGAGCTGCTCCCGCTTCTGCTGGGCTTTTGCTTTGTACCGGGCCGTCCAGGCTTCCGCTTCCTTGCTTTTTCCCAGCACGTCGCCCATCGTCTTCATTCGCGTAAAAACATCGTCCGTATAGCTCACCGCTACGGTAGGAGCTACCTTGGATAAGGCATCCAAGCTGGTCTGCTCCAGAAAATCGGGGACAATAATAAGATCCGGGCTGAGCGAAAGGACTTTCTCCACATTGGGGTTCACTCCCTCCCCTCCGATATCTTCGATCCCCTGCAGCTGATCCTTGGTCAGAATCAGATTGGCATTGATCCAATTCGTAGCGACCGGCTTTACGCCCAAAGAGATCGCCTCGGCGGCATAATAATGGACGACGGCCCTTTGAGGGGCGGCCGGAATGGGTACCTCGCGGCCCTTGGCATCTTTAAACAATCGGGTCGCCGCTTCCTTATTGGCAGATTCTTGGCCTTGCCCGGCAGCGTCCGGAGTGCCCGTAGTACTGGCGCAAGCCAGCAGCAGAGAGGCCATCAGAATCAAGGCGCCGATTAGGGAAATCACTTTTTTGACAGACAGCATAATTTCCTCCACTATGAGATTGATAATCATTATCATATCCAACATCTTACATGACTCGCACCGGTCCGGCAACGAATATTTTCAACGATCGGACTAGCTTCCACAGGCTGGTATTCCCCGCATCCCCGCATCCGGGCGAGATTTCCAATAATGTCTAAACAAAACGCGGAGCAATGCCGACAATTACAAATGAGCCTTGAATACACGGCACATTATTCATCTTAGAAAAGGAACGAACACTGCATGAACCCCATGAATCCGCGGTTAATTCACAGCAAAGAAACGTCGTACTTCATTATCAGCCTGCTCTTTAGCATCATGGTCTATTTCGGGCTGATCGTTTCGCTCATCGGCATCTTTTATCTATTGATCGGTCTTGGCGTCACGTTTTTCCTCCACGGCCTTATGATCGGCCACATCCGAAGCAACGGGGTCAAGCTGACGGAGCATCAGTTCCCTGCCGTGCATCGGAAGGTGCGCGAGCTGTGCGAGCGAATGGATATCCGGCAGGTTCCCGACGTGTTTGTTCTTCAATCGGACGGGATGCTGAACGCTTTCGCCTCGCGTTTTTTCGGCCGCAATTTCATTGTGCTGTACTCCGAATTGTTCGAAATGGCCGACAACGAAGAAGACGAGCTGGCTTACGTCATCGCGCACGAATTGGCGCATATCAAGCGGAATCATATGGCCAAAAGCCTGCTGCTGCTGCCCGCCCAATGGATGCCTTTCCTGGGCAAAGCTTATTCGAGAGCCTGCGAATATACCTGCGACCGGATGGCGGCGGCGTATACGGGGAACGCCCCGGCGGCCATCTCCGCCCTGACCATTCTGGCCATCGGCCGAACGATGTACGCCAAGGTGAACGTCGCCGAATACGTCGCCGAGAGCCGCAAGGAAACGGGCTTCTTCGTCTGGTTCAGCTACGCCCTGTCGACCCATCCGCCGCTGCCCAAGCGCATCGAGCAAATGGAGCTGATGCAGGCGCAGCCGCAGCTGTTCGGCTATGCCTCGCCCGCCTTCGAGCGGGAGTCCTTCGCCTCCTGAAGGAACCGACGGGCAGCGAATCCAAGCCCGAAAAGTCTGCCATTCTATGATGGCGGGCTTTTTTTGCAACATTTTCCATGTTGTGCCGTATTAACCGATAAGATACGACAAATTTCCTAAAAATCTCTTTATTTTCCCGGTAGGTTAAGTCGAATTTCCTAGAAAATTGTCGACAATGCAGGAAATAACTCTTATACTATTTGTAATATTTTGTTATTCCCACCGAAAACTCACCCAAAGGAGCAACCCGCTATGAAAATCAAATTTCGGCTGTCCCAAACCGTTTCCGCTACGCTCGCTTCCGCCATGCTCGTTACGGCTGTCCCCGCTTTTGCCGCGAACAGCACCAAACCTGGCGTCAATATGGATATCGGCATTCAAGTAGACGGAAGAGTGCTTGTCCCGCTGCGCGATATCTCCGACGAATTCGGAGCCAAGCTGAGCTGGGAGGAAAGCACGAAATCGATCACCCTGACGAAAGGCAGTACGAACATCCAATTAAAAATCGGCGACCCGACCGTTCAGGTGAACGGCAAGTCCCAGACGCTTGATGTCCCGCCGCAGATTAAGGACGGACAAACGTTCGTTCCCATCCGTTTCGTGGCAGAAGCCTTCGGCGCCAAGGTGGAATGGAACACCGAGGCCCAATCGACGCATATCGACACCAAGGAGAAAGATATGTATATTATCTCCCGGCCGTATTTCGAGCTGGACGGCGTGCCGCTTGTGTACGATGGCGAGATGAAGAACGGTCTGCCCGACGGGAAAGGCTTTGCCGCTAAAGGAACCTCCATCTATGGCGAAAAATGGTTTGAGGGCCAATGGAAGGACGGAAAACCGGTCCGGGAAGAAGCGCCCCCGGGAACCGAAGGCTATAAAATCTACATTAACGGAAGCTACTTGAAGTCGGATTATGCTCCGATCGTTCGCAATAACGCCGTCTATGTGCCTCTGTGGGCCGTACTTGGCAAGGTGAACGCATCGGCCCAAGCCGTAGACGGGGTCATCCGGATCAATCATCCGAGCCGCATTTTGCTGCTGCGTGCCAATAGCAACCTGCTGACGTATTACGGAGGCAAGATGGACTCGCACACGGTACGTCTGGACTTTCCTCCGATCTCGGAGAACGATGTCATTTATGTGCCGCTTGTCTTTTTGACGGATTATATGGACATGAAAATTGTTTGGGGAGAGCAGCAGCGGGTAGATCTCACCGTCGGGAACTTGTCGAAAAACAATACTTGGGGCAACCAAAATATTATTTCCGATGGAATCAAAAAGCTGAGACTCGATTCGGACGCCGAAGCGATATGGAAGAAATATCCGAACCTCTGGGTAGATTCCCTGCCCCGCAGCAGCGATGGCGCCAAGAACGGCGGATTCGAAAGATTCGAGCAGTTGGCCGTCATCAGCTACAGCGGTCCGACCGTCGTCTTAAGCAACGGGAGCAAGAACGTCCAGTTTAATTTCGATTCGGTCGAAGCCATTGGCAGATCGTTCTTCGTCTCCGATCCGCTGGCCCAATTCGATTGGCCGGAAAGCGTGAAGTCGGTCATTCGCCAACAAAAAGTCAGGATCGGTATGACCCAGGAACAAGTCCTGATGTCTTGGGGTAAGCCGGACGATATCAATAAAACGACCGGCAGCTTCGGTACGTTCGAGCAATGGGTATACCGCGGTTCGAGCATCGGCAGCGGCAATTATTTGTACTTCACCGACGGCGTGCTCAGCTCGAGTCAAACTATAAAATAAGGCAGACCTAAGAGGCCGTCTGTCAGGGGCCGATCTAGGCTCTATCAGGTTCTAACAACGGATAGAGCCTTTTCCGCTTAGCGGTAGGTCGCTTGCAGCCGCTCGCTTAAGAATCTGTTCATCAACAAGGGTAAAGAAATGAGGATAGGCGGATCGTCCAGCCGGGGGACGTGAAGCATCACTTGCTGATAAGGAACGGAGGAGTACGGCTGAACGATAATCGGCTCCCTTGAACGGGTGCGCAAGGTGTTATGCGGGAGCAAAAAGTCTACCGCCTGCATCCCCCAGGAGACCGATGTGGCCATAAGATAATAGGTGCCCGGCTTCACGCCGGTAAAGCAAAATTCCCCTAGCGAGGAAAGCAGCGTGCCGTGCAGCGGAATTCCTTCGGGAATCGGCTTCGGAAACAAGCCGATCAAAATCACGCCTTCAAAAGGGACCTCCGCCTGCACAGTCCCTTCGATTCGGGCATAGTGATCGATAACGGGATGCCCCGATGTCCAATCGCTGAGCCCCTGTAACGTTCGGAAATGGCTGTCCGCTTGAGGTGTCGAGTTGCGGAAGTCGGACGGCGTCACGCCGACCCGTTCGGTAAACCTCGTTGTAAAGGTTCCCAGACTCTGCTGTCCGATCTCCAGTCCGATATCGCGAACGCTCAGATTCGTGCGCAGCAGCAAGTCTTTTGCCTTTTGCAGACGAAGGGAAGAAACATAATACAACGGCGGGAGGCCGATTCTTTCCTTAAAAATGCGTGTGAAATGAAACGGACTGTAGCCTGCATAAGCGGCCAAGCGGGCAAGCGGCAGCGGGTCATAAATATTCCGATGAATATAGTCGATTACCGCGTCGATCTCCGGATACTTGTCGGTCGCCATTCCTTCACTTCCTCCCAATCACGTTCCTCTAGTCAAACACTTCCACATTAAGGAACAAACGTTCGCTTCCATATTATCATAATTTTTATAGGCATGGAACAGTAAATTTTAACTTGTTTCCTCTTTTTCGTCTTGAAATGTCACATAATATGTCAGGATTAAAAGAACGGACTTCTCGCCAAAACCGCAATCCGTAAGAAACCTGAAATCCGGGGGAATGCTATACTTAGGATGAAATCGATCAAAACCAGCGGATGAAAGGATGTTGTATTATGGCGAAGCTTATACCTTTTTTGGTCTCAGAGGATGCAAGAGCTCAAGCGGAGTTCTATATCAACGCGCTTGGCGGAGAGATTCAGTCCGTGATGACGCATGGACAGCTTCCGGATGCAAGCGAAGCGCTGAAAGACAAAGTGCTGCATATGTGTGTGATGGCCGGCGGAATTAACTTCTTTATGAGCGATTCCGTCTTCGAGCCGCTTAACCATGGGAACGGCATTCAACTGAATCTGGAATTCCCGACGGAAGCCGAAGCCCGCGAGGCATTTGCCAAGCTTGGGGAAGGCGGCACCATAAAGCACCCGCTGGAACCGGCATTCTGGGGCAGCCTGTTCGGCCAGGTCGAAGATAAGTACGGCGTGATCTGGATGATCACCAACCAAACTCAAGCGAGCCAAGCTTAATCCCATACAAAGATGATACAGACCGCGGGCACAGCCTTGCGGTTTTTTTACGTATTAATAGCTAACAAGCGATGTTATATTAATCTCTCCTAAACAAAACATGCCGTCGATAAAATTCAACAATTCATGCGAACAAAAAAAGGGGGTGACAAAAAAAGGTAGTGTATGTAAAATGTGTAGTAATGTCATTGCTTTTAATTGTCGCAATTTTTTGCCAACGGTTTAATACATCATCTACGACGTTTTCCACGGCACACACCATCTCACGAATCTCATACCTGTAACGATCGTCCATACGACGTCATGATCCAGGGACGATCCCCTTTCCATCGTTCAAAGCACCTAAGTCCAATACATAAGCAATTTATCGGTCTTCAAAAATGCAATCTGGCAGGCATAGTATTGGAAGCGTTTTCCAAACATTGCAAATCGGCAAACTTCTCGAGGTGATCCTATGAACAATCCGTCGAGCGCCTTGCTTGACATCCGCCATTTGAGTGCAGGATTTTCCATTGAAGGGAACTATTATCGCGCGGTCGACGATGTGTCCCTACGCTTGCTACCCGGGCAGGTACTAGGCATCGTCGGGGAATCCGGCTGCGGCAAATCCGTCATGTCCTTGTCCATCATGAAATTACTGCCCAAGAAAATAAGCCGGATGGATAGCGGGGAAATCTGGTTTGACGGGAAGAACCTGATGAATTTATCCGAGAACGAACTGCTCAAGCTGCGGGGCAGCGATATCGGAATGGTTTTTCAAGAGCCGATGACCGCGCTTAATCCGGTATTTACCGTCGGCTATCAAATCGAGGAAGTACTGGGGAATCATCTTGTGATGAGCAAGAAAGAAAAACGCAGACGCAGCATCGAATTGCTTAAGTCTGTCGGTATCCCTCATGCCGAGCGAATTGTCGGCGAATACCCGCATCAGCTCTCGGGCGGCATGCGTCAGCGCGTCATGATTGCGATGGCGATCGCCTGCAACCCGAAGCTGCTGATCGCCGACGAGCCGACGACCGCACTGGACGTCACGATTCAAGCGCAAATTATTGAGCTGCTTAAAGATATTCAGCAGCAGCGAGGCATGTCCATGATTTTGATCACGCATGACCTCGGCGTTGTCGCCGAGATGGCCGATACGGTCGCTGTCATGTACGCCGGTCAAATCGTGGAACAAGGGCATGTCACGCAAATTTTCTACGAGCCCAAGCATCCGTATTTGCAGCTGCTTCTGCAATCGCTCCCCCGTCTTGACGAGGAGCAGGAACGATTGAAATCGATTAGCGGCATCGTCCCGTCGCTTGTCCATATGCCCCGTACCGGCTGCCGGTTTGCCGGACGCTGTCCGAGCGCCAGCGACGATTGCCGGAGGCTGACGCCGCAGCTCGCCAATGTAGGCGGCGGCCATTACGTTCGCTGTCTGAACTTTTCAGCGTGTGTGCCTACAGCCAGAGAGGAGGAAACCGTATGATTGACGTGACCGCTCATGACCGCCCACTGCTGCAAGTTCTCAATTTGAAAAAGCATTATCCGATTCACGGCGGACTCTTTCGGAGGCAGGTCGGCTCGATTCAGGCGGTGAACGACTTCTCACTCACGATGCGGCGGGGCGAAACCGTCGGACTTGTGGGAGAATCCGGCTGCGGTAAATCGACGACCGGCCGCGCGATCATGCGTCTCATCGAGCCGACGGCGGGCACAATCCTTTTTGAAGGCGAGGATATTACCCGGCTCAAGGGCGAAAGGCTGCGGCAAATCCGCAAGGATATGCAGATGGTGTTCCAAGACCCGTTCAGCTCGCTGAATCCGAAAATGATGGTCGGCCATCTCGTCTCCGAGCCGATTCGCAATTATGAATCGCGTTCCGGGAAAGAGCTGGAGGAGCGCGTCGCCGAGCTGCTCGTGAAGGTCGGACTGGCCGAGGACTCTTATTACAAGTATCCTCATGAGTTTTCCGGGGGGCAGCGGCAGCGGATCAGCATCGCAAGAACGCTAGCGCTAAAGCCTAAGCTCGTGTTCGCCGACGAACCCGTGTCCGCGCTCGATGTATCGATTCAATCGCAAGTGCTGAACCTGCTGCAGGACATTCAAGCCGATTTCGGGCTGTCCTATCTGTTCATCGCTCACGATCTGAGCGTCGTGAAGCATATCAGCGACCGGATCGGCGTCATGTACTTGGGGCGGCTCGTCGAGATTACGGATAAGAAAAGCTTGTATAAACAGCCGCTCCATCCTTACACCCAAGCTTTATTGTCTGCCGTGCCGATCCCCGACCCGAACGCCAAGCGGGAGCGAATCGTGCTGCAAGGCGATGTGCCGAGTCCGGCCAATCCGCCCGCCGGCTGCGCCTTTCATCCGCGCTGCCGCCATGCCGTTGCCGCCTGCCGGGAGCAGCAGCCCACGCTTAAACAGGTGGCGCCTCAACACGAGGTCGCCTGTCATTTATACGAATGATCTCATAAAAGGAGGATGCGTTCCATGGAAAAAAAAGCTTCAATGATTTTATCCGCCCTGCTGCTTCTTGCCGTGTCCCTTACCGGCTGCACGGATAAAGCGCCGGAGGGAACGGATACGCCGAAAAAGGTCGAAGAGAACAAAGCCGCGACAAGCGAGCCGAAACCGGGGGGCATTGTAAAGTACGGCTATACGCAGCCGTTCAAAGGCGTGCTTGACCGTGCATTTTACGGCGGTCAGGATGACGATTTGATTTTGCGGTTCATGATGGACGACCTGCTCAAAACCGGCGATGATCTCAAGACGTATCCCAATATTGCCGAATGGACGGAGTCGGACGATCATAAGACGTTTACGTTCAAGATCAAGCCCGGCGTCAAATGGCACAATGGCGATGAGTTGACGATGGAGGACTGGAAGTTCGCGCTGGAGACCATTGCCCATAAAGACTATACGGCGGCCGGGGGCAGCCGGTACAGCAACGTGGAGATGGTTGTCGGCGTCGAGGATTACCGCGAGGGCAAAGCCAAAGATATTGCCGGCATCAAGCTGATCGACAACTACACGATGTCGGTTACCGTCAAAAGCGCTGCGCCGAATACGATCTCGAACCTGTGGTCGTATCCGATGCCGAAAAAGTATTTTGCCGGTGTTGCCGTCAAAGATATGCTGAATTCCGATCAAGTCCGCAAAAAGCCGATCGGCATCGGGCCGTTCAAAGTAAAAAAGATTCAGCCGGGCGAGTATGTCGAGATGGAGCGGTTCGACGACTATTGGGGAGGCAAGCCGCTGCTCGACGGCGTGATCTACAAGGTAGTTGCCGGCAATATGGCGACCAGTCTGCTGGAAAACGGCGAAATCGACATCATGGAAGTGCCGAACAGTCAATTTAAAGACGTTGAAAAGCTGAAAAACGTCAATATCGATAAACAAGATGCGCTTTCCTATGCCTATATCGGCTTCAAGCTGGGGACGTGGGACAAGAAATCCGAGAAAATTGTTGCGAACCCGAAATCCAAGTTCGCCGACAAGCGCCTGCGGCAGGCGATGTACTACGCGCTGGACCGGCAAGCGCTGATCGATGCGTTCGCCAACGGTCTGTCCAAGACGATCTCCGCCCCCATGCCGGGAGTAAGCTGGGCGAAGATTCCGGACGATCAATTGAATCCGTACGAATACAATCCCGATAAAGCGAAGAAATTGCTCGACGAAGCGGGTTATAAAGATACGAACGGCGACGGATTGCGCGAAGATCCGCAAGGGAACAAGCTCACGTTTAACTTCGACGCCATGTCCGGCACGGAGGTTGCCGCGCCGCGCGCCCAAACGATGATGCAGATGTGGAAGGATGTGGGACTTGACGTAAAGCTAAACGGAGGCGCATTGAAAGAGTTCAACGCTTTCTACGATGTGGTCGAGAATGACGATCCGTCTGTCGAGCTGTTCGCCGGCGCCTGGTCGCTTGCCAGCGATCCCGACCCGAAGGCATTATGGAAGAGCAACGTGCTCTGGAATTTCCCGCGCTGGAACTCGGCCGAATCCGACCGCCTGATTGACGAAGGGATCAGCGAGAAGGCTTTTGATCAGAACTACCGCAAGGAAGTGTATCACAAGTGGCAGAAGCTCGTGAATGAAGAAGTGCCGATGATGTTCTTGTATTCTCCGATCGATGTGACGGTGAGCAACAAACGACTGCAGAACGTCAAGGCGAACTCGTTCACGAATCAAATCGACGTTCATAAGTGGTGGGTCACGCAATGACCGTATCCGGGAGGCTGGGCTTATGCTGACTTATACGTTGCGCAGACTACTGGGCATGATTCCGCTGCTCCTGCTCATCTCCGTTGTGGTGTTCACCCTGGCAAAATTAATGCCGGGGGACGCCCTGACGGGGATGATCGATCCGGCCAACGTGAAGCCGGAATATATCGCCGAAATGCGCCAGCAGTTGGGGTATAACGACCCGATTCCGCAGCAGTTCATCCGTTGGTTCGGCAACATGCTGCGGGGCGATTTCGGCCAATCGTTCATTCACAAGATGCCCGTGAGCGACCTGTTTTTCCAGCGGCTTCAAAATACGGCCATCCTGGCCACGATGGCCATATGCATTACCTACGCGATCGCTTTCCTGACCGGGATGATCGCGGGCAGACGTCCGAATACGCCGATCGATTATTCGATCCAGACGGTCAGCTACATCGTCTATGCCCTTCCGAGCTTTATTATCGGAATCGTCTGCATCTACATCTTCGCGATCAAGCTCGGCTGGGTGCCCGCCAGCGGATCGCGCAGCGTCGGGGTGGCCGACGGTACGCTTGCGTATTACTTGAACGTATTGAAAAATTCGCTGCTGCCCGCGTTCGTACTCGGCTCTTTGGGCACGGCCGCTTATACGCAATTTCTGCGCAATGACATTATCGAGAGCAGCCGCAAGGATTACGTCAGGACGGCACGGGCGAAAGGGACAAGCGAGCGGCATATTTACAACCGGCACATCCTGCGCAATTCGCTGATCCCCATGGTTACGTTTCTCGGTATCGATATCGGGGGATTGTTCGGCGGGGCGGTCATTACCGAGACGCTGTTCGTTTATCCGGGAATGGGCGAGTTATTCGTCTCCTCGATCAGCAGCCGCGATTATTCCGTTGTGATGACGATAACGATGTTTGCGTCCGTCATGACGCTGATCGGCAACTTGATTTCCGATTTGCTGTACGGTTACGTCGATCCGCGTATCCGGCTTCGCTAGCATGAGAGGAGGATGGCTATGAATACCGCGACGAAGCCGTTGAATCAAACGATGCCCATCGGCAAAAAACGAAGCGCCTCTCCATGGGTGACGGGCTGGAGCCGCTTTTTTCACAACAAGCTGGCGATCGCCAGCCTCGCGTTTCTGGTCCTCATTGCGCTCCTGTGCGCTCTGGCGCCGCTGCTGACCTCTTATGACCCTGTTAAAATCAACCTGCGTCTCATCCATAAGCCTCCGTCGGCGGAGCATCTGTTGGGAACGGACAAGGGCGGGCGCGACATTATCGCAAGATTGCTGTACGGCGGGCGCACGACGCTGATGATTGCCGTCAGCATCAGCTTTTTGGTGACGTTTATCGGGGTGACCATCGGTTCGGTCGCCGGCTATTTTGGAGGCAAGATCGATAACATGCTAATGCGCTTCACCGATTTTATTATGATTTTCCCGTTTCTTATTTTTGTCATCGTCCTGAAAACGGTTATTGCGGACTCGGGCATCCTGGTGCTGATTGTCGTCATCAGTGTGCTTGGCTGGGGCGGGATCGCCCGCCTTGTCCGAAGCAAGGTGTTGGCGGAGAAAGAGAACGAGTATATCATGAGCGCCGTCGCGATCGGCTGCAAGCCGTTCCAGGTGATCGTCAAGCATTTGCTGCCCAATGTGGCCTCCACCATTATTGTGCAGGCGATCGTCGTGATGGCGGTAATGATCGGCGTAGAGACGGGCCTTAGCTTCCTCGGGTTTGGCGTGCCAGCCAATGTGCCGAGCTGGGGGAATATGATGTCGGATGCGATATCGCCCCAAGTGATTAAAAACCAATGGTGGGTCTGGCTGCCGTCCGCCGTCGTGATTACCTCTACGATTCTGGCCATCAACTTTATCGGGGAAGGCGCAAAGGAAGCGTTTGATCCGAAAGGGTAATTGGCAAGCAGCACAAAACACGGAGGCCGCCCGAACATGAAGCTCATGTTCCGGACGGCCTCCGCCGTGTTCATGGGCCGGTGCTTGAAAAGCTAGCCCCTCTCCTTATTGCATGAAAATTTCAATGACATTGCCGGCATCCGACCGTTTGTCCGCAAACTCCCGCTTCCCGATGCGTACGCCGCCTTCCCGGTAACGGTTGGCGACGGGCTTCACGGTCAGCTCGCGGCCGTTCATCGTCACTCGGCTCAGCCCCCGACCGGCTAGATGATACACGAATGTGACCGGAGTCCCCATCACCTCGAAATCGAACTCCAGCCCGTCAAGCGACGGCGGCAGCACCGGATCGATAATCAAGTCGCCCTCGATCAGACGAATCCCCAAGGCATTGGCAATCAGCTGGTTCATGTAAATTCCCGGACCGCTGGAATAAATTCTCCAGCCGCCCTTCACCGGCACCGAGCCGTCGCGCAGCTCGTCGAAGCGCTCCTGCGCCTCATAGCGGGTGCTGAACTTTGCATCGGAGCTGCTGAAGTAGGCGTTGCTTTGCCGAAGCTCCGCGTTCGGCACGACGCTCCGAAGGCCGACCGGGTTAATCGTAGCCAGCCCCCTCCACACCTCGTCCGGTTTGCCGAGCTTGGCCATCGCCTCGATAAACCGGATATGGGCGTGAACGTACTGCAGGCCGATTTCCCTGCCTACGTTAGCCGCCTGCTCGGCCCGCTTAAACTGCTTGCTGACGCCCCCGGTATAATTCGCCGGCCGATCCATCAACCGGACGCCGTCCGGATAGAACAGCTTCTCCTTGATGATCCGGTAATGCGTCTCCGCCTGCTCCTTCGTCAGCAGCTCGCCGATCATGCTGCGCGTCATCGGCAGCAGCCGGTAGCGGATGCCGGTTTTCGTATCCGACGGATGCAGCATCAGCTCGGCTTCGCCCGGCTTCTCCATGTACACGAATCCGGGAATAACGTCGGATTGCAGCATATACCGGTTAAAGTCCTCCCGGATGCCTTCGCCAAGCTGTTTCAGCTCAGCCGCCGTCCCCGCGTCCGCTTCCGCCAAAGCCGCGGCGAGCTGACTGAATACCTGATACGTCAAAGCTACCGTCCAACTGCTGATCAAATAGCGTTTCAGCTGGGCGTTCGCCGGCTGGAGTGTATCGTCCCAATCCCCGTCGCCGTACGAAGACAAGTGCGTGCCGTGCACAAAGTGCCGCTTGATATAGTCAAGCTGCTTCTTGGCATGCTCCAGCACCGTCTCGGTCTGTTCCGTGAACGTAAAGCCGCCCCGCTTCGTATAAGGCAACTGCACCTCCAGAATGGAAGTATCCCCGGTCGCCGTCAAATAATCGCTTAGCACCTTGAGCGGCCACACGATAATATCGCCATGGCTTTCTTCCTGCTGGATGAAGGCGTACCGGTCGAACATGAACCATTGCGGCCAGTTCCCGTCGTCCTCGTATTGATGCGAGTACACGGTAGTCAGGATGTCGCGCACCACGTCGTATTTTTGCGTCGCCAAAAAGTATTCCGTCGGCCCCTGGCATACGTCGCGCGTTCCCCATGCCGCCCCGCCGTACTGCTCCAGGCCGTGCGGCACCGAGAAGTGAACCAACATATTGTGCGTATACCACCATGCAAGCGTGTTAAGCTTGTCCAGCTCGTCCGGCCGTTCACCGCGCCGGGTCAAGCGGAAGCCGTTCATGACCGTGCGGTAAAACTCGCGGTAACGCTCGATTTCCGCATCGGCATCCCTTTCGGCAAACGGCAGCTCTTCCCCGTGCAGCAGGCCCTGCACCGTCACGGTCCATTGGCTGCTTGCGCTGAGTTCGAGGACGACCAGCGAAGCCGAGCCCGGCTCCGCATTCGTTGCCAGCAGCCGTTCATCCCCCGCCTGCATGTCCGCGCCTTCGACCCTCATGCGGTAGCACAGGCTCGGGTAAGCGCGGGCACTGAGCGACTGGGCGTCCGCATAGAAAACGAGCGTCCGGCCGTCGTCCTGCTGCTCCATGCGGAACGGCAGCTCGTATTCGGCCGCGTTCATGCACACCTGATTCGAGAGCAGGAAACGGTAAGGCTTGCCGCTGGCCGAACGGACATGCAGCACGACCTCCGGCGTATCCACGGTCGTATAGTTCGTGATCACAAACAGCTCGTCCGCCGTTTTGTAATACCAGCGGGCATAGTTGAAGCCCATCTCGAACATGGACGGCATTGCCAGAAGCCGGTACTGCCCGTCCAGTTCGACGTAAATGCGCTGCCCCGACGTCTTCGGCACGTTCAGCGCATTGCGGGCGTTGGTCATCATTTTGTTGAAGGACGTATTGCCGACAACCAGTTGCGCGTTGAACATCCCGTACATGTACGAGGTCGTCGTGATGGCCCGCTCGTTCATCCGGTCGTTATTCCCGGTCATGAGGATATGTCCGTGCGGACGCTCCATGCGCAGCTCTTTTTCCTTCAGCACGACGTGCTCGTGGGTATCGGTGAAAAAGGACAGCAGCTCCTCTCCGTCCCGCTCCTCTTGTTGACGGCTCGGGAACAGGTCTTCGACTTCCTGCCGTGTCATGGACATGGTGCGCAGCGGCGCTCCGATCCGAGAAGCCGCACTGACCTTCGCCTGCCAAGAGGCGGAGGAGGCCGGTGCCGGGGCCGAAGGTTCCTGCTCCCGGACCTCGCGCCATGCGTCCGATATGTCGGCTTCGTATTCCAGGGCGGCCACCGCCTCCGGGTGGTTGTCCCGGAACAAGCCGTAGAATACGAATCTCGCTTCGCCGGCCAGCTTGACCCGTTGGGATTGCAGCGCGATATACGCAAATTCGTATTGGTATACTTCGTTATCCAGCGAAGCCTTGGTCAAAGCTTCAGGCTCGTCTGTTTCCTTGTAGGACAAGCCGAAAAATTGGAAGCCGTCCGTCGAATAACCGGCCGCGTTCGTCAGACAGCCCTGCTGAAGATAAGGAAATTTCCCCTGCTGCGGCTGATTTTGCCGGGAACAGACGACATACCCCTTCTGCGCATCCTCGAACACCGCATGATCGATATATTGGGACAAGTAAGCTTCGTTGCTGCGGACGGCGCCCGGATGGGCGATCCCCACGTCCTGTCCGTAGACGACGTCGACTTCCGCCTCCTGCCCGTACACGGCAACGTCCCAGAACCATACCCCGCGCGCCGTCAAGCGAAAGGTCACTTCATAGCGAAGCGCGCCGGCTTCGCCTTCCCAGATCACCCGGCCGCCCTCCGCTTGGCGCACACGGCTTGCGGAACGGACGCCAAGCAAAGGCGTCGCTTCGATGCCGGAAGCCCGGTGCTGCCGCAAATACAAATTGTTCAACGATCCCGTCACCGGGTCGGACAGCCATTGATTGATCATCGTATCCTGGCAAGCCGCTTCGTACAGATCGCCACTGTTCAAAAAGGTAAACCGTAAATTCCCCGCTTCGACCCGAAACCGGGACGTATTCAGCATGGTCATCGTCTCCACTCCGTTTTCTTTATATTTATGGGAGAAAAAAACCGCCGGACACCATCGCTCCAGCGGTCCTTTTTCGAAATCAGTTTTAACCCGCAACCCGCGCTAAAAGGAAAGATGCTTTCGGATAAATTCCACCGTGCGGCGGTTCTGGTAGCCGCCCGTCGCATGTCCCGTAAACGGATGCACTCCGATCTCCTTCGTCGATCCGATCCGGTTGTACGCCGCGAACACGGTTTCCGGCAAGCACACGGTGTCCTTCAAGCCGACCGAGACGAGCACCGGAATCCGGATGCGCTCCGCCAAATTCATGATGTCGAAATAGCTTAGCGTCTCCATGACCTTGTCCAGATGCTCCGGGAACCGGCTCACGAATTCCGCCGCTTCGGAGAGCGAGCTGACCGAATTCAGAATGCCGAAGTCCATATGGCACATATTCGGAATATTCGCGATGGACAGCGCCGGCTTATCGCTCAAGGCGGAGACCAGCAGCGACAAGCCGCCTCCCTGGCTGTCGCCGGCGACGACGATGCGGCCCGGGTCGACCTCCGGCTGCGTCGCCGCCCATTCAACGGCTTGCAGCGCATCGACGGCAATGGCCTTGTAGTAGCAGGTCTCCTTATCCAGAATGCCCTGCGTGATCCAGCCTTTCGTCATCCCGTACGTATTGTCCAGCCGGTTGCCCGTCTCGCCGCCTTGTCCCCGGATGTCGACAGCGAACACCGCCATCCCCATCAGCAGCCAGGAGGCGTACTGCTCGGGATACCCCCGGCCTCCCGTATACCCGTGAAACAAGACGACGCACGGCAGCTTCTCCCGCACCGGAAACTTCGGAAGCAGATACCACCCTTTGATCGGCGTATCGGCGAACCCTTGGTACGTGACATCGTAGGTATCCATATACGGGAACGGCGTTTCCTGCCGCGATCGCTGCGCTTGAACCGGCTTGTCGATCACATCGGCCAGCGTCCTGCTCCAGAATGCCTCCAGATCGGCCGGAGCGGTCGGCTCCGGCGCATACCGGTGAAGCTCTTCGATTCGTTTTTGAACTGCGTTCATGCGCTACCGCCCCGCCTTATCGCTAAAAATTATTTTTTCTGCTGCTTATACCATTCGTTGACTTCCTTCGTCCAAGCTTCGCCGCCCCGCTTGTTCCACTCTGCGGCGAACTTGTCGAAATCCTTGTCGGTCGCTTCGCCAATGACCATCTTCACGGAAAGCCCGCGCATCAGTTGATCCAGATCGGCGAAGTTTTTCGAAACGTTGGTCGACGGCATATAAGCGACGGCCGGGCTGACCACGCCAAGCTTGGATACGACGGTCAAGTTGTTCTTCACCGCTTCCTGAATGTCTTTCGGAGCGCTCAGCGGAACGGAGACGAGCGGATCGTTCGGCACGTTCCAGATCAGATAAGCGATGCCGTCCTGGGCATATTTGTCGCCGATCATCTCGATGGTGCCATCGGCATTTTTCTTATGGTGAACGCCTTCGACGCCCACCTTGCGAAGCAAATGGGCTTCTTGCCCCGCCTGCCAATCGAGCAGCTCGATCGCCTTTTTCGCCTTCTCCTTGGAGATGTTGGCCGGCAGCACGAACTGTCCGAACATGCCGACGCCATCCGGGAATCCGGTTTTGCCGTCCTTGCCTACCGGCGGAGCGATCATGATCAGCTCGGCCTTCGGATCGACCTTCTTCAGATTCGTCACAAACCGGCTGTAGTCGCTCGTCTGGGCGCCGAAGAAGATCCCGGCCTTACCGCTTTCCAGCGTCTCCCACATCTGGTTGTCCTTCATGACGGTGAAGTTTTTATCGATACCGCCGTCTTTATACAGCTTCGCCAGCCACATCAGCGCTTCCTTGCGCTGCGGCGTAATGGCGGAGTTCATCAGCGTGCCGTCCTCCATTTTGCGCCAGCCGTTGCCGGTATCGAACGCCATGAAGACCGGGTCCAGGTGATAGCCGAGCGTCTGGTTCAGCACGATGCCGACCGTATCTTCCTTGCCGTTCTTGTCAGGGTCGTTCTTGGCAAACTTAACCGCCGTATCATAAAACTCGTCCAGCGTCTTCGGGATCGGCAGACCGAGGTTATCCAGCCAATCCTTGCGGATCACGACGGCCCTCTCCATCTGCGCCGGACGCGGAATTCCGTACGTTTTGCCGTCGATTTTGATGAAATCCCACATCGACTGCGGCAAGTTTTTCAGATTTTTCGTATCTTTAATATAGTCATCGAGCTGCAGGAAAGCCCCTTGCTTCGCATATTGCGTAAAGTTCGGGTCCGGGAAGGACATGTAATGCGTAATGTCCGGCAGACTGTTGGCGGCAATGGACGCTTTCAGCTTTTCCGGATATTGCGCCGAAGGAATCGCCATGGATTCGTATTCGATCCCGACCGCTTCCTCCATCTTTTTCCATACTTCCGTCTTTTGCGGAGGATTGCCGTATAGCGGGTACATCATGCTGATCTTCTGCTTTTTCCCGGAATCCCCGGATGCTGCGCCCTCTTTCCCTGTACCGCCCGATTTGTCGCCGCAGCCGGTCACCGCAACCAAAGCTGTAACAAGGGCCAAGGACGAGATTTGTTTCCACCGTTTTCCCGATACTTTCATGTGAACCCCTCCGTTTTATGTGTTCGTAACGCCATAACCTATATGCTCAGAACCGCGCCGCAGCGCCGTTCGTGAACCCAATCGCCGATGCTGCTCATCCCTTCACGGAGCCGAGAAGCACGCCTTTGGCAAAATGCTTTTGCAGAAACGGATACACCACCAGAATCGGAAGCGTCGAGACGACAATCGCCGCCATCTGAATCGTGACGGGAAGAATGTCCTGCCCGCCCGAAAAGCCCGATTGCCCCATGACATCCTGCGTCGAGCCCTGGAAAATCATTTGCCGCAAGAACACCTGCACGGTCCACAGCTCCGGCTTCGTGATGTAGAGGACCGCGTTGAAAAACTGGTTCCAGTTGCCGACCGCATAGAAGAGCGTAAACGTCGCCAGCGCCGGCATGGACAGCGGCAGCACGATTCGGAACAGCAGGCCGAAGGTGCGGCATCCGTCGATTTTCCCGGCCTCCTCCAGCTCGGAAGGAATACCCTGAAAGAAGTTTTTCAGAATAATCAGGTTGAATGCGCTGATCGCACCGGGCAAAATGAGCGACCACACGCTGTCCAGCAGGCCGAGCTTGTTGACGACGATATACGTCGGAATCATGCCGCCGCTGAACAGGATCGTAATCGTCACGAGCAGCAGCACCGTTTCTCTGCCGGGCAGCGTCTTCTTGGAAAGCGGATACGCCATGAAGGTCGTCAGAGCCAGATTGACAAACGTACCTCCGATCGTCGTGACCGCCGTGATGTACAGCGACCGGACAAAATTGGTGTTGCCCAGAATCGTGCTGTACGCATCGAACGAGAAGCGCTCCGGCCATAAAATGATCCCGCCCCGCAGCACCTGCTCCATCGGCGATAACGACGTCGCCAAGATGTACACGAATGGAAATAACGAGCTGAGCGCAAGCAAGATGAGCACAAGCGCGATCGCCGCGTCGGCGATCCGGTCCGTCCAGGTTGCTCTACTGTTCATTGTGCAAGTCCCTCCCCTTAGAACACGCCTTCTTCGCCGAATTTTTTGGCTAATTTATTCGCCCCAAGCACCAAAACGAGACCGACGACCGATTTAAACAGACCGACCGCGACACCGAAGCTGAACCGTCCGCCGCCGAGACCTACGCCGCCAATGCCTTCGCGATAAACGAACGTCTCGAACACGTCGCCGACCGGATACACCAGATCGTTGAGCATCAGGAAGATTTGCTCGAAGCCCACATCCAGCACGTTGCCGAGCCGCAAAATGAGCAGAATCAGAATCGTGCTGCGCAGCGCGGGCAGCGTCACATGCCACAGCTTGTGCCAGCGGTTTGCGCCGTCAACAGTCGCCGCTTCGTACAGCTGTGTATCCACGCCAGAAAGCGCTGCCAAAAAGATAATGGTCCCCCATCCGACTTCCTTCCATATGTTCTGGAGCACAATCATCGTCCGGAACGAATGGGGATCAGCCAGAAAGTTATGCGCTTCGCCGCCGAACGAGACGATGAGCTGATTCACCAAGCCCGTTTCGGTATTGAGCAGGATATACGTGATCGAGCCGACCACAACCCAGGATATAAAATGCGGCAGGTAAACGATCGTCTGGATCGTGCGCTTGAACCATTCCCGCACCAGCTCGTTGAGCAGCAGCGCCACGATGATCGGAGCCGGGAAGTAAAACACGATATTATAAAAGCTGATCAGCAGCGTGTTGCGCAGTAGCCGCCAAAACTGATCGTATTGGAACAAATCGACGAAGTGCCGGAAGCCGACCCACTCGCTGCCCGTCACGCCGAGAAACGGACTGTATTCCTGAAAAGCCATGATGATTCCGAACATCGGCACATACTTGAAAATCAGGAAGTACAGCGCGCCCGGGAGCAAGAGCAGGTAAAGCTCCCAGTGCGCAAATATTCTCCTCGTAAGCGAAACGTTTCCGACTGACGTGTTCACGTCTCCATCCCCTTCCCGCGATTCGGAGCAAGCCGAGGAGGCTGGCAGGACAGGCGCTCGATCAGCTCGATTTTTAATTTATACGACTTGTTAACGTATTCGCCGCCCATCGCCTGAAACACGAGATGCGCGGCCATGGTGCCCATTTCGTACTTGGGCTGCCGGACCGTCGTTAAGGGAGGAGACAAGTATTCCGCCACCTGAATATCGTCGAAGCCGACGATCGATACGTCCTCCGGCACGCTTAGGCCGAATTCGCGAAGCGCCTTGTAGCCGCCGATAGCCATTTCGTCATTGCCATAAAAGATGGCGGTAGGACGCTCTTCTTGCATGAGCAGCACCTTGGTCGAATGATAGCCGCCCTCTTCCGTGAAATTGCCAACCAGCATCCATTTCGTATTGGCGATTCCTTCTTCTTGCAGCGCTTTCAAGTAGCCTTCTTTACGGTGCTGGCTGCCCAGCGAATTGCTCGGTCCCCCGATCCAGGCGATATCGCGGTGTCCCTGGTCCATAAGATAACGGGTTGCTTCGTATCCGCCCTGAACGTTATCCGCTGCCACATTCATAATGAAATCGCCTTCGACGTAACGGTCCATCACGACGATCGGGCAGCCTTCCCGGGCCGATTCGCGCAGCAGATGCTCGCTGATGTTCGGGTCGAGCACGATTGCGCCGTCCACTCTTCGTTCCTGCAAAAATTTATACGCCGTCGAATCGGCCCCTCCGACTGAGCTGCACGCAATCAGATCGAAGCCGTTGGACAGCGTGACTTCCTGCGTCCCACGGATCAGCTCGGAGTAATAAGGCCCCGACAGATCGCTTAATATGAGCAGAATCGTCTTCGTCGACTTGCGCTTGAGGTCCATCGCGAAGCCGTTCTTTTGGTAATTCAGCTCCTTGGCTGCCTGCAGCACCAATTCGCGGGTTTTCGGACTTACTTTATCGCTTCCGCTGAGTGCGTAGGATGCGGTCGAAAGCGCCACTCCCGCATGCTTTGCAACGTCTTTAATCGTAACCATAGTTCCCCCCGATAAAGCTATCCGAAATTTATCGAAACGTTTCGATTTGTTTTTATTATAGCTCCGAAGGAAGGTTTGGTCAATGAGGGCTGCGTTTTTTATGCAGCGCTTTCTTTGAATGCTGTCATAAAAGCGTCACAGGATGGACTGGCCGCAGTCACACGAAAAAAAGCACCGGCCTTCAGGCCGATGCTCTAGCGCTCGTTTCGCGTATATAGGCTTGCTCCTATCCGTGCTGCGGGTAGGCCAGAGGGGAATCGCAATAAGGACATGTTTTATTCTCGCCGGGCTGCAGCAGAGCGGACGATCCGCAGCCAGGGCATTCCACGGTCTTGGGCGTTGGGGGCGGCGTCTGCGGCCTGCTCTGCTGCGGCACGAAGCTCTCTCCGTTCACGGACACGTTGACATTCACCATCGAGGCTGCCGGAGCCCATTGGTTAAATACAATGGACATCGAGTACATGTCGATGAACGCATCCTGGAACACGCCGAGATAAATCATGCGCTGCAAGTCGTTAACCACGACGGCCGGCCGCTGGTTCGTCGTCTCCGCCAAGGTTTGGACGGAAGTTACTCCCTGCACCAAGACGAGGTGACGATAATGGTCATATCTGGCGAAAAGCTGCTTGCGCCGCTGCCCGCTCTTCCACAGCATGTATATACCGGGAATCAAATCCAGGAGGACAATCCATACCATCACCCAGTACTGAATATCGCTCCCTGCGGCCAAGTGGAGCAAGAACGAAATCATAAACGGGATGAAAATAATCAGAAACGTCGTGCCGGCGTTTTTCCAGTCAATGACCTTCTGGTAGCTCAAATCGCGGTGCTTCCATAGTCGGACAGCCAGCAAAATGAAGCCGATCGGAAAAAATAAAATAAGTCCCAGCGCTATCGCAACGCCGCTTATGGCTGGACGATCATAATTCAAGAAGGCTCCCTCATTTCTTTTATGCTTCGACATGCCTATTTTACTGCGGGTAACTTAGCAAGGAATCACAATAAGGACATGCTTTACTCTCGCCAGGCCGCACTATTGTAGACGAACCGCAGCCATGGCACTCCACCGACTTGGGCAATCGTTTTTCCGACGGTTTGTATAAAGGCAGTGGCTTGTCCCACTCGTGAATGTGGCCATCGCCAGTACCCTCGCGGGCAACAAAACCTTTCTGATGGAAAACAAGGGTCAACGAATACATATTTATGGAAGCATGCGGAATCATGCCGTGATCGATCATGCGTTTCAAATCGTTGATCACCACGCCCCGGCGCTGGTTGATTAATTTCTCGATGCCGAGAATAGATTTGATCCCTTGCTCCATGATGATATTGCGATAGAGCTTGTACCGGGCATTCAGCCGCTTTCGCTTCCATTGGCTTATCACTAGCAGAAATACACCCGGAAGAAGAAAAAATAGTTGATTGATTTCATTCGTGAAGATTAAGCGCATTAAAGGAAACATAATCAAAAACGCCGTGCCCGCAACTGCCCAATCATATATTTTTTGATAGCTCAAGTCCCGATGCTTCCGTACACGGATAACGAACAGAATGATACCGGCCGGGAAAAAGAGAACCAAAGCCAGTACCACTAGCACGCCGTTTATCGCCGGTTTGTCCGTATTCAATTCGCTTCCGCCCCCCTCTTGGTGTACTGAATACCTGCCTTCTATCCGCTCTTCGGATACGATAGAGGGGAGTCGCAATAAGCGCACGCAGCACTTTGGCCGGGCTGCAGCAGGGTAGACGAACCGCAGCCGGGACATTCCACCTTCTTTGGCAGCGGCTTCTCTGCCGGTTTGGACGAAGAGCTCATTTTCATGTATTCGTTCAAGAGCTCTTTGTAGGCACCTTTGAGCTCTTTGGTCAAACCTTCCAATTCCTCCACTGCGGCAGTACGTCTTGAGGACAAGTCCATTGCCGGCCGATTAATCACGATGGTCATTGAATGCATATCAACAAAAGCATCCTGGAACGCACCAAGATAAATCAGGCGCCGCAAATCGTTGGCAACCACCGCCGGCCTCTGCTTGGTCATGTCCGCGATCGTCTGGATCGAAGTAATTCCTTCCGTTGCGACGATATGACGATAATGATCGTATAGGGCAAAAAGCTGCTTGCGTTTCTGCCCGCTCTTCCACAGCATGAATCCCCCTGGCAGCAGCAAGAACAGGATAGCGGCGAAAAAAGACAGATAAAATACCCAAAACCTCTCCTCCTGGATAGCGAAGGACAAGGTGATAAAAAGGGGAAGCGTAGAAAATCCAAATAAAGTAAAAAGAGTTACCCCGGCATTTTTCCATTCCAATACTTTTTGATAGCTCAGATCGCGATGCTTCCTCAATCGGATAGCTGCCAAAATAAGACCCAACGGAAAAAACAAGAGGAACGCCAGCAATATCCACCCGCCTTTTATGGCAGGTTTATCGTCGAAGTCCAAGCGTGTTCCCTCATCTCTTCTTGTATTCGCTGGTGTACTTTTTCATCAAGATCATTTCAGCGTAATCAGCTGGCTGTTTCTGCGGCCGAGGTCGGCGGAGATATCGCGCAGAAGCTTGCGGGACATTTCCACCTTGCCCGTCTCTCCCGCCTGATCACTGAGCCCTCGGACGCAGCGTTCCAATTCCTTGATCTGCCACAGCAAGTTCTCCTCCATATGAATCATCGAAGGATGGGAAACCGGGTCGCTGTACTTCACTTTTTCGATCAGCTCCCGCACCCCCGCTTTCAACGCTTCGCGCTCCTCGATTTCCTCTTCTTCCAGCGCATAGCTTACCGAGTCGAGTGCCAGCTTCATCTGCTTCATCAGCTGCATCTGTGCTCTTTGATCGTCCTCTTGATTCCGCACAACATTCGTAAAATGATAGGCAAGCCCCATCCCGATCGCCCAAACCGCGGCGGTGATGACTTCAATCACCACGTAAGAGGTCAGGGAAATCCGTAAAGTCAACCAGAAGAAAACCGTATGAAAAATAGCGGCAGCTCCATACAACAGCGATATCGTAACGAAGGTCAAGGAGGCGGGAAGCCCGTCTCCGCGCCGGTTTTGCTTCACTTCACCTACTGCGCAGTAATAACAAGCCGCTTCCGCAAGAACGATGGAGATCAAGGAAGTCCACCAGTGTCCGGTTCCCCAATCCTCCATACGGCATAAGAAAAAGGCAGCTACGGTTACCAAGACAATGAGGCCGAACATCAATTTGGCGGCCACGGCAGGCAAACGATTCATATTCATCTCAAGCTCCTTTTCACCCTAACTTATTCCCGCACTCAAAACAAAACTTTTGCCCCGGCTGCACGACCTGCTGACACTGACTGCAAGTGAGCACCATGCTTTTGCCGCACTCCGGACAAAACTTCGATCCCGCCTCCACCATCGTCGCGCACTGAGGACAAGGAGCGCCCAGCGACTCGCCGCATTTCGCACAATGAAGCGCCTGTTCCGGATTATCCGCTTGACAGCGGGGACAAGGACGGTACTTATCGCCGCAGTTCGGGCAAAACTTCGATCCCGCCGGAAGGGAATGCCCGCACGCTTGGCAGGCCACGGCCGAGGAAGCAGCTCCCTGCTTGAGCGATTGTCCGCACCCTCTGCAGAAGCTGGAATCATGCGCATTGCTCGTGCCGCAATTCGAACAAGTCTGAACGGGAGCAGACACATCCATGTGTCCCGACAACCGCGAAAACGAATCGCCAATCGTCATACCGACGCCTTGACCGAGCCCCAGACCGATGCCCGCTCCCAAGAAGGCCGACGGATTCCCTTCGTTCTTCGCCGCGCTTTCCAACGTATTGAAGGTTCTTTCCTGCTGGTAGGAGAAGCCGAGAATGTCCATTTCCGCTTTTTTCGCCAGCGCTTCCTTTAACCGCTTCGTGGCCGGATCTTCCTCGGGCAGATTAATGGAATCGATCTGGAAGCCGACCAAACGAATCCCGTACTCTTGAAAAATCGAAACGATTCGACTTTCCATATGTTTGGAGATTTCGGAGATATAGGCGTTGATTTCCAGAATGCTAATTTTTTTATGTACCAGATAAGCGGAAATGAGCTCCTTGATGTTCATCATCAAGATGCTGCGAAAATATTTGCCAAGCGCTGCCTGATCGACCGCCGGAAGCGTCCCGACCAGCTTAAGCAGAAACTTGCGTGTGTCTTCGATCTGAATACCTAATTGACCGAACGCGCGGACCGATACCATCATGTGATATTTGGGCTCCTGCAGTTGAATCGGAGTCGGCGTCCCCCATTTCAGATCCAGCTTATGCAGCTTGTTCACGAACCAGATTTCCGCCGTAAACGGCGACTTGCCTCCGAACGGCAAATTGACGACGGACGAAAGGACCGGAATATTTTGTGTCGATAGCGTATGCCGGCCAGGACCGAGCAGGTCAAGCGCCTCCCCGCCTTTGAACAGCAGCGCCTCCTGGGTTTCATTGACGATCAGTTGAGTCCATGTGCCTAGTTCTTGATTCGGATATTTCCATACCAATAAATCGGGCGGCCCGTCGAATTTGACTACTTCTATAATTGCCATCTAGGTACCCCTTTCCATATGCTGGTCTCACGTGTAATCCTTTTACATTAATATACTACGAAATCAACCCTTTTTGGACTCAAAATTTTCCATTTGATGCGTTATAACAGACATTTTTGCTAGATTTCGACAAGATGCGGCAAGAGTTGGAGGGAGCTTTGTCGGGGAGGATGTCCCTTAAGTCTTAGTAATTATTCTCCTAAAATTACATTGAGGTATAATGGTTTCAGTCATTGAGATCTTTAAAAAGGGGATGACAACAATATGGCTAAGAGGGATGGAGTGAACCCTATAGATTGGGCGCGCATCGATGACCGGGAGCAGGACGGGAAAATTGTAATTCGAGAGGCTGATAAAGTTTCCCCGTCGGAAGGAATAAGTGCGGATTTTATAGATACCCTGTCACAAGCCATGAAGGAGTACGGAGAAACTTTGAAAGGGTTAAAGGATAGGTAACGAATCACGAGTAACAAGCAAAAAAAATGGGCCGAGGACCACGGTCCCCAACCCATTTGTCAACAGCCCCTACAAGGCAGGCTTCTTTGCAAACTTGTCTTATTTGTCTTCGTAGATTACAACGGATTTCGATTCTTCTTCCCATTTCACAACGGCTTTCAAAGCCTCGCTAACGAAACGGGCAGGCACGACGGTATTGCCTTCCACAATAGCCGCGGGCACTTCCAGCGTCACTTCTTTGCCGTTTACATAAGCCTTCGTGCTATCAACGAAAAGTTTAACGGTGATGCCGTCGCGAGTAACCGTCACGGAACGTTCTTCCGGGTTCCAGCTCACTTCCGCTTTCAGAGCTTCGGAAATTGCACGGAAAGGTACCAGGGTGCTGCCCTCACGGATGAAGGGACGAACTTCCATCGAAGGCTCTTCGCCATTGACGTACAATTGCACTCCGGATTTTCCAAGCTTCTCGTAAAGCTTACCAAGCTTCTTGTAAGCATTGAGGTTCTTCACATTCGCTTTTACGGCTTCCTTCTGAACATAGACCGCATCAGTTACGTTGCCTTGATTGTCGAGCAGATCGGCTGCCGCGGAAAGTGCAGCGTCTTTTTCGACGATAGCTTCCAATTCAGCCTTCTTCTCAGCCGTAAGCTGTGTTTCGTATTTGGTCAAAAGAAGATCGGCAAGCACGGCACCGGCCGGTTTGTCCTTTACATTTTCAATGGCATTGAGAAGGCCTTTATAGCCGTTTTTGCCGTTGTTTTCATAAGTCGTCCCCGTAACGGAGGCCTTCGGTTCTACCTCTACTTTAACCTTGACGTCTTTTTCTTTGCCGACCGTGATTGCTTGAGCTGCAGCTTCCGCTCTGTCGGAGCGGTTGTCGTTATCGGACTTTGCCAATGCGGAGCCGGCCATCAGGCTGGTTGCGACGACGCAAGATGCGGCGATCATCATAGGTTTCTTCATGTTCATCAATAACTCTCCTTTGTTGGTTAAAAATTCTTGTTTGCATGAGCTCACTAACTTGTTCGTTCCCGTAAATTTTTTTGTGGGGAGTTCGAAAAAAAATTAACACTTTTTTTCCGTCCTTGGTTATCGGACCCCGCTTAATTTGTTGGAAACGATGCTTCGCTCCAGCTTTACATGCAGCAGCTCCGTTCGCAAGTCTTTCCCGATGGCATGCATCGCCGATACGATCTCTTCCGCCGTAAGCACATGGATCGTGTCCGCTTTTTTCGCGATATACTCCAAGATCACTTCAACGCATTCCTCGCAGTCTTCGATTTTATCCACGAGCAGACGTTCATCCTCAAGTAAAATTTCGTATTTGCTTTGTAAGTTGTTCATTTTATCCGGGCTCCTCTCGATTTAGTTGAATTAAATATTGAATGATTAAACTTTACGTTGAGTCACAACCGCTCCCCCTCTCCTAACCAACTCTTTACTTGGGTTCGCAGGAAGATCGTGGTATACTTTGAGCACATTCACCAAGGGAGAAATCGCTTGCATGAGCTACTATTTTTCGATCTGCGCCTCCGAGAAATATCAGGAAAAGTACATCGAATTTATGCTGATGAACTATCAACAATTAAACCTCCCCTATTCGTTCCCGCTAACCCTTAGCTTCCTCGCAAGCCCGATTCTCATGAAGGAAGAAGCCATTCTATGCTTCAATGACGAAGACGAGTTGGTCGGGGCACTCGGTTATATTTACGGAACCGGCGAGAACGACTACCAAGATACGCATATCGTGCAGATTCAGGCCGTATTTTTGCTGGACGAATACCGCAGAACCCGTCTTTTTCTCCGGGGGCTCCAGTACTTGACTCAGTTCGTCGCCCAGTCGAACAGACCGGTGACGGAGCTTCGTTTCTGGACGCCGGCGCAGGACGATCTTCGCAAGCTGTGCGGCAAGCTGGCCGAGAGAACCGACGTCCGGGATACGGCGTTCGGCACGATGGAAGAATATCGCGCTCCGTTCTCCGATTGGCATGCTTACGCCATGCAGTTCCGTCACGAATCGTACTTTTGACCCTGGAAGGGAATCACTCTATGCTCACCGTCATTACGAACCTGCTGCGCTACATGCGTCCGTACAAGCTGCTGGCGTCTTTCTTTTTCCTGACGTTATTTCTGGATCTCGCCTTCGTATCGCTGGCTCCCTTGAGCTTTAAATTCATGATCGACAAAGCGATCACGCCGCAGGACATCGACTACTTCTTCCTCATTCTTGCCGTTCTCGGAATCGGCGGCCTGATCGGATTCAGCGCCGGTGTCATAAGCGATTATGCGCTGGCCCGCTTAATTGCGAAGGTACAGCAGGATCTCAGAATGCGGCTGTTCGACCATATGCAGCATACGAGCATCGGCTTTTTCCAGAAAGCCCGCCCGGGCGAGCTCCTTTCTTATTATTCCGTCGATTTGCCTTCGATCGCGCAAGCAATGCAGGTCATCCTGACCATTGGCATCCAGTCGTTTTCTGTCGTGGCCATCAGTACGGTCGTCTTGTTCTATTTGCAGTGGAGCATGGCCCTGTTGATTCTGCTTGGGGCCGTTGTTATTTTTGCTGGCCCGTATTTGCTGGGCAGGCGTGCCGAGGCCGTCAATTCTGCGTACAAGGACCAGTTCGCCCGCTTAACCGGCGTCGTGCAGGAGAATATTAAAGCCCAGAAAGTAATCAAAGGCTTCAACCTGCAGGAGACGATGGCGAATAAGTTTAGTGCCATGCTGCAAGCTTTGTCCGTTACCCATTACAAGAAAAATGTCGTGAACGCCCAGCTAGAGCGTCTTCCGATAATCAGTCTGCTCCTTGTTAATTTTTCGATTATCGGATTCGGCTCGTACCTGGCGCTTCGCGGCCATCTTAGTGTGGGGGCGCTGGTCGCCTTTTTTACGATGTATACCTCCATGGGCAACTCGGTGTTCAATCTAACCGTTGCGATCCCGGCTTTTACGGATGCTTCGGTGAGCATGAAGCGGATTCAAGAGCTATTAAGCGAGCCTCGGGAAGCCACGGGAGAAACCCGCTTCACTCTCACAGAGGGACGCCCGCCGGAGATTGCGCTTGAGGACGTTTCGTTCCGCTATGCGGAACAGCAGCAGGATGTGCTGAAGCACGTCCGTCTGCGCATCCCTCCGGGCACTACAGCAGCCTTTGTCGGCTCCAGCGGTTCGGGAAAAAGCACGCTGCTGCAGCTGCTGCTCGGCTTCTATACTCCGCAGGAGGGGCAGATCTGCATGAACGGCAGCCCTCTGCGAGAGCTGGATTTGGGGTCGTACCGGGAGCAGGTCGGCGTGGTGTTTCAGGACAATTTCTTATTTCACGGTACGATTCTGGACAATATTCGCCTCAGCAGGCCGGATGCCAGCGAGGAAGACGTCATAGAGGCGGCGAAAAAAGCGGAAATCCACGACTTTATCATGAGCCTTCCGGAGGGCTACCATACCCAAGTGCTGGATGAAGGGAGCAATTTCTCAGGCGGTCAAAGGCAGCGGATCGCCATTGCCCGCGCCATCGTGAGGACCCCCTCAATCCTGCTGCTGGACGAAGCCACGTCGGCGCTGGACCCGATCTCGGAGGCTTCGATCAACCGGACGTTCGCTGAGCTGTCGCATAACCGGACGATAATTACGGTGACCCATCGGCTCTCCGCCATTACCGAAGCGGATCAAATTTTCGTCTTCGATCAGGGGCGTCTGGTCGATAGCGGAACCCACCCGCAGATGCTGCTGACAGGCGGCTTTTACAAAGAGCTGTGGGACAAACAGAGCGGCTTGTCCATATCGCCGAGCGGGCAGGAATCGGACATTGACGAGGAGCGGCTATCCCGGCTTCCTTTCTTCCATGGGATGCACGCAGAGGTACTGAAGGAAATCAAGGGCCTGTTCCATACGGAGACCTTCGCCGCCGGACAGCCTGTCATTTACCAAGGGGACCAGGGGGAGAAATTTTATCTCATCGCCCGCGGGCGGGTGGAGGTCTCCAAGCGCTCAGCCGCTGTACCCGAGAGCCGGATACGGCTGGCCGTTCTGGAGGATGGGGATCATTTCGGAGAGATGGCGCTGCTGGATAACGCCCCGCGAAATGCCGATGTAACGGCGATGACCTCTTGCGTCTTTTTGACTTTGCAAAGGAAGGCGTTCGCTTATGTGTTGTCTCAATATCCCGAGATCGATGCGCGTATACGGCAGACGCTGCTGGAACGCAGGAAGTAGGAGGAGCGAATCTCAATGTTAGCGGAATACCGCGTTTGTCGCAGCGATGAAGATTATGCGCAGTATGCTTTATTTTTTATCTGCCACCGCCAAGATTTCAGCCGTCATTTTTCCTTGGCCGATGCCCTTATGCATACGCTAGAAACGATCCAGACGTCGACTATTGTTCTAGTAATCGATAAGAAAGGACAAACGATCGGCTGGGCACATTACCGATATATGACACCTGACGGCGAAGCGCATCCGGAAGGCGAGATTGCCTTTGTGGATTCCGCTATCACGACGCAGGCCCATCGCAGCAGCCGTCTGTTCGCCGAGGGCTTCCGCCATCTGGTGCATCATATGGCAGCCGAGAACCGCCGCATCCGCTTTTTTCAGTTCCACGCCTTGGCCGACAACGCGTATTTAACCCGGCTTTACTCCAAGTTCGCCCGGATCGTAGGCCAGCGAAACGGATACCACGGAACGGAAAACCTGTTTTCCGCCGACTTCGCCGCCCTGCTTCATTATGTTACAAAGTACACAAAATCACAGGATTGACCTTCCATTGTTGGGCGTGCTATCCTACGAATACAGGACTATTTTCATGCAAAGGAGGGCTTTATATGTTTCCCCCAAGAACCGGTTTGAACGGTAAAGGCGATCGAAAGCCGCTTAGCTTCGCGGATCTGCTTAAGCTGAATGAGCAAGTGAGAGTATCCGAAGCGAAATAATGAGTGTAGATCGAAAGACCTGCCAGGGCGATGGTTGAGGCAGGTTTTTTGCTTGATAAAATAAGAAGAGCATCGTCCACCAGGGGCGATGCTCTTTCAGGTTCCAAAGCAATCTATTGCAATGAACCGTGGGCCTAGCCCGTCTCGTCGCTTCCGAACCTATCTTCTCCGAAATGGAATAACCGACGACCGGCACACATTTTTCCGGTTCAACCGGACGATTTCGTTGATGCCGTATTTGTCAAATTTATCGGTCAAGTCATTGCAGCCGTACTTCAATTTGAACTCCATCTCTTCCTGATACAAGGGGACAATAGAGTAGAACCGGATCGTTCTCTCCGAGCCCATCTCCAGCGTCAAAAAATCGCGATGCACCATAATGGGCGGCAGCAAAATGACTCCGTTCAATTTCGTCTGGTCCGACAAAGGACGCGCGGGATCGCCGTTAGGCACCGTATGTCCGTGACCTAGCCACGTCTCGTACTCATGAGGAAGCCTGGCTAGCATCTTGAGCCAACGGACCGGCCAATAATGGTCCTCGTCGGCGAAGGCTTCCTGCGTGATCGGCCACTCGGGCGGCAAACAAATCATCAGTTCCGCATAATTGTAGCCCTCGATCCCTTCGGGAACGTTCATCGGTAAATAGCTCATTCCCGTCGTAAACAACGTGTGGTAGTTCCGTTCCTGCGTCGGCTTAATGTGATAAACGTCGATATGGATGATATCGGAAATAATTTCATGAAATACGTTGTCGATCTCGCCGATGTATGTCTCGAAATGCCGTTCGATCTTCTCGGTCCAGCCTTCCTCGCCATAGTTGGGTGGCATCCAGCTGCGTTCCTTGTCCTCATACTTATAAATCGGGTTGCCCGATTCCGAATAATCCGAAGGTTTGACCAAAGAAATGCACCTCTGCTCTCGATTCGTTCCCTTTTTTCCAACCTGCGCCACTTCTCATATTATCGACAGAACGATGGGGAGATTGAATAGGGGCACACCCGATAAAATAGATGCTGTAAACGAAAAAGGAGTCCTTCCTCTTTCTCAGAGGCGAGAACTCCTTATCCCAACCCGGATTCCCTATTTTTTCGAATTAAAGTACGCTTTATCTACCTTAAGCTGTTGTTTCAAAATCCGGTTAAACAAACCTTTGCTGATTTCGCCTGTTCCTTTGGACACAGCGGTCCTCAGTACTTCCCCGCCAGGCAAAGTCTTTTCGTAAATTTTATCCCTGCCATTTTGTCGAATCAATAACCAACCGTCCCGCTTTAGAAAACTCTCCAAATCGCTCCAGCTAGGCATGGAACATTCTTGCTACAGATTCAATATCGTCTTCTAATATTACACGTAAAACATATGGTGCATGTTTATGGCGGTTTGGACTGTTGTAATAACGGGAATAGTTAGCTTCATAATCAATCGCATACTCGACTAATTGTCTCGCTAGCTCGAATCGGAGTCCTTCAAGTGTTTCAGCATCGGCAACGATATCCTCAATTTGTTCTATAGAACCGGCATATACACCATCTTCATCTTGCTCGTATTCAAAAGTCAATTCATAAGCGGATAACAGTTCCTTCATCTGTTGCTTAGAGAAAGCCAAGATTACATCTCGATTGCGCTTTACGGCTTGGGGTTTTTCTCGCACAACGGAATCAATGAAACCGCCAAAATTTGCTCGTACCTCCGTAGCATTAAGTAACGTTTGCATGAGCATCCCTCCTCACCTCCATTATAACAATCACCTTTTAAAATGTACATAATGTACTCTATGTACATTCGTATCCAGTAAACTTGCCATTTATTCATACATTTTAGGAAAAAAGAGTATTAAAAAAAACTCGACTTATAACAACAGCGACCCTCAGAAATGGAAAATTGACAAAGTTGTCTATTCAGCCCTACCTGGCGAACAGCTGAAAAAGTCAAAAAGCCTTCATTTGCAGCGTTACAGCGCTGGCGGGTGAAGGCTTTTTTATAGGCTTCAGGAGCCTCAAGAAACAGCCCCGCAAACACATGCCTCGGATTCGTTTCCTTTTATCCGATCTATCCGCTATGCTAAAAGTAACCGCAATGCCCCAGAGAGGAGAGACATCGTCGTGTTACCCGAGCATATTCGCCGGATTATTGAGCGATTCCGCTGTTTTGAATCCGTCGAGCCGGAAGATTGGCAGCATCCGGACATCGCCGTTATTCGTGTTCCCATGAGTCTGGCCATTCGACAAGGGGGGCTGCTGGAGCACGCAATATTTACGCTGGACGGCAGTATTCGCGTCTACAAAGTTAGCGAGACGGGGAGAGAAATTACGCTATACCGTGTTCGGGGAGGCGAGTGCTGCGTCTTGATGATGGCCAGCATTATGGGCGAAATGGAATATGAAGCATCCGCATCGGTCGAGACTCCCTCGGAGCTGTTCATCCTCCCGATTGACGTGTACAAGCAGTGGGTCGAGAAATATAAGCCGCTCCGCCAATACATTTACCGAATGTTCACGCAGCGAATGTCCATCGTCACCACCCTGATCGACGACGTCGCCTTCAAGCCGATGGAATACCGCATCGCCGATTTTCTCCTGCAAAAGACGCCCGAAGCCTCAACTACGCTGCGTATCACGCATGATGAAATCGCCGTCGAGCTAGGCACCGCAAGAGAAGTGATCAGTCGGAAGCTGAAGGAGTTCGAAAAGGAAGGGTGGCTTGTCTTAGGCCGCGGACGAATTCAAAATATTCAGCGAGCCGCGCTCGAACAAGTAAAAAGCCGTTATGTGACTTAGTCACATAACGACTGGGAACCGACCGCTACAATAAGGGATGTAAACCATTCTTTTAGCGGAGGGATCACGATGAAAAATGTAGGCGGCTTTGACTTGGTATTTCGGATTGTCGCAGGACTGGCGCTGCTCTCGCTTTTATTTTTGCTGGAAGGGGGAATCAAGTATATCGGCTTGATCGGGATCCCCCTGCTCTACACGGCGCTTACGCAAAAATGTCTCATGAACCGTTTGCTCGGCATCAATTCATGCAAGCTTTGACGCTTGTTCCAGCTTCAGCCGCCGGCCGCCCGGAGCGATCTCATCGCTTCCGGACGGCCGTTTTGCGTTCCCGCCGCGCCCCTAGCTTGCACTATCGAATTATTGCTGTCCTATTCTTGCTCTATTATCAGAACGCGCGACTTCGGTTTATAATGAGTGGCAGAGGGGAGGCCCCAATATGGACGACGCATTATTTCAGTCGGTGTACGAGACGATTTTGCGGCGCGACACCCGCTACGACGGGCGGTATTATATCGGAATTACATCGACGGGAATCTTTTGCCGGCCTTCGTGCCGCTCCCGCATTCCGAAGCCGGAAAACGTTAAAGTATACGGCAGTATCGAGGAAGCGCTGCAAGCAGGATTCCGGGCATGCAAAAGGTGCCGTCCGGAACAGCCGGGTGAGCATGGACCGGATGCACAAATCGCTCATGCCGTGAATGAATTGATCAAGCGGCGTTACTCCGAGCCTTTGACGCTTGGCGACATAGGAGCGGAGCTCAAAATGAGCCCCTATCATTTGCAGCGCGTGTTTAAGCGGGTGACCGGAACGACTCCCTCGAAGCAGCTACTCCAGATCCGTATGGACGAGGCAAAGCGGCTGCTAGCCACAAGCGAACAGCCGATAACCGATATCGCGGCAGAAGTCGGCTTCCGCAGCCCATCCCACTTTACAGCCGTATTTCACAAGACGGTCGGCTGTACGCCAATGGAATACCGGGAAACCGCCGGCACCCGTTAAGCCGGTCAAGAAGGAGGTTTACTTATGGGAAAAACAACGACCGAGGTGTATTGGACGGCCATCCGTCATCCCAAGTTCGGGGACCGGCCACTCTATCTGGCCGCTACGAAACAGGGCTTGTGCCGGATTACTTGGCCTAATGAATCATTCGACACCTTAACTACATGGGTGGTTAAACATATCCCGGGCGCCGTGCTGACGAACGATCAAGAGCCGTTATCCGAGTACGTCGGGCAGCTGAAGGAATATTTGGAAGGGACCCGCCGAACGTTCGACCTTCCCCTCGATATGCGCGGTACGAAGTTCCAAACCGCCGTCTGGCAGGCGCTAACCCGCATTCCCTATGGCGAAACCCGCAGCTACTCGGACATTGCCGGGGAGGTGGGCAGTCCTGCGGCCGTCCGGGCCGTAGGCACCGCGAACGGAGCTAACCCGATCCCCATCGTCGTCCCGTGCCATCGCGTGATTGGCAAAAACTCCGCACTCACGGGGTTCCGGGGCGGTCTGCAGGTGAAGCAAGAGCTGCTCCGGCTGGAAGGCTACGAGGATTTTACGCTGAAGGGACATGCCCGATTTCAATTTTGACTTGCTTGCGAATCCGCACAAACAAAAACTGCTCCCCACAGCTTGATAGCTTGGAGGAGCAGTTTCCGGTCTATGCTATTCGGCCGGCGGCGTGAAGGTACGCTGCGCCAATTGGGCATCGAGCATGTAGAACGCATTGCTATCGTTATCGATGCGGCGAAGCTTCTGAATGATGCTGTCGAACGTGGCTTCCTCTTCGACCTGTTCGTCGATGAACCACTTCAAAAAGTTGATTGTCGCGTGCTCGCGCTCGTTCCAAGCGATATCCGACAACTCGTAGATGCGTTTCGTTACGGTTTGTTCGTGAGCAAACGCATGTTCAAAAGCATCCAGCAGCGAGGTATACTGGTTCTGCGGGTCCTCCATTCCACTGACATGGGCGCGCTTGCCCAGCGTGTTAATGAAGTGAAAAATTTTCATGGCATGAAATTTTTCTTCCTCGGCCTGTACGATAAAAAAGTTCGCAAACCCGTCGAAGCTTTCCGACGAGCAGTATCCGGCCATAGCCAGATACACTTGGGAGGAATAAAATTCGTAGTTCATTTGTTCGTTCAGCTTGGCGAGCAGGTTCTCACTTAGCATCAGGTCACGCCCCTTGTTTGCAGTCTATCCGAGGTTCTCCCTCTATGTAGGTGAATAAAAGAAATACTTCCCACACCTGTCCTTAGTATGTTGTAACTCTTTCCAAATGTAAAGCAATTTCTGGCACACTTTATTCCACAAAATAGTGTCCCCAAATTATGCACCACCGATACGGTGATTCTTCTCTTCATGAACGCCCGTAACAATCGGCAGCAAAACCATACAATATCTTATCCTGCAAAAAGGGGAGGATATTGTGGCTACGTTTATGGCTGCACTGCGAATGAAAAGAAAGATGGCCCCCCACATATTAAAAAAATCCGGTGTTCACGGGGTCGGAATAGGGTACAAAGATCCTGCGAATCCGAAAAAGGGCGCAGCTGTCATCATCTATACGGATAAGGTTTCTTCCGCAAGCCTGGGTCTGAGTCCCGCTATGTTTGCCGCCAAAGCGAAAGGCAAAGGAGCCTCGGTTCCGATCCGCGTCGTCAAAACGGGAAAAATGCGAGCTCACGCGAACTACACCCGCCGGATTCGTCCCGTACCTCCCGGCTACAGTGTCGGTACTCCGGCGGAGTCGGGCAGTGCAGGCCTTATCGTGACGAACAATTCCAAGGCCGCAAGCCGTTATTTGTTAAGCAACAACCATGTGCTGAATCCGAACAATACGAACTTCGCCACAGAAACGATCCAGCCCGGCGGTGCCGACGGAGGCCGTTCCGGCACGGACCGCATCGGCCGTTTATACCGCTATGTAAAGCTGCAGAAAAAGAAAAATAATTTTATAGACGCGGCACTTTCCGTCCCTATCAACAAGCGTCTACTTAATCCCAATTATCCGACGGTCGGAGCTATTCCCGGCTATGTGACGTCTTATCGGGTGGGAGAGCGATTAAAGAAAGTGGGACGCACGACAGGTTTGGTGAACGGAAGGGTGGAATCGATCGACACCGATATCCAGATCGACTACGGCGGCAAGCTCGGGGTTCTTAACTTCAAAAATCAAACGGTAATCAGAGGAACTACCCCCATTTCGCTGGCCGGCGATTCCGGATCGGTATGGCTCAAACGCTCGGACAATTACGCGGCGGCCATCAATTTTGCAGGCACGTCGGACGGCCGTCTTTCCATAGCCTTCCCCATCCACTGGGCGATGCAGGCATTCGGTACGAAGGTGGCTCGGGCGAGCGGCGCAGGCAAAGTAAAGCAGATCCAAGCCGTAAAGACCTCCCGCGCCTATGTCCGTAAGCTGCCTGCAAATGTGCTTGCCCGAATCAAGCCCAAAAGAGCCGTAAGACCCTGACCACCGCAGCTTCATAACGTAAAAAGCACTGCGCGCCACGGCCAGTGCTTTTTGTTTTAATCCTCGCAGGGCTCTCCCGACAAGTTTCCATCCAAAATATCGTCAATAATACCGGCTGCCTTGGCCAGAAAAGCTTTCCACTTCAGACCCGGCAGCAAAATCAACTCGTCATGCTCGACATCAAGGCTGCCCAGACATTTTTTATCCTTTACCCACACAACAAAGCCCGTATTGGCGTAATTTTCAATGTCTTTGACCAGATCGATAAATTGCCTGCCTCTCCACTCCAGCACTCTGACGTCGAATATCGTTTCGAATTCAATGTATTCGGTTGTTTTCGAATCCTTAAGATCAATCCTTCGATTCTCGGTCCCAAGCCATTTGATAATTTCAGCCGGCAAGCCCAGACGCTTAAGCTCCTTCACCCGGTTATCCATTTCATGCCAGATTGGAGGTTCGAATTGCTTGATGTACTCCATCAGCTCCGTATGGTTATTCTGCTTGGCATAAGAATACGCTCGGTCGCCGTTCTTATCTTTAATCGTGACGTCGGCGCCATGTTCAATCAAGTACTTTACGATTTCAAAATGGTTGATCGAAGCGGCCATTTGGACCGGGGTCGTACAATACGGAAACACCTGACTGCGACCGTTAAAGTTGACATCGGCCCCATGCTCCACGAATAGCTTGACGAATTCGAATTTTCCGGACCCTGCGGCGTCGCGAAGAGCGTTCCCGCCTGCGTAGGTTCTCATATCGAAGCCCAATTCAAGCAAGGCGCGGACTCCCTTGTGATTGCCGAAGGCAAGGGCCCTTCCCACAGCGGAACTCTTCACATGGGTAAGAGCATTTAGATCGGCGCCCGCTTGCAACAATCTTTCAAATAAATCGCGCGTTCCATACCGGGCAGCGTAAGGCATGACAGGGTTCTTCTCATCGTTCAAATTGTCGAAACCGTACTTGTCCAGCAAAAGCCGGGCCAGAGCCAGCCGCTTGTACTCCAACGCTTGGTTTAAAATATCGACGGGAAGCGTGCTCCCTTCCGGTAACCCGTGTTTTTCCAAAACCGCCATAGCCCCGTCGGTATCATCACTTCGGATGCAGCTTATAACTTCTTTTTCAACTTCGGTCATGATAGCCTAGCCTCCCAATCGAATCCAAAACCTCTTGACGATACTGCCGTCTTTCTCCGTAAATTCCGATTCAAACGTGCCGCCATGCTTCAAAATCGTCTTCTCTGAGCCAAGGTTGTCCTTGTCACAGACCAGCAGCACTTGATCCAATCCCATCGCTTTGGTGATTTGCAGCGTCTGGGCCAGCAATGCGCTCGCATAGCCCTTGCGCCTATAGCCGGGGCGTATGCCATAACCGATATGACCGCCGCTGTTCAGAAGCTTTTCGTTTAAGCGATGACGAATGTTAACCGCTCCTACGACAAGGTTCTCTTCATTAAGCAGCCAATAGGTCGAATGCGGCACCCAATGAGGATTGCTTAATTTCTCCTCGCTGTCTTCGGCATACAGGAACTCCAGCATCGCTTCGAAATCGTCGGGAGCTTGACCGACAACCCAGGGGACTATCGGTTCCCCGCTGCTTATCCAGTCCGCATAGAACGACATATACGGTTCCCGGTATTCCATAGAAGGTCTGACTAACCGGACCTTGTTCATCCGAAGCCCTCCCGCCTTCTGCATCGAATTGTTCTTCGCGGTCTGGTTCGCCTATTTTCCCGCATATTCGATTCACAATTTGGTCTATTATAGCTCCTCTCCCTTCGATTGGCAATGCAATATCAGCGAAGTAGCCGGTGCCGTCATGCAAAAAAGCACCGGCCGTTAGGCTAGTGCTTTTACTTGTTATGGAGACGGGATATCTATTCCTCCAAAGATCATTAGTGTCCGGTTCTTTCCCCCATGATAGCATGGAGCAGGCCAAGCGGTTTCTTATGAATTGCTATGGTAACCATACATCCGATTGTCGCCAAAAAGAGCACCTTGTAGTCATTTCATGTTCCGGATTGTGCTTGTATAATTTACCAGTAAGTGCAGCATGGCGAGGGCAGACTATTGGAGGCGAGACTTGAAAACAAAACCGAGGAGGAGATCGTATGAAAGCTTGGAATGTCGGTATTTTGTTGTTTGATCAGGTGGAAATTCTTGATTTTGCCGGCCCGTACGAAGTGTTCGGCCTTGCTGTGCACGACCGCTATCAACCGACGGAACGCTCACTGTTCAACGTCACCACGATATCGGAATCCGGAAGTCTGATTACAGCAACGAGCAACTTGAAAGTGACTCCTGATTACAGTCTGGCTACCGCCCCTGCCTACGATCTGCTCGTGATCCCCGGGGGACCGGGAGTGAGGAAGGCTCTCTTGAATGAAGCTCTTGTCAACTGGGTTCGCGCCCGCTCGGACGATACGCCATGGATTACTTCCGTATGTACAGGAGCGCTGCTGCTGGCTCAAGCGGGTCTTCTGGACGGAAAAAAGGCGACGACTCACATTGACAGTATCGAACGGATGCGTACACAATATCCGGCGATTGATGTCATCGATGGCGTCAAATACGTAGACGAAGACCGGATCGTCACTTCGGCAGGCGTTGCCAACGGCATGCACATGTCGCTGCATATGGTGGACCGCCTAGCGGGAAGAGAAGTCGCAGAGGAAGCGTCCCACATCATGCAATTCGAGACGGACTTCGACGAATACGCGTGCTGAGAAGAACGCATATAATAGGAGCTTGCCGCCGTGTTTTCAGCGGCAAAGCTCCTTTTTCATTTTGCGCGAAAATCATGCGTCCACGCAACATGTACGCAGCTGCAATATGATATTTTATGATCAAAAGTTGGAGTTGGTGATATCATGATGATCTATACAGCTCTCGGAGATTCCATTACATTTGGCGAAAATGCCTCCTCATTGGCAAAGGCATACCCTCAATTGACCGTGTCCGCTTTAAATTCGGATTCGCGCAAGGTTCGCGGGTTAGTTCTGGCGCGGCCCGGTTGGAGCAGCGATGATCTATTGGATGCCGTGATATGGCGGGGGGCCTCCGCGATCGCCCTTTCCTCGGTCGTTTCGGTCTGGATTGGCGGAGTGGATTTAGCCAACGCGGCACTGGCTTCCTTTACAACCAAGCAGCCGCTTGCCGTAAAACACCTTATAGCCAGGTATCGGCGTAATGTCAGTGCCATTCTGACCCGAATCAAAAAAGGGAGCCGGGCCCGGATCGTTTGCTGCACGCAATACAATCCGTTTCCGAACACCCCTCTTGCGGTTGAGGCGATAGGTCAATTGAATCGGATGATCAGCGAGCTTGCGCATAGCCGCAACGCCACTGTCGCTCCCACTCATACGTGGTTTGAAGGTAAGCAGGCAGAGCTTGTGTATGGTTATCGCAGCGGAAAGATCGAAGACGCGTTAAGCGGATCGTTGCCCATCCATCCGAACGATCGGGGACACAGGGTCATTGCCGCGGGACTGGCCCCGTATCTGATCCCTCACAAGTAATTTTTGCTCATCCTAGCGGTTCCTGCTAACCATATAATCCAACAAATGCTTCAGAAAAACGGGACGGCGCGGCATGTCCTGCAACGCTTCCATGGCCGTACAGTAGTGCTCCCACATCTTTTTACTGGCGCCTTCCGAACCGAGGATGGTGACGAACGTCGAATTGTTGTTTTCCGCATCCTGGCCGATGGGCTTCCCAAGCAACCGCGCATCTCCTTCCAAATCAAGCAAATCGTCCTTGATCTGAAAAGCTATGCCCGCATGATAAGCAAATGTTTTCAACACTTCGGTTTCCTTCTCGTTCACCTGCGCGAGAATAGCGGGCATCACGAGAGCGGCCTCAAACACAATGCCGGTTTTGTAGAAGCAAACCGCCTCCAATTGCTCCAGCGTTAACGCTTTTCCTTTGGAGTCTAAATCCATCGCCTGTCCCACACACACATTTTCCGCCATTTCGGCCGAATACTTCATCAGGGCAAGCACGGTTTTCGCATCAAACCGATCCAGTGAAGCTTGTTCCTGAATGGCCTTCTGAATCAGAAACAGACCGGTTAATTCCGCCGTAGCGCTATTATGCACCCGATGCAGTGTCGGGCGCCCTCTACGGATCGACGCGTTATCCTGGGACGGCAAATCATCGAAAATCAGGGATGCGGTATGCATATATTCCATGGATCTCAGCAAGGGAAGGATGGACTCCGCGCGGAGTCCGTATTCTTGCACGCCCATGACCCAGGTCACGATCGGACGCAGACGTTTCCCATCCCCTTCCAGACTGTAATTTGCCGCATCAATGAGCGACTCTTTCATCGCCGGAATGCCGTCGGGCTTGGCAATCTGCAAAGTGTCGTTAATCTGCTGCCGTACCGTTTTGATGGTTTCGGCGAATTCTTCTTTTTCGTTCCGGTCTCTTTTTAAAATGGCGACCAGTTGGTCCCGAAGCAGCTTATCGAAAAATTCCACATTTTCCGCTTTTTCAACCATATGTTGAACAAGCCGGTTGAATGCCGGGTTTTTCGAAGCAAAGACCTCCATAATGCGGTTATATTTTTCGGTGCCGATGCGCGCTTTGCAGCGTTTCAGACCGTTGATGGCCCTTGCCAGGATTACCTCGCGGGCCTTCGCATCGGAGCGATATACGTCATGAATGAGATGGGCAATGACCGTCCAGTATAATTCAAAGGGATTGATCAGATCGGGCCGTTGATCACGGTACGTCAAATAATAGGTGTAGGGCGTTACCGCGCCGTCTCTCCTATCGTCGAACATATCCGCGAAATCGTCGGCCAGCTGGTTGAATATGCCGTAAAAGAAGGTTCGATCTTCAAAGCCTTCGTCTAAAGGAGCGCGAAGGATCGAGCGGGCAATCAAACGGGAAGAAGCGGACTTTAAGATGATAGGTATATAAAGCTCTTCATTGGAGTACGTGGCGTGGGTCATATCCTTTGCACGGTCCAATTCCTGCGAGTGAAAGAAAACGTAGGCTTGCTCGAAAAACAGGTGTTGGGTTCCCGGCTGCTGGCGGCGCTTCATATATTCAAAGGCTTCCCGCAGCTCCGAGTGAATGTATTGAATCATCGCCTTGCGGGCTCCGGACCATTCGCCCAATTCCGGCACCGATCCCGTAAGAAGCGCAGTCCGTATCATATCGGAATAATGTGCTTTCTCTTGAGCGGTTAAGACCTGTGCGTCCAGAAGATCGTCGATGAACGGATAGGTAAGGCCATAGGAATAACCGAGCCGAATCGCTTCATCCAGTCTCCGGGCACGCTCATCGGGCGATGGCTCATCTCCCATCTCTTCAATCGCATGCATGACGACCCCGACAATGATCTTGATCAGCTTGCGCTGGGCATGCTCGGCATTCATTTCCTCCGGAATATGGGCCGCTACGCTCTTCAGCTTGTCTATTACCCATATTGCAGCCGTTTCAATGCCTTCTTTCTGAGCCCATCGATACAGCCCCGCGAAATTGACAAACGCCGGACGGTCTTCCCGATTGGTTGTGGCAGGGAGAAGCAAACGTTGTTTGACGTCGGCGGCTACACGCCGTATTTTGGCCTGTGCTTCAGGAGAATCGATGGCTTTGCCCAGATCCCGCATGTAAATATAGGAGACGCTGCGATCCAGGTAAGCATCCAATGTGCCTGTATGCTTCAGCCATTGGATATAGCGGTGATAGTCCCTGCCATCGGACCCCCGCTTGCCTCGGGCAAACATGGACATCCATGATTGGCCGCGAACATGATCTCGTTGCCACAGCTCGAAATCCTCCGTAAGGACAGACACATACGTCTTTTCCATGACTTGCTTATAGAGCGACGCAAAGTAGCCGGCGGCTTTCTGCTCGGCCAGCCGATAAGAGGTATCGGCATGAATTATATATTCCTCACTCATAGGTGTATGACCTCAGCTTCTATTGTTGGTATAGGGGTAAATACGGAAGAGTTTTTTTTAGGTTGCGGATCATGTTAAAAGGGGAAGCGCCGACGGCCCTAGGAGGGGAATTTTCAACGTCTTGAACCGCCCGAATAATTCTCGTATTACAATATGCGGAAGCTGCCTGCTAAATTCAGCGATATCATTTCGGTCACGGTATTTTGCTGTGCGCAGTACCCCCATTTTTGGACCAAACAGTCTAATACTGTCAAAAAAGAATGAAGCGTCCGGCCATGCAGCCTAGAACCGCTCCGTTCAGGAATCCAACGCAGAAAGCGTCACTTTTACAATATCGTCCAGAACTTTCGGATCGGAAGTCAATTTAGCGGCTTGGGTCAGCGAATATCTGGAATGGTTCAAATAGCGGGCAAGCGCCCTCAGATCGCTATGACGTTCGCTTAATTCACCTTGCTCGTACGCGCGCACCAATGCCTGATAGAATGCCTCTTCCAATCGGGAAGCATCTTGCTCGAAGAACGCGGCGATTTCGGGAACGTGAGGGACCTGGTCGATGGCACTGTGCATGATGAAGCACTCCTTACGCCGGGCCTCGTCCTTCAACACCGCCGCGATCTCGCGAAAAATATCCGCAACGGCCGCCTTGACCGAACCGGAACGATCAAGTCTCGTGAGCACGGCTGCACTTTTCTCGTTCGTGTAATGCTTGACTGCGGAGATGAAGAGGTCTTTTTTCGTACCGTAGGTGTCATACAAGCTTTGCCGGGCAATCCCTAAGCCATCAAGCAAAATTTGCAGCGAAGTGCCTTCATATCCGTAATGTCCGAACACCTCCATGGCCTTGCGAAGCACGACGGTCGTATCGAATTCCTTATTTCTTCCCATCGGTTGCATTCCTCCTTGCAAAACCATCTTACTCTTTTTCGGACCATTTAATCAAGAATGAAATAGAGTTGTTTCCGAGAGCTGAGCGAGCCATGCCTGCCTATGCTCAACGGTTGAAGAGAGGATCGAATCGAATACGAAATGACGATTTACCTCAAAGCCACAATACGCGAGTATTCCTTCATCTATCGTAAGACGCAGCGCATTCCCCATACCGCTTGCTTCATATTGTTCGCTCGACTTGTTTTGCGTATGGATGAGTGTTGCTTTCTTGCCCGCCAGCAGTCCGACTTGAACCCCATCGTCATACTTATAAGCGAATCCGTACGAAAATACGCGGTCGATATACCCTTTCAGCATAGCAGGCATTCCCGTCCACCATAGTGGATAGATGAATATGACATGTTCCGCCCACGATACGTAGCTTTGCTCCCGGACGACATCCTCTCCCACCCCGCCGAGCAATTCGCTCGGGCCAAGCACGGGCTGGAAACCGATGTCGTATAGATCCCGTACGATCACCTCGTCCCCCTCTTGACGTAAGCTTGCTGTTACTGTCTCCAGAATCGCATGGTTAAAGCTTCTTTTTCTTGGATGCGTATAGATAATCAGATGCTTCATTTCCTTTTCCTCCAATATTGGTAGTGATTAATCAATTACTTTTAGCTAAAATGAACGTTATTTTTTCTTGATCAGCTCGCGCACCGTATTCGTGATTCCTTCTTCAAAGGACGTCGCCCGCACCGGTCCGATCAACCGCTTGTATTTGTCCCCGCTCAGCACAAGCGGCTCTTCGGTCAAATAGAGCATCTCCACGACCTCCTTCATGACCGGCACCGCCATGCCAAGCAAGGATAGCCCGCCTCTTCCGAGCGGAATGACCGGTTTGCTGCTCCCGCTTGCTCGCCGGGCAATTCGCACGATTTCCTTGCCCGAGATCAAGCCCGCGCCCGGAATATGCCAGTTCTCCCCGTAAGCCTCGTCCCTGGCAGCGAGCTCCGCAATCATGAACGCAGCGTCCGGCAAGTAGACATACTCCCGTGGGACACGCATATTGCCGATGAAAAAAGTCATTTTGCCCGCCGCAATAGCTTCGAGCGTAGAGCCCAGATAGGAGGCCTCGTTCGCCGTGGGACCGTAATAGTCCGGCAAGCGGACGATCATCACCTTAGCCTGGCTCCATCGATCTTCGAAGAGCATTCGCTCGTAAGCAAGCCTAATCTTGCCTTTCCTCGTATGCGGCTGCTTCGGATGATCCTCGGTCGCCCGGTCCATCTGTCTTCTTCCATAGGGATAGATACCGTCGATCACGACTACCTTCAGTCTAAGCCGGTTGGCGGCTTCCATCACGGATTCGCCCAGCGGAATCAGCTTGCTCACCATCTCGTGATACGGCACGTTTGCGCAGTGAAACAGAACGTCCGCACCTTCCGAAGCCGTGATGATGTCATTCGGACGGAAAGCGTCGCCTACGGCAATCGTCAAATGATGCGGGTTACCCAGGTTGGCCTTGAGCTGCTCAAGCTTCCCGCGGGATCGCCCGAAGGCGACCGTTCGAATCCCTCTTCTAACCAGTTCCTCCGTAACCGAAGCGCCGGTACCGCCAGTTGCACCTATCACAATTGCTTTGTTCAATGGTCTCACCTCAATAGTTATTTATCAATCACTAACTAAATGAAAATGTATCATGTTATTAGTGATTAGTCAATAACTAATTTGTCGGGGATCGCCAAGGCCGCGGCAATGCTCCATAGCATCCCACAGGCCAGGAGCGAGAAAAACAAAACATACATTGGCTGCAATAATTTAAGCTTACTCTGCGACTTTTGCGACTTCTTGCTTGTTAATAACGAGCATTCACCATACGAATTTCGCATCCCAATAGCTGTTCAACCCTTCTCAACTGCTCTGCTGTCACTTCTTCCTCGGGGTTCTCGATTACAAAAATAAGACGCGAGAATCCTGCCGGGAAATCATAATGAAGGCCGTGAAGCGTAGTATGCGCCGAACAGCAAGGGAGCTGCACGTCCAAGTCCTTGAAGGTGCTTTGCCATGCGTTATCCATCGCTTGGTGCCACCATTTTAATTCAATCACCGTGTCGCAGCTCGGACACGTGATTTGAACGAAGTTTTCACCCTGATCGACGAATTGAATCTCTTCCGATTGCTCTACCGATATCTTATCGGTCGGGAATATGGAGGCCAGATAGGACCGTACTTGCTCTACGTTTGCTTTTTCAGGCACAAAATGTACATCCTCAGGTATCAATTTATAGATGGTGGATGACACGAATTTAACCTCCTGTATAAGATTTATATGGAGACGAATCGTGGCTTGGCAAAACCACAATTCGTCCCAGACTTGTTTCGGCGTAGAATGGGGTCAGACTAATCTGCAGGATTGAAAATGGATAACTTATTAAGCTCAATCTTAATATTACGACGAGTAACATCACCAATCGTCACGTCATAGCTTCCTTCGCTTAAAGGATACATCCATTCGGTTTTCCCATAAACGACTCCTGAATAACTAAAGCTATTGTCCGTTTTCTTAATCGATACGAATGGGTTTGTCAGAGGCTTGTCGTTACTATCTTTGAAAACCAATTTAATAAATCCGCCATAGCCTACCAAGTTAAAATCAGCCGTTTCGTATACATTTGAGGTTACATTTACATTGGATTTCGAACTTTCCACATATCCATTTGCGAAAACCATCAAATTGTATACTCCTGAAGGAACCGAAAGTGCATAATTTCCATAGACATCCGTCGTTACTGTCCATGATTGGTTGTAGGTGCTAGCCGTTACCGTAGCATGCTCCACAGGGAGGCCCTCGACACCACGTATCTTGCCTTGAATTACTCTTGTTGTTGGAACAGGGATTGAAGGATCAAAGACGGATAGCTTATTAAGCTCGATTTTAATATTACGACGAGTAACATCGCCAATCGTAAAATCATAAGTTCCTACGCTTAAAGGATATACCCATTCATTCTTTCCATAAACTATCCCTGAGTAACTGAAGCTATTATCCGTTTTTTGAATCGATACGAATGGGTTGGTCAAAGGTTTGCCGTTACTATCTTTGAACACGAATTTAGCAAATCCGCCATAGCCTGCCAAGCTGAAATCAACCGTTTCGTATACATTTGAGGTTACGTTTACATTGGATTGCGAACTTTTCATGTATCCATTTGCAAAAACATTCAAGGTGTAGATTCCCGATGGAACCGTGAGATTATACTTGCCATAGACATCCGTTGTTACTGTCCATGATTGGTTGTATGTGCTAGCTGTTACCGTAGCATACTCCACGGGGAGTCCCTCAACACCACTGATCCTGCCTTGAATTACACTTGTTGTTGGGACAGGGATTGAAGGATCGAAAACGTATAACTTATTAAATTCGATCTTGATATTACGACGAATAACATCTCCAATCGTAACGTCATAATTTCCTACACTTAAAGGATATACCCATTCGGTTTTACCATAAACTTCCGTTGAAAAACCAAAGCTACTATCCGTTTTTTTAATTGATACAAATGCTTTTGGCAAAGGCTTGCCACTGCTATCTTTGATTACCAGTTTAATAAACCCGCCACTACCTACCAAGTTAAAATCGGCCGTTTCATATACGTTTGAGGTTACATTAACATTGAATTTCCAGCTTTCCATGTAACCATTCGCGGAAGACCTTAAGGTGTAGATTCCCGATGGAAGCGAGAAGGCATATCTGCCATAGACATCCGTGGTTACTGTCCATGATTGGTTGTATGTGCTAGCTGTTACCGTCGCATTCTCCACGGGAAGACCTTCAATGCCATGTACCTTGCCTCGAATTACACCAAATATGGATGGGTCAAAAACGGATAATTTATTATGTTCGATCTTTATATTACGACGAGTGATGTCGCCAATGGTAACATCATAATTTCCGACGCTTAAAGGATATACCCATTCGGTTTTCCCGTAAACTTCCGTCGAATACCCAAAGCTATTATCTGTTTTTTTAATCGATACGAATGCGTTTGGCAAAGGCTTGCCGCTACTATCTTTAAATACCAGTTTAATAAACCCGCCGTTGCCTACCAAGTTAAAATCGACATTCTCGTATACACTTGAGGTTACATTTACATTGGATTTTATATTTTCCACGTAACCATTCGCAGAAGTCTTCAAGGTGTAAGCTCCCACTGGAACCGAGAGAGAATATCTGCCATAGACATCCGTTGTTACTGTCCACGATTGGTTATAGGCGCTCGCTGTTACCGTCGCATACTCCACGGGCATGCCTTCAATGCCATGTACCTTGCCTCGAATTACACCAAATATGGATGGGTCAAAAACATACAACTTATTCAGTTCGATCTTGATATTACGACGAGTAACGTCACCGATGGTAACATCATAAGTTCCCGCGCTTAAAGGATACACCCATTCGGTTTTGCCGAACACTGCCCCCGAATAACTGAAATTACTATCCGTTTTTTTAATCGATACGAAGGGATTTTGCATAGGCTTACCGCTGCTATCTTTGAATATTAATTTGATAAATCCGCCATAGCCTGCCAAGTTAAAATCAACCGCTTCGTACACACTTGAGGTGACAGTTACGTTTGATTTCGAGCTTTCCATGTATCCATTTGCGAAAACCTTCAAATTGTAGATTCCCGATGGAACGGAGAGGGCATATCTGCCATAGACATCCGTTGTTACCGTCCATGATTGGTTGGATGTGCTTGCTGTAACCGTAGCATGCTCTACAGGAAGGCCCTCAACACCACTTACCCTGCCTTGAATTACACTCGTTGTCGGAACAGGGATTGACGGATCAAAGACATATAACTTGTTAAGCTCTATACCAATATTACGACGAGTAACGTCGCCAATGGTAACATCATAATTTCCGACACTTAAAGGATGCACCCATTCGGTCTTCCCATAAACTAAGCCGGAATAACTAAAGCTATTGTCCGTTTTCTTAATCGATACAAAAGGATTCGACAAAGGCTCGCCGTTACTATCTTTCAACGCCAACTTAATAAATCCGCCATAACCTGCCAAGTTAAAATCGGCCGTTTCATATACGTTTGAGGTTACATTTACGTTTGATTTCGTACTTTCCATGTATCCATTTGCAAAAACCTTCATGCTGTAGATTCCCGTTGGAACCGAGAGGGCATACTTTCCATAGGTGTCCGTTGTTACTGTCCATGATTCGTTGTATGTGCTGGCCGTTACCGTAGCATACTCTACGGGTATGCCTTCTATACCATATACAGAGCCTGTAACAAAGTGAGAGCCGGGTTGATCATCATTCGGGAAGCTTACTCGGACCGGATTGGTTTTATCTTCAAGTGTCCCATCACCTAATTGTCCCCAGTAGTTGCTTCCCCATGCCCACACTGTTCCATCTTTTTTAATTGCTAAGCCATGCTGCGGAAAATCATATGTTCTTCCTGAAATAAAAACGACATCGTTTATCGTTATTGGTGTGATAACGAGCTGATCATTCATTATGTCATGTCTAACCGACAAAACAGTTCCATCAGCTTTTAAGGCAATCCCATTTGATATAGATACAATATTGTTCAGATTCGAAATTTGGGAAGGATTTGGACGATAATCATCCCAACTCCATACTGTACCATCAGATTTTAGTGCCAGCGTACTTAAATTTGACCCATTCTTAATGCCTGTTGCATTTGACCCATTCTCAATAGCTATTACATTTTCTATCCCTAAAATTTGTTTTGGAGTAGTTTGGTAAGTAGAACCGTCAACTAAATCTCCCCACTCCCAAACCGTTCCGTCTGACCTGACTGCTTTTGATTTTTCATATCCCCCTGCGATTGCAGTAACATCTGATAATTCCTTCACTTGAACCGGGGTAAATCTATTAACAGTAGTTCCATCGCCTAATTCACCGTGTGAATTAAGGCCCCAAGTCCATACTGTCCCATCGGATTTCAAAGCAAGCGAATGATGGCTCCCTACTGATATGGAAATTACATCATGTAAACCAACTACTTGTGTAGGTTTAGATTTATAAATATTAGTTCCGTCACCTAGTTGTCCTTCAGCATTATAACCCCAGGACCATACCGTACCATCTGATCTTAGAGCCAGTTGGAAACTGTTACCTACAACTTTCGTTATTTTATTCAGATATGGGATTTTTACAGGGGTCTTAATGAGATTCGGATAACCTACCATTTCACCCTTATCATTCAAACCCAGCCCCCATCCCCATACGGTCCCATCTGCTTTAACTGCAAATGATCTTCCATAGTCGGCTGTAACATTGATGAACTTAGACGATTGATTGGAATTACTGTCAGATGAAGCATACACAAAATTTGAAATAAAAAGCATCGCCATAAGCAACATTGAAAATTGTAAGATCGTCAGTCTAAACATTTTTAGCACTCTGTACATGTCGCTATCATCCTTTCTAGGTGGTTGTGATGGATCTCCTCGTGCTCGCTCTCATTGGAACAACTTCGTACAAAACTGATCGGCATCTATTATCTAGTCACATCCCTTTAAAAAATTTCTACAGCATAGGTAAATGGTCCCAATTCGAATTATACTTGAAACATCTAGGAATGTCATGGAAATATAGGTTGAAAGTGTGAAATCGAAATAATGATAGGAAGCAATCTATTAGCCCGATTTGCTCCACCGTTTGGTAATATATACAATGGATAGAGTGCATACTTCGACTAGGAGAGGATAAAATGACAGCCCAACAACAAGCGGCCATGCAGTCCATGATTGACTGGTTAGCGGATGAACGCGAGCTCGGGCGAATACCCAGCAAAATTGAAATCGCAGGAGAATTTGATTTGCATGACATGCATTACTACATATTCAAGTACAAAAAAACATTGCTTGGCAAGTGGCTCCTTGCCGTCTGCGGCGGTTATGAAGATCCATCCGATACGGAGCATTGCGGCCACATATTCAGTGAGATGCAGCCCTACGACCCGGCTACTGCGAAGCAGGAAGCCATTGCTATGGTGGAGATGATCCGCGAGTACTGGATGAAGCAGGCAGCTGCTATTGAGGCTGCACAAACACAAGAAGGCGACGCGGAATCTCAGGACGATTCATCCGGGTCCGGCATTTTTAACGGGTTCGTTCTGCTGAACTCTTCGGAGTGCGATCTTGATCAGGTAAAGGAACACCTTCTGCAGGATTGGAACATCTCCTGCTCATCGGCAGAGGGAGAAGGCCACCCCCAGGAAGAAAAAGAAGGAATCCTTGTCTTCGAAGTGGACGGCTTCACTGCAGCCTTAAGCTTTGTCGATGCTCCTATACCGAACGGAGAGGCGGAGCATTATGCACAGGGCAACTACCTGTGGCGAGAAGCCGCGGACATTACCAAAACCCATGTCGCCCAAATGATTGTGGCCGTATTTACCCGATCCGGCTCTCCGCTCGGCAGCGGCAGGCTTTACACTAAGCTGGCGGCCAGCTGCTTGAAGCTTCCCAATGCTATTGGGCTCTACTCATCCGGTACCGTGTTTCAACCGGAGCTTTTTCTGGAAATGGCTGAAATGATGAAATCGGATGACGCTTTTCCATTGTTGAATTTGGTTCACATTGGTCTGGTCGGAACCGAGACAGGAATGAACGGCTATACCCACGGGCTGAAATCCTTTGGCAAAGATGAAATCGAAGTGCTGGACAGTCAGACCTCTCCTGCCGAGCTGCGCGATTTTCTGATCGACATTTCCGGTTATGTGGTGGAATATAACGTATCTTTAAGGGACGGAGAAACAATCGGCTTTAGCGCAGAACAAAAGCTGCCGATTACCCGTTCGGAAGGCGTATATGTTAACGGAGAAAGTCTTAAGATCAAGTACTGATCTCCTGAATTTCCGCAAAACAAAAGCACCGGCCGCCTAGGCCGATGCTTTTTACTTTATTTCATCTTCTTCAATATCCCATTTCCTTCAATATTCTTGATAATGTACGCAGGCGTTCGCCGATCATTTCATCGTCCTCGCTTAAAGCTTGGCTGAACAGCTTGATATCTTCATTAATTCTCTCATTGTCCGTACATATCGCTACGGTCATGGCATCCCCTTGCAAGCCAACCCGGTCGATGACAGGCTGCTGCGGATCATATAGATGCTCGTATCTGTACGCTTCGCGAAAATGCGCCAAGGACCGACAAATCAGAATGGACAAATCAAGAACGCGATGAAGAGGCAGTTCCTCCGATTGCCTTGACCATTTTTCGCCCGTGTATCTCCATACCTTAGCGGAAATATCAATCTTCCCTCTATCGTTCCACTGGGCCAATCCTAAAGAAAGGCCTTTTGCATCTGTATTTCGAGCGAGTCGGCCGTCAATCTGCTCATAATTTTCCGACACGACTACAGGCTTATGTTTTAAGGTCGTAGGTATTTTCATATTCGTTCCCTCTTTTCATTTACTGATTTACTGACCCACTAAATGACTGTTTCATCTTATCTTGGATTGCAACGTTAGTCAATCCGCGTGAGTCAAAAGCCCCCGGTAAATGAACAAACGGCAGTCTTGGACGGAAAAAAGTCCCGGACTACCGCTGTTTTAAATGATCCTAAACTAATCTGCCTTAGGCCCCCATAGTCAATCCGTTATGATGCCTTTCCTCTCTCATCTTTTCGTCCTTTCTCAGCAATAAGAGGGGTTAGCAAAAGTGCGCCGGCAATAATCAAACCACCGCTCACGACATATACGGCCAACAGGGAAAACGATTCCTTCAAATAGCCGGATAGGAACATGCCAATCACCATCATCCCCATAAAAACAGGCGTAATCGCGCCGGATACCCGGCCAATAAATGCCCCTTCCGTGTTCCGCACAATAAGCGTCTGGATTCCGCCTTGAATACAAGGGTAAAACAAACCGCTGATCACCAAAAGAACGATTGTCAGCCAGATCGTGGTAGAGGCGCCTATTCCAATCGTACAGACGGCGGCGACAAGCAAGCCTACCATGAGCAACAGCTGCGGCTTCACCTTTTTGGCTATCCCCATGATGGCAATTCCGCCTACCAACATGGCTGCCCCGTTGGCCATAACAAACCATTGCAAAGATTCTTTGTTCAATCCCAATTTCTCGATGACAAGGAAGATCTGAAGCGGCTGAGTCAGTCCTGACGCTAACCCGACAGCCGAGAAAGTCAGGCTGAGTGTTCTTAAGGATTGATTCGACCCGATATAGCGCAGCCCGCCCGTCAATTCCTTCATGAAGCTGCCGGCATCCCCGGACTTCGGTTCTTCCGCATCACGTGGAAGTGATGATAATATCAGCGAAGACCCCAGGAACAGAACTGCCGTCAGAATCAGAGATACGTTAATTCCAAACCGGATGAAAATAAACGTGCCGATAACGGGACCCAACACCATAAAGACAGCAACAAGAGTTTGGGATATTGCCATCACGCCCTGCAGTTGATCCCCCAGCACATGCTGCTTGTATAGTTTCATGCCCGAAGGCTGAGAAAATTGAGACAGGCTGGCGGAAATAAATGATCCGACGAGAAGAGCAATCCATCCGCCGTTCATGACGGCAAGCAGCACAGTCACAACGGACAAGGCAGACAGCAGATCGCTCCATACCATTGTCCTCTTCGGCCGCCATCGGTCGGCAAAGGTCCCGCCAATAAGTCCGAACAGAAAAATCGGAGCGAATTCCGCAACCGAAATCAGCGATACATAAACCGGGTTATTATTTGTCAATTCGGTAACATAAAGAAGGACGGCATAGTTCCGGATCCATATTCCCAACTGCAGCAGCACCCGGGAAAGGATAATAGTTCGAACATAACGATTGGAAAACATTTTTAATACCCCATATCCTTTAATATTTGCGATAACGGACGCAGACGCTCGCCGATCATCTCGTCATCTGCGTTCAGAGCTTGGTGGAAATAGCAGCCTTTCCTCTATCGCTGCGCTGGGCCAACCCCAGGGAAAAACCTTTCGCATCTGTGTTACCGGCGAATCGACAGTCAACCTGCTCATAGTTTTCCGACACGACAATAGGTCTGTGCTTGAAGACAGCAGGTAATTTCATACTTTATCCCTCATTCCCATTTACTAAATTACTGGATTATTAGATTACTGATTTACTAAATTACTGCTTAAGTTTATCTTGGATTTCATTCTTAGTCAATCTTTTTTTAAACGTCATCTCGGCCCAAATGATTGGAGAAACGAAAAATAAGCCGATACAGCCGACCAAAGCCTTGAATCCGAATCGCCTGTCAAATCCTGTGATGGCTTGGGTCAAACCAGAAAAAGCCGCATTTTATGCGACTTTTCAATCCACTCCCTATAAACCTGAACGAACTTATCTCAATAAGTTCAATACGTACGAAGAACTGTAAGCAGCAATTGTGGAATACAGGCAATACCTTTTCAGTTCAGCAGCAAAAAAATGGCACCAACCATAACGATATGGCCGGTGCCAGAGCTTTTTCTTTTTTCACTGTCTACTTGACGGAGGGCACTTCATTTGGCAAAACCACAATCCGCCGCCTCTGCGTGATCCCAGAGTAGAGTGCAGGCTGCTTGCTAGTCCAAAAATTAATGCAGCTGCATTAGATTGGCATCGTTAATGTCGTACAAGGTACCATGATTACTTTGCACAAGCTTGATAATTTGCTCGTAGGCCAATCCGCTTTGCGGTGCAATGGCATCAAGAGTAACATGATTCGTTTGCAGTTTAGAGATAATTTCTTCGAGAAAGAAGCCGGACATTCCTTGCGAGGTGCCTTTATCGTGAACAGGGGCATCGGTTATAAAGATGATTCTTTTGGAGTTCTTGCTCCCTGATAATTTTTGAAGCGCCATATCAATAGCCTCCAATCCGGATTCCTCCAGATCTTCTCCCCCGGAAGCCACTAAGTTATCTAATTGCGCCTTTAACAAATCTTTATTATTCGTGAAATCAAAAAACTCGAAATCCGGATTATAAATATCCACAAAATTAATATCCCGATAAGCAACGATAGCAAAATTAGAGCCGGATGGGACGGAATCCACGAAGCTGCTGACCGTTTCTTTCACATAGTCGATGACTTCCCCCATACTGCCTGTAACGTCAATTACAAAAACGATATCGGAAGAATTCGTAATCCCTTTCGATATGTTTTGTAAAATAGGCGAAGAAGCCGACGGTTCGGACGGTTCCTGCACTCCCGCCTCGATTGGAGTTTTCTCGCTTTCAGCGGTCGTAGGAATAACGGGCTTATTTTGAAAAACAATAACCGACTTGGATGCCTCGTTCCACTCTACAACTCCCCCTAGAGCTTCACTCACGAATCGAACAGGAACCATGGTGCTTCCATTGATTAATTGTGCGGGTGCACTCAAAGTTACAGGAACGCCATTCACATAAGCTATACCGGAACCAATCGTTAATACGATCGTTTTGCCTTCTCTTGTTGCCGTGACCGTTTGGGTGGTGCTTTCCCATTCCACTGCTGCGCCGAGCGATTCGAAAATGGCCCGAAGCGGAACAAGCGTGCTACCGTTCCAATTTACAGGTGCCTGTGCATAAGCTTGCATTTGTCCGCCAATAAAGACTTGAATAGTTTGCGGTTCATTGTTAATCGGAACGAATTGAGGGATCGATGCCGCCAATCCACCCGATTGATTGACAGTCTTCAAATAAAAGTAATATCCCCCCGATGGCAGCCCAAGCTTGCTCAATGAATAAGTTGAAGGGCTATTGGGGGTAACTCGGATTTGCTTAACAAGCTTGCCCTTCGCATTTTTGACCATTAAATAGGTAAAATAGGTCGGCTGTGAAGTTGCAGCTGTCGTATTCACCGTGAGTGTATGATCCGGGTTTAGCGCAACTGTGCCGGGAAAGCTTGCTCCGCCAGGTACTTGGAATTCCGGTTTAACGGAAGTATTGGTAGATGGGGCTGCAACCGAGCCTGACGGAGGATTCGATGTAGATTCCCCGCGGGATGGTTGGACACCGGCAATGGAAGTTTTGGGAAAATAAAAGTAAATTTTCGACTTCGCGCCCGGTGCCCGGCGTTTTTCTAAGACCGTTACCGTATTATTCTCATGGTTAAAGGTAAATTCCGAAGATCGGACTTTAGAACCATCTATGTATAAACTGACATTTTTACTGGAGTTGATAATATAACGGGAAGTTACTTTAAAAACTCGCGTTGAACCATCCCCCTCGGAAAGAGCATTTCCAATTTTGTCCGTGCCCGACTCTCCTTCTCCCCATTCAAAGGTAGGGCTGATTAAGTATTTAATGGAAATTTCGGCCCCTAAGTCGGGAGCATTACGCATCGTTATGGTGCTGTTCTCATAATCAACCGTATACTCCTTAGACTCAATTTCACGTGCATTGATAAACAAGCGAAGCTTCGTATTCGTAGCTGTAATTCGATTACCCGGCGCGAATTTAAAAACGCGATTGTATCCATCCCCTTCTTGAAGGAGACTTACCAGGTAATCGCCTTCCCTAAAATCAAGGCGGTCATTCGCACTTGCAACTCCGGCACGAAAATCCAAGGCTCCGAGAAGCAACAAGAAAACAATAAACAAACTAATCATTGTTCTACTATTCATCTACTTCACCCCGTTACGAAAGACATGGTTAAATATTTTGCTGCAAAAATACTCTGCGAAAAGTAATTCCGATTTCTTGGCCCCATCCTCTTCGATAACTGAAAATAAACTTTTGCTAGGATCTGCTCTGCCTTATTCATCCTTATATCTATATCGGAAAAATAACACATAAAATGTTATATTTTTTCTGCTTTCGTTTCTCCTAAAATAAAAGCACCGACCTTTTTCGGTCGGTGCTCTTTTGTACTTAAATGGAGACGAGGGGAGTCGAACCCCTGTCCGAAGATAACGCCACACAGGCTTCTACGGGTGTAGTCACAGTTTTGATGTCACCCGAGCGTCGCCCCGTAACCGGCTACGCGTTAGGTCAGCCTGATTATCTTCTTCAGCTAGCCGCAGGCGGAGACTAGACAGCGTATCCCACTAAGGTTGAGCCCCTATCCCGGCACATGGGCGATGCAGGGTAGAAGCCGCGTCACAGGTTATTAAGCTGCGAAAGCGAGTTGTTGTTGTTGTTTGCCATTTAATTGGCTTTAGCGTTGATAAAGCGGACGCGTCCCCACTACCCGCAACCCATGCTCGAACTATCCCCGTCGAATCCAAGAACGTCCCCGCATAGGTGGATCTCCCATCGGATGGGAGACCCTAATTAAAAAGGTTATGAAAAAAACTTACCTACAACTTCTGCTGACTTCTGCTATAAAAGCTGTGCACTTCCCCAAGTGCCCTTTCATTATAACATATCCTTGAGCAAAATGAAGGGGCGAGTTGTTGGAAGCGATACCAGAACCTAAACATACTGGCGAATTTCCGCCAAAACGTTACCTTGCGACCTTCTGCTTCTCGCGCAGCGCTCGCTGAATATCCCGCTGAGCATCGCGCTTCGCCGCCGTATCGCGCTTATCGTATTGCTTTTTCCCTTTACCCAAGCCGAGCAGCAGCTTCGCATAGCCGTTGCGCACATACACCTTGAGCGGCACCAGCGTATAGCCTTCCTGCTTCGATTGGCCCAGCAGTTTGTTAATCTCGACTTTCTTGAGAAGAAGCTTGCGGGCCCGCGTCGGATCGCTGGGGTTAAACCGGTTGCCTTGCTCGAATGGGCTGATGTGCATATTGTGCACGAACGCTTCGCCGTTGCGGATCGTCGCGAACGCATCGCCGATATTGGCTCGTCCGAGCCGCAGCGATTTGATCTCCGTACCGGTCAGCACCAGGCCGCATTCGTAAGTATCCTCGATAAAATAATCGTGAGACGCTTTTTTGTTCTGCGCCAGCACTTTTCCATCGCTTTTTTTGCTCATGCCCCCGTAGCCGCTCCTTCCCATACCGATTTCCAAACAGAGGGATGGAGTCCATTGTACCAACTCCATCCCCGGAAATCAAGGGGAACTAGCGCTTGACGGTCTTTTTGCGCTTCTTCTTGGCGAAGCCGATGCCCACGCCGCCGCCTTTGGCTGCCTTGCCCACGGCTTTGGCGCTTTTGCGCCCTGCGGCACGGCCGGTCGCCGTGGCGCCCTCGCCCGTGCGCACCGCCTCCAGCGCACGCGTCTTCGCGGCTGCCGGGCCCTTCCCGCGGCCGTTGCCGCCTGCGCTGCGCTTCCCGGGGCGCTCTGCGCGTCCAGTGCGTGCTGCGCCTGCGGCGGCTTTGCCTGCCCGGCCGGGACGGCCGTCGCGCTTGGTCTTGCGCACAGCGTTCAGCGCGTCGACCAGGCTCATCTTCTGCGGCCGCGGTTTCATGTCGACCATCTCGAAATCGATGGTATGCTCTTCCATGTTCACCCGCGAGATGCGCACCTTCACTTCATCGCCAAGGCGATAAATTTTGGACGTGCGCTCGCCGATGAGCGCGTGCTGAGCGTCATGGAAGTGGTAATAGTCGTCCGTCAGATCGGATAGACGGATGAGCCCTTCTACGGTGTTATCCAGCTCCACGAACATCCCGAAGCTCGTCACGCTGCTGATGATGCCGTCGAATTCTTCACCGACTTTGTCGAGCATGAATTCGGCCTTCTTCAGCGCCTCTGTCTCCCGCTCCGCATCGACCGCCACCCGCTCCCGCTCGGACGATTGCTTCGCAATATCGTCCATCCGCGAAGCCAAGTACTCATGCCGCGCTTCGCTGAGCGTACCGCTCTCCAGCACCTCGCGCATGACGCGGTGAATGACGAGGTCTGGGTAACGCCGGATCGGCGACGTGAAGTGCGAGTAAAATTCCGCGGCCAAACCATAATGGCCCAGACTCTCCGAATCGTACTTCGCTTGCTTCATCGAACGCAGCATCACCGTGCTGATGACCGTTTCTTCCTTTGTACCCTTAATTTCCTCAAGCAGCGTCTGCAGCGCCCGCGGATGCACCGAATTGCCTTTGCCCCGGACAACATAGCCGAAGTTCGTAATGAACTCCATAAAATGCTGCAGCTTCTCCGTGTCCGGGTCCTCGTGAATCCGGTACAGGAACGGCACCTTGAGCCAATGAAAATGCTCCGCCACCGTCTCGTTCGCCGCCAGCATGAACTCCTCGATGATCATCTCGGCGATCGTCCGGTCCCGCTTCACGATATCCGTCGGCTTGCCGTCCGCATCGACCAATATTTTCGATTCCTGAAAATCGAAATCGATCGCACCGCGGCGCATCCGCTTCGACCGCAGCTTCATCGCCAGCTCTTCCATCAGACGGAAGTCGTCCATCAGGTACGCGTATTTCTCCAGCAGCTCCGGCTCCGGTGCTTCCTCGCTCAGCAGCTTGCGGACGTTCGTATACGTCATCCGCTCGGTTGTCTTGATCACGCTTGTAAAAATATCATGGCGCACCACGTTCGCATCCGCGTCGAATTCCATCTCACAGGACATCGTAAGCCGATCCACCTGCGGATTCAGCGAGCAGATCCCGTTGGACAGCCGATGCGGCAGCATTGGAATGACCCGGTCCACCAAATACACGCTGCACCCGCGGTTGTACGCTTCATTGTCAAGCGGCGAGCCCTCGCGCACATAATAGCTGACGTCAGCGATATGCACGCCGAGCACATAATTGCCGTTCGGCAGCCGCTCCACGTTGACGGCATCGTCCAAGTCTTTGGCATCTTCCCCGTCAATCGTAACGATACGTTTGCCGCGTAAATCGCGGCGGCCCTTCAGATCCTCTTCCGCGATCACCTCCGGGACAGCCGAGGCTTCTTCCATCACCTCATCCGGGAACGCTTCGGGCAGCCGGTGCTTGCGAATAATCGAGAGAATATCGACGCCCGGATCGTTTTTATGACCCAGAATCTCCACCACTTCGCCTTGCGCCGCTGCTCGTCCTTCCGGGTACGATACAATTTTTACGACGACCTTATGGCCATCCATAGCACCGCCGAACGATTCCTTCGGAATAAAAATATCCCGCACTACCCGCTTGTCGTCCGGGATAACAAACGCATACTCCTCGTGGGATTGGAACAGACCGACGATCTGCGTATTGCCCCGGGTGACCACCCGTACGACTTCGCCCTCCATCCGGCCGCCGGACGGGCTCTTCGACGTGATCCGCACGAGCACGATATCCCCGTTCATCGCCGTCCCCATGTCGTTGGCATGGATGTACACATCCGGTTGATCCCGGTCGTCGGGAATGAGGAAGCCGAAGCCTTTGGCATGCGCCTGCAGCTTGCCGCGCAGCAGATTCATCCGCTCCGGCACCCCGTACCGTTCGTTGCGCGTACGAAGAATAAGTCCTTCATTCTCGAGCTCATTGAGCAGCTTGAGAAACGCTTTGAACTCCTCTGCGCTCTCCAGCACGAAGTGCTGCTCCAGCTCATGATACGTCATCGGCTTATACGCCGTCTCTTTCATAAAATCTAGTAAAACTTCACGCGTTATCAATGTTCTCACCTGCCTTTTCTTTCTATAACCTATGTCTGATTTTCCACGACCGCCTGTTTCCATGTCCCGGCCTGGTCAAGCCTCGCCAAAAAACGGGATATATCTTCGTATACCCGCTCCCGCCACTCGTCAAGCAGCAAGCCATGGGAGGAATGGGGGTAATACTCGATTTGACGGACGAGCGAGGAGACATGCCGGTAAATGTACTCTGCGCTTTTCGGAAGGACCATCCCGTCCTGTATGCCCTGCCCGACAAATAACGGTGCCGACACTTGTCCCAAGTTCGCTTTTACGAGCTTCATCAGCTTCCGAAGATCGACCACGCACCGGACCGGCGTCTTGTCATATGTACAGGCTTCTTCCATCAAATGTGCAGCAGCAGACGGCCTCCGTTCGATGTAATTGATAAAATACTGCAGCACCAGGGCCAACGAGGTTTTGCGGCTGGACAAAAACATCGGCGCCGCCAGCGAAACCACGCCATCAAGTCTTCGCTTCATCGCCAGCTCCAAAGCCAACAGCCCTCCCATAGAATGGCCGATCGCCACAATTTTGCCCTCGCGAGCCTGCCTGGCAGCCATCGCATCATAGCTGCGCAGCACATGACCGGACCAATCGTGCATACCGGTTCGGATCATGTCCTCCGGCGTCGTGCCATGCCCCGGCAGCAGGACCGCATTAACAGTATAGCCCAGATCGTTCAAATAATAGCCTAGCCGCCGAAGCTCCGACGGGGACCCCGTAAAGCCGTGAATGAGCAGCAGCTGCGTCGACGCCCGCTCACCGGTACCTTCCAGCCGAAAAGGCTCCGTTGTTTTGTATACTCGTTTCAAGCGCCCCGCCTCCGTCTCGCACCCTTCGGGATGTTCCAGGCCGTCCCTTCCTTCCTGGAGCGAGATCTATCCATGTGAAAAGCTACAAAAAAACAGCAGGAGTAATATTCCCCTGCTGTCGCCTTTTTATGTTTACGCGCCTCTTACAAAGTACGCCACAATCAAAGATAAGACGAAGAATACAACGGCGAGACCCATAGTCAAACGGGACAAAAACAGCTCCAGCCCCCGCGCCTTCTTCTTTCCGAACAGATGCTCCGCCCCTCCGGAGATGGCACCGGACAAACCTGCGCTTTTTCCCGGCTGCAGCAATACGGCCGCAATCAAGCCAAGCGAAGCGATGACCAGGATGATCTTCAATGCTAATTCCATGATTCCACCTCCTGCAAAAATAAACGGACTTGTCCGAAAATAGACAGCATGCTTAGTATACCACAAAAAATACGCACTGACAAATCCTGTTGGATCGTCCAGGCGTATTTTTACAAAATCTTTAATCTTCGAACTGCTGCCGGTATGCGGGACGAGAGGAACGTGACGACTTGCGGCCGCCGAGAAACCACTTCAGCGCCCGTACCGCGCACCATAAGGAAAACAGCGTCAACAGCACGGCCCACCCGATAGCCGGGATCGGAGTCACCAGACTGAGGTTCGTCGCATCGCCCGCCTTCGCCGGATCGTTCCACGCATACAGGATCAACGAGAACGGTCCGAAAACCGACTCTTCCAGCGTGAGGAAGGCCAGAAGCAGGTAATACAGATCGCTGAGCCAGCGCGGCATAAACGCCAGCATGATCGTATTCAAGATAATGAAGCCGAGCAGCCAGAAGATTCCGAACTCGTTGCGCACGAACAGGATCAGAGCCACGATGGCGATCGCTGTCATCACCTGCAGTCCAAGCCGCTGCTTGTCACTGGCCCGCATCCGGAACATGAAGAGCGCAAACAGCGAGGCCGTCATGTACCCTGCCAGCGCAATCGGAAGGAGACTCCACCGGCTTGTTACCTGCGAATACGTCACGCCGCTATGGTTCGCGAACAGCTCGATGTACATTACTTTGCCGGAGAGCGCCAACGTCACGATCGCGTGGCCGAACTCGTGAATCATCGTATCGAGATTGCGGAAAAAATCACTGAAGGGAATCAGATGCGTAAGAAAGGCCGATAAAATCAAGAAAAATACGGTCTTTATCAAATTACTCATGTGATCCCCTCCGGGTGAGTGTCAGTCGTCGTTGTGAGTTTGATGCTCGTGCAGTTACGGGTATTGCTGTCCTCCTGCGGCTGCTCTTAAAAACGGGTTCTATGTGAACTTACCTTTCGGTAATAACCCGTTTTTAAAGGCAGCACGTAGACTCTACGGAGGACACAATACCCTTCACCTTCGTGCCGTCAAAAACAATACCGTCTGACAGTTATTTTATTATTAAACCCCTGTACTTTACAACTGCAAACTTACTTGAAGTTTTTCAGGTTGTAAAATGCGGATTTGCCTGCGTATTGAGCGACGCTTGCCAATTGGTCCTCGATGCGGAGCAATTGGTTGTACTTCGCTACGCGGTCGGTACGGGAAGGCGCACCGGTTTTGATTTGGCCTGCGTTCGTAGCTACCGCGATATCCGCGATCGTGCTGTCTTCGCTCTCGCCGGAACGGTGGGAGATAACCGCCGTGTAGCCAGCGCGTTTTGCCATTTCGATCGCGTCGAACGTCTCGGTCAAGGAACCGATTTGGTTCACTTTCACGAGGATGGAGTTGCCGATATTTTGCTCGATGCCTTGGGACAGGCGGTTCGTGTTTGTTACGAACAAGTCGTCACCGACGAGCTGTACTTTGCCGCCAAGCTTCTCAGTGAGCAGCTTCCAGCCTTCCCAATCGTCTTCGGAGCAGCCGTCTTCGATCGTGATGATCGGATATTTGTCTACCCAGGAAGCGAGGAAGTCTACGAACTCGGCGGAAGTGAACGATTTGCCTTCGCCTTCAAGATGGTACTTGCCGTCTTTGAAGAATTCGGTGGAAGCTACGTCCATGCCGAGGAATACGTCGACGCCCGGCTTGTAGCCTGCGCGCTCGATTGCCGTGATGATCGTTTGAATCGCCGCTTCGTTGGAGCTCAGGTTCGGAGCAAAGCCGCCCTCGTCGCCAACAGCCGTGTTCAAGCCTTGCTCTTTCAATACGTTTTTCAAGCTGTGGAAAATTTCCGCGCCTGTACGCAGCGCTTCTTTGAAGGTCGGAGCGCCTACCGGCAATACCATAAACTCCTGCACGTCCACGTTGTTGTCCGCGTGTGCGCCACCGTTGATGATGTTCATCATCGGAACCGGAAGCGTCTTGGCGTTGAATCCGCCAAGGTATACGTACAGCGGAATGTCCAGCGCTTCAGCTGCTGCGCGAGCTACGGCCATGGATACGGCGAGAATCGCGTTGGCGCCAAGCTTCGCTTTGTTCGGCGTGCCGTCCAGCTCGATCATGCGCTTGTCGATGCCGACTTGGTCAAGGGCGTTCATGCCGATGATTTCCGGTGCGATTAAGTCGTTCACGTTCTCAACGGCTTTCAGTACGCCTTTGCCGAGGTAACGGCCTTTGTCGCCGTCACGAAGCTCTACAGCTTCGTAAGCGCCTGTCGATGCGCCGGATGGAACGATAGCGCGGCCGCGCGCTCCGGATTCCAGATATACTTCCACTTCTACCGTCGGGTTACCGCGGGAGTCGAGCACTTCACGTGCGTATACATTGGAGATTACAGTCATTGCTAGAACACTCCTTCTCGTTTTTTATTCCGTTTGCACAAGGGTTAACCGCGTGTTGCAACGATCGATTTCCCGGTCATTTCCGCCGGCTGCGTCACGCCCAGAAACTCGAGCATCGTCGGGGCGATATCCGCCAAAATGCCATCGTTTCTTAGTGTAACATGACTGTCGGTGAGAATGAAAGGGACCGGATTCGTCGTATGCGCAGTATTACGCGAACCGTCCGGATTCGTAACGACATCGGCGTTGCCGTGGTCGGCCGTAATTAGCGCGACCCCGCCCTTCGCCAGAATGGCGTCGACGACTTTGCCGAGGCACTCGTCCGTCGCTTCGATCGCTTTGATCGTCGGCTCCAGCAAACCGGAGTGTCCGACCATGTCAGGGTTGGCAAAGTTCAGGATGATCACGTCTTGACGCTCGGCCTCGATCTCCTGCACCGCCGCTTCCGCTACCTCGTAAGCGCTCATCTCCGGCTTCAGGTCATACGTCGCCACCTTCGGGGAGTTGATAAGAATACGCGTTTCGCCCGGAAGCTCGACGTCGCGGCCGCCGCTGAAGAAGAACGTGACGTGCGGATACTTTTCCGTCTCGGCAATGCGGAGCTGCTTCAGGTTGTTCTGCACCAGCACCTCGCCGAGCGTATTGTCCAGATTCTTCGGTTTATACGCAACGTAGCCGCCCACGGTTTCGCTGAAGAGGGTCAGGCACACATAATACAAATCTTTCGGGCACTTGTCTCCACGGTCGAAGCCGCGGAAATCGCTGTTCGTGAATACTTGCGACAGCTGGATAGCCCGGTCCGGACGGAAGTTGAAGAACACGACCGAATCGCCGGACTCTACCAGACCGACAGGCGTGCCGTCCTTCTTCACGATGACCGTCGGCATGACGAACTCGTCGAATACGGAACGGACGTACGATTCCTTGATGGCGTTCATCGGGTCCTCGAAGGTTGGTCCATCGCCGTATACCATCGCGCGGTACGACTTCTCCGTACGCTCCCAGCGCTTGTCGCGGTCCATCGCGTAGTAGCGTCCTTGCACCGTAGCGATGCGTCCTACGCCAAGCTCCGCAATTTTGCTTTGCAGCTGCTCCATGTAGTTCACGGCGCTGTCCGGCGCCACATCGCGGCCGTCCAGAAACGCGTGAATGTAGACTTCTTGGAAGTCTTCCTTCTTGCACACTTCCAGCAATGCGAACAAGTGTGCGATATGGCTATGTACGCCGCCGTCGGACAGCAGACCGTACAGATGAAGCTTCTTGCCATGCTCGCGGGCATGGCGTACAGCACTGAGTATCGTTTCGTTCTCGAAAAACTCGCCTTCGCGAATCGACTTGGAAATCCGCGTCAAGTCCTGATACACGACCCGTCCGGCACCGATGTTGAGATGACCCACTTCCGAGTTGCCCATTTGCCCTTCTGGCAACCCGACAGCCTCGCCGCAAGCGGTCAGCGTCGTATGGGGAAACTGGTTCCAATACCGGTCGTAATTCGGCTTGTTCGCCTGCGCCACCGCATTGCCCTGCGTTTCGCCGCGAAGGCCGAAGCCGTCCAAGATGATCAATGCTACCGGTTTCGGTCTGGCCATGTTACTCGGCCCCCTTGATCAAATCAATGTAGGATGCCGGCTCCAGACTCGCGCCCCCTACCAGTGCGCCGTCGATGTCCGGCTGCTGCATGTACTCGGCGATATTGTTCGGCTTCACGCTGCCGCCGTATTGAATCCGTACCGCCGCTGCCGTCTCGGCTCCATACAAGCCGGCAACCAGCTCGCGGATGTAGCCGATCACGTCCTGTGCGTCCGCCGCGGTCGACGATTTGCCCGTTCCGATCGCCCAGATCGGCTCATAAGCGATGACGACTTTCGCCGCCTGCTCCGCGCTCAAGCCGGCAAACGCCGCTTCGGTCTGCACTTTGCATACGTTTTTCGTTTGGCCCGCTTCGCGCTCTTCCAGCTTCTCGCCGACGCATACGATCGGAGTCAAGCCGTGCTTGAACGCCGCGTGCACTTTTTTGTTGACCGTTTCGTCGGTTTCCGCAAAATAAGCCCGGCGCTCGGAGTGTCCGATGATCACGTACTCTACGCCCAGATCTTTCAGCATCACGCCGCTGATCTCGCCAGTAAACGCGCCGTTGTCTTCAAAATGCAGGTTTTGAGCGCCGACCTTCAGCGTCGTGCCCTTCACCGCTTCTACCAAGGCCGGAAGGTTCGTAAACGGCGCGCAAATGACGCTCTCGACGCCCGCCGCTTCCGCCTTGCCCTTAACCTCGCTGACGAAGGCCAGCGATTCTCCTACCGTTTTGAACATTTTCCAGTTGCCTGCAATGATCGGTTTGCGCATTTGCCCCGCCTCCTATTTATCGTTTAAAGCCACGACGCCTGGAAGCGCCTTGCCTTCCATAAATTCCAGAGAAGCTCCGCCCCCGGTGGAGATGTGATCCATTTTGTCGCCGAGATGGAATTTCTCTACAGCCGCCGCCGAGTCGCCGCCGCCGATGACCGTATAGCCGGCCGTCGCCGCGCAAGCTTCAGCTACCGCTTTCGTTCCGTCTTCGAACGGCTTCAATTCGAATACGCCCATCGGCCCGTTCCATACGACCAGCTTGGATTCCGCAATCGTTTTGGCAAACAACTCGCGGGTTTTCGGTCCGATGTCGAAGCCTTCCCAATCCGCCGGAATTTGGTCGACGTCTACGATTTTCGCATTCGCCGAAGCGCTGAAATCGTCGCCGACGACAACGTCAACCGGCAGCAGGAAGTTCACGCCTTTTTCCTTCGCTTTGCGCTCGAATTCCTGCACTAGCTCCAGACGGTCATTGTCCACCAGGGACTTGCCGATCTCGTAGCCTTTCGCTTTGAAGAAGGTGTAGGATAGTCCGCCGCCAATGATGATGTTGTCCGCAATCTCGATCAGCTTCTCGATGACAGCAATTTTGTCTTTGACCTTCGCTCCGCCGACAATCGCGGTGAACGGACGATCCGGGTTGTTGAGCGCTTTGCCGAGAACGTCGAGTTCTTTTTCCATCAGCAACCCGGATACGGCCGGCAGATGATGCGCGATACCTTCCGTGGAAGCATGAGCCCGGTGCGCGGCGCCGAACGCGTCGTTGACGTACAGATCCGCCAGTTCGGCAAAAGCTTTCGCCAGCTCCGGATCGTTCTTCTCTTCGCCCGCGTAGAAGCGCACGTTCTCAAGCAGCAGCACGTCGCCGTCGTTCAGCTTGGAAATTTGCGCTTTGACTGTGTCGCCAATCGCTTCGTCCGCCTTCGCCACCGGCTTGCCGAGCAGCTCGGACAAGCGTGCCGCAGCCGGAGTCAGCCGCATCTCTTCGACAACTTGTCCCTTCGGACGGCCCAAATGGCTGGCCAGAATGACTTTCGCTCCGCGATCCGTCAAGTACTTGATCGTCGGCAGCGTTTCGCGAATCCGCGTATCGTCGGTAATTTTTCCGTTCTCCAGCGGCACGTTGAAATCGACCCGGACAAATACGCGCTTACCGCTAACTTCTACGTCACGAACGCTTTTCTTATTCATCTTCCATGCCTCCCAGCGGTTTTGTCTCTTCCTACCCACACACAAAAAATTGTGGGGACGTGCCTGGTTTCCACTATTGAAAGGCAGCTCGCGCGAGCGCAAATGGGGTGTGTCGTAGAGCGCTAGCGCGGTTCCTTTGAATTTTCGTTTCATCCTATTAAATATTGTTAAAAGAAACGAAAGTTCAACAGAACCCGGAGACACATCCCATTGCGTACGATAAGCGAGCTGTCTTTCAAGCAGTTTTCAGAACATCACCACAATTTTACCATTACAGACCTTTTTTCGCGATAAAGCTTACCAGATCGACGACACGGTTGGAGTAGCCCCACTCGTTGTCGTACCAGGATACCACTTTCACCATGTTGTCGCCGACAACCATCGTGGACAACGCGTCGATCGTGGAGGAAGCCGGGTCGCCGTTGTAGTCGCTGGATACGAGCGGCTCTTCGGAGTAGTTCAAGATGCCTTTCAACGGGCCGTTAGCGGCTTCTTTCAGAGCGCTGTTGACTTCGTCAACCGTTACGTTTTTGCTCAGCTCAACGACGAGGTCCGTAACCGATACGTTCGGCGTAGGAACGCGCATTGCCATACCGTTCAGCTTGCCTTTCAGCTCCGGCAGCACGAGAGAAACGGCTTTTGCAGCACCAGTTGTCGAAGGAATGATGTTTTCAGCGGCTGCACGAGCGCGGCGCAGGTCTTTATGCGGCAGGTCGAGCACTTGCTGGTCGTTCGTATAGGAGTGAACCGTCGTCATCATGCCTTTAACGATACCGAATTTGTCGTTAATAACTTTGGCGAAAGGAGCCAAGCAGTTCGTTGTGCAGGATGCGTTGGAGATGATCGTATGTTGAGCCGGATCGTATTTATCTTCGTTAACACCCATAACGACCGTGATATCTTCGTTCGTTGCAGGTGCGGAGATGATAACTTTTTTCGCTCCGCCTTTCAGGTGAAGCTCGGCTTTCTCTTTTGCGGTAAAGATCCCTGTGGATTCAACGACGATTTCAACGCCGTTTGCAGCCCAAGGAAGGTTTTCCGGATTGCGCTCGGCGAACACTTTAATCGTTTTGCCGTTTACGATGAGCGCGCCTTCGGTAGCTTCCACCGTAGCGTTCAGACGGCCGTGAGTCGTGTCGTACTTGAGCAGATGAGCCAACGTTTTTACGTCCGTCAAGTCGTTGATAGCGACGATCTCCACCTCAGGATTGCCAAGTGCTGCGCGGAATACGTTACGACCGATACGTCCAAAACCGTTAATACCAACTTTTACCATGTTGAAAGCCTCCTAGAAATGATTTGGTGTCCGCTGCTCCCGGCAAGGTTTCGTAGAATTACAACCGCGGCAGCGATATGTCAAGACAGGCAGAGCCCGTCAAGATAGCAAACGATTCACAACTTCCCAGGCAGCCGCCTCATCGGTGACCAGCACGTCCTCGTGACCGTGCTTTAATACCGAAGCGATCGACTCGCCCTTGCTTTTGCCTCCGGCAATTCCGATCACATGGTCCATGCGGTGAATATCTTCGATCCGCAGCCCGATGGTCGGCATCTTGTGCAAAATGTTCCCGTCCCGGTCAAAATAGTACCCAAACGCTTCCGCAAGCGCGCCGTCGCGCCGCAGGCTTTCGGTCGTCTCCGGGTCCACCTTGCGCCGTCTGGCCATTACCATAGCTTCTCCGATGCCGTGAACGACAATCCGCGCACCGCGGATGAAGGCGATGATCTCAGCAATGTGGCTGTCCTGCATCAGCGACTGATACGCTTCCTCGCCGAGATGGTCCGGCACGTGCAGCAGCCGATAGCGGCCGCCCGCTTTCTTCGCCATCGTCGAGGCGATCGTGTTCGCCTGAAGCTCGACGCTTTCCCCGAGTCCGCCGCGGGCCGGTACGAACCAGCAGCCCTTCATCGGAGTCGCCGGCGTCAAATGATAGGCCACTTCAGCCATCGTGGAGCCGCCGGTTACGGCAATGGTCTCGTCCTCGCCGACCAGCTTCCGCAAGACGGAGGCGCCGGCACGGCCAAGCTCTTTCTTCGTATGAGGGGAAACGTCCGAATCGCCGGGGACGATGATCACCTGCTTCAAGCCGAAGTGCGAACGTATGCGTTCTTCCAGCTCCGTCAGACCGAACAAGTCTTTGACGAGCGGTTCGAGCCGCTCCAGCAGTTCTCTGCCCGACACGCTGATCCGCATGCCGGAAGCTTCGACTTCGATCAAGCCCTGCTCCTTCAGAAAATCCACTTCCGCGCGGAGCACCCGCTCCGTCGCTCCCACCGACATCGCCAGCGTCCGACGGCCCACCAAGCCGGATACCATGATGTGATGCAAGATCGTATATCGCTTCTTCATGGTGTCAACCAGATCGGGCAAAAGCTGCTTTTGAATGTCGAGGATTTCTCTCATGGATTCACACCCGCTTAAGATTGCAGCTTAGTTGGACGTTTTTTGTCCCGGTGCTGCATTTTAAGTCCCACATACTCTAAAAAAAGTACTAAGTTGTTTTCACTTAGTGTCCCCATTATAACCCATTCTTCCCTTCGCATCAAGTGCCTTCGTCACCATTCGACATTCCGTCAGCGCCCCGGAGCCGCTATTCTTGCGGCAATTCGGCATGGAAAATTTTTTTATCGCCAAAAGGTTGCTTTTCTTGGGCTTATGGCTTATAATAAATTTTGCTGTCACTTACGAGACACAGCACACCAAATTGAATATGCGCCCGTGGTCCAATGGATATGACGTAGGCCTCCGGAGCCTGAGATCAAGGTTCGATTCCTTGCGGGCGCGCCATTTACACACCAATCAGTTTGTGCAAAACTGGTTTTTTTATTTCCTTGGTTTGACCTTTCTTGACCTTTGTTTGTTTTTCGTATATGATGGTTATAGTTTGAATATAAAGGAGGCTGCAGCCGATGAGTTTTATTCCAATGGTCGTCGAACCGGATGCAAGAGGAGAACGCGCTTATGACATCTATTCGCGTCTGCTCAAGGACCGGATTATTTTTCTCGGAAGTCCGATCAACGATGTTGTAGCCAATTCGATTATCGCGCAAATGCTGTTCTTGGCCGCAACCGATCCGGATAAAGACATCAGCTTGTATATCAATAGCCCTGGCGGCTCCATTACGTCGGGGATGGCGATCTATGACACGATGCAGTTCATCAAGCCGGACGTGTCCACGATCTGCGTTGGCATGGCGGCATCGATGGGCGCCTTCCTACTGGCCGCAGGAGCGAAAGGCAAACGTTTCGCTCTGCCGAACAGCGAGGTTATGATTCACCAACCGCTCGGCGGAGCCGAAGGCCAAGCCAGCGATATCGAGATTCGTGCGAAGCGCATCCTGAAAATGCGCGACAAGCTGAACACGATTCTCGCCGAGCGTACAGGCCAATCGTTTGAACGCATCGAGAAAGACACCGACCGCGACAACTTCATGTCCGCAGAGGAAGCTCAAAACTACGGCTTGATCGACAAAGTTATCGAACGCGTATAACCTTGATCCGGTCAGCACGAAAAGCCCGGCCATTCCACGGCGCATCTTTGGATGCTACCGTGCGAATGGCCGGGCTTTTTTGCATACAACGACTTGCGTCCTCCGCATTAGAAAAAAGGCCTTGCCCCGAACCGCATAGCGGCTGAAGAGCAAGGCCTTATTTTTTACCTTTATTCCGCCGCACGTTCGTCGAGCGGATAGAAGATCAGTTCGAACGGCAGCGCCGAGCCGGCCGGCGGACTGAATTCGATATCGAGCGAATCTTCTTTGCCCGTCGTTTTGGCCAGAATCTGCATGCCGTCGAAAGCGGTCATCACGCCGGATTGAGGAGCCAGACGGATATCGCCGTTAATTTTGAACGGTCCTTTGTATACGCCGCCCTTCGGCAAAATCATGACAGCCAACTTCCGAGGCTTATCGGCATGAATCTTATAAACGACGCCGTAGTTGCCGTCGTTCTTCACTTCCATCTTGCGCATCGGATCGTATCCCGGCTGGAACGGATCGGTAACTCCGTCGCCAATCAAGAGCCGTGACGGCTTCGTAAAGGAAGAAGCATCGATCTGCCACGTCATCTCAGACACCGGGAAGGAGCCTCTTACATGCCCCTCAAAAGGAAGCAGCGGCAGAGTCTGCGAATTTTGAGAAATTTCGCGGTCGGCCACGAACGAGAACTGCACTTTCCCGTCGGTCTCGACATCGTAGAACAAGTTAACGCCTTGATCCGGATAGAAGTCCGGCATTTGCTTGTAAATAAACGTTTGGTGAGCCGGAATCGTCATCGTCTCGTTGATCTGGTCGTTCATCAGGAAATCGACCGTCGCTTCACTGCCGATCAAGTTGGCATACACCGAAGGCCAAACTTCGCCTTTGTTCGTCGTTTTGATCGTAACCGGCTTGTCTGTCAAGTTTTTGGCGAGAATCGCCATGCTGAGCTTTTCCTTCGTTCCGTTGATGTGGTCGGCGTACAGACGGCCTTTGCCTTCCACTTCATCCTGGTACAGAACGCCCCGCTCCGTGAACGTCTCCGGGCTGTCGCTGACAAGCAGCTTGCGCGAACGATCTTCGCTTACCGTCTTCGGCAGCTGCGGCAGCTCCCAGAACGCACCCCAGAGCATGCTCCAATCGGTCTTAATAAACGAACCGACCGGCTTCCTGAAGATCGGATATTCGATCGCGCTCAGATACGTCTCATTGCTGATCACCAGATTGCGGGTATAGGTCTCACTCTTGTTGCCGTGAATATCCCATACGGTCAACGTAACCGGATACGTTCCCGGGGTGAAAAAGGCTTCCTGATTGCCGGTCCATTCATACCGCGCAATGCCTTCCGCATCCGGGTCATAGCTCAGATCCACGTATTTGACCGGTTCCCCGATCTTGTAGCTCGGCTGGGCGAACGTAAATTTCGCTACCGGATTCGAGTTGCCCCGATTCGGATCGAAAATGCCCGTCGGCGCCTTCACATGCAGCACTTCTACGCGACGCAGCTCGTTGTTGTACGTATATTTCGCTCCCATGTAATCGGCCAGCCAAGTCAGCTTAATCATCAGACGGCCGTTTACAATCGCCGCTACGTCGTCGAACTTCATCCAGTAGCCGTTAATCCATACCGACTTGTTGTCGATGTCGATCGTAATGTTGTGGCTCGGCGTCACCATTTCGATTTGGCGCGTCTTATCGTTCCATTCGACCTTCATCCCGAACGCATCGCCCAAAAACTTGGCGGGCACGAACGTCTTGTCCTTCAAAATCGTTGCAGGCGCATCCAGCTTCACCTGCTTGCCATTCAAGAAGGCATCGGGCTTATCGATATACAGCAGCACATAGGTGGTTCCGGACGACATCGGCGCCTCTTTCTCCGAGGCGGACGTCGACGACGCCTCTTTCCCCGGGGTGGACGACACCGGCGCTTCTTTTCCTGGGGCAGGCGACATCGGCGCTTCTTTCTCTGCGGCGGATGCCAGTGGCGCAATGCCAAACGACAGCAGCATGGCCATTACCAACAGAACGACCCATTCTTTCTTCAACGGCTTCATTCCCTCTACTCCTCTTTCTGCACTTCTAATGGTGCCCGATACAGAAAAAACCTTTTCCGGTTCAAAGACACGTCAAATTAGACGCATCAGCCCAAAAAAGGTTGCGCTTTATGAACAAGTATCATATGTGACAAAATAAGGAACGCCGCAAAGAAAAAAGCTTCCGGATCGGAAGCCCTGTGGCGGTTTATTGGTTTTCCAGCTCTTCCTTGCTGACCAATGTGACTAAAGCGTTTACAGCCTGTTCGGCGTCCGAACCTTCTGCACTTATGTGAACTTCGGTTCCCGTGCTGATAGCCAAACTCATAATGCCCATAATACTTTTGGCGTTGACCTTCTTCTCGTCCTTCTCCACAAAAATCTCCGAAGAAAACTTATTCGCTTCCTGAACGAAAAGCGCTGCCGGTCTGGCGTGAAGGCCTGTTTTCAACTTGACGACTACTGGGCGTCTCGACATGCAACCAATACCCCCTACAATCTTTAAATTCCTAAAATAAGGAAGGGCATAACGCCCTCAGCGTAAACGAATACATCGTCCTGCAGGACATAGACAAACGGTTTACCAACGATTTCGGCATTGAAGCGCAATCTGGAAGACAGTCTGCCCGAAACCGATTTAAAAAAAGCGATTTTTCAAACATTATATCATTTTTCGGCAGTTTGCACTAGAATTATTGCAAATTTACACAAAAAATCTATAATTGGCCGAATCTACTCACGATTTCCGCAGCTTTTCAGCCAATTCATCGATCTTGCGCAGCCGGTGGTTCACCCCGGATTTGCTTACTTTACCTTTCAGCAGATCGCCGACCTCTTTGAGGTTCATATCCGGATGCTTGAGCCGGATCTCCGCCACTTCCCGAAGCTTGTCGGGCAGGTTATCGAGCCCCACTTCCTTCTGCAGCAGCCGGATGTTGTCGATCTGCCGGACGGCGGCGCCGATCGTCTTGTTCAGATTGGCGGTTTCGCAGTTGACCAGACGGTTCACGGAATTGCGCATATCCTTCATAATCCGGACGTCCTCGAACCGGAGAAGCGCTTGGTGAGCACCGATCAGGCTGAGAAACTCGATGATCCTCTCGCCTTCTTTCATGTACAGGACGAAGCCCTTTTTCCGCTCGATGCATCTGGCATTCAGATCGAACTCGTTGGCCAGCCGCACCAGAGCTTGGCAGTGCTCCTCGTACATCGAATAAATCTCCAGATGGTACGACGACCCCTCCGGATTGTTCACGGAGCCGCCCGCAAGGAATGCCCCGCGTAAGTAAGCGCGCTTGCAGCAGTCGCGTTTAATGATCTCCGGCTCGATGCCCGGAGTGAACAAAAACCCTTCGGAGACGATATGCAGCTCCGACAACAGGTCCTGCACTTGATTCGGCACGCGCACGATATACACGTTGTTTTTTTTGAGCCGCATTTTTTTGCGGACGAGCAGCTCGGTATGCACCTTGAACGATTTTTTGAGCAGCGAATAAATGCGTCTGGCAATCGCGGCGTTTTCCGTCGAGATATCGAGGACGATCTTCTGGCTGGTCAACTGCACAGCCCCGTTCATGCGGATGAGAGCGGACAGCTCGGCTTTCTCGCAGCAGCGCTCCGACTCCATCATGGTCAGTTCTTTTTTCGTCTGGGCGGCGAAGGACATGGGAAATCACCTCTTCTTGAACATCCAGCTCTCCACCAGTTGATAAATATGTTGACTCAGCTTCTCGGCGTCATGACGCAGGTAAGTCCGGAACAGAACGAGCTGGTCGGCAATGACCTTATAGCCCTGCTTCGTCACTTCGTCCAAATCGAGCGGAACGATCTTGGCCCCCTGCTCGGCATACTTGCTCTGCACCTGCTCCGGGATGACTCCGTTGTTCACGATCACGTAATCGAACAGGTCGCTGCCGACGTGGTCGCGCACCGCTTTGAGATGGTCGCTGACCTTGTAATCGTCAGTTTCGCCCGGCTGCGTCATCACGTTGCAAATAAAAATTTTGAGCGCATTCGACTCGATGATCGTTTTCGCGATTTCCGGCACCAGCAGATTGGGCAAAATGCTCGTATACAAGCTTCCCGGACCGACCAGAATCGCGTCCGCCTCCCGAAGTGCCTCCAGCGCCTCCGGGAGCGCCCGAACGTCCTTCGGCTCGATGAACACCCGGCGGATCACCCCTCTTGCCTTCGGGATATTGGACTCGCCCTCGACAATCGAGCCGTCCTCCATCAACGCCCGCAGCACGATCGAGTGATCGGAAGCCGGAAGAACCCGCCCGCGCACGGCCAGCACCCGGCTTAGCTCGCGCACGCCGGTGACGAAATCGCCGGTAATGTCGCACATGGCTGCCAACATTAGGTTGCCCAAACTGTGGCCTGCCAATCCGTTTCCTTTATCAAAACGGTAATCGAGCAACTGACCGAGCAGCGGCTCTACGTCCGCCAGCGCAGACAAGACGTTGCGGATGTCGCCCGGCGGGATCATTTCCAGCTCCGACCGCAAGATGCCCGAGCTTCCCCCGTCATCGGCTACGGTGACAATCGCCGTAATGTCCACGGGCTTATGCTTTAGCCCCCGGAGCATGACCGATAGCCCGGTTCCCCCGCCAATGACGACGATGCGCGGAATGTACGTTTCCCTCTCCCGGTCAAACGTCATTTCTTCACCTCTACCCGGTCGCGTTCGGAATCGCGGTGGCTGACCCGGACGACTTCCGTTTCGCTATTGCCCATCATTTTACCGAGATATTCGGCAATCGCCACCGAGCGGTGTTTGCCGCCCGTACAGCCGATGCCGATGACGATCTGGCTTTTGCCTTCTTTCTTGTACTGGGGAACGAGAAAGTGGAGCATGTCGAGCAGCTTCGAAAGGAACTCCTGCGTTTCGGTCCACTTCATGACATATTCGTACACATCCGGGTCCTGCCCGGTATTGGGGCGCAGATTGTCCACATAATGCGGATTCGGCAAAAAGCGGACGTCAAAAATAAGATCGGCGTCGATCGGAATGCCGTACTTGAAACCGAACGAGATGACGTTGATCGAAATGCCGCTGTTTTCGAGGTTGGTGAACCGGGAAATGATTTTTTCCTTCAGCTGCGCCGGCTTCAGGCTGGACGTATCGATCACCTGCGTAGCGTGGCCTTTGAGCTCCTCCAGCAGCTTGCGCTCCTGCTGAATCCCTTCCAGCGGGGCTCCCGTCGGGGCCAGCGGATGCTTGCGCCGGCTTTCTTTATACCGCTGCACCAGCGTCGAATCCGTGGCGTCGAGGAACAAAATCTCGTGCGTCAGCGTGTAGTTCTCGCTCAAGTAGCGCAGCGATTCGGACAGTGAAGTGAAAAACTCTCTCCCCCGCAGATCGATGACCAGCGCAACTTTGCCGATTCGACCTTTGGACTGCTCGATCAGCTCGGCAAATTTGGGAATCAACACCGGAGGAAGGTTATCCACGCAAAAAAAGCCCAAGTCTTCCAAGCTCTGCACCGCAATCGTCTTGCCGGCTCCGGACATGCCCGTAATGATGACCAGCTTTCCGAGAGTTTGCATATCTTCCATGGCTGCTCCTCCTGAGGACGCTCCGTTCGGGTCTTTTCGCTGTCGCAGCAGGAAAGTACCTCCGGGTCCTGTTCAAATCGTGTTCCTGGAATAATAATAAAATGGTCGGAACACGATTTAAAAGGGACCACGTAAACTCTCCGGTATCTTTCCTGCTGCTTACGCAGACCCGACCTTCGCTATATATCTATCTGTTGGCGCTTTGCAATTTGCCGCGCCGATTGTTTATACGTGAAAATCCAGCCCGGGTTTCCGGGCTCCAGCGGGTGCCGGACCGATGCGCCGGCTTCATAAGCCGTGCAGGCACGTCAGCCTGCCTCTAGCCGTGCAGGTTGAGGCCCGCTGCGCCGACGACGCCGGCATCGTTGCCGAGAACGGCTGGGACGATGTCCACGCCTTCTTTAGCCGTTTCCTGGGCATGCTCGTTGTAATACTTGCGGATCGCATCGAACAGGATGTCGCCTGCTTTGGATACGCCGCCGCCCACGATAAAGCGCTGCGGGTTCAGAACGACGGAAATCGCCGCCATCGATTTGCCGAGATAAAGCGCGGCGCGGTTAATGATCCGCAGCGCTGTTTCGTCGCCTGTTTTGGCCGCGTCAAACACGTCTTTTGCCATAATGTTCTCGACAAGCGCCAGAGACGTATGCTCGCCCCGCTCCACGGCTTCTTTAGCCATGCGGATGATACCTGTCGCCGACGATACGGTCTCCAGACAGCCTTTCTTGCCGCAGCCGCATTCGATCGCTTCGAGGTCCGGCACGACAACCATGTGGCCGAGCTCGCCGGCCATGCCGTTGTAGCCTTGGTAGATACGGCCGTGGATAATGACCCCGCCGCCTACTCCGGTACCCAGCGTATAGCAGACGACATTCGGAATGCCCGCGCCTGCGCCGCTCCATGCTTCTCCAAGCGCAGCGACGTTGGCGTCGTTGTCGATTTTGACCGTTTTGCCAAGCTTCTCTTCCAGAATCTTCTTGACCGGCACGTTGCGCCAGCCCAGGTTGGGCGACAGCTTGATGAAGCCTTCGGGAATATCCATGAACCCGGCGATTCCCGCACCGATGCCGGCGACTTGCTCCCATTCGTATGGAGATTCGTCAACCAGCTTACGCACATACTGCGCGATATTTTCCAGCACTACCTCTGCGCCATGTTCGGTACCGGTCGGGCCCTCGTACGTTTGCAGCAGCTTGCCCTGCTCGTCGCACAATCCGACTTTAATCGCGGTTCCTCCCAAATCGACTCCTACATAAACACGTTCTCCCATACCTGTCGAATCACCTCGTACCTATCCGTTATCTATAAGCTCCTGTTCCAACTATAAGCCAACCTCCCTAGAAGGTCAAGATTAGCCAAGGGGAAGCCGAGCACTCCTCCAAGAGTGTGTCGAGAAAGTGTCAATGACCGCTTTCCGACCGTTTAATCACGGAAAAGTACCCCCGGAAACTTAAGACGGAACGTTATTTTTTTAAGCATGAAAAAGGCGCAGAACGCAGGGTTCCACGCCTGAATGGCGTTGTTAGAGAGACTTGCTCCAGTCATGCACCATATGCCCTTCCAGAAACTTCTCGCAGTCGAGCGCCGCCATACAGCCGCTGCCGGCCGCCGTAATCGCCTGGCGGTATTTGCTGTCCTGCACGTCGCCGCAGGCAAAGACGCCTTCGACATTGGTCAGGGACGTGCCCGGCTTGACCAGGATGTATCCGACTTCGTCCGTAACGATTTGCCCGCCGAGGAAGTCCGTGTTCGGCTTGTGGCCGATCGCCACAAAGATCCCGTCGGTTTCGATAATTTCCTCTTCGCCGGTCTCGTTATTTTTCACCTTCAAGCCGGTCACGCCCTTCTCGCCGGAAATAACCTCCAGAGGCGTGCGGTTCAGGCTCCATGTAATTTTCTCATTTTCGCGCGCGCGGTCCTGCATGATTTTGGAGGCACGCAGCTCGTTTCTGCGGTGCACCAGACGCACTTCCGTCGCAAAACGGGTCAGGAAGTTCGCTTCCTCCATCGCCGAGTCGCCGCCGCCCACGACAATGATCTTCTTGCCGCGGAAGAAGAAGCCGTCGCACGTTGCGCAGGTACTGACGCCGCGGCCGATGCTTTCCTTCTCGTTCGTAATGCCGAGCAGCTTCGCCGAAGCGCCGGTCGAGATGATGAGCGATTCGGCTTCAATATCGCCGAGGCCTTCCACGTTCAGCTTGAACGGACGCTTGGACAGATCGACCTTGTTCACCCAGCCCGTTTTAAACTCGGCGCCGAAACGCTCCGCTTGCTTCCGCATGTTGTCCATAAGCTCCGGGCCCATGATTCCTTCCGGGAACCCCGGGAAGTTCTCGACTTCGGTGGTCGTCGTCAATTGTCCGCCCGGCTCCGGTCCTTCGATGACGAGCGGGTTCAGGTTGGCGCGGGCCAAATAAATGGCAGCCGTGAGTCCCGCCGGGCCGGTTCCGATTACGATCGATTTGTACATAGAGGTTCCTCCTATCGCATCTTCTGATCTCTATATTAAGATTGAGACTCCATGCCGGTCAATTTTTTGAAAATGGCGTCCATTTTCTCTTTTAAACCGCAAGCATCGTCGATCAGCTTCGCATTCTTGCTCACCGTCGCCACCGATACCCCGTAACGCTGCGCCGCCTCCTGATAACTGATCGGACGTCGGTGCATCTTCGCCGTCAAATATTCCAGCGCGGCCGCCCAGCCTTCGACCTTGGTCATCTTGGGCACGTTCGGAAACACCCGCGATAAATATTCTACCCAAAGCGTCTGCAAATCGTACTGCTGCACCATATCGTAACGCCGGGCCATATGCCGCAGCGCCGTTTCCATGATGGTCTGCCACTTGCTTTCCCATACGGGAAGCCCCGGGGAGAATGGCGACGGCGCGACCGTCGTCGGCTTGCCATTCAGCATGGCATTCAGCGGCTCCTTCATCCCGATGCTGCGCAGCACGAAGATCGCGACCTGCTTCAAGTAATCGTCCTCGTCCGGCAGCATAATAAATTCCGTGAGCGCATCCTTCACTTCGTCGTCCGCAATCAGACCGAACGCCTGGATCACCTGCAGCTTCGTATCCCCGTCACCGTGACGTAATGCCCAGAAGAACGATGACCGGACAAGCGGATCGCGCTTCATATGCTCCGGCAGTCCGCCCTCGGCGCGCTCCAGCCCGCGAAATTGTTCCTCAAACGGCAGATGGTAGTGATAGCTGACCGGAGGCTTTCTCGTTTCCTCCCGGTGCTTATCCAGCAAGCTCAGATAGAACTTCGGGATTTCCGAGCCCGGATCGAATTTTTCCGCCTGCTTCCACTGCCGCTGAGCTTCCTCGTACCGCCCCGTATTGTAAGCGGCTACCGCAGTGTAATGGAATAAGCAAGGATCGAGACCCGCTTCGCCCGTTTTCAACAGCCGCTTGAACAGACGGAACGCTTTCTCGTGCTCGTTCAAGATTCCCATCGTTGTAGCCAGCTTGAATACGTGGTCCTGATGGAACGGATAAGTTTTTCGCAGCACTTCGAGCAATTCGGCCAGGCTCTCCCGGTCACCGAAATGCTGGTAGAAGATGGCCAGGTTGCAGAGCGCATGCAAATTGCCGGGCTCCATCACCAGCACCTGCCGGATCATGTCGACCGACTTGTCAAAATGCCCCATATAATAATATGCCAAGGCCAAGTTGTTGCGCGCGGCCATAAAATCGGTATGCTTGCTGATGATATTTTCCAGGAGACGTACCGCTTCGGAGAACTTCCCTTCCTCCAGCATCGAACGCGCCCGATCGTGATCGAACAAGCCTTCCCGGCTCTTGATCGTCGACAGCTTCGCAGGGCGGTCCAGCTCGTAGCTGAGCAGTTCCATCATTTCCTCGGACTCTTCCAGAAACTGTCCGGTCGGATCGTTCTCCAGGTAATGAATAATCGCTTTTTCCGCCGATTCGTAATTTTCCATATTGGCAAAATTGTTCGCCATATAGAAGTAGCATTCCGTCATCGTCGGATCGATCCGGTCCAGTACGTGCTGCAAAATGCGGTTGGATTCCTCGTAATTTCCCATCTCGGACAGCAGACCGGCCAAGTTGCAGTGATTGACCGGGTTTTCCGGCTCGTACTCGGCCGCACGACGAAAATATTTCAATGCCTTATCATAATGATAACGGTCCAAGGACTGAACGGCTTTTTCGAAAAAGAACGTGGCGTCCATTTTCATCGGTATGACATTGGTGCTGGGTTTCGGCAGCACACGTTTTTTCTTCTCCATAATTCAGGCACCTCCGTGACCCGTCCGGAATTACATGAGAAACCCGCCTGTGCATTTCAGAGCTTCATTTCTACATCGCCGGAGTAATAATGATTCCTAAGTATAACACAATCCGGCCCAAAACCGTAAGGTTTCGACAGCCGGAGTCGTGTGGTAATAATTATTATACGCCGCCGTATTTGAACAGCGAGCTGAGCGAACCGCCGGACATGATGATGTTGATCGCGTCCGAAAGCAGATGGGCAACCGAGAGCACCCGGAATCGGCTAGGATGGTGGTCCGGAATAGCGATGGAGTCCGTAATAACGACTTCCTTGATGTTCGGATGATCCAGTCGCTGCAAGGCCGGGCCGGAGAATACCGGGTGCGTCGCACAGACATAAGCGTCGTGGGCTCCGCGTTCCTTCAGGCCTTCCACGACGTTGACGATGGTCGAGCCGGTATCGATCAGATCCTCGATGATGATCGGCGTGCGACCGGCTACGTCACCGATGACATGCGTAATGACCGCTTCGTTGTGAGCCGGTCTTTTCTTGATCATCATCGCAAACGGCGCATCGAGAATGTTCGCCATCTTCTCGGCTGTCGTCGCGCGTCCCGCGTCCGGGGAGACGATGATCGGGTTTTGGATATTAAGCTTTTTAATGTAATCGCTAACCAAGTCCAGCGCTGTCAAATGGTCCACAGGGATGTTGAAGAAGCCTTGAATCGCCGGGGCATGCAGATCGATCGTGATGACACGGTCCGCGCCCGCTGCCGTCAGCAGGTCCGCCACCAGCTTGGCCGAGATCGGTTCCCGAGGCGCGGCTTTGCGCTCTTGGCGGGAATAACCATAGTAAGGAACGACAAGATTGATCGTTCTCGCCGAAGCCCGCTTGGCCGCATCCATCATGACGAGAAGCTCCATGAAATTCTCGTTGATCGGATGAGAGAACGTTTGCACCAGAAAGACGTCGCAGTTCCGAATGCTTTCTTCGTAGAGACAATAAATTTCCCCGCTCTTGAATCGGGAAAGCTTGATTTTGCCGAGCGGCACTTTAAGCTCTTCGCATATGCGCTCCGCCAGTTTCGGGTTGGACGAACCCGAGAAAATCTTCATTTTGTCGCTGTACATGGTTACCTCCGCTTTTGCTTATGTTACAATGGGTCATTTGACGATGGATGGACCTTCTCTAAAAGGCTCCGGTTGGCCGGTTTACACAATATTTAAAATGCCCACGTCCCCATTATACATGAAATGAAGCGAATCCAATAGGCACCATGGTGCGTTTCCTGCTTTTAAATGTGGCTAATTCGTTAAATCCTGCCTGCTGCAGCAGATCGGTCGCCTGGTCAAGGTACTGTGCAAGCCGCTCCGGCTGATGCGCGTCCGATCCGAGCGTTACAGGAATTCCCAGCTCGCGGGCGTACTCCAGCATACGAAAGCTGGGGAACATTTCCTCCGCCGGCATGCGCAGGCCCGATGCGTTCAGCTCGATGGCCATTCCCGCCTCCCGGACGGCTACCAGCGCCTGACGCTCCAAGTGCTCCACATTCTGCTCCGGCTTGAAGCCGAACCGCTTGATCACATCGATGTGCCCGATGTAATCGTAGAATCCGGTCCGGCACGCTTTACAGACCGCATCGTAATATTGAACGTAAACCTCGTAGGCGTCCCGTTCCTTCCAGCCGTCCGTCTGCCGGTAATCCGTAATATCCCATTCGCCCAGAAAATGAACGGACCCGATCACGTAATCCCACGGATACGCTTTGATGATCCGCTCGATTTCCGCTTCGTAGCCTTCGATATAATCGCCTTCGAGTCCGACCCGGATATCGATCCGGTCTTTGTATTTCTGCTGCAAGCGCAGCGCTTCTTCCACATAGTTCGGCAGTTCTTCCATCGGCATGGCCATGCCCGGGTAATAGGAAGCCGGGTCGACATGCAGCAAGGGCATGTGATCGGATAGCCCCAGTTGGTCCAGTCCGATCTCAATGCCCTTCAGCACGTACTCCTCCAGCTCTCCCGACGCATGTCCGCACCGCACATGGTGCGTATGATAATCGATGCGCATTCGAGTGAATTCTCCTTTTAGGCGGCGGGAGGCGGCATGCTAAACCAGCCTGTCCCTCCTACGGCGCCGTTATTTTTTGTGCCGGCGGTCCAGCTCGCGCATAACCTCGTCAAGCGGCAGCTTCGCTTCGCGCAGCAGCACCATCAGGTGGAAAATCAGGTCGCTCGCTTCGTACCGCAGCTCGTCGTTGTCGCGGTTTTTCGCCGCGATGATGACCTCGGCCGTTTCCTCGCCCACTTTTTTCAATATTTTATCGATACCTTTTTCAAACAAATACGTCGTATACGCGCCTTCCGGCCGTTCCGCGTCGCGCTGCGCGATCACCGACTCCAGTCGGCCGAGCATGGCAAACCGGTCCGCAGACTCCGATTCTGCCGCAGCTTCCCCGCCGTCCGCCAAAGCTCCGAGCTTCACTTCGTTGTAGAAGCAGCTGTAGCGCCCAGTATGGCAAGCCGGCCCCGCTTGATCCACAAGCACCAGCAGCGTGTCGCCGTCACAATCGTATTTCAATGCTTTGACCTTCTGCACATGGCCGGACGTCGCACCCTTATGCCACAGCTCGCTGCGCGAACGGCTCCAAAACCACGTTTCGCCCGATTCCAGCGTCAGCTTCAGCGACTCCTGGTTCATATAGGCCATCATCAGCACGTCCTTGCTTGACGCATCCTGCACGATGGCCGGCACGAGGCCGTTCGCATCCCATTTGATCGCCGCCGTTAACTCTTCTAAGGTTCCTGCCGTTTGCCCGCTCACCGGACCTCCACTCCTTTATGCCTGAGGTCGTCTTTAACCTCTTCGATCGTCATCTCTTTATAGTGAAAAATCGTGGCGGCCAGCCCTGCATCCGCCTTGCCTTCCGCAAATACGTCGTAGAAATGCTCCTTCTTGCCCGCTCCGCCGGAGGCGATGACCGGGATCGATACGAGCTCCGAAACCGCCCGCGTGAGCCGCAGGTCAAACCCGTCCTTCGTGCCGTCCGCGTCCATACTCGTCAGCAAAATTTCGCCGGCGCCGAGCTCTTCGATCCGCTTGGCCCATTCGAGCGCCCGGATGCCCGTGCCATTGCGTCCGCCGTGGGTGAACACTTCCCATTCGTTCCACTCCGGGTTGTACCGGGCGTCGATCGCGACGACGATGCACTGCGAGCCGAAGCGGCGCGCCCCGTCGGACACAAGCTGAGGATTGCGGACCGCAGCCGTGTTGATCCCGATTTTGTCCGCGCCCGCCCGCAGCAGCCGTTTCATGTCGTCCACACTCGAGATTCCGCCGCCGACCGTGAACGGGATCGTGATTTGTCCGGCCGTCTGCTGCACGACGTTGACCATCGTCGCCCGTCCTTCATGGGAGGCGGAGATGTCCAGGAACACCAGTTCGTCTGCTCCTTCGCGGTCGTAGATCGATGCGAGCTCGACCGGATCGCCGGCATCGCGCAAATTGACAAAATTGACTCCCTTGACGACCCGCCCGTCCTTCACGTCCAGACAAGGGATGATCCGTTTGGCCAGCATATGCCGTCCTCCTTTCTGCCTCTATATCCGTCCGTGCGCTTCCTCCAGCTTGATGCTGCCGGTGTACAGCGCCTTGCCGACGATCGCGCCGCCTACGCCGTCCGCCGCATGCTGCGCCAGCCGCTCCAGGTCCTCATAACGGCTTACGCCGCCGGAAGCGATCACCGACTGCCCCGATACCTTTGCCAAATGGACGATCGCCTCCACGTTCGGACCGCCCATCATGCCGTCGCGCGAAATATCTGTGAAAATAAACGTCTTCGCGCCTTCCTTCGCCAGCTCAGCGGCAAGCTCATCCGCCTTAACCGCGGACGTTTCCAGCCAGCCGCGGGTCGCCACATACCCGTCCCGGGCGTCGATGCCGATAGCGACCTTGTCGCCGTGCTTCTGAAGCACCCGGTTCACGAAATCGCGGTTTTCGATGGCCGCCGTGCCGAGAATGATGCGCGAAACGCCGAGCGACAAAATATGATCCACGTCCGCTTCCGTGCGCAAGCCGCCTCCGAGCTGGACCGGAACGTTAACGGCTTTGGCGATATCGCCGACCAGCTTGTCGTTAACCGGATAGCCCGCCTTCGCTCCGTCCAGATCGACGAGATGAATCCATTTGGCTCCCTGCGCTTCCCAAGCTTTGGCGACCTCCAGCGGATTTTCGTTATACACGGTTTCCTGATTGTAATCGCCCTGAATCAGGCGCACGCACTTGCCCCCGCGAATGTCGATGGCGGGATAAATGATGAATGAAGACATGAAAACGTTCCTCCAACCTTGGAAATATGAATCGCGCCGATCGTTTGAAAGCCCGGTCTGACTTACCGGAGCCAAGCAGACGGCTCGTCTATTTACGCGTACACAGCGCAAGAAAATTGCCGAGCAGCTTCATGCCAACGCTGCCGCTTTTCTCAGGGTGAAACTGCATCCCGAATACGTTATTGCGGCCGACGATGGCCGTCACCTGCTGATAGTAATCCGTCACCGCCAGCAGATCGCCCGGCTGCTCTGGCTTCACATGAAACGAGTGCACGAAGTACACATGCCCCTCTTCTACCTCTTCAAACAGCGGGCTTGCCTGCAGAAGTTCCAGTTTGTTCCATCCCATATGAGGCACCTTATAATCGCCGCGGAAGCGGACGACGTCGCCGGGCAGCAGGTTCAGCCCTTCATACATACCGTGCTCCTCGCTCCGGCTAAACAAAAGCTGCATGCCCAGGCAGATGCCAAGCAGCGGCTTGCCGCTGTCCGCATAACGCTTCACGGCCGCATCCAGCTCCGATTCGCGCAGGTGATCCATCGCATCGCCGAACGCCCCGACGCCGGGAAGAATGGCTCCTTCCGCCTCAAGCAGCTCCTGCTCGTCCGAAACGATCACGCCGCGGTAGCCCAGCCGTTCCACCGCCGAAGCGACGCTGTGCAGGTTGCCCATGCCGTAATCGATGATGGCGATCATGGATTACAGGACCCCTTTCGTCGACGGAACGCCCTGTACGCGGGGATCGATGCTCGTCGCCTCGTCAAGCGCCCGTCCGAGCGCCTTGAATACCGCTTCGACCATATGGTGCGTGTTATGCCCATAGTGCACGATGACATGCAGCGTAATTCGCGCTTCCAGCGCAAATTTCCACAAAAATTCGTGTACCAGCTCCGTCGTAAAGCTGCCGACCGTCGCCGACGGATATTGGGCCCGGTATTCGAGATGCGGCCGGTTGCTGATATCGATCGCCACCTGTGCCAGCGCTTCATCCATCGGGATGAATACGTTGGCGTAGCGCTTGATTCCTTTCTTGTCGCCGAGCGCCTCGCGCAGCGTCTGTCCGAGGCAGATGCCGATGTCCTCGACCGTATGATGATCGTCGATCTCAACGTCGCCTTTGGCATCCACCTTCAAATCAAACTGTCCATGCTTCGTGAACAGATCGAGCATATGATTTAAGAACGGTACATCCGTTTCGATCTCGGATACACCGGTACCGTCTACGTTAAATGCGAGCCGGATGTCCGTCTCATTCGTTTTGCGCGCGATTTCGGCCTGGCGCCCGGCACCTTGCATGTTTTGTTCAGCCACGCTGGTCCCCTTCTTTCTTCAAGCGAATTTCGATTGCCCGCGCATGCGCGTCCAGCCCTTCGTGACGGGCCAGCGTTATAATCTTTTCCCCGTCGCGCAGCAGCGCCTCCTTGCTGTAATAGATGACGCTCGATTTTTTCAGAAAATCGTCGACGTTTAGCGGCGAAGAGAACCGTGCCGTTCCATTCGTCGGCAGCACGTGGTTCGGTCCCGCAAAATAGTCCCCCACCGGCTCCGAGCTGTAAGGCCCGAGGAAAATCGCCCCGGCGTTCTCGATCCGGCTCAAATAATCGAACGGCTCGCGCACGATGATTTCCAGATGCTCCGGCGCCAGCCGATTTACGACGCCGACGCCTTCCGTCAGGCTGTCCACGGTGAGAATCGCGCCGTAATCGCGAATCGATTGCGCGGCAATGTCGCGGCGCGGCAGCTCGCTCAACTGGCGGTCCACCTCCAGGCGGACCGCTTCGGCCAGCTCCCGCGACGGCGTGACGAGAATGGCCGACGCCATCTCGTCGTGCTCGGCTTGCGACAGCAGGTCCGCCGCCACATAGGCGGCGTCCGCCGTCTCATCGGCCAGGACGACGATCTCGCTCGGCCCGGCGATGCTGTCGATGTCCACCGCGCCGAACACGCTGCGCTTCGCCAGCGCGACGTAGATGTTGCCGGGGCCGACGATTTTGTCCGCCGCCGGAATCGACTCTGTCCCGTACGCCAGCGCAGCTACCGCCTGCGCGCCGCCGACGCGGTAGATCTCGCGCACGCCCGCTTCCGCGGCCGCGACGAGAATATGCGGGTTGATACCCTCCACCCCGGCCGTGGCCGGAGGCGTCACCATCACGATTTCGGGCACGCCCGCGACCTGTGCCGGGATCGCGTTCATCAGCACCGACGACGGATACGCCGCCTTGCCACCGGGCACATACAGCCCGACCCGTCGCAGCGGACGGATCACTTGGCCGAGAATGCTGCCGTCGGCTTGCAGATCCATCCACGAGTTGCGCATTTGCTTCTCATGGAAGCGGCGCACGTTCGCGGCCGCTTCGCGCAGCGCCGCCAAGAACCCCTCGTCCACCTGTGCATAGGCGGCTTCGATCTCCTCCTGCGTGACACGCAGCTCTCCTATCTTGACGCCGTCAAACTGCTGCGCGAACTTGCGCAGCGCGGCATCCCCGTCCCGGCGCACCTCTTCGATGATGCGCTGTACGCTCTCGTTTTGCTCGGGCGTGCCGTATTCGACCTCCCGCTGCAGCGAAAATTCCGATGCGGGCATTACTCTCATGACCGCAGCCTCCTTTAATGTATGCGAATTTCTTTTCCTATTTTTTTATACCTTTGCCGTCACCGCGGCAATGACCGGCTGCAGCCGGTCACAGAGCGCCTGAATGGCGTCGTTTTTCATCCGGTAGCTGACGCGGTTGGCAATGAGCCGGCTCGTAATCGCAAATATCTGCTCATGCTCCGCCAGCCCGTTTTCCCGGATCGTGCTGCCGGTCTCCACCATATCGACGATCCGGTCGGCCAGCCCGATCAGCGGGGCCAGCTCGATCGAGCCGTTCAGCTTGATGACCTCCACCTGCTGCCCCTGCTCCCGAAAATATTGCGAGGCCACGTTCGGATATTTGGTCGCCACCCGCGGGTTCAGCACCGGCTGCCAATCCGGCAGCCCGATGACGGACATGCGGCAGCGCGCGATCCCGAGATCCAGCAGCTCGTATACGTCCCGGTTCTCCTCCATCAGCACGTCTTTGCCGACGACGCCGATATCCGCCACGCCGTATTCGACGTAGGTCGGCACATCGACCGGCTTCGCCATAATGAATTCCATCCGCGCCTCCGGAACGGCAATAATCAGCTTGCGCGAATCGTCCGTCTCCTCGGGGATCGCGAGCCCCGCTTCGCGGAACAGCTTGGAAGCCTGTTTATAAATACGCCCTTTGGGCATTGCCACCTTCAATAAGTCCTGCATGCGCTGCCCCTCCTTACTCCGTAAACGATATGATGTCGCAATAGCGGGAGCCGTGCACTTGCAGCGCGCCGTCTGCTTGCCGTACCGCATTCAGCCCTTGTTGTCCGTCCGCCAAAAGACGCGTCTCCGCAATAAAGCCTTCTTGCGAGCGGTACTCCCTTGCCTTAGCCAGTGCCGCCGCACGATAACGCTCTGTGTAGACGATCAGCACGCGCTGCGGCGCTTCTTCCGCTTTGCTTTTGCCGATCACTTCCAGGATCCGGTTCGTTTTGAGCGCGAAGCCCGTTGCCGGCGCCGGACGCCCGAACTGTGCCAGCAGGTTGTCATAGCGCCCTCCGCTGCATACGGGAAAGCCCATATCCGCAGCGTAGCCTTCAAACGTCATCCCCGTATAGTACGAGAAATCGCCGATCATCGTCAGATCGATCAGTACATGTTCACTGACACCGTATGCTTCTAGCACATCCCAGATTTCGCACAGATGCGCAATGGCATGCTGGGCGACGGGGTCCTTCGTTACCTGCCGCGCCTGACGGCAAATCTCCTCTCCCCCGCGCAGCCGGAGGATACCTTCCAGTTCGTGCTGCACTTCCCGAGAGAGGCCGAGCGACTTGATCGTCTCCCGGTAGCCGACGTGATCGCGGCTGAGCAGGCACGCTTTCAGCGCGGTTTGCGCGTCCTGACGCTGCTGCAGCGTCTCTTGGAACAAGCCGTTGAGGAAGCCCACATGGCCGAGGGCGATCTTGAACTGCTGTACGCCGGCCGCTTGCAAGCAAGCGATCGCCAAGGCGATCACCTCGGCATCGGCTTCGCTGGAAGCATCGCCGATCAGCTCCACACCGGTCTGGAAAAACTCCGCATCCCGCCCCGCTTCGGCCTCGAACGCCCGAAATACGTTCGCTTGATACGAGAGCCGCAGCGGAAACGGATGCTCCTTGAGCAGCGAGGAGGCCACCCGGGCGATCGGCGCCGTCATATCGGAACGCATCACAAGCGTCGTTCCGTTCCGGTCCAGCAGCTTGAACAGCTTTTTGTCCTCCGTCGAGCTGGCTACCCCAACGGTATCGTAATACTCCAGAGTAGGAGTAATAATTTCTCTATAGCCCCAGCGCTCCATGCACTGCATGACTTTATACTCGATGCGGCGGAGCTTGGCCGCCGCTTCGGGGAGGTAATCTTTTACGCCTGTCGGCTTTTCAAACACCTTCGGTTTGGACACCGTCTTCACCCTGCTATCTTTAATTTTGCTTTAGTGCGCTACCATACTACCAAAATAAAGAATGTAATCGTAAGTTTATCACGGGAACGCTTGATTCGTCAATGATTCGATTGCATGGATCCCGGTTGCACGAATAAAGGCAAGAGCATATAATAAACAATACAAGGGAGCAACGGCTGCCACCGTGCTCCCCAGGTACAATAGCCGCTTCAAAGGCGGTCGGCTGAATAAGGAATGATCGTGAAATAGACCGTATTCCATTCGCGATGGGCGGTCTATTTCTTTTTGTTTTGGATAAGAGCGACGATGATGTTAACTATCAGCGTAAGCAGCGTAATAACCAGCATCCCGAAGCCGATCATTAAAGTCAGCGTGTCCTTAACCTCCACAGGCATCACCTCCCTTCCGGGAGACTAGCCGACCGCCCTTGCAAGCCTTTTTATTGTACAAGCCGTATTATAGAACATAATGTTAACTTTTGCAAAATATTAAATTCGCAATTTCTAAAACGCGCCGACTCATTTATCCTGCTCCGTCATGCGCACATCCTCCCGGATCACTTGAAGCGGATTCCCCGCCACAAAGCTGTACGGCGCGACATCCTTATGCACGACCGAACCCGCACCTACGACCGCGTGATCGCCAATCGTCACCCCGGGCAAAATCGTCGTATTCGCTCCGATCATCACATGCGACCCGATTTTCACCCGTCCGAGCCGGTATTCCTTGATCAAATACTCATGCGTTAGAATCGTCGAATTGTAGCCGATAATCGTATTGTCTCCGACCTCGATCTTCTCCGGAAAAAATACATCCACCATCACCATCAACGCAAAGGAGGCATGCTCCCCTACCTTCATTCCAAGCACGCGGCGGTAGATCCACCGTTTCAGTGGCAAGGAGGGAGCATACCTGGAAATTTGGATAAAAATAAAATTGCGAACCGCCTTGAAACGGCTGATCGTCTTATATACCTGCCACAGCGAGTTCGGCCCTTCCACCGGATAGTTGTCCGTGTTTCTCAAGCGTTATTTCTCCTCGATCCCGACGATCGGCACAATATCGCGCATATCTTGAATGATATGGGTCGGGTTATACTGTTTCAAATATTCGGTCCCTTTCAGCGACCAGGCGACCGCCACCGACGGAATGCCCGCATTGTGCGCCGCTTCGATATCATAGTGGCTGTCTCCGACCATCAGCGCGGAAGAGGGGTCGCCGCCGAGCTCCCGGACCGCTTTGTGAATTCCTTCCGGGTCCGGCTTCGCTCTCCCGACGTCGTCCACTGTCACGATCGTGCCGAAGTAGTCGTACAGCCCCGTCAGCTTCAGCCCCATTTCCGTCGTCTGCCGGATTTTGCTCGTCACCACGCCCAGCTTGACGCCGGCGGCATGCAGCTTGGCTACCGTCTCGCGCACATAGGGAAATTCCCGCACCAGCTCGTCATGATGCGCAATGTTGAACGCCCGGTACTTTTGCACCAAATCGTCCACCTGCTCCCGTCCGGAAAAGAACACCATCTGCTCGATCAACGGCCGTCCCATGTTCGGAACAATATGCTCCCGGGTAACCGGCTCTGCCGTTATTCCCTCAAACGTATGCAAGAACGACTGAATAATGAGCTCGTTCGTATCGACAATCGTTCCGTCCAGATCAAATAACACAGTTTGTATCATGCTGCTACTCCTTTGCCTTTACGTCTGCTTCCTTGCTGCCATCCGACCGAGTACCGGCTTCGCTCGCTTCCTCCGGGGCTTGTCCGATCCGTACAATCGGATCGCTATAGCGCTCCGAAGCTGCGCCCGTCCGGCGGCGAACGATGATAAGCGCAATCGCGGCCAGTACGATCAGCACCGCCAGAAGCTGCGAAATCCGCACATTGCCTCCGTAGGTCATGAATCCGGGCTCGAAGCCGAAAGCTTTCATCGGCGACCACATGCCGTTCATCACCGCGGCCAGCCAGCTTGGTCCCGTAAAATCAAGGCTGTCCGTCCGCAAGCCCTCTACGAAAAATCGCCCGATCGAATACCAAATGAAATAACTGAAAAAGAGCTCCCCCGCCCGCAAAAACGAACGCCGACGCAGCACGAACAGCAGGAGGAGTCCTACGACGTTCCAGAGCGATTCATATAAAAACGTCGGATGGTAATACTGGCCTTCAATCAGCATTTGATTGACGAGCCAGTCCGGCAGATGCAGATTGTTTCTAAGGAACGACTCCGCCACCGGTCCGCCGTGCGCTTCCTGATTAATGAAGTTGCCCCAACGCCCGATTGCTTGTCCAATGATTAAGCCTGGCGCGCAAATATCGGCAATGCGCCAGAACGAATAGCCTTTCCGCCGCACGTAAATGACCGCCGCGATAATTGCGCCGATCAGCGCCCCGTAGATGGCAATACCGCCTTCCCAAACGGCAAAGACTTTCCATAGATTATCTTGATAATCTTCCCATTTGAAAGCGACATAGTAAATTCTTGCGCCAACGATCGCTGACGGAACCCCGATCAACACCAGATCCATGAAGAAGTCCGGAGACATGCGGAACCGTTTGCCTTCTCGAATCGCAAGCAGCAGACCGACCAGCGCCGCCGTCCCCAAGATGATGCCGTACCAACGGACGCTCAACGGACCGAGCGCAAAAGCAATCGGATTAATCGCGAGAAACATGCTTGTGACTCCTTCCTTATGCCAAAAATTATCCCCCTTCAAAATCGGGGCTTCCCTTACAAATCGTCCATGTCCTCCGCGAGCGACTCGGTCAGCTTATTCGTAAACTGCAGGGCCGCGTTATAGCCCATCCGTTTCAAGCGGAAGTTCATCGCCGCAACCTCAATAATAACCGCCAGATTTCGTCCCGGCCGCACCGGAACCGTTACAAGCGGTATGTTCGTATCGATAATCTGCGTCGTTTCCTCGTCCAGGCCGAGCCGGTCGTATTGTTTGTCCTGCTGCCAAGTCTCCAGCTTAACGACGACCGATATTTTCTTCTCAGTACGCACCGCACCGGCGCCGAACAGCGTCATGACGTTAATAATCCCGATGCCGCGGATTTCAAGCAGGTGCCGGATTAATTCAGGCGCATTGCCGATCAGCTGATGGTCGGCCGTTTGACGGATTTCCACCGCATCGTCAGCGATCAGCCGGTGTCCCCGCTTCACCAACTCCAATGCCGTTTCGCTTTTACCGATACCGCTGGACCCGGAAATCAGCATGCCGATACCATATACATCAACCAGCACCCCATGAATCGTCGTCGTAGGGGCAAGCCGGTTTTCCAGAAAGTTCGTTACGCGGCTGGCCAAAATCGTCGTCGCCATCGCCGTCCGAACGACCGTGATCTGATGGTCGTTGGCCGCGGCCAGCAGCTCGATCGGCGCGTCCATCCCGCGGCTGATAATAATGCAGGGTGTCTCCTCCGGCGCACACAGCCGGTGCATCCGGTCCATCCGCTCTTCCGACGACAACCCGTCGAAGAACGTCAGCTCCGTTTTGCCGAGAATTTGGACCCGGTCCGTCGGATGGAATTCGTAATAGCCAGCCATCTCGAGCCCGGGACGGTACAAATCCGCCGTGACGATCGGACGCTTCAGTCCCTCTTCGCCGCAAATAATCTCCAGATGGAACTCTCTCACCAAATCCGATACTTTCACTTTTTTCGGCATCGTGATCTTTCTCCTTTTTATCCCAATATCCTCATCCTAAAGGAATCAGCCGCATAAATCAACCGGAAGAGGCCGTGCGAAGCCCTCTCACCTGCTGGACGAACCGGTCCAGCGCAAGCGTCCCCGCCCGCTCCTCGCCTTGAATCAGCGACAGCAAACGGGTCAGCCGCTGGCCGCGAATCCGCAGCTCTTTCAGCTCCTCCGTCGCAAGCATCCGTCCTACGGTCCAACGCGACAGTACGGCAATGCCAAGTCCGGCCGCAACCGTCTCCTTGACGCCTTGCGTGCTGCTCAGCACGTAAGCCCGCTGCACCCGCAATCCCCATTCGCGGATCAGCCGGTCGCTGTAAGCCCGGGTACCGGAGCCGACCTCGCGGAATATCCAGACTTGATCCTGCAAAGCCTCCGGCGTCACTTCCCGGTAAGCCGCAAGCGGATGGCCCGCCGGAACGGCCACGATCATCTCGTCCTCCATGAACGTCTCCGAGCGAATCCCCGGCCGCTGCAGCTCTCCTTCGACCAGCCCGACCTCCAGTTCGTGCGCCTGCACGAGCCGCTCGATTTCATCCGTATTGCCGACGGTGACCTGAACCTCCACCCCCGGATACAGCCTCGCATAGCTTGCCAGCAGCTTTGGTAGAAGAAACTCTCCGATCGTGAAGCTTGCCCCCACGCTCAAACTACCGGAGACGACCTGGTTCAGCCTGTCGATCTCATGCTTTGCCGTCTCATATTGCAGCAGGATCGCCTTCGCTTGACGATACAAGATTTCCCCTGCCTCCGTCAGCTTCACCCGCTTCGACGAACGATGAAGCAGCTTCGTCCCGAACTCGTTCTCCAAGCTGCGGATATGCATGCTGACCCCCGGCTGAGACAAATGCAGCAGCTCCGCGGCACGTGAAAAATGCTGCAGCTCCGCCACCGTCACAAACACTTTCAATTGCTCGATGCTCATGAATCTTCCCACTCCCCAGCTCTTCGTACAGCCGCGCTGTCCGGACAAGATCTTCATTCGTAGAGGCTACGCCTAGCATATCGCGATTTTCTTTCCAACGCCACCCGCAGCAGCAGCAAAAAAGGCCAGCCCGTCAGGACTGACCTTTTATTCCGTTCAATGCGCATTAAGCGTTCAGCAAAATGGAATTCGTCGTATCTTTGTCGAAGAAGTGAACTTTGTTCATGTCCACAGCGAGCTTCACGTTGGAGCCTTCTTTGGCATTCGAGCGGCCGTCTACACGAACAACGGCCATTTGGCTGCCGATTCCGCTGAGGTGCAAGAGCATTTCATGACCGAGGTTCTCCGCCACTTCGACATGAGCGTTGATGATAGTGTTCGGAGAAGCTTCCATAAAGATCGCTTCTTCGTGGAAATCTTCCGGACGTACGCCCAGCACGACTTCCTTGCCGGCATAGCCTTTTTCGCGGAGAATTTTAGCTTTGCCTTCCGGCACTTCGACATTAAAGCCCGATGCTTTAAAGTACAAGCTGCCGCCTTGCTCAGCGAATCCGCCGTGCACGAAGTTCATGGACGGGGAACCGATAAAGCCCGCTACGAACATGTTCACCGGATAGTTGTAGATCTCCTCCGGAGATGCCGCTTGTTGAATGATGCCTTTATCCATAACGACGATCCGGTCGCCCATCGTCATTGCTTCCGTTTGGTCATGCGTTACGTAGATCGTCGTCGTTTCGAGACGTTTCACGAGCTTCGTAATTTCGGCGCGCATTTGTACGCGCAGCTTCGCGTCCAAGTTGGACAGCGGTTCGTCCATCAGGAACACTTGCGGCTCACGGACAATCGCCCGGCCCAAGGCAACGCGCTGACGCTGACCGCCGGAGAGCGCCTTCGGCTTACGGTCGAGCAAGTGCTCGATATCGAGAATTTTGGCCGCTTCGCGCACGCGGGCGTCGATGTCGGCTTTTTTGAATTTACGCAGCTTCAAACCGAATGCCATGTTTTGATATACGTTCATATGGGGATACAAAGCGTAGGATTGGAATACCATCGCAATATCGCGGTCTTTCGGAGCGACGTCGTTCACGAGACGGTCGCCGATATACAGTTCGCCTTCCGTGATTTCCTCCAAGCCGGCGATCATCCGCAGCGTCGTGGATTTACCGCAGCCGGAAGCGCCTACCAGAACCAGAAATTCCTTGTCCTGAATATCGAGATGGAAGTCTTTCACCGTTGCTTCTTCTGCACCCGGATATTTTTTGACGATGTGGTTCAAACGTACACCTGCCATGATTAATTCCCCCTACGAATTAGTATCGTGTTCATTGCTTAAATCATACCGTAACAAGGCGTATCATGACTATGCACAATCTCTACAAAAAAACTACTTTCTTTTCGTTACTTTGTACAATAGTATGGCAATCTTCACAAGTACGGCGTTATTGAACGTCCGCACGTCCAATCCCGTCTCCTGCTTGAATTTGTCCAAGCGGTACAGCAGGGTATTGCGGTGAATATACAGCTTTTTGGCCGTCTCGCTGACGTTGCAGTCCAACTGGAAAAACTGTTCGAGCGTCGTCATCGTCTCCGCATCGAACGCCACGTCGAGCCGTTTCAGTACATGCTCCAGAAAGCTCGCCTTCTCCGCTTCCGGTACCAAATGCACCAGCCTTTCCAGTTGGAGCTCCCATGGCATATGCATGTTGCTGCCTACGTGATACGTGCGTCCCAGCATCATCGTCTCCCTGAGCTGAAGCACCGCGCCATATAACGATTTGGCCGGCATGATCGGGTAGTGGATGGCCAGATGGCACTCGCCTACCCATTCGTTCTCGAGCATTTCGTGCAAGCCGTAGCCGATGGCCGCGAGCCGGTCTTCCAGCGTTTCGCTGTCCGAATCTTCCTTATCGTCGCCGGAATCCATCGACATGATTTTCTCCGAGCCGAGAATGAGCCATTCCTTATCCGTCAGAGGAATCAAGGTCATATCCGCATCGAAGAACGATTCCAACAGCTTCTTCAGCTCCCGGTCGTGCGCCCGCCGCGAGGTTGTGTAATCCCCATACAACAGCAGCGGAATTTTTTTGGAGTAAAGCGACATCTGAGACACCAGCGCATCGGGCATCTCGGCCTGCGTCAAGCCCAGCTCCTGCTGCGTGCGAAGCCAATCGCCCACCATCCCCGCTTTGCGCTCCTCCTCGTTGATGATCGACGGAGGCTTTTTATCCTGCGTTTGACGGTTCTCCAGCGTAAGCTCCACGAGCCGCCGCTCCACGGGCGATATGGCATCTGCCCGTATGGTCAGAAGCAGCGCCTCCTGCCCTTCTTTTTGCGCCAAAAAAAGAAGCCTGCCCTCGCTGATCAAGCTTCCGCCTTCGTACCCCGGCTCGGCCTTATGCTTCTCCGCTTCTCGCCGCCACGCTTCCCAGGCCCATCTGGTGGTTTGAACCGGAGTATTCAATATGGCTTCAAGCTGCTCCCTCACTTGTTCCCAATCCATCTCCTCGCTCCCAACCCTATGTCTATATTCAATAACTGGTTACCATCTATTGTAACACAATCGGGACTAGAAACCGCAACAAAACGAGCTGCCTTAGGACATAAATCATTAATCGCGTTTAGCTAAGGATAAGAGCTTAAGATAAGGTAATAATAAAATGTAAATCTTCCATCGTCATCCATTCTTGATTTGCAAAGCGAAGGAGGACTGCACCATTCCCGAACTGCGTTATGGCTGCACCACCGTCCCGTTGGAGCTGCCTTCGGGCAGGACGTACGATACATTGACGTGCGGACTTGAAACTTTAGAGACATCTCCCGAACTGTCCCAAGACCGGATTCGCGAAGCACTGGCCGCGCCTATCGGGGCAAGGAGGCTCCGTGAGCTTGCCAAGGGGACAAGCCGGGCTGTCATTCTGATCAGCGACGGTACCCGTCTGTGCCCTACCAGGCTGCTCTTGCCTCCGCTGCTGGAGGAGCTTATGGTGGCTGGTCTCGGCGACGATCAGATTGATATTGTTGTGGCGCTCGGCGCCCATCGCAAGCACACGCCCGACGAATTGAAACGGCTGGTCGGGGCGGAAATCTACGCGAGAGTACGCGTGCATAATCATTCGGCCGAGTCGGAGGACTGCGTTTATAGGGGGACGACGTCGCTCGGCACCCCGGTCGAGATCAACCGCCTGGTCGCCGAGGCGCCGCTGCGCATTGCAACGGGCAACATCGAGCCGCATGCAATGGTAGGCATTTCCGGGGGTGTCAAGGCGCTCGTACCTGGTGTGGCGTCCAAGCGCACCATTGAATGCCACCATGCGTTGTCGTTAACGTACAAGGCCGTGCCCGGCGTCCCGACGAATCCGTTGCATCTCGATTTAGAGGAAGCCGAGCGGTTCGTTCCCATCCAATTCCTGCTCAATGTGATTGTCGACCATGATCGTCATGTGCTGAAAGCCGTAGCCGGAAATCCCGCGGAAGCTCATAAGAAAGGGACCGAATTTGCCGCCGGCTGGTTTACCCGGCAGGTAACCGAACTGTACGATGTCGTCATCGTTTCGGCCGGGGGAGCTCCGAAAGATTTGCAAATGTATCAAGCTTTAAAAGCGCTCCGCAATGCCGCCGCTTTCGTAAAGCCGGGAGGTGCCCTGCTTCTTGTGGCGGAGTGTCCCGAAGGGATGGGAAACGGCCTGTTTCAGCATTGGATCGAGACGATGGGCGATCGTCGTAAAATGACGGACAAGCTGCGGGAACGATTCGTACTGGGCGCCCACAAAATTTTGCATGTGGAAGAAGTGCTGCACCGCGCCCGGGTGTTTGTCCGTTCCTCATTGCCCCGTCACTTGATTGAACTACTAGGCTTTTATCCGGCCGACGATTTAAGCGCCACGGCCCATGCTCTGCTGCAAGACCCCGACACGAAGCTGGCTCTCATGCCATTCGGCTCGCTAACCTATCCGCGTCGTCAACGCTAACAGAAAAGGAGGAAGATTCGTATGAACTGGATCGGATGGCCCTTGGCACGCGTCGTTTTTTTGTTCGTGGGCGTCGCTTTTTTTGCCATTTGGATACAAGTGACCATCTCGCATTACCGGCAAAACTTTCACCATAAAGCCATGTGGGTTCCCGTCGTCTCCGCCCCTATATTCAGCCTGCTTGCCGTATTGCTTGCCTATTACCGGCTGGATTGGCTGCTTTACCTTTTTTCCTATCTGATGTGGTTCGGCGTTGTTGCAGGCGGCATCGGATTTTACTTTCATTTCCACGGGGTAGGCGTTCGCGTCGGCGGCTATACGATGCGTAACTTTCTTGTCGGTCCTCCTGTCGTGCTTCCGATCGTGTTCAGCGCTTTGAGCGTCCTTGGACTTCTCGCCTATTATTGGAGGTAAATCGATGAAAAAACTCACACGGTACCCTTCCTACGATGTCCTGCACGAAAAAGACGCTTGGGACGATCATACCCAGCAAATCGTGCTTTCCCGGCTGCACACGACCGGCGATTATATGTTCCTGACAACCGTCGAGGCCGAACATTTGCGGGCCTGGTGCTCTCTCCTGGTTGATGACGAACGTCCGGAAATCATTCAGTTCGTATTGGATCATATCGACCGGACGCTGGCAGGCGGACAAGAAAGTCAGCGTAAAAGCGGCGAGCCTGAGGCTGCTGTGCTGGTGCGCGAAGGGCTTCATGCCTTGGATCTCGCATGTCAAACGATCCATACCGAGCGTTTCTTTCACCTTCAACCAAAGCAGAAAAAACAGGTCATGCTTGATGTCAGCCGCAATCAAGCAGTACCTCTCGAAGTGTGGCAGCACGTGCCGCAGGAAGCGCTGTTCAAAAAATTTCTGAACCTCACTGTCGAAGCTTATTATTCTCATCCTGAAATATGGTCGGAGATCGGATACGGAGGACCCGCTTATCCCCGCGGCTATGTACGTATGCATCCGGGACAGCTTGATCCATGGGAGCCCAAGGAGGAGAAACAGCAGCATGAAGCGTAAATATGAGGGCGAAACGGTCGATGTCGTCATTGTGGGAGCCGGGGCTGCCGGCGGCGTACTGGCCAAAGAGCTGAGCGAAGCCGGCATGAGCGTCGTGGTGCTGGAAGCCGGTCCTTTCCGTGATCCGCAGCATGATTTTGCCAGCGATGAGCTATCTATGCAGAGCCTGGGATGGCAGGAGGCACGAATCGTGGATGGCCGCGACCCGCTGCAAATGGGGCATAACAACTCCGGCTGGGGGGTTGGCGGGGGAACGACGCATTTTACCGGAGTCTTTTTGCGTTTTCATGAAAGCGATTTTCGAACCAAAACGTTGGACGGCGTCGGAGAGGATTGGCCGATCGGCTATTCCGATCTTGAGCCTTACTATACCAAGATCGAGAAGGAGATCGCCGTCTCGGGCCCAAAATATTTTCCTTGGGGCGAGTTTCACGGCCCCTATCCTTATCCCGAACGCGATCCGATAAGCCCAAACGCGCAGGTATTTGCCCGAGGCTGCGAAAAGCTCGGCATTCGCTGGGTCGTCAGTCCGCTTGCCATTTTGTCCGCACCCTTCGAAGGCCGCCCACCTTGCATTAACCGCGGATTTTGCAACCAAGGCTGTATGCCGAACGCCAAATTCAGCACCCTGATCGTCCATATTCCCAAAGCAATTGAAGCCGGTGCGGAAGTGCTGTCCGACTGCAGGGTTACCCAAGTGAATACGGACGAAAGTGGCCGAGCCACGGGAGTGACATTTGTTCATCACGACGCGACCTATGAGCAACGGGCGCGGTTAGTCATTTTGTCCGCCTATGTCGTAGAGACACCGAGACTGCTTCTGAATTCTGCCAACAGCCGGTTTCCGAACGGACTCGCCAACAGCAGCGGATGGGTCGGGAAAGCGTTCATGACTCATAGCAGCCACGATGTCTATGCACGATTCGAAGAGGAGGTCCGCCTATATAAAGGAACCCCAGTGCTCGCAACGACGCAGGACTTTTACAGCACTTCCCCCGAACGTGATTTTGCCCGCGGCTACACGCTGCACGCGCACGGGGTCCGGCCGGTGAGCTTTGCCAGCGGAATTACCCAATCGGGTAAGAACGGTCCCATTTGGGGAACACGTTTGCGGGAAGTGGTACTCGATTACAATTACTACGGACGAGTCACGTTAGTCGGGGAGGTGCTCCCGAACCCGGATAACGCCATTACCTTGAGCGATGAAAAGGATGCTTTCGGTATGCCTCGCGCGAAAGTCACCTTCAGCTATGGAGAAAACGACAACCGGCTTATCCAGCATGCCATCGGAAGGATGAGCGAAATTTTAAGCGCTGCTGGGGGCAAGCCCGAATTCGTCATCCCCGATACGGCTCATTTGATGGGAGGCTGCCGTATGGGCAATGATCCCGATACGTCCGTCGTGAACTCCTATGGGCAGACGCACGATATTCCGAATCTGTTTATATGCGACGCGAGTATTTTCGTGACGTCCGGAGGCGGCAATCCGACCAATACGGTGATGGCGCTTGCGGCCCGTACTGCCGATTATATCAAGGCGACCATGAAGCGGATGGAGCTTTGACTATACCCTGCCCATCCTTTACGGTAAAATAAACACATGCTGTGTTTACAAGCTACTAAGGAGGGAGAACCGTTGGCTATAGTCGAAGTAACCGTGATTCCCATCGGAACCGAAACGACCAGCTTAAGCGGATATGTCGCCGATCTGCACCGCCTGCTGGAACAAGCCCCGGAACCGATTCAATTCCAAATGACGCCGATGAGCACCATCATCGAAGGAGAGCTGCAAGATTTATTTCAAGTGCTTCGGCGGCTACACGAAGCCCCGTTCCAGCACGGAGCCCAACGCGTGTCCACATCGATCAAAATCGACGACCGCCGTGACAAGAACGCTTCCATGGAGCAGAAGCTTCGCTCCGTCCGCGACAAACTTCAGTCGTGAAGTAAAAAAGTAAATACAATGCAAAAAAAGAGACCCTATAAGGTCTCTTTACTTGTCACCTAAATGGTGAGCCATGTAGGACTCGAACCTACGACACCCTGATTAAAAGTCAGGTGCTCTACCAACTGAGCTAATGGCTCGTGAGAATAACTGGTGGAGGCTGATGGATTCGAACCACCGAACTCGTCAGAGAACAGATTTACAGTCTGCTGCGTTTGGCCACTTCGCTAAGCCTCCGTGTTGCTTATAAAGCATGGTGGCTCGGGACGGAATCGAACCGCCGACACGAGGATTTTCAGTCCTCTGCTCTACCGACTGAGCTACCGAGCCTTATGTATGCGGTTAGCTTGTCACTTAAGGTTCAAGCTTATCCTATTCGATAAGATAAATCATGGCGGAGCCGACGGGATACTCTTCGTTTCACTTCGAGACTGCGAAGTAAAGCTATCGAAGGTATTTCTCCGACGAACCCAAGGGTTCTCATCCCTCACAGGGAAGAAATTCATGGCGGAGCCGACGGGATTCGAACCCGCGGTCTCCTGCGTGACAGGCAGGCATGTTAGGCCTCTACACCACGGCTCCACACTATAAAGTTGAAACAACTGGTGCCGCCGAGAGGACTTGAACCCCCAACCTACTGATTACAAGTCAGTTGCTCTACCAATTGAGCTACAGCGGCATATGGTGGAGGCTGACGGGATCGAACCGCCGACCCTCTGCTTGTAAGGCAGATGCTCTCCCAGCTGAGCTAAGCCTCCATGGGATAAATATATATGGTAGCGGCGGAGGGGATCGAACCCCCGACCTTACGGGTATGAACCGTACGCTCTAGCCAGCTGAGCTACGCCGCCAAACTTGAAACGGAGAGAGAGGGATTCGAACCCTCGCACCACTTACGCAGTCTAACCCCTTAGCAGAGGGTCCCCTTGAGCCACTT
>NZ_JAHNZO010000149.1 GCF_018998565.1 Paenibacillus oleatilyticus | reverse complement strand
CCACATAGGAGAGCTGCGGCATCCAGTTGCTGCAGCTCTCGCCGCCCTGGATGCGGATATCGATATCGCGCGGATTGAGCAGCACCGGCATGGTCGATACCGGCACGCGCTGCGACAGCGTGGCGATGCCGACAAACGCCACGCAGACGCTGAGCGCCGCCAGAAACGCCAGCCACACCCAGAACGCCGAGCGGCGATAAAAGCGCGGCTGCTTTTCGCCGGGCGCGGCAACCGGCGTTCGGGTCCGGCTCGGCGGCACGTACGGCGTATCGTCTTCATCATCGCTGCCGTCTTCCGGCTCATGCATGATCACCGCAATCTGCGGCGCCGGCGCAGGGGCGGGCTGCGACTCCCCGTCTTCACAC
>NZ_JAHNZO010000148.1 GCF_018998565.1 Paenibacillus oleatilyticus | reverse complement strand
CTTCCAGCCCGACGGCGAAGGAGTGCAGCTGCGGCCACCAGGCTTCGCTGCGTTCCTGATCTTCCACGCGGCGTGCGGCGTACTTCTTGGTGATCGCCGAAATGACCGAAGAATCCAGCCCGCCCGAGAGCAGCACGCCGTAAGGCACGTCGGACATCAGGTGGCTTTTCACCGACTCTTCCAGCGCGGTGCGCAGGGCGGCGGCGTCGGTCACGTTGTCCTTGACGCTGTCGTAATCGAACCAGTCGCGGCGATAGTATTCGCGGATCTGGCCGTCCTGGCTCCACAGGTAGCTGCCGGCTGGGAATTCCTTGATGGTGCGGCACACCGGCACGAGCGCTTTCATTTCCGAGGCAACGTACAGG
>NZ_JAHNZO010000147.1 GCF_018998565.1 Paenibacillus oleatilyticus | reverse complement strand
GTTGGGGGACATGAAGCGCCTGAACTCGCTGTTCTGCGCCGTGGCTTACAACGTGTTGGATCAGGATGCCAAGGACGACGATCGCGACTGGGAAGACACCCCGAGCACGCTGTAAAAAAAACGCCCCCGGTTTTAACCGGGGGCATTGCGTTGGGGGGCGTGTTATTTGCCGCTGAACACCCCGGCTTTGGCGTCCGCTTGCTGAGTTGAAGCATGGCCGCTGGCGAACGGTACGTTGCCGTCAACGCTTTGCTTCGCCGCGCCGCCTAGCAGCCCGCCGATCGTGGCGGCCGCATCGACGCGGCCGCCGCCCTGATAGCGCTGGCCGCTGACGTCCTGCTGGCTGACCTTGCCGCCGCCCAGTTC
>NZ_JAHNZO010000146.1 GCF_018998565.1 Paenibacillus oleatilyticus | reverse complement strand
AGGTTCACCAGCATAAACGAGAAGATAACCCCGGCCAGCCCGATGTTCAGCGCGCCGGCCACGTCGACCTGGCCCACCACCGAGGTGATACTCGGCGGCAGGGAGAACAGGCCACCGTATTTCACGTCGCCCAGCATCCAGCCGATCAGGGTGGTGACCACGATCGACACCAGCACCGCCGCGTGGAAGTTACGCGAAGAGAGCACGGCGATGATGAAGAAGCCGAGCGCCCCCAGCAGCACGTTGTGCGAGGTCAGGCTGCCGATGGTCACCAGCGTGTCCGGGTTAGCCACTACGATGCCGGCGTTTTTCAGCCCCATCATGCCGATGAACAGACCGATGCCGCTGGTAATGCCGACCCGCAGGC
>NZ_JAHNZO010000145.1 GCF_018998565.1 Paenibacillus oleatilyticus | reverse complement strand
CCGATGCACCACGCCCTGATCGTCGCCCGGATGGCTCCCGGGTCGGAGTCGAAGATCGCCGACGTGTTCGCCGCCTCCGACCGGGGGGAACTTCCCCACCTGGTCGGGGTGAGCCGGCGGCGGCTGTTCCGGTTCGGCGACGACGTGTACCTGCACCTCATCGAGTCCGAGCAGGACCCGGCGCCCGCCATCGCGAAGGTGGCCGGGCACCCGGAGTTCCGCAACATCAGCGAACAGCTGGAGGCGTACGTCAGCCCGTACGACCCGGCCACCTGGCGCGGGCCCAAGGACGCCATGGCGCAGTGCTTCTACCACTGGGAGCGCGGCGGCTCCTAGGCCGGGAACGCACCGAGGCCGCCGGTTCCGCG
>NZ_JAHNZO010000144.1 GCF_018998565.1 Paenibacillus oleatilyticus | reverse complement strand
GAGCGCATTCGCTACATGCTGGAGGATTCGGAGGCAAAATTGCTCCTGGCGCAGGGCCATCTGCTGGAGTGCGCGCCATTTGCAGGCCACATCGTCAATTTGGACGACGCCGGGGTCTACAGCGAGGACGATACGAATCCGGAGCTCGTTAACGATGCCGTGAATGCGGCGTATGTGATTTATACTTCGGGAACGACAGGCAGACCGAAGGGGGTCGTGGTAGAACACCGCTCGGTCATTAACCGCTTGTTGTGGATGCAGAAAAATTATCCGATTGATGCAGCGGATACGATTATGCAGAAGACGGCAATCACCTTCGACGTATCGGTATGGGAGCTGTTCTGGTGGGCATTCGCAGGTTCGAAAGT
>NZ_JAHNZO010000143.1 GCF_018998565.1 Paenibacillus oleatilyticus | reverse complement strand
GGCTGACGCTGCATGCCTCGGACAACCGGGTGGAACTCGACCGTGCGGCCCATGCGCTCAGCATGGCGGCGGCGGGGCGGCGCGTGGTGGTGGTGTCCTCGGGCGATCCGGGGGTCTTCGCCATGGCCGCGGCGGTCTTCGAGGCGGGGGAGGCGGGACCGGGCGCGGGGCGCGGTCTGGGTAACCGCGTGCTGCCCGGCATTACCGCGATGCTGGCCGCCGCGGCGCGAGCGGGCGCGCCCCTGGGGCACGATTTCTGCGCGATCAACCTTTCCGACAACCTCAAGCCCTGGGCGCTGGTCGAGAAGCGCCTGCGCCTGGCGGCCGAGGCCGATTTCGCGATGGCCTTCTACAACCCGCGGTCCAGGGC
>NZ_JAHNZO010000142.1 GCF_018998565.1 Paenibacillus oleatilyticus | reverse complement strand
GTGGTAAGACACCGCCGAGAACCAGTCGAGGTTGGGGAACATCTTTTTGGTGTCGTGCATCACGCTTTCCAGCCGATCGGCGATGTCATACAGCTTCATCGCCCCCGCTTCCTGCGACAGGCGCAGCGCGATCTCTTTGATCACCTGATGGCGCGGATCGGAGACGGTGTACACCGGGTGCCCGAAGCCAATCGCCACCTCTTTGTTGTCGATGCGGCGGCGAATGTCGGCTTCCGCTTCGTCCGGCGTTTCATAGCGTTGCTGGATCTCCAGCGACACCTCGTTGGCGCCGCCGTGCTTCGGCCCGCGCAGCGCGCCAATGGCGCCGACGATCGCCGAATAGACGTCAGATCCGGTGCCGGCGATCACC
>NZ_JAHNZO010000141.1 GCF_018998565.1 Paenibacillus oleatilyticus | reverse complement strand
GGGTTGATATACCTGCACATACTATGTTGATATCGAAAGTGACCAAAGGAGGTAAAGTAAAGTATGTCTTCTATGATCCTAACTATGGCTTAGCTTACTTCGATAAATATAAAGATATGTGTGCATTCTTTAAGAAGAAGCTTGAAGATGATTACCAGGCAGAAAACTATACTACATTTTCTCATTTAGATTATTCACGTCTTCCTGATGTTAAAATACTAGGAAAGGACCTTAATGAAATTATAAGCGATACCGAACAGCCTGATTCTGGCTCAAAACAGCTAAATGCTCCGGCTTCCGGGCATGTACAACCCCCCTCAGCGCCAGCGAGTAGCATAGCTCGCACAGGAGTTGCCGATCAACCTCATAC
>NZ_JAHNZO010000140.1 GCF_018998565.1 Paenibacillus oleatilyticus | reverse complement strand
GCCGCGCCCCATTCGCCGTTGCCAACCGGCATGCCGTTGATCACCGGCACTTCAAGGCGCGTCAGCGCGCGCGCCACGTTGAACGCGCAACCGCCGATTTGCCGCGCCTGCGGCTGGGCTTCGATATCTTCGCCGCTGGTCGGCAGGCGGGGCAGCGTCATCACCAGATCGCCGACCGCGCCCCCAATCACCAGGACAGGTGTTACAGCTTCCCACTCACTCATTGATGTTCTCTGCGTTGGGTCAGGTACAGACCGTAAGCGATCAGACTCACCGCAAACGACACAAACAGCCCCAGGCTGGAATCGGCAAACAAGCCTTTGGCCAGCGGGCCGTCGATAAAACCAGTTTTAGTGACCAGCAGGCCGCAC
>NZ_JAHNZO010000013.1:6665-183783 GCF_018998565.1 Paenibacillus oleatilyticus | reverse complement strand
TCGACTTGCATGTATTAGGCACGCCGCCAGCGTTCGTCCTGAGCCAGGATCAAACTCTCCATTAAAGAAAAGCTGATATAGCTCAAATGCTTGTTACGCTTGGCATTTCGTTCTCATTTGTTCAGTTTTCAAAGAGCTTTCGTCACTATTCTGTTCTGCCGTGACAAGATCTAATCTTATCACATCAGGACGAGCTTTGCAACTACTTTTTTTCGTTGGCCGCTCGTTCAAGGCTGACTGCCTTTCGCGGCGACAAGCAATAATGTATCACAGATTCCGGGTCGAATGCAACCACAAATTTTGGCAAATGTAAATCGGACCCACTCCTCGGCATGTGGCGTACTTTTTAGCGGGCATTTTATAGTATTTGCCGAGAACGAAAAACCGCCGCGCTCCTTTTCCGGAACCGGCGGTTTCGTGCTGCACAGCGTGAAGAATGATTAGACGTCTCCTAACAACTGCTGCAGTTCCTCTTCGTTATCAATAATGCGGATGCCCAGCTCCTGGGCTTTGGTCAGCTTGCTGCCGGCGTTCTCTCCGGCGATGACGATGTCGGTCTTTTTCGACACGCTGCCGGTCACCTTGGCGCCCAGCTTCTCCAACTTCTTGGCTGCTTCGTCCCGCCCCATGGTGGTGAGTGTACCCGTCAAGACGACCGTCTTGCCGAAGAACGGACTGCTTTCGTCAACGACCGCAGGCGCTTCTTCGCTCACCGGTTGTATACCCGCGGCCAGCAATCGCTCAATGCTTCGCTGCATCGCCGGATCGCGGAAAAAGCCGACGATGCTCTCCGCAACAATGCCGCCGATATCCGGCAGCGTGATCAGCTCCTCCGGCTCCGCCTGCATCAGCTTCTCGAGACTGCGGTAATGCTCCGCAAGCTCCTTGGTCGTCGTCTTGCCCGTATTCGGAATGCCGAGAGCATATAGAAACGATGCCAAATCGGGCTGCTTGCTTTTCTCGAAGGCGGCGATCAAATTTTCGGCCTTCTTGGTCCCGAAGCGTTCCAGCTTGATCAAATCGTCGAACGTCAAATAGTACAGATCGGACGGATCGCGCACATCGAGCGAATCGTAGAGCTGCTCGGCTGTCTTCTCGCTGAACGTTTCGATGTCCATTGCATCGCGGGAGGCGAAATGGGCAATGCGCCCCACAAGCTGCGGCCGGCAGTCTACTTTATTCGTGCAGAATAAATGCGGACCCTTTTTCTCCAGATCGTGTCCACAGGAAGGGCACACTGCCGGAGGTACGATTTCGCTACCGTCGGCTTCTTCGGTTACTTTGCCGAGAATCTCCGGAATAACGTCGTTGGAGCGGCGGATATAGACAAGACTGCCTAAACCGTGCTTTAAATTTTTGCGTTCGATGTCGTCCATGTTGTTAAGCGTACAGTTCTGTACGGTCACTCCGCCGATATCGACGGCTTCCACCCGGGCGAGCGGCGTCACTTTGCCGGTCCGGCCCACGTTCCAGCTCACGTCGAGCAGCGTCGTCACGGCTTCCTCGGCTTCAAACTTATAGGCTACCGCCCACCGCGGGAATTTGTCGGTATATCCGAGCACTTCGCGGGTGCGCATATCCGTTATTTTTACGACCAGCCCGTCGATCAGAAAATCAAGCGTGTTGCGCATGGCGACCAGCTTCTCCAGCTCTTCCTCTACCGCGTCGATGCTGTCGACGAATTTGACGAACGGGCTGACCTTGAACTGGTTGTCGCGCAAAAAGTCGACCATTTCCTGATGATTCTGGAATTGCAGAGAATCGGCATAGCCGATGTTGTAAAAATAAGCGTTCAGCTTGCGCTCCGCCGTCACCTTCGGATTCAGGTTGCGGAGAGCGCCTGCGGCGGCGTTGCGCGCGTTTTTGAGCGGCTCGGCCGCGGTCGCGTTATAGGCTTCGAGCACGGACAAGTTCATTATTCCCTCGCCCTGTACTTCGACAATCCCGTCAGTATATGGAATGTGCAGCGGCACGGAACGGATCGTCTTGACATTGGCGAGAATCCCTTCGCCGACAACGCCGTTGCCGCGGGTGGCCGCCTGCACGAGCTCGCCGTTGTCGTAGGTCAGATTCAGCGTCAGCCCGTCGAATTTCAATTCTACGACAAAGGATAAAGGCGGTAGCGGATCGTCCGGATGCTGCGTATTGTAGTCGTTCACGAGCTTTTGGGCGCGCGTGTGCCACGCCATGAGATCGTCGTGGTTTTGTGCCTTGTCCAGGCTCCAAAGTCGGGCCAAGTGCCGGTGCGGCTCGAACCCTTTGAGCAGCTCACCGCCTACCCGCTGCGTGGGGGAGTAAGGCAGCACGGTGCCGGTTTCGGTTTCCAGTTGAACCAGCTTATCATAGAGCGCATCGTATTCGGCATCCGTGAGAGAAGGCTGATCCAGCGTATAGTAAGCGTAATTGTGTTTATTGATCTCTTCGATGAGCGTCTTCATCGTTTCCAAAGCGTCCGGCATCGGAAATTCATCCTCTCATGGCTACGGAATATAAGGGTTGCCTTGCCTGGCGTTTTAGCTCTGCTTCGTGATCGGCGCAAATTTGGCCAGCAGCCGCTTGACGCCCACGGGCGCCGGGAAAGCGATCTGCAGCTCGGTGTCGTCGCCCGAGCCTTTGATGGCGACGACGACGCCGGTGCCCCATTTGCCATGCGACACTTTGTCGCCCATGGCAAAATCGGTCGCCTGCGCCGCGGGAGCCGCGGCTTTGGGCGCTGCGCCTCCCGCGGCGGCGGCCGGGCCGCTGCGGAAGCTCACGGGCGTGCGGCCCGCCTGTGCGGGCGCGCCGCCGAAGCCTCCGGCGCTGCCGAAGCGGCGTTCGCCGCCGGCCCACGCCGGGGTTGACGCTCCGCCGCGGCCGAAGCCGCCGCCGGCGCGCACGGTCTCCAGGAGCTCCTGCGGCAGCTCCTGAAGGAACCGGGACGGTGCGTTCGCCGTCGTCCGTCCGAACAGCGTGCGCATCCGAGCGCACGTGAGGAACAGCTCCTCCTCAGCGCGGGTAATGCCGACGTAGGCGAGGCGCCGCTCCTCCTCCAGCTCCTCGTTGTCCATCAAGGCGCGGCTGTGCGGGAATACGCCTTCCTCCAGGCCCATGATGAAGACGACGGGGAACTCGAGTCCTTTGGCGCTGTGCATCGTCATGAGCACGACGCCTTGTTTTCCCGCTTCCGGGTCCTGATTCATCGAATCAATGTCGGCGATCAGCGCCAGATCGGTCAGAAACGAGACGAGGGATTTATCCTCGTTGCGCTTCTCGAAGTCCATCGTCACGGACAGGAACTCGTCGATGTTCTCCAGCCGCGCCTGCGACTCGATCGTGTTTTCCCGCTTCAGTTCCTCGCGGTAGCCGCTCATCTCGAGCATTTTCTCCGTCAGCTCGGTAACCGACAAATAATCGACCATCCGGTACAGGTTCTCGATCATATCGCGGAAATCGGCCAGCGCGTTGCGGGCCTTGGCGCCGATCTCCATGCTGTCCACGTTCTCCAGCATCGCAAACATCGATACGCCGAATTGCCCCGCCGCTGCACCCAGCCGCTCGACCGTCGTATCCCCGATGCCCCGCTTCGGCACATTGACGATCCGCGCAAAGCTGATATCGTCGTCCGGGTTCGAGATGAGCCGCAGGTAGGCCAGAATGTCCTTGATCTCTTTGCGGTCGTAGAACTTGATGCCGCCTACGATCTGGTAAGGAATATCCGATTTTATCAAAATTTCCTCGACGACCCGGGACTGCGCGTTCGTGCGGTACAATATGGCATGGTCGCTGAACCGGCGGCCTTTGTCTACATTTTTACGGATCTCCCCGGTGATGAAATAGCCTTCCTCATGCTCGGAATCGGCTTGGTAAAGCCGTATTTTCTGCCCATCGCCCTTGTCGGTCCACAGGTTTTTGGGCTTGCGTCCGGTGTTGTTGGCGATCACTTTGTTCGCGGCGTTCAAGATATTCGAGGTCGAGCGGTAATTTTGCTCGAGCAAAATGGTGGTGGCGTTCGGGTAATCTTTTTCGAAATCGAGAATGTTGCTGATATCGGCCCCGCGCCAGCGGTAAATCGACTGGTCGCTGTCGCCGACGACGCAAATCCGCTTGTACTTGTCGGCCAGCATCCGGCACAGCATATACTGGGCGCGGTTCGTATCCTGATATTCGTCGACGTGAAGGTACTGAAACTTGTTCTGGTAAAAATCAAGCACCTCGGGCACTTGTTGGAACAGCTCGATCGTGGTCATGATCAGATCGTCGAAATCAAGCGAGTTGTTGGCCTTCAGCTTGCGCTGGTAGGACGTGTATACTTTGGCGACGATGCCGTCGAAGTAATCGCCGATCTTGCGCTCGAATTTCTCCGGCGTCAGCAGTTCGTTCTTGGCATTGCTGATGGCGGCCTGGACCGCTTTGGGCTCGAATTTTTTCGAGTCGATGTTCATCTCTTTCATGCAATTTTTGATCACGGACAGCTGGTCGCCCGAATCGAGAATCGTAAAATTCGACGTGAAGCCGATCCGCGAGATATCCCGGCGCAAAATACGCACGCACATCGAGTGGAAGGTGGATACCCAAATATCTCCCCCCTGCGGGCCGACGAGGGCGCTGACGCGCTCCTGCATCTCCCTTGCCGCTTTGTTCGTGAACGTAATGGCCAAAATGCTCCACGGCGCCGCTTTGCGTGTCGCGATCAAGTAAGCGATCCGGTGCGTCAGCACGCGGGTTTTGCCGCTGCCCGCCCCGGCCATGATCAGCAGAGGTCCATCCGTCGTTTCGACGGCGCGTCTTTGCTGCGGGTTGAGCTTTTGAATCGCTTTGAGTATATCGATAGGTTCGTTGATCATTATTCTTATTTCCTTTCTACTGCATTTCCATTACCGCCGGGACCGTAGCGAGCGCCCGCTCAAGATCCTCGTATACCGCGTTGCCTACGACGACGGTATGCGCCGCCTTGGCCGCTTCGCGCGCTTTCTCCGGGCTGTCGATGCCGCCGCCGTAAAACAGCCGCGACCGGGAAAGCAGCCGCTTCACCCGTCCGACCAGCTCCATATCGCCGAACACGCCGCTGTATTCCAAATAAACGATCGGGCAGCGGAACAAACGGTCGGCTATGCGGGCATAAGCCTCCACATCTCTCGCATCGAGCCGTACGTCGGCTTCGGTCAGCTTGGCCGCCGTGGAATCGCCGTTCAATATAATGTAGCCTTCGGGAACGAGCTCGTCCCAATCCAGAATCGCGCCGTATTCCTTCAGCGCCTGCTGATGTCGCCCGACGATCCACTGCGTGTCCCCGGCGTTCAGCACGATCGGAATCATAAATAAATCAAACCCCGGCACGATCGCTTCCCTGTCCGACACTTCCAAGACACACGGCACTTCATACCGGCGGATGCGCGCCAGCAGGTCGACGGTATTGTCGAAGGTGACGCCGGACGAGCCGCCGACCATCACCGCATCGGTGCCGGAGAGGCAGATGCGCTCAAGCGCTTCGTCGCCGATCTCCCGGTCCGGGTCAAGTTTAAACACATGCTTCCACTCTTCCATACGCAAATGCAAAGAAAATGCCTCCTGTCCGTTAAACGCGGCAAGCCCGCCGCCCCCGGAAAAGGAACGTACGGAGCTGATTCATTCTGTCTCAAGTCAAGTCTATGCGAGCCCGCGCCCGGTGTCAATGAAGCCTGCGGGGAATAGCTCTTCTTCCTATTATACCATAAAACAAGCAAGGAATAGGAATACTTGTTCGTCTGTATTGGACGATTAACTGGAACCCTTTTTTCTATAGCCGACATACAAAAAAAGCAGGCCAGCGTGTAACCAACGCCAGTCTGCTATTAATAAAGCTGTTCGGAGATTCAAGAGCGGGTCTTGAACTCGCTGACGATCAAGCGGTCGCCTTGTACGCTGTAGGCGGACTCGTGATACATGACGGATTCGCTGTAGTCCTGCTTCGACCTGCCGGTCAGGCTGAGCTTGTACTGCCCCTCGGCCGGCTGCGATTTGTGCAGCTCGTATTGCCCCCATTCGCTGCGCAAGCCCAGCATCGCTTTGGTGCTGTTCGCTTGGTACGTTCCGATCCGTGTGTCCCGGCGGTAAAAGTAATCGATCATCCGCCGCGCCATGTCGGGCGTATATATTTTCCCAAGCTGCGTTTGCATCTCGCGCATAGCATGTTCGTCCATCTCCCCGGTAACCGGAGAAGACAGCACTTTATGCGTCCAGTCGTCGACTTGCTTAATCCAAGCGATGATCTCTTGATCGGATTTGTTCATGATTTCTTTTCCCATCGGCGGCGGCTCGATTTGGCTGAACGTCTGAAGCAGCCTCTCGCGGCCGACCGTTTTTTGCAGCGTCTTCATATCGGTGGCGTCGCGATGGGGCTCCCTTTGGCAGCCGCACAGAAGCGCCGCGGCCAGAAGCAGCGTGACGATGATTTTCACCCGGATGATGCCCCTTCCGTGTTGGCTTTTTTTTCGTATTATGGGTCAAAAACGAAAAAATATACCAAGCTTGCGGAAGAGGTCCGGGCGATGCCCCTGCTTATGAGGATTATGCGTCTCGTCTCGTCGCTTACAAGCTCTTCATCTGGGCCATGTAAGCGCGGCGGGTAAGCAGGAAATACCCAAATTGCAGCACGGCGAAAATGGAAATGACCAGCGCGCCGTAGGACCATACGTTCATCGAGAGCAAATTCGCCAGCGTCTTGTAAGCGAAAGCCGCGTGAGCCGCACCTACGACAACCGGGAGCAGGAACAGCAGACCGATCTGTACGTTAATGATCCGCCGGACTTCAGGTACGGACATCCCGATCCGCATGAGCGCGCGATATTGATGGTCGTCTTCCTGCAGCTCGGTGAACAGCTTGAAATACAGCATGCTCGCCGAAGCGACAAAGAACAGGAAGCTGACGAACAGACCGATGAGCAGCATCAATGACGAACTTTGTTTGTTCGCGGCGTAGATCGAGGCGGGGCTGAATACCTTTTTCCGCTGATCTTCGGGAATGGACTGCTTTACTTTCTCCACTGTATCGATATGCTCCTGCCAGCGATTCAAATCAAAGCCGTAATAGACAAGCTTCCGGTCGTCAGGCACCTCGCCCATCATCTGGGCATATTCCCCGTCATTGACCACGAGTAGCCCGCTCGCTTCTCCTATCAGATTGATGACGCCTCCCGTTACCTGCCCGTCCATCTCCAGCGGCCAGGTTTGCCCGTTTAATTGAACGGTTCGCTGCGAACCTTTTTCCATTAGTATGACGTCGCCCATTCGGTAAGGATAGCTGAATACGGCATGCCCCGGCGCGATCTGAAGCGGAGCTGCATACTCGATTCCTTCCGCTGCCCGATTGTAATCGGATTCCGATATCAGCAGCGCCGTCGTATCGGATGCGCGGGAGCCGTCCAGCTTAAGCGGGACCTGTACGCCTGCGATTTTCAATTCTTTAGCTACGCTCGCTCTTTCAGCGGCCAATACGGCCTTCATCTTCTCGGGGTCTATCCCTTTAGGAGCAGTGAGCCCTTGTTGGGTAAAGCTTATCGTATTCGGAAACTGCTCCATCGCCTGCTTGTCACTGTTCTTATAAAACACGTAAATCGTGCCCGATGCCGTCAAAATGACCGCGCTCAAAACCGAAACGACGAAAAGCGTGCGCGCGTTGTCTTTCATTTTGAACGCAAGCTGCGAGACGGCAATCATATTTGTCTTATTGTAGTACAAGCCCGTCATTCGCTGCAATCTGCGGATCATCGCCACGCTCGCCTGCGTAAATAGGAAATAGGTGCCGAGTACGGTTAAAAAAATGATCGGCAGCATAAGGTGCAAAATGAGCCTCAGCGAAGTCGTAAACGCCAAATAATAGCCGCCTCCAAGGCAAACAACCGCCAAGACGGTGAGCCACGGCGAAGCCACGGGAGGCTTCTTCGGCTGTTTGGCCGCCCGCAATAGCGCAATGATCTGGCTGCGGCCCACGCTGAACATCGCAAACAAGGTCATCGCGAGAAACAAGGCCAGAAAGCCGATGACCGTCTGAAGCAGCGCCTGGGGCGGCACGAAGAAGCGGATCGGACTATCTATTTGAAGCAAACGTGCAATAGCCAGGAAGAACAGCTTCGAGAACAGCATGCCAGTACCGATCCCGACGCCGATCGACAGCAGGCCGATCATCATCTGCTCGTAAAACATCAGGCGGCAGATCTGCGAACGGGTCATTCCGAACAAGGTGAGCAGGCCGAATTCTTTCTTGCGCGTCTTGAGAAAAGCAAAGCTGGCGTACAGCACGAAGAAAAACGAGAAGATAACGATCAGAATCTGACAGGCGAAGAGCACTTGCTTCACCATGCTTGCGGCTTTAATATTCCCGTTTGCGATTTCGGGATGGTAGATGAACGAACCGAACATATAGAAGACCATAACGGAAAAAGCGCTGCTCAGAAAAAATGCGATGTACCGGTGCCAATTGCCTTGAATATTTTTAAGGGCGAGCTGTCGGAAGTTCATCGAAGTTCCCTCCCAACACGCTTAAGCTGTCCAAAATTTGCTGAAAAAAGGCCTGACGGTTCGCGCCGCGGCGAATTTCCGAAAACAGCCTGCCGTCCTTGATGAACAAGACCCGCTTGCAGTAGCTGGCGGCGAACGGATCGTGCGTCACCATCAGGATGGTCACTTCCCGCTCCTCGTTAAGGCTTCGCAGCGATTCCATCACGTCTTTGGCCGCTTTGGAGTCCAGATTCCCCGTCAGTTCGTCCGCCAGCAGCAATGACGGACGGTGAATGATGGCGCGTGCAATGGCTGTACGCTGCTGCTGCCCCCCGGATACCTCGTACGTCCGTTTGGATAAAATCGGGGTGATGCCAAGAACCTCCGCGATTTCTGCCACGCGCCGTTCGATCTCGGAAGGCTTCGTTCCTTCCAGCACGAGCGGTAAAATGATGTTTTCTTTGATCGAGAGCGTCTCCAGCAGGTTGAAATCTTGAAACACGAAACCGAGCTCGCGGCGGCGAAATAAAGCAAGCTGCTTGTTGTTCAGCCTCGCCGGGTCGGTGCCGTTGATTTCAATATGTCCCGAGGTCGGCTTATCGATGGTAGCCAGCAAATTGAGCAGCGTCGTCTTGCCGCTGCCCGATGGCCCCATAATGCCGGTGAATTCTCCCCGTTCGATTTCCAGCGAGATATGCTCCAGCGCTTTATAAACGACGCCTTTGCCGGCGCTGCCGTATATTTTGGACAAGGCGTCCGTCTTCAGTACAGTAGTCACGATGCGGGTCCTCCTTTGATCACTTCACTCTGCCTGTAGTATACGAAGGTTCCGCCGGCCAAGCCATCGATTCACCTTACATGGCGATCCTGTTTTCTTACAACACTGTCACTTAAGGGGCAGCAGTCCCTCGTGCAGCGCTCCGCTGCGCGGAAAATGAAGGCGGACGGTCGTTCCTTCCCCGAGCTTCGATTCGATCTCGAGCCGGTGTCCGAGCCTCCGGCACGCTTCCTTGGCGACAAACAACCCCATGCCGGTCGATTCGGCGACGAGCCTGCCGTTCTCGCCAGTAAAAAAAGGTTCGCACACCCGCGGAAGATCCTGCTCGGCGATACCGATCCCTTCGTCCTGAAATACGGCATGACAGCCATTGCCGTCCTTCGTGATCGTAATGGTCAGCGATTTGCTGCCGTCGTGCTTGCTTTTGGAATATTTAATCGCATTCGAGACGATTTGGTGCAAAATGATGCCGAGCCACTTGTCATCCGTATCGATATAGCACGCTTCGTGGCTGGCAATCAGCTTCGGATAGATCCGGTAACGGATGCATGCCTTCTTATGCTCGTTAATGACATGGCGGACCGCTTGCAGCAGATCGACCTTCTGCATGCGAAGATCCGCTTCGAACTTGTCAAGCCGTGCCGTGTGCAGCATCATATCGAGGCCTTGACGCAGCTTCTCGTTTTCTTCCTGGATGCTCTCCAGTACGGCCCTAACCGGACGTTGAGGCGCTTCCTTCGGCGCGGCGTGCGGCTGCTCGGTCAGCAGTCCGATGACGGACACCGGCGTTTTCATCTGATGCACCCACAATCGAACGAACGTTTGGTGCTGATCTTGAGAAACCCGGTGCTTTTCGAGCCGGTCGGTATAAGCGCCGTATAATTCCAACAGCAAGTCTACGGACATCCGCTGCTCCCGGGTGACACCCGTGGGCAGGCTTATGACGCCCTCCATCGCCTCAGGCTTACGGCCGTTCAGCCCGCCTTGCTTCAGCATCCGAAGGCCTTGGAAATACCCGCGCTGCCGGATATAGTCCAAGAGCAAGAACGATGCGAGCCCCGCTGCCGACAGTACAGCCATGTAGGCGATATTGCTTTCGTCGAGCGATACGTTTTTCCCCAGCAGGTCCAGCTGTACGACTGCCGCGATTAAGATCACATTGATCCAATAAATGACGATAAATCCGATACGGTCGGCCAAAAAGTCGCGAAAGCTCATCCTTCGCCCTCCCAGGAAGATTGAAGCCGGTAGCCTTGGCCACGGACCGTTTCGATGGCACGCATGATGCCGAGCTCCTCCAATTTTTTGCGTACTCTCGTGACATTCACCGTCAGCGTATTGTCGTCGACGAAGTCGATATCGTCCCACAGCGCTTCAAGCAGCCGTTCGCGGGAAACGACTTCTCCCGCCTGCTTCAGCAGAAGATCCAGAAGCAGCAGCTCGTTGCGGCTGAGGTCCACCTTGCGTCCCTGCCATTCGGCCGTGCTCCGGGTCCGGTCGACGAACAGGCCGTTCAGCTCGGTCAGCTCGCGCCCGGACTGCACCTGCGCATATTCTCCATAGGCGCGGCGCAAAGCGCTTTTGATCTTCGCCATGACGACTTCCGAATGAAACGGCTTCGTTATGTAGTCGTCGCCGCCGTTCTCAATGGCCATGATCTGGTCCATTTCCCCGACCCGCGCGGACATGAACAAGATCGGCACGCTGGAGACGGTGCGAATCTGACGGCACCAATAGAATCCGTCGTAACTAGGCAAATTGATATCGAGCAGCACCAGCTCGGGCTTATGCAAAAGGAACGCGTCCTTGATATGTTTATAGTCGGTCGTCCGAACCGCTTCGTACCCGTACTTATCCAAGTATTCCTGAAGGATACCGGCAATCTTATCGTCATCCTCCACGATCAGAATACGATACATTTTCCCAAGTCCCCTCTCCGTGTCGCTACGGAAATATTATACCCTTTTTTGGAAGGCTCGGTTAGTCGTGCTCGATGCCGCTCTATTTACATGAATATCAAAATCGCATAGGATAAATGTGTGTCGTTTAACGAAAACAAATTTCATCTGATGAAACTTTAATGAAGGAGGCATCAGTCATGGAAGCTCACGAATATACAGGGATCGACCATGTCCAGCTTGCCGCACCGGCGGGATGCGAAGAAGAGGCGCGGGCTTTTTACGGAGAAATGCTGGGAATGCGGGAAATCCCGAAGCCCGAGCCGCTCCGGGCGCGCGGCGGCGTATGGTTCGCCTGCGGCCCCCATGAGGTGCATATCGGCGTGCAGACCGACTTCGTTCCTGCGTCAAAAGCGCATCCGGCTTTCCAGGTCAAGGATCTCGAAAAGTTGAAACAAGCGTTATCGGAAAAGGGAATCGGCGTCCGGGAGGACGTGCCGCTGGAAGGCATGCTCCGCTTTCACTGTTTGGACCCATTCGGCAACCGGCTTGAGTTCGTCCAACGGCTGATATGAAACGCGGCCCGGGTGGCCGCTCCAGGAAATAAAACTATACGCAGAAAAAAGCCCGGCGGAACCTGGAAGGTCCAGTCCGGGCCGGGCTAACGCGCCTTACATCAAATATTTGCTGCTATGGGTCGTGCCATGATGGGAATGTGACTGCGTTTTGTTTCGATATGAGCCGGTAGCGGAAGCTTGACCCGACGTTGCCGCTTCGGCTCCCGAGGAGACGCTGCCGAAGCTGGAGCTGCTGCTGGCAGGGTGGACGGAAGACGACGGGGCATGGCTTGTATTGTGCGAGGTCGTAGTCCCGGCGTAAGTCTCCTGCCCGCTGCTGTATTTGTTATTGTTGTAATCTTGAACCGACCGGGCCGAGAAATAGTCTTGGTTGTCCGTCCCGGAGACGGAGGATTTCACGCCATACTCGTTGTTATGCGCCCCGGCAGAGGAGGAAAACGAGCTCCCGAAGCTGGAACCGACCACTTGACTGAGGCCCGGATTATAGGCGCTTGTTCCGCTCGAATGCCCCGCCCCCGTGCCGGTGCTTGATCCGTAAGAGCTCGAACCGGTTGTCGTGTGACTGAAGCCGGAGCCGATCGTCTGGCCGTAATTACCGCTCGGAAATGCAGTGAAGCTGCTGCCGCCGTAAGGGGATGCGGTCGAAGAAGTCGTTGTCGCGCCGCCGGACGGATAGCCCGTCTGATGCACTGGCGCTTGGAAGATCGGCTGGGCTTGCGGGTAAGCCTGCGTCTGCTGATGGGCGCTTTGTGCATACAGGTTTCCGCCCGCATAAGCGGCCTGCACCGCCTGTTGAACGACCGCATGGATCTGCTCGGTCTTGCGCAGCTGCTGCTGGAGCTCCTGCTGCACTTCTTGCTGGGAAGCCATGCTTATGGAGCCGTATCCGCCCGATTGAGACAACACGTTGTACAGCTCGGCCTGATCCTGCAGCGTCTTTTGCGTCAGCGACACAAAAGTCTGGCGAACCGCCGGATGCGTCGCCTCCAACGCGGCGGTCGTATACTCGCGGGCCGTGCGTTTAAGCTCGGACAAGACGAGGTTCGCGACATCCTGCTCGTTCAAATGAAAGTGAAGCGGTTGGGTCTGTGCTGGGTGGAGATTGGAAAAGTTTTGCTGATACATGTTTACCGCACCTCCTTATGGTTGCCCTAGTGGGTGGTTTGCGTTTGCTGCTGCAGCGTACGGAGCAGTTGGTCCGTATTTTGCAGACGGTCCTGCGCAATTTGCGCCAGCTTCTGCTTCAGCTGCGGATTCTGGCTTTCGGCTACACCTTGCGCTGCAATTTTGGCGAGCAATTCCTCATTTTTGAGGCTGTCCGTAATATAGGAGAGCTCCTTCGTGCTGACCGTTCCTTGCTGTTGACCTGTAATCATCCAAATCCTCCTTCCTTGTTGGCCTTAGATTTCCCATAGGGTGGGAAAATATGTATGATGTTCCGATTTATTTTTGAGTCTTCTGCAAAACAAAAAGGACGCCATGTCGGGATCGCGTCCCAACAGACGTCCTATTGCTTTATTTCTGCTCCTTCGGCGCTTCTTGCTTCGGCGCCTCTCCTTGGGGTGTCTCCGGCTTGGCCGGCTCCTTCTTGCTCAAATCGGCCAGCTCCTGAATGCTTGCGGACGGAACGGCGAAGGCCCATTCCCCGCCCTGCTTCGCGATCCAGACGTTATCGCCCTCGACGGCTCCGACGTAGACGGAGGAACCTTCCTTGCCTCCGGCAGACGCATCGGCTTCCTTGATCTCCATGCGCAGCACCGGCTTATCCAGCCCCTTGATCTCGGTGGCCCGCTTGGCCGGCTGATCCGAAGTCAGGAACGCCGTTTTGTCCAAAAACTGGCTCGCATCGGCACCCCTGAACTCCTTGTCGTCGAGCTTCCAGACGGCCTCGTACGATTTCTTGTCCGGCTCGGTCTTGACGATCGTCCAGGCTTGGCCTTTCCAATCGACCGTCAGCGAGCGGACCTGCTCGTAGTTCAGCTTAACCGGACTTTTTTCCATAAAATCGGTCTGCTGCTTCGCCAGCGCATTCACCGTAGATTCGCTAAGCTGGAACACCTCCGGCGAAGAATTAAACTTCGCGTAATAAAATCCTTGGACGGCCGTCTTGTCACCTACGGACAGCGTATTCGCCGTGCCGCCGGCGAGGTTCACCGTAAACTCCTGCTTCGGCTTGTCGAGCCCGAATTGAGCCAGATCGGTCGGGTTGGCATCGACGGTTTTTTCCTTCTTGGCCCCGTTGAACGAATCTACCCAGGCTCCGGGGGCGTAGTCGTTCAGCGGAAGCGGGGACGGCTTGGTCATCGCCCATTGGCCGTCCTTTTGCTGCATTTCGATGACGGTATCGCCGTTTTTGATCGTGTAGCTCGCCACATCTTCCTTTTTCACCGTGACAAGCGCCGGCGCTTCCGGCTTCTTCTCTTTGAAGAAGTCCTGACTGGACGCGTACCAGAAGCCTCCGATGCAGACTAGAACCAGAACGAGCGTCGGGATTAACCGCTTCATCCTTTTCTCCTCCTCCACCAAATCACGCCGCCCGCGATCAGGAAGAGGAATGGGAAGACCAGCACCGTGCCGTAGAAAATCATATTCCCCTGCCCTGCGGTCAGCATCGCCGTCTGGATGGCGTCGCCTTCACGCGGACGAATCGTTACTTGATTTTGCTGCTCCTGCAGCCAACCGACCGTATTCAGCGCAAAGTCGCGGTTGCCCTGCTGCGCGATGACGCGGTCGTCGAACAACGTCGATCCGCCGAGCACGACGGCCTTCGGCTTCTTGTCTTTATCCTCCACGACATAGCCAAGGTTCAGCGGACCCTTCACGTCATTCGCGTCTTTGGTGCTGCGGCTGCTGTTGGCGAGTGTCTTCAGGTCGGTCTCGCCGTAGGCTTGAGCGGTCGTTTTAAGAATCGACGTTACCGGGAAGTCCGCTACAGGCTGATCCGCATTCAGCGAGACGGCCAAAGTCATCATCGTCAGCAAATTGTACTGCTGCAGCTTGCTCGTAATGTTATGGCTGCCGTATTCCGGAATGATCGTAAGCGGATCGTACAGCATGCTCTGCTTCGGCTCGATCGCCACGGCATGCTGGTCTTTAATACCGTATGCTGCCATGATGGAGTCGATATTTTTCCAATTTGTTGCCATATCTTTATTGAAGCCCAGCGCCAAATACAGCTTGCCCTTGCCGTTCAAATACGTCTTGATCAGCTCAGCTTCCTTGTCGCTGACATCGTTCTCCGGTCCGATGATGAACAGCATGCTGGCGTCATCCGGAATTTTGCCCTCGCGCAGCAGATTGAGGTCCTTCACCTCGTAGTTCTCGCCTTCAAGGCCGCTCTTCCACATGTTCATCGAGCTGAGCGGAATTTCGTTATGCCCGGAGAGGAAGTAAACCTTGCTCTTCTCCTTGCTGTTCAGATTGACCAGCGCCTGCGTCAGCTTCTCTTCGCCGCTAAACTTGTATTGGCCCTGCTGCTGGCCGGGCAGAAACATATCGTAATAATAGATCGTTTTCTTCTGCGTGCCGCTCTCTACCACGAGTGTCCCCGACGGATCCACCTCGTACTGCTTGGCGATCGCCGGCTGTTTGATGATATCGTATTCGTCAAACGTAATTTTTCCGTTTCGCTTCTTGTACTCCTGTACCAGATCGACGACCTGGCGCTTGATGTACGGATCGGTTTGATCGCTTGTCAGCGATATGATGTGCACGTCTTTATCCAGCGCCTGAAGTGTCTGGGTCGTCTGATCGGACAACGTAAATTTTTTATTTTGCGTAAGGTCGACCTGCAGGCCCTTGACCGAATTCAGAAAAATGGTCAGCACGATGAAAATGCCGATGACCGCCAGCGACAGCACGGTCGCATTCGTGCCGCGAATCCACTTGTTCACTTTGCCTTTCCCCCTTCTGCTTGGACTTCTTCCGCAGGTACGCGGAATCCCGGACTTGCGCTTATCTCCACCGTTTTCTTTCGAGCACTTGAATGCTGAGCACGACGAACACCGCAATGAACGTCACATAGAAAAGGACGTCGGCGAGATCAAGCACGCCTTTCTGAAAATCTACGGCCCGGCCGACGATCGAGAAGGTGCCGAGGTAGTCCTTGACTTTGCCGCCGATGGTATCGCCCAGCCATTCGATCGTCCAGAACACGAACAGAAGCGCAAAGCACGCGATCCCCGAAACCATCTGATGCGCGGACAGCGAAGAAGCGAACAAGCCGACGGACATCATCGCCGCTCCAAGCAGGAACATCGCGAGATAAGACATCCACAGCACAGGCTGGTCCAAAGTGCCGTAAGCGCTCAGAATCAGCGGATAGATCAAGCTTCCGACGACCAGCAGCAGCTGGACGACGAGCGCCGCCAAATATTTGCCGATCACGATCTCCGAAATGCTTGCAGGCGACGTTAACAGCAGCTCATCCGTGCCCATCCGCAGCTCGTCGGATACAAGACGCATCGTAAGCAGCGGGATGATGAACAGGAAAATGAACGTAATCGTGCCGAAAATCGGCCGCACGTCGACAACATAGGGCGGGTACAGGAAATTCGCGCTGAAGAAGTACCCGGCAATGACGAAAAAGAACGCAAACGCCGCATAAGCAATCGGCGAGTAAAAATACATCTGCAGCTCTTTCTTGGCTAAAGCCAGCGTTCTACGCATGAGGAACCGCCTCCTCTGCTTCCGGTGTCGGACCGCCGTCCGCGGCTGCCGAATCCAGCGACTCGTTCGTCGTCAGCTTCAGGAAGATGTCCTCCAGGCTGAGGCTTTCCTTCTTCATCGACACAATCGGATAGCGCTTATCGGCCATCCGGTAAAACAGCGCTTCGCGAATGTCCGTCTTGTCCGCCGCGGCGACAACGACTTTGACCGTTTCGCCTTCGGCCGGGACGGCTGCAGCCAGCTCCGCAGTTTCGGCGTCGGCCGACGCGGTCGGCTCGGCTGCAAGAGCGGACGCTGCCGTCGGTTCGCCGGCAAGCTCCCGGACGCTGCCGACGCCGGGGGTGCCGCGCAGCTCCGCCAGCACCGCTTCGCGCGGGCCTTTCACTTCAAGCGAGACCTCGAACGTCTCGCCCATCGTGTTCGCAAGCTGATCGGGCTGGCCGTCCAGCACGATGCTGCCCTGGTTGATGATCAGCACCCGGTTGCATAGCGTGTTGATCTCCGGCAAAATGTGCGTGCTCAGCAGCACGGTATGATTCTCTCCCAGCTCGCGAATAAGCTGGCGGATTTCGATAATCTGCTTCGGGTCGAGGCCGGACGTCGGCTCGTCAAGCACGAGCAGATCCGGGTTATGCAGAATCGCCTGGGCAAGACCGATCCGCTGCTTGTAGCCCTTGGACAGGCTGCGGATAATTTGCCGCTCGCGCCCTTCCAGACCAAGCCGCTCGATCACCCCGCCGATGCGCTGCTTCTGCTCCCTCACCGGAATGCCGCGCAGATCCGCAATAAACTGCAAGTACGCCCTAACGCTCATCTCGGGGTATAGCGGCGGCGTCTCGGGCAAATACCCGATCTTCTGCCGCGCCTTCTTCGGATGGTCCGCCATGGACAATCCGTCAATCGTGATCGTGCCGTGCGTCGGATTCAAGTAGCCCGTGATCATCCGCATCGTCGTCGTTTTCCCGGCGCCATTCGGCCCGAGGAAACCGACGATTTCACCGCGGCTCATCGAGAAGTCGATGTGCCGGACCCCTCTTTGGTTCTCGTATAATTTACTGACCTGTTTCACCTCAAGCACGTCATACCCTCCCATCTGACAAATGGTTTCCTTACTATCATCCATATCCATCTTGCGTGCCGCTTAACCTGCTAACAGACCAACAACAATATACAAACGAAACAATAATAAGAGCTTAACCGAAGCTGAAAATTGGATTAAAAATTTGTGTCTAAATTGTGAACAAACATATCTAGCAGCCCCTGCGCTTAAACGAAAAGCCCCGCTGCGATCCCGGAATGTTTGGACTTCCGAGATTACGGCGAGGCTTATTTCGCAATAGTGCTATATCCACTCCATAAAGAAAAGCTTACTTCACGAGTTGACCGCGGGTAACGCCTAGCTGATTGGTCGCTTTCAGCGTCTTCCATACCTGCGTGCCGCCGATCTCCCCGCGCAAGGCGCGGTCATAAAGGCCAAGCACTTCGCGCACCTTCTCCGCCGTCTCCTCCAGGAATTCGACGCGGTAGGAGGATACGCCAAGCTCCATAAAGTTGGCGAGATACTCCGCGCCCGATTGATCGATGGCGTTGTATACCGTGTTGCGGCAGCCTTCGTCGACCCGCACCGGATGCGAGAAGCCGACGCGGTCGCGCAGCGACGCCCGCTGCTCCTCGCACGGACGGCCGCAGTTCGTGTAGTTCGTACCCGGACTCATAAACGTGCAGTAGACGCAGTGTTCCGTGTGGAACATCGGCAGATGCTGGTGGATGACGATCTCCAGCTTCGACGTATCGGTCCGGCGCAGCAGATCGATCATCTGCTGAATGTTCAGGTCGTAGGACGGCGTCACGCGCTGAAGGCCCGCTTCCAGGAATAACGCTGCCGCCTTGTGGTTGGCGATATTCAGCGAGAAATCGCCGATCAGCTCGGGGCGCGCTTCTGCCGGATGCTCCGCGAAGTACCGCATGAACCAATAAACGGCGCCCGTATTGCGGACAAGCACGGCATCGGGGCAGAGGTTCAAGATGTTTTTGAAATAACCCGTTTCACCGGGCATATGAATGCGCGGCGTCGCCAGCGCGATGCGTTTCCCCGCGGCACGGGCGGCTTCCACGGCGGCCGGAAACTGCTTGATGAACTCAAAATCGGCATAGACGAGATCGACGTTCAGTTTACAGGCCTCCTGCACCTGCTCGAGGCTCCGGCACAGCGCGGTCAGCGACGGCCGCACCTTCGAAGCGGCTGCAGGCGCCGCAGGCGCGTCGCCGTAGACATCTGCGCGCCGCTTGATGTAAGCGCGCGGGCGTTCCCGCTCCGCAAGCAGCAGCTCCGCCGCCTGACGGCGCATCTGATTGAGCTCGCGCATCGGCACGATCAAGTCGCCGCTCAAATGCACGTCGACGGCCTCCAGCGCAAAAATCGTCCCGCCGAGCCGCCCGAACTGCTCCTCGAACAGCGCCGCATCCATCGGCCGCTTCTCCGCGGGCACCAGCGGCAGCTCCGATTCGACCGTCACGGTATGCCCGGCCGTCACGTCGGTCCAGACGCTCTTCAGCGGTTGACCGGCCGCTCCCGTCACCTTAACCTTTACCGGAAAGACGCGGTACGGCTTGTCCGTCTCGAACGTCTGGCGCAGCCGCTTGTCCAGGTGCGGATCGTTCGTTTTCCAGATCCGGTCGCCAACATGCACCCGACTCAGATCGACGTCGCTGCGCCCGGGCACGATCTCGATCAGCCCGCCCGGCGCTTCGCCTTCCAGCTTCACGCCTTTGCGGCGCAGATCGTAGACGCGGCCCCCTTCTTCCTTCTTCGTCGGGTCGCCCGCATCGAAGCAAATGCCGTCGCCTCGCTTCAGTGGCGCCTCAAGCTCGCACAGCACGCCGTCGCGCAGCACCTGCTTCACGCGCCCCACATACACGCCGCGGCTCTTGGGATACGTGCCTTCCACAAGCTGCTTGTTGTTCGTTCCCTTCAAGAATCCGTGCGTAAACCCGCGCGAGAAGCTCTGCTCCAGCTCCCGCAGCTCTTCCTTCGTCGGCTTCGGATTGTCGCCGTCAAAATAACGGTCGATCGCGCGACGGTACTTCGACACGACATTCGCCACGTACTCCGGGCTCTTCAGCCGCCCTTCGATCTTGAAGGAGGTGACGCCTGCTTCGATCAGCTCCGGGACAAGCTCCAGCGCCGCCAAATCTTTGGGCGACAGCAGGTAGGCTACATCGCCCATCGGCTTCTGCTCCCCGTCGACCATCAGATCGTACGGCAGCCGGCACGCCTGCGCGCACTCGCCGCGGTTCGCCGAGCGTCCGCCCCACATCTCCGAGGTCAGACACTGCCCGGAATACGAAACGCACAGCGCCCCGTGCACGAACACCTCCATCGGCAGCTTCGCCTGATCGCCGATCTGCTTGATTTGCTTCAGATTGTTCTCCCGTCCGAGCACGACCCGCTCCATATCGAACGGCTTCGTGAACTCGACGGCTTCGGGCGACGTAATCGTCATCTGTGTCGAACCGTGGATCGGGAAATCCGGCGAAAGCTCGCGAATCATTTTCACCAGACCCAGGTCCTGCACGATCACCGCATCGACGCCCGCATCGATACAGGCCTCGATCAAGGATTTCGCATCCTCCAGCTCTTCCTCAAATACTAAAATATTAAACGTCAAAAAGCCCTTCACCCCATAGCGGTGCAGGAACGACATAATATCCGGCAGCTCGTCCGTATGAAAATTGTTGGCCCGGGCCCGCGCATTGAATTTTTCGACCCCGAAAAAGACCGCGTCCGCCCCGTTCGCCACGGCAGCCCGCAAGCAATCCCAATCCCCTGCAGGCGCCAGCAGCTCGATATCTGATTTGCGAAGTTCGCGCATGTTGAATTCATTCCTCCGAAAAAACGCTTTTCCTCCTAGTGTACCAGAAACGGGGGCGACAAACCATGGCAAGCCCTTGCCAACGCCTACGAAACATCAAAAAATGGAAATGACGAATAAAGAGGAAATTTGTCAGATTATGACGAATATTGTTAGGTACTTTATTTATTCGAAACGATCCGATTCGGAGGACTCGATGTTCCAAGATTTCATAACGAATGCGGCGCTGCTGGTAGCCTCGTTTTTTATCATCGGCCAACTGTTCAAAGACTACCGGCTCGGACCTGCTTCTTCGTGGAAAATGAAGGCGGCGTTAGGCGTTTGCTTCGGGCTGCAGGGGATCCTGCTTATGATTTACAGCGTGCGCTTGAACGAGGCCGTCATCGTCGATCTGCGTCATATCCCGACGGTCGTCGCAGCGATGCAGGGCGGGCCGGTTTCCGCCATCGTCAGCGCGATCATCATCACTTCCGGCAGAATCGGCTTGTTCGGTCCGTCCTATTCCGCCATCGTCGCCGCGATCCTCATGCTGCTGATCGGCATCACCTGCGGGGCGTTGGCGCGGCGCCAAGTCATGTCCTTGTGGCGGTTCCTGCTGCTCAATACCGTCGCGATGATTTACGTGTCCGCCGCGATTTCCCTTAACCTCCACATTCACGGTTTGCTGCAGCAGCTCACGAGCGTTCTGGCTTATCATTGGGTCATATCCACCGTTGTCGGGCTGCTGTCCGTTTATGCCTTTCTTTACATCGTCCGGGCCCATGAATCGACCAAGAAATTGCAGGAAAGCGAAGCGCGCTACAAGCGGCTCATTACGGCTTCGCCGGACGCCACCCTTGTGCTGAGTCAGGATCGGATTGTCTTTATCAACGAAAAAGGGGTCCGGCTGCTGCGGGCCGCCACAAGAAAAGAACTGCTCGGCCGATCGATTTATGATTTCTTTCATCCGGACAATCGCAATACGGCGTGGACACACTGTCAGGACATCCGGTCCGGCAAAGCGCAGCCCGAGCTGATCGAGCAAAAGCTCGTATGTCTGGACGGCACCGAAATCACGGTGGAACTGTCCGTGTCGCCTACGGTGTATAAAGGCAGCGCCGCCCTGCTCGTTACACTACGGGATATTACGGGCCGCAAAACGACCGAGCGCCAGCTGCAGGAAGCGCTGAGCCTTCTGCAAAAGCAGTCGAACCTTGACGGTCTGACGGGTATCGCCAACCGCCGAAAGCTGGACGAGCATTTGGCCAAAACCTGGTCGGACTCCGCGACGAACCGATTTCCGTTATCCGTCATCATGTTTGACGTGGACCATTTCAAGGCCTACAACGATTCGCACGGGCATTTGGGCGGGGATGAGGTGCTGCGCACGATTGCCTTGACGGCCAACGCCGTGCTGCTGCAAAAATCTCATTTCATTGCGAGGTACGGAGGCGAGGAATTTGCCTGTGTTCTAACGGAGGTCGGGGCGGAGGAAGCTTACGAATGGGCGGAGGCGATCCGGATGGCCGTAGAACGGCTCGCCTTGCCGTACAACCAGTCCGACGCACACCCCTATGTTACGGTCAGCCTGGGGCTCGCTTCTCTCGTGCCGGACGCCTCGGCTCCCCCCGAGCAATTGATCGATCTGGCGGATAAGGCGCTGTATCAAGCCAAGGCCGAAGGCCGCAACCGGACGGTATGCTATAGCAGCACCGACGAGGCGGGCGATTAACAAAAAAAACAGGGCGTGTGCCCTGTTAGTGCGTCATCGTTTGGAAGCTGCCCGGAAAGCCTCGGCAAAACGTGCCGCCCCGACAGCGATATCCTTCTTGGAAGGACGCGCGAACGTTAGCCGCACATGGGCGCTATCCGGCCCGAATACGCTTCCCGGCACGAACAGCACGCCGCGTTTGATTCCCTCATCCAGCAGTCTTGCTGCCGAAACTCCGCCTGCAAGCTTTCCCCACAAGTAAAGTCCGCCGTCCGGTCGCTCAAACGTTATTTCCCCTTGCAGATGCACATCCAGCTCCTTCATCAGCAGCTCGCTCTTCAGCTTCAGCGCTCGCCGGACCCGAAGCAGATGCCTGTGAAAAAAGTCGGAAGCCAAAAACCGCGCGGACAGCCATTCCGGAAGAACGCTCGGTCCCATATCCATCTGCTGTCTGGCTGCCGTCAGCTGACGAATGACGGCGTCGGGGCCGACCAGCCACCCGGTTCTTAGTCCGGGCGCCGCAATTTTGGACAGCGAGCCAACATACAGCACGACGCCTCTCGTATCCATCGCTTTCAGCGGCACCGGGGGCTCGTCCCGAAACGCGGATAAGCCGTACGGGTCGTCTTCGACAATCGGGACGCCCAGCTCCGCTGCGATTTCAAGCAGCCGTTTTCGGCGATCCGGACGAAGGGTGCGGCCCGTCGGATTTTGAAACGCAGGATTCAAAATGAGCATGCGCAGCTTGTCCTTGCGAATGAGCCCCGCCAGCTCTTCAGGCCGTATTCCCGCCTCATCCGCCGGCAGCGCGACCGTCCGCAGTCCGGCGCTGGGGAAGACATGGGACGAGTAATGATACGACGGAACCTCGATGCCCACCGCATCCCCCGGACGCAGCAGACAGCGCGCAATGAGATACAGCGCCTGCTGAATGCCTGACGTGACGAAGATGGACGAAGCGGTCGACTCCACCTGGCGGTAGGTGCGCAAGTAGACTGCGAGCGCCTCGCGAAGCGGGTAAAACCCTTGCGGGTCCGTATACCCCAGCGGCTCCGTAAGCGGCTGCTCCCGCATCAGCTGGCGGAACGCCTCCATCGGGATCAGGTCCTCTGACAGCTCGCTGCCGGCCATATCGACGACCTCTGCGCCTTTCCGGGCTTCCTCCCGGACTTTGCGAAGCAGAGGAGAGCCCGGCGGGGGACTTTGCTCAGCGTAGGCCTGCCAATCGACGGCCGGCTTCGGCGCTTCCTCCCACTTTCGCAGGCTGACCCGGGTCCCGCTCCCTTTCCTGCGGTCGATCAACCCCCGGGAACGCAGCTCTTCGTAGGCTTGGATAATCGTGCTGCGGTTGAGCTGCCACTGCCCGGCCAGCTTGCGCTCCGGCGGCAGGATCGAGCCCGGCGGCAGCTCCCCGAGAATGATGCGCCGTTCGAAATAATCGGCGATTTGTCGGTACATGGGCACGGGGCCCAGGCGGTCCGGTTTCCACATGGTCGGTCCCTTTCTTCAGCCGCGGCCTGGATTACATGTAGTACATATATAATGCGAAGACCAGATAACCGCCGAATAGAACGACGGCATAGATCCATGTCAGCCGCAGCAGATTTTTTCCCGTCCGCTGGTCGTACGTCGGGTTGCCTTCTTTATTTTTGGCCGATACGCCCACCACAATGGTAGCGATCAGCGCAAACAGGACGATAACGAAAATAAGCAAATACAGCATCCATTCGTTCATAAGAGCTTCCGTCCTTTCTTCTATAATAAAGGATAATCTTCTCGAAAAGTATGCTTCCTACCCTTACTTTACAGGAGAACGAATGCGGCGTAACCCCCCAATCGTCCGCTTTTATACCCATCCAATTTATCATTCCCCAGGCTATTGGATGGGTCGATTTACGGGGGAACGCCGGTCCCCGCCGGACCGCGCAAAAGTTAACAAAGCCCGCCATCCGTGCTATAATGGCAAGGTAATCTAGCCTAACGAGCAATGAGGAGATTTTTTTGATTCGACAACGAGCTTATCGCAAGGCGGCGGCGATTGCGATTGTTGCAATTGCTGCCGTCGTTCTCGTCTTCCTGCTGACAGCGAACAAAGAGCTGAAGGTGCGCCTGCTGTACGCCACCTCTGGCGGCGCTTCCGATCCGACCGCCTACGCGCAGCTCCGGCAATCGCCGGTCGTCGGTCTGGAGCTGGAGCGGCAGGAGCTGAGCCGACTGAGCGCGCGCGAGCTCCGGTCTTACGATTCGGTTTATTTGGACCCGTCGCTGCACGGGAGCATGACAGACTCCGAGCGGGAGCTGCTTCAAGCTTACGTCCGGGAAGGCGGGCATTTATTTCTTGAGAACCCGTTTGCGGACGATTTTGACCCCAGCTTTCTCGGAGCGGGACAAGTCGTCGACGTCCCCGCGCCGGCCAGCAGTGCGCTCGGAGCCGGAGGCGGAAGTCCGTCCCTCTGGTCTTATCCGGAAGTAGATGCCGACCTGCAGAGCGTCCAGCAGCTGCTTCGGTCGTTCGCAGACAGCTTCTTCCGGCACGACACCGAAGGAAGCTTAAGCCGGTTCTCCTGGGGAAAAGGGCTCGTCCCTTCCACGGCGCAGACGCTCGCTTCGATGAACGGCATCTCGCTTTATACGTTGAACCGGTACGGGGAAGGCACGGTGTTTTTTAGCGGCACGCTGCTGCCGAACCGGTATTTTGTGACGGGGTATGATTTAAACAGCGGCATGGACCCGAAGCTCGGCTTCGAGAAGCTGGCGGCGGACACGAACGCGGCCAAGAAGCCGACCCCGGACGCGCTGTATTTCGACCGCAGCCAGCTGCCGCTGGCGCCGTACTTCCATTTTACGTTCGCAGCCGGGAACGCCTTGCTGCGCAGCGAATACGCCGCATTCGTCTCCAAGACGAAGCTCGGCTACAGCGTCAAAAAGTCGTACGGGCCTTACGGCCGTCCGGCGATGGCGTATCAGAACCATTTCGAGGCGCTTGAAGCGATCCGCGACGGCGAAGGCATCCAGTGGGCGGAGCTGCTTAAGAAGTACAAGCAGATCCCTTCGTTCTCGCTGGTCCGCTCGTCGTTCACGTGGGGGCGTTGGCAGGAATCGGTCGTCGTTCATTTGAACACCGGAACGAACGACAAGCCCGCCTTCGCCGGCGAGACGCCGAATTCGTTCTATTCAAGCGGCACGCGGCTGTCCGCCGACGGAGAGGCGATCCGGCTGGCCAATTATCCGGATTACCGCTCGCTCGGCGATCCGATCACGCTGCCCTACCGCGTGTACCCCGCGCTGGCCGACCTTACCGGCAACGGCCGGCCCGACCTGATCGTCGGGTCGGCCGACGGCGGATTATACGTTTACCGGAACGCCGGTGAAACGGAAGGAGCCTACGCCGGGCAGCAGCTCCCGGCGGATCTGAAAGCGCCGGCGGCGTTCGCGCGGCGCGAGCCCTTGCGGCTCCCGAGCGGGGAGCCGCTAAAGGCCGGATCGTACGCCAGCGTGGCGGCGGTTGATCTGAACGGCGACGGCCGGCCGGATCTGCTGATCGGCCAGCCGGACGGCACGCTCGCGGTCGCCTATGGCGAAGTCGGCGGCGCGTTCAAGGCGCCCGTCCCGCTGCTGGCGGACGGGAAGCCGATCCGCGGCGCGGCGCCGATCGCGCCGGCCGTGGGCGACGTCACCGGAGACGGCGTCCCCGATCTGGTGATCGGGGATGCCGACGGGCAGGTGACGCTGTACCGCGGCACGCGCGGGGCGAACGGCGCGGTTGCCTGGCACGCGGGCGAAGCGCTGTTCAAGCTGGCTGCGCGGTTTGCGGCGCCGTCCGTCCGCAACATGAACGGGGACGGCAAAGCCGACCTCGTCGTCGGCACCGGCGAAGGCGACCTGCGCGTATTCGTTCAGGAGGACTCGGGCGCCGGACGTACCGCTTGGGTGGACAAAGGCGTCATCGAAGCGGCAACCGTCAACCAGCTCGGCAATCACGCGCTCGTCGGCGGGCACAACGCCGTCCCGCTCTGGTACGACCTGAACGGGGACGGCAAGGACGATCTGATCGTCGGGCAGCTCGAATTCGGCATCCCGTCGACCGTCGACGATCCGAAATTCCCGTATGCGGACCAACTGAACGAATTTATCCGGTACACGAAGGACAACGGTCTGGAGCTGTACCCGCACATTTTTGTCCATAACTTTACGAGCGACGCGCAGGAAAAGCAGGAAATCGCGCTGCATCAGAAAGCGTTCGAGAAGCTCGGCATTCCGTGGAATATGCCCGGCACGAACCAGCATACATGGCGGATCAACAATCCGGACCGCAGCCAGACGCTGCGCAACGAGCGGGAATCCGGCATCTGGTTCAACTTCGGCTTCAAGCCGTCGCATATCAAAGCCGATCCGCGCCTTGGCGTCGAGTATAACTGGGGTCTGCCGTTTCTTATGACCGATGCGGCGGGCGAGCCCGACTTGAGCAAGCCGATGATGCTGAATACCCCGGCGCCGGTGCTGCGCACGGACAAGCATTATTCGACGAAAGATATTTTCGAAGCGTACGCGGCGCTCGACCTGCCGATCGATTATTTCGAGCATATCGAGTACCATTTCCCGACCCGCGTGCCGGAGCTGCTGGAATTCGTCCGGTATTTGGACAAACTTCGGGACGATTACAGCTATAACTTCATGACCGAGCCCCAAATGGCGCGCTCGTTCCTGAATGCGATGACGACCCGCGTCGAGCTGTACCGGCCATGGCGCGAGGTCGCCATGGACCGCATCAAGAAAATGCTCGGCATGACCGTCGAGCCCGGTTTCCGCGTCAAAGCGATCACCGACGGTGTTCCGGCGCAGGCCGCCGAATACCGCGGCACGCTCGGCCTTGTCGTCGACCGTGGGCAGCCTTACGCGGCCAAACAGGCCGTCACCGATGCCGAGGTGCGCGATACGCGCGGCGGCAAGCTGTACCTCGGTGTCCCGCAAACGGCCGCCATCCGGTTCACCTCGCCCGAACGGGCGGAGACGCTCGGCAGTGAGCCGCATCTGATGCGCTCGAACGTGCCGTACGAGCTGCAAAAATCGGCGGACCGCTGGACGCTGAAGCTGAACGCACCCGGCATGCAGCAAGTGCAGATTTACAGCGCCGAACCGCTGACCATCGAAGGAGCGGGGCTGACCGTCGACCGGGACGAAGCGAAATCGACCTATACGGTCACGCATTACGGTGATCCGGTGACATTGACTGTAGCCAAAACGGCCCGTTAGCTTGTTAGCTTGCATTCACTCTTCACGCGGACGGTTGCGGCGGGGCCCTCTGGTCCCGCAATCGCCGTCTCGCTTTTTTGCCGGTACTCGCTGCGAGCCCGGCGCATATCGCTTGATCTTAATTTCCGAGGAGGCTTCCCCCATGCAGGAATTGCTGGAACAGCTTGAGGCACACATCAAGACCCGTTACGAAATCGAAGACGATGACGACGATTTTTCCGTAGACGTACATTTGTTCGATTATGGATATATTGATTCTATCGGAGCGACGGCGCTGATCGCGCATATCGAGAAAACGTACGGCATCCAAGTGACGAATCAGGACTTGATGCTGTACCCGCTCAACACCGTCCGCGAAATCGCAACGTTCATCCACAACAAGAAAGAGAGGTAAGCCCATGGAATGCGTCGTTTCTTTGGAGGGACTTGTCTCCAGTCAGCACGGGCAGCTCAAATACGCCGCGGCGTTTATTGACGAAACCATCCGCGACATCCGGCTTGAATCCGGGCACATTCATATCGTTCACGACTCCCCGAAAGGCAACGCCGCCATCGAAGAGCAGGTACGCAAGCTGATCGACCGCTTCTCGCAAGGAGATTTCGGCTTCAAGGAAAATATCCTGTTCGAGCATAAGGTCGATACCCCCTACGAAGGCGATATCATCGCCGAGCTCGTCGAGCGCAAAATCATCAAAGTGCTGGAGCCGGGCTTGTTCATTTTCCGCGAGCCGTTCTCCAGTCTGATGCGCTTTCTCGACTACAGCTTCGTCACGAAAATCGCGAACCGTTTTGCAGGAATTACGGAGGAGCAATACCCGGCCGTCATTCATTGCGATACGCTGAACAAGACGAATCACTTTACTTCGTTTCCGGAGCACATTCACTTCCTGTCGCACCTGCGCGAGGACCTCGAAATCATCGAAGCGTTCTCCCAATCGATCCGCGATGCCGGTGGCTGGAAGCAGGAGCAGCCGCTCGATCTGAACGCCAACCTGGCAAAGCCGAAATTTACGATGAACCCTTCGACCTGCTACCACTGCTACGAAGGGCTGCAGAACGAAACGCTCGAAGGCGACGGCGTGACCGTGACAGCCATTTCCAAGTGCCACCGCTTCGAATCGCGCAATCATACGGACTTCGGACGCCTGCTCGATTTCAGCATGCGGGAGATCATCTTCGTCGGCAAGCCGGATTACGTAAAGGAGAACCGGCTGCAGGCCATCGAATATTTGAAGGAGCTGGCCGTCGAATGGAACGTGGACAGCGTGCTGGAAATCGCGAACGATCCGTTTTTCACGAACGACTTCCAGGTCAAAGCGTCCTTCCAGCGGAATCAAGAAATGAAGTACGAGCTCCGGCTGACGATTCCGAATATCAACAAGTCGATCGCCTGCAGCTCCATCAACTTCCACAGCAGCACGTTCGGCAATGCGTTTAATATTAAAATGGGCAAGCGCAATGCGGTTACCGGCTGCGTCGGGTTCGGCATCGAGCGCTGGGCGTTCGCCTTCTTCGCGCAATACGGATTGGACGAAGCGAACTGGCCTGCAGCGTTCCGCGAGCAGTACCACGCGTGGCAGCAAAAATCGCTCTAACGCCATAATCCGTGATTCTGTGATTAATAACTAATGATCGCCTTCATTGGAAAGTGTGGGTTTTCCCGTTATGATCGCTTTTCTTCGCAAAAACAGCTTCGTGCTGCTGCTGTTGGCCGCTTTCGTGCTGTCGGACGTCCTCATCTCCTGGTGGGACCCGATGGTCACGTCGCGGCGTTTTTATAAGAACGATTTTACGAAGACGCTCTTCCATCACGATTGGCAAAATCGGGGACCGGCCTTCTACGGCAACTCCGCGGTGACGGGGGCGTATATCGAATCGGATTCGACCGCCAAGCTGGTGGAGCTCGGGCTCTCCTATGGAAAGCTGACCGATCTGAAAGCGATTCTGGAGCAGCAGCGTTTCCATGTAGAGGGACAGCTTGTTGTCGGCATCGACGTGCATACGATGATCGACAGCCTGGATACGGACCCGACTTACCAGTGGTTCAAGCCTTGGTACCAGCCTTACGTCTACGCGTACCGCGACTATTTCCGCGATACCGGGACGGAGCTTGCCTGCGGCTTGTACCAAGGGCTGCTGAAGCAGGATGCCACCCGGTTCGAAGCATGCGCCCGGTTCCCGGAGACGCTAAAGCTCAGCGCATCCGATCCGCTGGCTTACCAGCCGCGCTGGATCGATAAGGAGCTCTACTTCGGCCGAAAATCCGACGAGGATCTCCGAAAAAAGTGGGATGAGTACGAGCAGCGCTTCGGCTGGATGACCAACCGCGATTTCAAGAACAATCTGGACGCCTTGGACTTCATCATCGCTTACAGCAAGCAGCAAGGCTTGCCGCTGCGCGTCGTCTGGATGCCTTGGAACCGCGGCTACAAGCTGCCGCGCTACATGTCCGCTTTGCAGGAAGAAGTCAACCGCCGCCTGCAGGCGGCCGGGGTTCCTACGCTGGATCTGCTGACGACCTACGATCCGAAATATTTTCACGATCTCGTCCATCTGAGCCGTCAGGAAGGCGCTCCGGTGTTTACGAAGGAGGTGGACGCATGGCTCGCTTCGCTCGCAAAATCGTCGAAGTGATCGTTTATCTCGCCATGCTCATCATGGTGCTGATCTATTTTACCGGCAAAGGATTGTTCATCTACGAAGGGTTCTGATCTTGTCTTGATCGGCGCGGGCCCCGATCGGTCCTTCCGTCCCGCTCCGGGCCGGTTTCCGACCCGCACGGCGGATGCATATGTTGGAGGAATCTTCGATGTGGTATTTAAATATGAACGCGGTTATGGCTATGACCGGCATGGTGCTCGTGCTTGCCTTAACCCGGCGGTGGGCGGATAACAAGCGGCTGCTGCTGCTCGCGTTCAACCTATGCTTTTTGCTGCTCTTCAGTAAAAAGCTGCTCGCCTTTTACTTGGCCTACACGGCGCTGAACTATTTGGCCTTTCTATTTTTGAGCCACACGTCGCGCTTTCGCAAGGGCTGGTTCATTCTGCTGATCGCCGCCAATGTGGCCGCTGTCTGCTCGCTGCGGCTGTTCGGCATGGAGGTATTCACTCACCCGCTGTTCGACGTTGTCATTGTACTCGGCTTGATTTACAACGTGCTTAAGGTGATCGATGCCCTGTATTTCGCCTACTTCTTCGGCAAAGACGCCCGCGCGAAGGTCGTCGATTACTTTAACTTTATTTTGTTCATCCCGACGTTCACGTCCGGCCCGATTCTCAAATTCCGCGATTTCATGGCGGATACGAAGCAGCCGTATCGGGTGGATGCCGCACAGATGGAGAGCAGCCTCAAGCGCATCATTCTCGGTATGTTCAAGAAGATCGTGCTGGTCACCTGGATGACCGACGTGTTCAATGTCATGTCCGGGCAAGAGCTGTATACGCATCAATCGCTATTTTTGATGGTCTGGTTCTATGCCCTGATCTACTTTGATTTCTCCGGGTATTCCGATATTGCGATCGGCTTCGGACGGCTGATGGGCTACAACATACCGGAAAACTTCAAGAAACCGTTCCAGTCCCCGACGCTGACGCAGTACTGGCGCAATTGGCACGCCACGCTTGGCGACTGGTTCCGCGATCATATTTTTATATTTTTCTCGCGCCAAACGCCGACCAAATGGACGGCAGCCGGTCTGTCCATCCTCATCATGGTGCTGATCGGGCTATGGCACGGCTTTAGCTGGCTGTACCTGCTGTGGGGCGTCTACCACGGCGTGCTGATCGCGCTGGAGAACCTGCTCGGAAAGACGACGGTCAACAAGAAAAAAGTATCCCGGACGTACTTCTACGCCCGATGCGCGTTAACTCAGTTGATCGTTACCGCGGCGGTTATCGTCTACAGCGGCAAAAGCGAAACGGTACTCCACATCTACCGCGGTCTTCTGAACTGGCCGTTCTAAGTATGATAAAAGCAGCGTCCCTTTGCGGGCGCTGCTTGTTTTTTTCACGCGAACTCGCGAATATACCTCAACTGGCATCGGATTGCTTCCCGGACGCGGGCGTCTCCATCACTTCTTCTTTGGCCGGAGCAGCTTGAACGGTGCATTGCAGCTGATTGCCGTTCGCCGTTATATACAATTCCCCCACATATTGAAACACATCGTCGCAGTCCTTCTTATGTACATGTACGCAGCCCGATTTCGTATTAATGTTGAGCGAGAGCTGATCGGGCAGTTCCACCAAGCAGTGAAACTTTTTAAAGTTGTTTGGGAAACGTAACCAGGTTCCTGATGCCGTTTCAACAATTTGCGTATCTTTGCTCATCTAACGATCCGCCCTTTCTTTAAAAAGTTGCCCCTTCCCTCCCCTAGTCCGAAGAGAATTGTTTCCATTGTAAACCAATCAAAAGGAAAAGAAACGGGAACGTTGTCGGGCGCTTTTGTCGAAAATCACCGAAAAAAAGAGTGGCCCCATGGAAGGAGAACGTGGTTCCGAATGCTGACCAATTATATTCAGACGATGAACGTTTTAGACTGAGTAGTGAACTTTTTACGAAAAAGCGACATCCAATACATGATGTCCGAAACTCCTACTTTGAGCTGTGAGCAAATAATGATATAATTTGGTTGAGCGTTCTATTGTACGCGCGTTCATTTTGATTATTTTCGGAGGTGTCCCATGAAATTAGGTGTTTTCACGGTATTATTCCAGCAGAAGCCTTTCGAAGAAGCGCTTGACTACATTGCATCCAAAGGTCTGGACGCTGTTGAAATCGGCACCGGCGGTTACCCCGGCAAAGCACACTGCGACCCGGACGTGCTGCTCAGCGATAACGGCAAGCTGAAAGCCTTCAAGCAAGCGATCGAATCCCGCGGACTGACGATCAGCGCGCTCAGCTGCCACGGCAACCCGCTCCATCCGCAAAAAGCGCTCGCCCAAGCCGATCACGAAGCGCTGCTCAAAACGGTAGACCTTGCCCAGAAGCTCGAGGTGCCTGTCGTCAATGCGTTCTCCGGCTGCCCGGGAGATTCCGATAATGCGAAATATCCGAACTGGCCGGTAGCTCCTTGGCCGCCCGATTTCCAAGAGATTCTCGATTGGCAGTGGGCCAACAAAGTGATTCCGTACTGGACGGAAACCGGTAAATACGCCTCCGAGCGCGGCGTGAAATTCGGTCTTGAGCTGCACGGCGGCTTCTCCGTCCATACTCCGGCTACGCTGCTGCGTCTGCGCGAAGCGGCCGGCGACGTCATCGGCGCGAACCTGGACCCGAGCCATATGTGGTGGCAGGGCATCGATCCGGTGCAGGCGGTGAACATTCTCGGCCGCGCAGGCGCCATTCACCATTTCCATGCCAAAGATACGTCGATCGATCCGATCAACGTCAACCGTTACGGCGTCACCGATATGCAGTCCTATGCGAATATGCTGGACCGCGCTTGGCAGTTCCGCACCGTCGGCTATGGGCACGATCTCAAGACGTGGGCGGATATCATCAGCGCGCTTCGCTTGGTCGGCTACGACTATGTCGTCAGCATCGAGCATGAAGACGGCTTGATGTCGGTGGACGAAGGCTTTACGAAAGCGGTACAAAACCTGCAGCAAATCCTCATCAAAGAGCCGCTTGGCGAAATGTGGTGGGTGTAATTCAACGGAGCGTCCCTCTGCTTAAGGCGGGCGCTCCTTTTTAGTTTCAGGAAATCACCTTTGAAACGTCAAAAGGACAGTGCCCCCGAAGGGGACCTGTCCTTGTCCGTGCACATGTATGTCTTATTCGCACCTCTGCTGCAGCGACAGCTTACAGCTTGCCCATCCAGCCCATAACCATAACGACGCTCAAGGTTACGAATACGGCCAAGCTAACCAGACCGAAGCCAATGGCGAACGGATTTTTCTTTTTAGCGCCGAGCAACCGGATAAGGCCGATGGCAATAACTAACGTGAACAAGATCACGAAGATATCGAAACCGGAAAAGGTGCTCGTGCTTTTTGCCGCTTCTTCAGCCAAAAACATGGAGGGACCTCCTTCAATATGCGAAAATACTTAATTTCTATCTTATCTTGACTAGCATGGAAGTGCAAGCGATTTATCCAAGTGTAACAAGTTTGTCAACATTTTCGCCGGGAAGCGGCAGGGCATGACTTATTCGCCGTTGACCCCTTTGTGCGGAACTTCACTCATGGCGCTTGTTTCACATCTAGCTGATGGATACGACCGCACTGGTCAATCAATCGGGTGAACGATTTCTTCCTGACGAGCCGCGATTTCTCGAATCTTCCGCGCACATATAAAATGTCCATTTTTTCTAACATTTATAACTTCGATCACGCGGGAATTCAGTGTCAAGCCTGCAAGGCGCACTCGTAAAAACGCCGCTCGCAAGCGAGTTTTCCCGGCTTGGAGCAGCGTTTTTTCTTTACCCTGGGGTCACCGAAGTTATACGGCCGCGTCTTCGATTTCTTTAAGACGCTTGTAGTAATCCTCGGAGCGCACTTTGTCGCGTTCCAGGATTGGCTTCAGGTATTTGCCGGTGTACGAGCCGCTTACCTTCACGACTTCCTCCGGCGTTCCGGAAGCGACGATGGTACCGCCTCGGCTGCCGCCTTCCGGCCCAAGATCGATGATATAATCAGCCGTCTTGATTACATCGAGGTTGTGCTCGATGACGAGGACGGAATCGCCGTTCTCAACCAAGCGGTGCAGCACCTTAAGCAGCCGGTCGATATCATGGATATGCAATCCGGTCGTCGGCTCGTCCAGAATGTAGATCGTCTTGCCCGTGCTGCGGCGATAGAGCTCGGCCGCAAGTTTCACGCGCTGCGCCTCTCCCCCGGAGAGCGTCGTCGCCGGCTGACCCAGATTCATGTACCCGAGCCCGACGTCCATTAACGTCTGCATTTTCCGGTGAATGCGCGGAATGTTTTTGAAAAATTCGCACGCATCCTCGATCGTCATTTCCAATACCTCGGAAATGTTCTTACCTTTATATTTCACTTCCAACGTTTCGCGATTGTACCGTTTACCTTTGCATACCTCACACGGCACGTAAACGTCCGGCAGGAAGTGCATCTCGATCTTGATAATGCCGTCGCCCTTGCACGCCTCGCAGCGTCCGCCCTTCACGTTGAAGCTGAACCGGCCTTTCTTGTAGCCGCGCACCTTCGCTTCGTTGGTCGCCGAGAAGACGTCGCGGATGTCGTCGAATACGCCGGTGTACGTAGCCGGGTTCGAACGGGGCGTCCGCCCGATCGGCGACTGATCGATGTCGATGACTTTGTCGACATGCTCCAGTCCTTTGAACTCCTTGTACTCGCCCGGGCGAACCTTGGCGCCGTTCAGCTCTTTCGCCAACGTCTTGTACAAAAGTTCGTTAATCAGCGTACTCTTGCCTGAGCCGGACACGCCCGTTACACAGCCGAATACTCCCAATGGAATCTTCACATTGACGCCGCGCAAATTATTTTCTTTGGCCCCGCGAATTTCCAGCCATTTGCCGTTCGGCTTCCGCCGCTCGGCAGGGACGGGAATAAATTTGCGGCCGCTGAGATATTGCCCGGTCAACGATTGCTCGTCCTGCATAATCTCTTCGGGCGTTCCTTGGGCAATCACCTTGCCACCGTGAATGCCCGCGCCCGGTCCGATATCGATGATGTAGTCGGCAGCCAGCATCGTATCTTCGTCGTGCTCGACCACAATCAGCGTATTGCCCAGATTCCGCATATGCTCCAGCGTCTGGATCAGCCGATCGTTGTCCCGCTGGTGCAGGCCGATGCTCGGCTCGTCCAGAATGTACAGCACGCCCATCAGGCTCGACCCGATTTGCGTTGCCAGACGAATCCGCTGCGCCTCGCCGCCGGAGAGTGTACCCGCCGCACGATGCATCGTCAAGTAGTCGAGCCCGACATTGACGAGGAAGCCCAGACGCTCTTTGATCTCCTTCAGGATCAGATGCGCGATCTGCGTCTCGCGGTCGGTCAGCTTCAGCGAGTCGAACCATTGCTGCGCTTCCCCGATGGACAGCGAGGTGACATGCGCGATATTTTTATCTCCTACGGTTACCGCCAGCGTTTCCGGCTTCAGGCGGGCGCCCTTGCACTTGCCGCAAGGCTTGGCGCTCATGTAGGTCTCGATATGCTCACGGATGCCGTCGGAGAACGTCTCCCGGTAACGGCGCTCCAGATTGTTCACGATGCCTTCGAAAGGAACCATCGCTTCCTTCTTATGTCCGAAGTCGTTCTCGTAGCGGAAACGCACCTTCTCCCCGCCTGTACCGTTCAGCAGCTTTTGCATTTGCTCTTTCGTCAGCTCGCTGACAGGTACATTTTTGGGGATACCGTAGTGCTCGCACACCGCCGCAAGGAACTGCGGATAGTAGTTCGACGTGCTGCCGGCCCATGCCTCGAACGCTCCCTCTTCAATGGAAAGCTTCGGATTCGGAACGAGCAGGTCCGGATCGACGATCATCTTTTGACCCAAGCCGTCGCATTCCGGACATGCGCCGAACGGACTGTTGAACGAGAACATCCGTGGCGCCAGCTCTTCGATACTGAAGCCGCATTCGGGGCAGGCCAGATTTTGGCTGAACAACAGCTCTTCCTGATCGATCACGTCCACGATGACACGTCCCTCCGCCAGCTTCAGAGCCGTCTCCAGCGAGTCAGCCAGACGCGTCTGGACATCGTCCTTCACGACAATCCGGTCCACGACCACTTCGATTGTATGCTTTTTGTTTTTCTCCAGCTCAATCGTTTCCGACAGCTCGCGAAGCTCGCCGTTGACACGCACGCGGACGAAGCCTTGCTTCTGGATATCCGCCAGCAGCTTCGAATGCTCGCCCTTGCGTCCCGAGACGATCGGCGCCAAAATTTGCAGCTTGGTGCGCTCCGGATATTCCATGATCCGGTCGACCATCTGTTCGACGGTCTGCGAGGTAATCTCGATTTTATGCTCCGGACAGTGCGGACGCCCGATCCGGGCGAATAACAAACGCAGATAGTCGTAAATTTCCGTCACCGTACCCACGGTGGAACGCGGGTTGCGGCTCGTCGTCTTCTGGTCGATGGAGATGGCCGGAGACAATCCCTCGATCGAGTCGACATCCGGTTTGTCCATCTGGCCGAGAAACTGCCGAGCGTAGGCGGACAGCGACTCGACATATCTTCTTTGCCCTTCGGCATAGATCGTATCAAACGCCAAGGACGATTTACCGGAGCCGCTCAAGCCGGTCAGGACGACAAATTTATCCCGCGGAATGACGACGTCGATATTTTTCAGGTTGTGCGCCCTGGCGCCTTTAATTACAATGTTGTCTCTGGCCACGTTTCGAAAGCCTCCCTTGACTACAGCTCGGCCTTCAATTCGAGCACGGCATCGCGGAGCTCCGCGGCACGCTCAAACTGCAGGTTTTTGGCTGCTTCCTTCATTTCCTGCTCCAACCGTTCGATCAGCGAGATGCGGTCTTTCTTGGACATCTTCGCCTGCTTCACTTCCGACAAGTAGTCGGCCTTCTGCTCGGCCACCTTGGTGGCTTCAATTACATCGCGCACTTTCTTCTGTATCGTTTGCGGCGTAATGCCGTGTTTCTCATTATAAGCAAGCTGGATCGTCCGGCGGCGGTTCGTTTCCTGAATCGCCTTGTCCATCGAATCGGTCACTTTGTCCCCGTACATAATAACATGCCCGTTGGCGTTACGCGCCGCCCGTCCGATCGTCTGGATCAAGGAGCGCTCCGCACGCAGGAAGCCTTCCTTGTCGGCATCAAGAATCGCCACAAGCGACACCTCGGGCAAGTCCAGCCCTTCCCGCAGCAGGTTGATGCCGACGAGAACGTGGAATGTGCCGAGCCGCAATTCACGCAAAATCTGCATCCGCTCGAGCGTCTTGATATCCGAGTGCAAATACCGGACCTTGATGCCGATTTCCTTGAAGTAATCGGTCAGATCCTCGGCCATCTTCTTCGTTAGCGTCGTAACAAGCACGCGTTCGTCTTTCTTGATCCGGTCTTGAATTTCTTCCAGCAGATCGTCGATCTGACCCTTGGTCGGGCGCACCTCAATCACCGGATCTACGAGTCCGGTCGGACGAATGATCTGCTGCACCATCTCCAGACAATGCTCCAGCTCATACGGTCCCGGCGTCGCCGAGACATAAATGATCTGATTCACTTTCTCTTCGAACTCCTCGAATCGGAGCGGCCGGTTATCCAGCGCCGAAGGCAGCCGGAAGCCGTGATCGACGAGCACTTCCTTGCGCGCCCGGTCGCCGTTGTACATCGCGCGGATCTGCGGCAGCGTCACGTGCGATTCGTCCACGATCACGAGCATGTCGTCCGGGAAATAATCGAACAGCGTGTACGGCGTCGCTCCGCGCTCGCGGAACGTCAGCGGTCCCGAATAGTTCTCGATCCCGGAGCAGAAGCCCATCTCCTGCATCATCTCGATGTCGTAGCGCGTCCGCTGCTCCAGCCGCTGCGCCTCCAGCAGCTTGCCCTCTCCGCGCAGTTGCTCGAGCCGTTCCTCCAGCTCCCGCTCGATGTTCACGAGCGCCCGCTTCATCGTTTCCTCGTGCGTCACGAAGTGGGACGCCGGGAAGATGGCGATATGATCGCGCTCGCCGACAATCTCGCCGGTTAGCACGTTAATCTCCGTGATCCGCTCGATTTCATCGCCAAACAGCTCCACACGGACCGCTTGCTCGCCGCGTGAAGCCGGAAAAATCTCGATAACGTCGCCGCGCACGCGGAACGTGCCCCGTACGAAGTTCATATCGTTGCGCTGGTACTGAATGTCGATGAGCCGATGCAAAATATCGTTGCGTGAACGCTCCATACCGACCCGCAGCGACAGCACGAGATCCCGGTACTCCATCGGAGAACCGAGGCCGTAGATGCACGATACGCTCGCGACGATAATGACGTCACGACGCTCGAAAAGCGAGCTCGTCGCCGAGTGCCGGAGCTTGTCGATTTCTTCGTTAATGCTGGAATCCTTCTCAATATACGTGTCCGACGACGGAATGTACGCCTCCGGCTGATAGTAGTCGTAATAGCTGACGAAATAAGAAACGGCATTGTTCGGGAAAAACTCCTGCAGCTCGCTGCATAGCTGCGCGGCTAGCGTCTTGTTATGCGCAATCAGCAGGGTCGGCCGGTTCAACTGGGCGATCACATGAGCCGCCGTAAACGTCTTCCCCGTTCCCGTTGCGCCAAGCAGCGTTTGATGTCTTTTCCCTTCCCGTACGCCGTTCACCAGCTGCTCGATTGCGGCCGGCTGATCCCCTTGCGGCTGAAACTCCGCTTCGAGCTGGAATTTCTTGTCGCTGAAGACGACTTCATTCATTTTGCTCATCTGATCACCCGTTCATAAAAAAGACTTTGTTTTCCTTCTAAACTTTTATCTGCCATATTCCGATAAATAACTAAGCATCGGTTGACGCGCGTTTGACTCCGTTCGACGATTTCCTTTGATAGGAATATTTGTTCCCATATATTATACTCTTTTTCTCTTTCTGTTGCAAACGAATCCCATTTCCTGTTTTTCCAAGGCTTCACTTGCGCAGAAAAAAGAAAAGGAACGCAGCACAACATTTAATTTTAGAAATCTAGGGGTGGAACGACAGTGGACTTGACTACATTAATAGGTATTATCGTAGGCCTGGGCGGTCTGATCGGCGGCTATCTGATGGACGGCGGTCACCTTTCCGCGCTGGTGGTTCCCAGTGCCATGCTCATTATTTTCGGCGGAACGATCGGAGCCGTCATGATCAGCTTCCCGATGTCCCAGCTTAAGCAAATCGGCAAAGCTTTGGGAATGGCCTTCAAAGAGCCGAAGCGCGACCACGCCGCAATCATCGACGAGCTGGTCGAAATGGCCACGATCGCCAGACGCGAGGGCGTGCTTGCCTTGGAGCAGCGTGCGCAAGAGCACAGCAACCCGTTCCTGCGGGACGGTCTCATGATGGTTGTCGACGGCACTGATCCGGAGCTGACCCGGCAAATTCTGGAGCTGGAGATGGACGCGATCGAGCACCATCACGAAGGCTACGCCAAAATGTTCGATTCCGCCGGCGCCTATGCTCCGACGATGGGGATCATCGGTACCGTTATGGGCTTGATCCACGTGCTCGGCAACTTGTCCGATCCGGGAAGTCTGGGGCCGGCCATTGCCGTTGCGTTTACTGCAACGCTGTACGGCGTATCGTCCGCGAACGTTCTTTATCTGCCAATCGCAAACAAAATCAAGATCCGCAGCAAAGAGCAAATTTCCGAGATGGAATTGATGCTGGAAGGCATCCTCGCGCTTCAAGCCGGGGAAAATCCGCAGCTTATCAAAAAGAAACTAAACTCGTTCCTCCATCAGGAACATAAAAAAGTTGAAGGCGCAGGTGAGGCCGGTGGCGAGGAAGAATAAAAAGCAGGAAGCCCCCGAAAACCACGAGCGATGGATGGTTACCTACGCGGACCTGATTACGCTGCTGCTCATCTTTTTTGTCATCATGTATGCGATGAGCAAGGTGGATGTGCAAAAATATGAGGTACTGTCGCAAGCGCTGAAGTTTGAATTCATGAAGGCCGATACCATTATGCCGAAGGGCATGGGCATCACCGGTTCCGCCAACCCGGCGAAGGGCGGAGACGACAGCACGAAAACCGAGCAGCAGCTCAGGGAAATGAAAGAAAGGGAAGAGCGGGAGAAAAAGGAACGCCAGCTCGAAGATTTGCTCCAAAAAGTGCAGGTCTATATCGAAGAAAACAACTTGCAATCCCAAGTATCTGCAGCCAATACGCCACGAGGGGTAGCCGTCACGCTGAATGATCTGTTCCTGTTCGATCTCGGCAAAGCGGATCTGAAGCCGCCCGCGATTCCGGTCTTAACCAAGCTGGCCAGCTTGTTCCCGACGCTCGACGCGACGGTCAGCATCGAAGGGCATACGGACGACCTGCCGCTGACGACAGGCTCTTTCTACAAAGACAACTGGGGATTGTCGCAGGCTCGTTCGCTTTCGGTACTGCGGTATTTCCTCTATGAAACACAGCTCGATCCGAAAAAGCTCGTTTCGACGGCCTACGCGGATACGAGACCTGTGGCGGAAAACAACAGCGCAGAGAACCGCGCCAAAAACCGGCGGGTCGAAATTGTCGTCCTGCGGGAGAAGCCCGCATCCGCTCTTCAACCATCCGGCAATTAAAGCCCGTTCCACTGCTTATTACCGCATACTACGCTGATTCGAAACAAGCCGCTTGGCGTGACAATTTCTCTCACGCCAGCGGCTTGTTTTTGTACTTATACCGATTCGGAGCCTGAACGATTGCTGAGCAGTCCGACCGGCTTGCGGCTGAAGTACGCCCAGATCGGCCGCTGCCTTACCTCTGCATAATGGAGCGCCTCTTGATCGGGCGCAAGCACGATGCCGAGCTGATGGTGCTCTCCCGAAAAAATCGCGCGCTTCAAAAATTTGCTTTCGCCCGCCAAATTCAAAATTTCCAGCTTGCAAAACGCCGAGTTCTGCTGCATCGCTTGATGCAGTTCCTGCTTCGTACGGACCGGGATCCCGTTGACTTTGTGAACGATCTCGCCGACGGCAAGGCCAAGCTCATCCGCCGGACTGCCGGGCAGAATGCCCAAAATTTTCAGCCCGCGACTCCCGTGTACATATACTGGACTGCGCCTCGCTTCATCCCACCGGCTGTAGGCGATCATCGCTTCGTGCATCAGAATGCACAGCACGGACGCCACAGCCATAAACGGCGGCCACCAGGCGGCAACGGCGGCGAACAGCAGCAAGGCCGCCGAATAGAGCAGCAGCAGGTTCGAGCTGAGCTTTACTTTCTCTTGAGGCAGCCGCGACATCGTCATCTCGGTAAAGCCGATCATTACGGGAAAGCCGACGATCGTCCAGCCATGCTGCCACAAATCGCCGCCAAGCAGCGGCGTCCAAGGCAGTGCCGTTCCTCCGGCCATCGGCACGAGAAGAAACAACGTCATCGGCCAGTAGCCTTGCAGCTGATATCCGCCGACAATTTTGCCCCGCTTGCTCTCGTAAAACATCGGCGTGCCGAGCCGCGTCCCTTGAAAGCGTACGAACAGCGCTTCCGCCAGATGCAAAACCGCCACAAGTGCCAGCATAGACGGCATATTCAACGACAGCAGCGGTCCCGTCACCCAACCCCAGGAGGCCGCAGCCTCTCCGTCGTATAAGACGGGAAATGCCCGCATGACCGCCTGCGCGACACCGATGACACCTACGGCATAAGCCCAGCACAAAAAGCGCACCCGCGCGAAAATAAGCAGCAGAGAAACAAGCCACAGCAGTACAATCGCCTCCGGCTGAACGGACGCCCCGATTCCCGCCATCAGGGCGGAAGCGGCAAGACCGCCCACCCAGCCCCACAGCACGGTTCGCCACGTTTCCGACAGCAGCGAATGCAGCTTGGTCGCGAACAGCTTCCGCTCGAATGCAATCTGCCGGCGGTACTGCAGCACGATGAATAGAATGCCTACATAGTAAAAAGGATGCGTCAACAGCTGCAACAGCGCCCGGAGCCCCCGGTACGCCAGTTCCAAACCAAAGTCCATGGCCGGCTCCCTTTCGAAGTCCGGTGAATAACAAGCTGCTGCGCAGCCAAAGCGTTCTTCCGATCGCTGTTGTTCCCGGACTTCTGGATTATCTACACCTTCTATAGGTTGAAGTCCGGAAACAAAGGCGAACACTTCGTTTCTACAGAACGCTTTCCGCTGCTCCGCACGTTATTCACCAGACTTCAAAGTTTATAAGTTAAAAAGAAAACCTCCAGCGAGGCCGTTAAGTCGGGCGGCCCCGATAGAGGTTGTTATTTCGACGCGGATGCTTCGTTTTCCTGCCTTCGGCTGAATTTCCCTAAATCCCGGAAGCCGTTACTTCTTAACGGCACCTTGCATGTACTCGACAGCCGCCTTAAGCTGCTGGTCGTTCTTCGGATCGCGGATCTCGGTCAGGATCGCCTTCTCCAGCTTGTTCGCCGTCTCGGTATCCACCTCGCCGGTGATCGGCAAGCCGTTCAGCCGCTGGAACGCCTTAACAGCCAGCGCGGTTTTTTCGCTGAAGTAGCCGTCCTGCCGGTCCGGACCGAGTCCGAGGCCCTGCAGCATGATCTGCAGATTTTTGACGTCCTCATTGTTCATATCCGGCTTAAGCGTCGTTTTTTTGCTCAGGGGTGCCACTTTGAAGTAAGCCGGTTGCTCCACAGGCATCGTCGGCGCAATGCCTTTTTTGTGAATCCAAGTGCCGTTCGGCGTGAGCCACTTATAAACGGTCATCTTGATGTTGCTGCCGTCGCCCATTTCTTTCTCGAACGTCACCTGAACCGTTCCCTTGCCGAACGTGTTCTCTCCGATCAGTTGACTGCCTGCGGAGTCGTGCAGCGCGCCGGCCAGTATCTCCGATGCGCTCGCGCTGCCCTTGTTAATGAGCACCGACACCGGGTACGGCTTGCCGGTACCCTGCGAAGCCGTCTCCTCGCGCTTGCCTTTGCGGTCCTCGATCTGAACGATTCCTTTGCCTTTCGGTATGAACGGCTCAACAATTTCCACGACCGCGGTAAGCAGACCGCCCGGATCGTTGCGTACGTCGATGATGAGTCCCTTCATCCCTTTGTCCTCCAAAGCTTTCAGCTCTTCCTTGAACCGTTTGGAGGTATTGCTGGCGAACTGCCGGATTTCGATTTTGCCGATCTGTCCGGGCAGCATCTCGCTGTATACGGTCTCGACATCGATGTCATCGCGGACGACGATCATCTGGATCGGCTCCGGCGCCCCGGCCCGCAGCACTTCGATCTTGGCCTGCGTGCCCTTGGGACCGCGAATCTTCATAATCGCCTGGTTGAGCGAGAGCCCTTCCAGCTTCTCTCCGTTGATCGAGACGATGATGTCGTGCGCGTGAAGTCCGGCCTTCTCTGCCGGCGACCCTTTGATCGGAGAGACGATGGTCACTTTGCCGTCTTCGGAGGTCACCTCCGCGCCGATGCCTTGGAACGACGAGGAGATGTTCTCGTCGAACTGCTGAGCCTCCTTCTGATCCATATACACCGTAAACGGATCATCGAGCGTGGACAGCATCCCGTTGACCGCGCCGTTCACGATTTTGTCGTGATCGACCTCGTTCAAAAACTTGCCTTCGATCAATTGATACGTCGTTGCCAACTTCTTGTAGTCCTTGCTGGTCAGCCCCGATTTCACGTCGGCGGATGCCGAGCCCTCCAAGCCGACGGCGGCGAAAATCGACGGATGTACGATCGTCAGCGTCATAATGCTGCTTGCAAACATGGACAACAGGACAAACGCCAATACGGTACGTCCTTTAAATGTCATTTTATGGTTCCACACCGCCTTTGCTGTTCCCGCTACTTGACTAACTTGTCTTTCTAGTTTATGACAAGCCAAGAAAAAATATGAACAGCAGCATTATCTCAAATACGGCTTCGGATCAACCGGATCTCCGTCGATACGGACTTCAAAATGCAGGTGGTTTCCGGTCGAACGGCCGGTGGAACCGACTTCTGCAATCTTTTGGCCGCGCTTGACGGTATCCCCTTTCTCGACAACGATGCCGTCGTTGCGGATATGCCCGTACAGCGTCCACACGCCTTTGCCGTGATCGATGACTACGCAGTTGCCGTACCCGCTCCACCAGGACGCGACGATAACGACGCCGTCCTCCGCCGCAAAAATGTCCGTTCCGTTCGGGGAAGGCAGATCGAGTCCGGTGTGCGTTGATTTCCGTCCGTTAATCGGGTCGGTCCGGGTGCCGAAGTCCGAAGACATCTGCACGACGCGCGGCAGCGGATACCCGAACTTGCCGCCACCATAAGTATATGCCGGCGCAGCGGGAGTTGCCTTGCTCTTCTTGGCGTTCTCCGCCGCTTTGGCCTGCTGAAACGCGCGCTGTTTTTCCGCTTCCTGCTTCGCCACTTGAACGAGCTGCTGCTGCACTTCTTCGCTGATATCTTCCAATTCCTTTTCCTTTTGGGAAAGGCTCGCGATTTTGACTTCCTTTTCTTTTTCCTTCACGACAAGATCGGCTTTGATGGCCGCCGCTTGGGCGTATAAAGTTTTTACCTCCGCCAGCTGCTTTTCAATCACCACGCGCTTGTCGGCGATCACGGCCTTGTCCCGTTTGTTCGCTTCCAAAATTTCCTTGTCCTGCCCGACAATCGATTTAAGCGCCTGCAGCCGGTCCAGGAAATCGCTGAAGCTGGTGGAACTGAGCAGCACGTCGGCGTAGGAAACGACGCCGTTCATATACATCAGACGCAGCCTGGATCTAAGCATCTGGTCGCGGGAGACGATTCTCGCTTCCGCTTCCTCCAGCTGCTGAGCGTTCTCCTTCAAAGAGGTCGTGACGCTCGACACTTGGTCGTTCAGCACGTTGAGCTTCTTGTTCGTCGCGTCGATTTGGCCGAGGATGGCGGTAATATCGTTCGACGTCTGCTGCTTTTCCTGCTGCACCTGATTGATTTGTTTCTCCGTCTCGTTCACTTTTTGCTGCGTTGCGGATTTCATTTTTTTAATCTCATTGATTTCCTGCTGAATCCGCTGCGACTCCGACAGCGCAAAGCCGTATTGCGGAGCGATAAGCGTCCCTACCAAACCGGCCGTGACCACAAGAGGCACCCAAGACTTCTTCAATATCCGTTCCTCCCCCGACTATTCATCCGAGATTGATCGTTGGTTATTAAACTTTCAAAAATTTGCGGACCGACAGCGTGCTTCCCCAAATGCCGATCAGAATGCCGATGCCGAGCAGAAGCCCTGCCGTCTTAAGGCTGATCGCTTCAAAGGGCAGCAGCTGAACGAGCAGCAGGTTCAGGTCGAGCTGGATCGCCCGCATCATTTCCCAATACCCGTACAGCAGCAGGCCGACGGGAATTGCCGAACCGATAATGCCGAGCAGCGCCCCTTCGATAAAGAACGGCCAACGGATAAACGAGTTGGTCGCCCCGACGAGCTTCATGATCGAAATCTCGCGGCGGCGCGCCACGATCGTAATTTTAATCGTATTGGAAATCAGGAACATGGCGGTCAGCGCCAATCCGGCCACGATGACCAACCCGACGTTCCTGACGATCGACGTCACTTTGAACATCGTCTCTACTGTCCCTTGCCCGTAGCTGACCCGGTAAATCGGCTTCGTCGGCTTGCCGTTGTTCAAGCCCTCGATCTGCTTCGCTACCGCTGCGACCTCGCGAGGCTCGGTCACTTCGACGGTGAAGGAATCGTTCAGCGGATTGTTCTCGCCCTCGAACCCTTCGAGCAGCTGTTTCCCGTCTCCCAGCTTTCCGCGCAAGTATTCAAGCCCTTCCTCTTTGGAAACAAACTTGACCTTCGAAACGTTAGAGATGGCCGAAATTTCGTTTTGCAATGAAGTTACCTGATCCTCCGGCGTTTTCACTTCGAGATACACCCGGATCTCGACCTGCTGTTCGATCTGCTGGGTCAAGTAATTGACATTCAACGACAGAAGCAAAAAGACACCCAAAATAAACAAAGAAATCGCAATCGCACTAATGGAGGCAAAGGACATCCAGCCGTTTCGAACGACGTTTTTACCGCCTTCGCGAAGATGCCTCACGGCCGTGTTAATCCTCATAGCCGTAGTCACCCCTTACCTCATCCCGGACAAGCTTGCCCGATTCGATGGCCAGTACCCGCTTGCGCATCGTGTTGACGATTTCTTTGTTGTGCGTTGCCATAATGATGGTCGTGCCGCGAAAGTTGATTTCTTCCATCAGCTTCATAATGCCCCAAGACGTGTCGGGATCGAGATTCCCCGTCGGCTCGTCCGCGACGATGACGGAAGGGTTGTTCACGATCGCCCGGGCAATGGCGACCCGCTGCTGCTCGCCCCCGGAAAGCTGGGTCGGCAGAGAATTGATTTTGTCCTTGAGCCGCACAAGCTCCAGCACTTCGAGCGTGCGCTTCTTGATGAGCTTCTTCGGCGCCTCGATCACTTCCATGGCGAAGGCGACGTTCTCATATACGGTAAGCTTCGGGAGCAGCCGGAAGTCTTGGAAAATGACCCCGATATTGCGCCGGACAAACGGAATTTTGCGCTGTTTGAGCTTTTCCAGATTGAAGCCGTTGACGAATATCGTGCCTTTGGTCGGTCGCTCTTCTCTGTAAATCATTTTCATAAAGGTCGATTTGCCGGCGCCGGAAGGGCCAACGACATAAAGGAAATCGCTTTGGTCGACCTTGACGCTGATGCCTTTCAAGGCATGGCTGCCGTCAGGATACGTTTTCCAAACGTCCTGCATTTCGATCACGATATCACATCCTGAAAAATTTGCGAGTCTGTAGACCGCCTTCGAGAAGCGGAACTTGATGCCAGCCTTTACAAGTTCGACATAAAAGCGCAAAATCCTTTATCCGACAGTGAATTTCTACAGTTTCTTCACATTCGGAACACCGGTTCGGCTCAGAGTATAGGACAATGCGGTTCGCCACTTCGGTCTTGTTCGGCCAGATCGTACAGCCCGCGCGGCGTTACGCGGACGATTGGCGAATGACGGCGAATGGAAAGTTTCGGGGCTTGGCCGCATATAGATGAAGAGGTACGAGTGTATCGAGGAACAAAAGGAGAGCCCGTCATGCCACGATGGAATCTGCGTTTTCACTGGATCTGGATCGGCACGCTGACGCTGATGCTGGTCATTTTCCTGTCGGTTACCGCCTACGGTTCGCTCGCCCGGGTTCCTGCAGGAGTTCGTGTTGCGGGCTGGCCGATCGGGGGCTTGGCCTGGCCCGAGCTTGAGCGTCAGCTTGCTTCGAAAACGTCGGCGCTGCTGGAGCAAAAGGTCCGGCTGACCGTGCCGGGAGGCGGCAGCGCCGAGCGGACGCTCCGGCAGCTCGGGCTTGAAATCAACGGCCAGGAGCTGCTGGCGCAGCTTCAGCCCGTTCGGGAAGGGCCCCCGTACCGGCGGGCGGCGGCCCGCTGGCGGCTTCGCGGAGCCTCGCTTGCGCTGACGCCCGCGCTGTCGGCAGACAAGCTGCGGGCCGCGATGAGCGAAGCGTTCCCGCAAGTGTACGCCCGCAAGCCGACCGATGCGAAGCGGCTGATCGACGCGAACGATGCCATCAGCTACGTGCCCGAGACCCGTGTGGAACGGGTCGACGAAGCGAAGCTGCTCAGCCGGCTCCAAGCGGCGCTGCCGGACTGGGGAGCCGTTGCCGTAGTGCCCGAATCCGCGGGGGAAAGCCGCCAGCAGGCGCCTGCCGCCATCCCGCTGGACGTTCCGATGCTGACGCAAGAACCGGCCATTACGGAGCAAGCGCTGCGTGCGCAGGGGATTATACGCAAAATCGGCGAGTTCACGACCGTATCGCCACCGGCCCCAGCTGCCGTCAGCATCGAAGGACGCGTGCACAACGTCCGTTCGACGGCCGCTTCCCTGCAGGATGTGCTGCTGAAGCCGGGTGAAGTGTTCGACTATGCCCCGGTCATCGAGCGGACGGAGAAGCGATTCGGCTTCAAAGAAGCGCCGGTCATCGTGAACGGCAAGCTCGTTCCCGGCATCGGCGGCGGCATCTGCCAGGTGTCTTCGACGCTGTACAACGCCGTCCTGCGGGCCGGTCTGGCCGTCGTCGAGCGGCGGAATCATTCGCTCCCCGTAAGCTATGTCGCGCTGGGACAGGACGCTACGTTCGCCACCGGCCACATCAATTTCAAATTCCGCAACTCAACGGACCATTATTTGTTGATCCGTACTTCCTCGGACGAGCGCAGCGTCACCGTGAAGCTGTTCGGCCAGACGCCGCCGGACATCACCTACGACATCGAGTCGAAGACGCTCGAAACGTTGGCGCCGCCGGTTAAGTATGTGCTGAATCCTTCGCTGCCGAGCGGCAAACAGGAAATCGTCATACAAGGAAAGCCCGGGTATGTCGTCGAAACGTTCCGATACAAGAAACGGAACGGCGTTGTCGTTTCGCAGGAAAAAGTATCGCGCGACACCTATCACGCCCAGCCGACCGTGATCGCTTCCGGCGGCGGTTCGGGAACCCCCGACCATACGGCGCCTCCGCCCGGTGAGCCGCCTGCGCCGCTGATCGAGGACGGCGTCCGCGGGCCGACCTTCCGGTGACCGCGGCAGACGCAAGAAACCCCCAGCTCGTTTGAAGGATGCGGCTGATCAAGCCGCCCTTCTGCGGGTGGGGGTTTTTGGCTTACCTTGCTTATCTGCTTTTCGTGAAATATTCCTCGAACCAAGCCGACGAGCCGGCCAGAACGGCTTCCGCCCGCTCAATCGCTTGACTCACCTGCGCCGCGGCGGTACCGCCGTAGACGTTGCGGGCGTTTACGACACTTTCCGGCTGCAGCACGTCGTAGATGTCCCGATCGAACTGCTTGGAAAATTGGTGGAATTCTTCCAGCTTAAGGTCGAGCAGATATTTTTGATTTTGGATACAGTAAAGTACGGTTTTGCCAATGACTTCGTGCGCTTGACGGAACGGCATTCCCTTGTTCACCAAGTAATCCGCGATATCCGTCGCATTGGAGAAGTCCTGGTTGACGGCCTGACGCATCCGGTCCTTGTTCACCTTCATCGTGCTGATCATCGGCGCGAACAATTGCAGCGCGCCCTGCAGCGTGCGAACCGTATCGAACATGCCTTCTTTGTCTTCCTGCATATCCTTGTTGTAAGCGAGCGGCAGCGACTTCAGCACGGTCAGGAGACCGAACAGATTGCCGTACACACGGCCCGTCTTGCCGCGCACAAGCTCGGCGACATCGGGATTTTTCTTCTGCGGCATAATGCTGCTGCCGGTACAGAAGGCGTCATCCAGCTCGATGAACCGGAACTCCGTGCTGGACCACAGCACGAACTCCTCGCTGAGGCGAGACAGGTGCATCATAATCGTCGCCGCGTTCGACAGGAACTCCAGAATAAAATCGCGGTCGCTCACCGCGTCGAGCGAATTCTCGTAAACGCCGTCGAAGCCGAGCTGCTCCGCCACGAAGTGACGGTCGATCGGGAACGTCGTCCCGGCCAGCGCCCCGGCGCCCAGCGGCAGCACGTTCACGCGCTTGTAGCTGTCCTGCAGACGCTCGATGTCGCGTTGGAACATCGATACGTACGCCATCAGATGATGGGCGAACAAAATTGGCTGCGCCCGCTGCAAATGGGTATAGCCCGGCACGATCGTATCGATGTTCGCTTTTGCTTGTCCAATCAGTGCTTCCTGCACCTTGTTCAGCAGACCGACAAACTCCACGACCCGCTTGCGTAGCCATAAATGCATATCCGTAGCTACCTGATCATTGCGGCTGCGGCCGGTGTGCAGCTTGCCTCCGACCGGGCCCACCTCGTCGATCAGCGCCTTCTCGATGTTCATATGAATGTCTTCGTCGCTAATGGAAAATTCCATTTCGCCCCGGCGAATGACGTTCTGCACCTTCAGCAAACCGTCCTTGATTTTCTCCACGTCGTCTGCCGGAAGGATGCCGCACTTGCCCAGCATGGTCACATGCGCCAGACTGCCCTGGATGTCCTCCTCGGCCAACTCCTTGTCGAACAGGATCGACGCCGTATATTCTTCGACCAGTTGGTCCGTCTTTTTCGTAAACCGTCCGCCCCACAGCTTGGACATATCAGCGTCCCCCTTTTCCTGTATCGTATGCATCGAATGAGTATTGCTCGTTATACACAGCCTTAGGGCTTCCCGCTGACGGAAAACCCTAAGGTTCGAAGTGTTACAGGCTGATAAATGACCGGCTTCTCGCCTGCCGCGATTTATTTCGCCGCGTTCTGCTCGACGCCGGAAGCGACGCGCAAACGCAGAGCGTTCAAACGGATGAAGCCTGTCGCATCGCCTTGGTTGTACGCTTGCGTCGGATCGGCTTCCATCGTCGCAATGTGCGGGTTGTACAAGCTGACCGGGCTCTTCACGCCGGCGGCGATCACATTGCCTTTGTAAAGCTTGAGCCGCACCGTGCCGCTCACGTTCTTCTGGCTCTCGGATACGAGCGCCTGCAGCGCAAGCCGCTCCGGAGCGAACCAGAAGCCGTTGTACACCAGCGTGCTGTAACGCGAGATGAGCGAGTCGCGCAGATGCATGACTTCGCGGTCCATCGTGAGCGATTCCATCTTGCGGTGAGCGGAGAACAGAATGGCGCCGCCCGGGGTTTCGTACACGCCGCGGCTCTTCATGCCGACGAAGCGGTTCTCCACCATGTCGACGCGGCCTATGCCGTGCTTGCCGCCCAACTCGTTCAGCTTCTCCATCACCTGCAGCGGAATCATGCGCTCGCCGTTCACGGCCACGCAGTTCCCCTGCTCAAACTCCAGCTCGACATATTCCGCTTGATCCGGGGCATCTTCCGGGTCCACGCTCAGCAGATACATGTCTTTGTTCTCCGGTGCGCTCGCGTCAAACCACGGATCTTCGAGCACGCCGCTCTCGTAGCTGATATGCAGCAGATTGCGGTCCATCGAGTACGGCTTGGCCGCCGAAGCGGTGACCGGAATGCCGTGCTTCTCGGCGTAAGCAATCATCTCGGCCCGTCCCGGGAACTGCTCGCGGAACTGCTCCAGACGCCAAGGCGCGATGACCTCGATCTCCGGCGTCAAGGCCGCAGCGGTCAGCTCGAAGCGGATTTGGTCGTTGCCCTTGCCCGTAGCGCCGTGAGCGATCGCCGTAGCGCCTTCCGCGCGCGCGATTTCGACCATGCGCTTCGCGATCAGCGGCCGCGCGATGCTGGTGCCGAGCAGGTACTGCCCTTCATAGAGCGCGCCTGACTGGAACATCGGATAAATGAAATCGCGGGCGAATTCTTCACGCAGGTCGTCGATGTATACTTTGGAGGCGCCGGTATTCAGCGCTTTCTCCTCCAAGCCGTCCAGTTCTTCCTTTTGTCCGATATCCGCGGTAAAAGCGATGATCTCGGCATCGTACGTTTCTTTCAGCCACTTAAGAATGATCGACGTATCGAGGCCGCCCGAGTAGGCCAATACGATTTTTTGCTTTGCCATGTGGTTCCCGCTCTCCTTTAATTGTAAGCTTTCCGAATATTACAAGATCGCTGCCATGACTGCCTTTTGCGCATGCAGCCGGTTTTCCGCCTGATCGAAGATGACGGAATTCGGTCCGTCGATGACCCCTTCGGACACTTCTTCCCCGCGGTGCGCCGGCAAGCAGTGCATGAACAAGAAATCTTTTTTCGCATATTTTACGAGCTCGTCGTTGACTTGATAGTTTTTGAACGCGATCTCCCGTTCTTTCTGCTCCGCCTCGAAGCCCATGCTGGCCCACACGTCCGTATAAATGACGTCCGCGTCCGCCACCGCTTCTTTCGGGTCGGCTCCCACGTAAATGGTTGCTCCCGTTTTGGCGGCACTTTCCTTGCATTGACGCAGCACTTCTTCGTCCGGCTCGTAGCCTTCCGGCGTCGCGACGGCAAAGTTGACGCCAAGCTTGGCCGCGCCCATCAATAAGGAGTGTACCATATTATTCCCGTCGCCGATATAGGCCACTTTGAGCCCTTGCAGACGGCCTTTTTTCTCATAAATCGTCTGGTAATCCGCCAGCGCCTGGCACGGATGGGACAAGTCCGTCAAGCCGTTGATCACCGGCACCGTTGCCGCCCGCGCCAACTCGATGACCGTGCGGTGCGCGAAGGTGCGGATCATGATGCCGTCCAAATAACGCGACAGCGTCTGCGCCGTATCGTGAATCGATTCGCCGCGGCCGATTTGCAGATCGTTCTTGCTGAGGAACAGCGCATGGCCTCCAAGCTGATACATCCCTACCTCAAAAGATACCCGCGTCCGCGTGGACGATTTTTCGAAAATCATGCCAAGCGTTTTTCCTTTGAGCGGCTGGGACGCTTCCCCCGCTTTATGCTTTCTCTTGAGCTCGACCGCGAGCTCGATCAAATATTGAATCTCTTCCGGCGCATAGTCGACCAAGCCGATAAAATCGCGCCCTCTGAGCTGAACCGCCAAATCTTGTTGTACAGTGCCTGCCATGGATGTCTCTCCTTTCGGTATGCCTATTCTTTGTCAGCCTAGACAGCGGCTGCGGCTTTCTTCGCCAGTACGCTGCAGATCGTCTCCAGCCCGCGATCCAACTCTTCCTTCGAGATCAACAAGCTCGGCGCCAGACGGATCACGTTCGGTCCTGCCGATACGACGAGCACGCCCTGCCCGTGAATTTCCGAGATCAGCTCCGCTGCCGGCACCGTCAAACCGATGCCGATCAGCAGCCCGAGCCCGCGGATCTGGCCTACCAGCGGATTGTCCGCCAGCTTCGTTTGCAGCTCGCTCAGGATGTACGCACCCAGTTCCGCCGCTCGCTCCGGCAGCTTCTCCGCCAGCATCGTCTCCACAGTCGCAATACCCGCTGCGGTGGACAAGTAGTTCCCGCCGAACGTGGAGCCGTGGCTGCCGGCCGTGAACGCTTCGCGCAGCTTCGCTTTGCCGAGCAGCGCGCCGATCGGCATGCCGCTGCCCAACCCTTTGGCCAGCGTGAACAAATCCGGCTCGATGCCGTAATGCTCGTAGGCAAACAGCTTGCCCGTGCGTCCCATCCCCGTCTGAATCTCGTCCAGGATGAGCAGCAGCCCGTGCTGCTTGCACAGCTCCGCCACCTGTTTCACGAACGCAGGGTCCGCCGGATTGACGCCGCCTTCGCCCTGCACCAGCTCAAGCATAATCGCGCACGTCCGGTCGCCGATCAGCTTCTCCAAAGCGTCCGCATCGTTATACGGCGCGTACACGAAGCCTTCCGGCAGCGGCGCGAAGCCCTCTTTCACTTTATCCTGTCCCGTCGCCGTCAGCGTAGCCAGTGTCCGGCCGTGGAACGACATGTCGAAGGTAATGATCTCGTAGCGCTGCGGCTGGCCGAGCACCTTGTTGAAATAGCGCCGCGCCAGCTTGATTGCCGCTTCGTTCGCCTCCGCTCCGCTGTTGCAGAAAAATACCGCATCGGCGCAGCTGTTGTCCACGAGAAGCTGAGCCAGCTTCTCCTGGTTCGGAATGTGGAACAGGTTGCTCGTATGCCAGAGCGTATCGACCTGCTCCTTCAGCCGCTGAGTCACCTGCTTCGGCGCATGCCCAAGGTTTGTCACCGCCAGCCCGCACATCAAATCCAGATACTCCTTGCCATGCTCATCCCACAGACGGCTGCCGTCCCCCTTCACAAACGTAAAAGGATACCGTGCGTAGTTCGGAAACAATGCGCTTTGAGCCTCTCCCATGTCGTTCACTCCTTTTTCTCGGATCATTTTAGAATTAGTACGATTTATTCCTTCACAATGCGGGTGCCGATGCCGCCGTCCTTCAGCGCCCGGCTGAGCACTTCCGGCTCTGCGCCGTTAACGATGACGACTTCGCGCACCTTGCCTTGAATACACTGTACCGCCGCGCGTACTTTCGGAATCATACCGCCGTAAATTTCGCCGCTGGCGATCATTTCGTCGATCTCGCGAACGGTGACCGAAGGAAGAACCTGCTTCTCGCCGTCCACGGTCTTCATAATGCCGGGTACGTCCGTCACGACGATCATCCGCTCCACGCCCAGATGCGATGCGACGGCACCGGCCGCCGTATCGGCGTTGATGTTGTAGCGTTGGCCGCCGTCGGCTCCGATGCCGACCGGCGCGATGACGGGGATGTAGCCCATCGCCACGATGCCCTGCACGAGCTCCGCATTCACCTGCGTCACGTCGCCGACGAGCCCGATCTCGTGCGCGTTCGCCACCGGCGCCGCTTCAATCAAGTGTCCGTCGACGCCGGACAAGCCGAGCGCTTTCGCCCCGGACAACTGGATTTTGCGGACGATTTCTTTGTTAATTTGTCCAGCCAGCACCATTTCGACCACATCGAGGACGGCTTCGTTCGTTTTGCGAAGGCCATTCACGAATTCGGACTCAATGCCCAGCTTGCCGAGCGTATCCGAGATCGCCGGACCGCCGCCGTGCACGATGACGGGAATGATACCTTCCGCCTGCAGCCGCTTCAAATCGTCGAAAAAAAGCTCCGGCAGCGCCGCAAGCGTACTGCCGCCGCATTTCATCACAAAACAATTGCTCATCCGAACTGTTCCCCTTATCGTTTCACCGGTCTGCAACACGGGGGTTGCGGGCGGTTTGTTTTCGCTTTATTTGCCGCGCTTCAAACTACGTCCGGTACGCCGCATTGATTCGCACGTAATCATAGGTCAAATCGCAGCCCCACGCCGTCGCCGTCGCTTCGCCCATATGCAGGTCGACATGGATGAGCACGAAATCGCCTTTCAGGTATTCCGCAGCCCGCTCTTCGTCAAACTTCACCGGACGGGATTGCTCCAGCACGACGATATCGCCGAGGCGGATGTCGACAGTTTCCGTCTTCACCGGATATCCTGCGCGGCCGACCGCCGCAATGATGCGTCCCCAGTTGGCATCAGCACCAAAACAAGCGGATTTCACCAGGCTGGAGCCGATGACCGTTTTCGCAATCGCCCGCGCCGCTTCACGCGAATCCGCATTCGCCACCGTGACCTCGATCAGCTTCGTCGCGCCTTCGCCGTCCCGCGCAATCGCCTTGGCCAAGTACTCGCCGACATGGTTGAACGCAGCCTTGAATGCCGCCCAATCCGCATGCTCCGGGGTCAAGCGCTCGTTCTCCGCCAGTCCGCTTGCCATGACAACGACCATGTCGTTCGTGCTCGTGTCGCCGTCGACGGTAATCATGTTGAACGTCGAATCGGTCACGTCGTTCAGCAGCTTTTGCAGCTCGGCGCTTTCGATATTCGCGTCAGTCGTCATAAACCCGAGCATCGTCGCCATGTTCGGATGGATCATGCCCGATCCTTTTGCCGCCCCGGCAATGTGCACGGTGCGTCCGCCGACCGTCACGCGAACGCAGATTTCTTTTTTGACCAGATCGGTCGTTAAAATCGCCTGGCAGAAGTCGTCCCCGCCGTCCGCGCTTACCGCCGCCGGAAGCTTCTCAATGCCTCCGAGCACCTTCGGCATCGGCAGCAGCTCGCCGATTACGCCTGTCGACGTGACGCCGACCAGATGCTCGGCTACGCCGAACGCTTTGGCGCCCGCCGCACGCATCGCGCGTGCATCGTCTTCGCCCTGCTGGCCCGTGCAGGCATTGGCGTTGCCGCTGTTCACCAGCATCGCCTGCAGCTTGCCGCCCTGCGCAATGCTCTCTTGCGTCACCTTCAGGGGAGCCGCCTGAAACTGGTTCAGCGTATAGACTCCTGCCGCTTCTGCGGGCACTTCGCACACAATGGCACCGAGATCGTGGCGCTCCGTTTTTTTCAATCCGCAGTGCAGCCCGCCCGCACGAAATCCTTTCGGCGTTGTCACGGAGCCGTCCGGCACTATCGTAAACGCATCGTTACCTTTTGTCGCCATCGCTTTCTTCACCTGTTCCCTTACGTTATGGATATACCGGAGTGAAAGCGAGACCCGTCGCTTCATCCCAGCCCATCATCAAATTCAAGTTTTGAACGGCTTGCCCGGCCGCCCCTTTGACTACATTATCAATAACCGACACAATCGTCAGGCGCCCCGTACGAGAATCGAGCGACAGCCCGATATCGCAATAGTTCGAGCCCCAAACTTCCTTCGTCGCCGGGTATTTCCCCTTGTCCCGGATGCGCACGAACTTGCGGCCTTCATAATATTGACGGTACAGCTCGCGAATATCGTCCTCGCTCCGCGGGCTTTTGAGATTCACATAAATCGTAGATAAAATACCGCGCGTCATCGGCACCAAATGCGTCGTGAACGTCATCACGACTTCTTCCCCGGCAAGCCGGCTCAGCGCCTGCTCGATCTCCGGCGTATGCTGGTGCTTGTTTACTTTATAAGCCAGAAAGTTTTCGTTGATCTCCGAATAGTGCACGAGCAGGCTGAGACCGCGTCCCGCGCCCGATACGCCCGACTTGGCGTCCGCGATGATCGACTTCGGGTCGATCCAACCGCTTGCGGCAAGCGGCGCCAGACCAAGCAGCGTGGCCGTCGGATAGCAGCCCGGATTGGAAATAAAATCTTTCCCCCGCACCTCTTCTCCGAACACTTCGCACAGCCCGTAGACCGCCCGCTTCAAATATTCAGGATCAGCCGGTTTATGTTTATACCATGTCTCATATACGTCGCCCGATTGCAGGCGGAAATCGCCGGAAATATCAATGACCTTCAGTCCGGCATCCAGCAGCTTCGGCGACAGCTCGGTGCTGACCCCATGCGGCGTTGCCAGGAAGACGATGTCCGCTTTGCTTCGGATCAGCTCGACATCGACCGCATCCAGCCGGTCCGTCAAAATTTGATTCAAATGCGGATACCCGTCCGCAATCGGCGCTCCGGCACTTGAGGAGGAAATTACAGAGGTAATCTCCACATTCGGATGCGCCAGCAAAAGCCGGATTAGCTCCACCCCGCCGTAGCCGGTTGACCCGACGATCGCCGCTCTTAATTTTGTAGTCATGTTCCGTCCCTCCACTTGCAAACTATGTATTATTATACATTCGGAAGCATAATAATTCAACGAAATTTTTACCCTATTCATCGCCCGACCCCACCGTCCGCCCGGGTGAAAAGCTCGCTGCCGCCAAGTGTTTTTCATTGCATCGGAGCGAGACTTTCCCCTATCGTATCTTACCCTGTACACGCAGGCAAGCGTATGTTGAATCCCGGACCATCTTGAACTGAAGCTTCCCCCATGATAAAATTTATAAGAAAAAGCTACTTAGCGAAGTCTTTTCGAGGAAGATACATTCGTGTTTTAGTGGAAGCTTTTCTTGCGATATAGAATTCAACCAGCTCCGCCGATAACTTATAAATTCTATATCTATAAAGCAAAAACGTCGCCGTAAACGGAGTTGTTCCGAATGAATAAAGTAGAGGCCGAATTTGGCAATTTGGTGAAAGCGTTTCGCAAACGCCATATGGGCAAAGGCCCTCGAGAGATACGTACGACGTTCTGCAAACATTGGGCCATCTGCGAGATGGAGGGCAACCTGTCCCCCGTCGAGAAATTCATCGCTTCGGCCGCTGACGGCAAACAGGCGCTGCGTTCGGCACGCACCGAGATGGTCAAGGAAATGTACCGCTTGCACCGGCCGGTAGAAATGGAAGAGCTGCTCGGTGCAAACTTCGTCGATCTGTTCGTAGATATCGACCTCGACAAAGATATCGGCATGAGTATTTTCGTATTTGACGAAGATATCGAGAAGAAATTCAGCACTTAGCGCATTTGCGCAGCAAGCGCACGATCTTACAATTGTATATGTGCCGTTGGCACTTGGCAGCGAACCTGCTCAAGACTAACCGCCGCAACAGATCCGCTCTCGTCTTCCGCAACCGTTCGGAAATCGGGAGCTGTATCTTTGCGGCTTTTTTTATCCCATTTTCACGAAAAGGTGGTCTTCTTTCTATGGGTACTACAAAGCATACGGGGCGCATCTCGCTCCCTTCCCGTCCTGATCCGTCGCTATGGGTCAGCAAGGTGCCGTTCGGCCTGAACCGGATCAAGCCGCGGCATATCCGCGATACGTTCAAAGCATTCTGGGACAACCGCGACCAACTCCCCTACGCCGCCCGCATCTTGACTCAGGGCGTCTGCGACGGCTGCGCGCTCGGCGTCTCCGGGCTGTACGATCAGACACTGAACGGACCGCACCTGTGCACGACTCGGCTCAACGTGCTGCGGCTGAACACGATGCCGGCAATCCGGGAAGAGGTGCTGCATGCGGATATCGACGAGCTGCGCCAACTGGACAGCACCGCGCTGCGCAAGCTCGGCCGGCTGCCGTATCCGCTTATCCGCCGCAAAGGCGAGCGCCGGTTCAGCCGGATCGCGTGGGATGAAGCCCTTAACGAAATTGCCGCCAAAATCCGCAGCATCGATCCCAAGCAGCTCGCGTTCTATTTGACGGCGCGTGGCATCACGAACGAATCGTATTACGCTGCGGCCAAGGTAGCGCGGTTTCTCGGGACGAATCATATTGACAACGCGTCGCGCATCTGTCACTCTCCGTCCAAAACGGCATTGAAACGGTCCGTCGGGATCGGAGCTTCAAGCTGCAGTTACAAGGACTGGATCGGCACGGACGTGCTCGTCTTCTGGGGCAGCGTGGCGGCGAACAACCAGCCGGTGTCGACGAAGTACATGTACGCGGCCAAGCGGAAAGGGACGAAAATCATCGTCATCAACCCGTACTATGAGCCGTCGATGAATCAATACTGGATTCCATCGATTGCGGAATCGGCTTTGTTCGGCACCAAGCTGACCGACGACTTCTATCAAGTTCATATCGGCGGGGATATCGCTTTTATGAACGGCGTCATGAAGCATTGGTTCGAGATGGAGGATGCCGATCCAGGCTCTGCCGTCGACCACGAGTTCGTCCGGGCGCATACGAACGGGTATGAAGAGCTGCGGGCCCACGTGATGCGCCAGGACTGGACGCTGCTCGAATCGTCATCGGGCTTGTCGCGCGAGCGCATGGGAGAATTCGCCCGGATGCTCGCCGCCGCGAAGTCGGCCGTGTTCGTGTGGAGCATGGGACTGACGCAGCACCGCTTCGGCACGGACAATATTTCGCAGGTGGCCAACCTGGCCTTGCTGCGCGGGTTTCTAGGCCGCGAGCATTGCGGCCTGATGCCGATCCGCGGCCACAGCGGCGTGCAGGGCTCGGGCGAGATGGGCGCCGATCCGTTCAGCCTGCCGGGCGGGGAGTTCAAAGGCGGCGACATCGAGCGGATCGAGCGGCTGTGGAACTTCCCCCTGCCGAAATGGCAGGGCGACATCGTCGGCGTATCGCTGGAAAATGCGCTGCTGCCGGAAGATCACGAGCGTAGGCTGAAGGTATTCTATACGTCCGGTGGCAACTTTCTCGAAACGATGCCAGACCCGGAATTTGTGGAGCGCTGCCTCGCCAATGTCGAGCTTCGCGTGCATCAGGATATTATTCTGAACACGTCGACGCTGGTCGATGCGAAAGAAACGGTCATCGTCCTCCCCGCCATGACCCGCTATGAGCAGCCTGGCGGAGGGACGTCCACTTCAACGGAGCGAATGGTATACTTCTCGCCGGAGATCGAAGGGCCCCGGATGCCGGAAGCCCGCGCGGAATGGGCCATCTACGTCGATCTCGCCGCCCGCGTCAAACCGGAAGCGAAGCATTTGATCGGCTGTGAAGACGCCTTCGCGATCCGGGAGGAAATCGCTCGGGCCGCGCCCAATTATGACGGCATTCAGCATTTGCGCCATCGCGGCGACGTATTTCAGTGGGGCGGCGCCTGGCTCTGCGAGGGCGGCATCTGCCCGACACCGGATGGCCGGGGGACGCTGCTCCCGATCGATTTGCCTGAGCTGCGCAAGCCCGAAGGGCATTTTTACGTGACGACCCGTCGAGGCAAGCAGTTCAACTCCATGGTCTACAGCGAGACCGATCCGTTCAACGGCGCAGACCGATACGATGTGCTGATGAACGAGCTGGACGGGCGGACGATTCAGCTTCGGGAAGGCGACGCCATTGTCGTCTACAACCGGTACGGAGCGTTTCATGGCCGGGTAAAGTGGGACCGCATGAAAGAAGGTAATATCGAAGTCCACTGGCCGGAAGGGAACGTGCTGATCCCCAAGGGAGTATATGAGCCGTTCGCAGGCATTCCGGAGTACAATACGACGGTCATCGTGGAAAAAGCGGAAACCTACCACGCCTTCAAGGATACGAAGTACGTGGAACGGCGCATTGAAGAGCTGGAAACGGAAAGCGGGTGAGGTCAATGGAAGAGGAGCGTCCGGTGGAGAGCCGGACCGTCTGGCATTATGACGGGGAAATGCTTCAAACCCGGAACGATCGGATCGCTTCGGAGAAGCCATTTACTTTGGAGCTCGACGGAGAGGAGTTTGCTACCATCGTCTGCACTCCGACCGATCTGGAAGACTTGACATTCGGCTTTCTCGCCTCCGAAGGCGTCATCCGAACGACTGCCGAGGTGATCGGTCTCGCCGTCGATCCTCACCGAGGCTTGGCCCAAGTCCGCCTGCTTCACCCGGAGCGCGGCCGCAGTCTGGACCATTCCAAGCGGTTCATCGGCTCGTGCTGTGGCAAAGGCCGCCAGTTTTATTTTCGCAGCGATGTCCGCACGGCCAAGACCATTATGTCACGGCGGATGATTACTCCGGCTCAATGTATCGGATTGATCCGGCAGCTGCAGGACGGCTCGGACCTGTTTCGCGAAACGGGCGGGGTGCACAACGCGGCCCTCTGCTCCCCGGATCGCCTTCTCGTCTGCCGCACGGACATCGGCCGCCACAACGCGCTCGATAAAGTGTTCGGTCACTGTTTGCGGGAACGCTTGTCGATGAAGGACAAAGTCATCGCCTTCAGCGGGCGCGTCAGCTCCGAGGTGCTGCTCAAGACGTCGAAAATGGGCGTCGGCACGCTGCTTTCCAAGTCTGCACCGACCGATCTCGCACTCGAACTGGCCGACGAACTGGGCATTACGGTCGTTGGCTTTATCCGCGGCAGCTCGTTCAATGTGTATTCGCACCCGGAGAGAATTGCAGAGCAGACCGGTGACTAGCCACTAAGCTATTCTTACCCTGACCTATGGAGCGGCTGCGCGCGGCCAACCCGCCCGCAGCCGTCTTTACCTTTCTCAGGGCCCCGCTCCAGAGCCCATCAGCTTGAACCCTTCTCCCAACACTTCGTTCGTATCGCTTAAAATGACAAAAGCCTCCGGGTCCAGCTTCCGGACCAGCGTTTTCAACCGGCTCACTTCCGTTTGCCCGACCACGACCATCAACACCGTACGGCTTTGGCCGGTATACCCGCCTCTGGCTTCCAGCTCCGTCAACCCCCGGTCCAGCTCATGCAAAATCGCTTCCCGAATTTTGTCCGAAGCCGACGAAACGATAAAAGCTACTTTGGAGTAATCCAATCCGATTTGCACGACACCGATCGTTTTGCTTGTCACAAACAGCCCGATGAGTGCGTACATTGCTTTTTCCGGGGACAGCACGATACCTGCCGATAAAATAACTAGTCCGTCCAGCATTGCAACGCACAATCCGAGGCTGAGGCCAGTGTATCGGTGGATAAGCTGCGCGGCCAAATCCAAGCCCCCTGTCGACCCTCGGCCGCGAAACACAAGCCCCAGTCCCATCCCGATGAGGATGCCGCCGTAAATGCTGGCGAGCAATAAATTGTGCGTCAAGGAAGGAAGCCCGCGCGTCAGTAGAACCATCAAGGGGAGCACTATCGAACCAACCGCCGTCTTGACCCCGAACTGCGTTCCCAGCAGCAAAGTGCCGGCAGTAAACAACGGGATGTTGAGGGCCCATTGGGTATAAGCCGGCTCGAAGCCGAACAGCGTCTGAACGATGATACTGATGCCCGTGACCCCGCCTGACGCGACCTGATTCGGGCTCAAGAATACGTTGAAGCTGACTGCAATCAGGAGCGAACCGAGGAGCAGGAGGCCATATTCCTTAAATATGCCCTGCCAGCGGGGCAAAGCAGCAGCCTCCCGCCCCTTCCATCCCATTCGTCTGCCCGATCTTCCGGTGCCTTCGATTACCGACATCCGCTCTCCCCCTGCATAAAAAAACTACACGCCAGTTTCGGCTTCTTCCCTGGCTGGCCGAACCTCCCTCAGGAGTTGGCGATGCCAGCGGAATACGAAGCCGCTACTAACGTGTAGGATGAGCTTGCCTGTTTATTTTTATGATGCGCCGTTTTCTTTGTCCGGCTTATTGATCTGCTGTCGCAAATACGCGTCGATAAATGCGTCCAAATCCCCGTCCATCACCGCGCCGACATTGCCGGTTTCCTCTTGGGTCCGATGATCCTTGACCATGCTGTACGGATGGAATACGTACGAGCGGATCTGGCTGCCCCATGCGATATCGGACACTTCGCCGCGGATTTCCGCAAGCTGCTTTTGCTGTTCCTCGATTTTTTTCTCGTACAGCTTGGACCGGAGCATTTTCATCGCGCGCTCGCGGTTCTTGATCTGCGAACGCTCCGTCTGGCAGCTGACGACGACGCCCGTCGGAAGGTGGGTAATCCGCACCGCCGAGTCCGTCGTATTGATGTGCTGGCCGCCCGCTCCGCTGGAGCGGTACGTATCGACCTTGAGATCCTCCGTACGGATCTCGATTTCCACATCGTCGTCAATTTCGGGCATCACGTCGCACGAGACGAACGACGTATGACGTCGCCCCGAAGCGTCGAACGGCGAAATGCGCACCAAGCGGTGCACGCCTTTTTCTGCCTTCAAATAGCCGTAAGCGTTGTACCCTTTAATAAGCAGCGTCACGCTTTTCACACCGGCCTCATCGCCCGGCAAATAATCAAGCACCTCGACTTTGAAGTCGCGCTTCTCGGCCCAGCGGCGATACATGCGCAGCAGCATCTCCGCCCAGTCCTGCGATTCCGTACCGCCCGCCCCTGGATGAAGCTCCAAAATCGCGTTCAGACGATCGTACGGCTGGCTGAGCAGCAGCTGCAGCTCGAAGTTTTCCAGCTTCTTGACGAGGGAAGCGATCCCGCCTTCAATTTCGCCCGCCATGCTGTCGTCCTGCTCCTCTTGCATGAGCTGGGCCATGACCTCGAGGTCTTCGTATTCCGAAGCTAACGCTTGGAATTCGTCGACTACGCTTTTGATCCCGTTCGCTTCGCCAATCAGCTTCTGCGCCCGTTCGTTGTCGTCCCAAAAATCCGGCGCCGACATCTTTTCTTCATAATCCGCGATCTGCTCCAGCTTCAGATCTAAGTCAAAGAGACCCCCTGAGCTCAGCCAATCGCTTGGCCGTTTCTTGCAAATCCCGTTTTACATCCGCTTCTAACATAATCAAGCACCTCTATCCGTTAATTTTGCACCCTGTTACCGAAAAGGGAGACCGGAGCGACGCCCCGACCTCCCGCTTCCTATACATTTACAGTAACGTTTAGCATCAAATATTTTACAATTTACGCGCCGTGGCACTGCTTGTATTTCTTCCCGCTGCCGCAAGGACACAGATCGTTGCGTCCGATCCGGTCTTCGCTTACCGCAGGCTGCTTCGGTGCCGGTTCGCCGTTCGTGGCCATCTCGTGCTCATCGACCACCGCTTCGCGCACCAGGTTCGTTTCTACATGAGCTTTCATGATATAAGTCGAAACTTCTTCCTGGATGCTTTGAATCATCTCATTGAACATCTCGAAGCCTTCGAACTGGTATTCGCGCAGCGGGTCCGTACCGCCGTACGCCCGGAGATGAATCCCTTGGCGCAGCTGATCCATCGCATCGATGTGGTCCATCCATTTGCTGTCGACCGCACGGAGCACGACAACCTTCTCGAACTCGCGCATGAACTCCGGACCGATCTGCTCCTCGCGCTCCTCGTAGAGACGCTTCAAGAGATCTTTCATATATTCGACGATCTCTTCTTTTTCTTTGCCCCACAGCTCGTCTTTACTCAGCTGGCCTTCGTGCAAGAACGTGCCGTTCGCGTAATCGACGATCGCCTGCAAATCCCACTCTTCCGGAACGAGATCTGCCGGACAATGCGCTTCGACGACCCGATCGATCACCGGCATCATCATGCCAAGCACGATGTCGCGAATGTTCTCGGACTCGATCACTTCGCGGCGCTGCTTATAGATAATTTCCCGCTGCTGGTTCATGACGTCGTCGTATTGGAGAACGACTTTCCGCACGTCAAAGTTGTTGCCTTCGACCCGCTTCTGAGCCGACTCGATCGCTCTGGAGATCAGCTTGCTCTCGATCGGTTGGTCTTCCTCGAACCCAAGGCGGTCCATCATGCCCATGATGTTCTCCGCTCCGAAACGGCGCATGAGCTCATCTTCCAGCGACAAGTAAAACTGGGACGAACCCGGGTCGCCCTGACGGCCTGCACGGCCGCGGAGCTGGTTGTCGATCCGGCGGCTTTCGTGCCGCTCCGTACCTATAATATGCAGCCCGCCGACTTCGGCTACTCCGTCCCCAAGCGTAATGTCCGTACCGCGTCCCGCCATGTTGGTTGCGATCGTCACGCTGCCCGGTTGACCTGCGCGCGCAACGATTTCCGCTTCCTCTGCATGGTATTTCGCGTTCAAGACTTTATGCGGAATGCCTTTCTTCTTCAGCATCTCGGATAGCCGCTCGGAGTTCTCGATCGATACGGTACCGACGAGCACCGGCTGGTTGTTCTTATGCTTCTCCACGATCTCGTTGACGACCGCGCGGAATTTGCTGGCCACCGACTTGTACACGACATCCGGCATGTCTTTCCGGACCATCGGTTTGTTGGTCGGAACGACAATAACGTCCAGGTTGTAGATCTTCTTCAATTCTTCTTCTTCCGTCTTCGCCGTACCAGTCATCCCGGACAGCTTGCGATACATCCGGAAATAGTTCTGCAGCGTGATCGTCGCGAGTGTCATCGACTCGTTCTGCACCTGCAGCTTCTCCTTGGCTTCAATCGCCTGATGAAGCCCTTCGCTGTAACGACGGCCCGTCATCAAACGGCCGGTAAATTCGTCTACGATTACGATCTCGCCATCGTGTACGACATAGTCGACGTCGAGGCGCATGATAATGTGGGCCTTCAACGCTTGCTGAATATGGTGGTTGATCTGCACGTGGTCGTGATCGAACAAGTTTTCGATACCGAAGGCGCGTTCCACCTTGGCTACTCCCGGTTCGGTCAAAGCAACGGACCGGAGCTTCTCGTCCACTGTGAAGTCTTCGTCTTCCAACCGGCTGACGACCTGATCGGCAATATAATACAAATCCGTCGACTTGGCGGCTTGCCCGGAAATAATCAACGGCGTACGGGCTTCGTCGACCAAGATCGAGTCCACTTCGTCAATGACCGCATAATAAAGCGGACGCTGTACCATTTGTTCCTTGTACACGACCATGTTGTCGCGCAAATAGTCGAAACCGAACTCGTTGTTCGTTCCGTAGGTAATGTCGCAAGCATAAGCCTGCTGCTTCGCATCGTGCGACAGGTTCGGCAGGTTAACCCCGACGGTCATCCCCAGGAATTCATAGATTTTACCCATCTCGCCGCTGTCCCGTTGGGCCAAATAATCGTTGACCGTAACGACGTGTACGCCCTTGCCGAGGAGCGCGTTCAAATACACCGGAAGCGTACCGACCAGCGTCTTACCTTCCCCTGTACGCATCTCCGCGATTTTGCCTTCATGCAGCGTCATACCGCCAATCAACTGCACGTCATAGTGACGCTTGCCCAAAACGCGCTTGGACGCTTCGCGCACAACGGCGAACGCTTCCGGCAGCAGATCGTCCAGATCCTCGCCTTTTTCCAAGCGTTCACGGAACTCAACAGTTTTACCTCGCAGCTGTTCATCGGAAAGCGGTTCGATCGAAGGTTCGAGAGAATTAATGTATTCCACGGCTTTCCACATGCGCTTCAATTCACGCTCATTCGAATCGCCAAATATTTTTTTAACGAGTCCTAGCATGTTGCTAATCCCCTTCCTTATTAAAAAACAATAGCCTATCCTAAATTGTAACAGTTTGCGCCTTTCACCGCAACAAACCTGCCCCGATTTCCCGAATCTACTAAAAAAGAGCCTGCCCGAACGCGCAGGCATCGCTAGATGCACCGCTGAAGCGTTCGAACAAGCTCGGTTCTTTTCTTAAGTCATTCGACGGTTTATCTGGCCGGCTCGATGAGGCCGTATTTTCCGTCATTGCGTTTGTAGACCACGTTGACTTGCTCGGTATCGGAATTGGAGAAAACAAAGAAATTATGGCCTACCATGTTCATTTGCAAAATCGCCTCTTCCACATCCATCGGCTTCAGCGTAAAACGCTTCGTCCGCACCAATTCGTAATCATCTTCATCCTCCAGGGAATAGGAAGCGTCAGGCAGTTCCATCCGGAACAGATCTTTAATGCCGCCGTCCAGGCGAATTTTGCGGTTGGCTTTCGTTTTGGCCTTGCGAATTTGACGTTCCAACTTGTCCACAACCAGATCAGCGGCCGCGTACATATCGGCGTGCTTCTCCTCCGCCCGCAGCATAAGGCCGGTAAGCGGAATTGTCACCTCAACGGTTTGCATGCCTTTCACAACGCTCAGAGTGACATTGACTTCAGATGTAGGGGGAGCTTCAAAGTAGCGTTCCAGTCTGCCTAATTTTTTCTCGACATGGTCTTTCAACGCTTCCGTTACCTCGATGTTTTCACCGCGAATGTTGAATTTCATGTGCGACTCCTCCTTTCATACTTACATTATACTATATTCACCCCCCGCCTTCAAAAATCCTTCATAAAATTCGAGGAAAATTTACAAAATATTTGGACAATTTATGGCAGCCGTGTAAGCGCTCCCTTCAGGCTTTTTGCGACACGGTTCGGACGCACGAAAAACACCCTTGGATTGCCCAAGGGTGTGATCAAGTTCGCGCTAATTTGTTCAAACAATAACCATCTATTACGAGCGGCCGAAACCGGCCGGATGATTACAACTTGACGACGTTAGCCGCTTGAGGACCGCGAGCGCCCTCTACGATATCGAACTCAACGGATTGGCCTTCTTCCAAAGTTTTGAAGCCATCGGTTTGGATAGCGGAGAAGTGTACGAATACGTCGCCACCGTCTTCACGCTCGATGAAACCGTAACCTTTTTCTGCGTTAAACCATTTAACTTTACCTTGCATGTAAAACATTCCCTTCGTTATCAAATAACTGCAAGCATCGCTCACAATTCGAATATATCATCCCCTACTCCCCGCTGTCAATCGAACTTGGCCGTGTTGGTGAAATATTTCGAAAATTCGAGTATTAACATGGCGTTAATAAAATACTCACAGCCTAAAAGCCTGTTGTGTCGCGGTTTATCGACATTTTTCGCAAAGTTATCAACAGAGTTATGCACATTGTCCACAGGGTGTTTGAATAAGTTCATTTCGTTATCTCAGCCACTTTGAAATGCTGGCCAGTTATACAACTATTGAAAGACGCGATTAAAAAGTTCTGACACTCTTGAAGCCCATATAGAGGGAATCCAAAAAATAACATGGCAAAAAATACACTTGCCATTTTACTGTCTTCATCTTTATCTTTAGACAACCGCCACCGATATATAAGTTAGTGCCTAATTTCAGAACTGAGGTGTTATCATTGGTAAAGGCATATATTAAAGGAATTGAATACTACTGCCCTCAGCAGATCGAATCAAACCCTGCAAACGACAAATTGACCGAAAAAATCGGAATACTAACCAGACACATTGCTAAGGACAATGAACTTGCCTCAGATTTAGCCTATATGGCAGCAGAAAAATTATTTAATACTAAAATATGCGAAAAGGAAGACATCGATTTCTTACTTTATTGCACTCAATCTCCCGATCACTTTCTTCCTACAACTGCATGTTTACTGCAAAGTCGGCTCAACTTATCCACAACGTGTGGTGCATTCGATTATAATTTAGGATGTTCGGGATATGTCTATGGATTGTCAATTGCAAAAGGATTGATCGAATCCGGGGCTGCAAAAAATATTCTCTTAATTACATCCGATACTTACAGCAAATATATCCATCCTCTTGACCGAAGTGTTAAAGTTCTCTTTGGCGATGCAGCCACCGCAACCCTTGTTTCATCTACAAATTCAGAGGAAGATTTAATCGGTCCTTTCGATTTCGGGACTGACGGTAGAGGCGCCGACAATCTAATCGTTCCGGCCGGTGCCTTCAAAGAGCCTATTTCAAGCGTTAATCTTGAAGAGACTCAAGATGCTTTCGGAAACGTGCGTATGAGAAAAAACTTATACATGAATGGACCCGAAGTATTTAATTTCACATTAAAAGAAGTTCCACGTTCCATTCAAACTTTACTTGAAAAATCTAATAAAACAAAAGATGATTATGATCTATTTATTTTCCATCAAGCTAATAAATATATGTTAGAGCATCTTAGAAGAAAGTTAAGTATCGACGAACAGAAGTTTTCTATTTGTATAGAGAATTTCGGTAATACCGTTTCATCCACCATTCCTATTGCTCTTAAAAACGAACTACTACATGGGCGGGTTAAAAATTCTTCTTTATTAATGCTGGTAGGCTTTGGAGTAGGATATTCTTGGGCTTCATGTAATGTTGTTTGGAAATCCAATACTTAAGTCGTTCTCATCATAAATATACGGAGGCGTAAAAAGATGACAATCGCTGATTTCACTTCACAATTTGAGGAAAAGATTTTATCATTAGAAAAAGGCCAGCTACGCCCTGACTTCATACTTAACAACTCAGAGAATTGGGATTCGATGGCAATCATTGAAACTATGGCTTTTATTGATCATAGCTTAGGAATTCAAATTTCTATAGATCATTTACTTACCAGTCAAACATTTGGAGACATCTTACACTTGCTTGGAGAAAAGCTTAATTAAAATAAAAAAATACAACAGAGCGTCTGTTTGCCGTTCTGTTGTATTTTTTATTTTAATTTACATATATTTAGGCTTTAGCAAGTGTTTTGTTGAATATACAATTATACAATCCTTCATATCTTTGAACTTGAACAGCACTACTAAGAAAAAAGCCAAAATCACTAATCATTTTAGTTACCTGATGATTTTCAATTCCCAAATCAGGACATTGTAGCTCTATAAAAATACTTTTTAGTCTATTATCTCGCAAAGTATTTTCTGCTCCCTTAATAACAAGCTCTTCAGATCCATCAACATCTATTTTTATATATTCTGGAAAAGGCAATTCATATTTTTCAATAACGTTATCTAGTGTTTCTTTAACAACACACTGAATATGTACAGGTTTAAAAATTTCATTTGATAAAACAGCCCTGTTATTATCCAATATTTTTAGGTGACCTCCACCTTCATAGTGTGCACAATTCATTCTACCTAGTCCTGATTGGGAACTAATCGCTAAATTTAATGCTACTATCGGATATTTAATAGAATTATTATTTAAAAAGTGATTCATTTCTAAAACTGAATAGTTTTGGGCTTCAGGCTCAAATGCAACTACCTTTTTTCCTTTTAGAGCAGCATATATACTAAATGGTCCGTTACTGGCTCCGACATCGTAATAAACAGCATCCTCATTCATATTATCGATCCAATCTAGTAACTCAGGTTCAATATACTCTAAACCCTTGGCTATCCAAAGCAATCGCTTATTGTAAGTATAATACTTCAATTCTATTCCTCTAATTATTGTAGTGCTCGTAAAAAAATGCTTATTATTTTCTATAGCTTCGATAAAATCCCATTGATCTGCTGAGACCAAAGATCGTAAATCAATTCGTTTATAACCCATAGAAGTCCCACCATTCCACTTACTTATTTTTTGAAAATCCCTTGTAAATGTTCTAATTTGGGGAAACCAGCTGTAATTAAGTCTTCCTGCGGCTTATAAAGATAGGGATGAGGATATCCTCTTTGAATAAAAGTCGCTTCGCATAGATTATTATAGCGGAAATGGCAAGACCACCGTATGGCTTCGGATACATTATTACCAGAACGATGAACTAAAAATGCGGAGAAAATCACCACATCCCCCTGAGAAACTGGAATAGAGACAAAGTCTAACTTTTGCACTTCATTGTCCTCTATTTTACCAAAACTATCAACTATTTCATTTTTCAGAAGACCTTTCATATGGCTTTCTGGAACAATTTCTAATGCACCCAGTTTAAAATCAATGTCCATAAGTGGTATCCAAACTACTATTGAATCCAACGAACCTTGCATACTTCTCCAATCTTGATGTGCGAATACCTTCCAATATACTTCTTTTTTGGCTAAGTGCCTGCTATTAAAAAAAAGCACTGGGCGTGTGCTAATTACCGGAGACTCGAGACCTAATGTATGCAAAACTGAAACTAGTCTATCATCTAGAGATAATCTGTGCAACGAAATAAGATGCTGCGCTTGTTTTCCACAATTCATAAAAACCTGCAAGTCATTTTGAAAAAATTCAAACATCGCTTTTTCAAATTCTATTTCATTAATATCTACAGATGAAATAATTTTTTTATTAATCATTTGTTGAATAAATATATTTTTCGCTTCAGTACGAATTTTCTCTATTTCTTCTACTGGGAAAAATTTTTTCAAATGTAAATATCCTTGTTTGTTATATTCCCCCAAGTTAAACAATTTCTTCACCTCTCTCTCTTAGAATAGCAAAGCCAAATCCAGATTCTCCGAAATTATTACCATTATAAAGCATGATTTTTTTCTTCTTATATTCATATACGAATGGATATTCAATCATTGAACTATCCCACCCATCACTTGATATACTTATGCCAACTTCATTATCTTTTCGAATCCATTTAATCCCGTCGTCAGACTCTGCATACCCAATTCTATAACTATTATATATATTTGTTCGATAATTTTGCAGGTTTCTGAAAGAGTACCACATTCTATACTTATTCCCATCTTTAATTACACAGGGTCTAACTAATCCACATTCATTTTCATCCTTGAAATCAATGCAAATAACCCCTTTTCTTTTCCACTCTATTCCATCAGACGATTCAGCGTATTTAATATGATAAAAAGGTTCTGGGCGGTCATTAAAAATAACCCATTTAACGCATGACAAATACCACATTCTCCATACATTATTTTCAATTAATATACATGGTATGGCCGAAAAATGTGGTTCATTAAAATTGCGATCAATAACCGGTCCTTGTGATAATCTTTTAAAATTTTTTCCATCATCTTCACTTATAGCAAGCCCTATAGAATTATGATAGGAGATTGTATTTCGAACATTCCAACCAGTATAGTATAAATATTTATACCCATTATGGTTAACAACCCAAGAAGGCATAACTCCACAATCATCAAAACATCCTATTTCACCAGGTGTAAGAATTGGTTCATTATGCAAATAGCTAATATTATTAGGATTTGATGCATCAGCTTCCAGATATGTAATATGACTTCTATTAGAACTATCTCTTGTTCCAAAATAAATCCTAATATTATTAGGACTAATTAAATCAGGAGTTGGTACAGTTGCATAAGCTTGCATCCATTCGTGATTTTGCTTAGGCTTAAAAATAAGTCCTTTCTTTTCCCACGGCATAATTTATATTCTCCTTAACTGATCACTCCGTATTGGGCCTACTTCCGTTTTCTTACCAATATAAACAGACTTATTTTGAACGTTCTCCAAGACTAAAGCTCCTGCTCCAATTACACTTTCAGCGCCAATAGAAACGTTGTCTCTAATAGTTGCATTTACCCCAATAAAGCAGTAAGAATCAACATTTACTCCGCCGGATATAACAACATGTGAACATATAAAACAGTGATCCATAATTTTACTGTGGTGACCAATATGGTTACCACTCCACAAAACTACATTGTTGCCTATTTCAGCAAATGGTTGTATTACATTGTTTTCCAGTATAAAACAATTCTCTCCAACAGGAGTGTTGTAATAAATTGCTTTTGAACTAATGTAACTTATCATTGAATAACTTTTAGACTTTGCTTCATTAAATTTTTCGGCACGTGATTTATTAACGTTTGTATAACTTATAGGTATAAAAAGCTGGTATTGATCAGGTGGAAAAAAATTCTCTATTTTTTCAAAAGGTACAACTGGTAGGTCTTTAAATATTTTTTCTTTATAATATTTTTGATCCACCGTGAAGCCAACAACCTCATGTGGAGAATCTTCTGTAAGATAAAAATGTGCCACTTCTGAAATTTGACCAGTTCCAAAAATTACCACTTTAGCCAATAATGATCTCCCCTATGAATTCTTATAAATGTAAACCGTATACTCATAAAGCCCATAGTCATTCCGAATAATAAAATTTCTAGTTATATTTTTACATAGAAATTCACTTACCAAATCTAAGGGAAGGTGGAATAGATCCTCTCTTTCCCAGTCAACTTGTTTAGACATTACGTTAAATGCAAGTCCTTTATTTGTGAAACTCCATACTTTGGTGATAACTCTTTTAAAATAATCAAACATTTCTTCAAAATTCAATATATTTTTTTCAGTAAAAACTCCATTCATAATAACATAATCAAAAACGGGTAGTGAAATATTCTCCCCTAAAATATCAATGCAATAGTAAGTGTTATCGGGAAACTTTTGTTTAGATAACTCAATAAAACTGTTAGAAATATCACAACCTGTATAGTGGATATTTTTAAAATTCTTTTTAGTAATGAACTCATATAGATGTGATGCACCGCATCCAAAATCAAGCAGGTTAATTCTAGAACCATTTCTTTCTCTAAACGTTATTAATTCCATCATAATCTCGTATCTTTTTTTTGCATCCTCTTGGTTCGGCCAGTCGACACCTAAATATGAATCCCCATATTTTTCAAGGCACTTTTCATAATGATGTACGATATTTAAATAACGCTTTTCCACTTTTCAACTCCTCTTTCAATTTACTAGATGAGTTCGTATTGATTAAGCATTGCTTGGATTTCTTTTTTTGGAACAAACATTAACATATCAATAATTGATAGCCAAGGGATAAAAGATCCGCCTCCTTGATCGTAAGTAAGTTCCATGGATTTTATAAAAGAAAGATGAATCTTATTTTTTCTAAACAACTCTTTATCGTATAACTCAATACCACCAATAGCATTAATATACTCATCAGCCTTAAGACACTTACATATATCTAGTATTTTGTACTGGCCTTTTAAATTTATATCTTTATCAATAGAAGATGATACTAGAAACTTTGTTCTTATCTCTAGAAAGTAAGAAATTTTCTCCAATGATAATTTTATAAATCCACTTAAATTATCCTCTTTTGTCAGGAAGATCTCTTCAATTAAATAAAACACTTGGTTAAAATATGGAGCTTTTGAATATCCGTACTCAATTAATTTTAGAAGGTTTTTTTTGTTGTTGACTGGGTCGTTTATATATATTTCATTAATTTTTTTATTCTGACTTGCCTTGATTAAAGGCAAGGTAAACAAATATTCCTCTGAATTGATTAATATTCTATTCCGGTTAATCCATCCTCTTTTTATAAAATTCACGTCATCATATATGACAAACACGTCTACGGATTGAATTAGTTGGAAGTATCCAATGTACGGAAATAAATAAGGTTGCATTATCGCTAATTTCATTGATTAATCCCACTTCATTGGTGTTTTAATTTTCTAAAATTGCTTGTTTTATTATTTGCATAATTATTTCTTGTACTTCATGTTCTAGACTATCATAAAGAGGTAAACACAATACTCTTTTTGCAATGTCCCCCGAAACCACTGTTTCTTGGCGTGAAGATAAATATGGAAGACTCTCGAGGGACGGGTAAAAATATCGCCTCGGAATAATCTGTTTCACCTTCAACCTATCAATGATCTTAAGTAATATGTTTTCGGTTTCAAAAACTATAGGAAAATGACTATAATTTAAAGAAGCCTCTTCATTCCTTCTCTGGAAATAAACTCCCTCAGTTGAAGCTAAACCTTCAGCGTAAAAATTATATCTTTTCTTTCTATTAATCAGAATAGTCTCTATGTCGTCAAGCACACACAACCCCATTGCCGCTTGAAATTCGTTAAGTTTCGCGTTTATTCCAACTTCCTGTATTTCCACAGGAGATGCTATACCAAAATTAATTACCCTCTTAGCTTTTTCGTACAATTCAGAATCCTTGAAAACTATTGCACCGCCTTCAATGGTATGAAATAACTTAGTACTATGAAAGCTTATTGCTGAAGCATCCCCATAATTAAGTATATTGCTATTTTTGTAATTAACTCCAAACGCATGGGCAGCATCATAAATGACTCTCAGATTATACTTCTCCGCAATCCAATTTATTTGTTCAATGTCGCACGCATTACCATATACATGAGTTGCTACTATTGCGCTTGTATTTTGTGTTATTTTTCTTTCGATCTGGTTTGGATTAATATTGAAGGTCTCCCTATCAATATCAACAAATATTGGATTTAACCCTTCCCACACTAAGCTACTGGTAGTTGCAACAAACGAAAACGGCGTGGTCAGAACGTCCCCCTTCAATCCCATCACCTTGTACGCTACCTGAAGAGCTAATGTACCATTTGCGACTAACAAAACATTTTTCACACCAAGATATTGTGAAAGTCTCACTTCCAGTTCCTTAGTCAGTTCTCCGCCATTTGTGAGCCACCCGGACTGATATATTTTGTCGATATACTTTTTATATTTCTCTATGCTTGGCAGATAAGTTTTGGTTACATTTATCATTGTTATCAATCCTATCTATTCGCATCTTTTATCTACCAGGTTTTCATAACTTCAATTTTTTCGAACTATGTACAAATAATCATTTTCTTGAAGCCCATACTGATGAGCTTCTGAAATGCTATATTTTAATGCTAGATTAAAAAATGAAACCTCAAATCCCGCTTTTTCTAGTCTTTTAATATAATCATTCTTTGCATATATCCTAACATGATCATCTTGTCCAAATGCTTCAAGACGTCCCTCTGGAGTAGTTATTGAAAAATCTTCATAAGTATCGTCTATACTTATACAAATAGGAACCTGTAAGATCCCCCATCCGCCTTTCTTTAATACTCGATACAATTCATTCATTGCACGCGTATCATCTGGAATATGTTCTAATACATGACTACATAAAATTACATCAAATGAATTGTCCGGGTAAAGTATACTAGTGATGTCTACTTTCTGAGTCAGGCTGTCTTGTGGAAATAAGTCACCGCAAACATATTTTAGATTTTGGTATTTAACTAGCCAATTGCGTAATTGTCTCTCAGGAGCTATATGCAGCACCTTTGCGGTTGACTGTAAAAGTTGCGTCTCCCTTTCTATATAAATCTTAAATACCCGTTCCCTATCCATTGAGTAGCATGACGGACATATAGCAGTATATTTGTTGCTCATTTCAAACTTGTATTTAGGGAAGTCATAGATATCCGGCCATGGTTGAAACCTCTTAAACCTGTTATTACAAAAAGGACATAAGAAATTATCAACATGATTTAACAGTTGGTTCGCAGCATCCACAAAAAAATCGCATACATTTTGGGGATGGGTTAGATATCTTTCCTGTTGTGAAGTTATAGCTTGATCAGCAATATGAACGGAAGTTCTGAAATAATTAATAATAGCTTTTTTATAACTTTGCTCTTTATTTAAAAACCCGTCTAGCCTGGAGTCTTTAATTAACTGAAGCCACTCACTTATGTTAGAAACTAAATTCTCCATCTTTTTTTGATTTTGTGTGTTATGCTGTCTAAAATAGCTTAGTGGTTCTGCTATGTAACAGACCTTCCCTTTAGACAATAACAATATCCATGTCGCAACATCACAAATTGCACTATATTCAACGCCTTTATATACCCCATATAACTCAGATAAATCTGCTCTTCTAAACATCGCCGTAGTCGGCTCACCTACTACATTAAAATTATTTATTAATATATGTTCGCCAAGAGCTATCCCATCTAAAATAGTGTCCTTATCAAAGACAGCTTTATTAGGTGGTGTATCAGGAAGTTCGTTTCCATTCTCATCAATCAATTTTCTATATGACGTGACTAGAGATAAATCATTATGTTTTTCAAAATACCCGACCATTTTTTTAATCTTGTCCTTATGAAAGAGATCATCATCCATGAGGAAATTTATATAAGTACCTTTAGACAAATGTATTAACTTGTGCAAATTATGAAGTCTTAACTGAGCACCATTGCGATGATACTGGATCCTACCATTATTTTCTTCCAAATACGGCTGAATCATTCGCTCAACCCCATCGTTCGTGCTATCGTCACAAACAATGATCTCGATATTCTTATAGGTTTGATTAAGTACGCTTTGTAATGCTAGCTCTAGATAATGCGGCCTATTGTAAGCAGGTATTAACACACTCACTAGCGGTTCCTCAATATTGATTGGGGCTCCCAAGCCGTTCAATTTATCGATCAACATTCCCTTATAACGAACAACCTCTTCAAAATAATCTTCATTCGAAGCTAATTTTTGTACAGAACCAAGCACTTTATCGAGATAAGCTATACAATTTCGAATAGCCTTTACATGCAGAGATCCATCCCTAAAGTAACCGTAATCTACACTATTTAAAATGATATGAGCGTAATCCACAGCACCTTCCAATACTTTCTGAGTCGTATGCAGTTGCTGGCTTTCATGTATTCTGAAATAACTCAATGTTTCGGACATATATACAATTTTGCCTCTTGAAAGCAATTGAATCCAAGTTGCCATATCCACGTTACATCCATAAGCCCGACCATTAAAAAATCCGAAAGGTTCTGCAAGGAGTTTTTTCCTGAAAATTGGCGTAGTGGGCTCTCCTATGCAATTAAAATTCCTAGTAAGAGCAAACTCACCAAATTCTATACCATCAATAATTTTATCTTCCTCAAACAGCCGCTTTGTTACAGACCAATCAGGTGTTTCGTTACCATCAGCATCAATTAATTGACGATGGGATGTAACGAGCGAAATCTCTTGGTTTCGATCATGGATAAAGTAATACATCATTTTTTCAATTTTCTCTGGATGAAAAAGATCATCATCCATCAAAAAGTTTATGTATTCTCCGGAAGCCAGTTCCATACACTTCAAATCATTTTCAAATTGTCCTAGGTTCTTCTCGTTTTTGTAGTAATGAATATGACTGTGCTCTTTTAAGTAAGGCTCCAATAATTTTAACGTATCGTCATTCGTGCTATCATCGGATACTATAATTTCAATGTTTTTGTAAGTTTGTTGTAACACGCTAGCAAGTGCCTGCTCAAAATACTGCGGACGATTATATGTAGGAATAAGCACACTCACTTTGGGCAGCACACTAGATGAATATTGATTAAGGAAAACGTCACGATAAATATCAACTTCGCTTCCAACATCATAACTGCCACCATCGTGAATGCACCAAGGTTGTTCTTGATTCACCACGCCAACTTCGAACCCTGCCTGTGAAAACTCAAGACATTGCGACAAATCGCATAAATGCCATCCACTAAATAAGTCTTCTTTCCATGCCAAATCGTACTGTGTTATTAGCAGTAAACCATCTAAAGCTATAACACTCTTATAGTCGCTTGGCTGGGAATTGAATTCAATTTTTTCTAGACGGCTCATAACATTTTCATAAACTTTACCATACTTAAGTTTGGAATCCTTCCAAACACCATTTGTCGGCAGATACTCAGCACCTACCATTCCAAGAATCCCAACTTGAGGATTTTCCTTAAAAATCCCTACAACATCATACATAAAATCCTTATTTACAATAAATGTATCCTGATGCAAATACACTTTATACTTCGCATCAGAGCTTTGCATAGCCTTGTTATAACCCGCGGCCATGCTTTCAGCCCCGACGATACCTAACGTTTCAATCTCAAATCCTTCAGGAATCTTTAGAGTATGTATATACTTCAAACACTCTTGGTAGAGCACCTCGTCATTGTAGCAAGTGATAAAACATACTTTGTTTTCGTTCATACGGCGCTTACCTCACTTAGTTTTTGCATAAGTTCTGTTACGCTGCTATCGTTGTTCCGCACACGATTAAGATATAATCTTGCACTATCAAACTCCCCAAGATCATACAAAATACGTGCCAGCAAATATAGCGCATCTTGATTATCCGCATCAAACTCTAGTGCTTTTTCAAAGAATGGAAATACCATATCCGGTAGATCGTGCTCATAACAAGCTACCGCTAACTGTGTTAACAGTTGTGATTTTTCCACCATATCGTTTTCAATTGCTTGATTTATTTGTTCGATGCGTGCTTCTCCATTACCTAACATTCGAAGCAACTCTGCCAAACTGGCTTCTCCCTCGACGTCATTTTCCAATCTCCGAAGCAAAAACTTTAATTTATGTTTCTCATAAGTTTTAGTATAGAGATCCGCTTCAATTTGCTTTATCCAATGCTCAAGCTTATCATCTCTAACGGAAATTAAACTCAGCCAATCCAAAGCAAGTTGGTCATGCCCCTGTGTATACATCGCCAACCCCAAATTAAACAAAGTAGGATCATGGCTGGCATCAAGCTCAAAAGCTCTGCTTAAATATGGAAGCGAAAGATCCGGTTTCTGATGCTCGATAAACTGCACTGCAATATAGTTCAGCAATTCAACCTTTTGTTCGTGCCCCGCATCTTCAATAACGTTCAAAATCTCTTCGGCATCTATTTTTGCAAGCTTAGTTACGCTCGACTGAATGTCGTTTTGAAGTAAAAGATTGTTAATTAACGTCTTAACGCCCTGTTCTTTATTAATTTTGCGTGCCATAACCAAGTAACTGTGTATTTCGTATGGCTTTGTAGTCTTGAGTCCTGCCATTTCAGCCAAGCGCTGAATAAATAACTGGTCAGCGGGTCTGATCTCTTCTAAGAGGCCAATAATCTCTGGTTTTACAAAACCTAACTTATGAAAAACCTCTTCAAGATCGGATAATTTCCAATACTTCAATTCATCTGAATTGATTGTTCCCTCAATAATCTTTTTGATTGAAAGATGATAAAGCAAATGAGGGACAATCACTATTAGCTGTCCATTTTTATTTAAAAGTTTGTAGAAAAGCTTTACCATATCTAACGTATCATCACTAAATCCTCCAAGATTGCCCACAATAATAACGTCGAAAAATCCGTCCGTATATTGATGAGAAATATCTTCGAGAGATCCGTAGATCCGAGGCGTGACTTTAGTCGCCACTTTTGCAGCAAAAGGATTAGTCTCAATTCCATAAACTTCTGCGCAAGGGAAATGATTTCTTACATACAGAAGCGTTCCACCGCAACCACTCCCCATTTCAAGCACTCGAATAGGATCCGTTGATAATGCTTTAATCTGTTTTACAAGTCCATTTTGAATAATCGTAGACTCTGGATTAAAACCCCATTTTTCAAAAAATTTGTCTTTGTTTACACTAAGTAGCTGGTTATAAGCCTCTATGTTATTTCTAAATGAGACGCTTCCAAAATGATGGATAAATGTATCCCTACATAAAAAAAGCTTATATCCTGCTAGCTTAATGCGTAATGAAAGATCGTCATCTTCGAAATTCCCCGGCGTAAATCTTTCATCCAGCAGACCTACCTCATCTAAAACCTGCTTCTTTATTAACATGCAATAACCGACAAGCCTAAGACGCTCTTCCCATAGCTTCGGATTCGATGCTCGATTATATTGGGTGGCAAATGGATGCAGTTCTTCGATTGATTTATAAGAAACCTGAATACTTTGATCATAGGAGCAGTGATTTGTTACCGTTCCCACCGCGCCAACCTCTTCACTGCTATAAAGACAAGCCAACATGTTAGTTAACCAGTTTTGGGTCACAATCGTATCGTTGTTCAACAATAAAATATTGTCGCCGGTCGAAATTTCAATCCCTTGGTTGCAAGCTTTAGGAAAGCCCAGATTTTCTTTGTTAAATATTACTGTAATATCCGACTGGCTGCTGAGCCATGCTGCGGTATCGTCTGTCGAATGATTATCGACGACAATAATTTCGTACTCATGCTGGGACGTGAATTCTCGGATGCTTTCGATACACAATTGCGTATATTCCAATTTGTTGTAAGTTGCTATAACGATACTGGTTTTCACGTTGTTTCCTCCGCTTTCGTCACGTGGAATCTGGTATACTATATATATCGACAATTTTAGATAAAAAGTGATACCAAATTACTTTACAATTTCTGTGATCCTGTCGATAAAACCTATATAGATCTACTTTGGAACTCCGTCTATCGGGAGGCATTATGGAAAAGCTTATTACCTTATGTATGATCATAAAAAACGAGGAGGCCGTCCTTGCTCGTTGTTTAGAAAGCGTTAAGAATATCGTAGACGAAATCGTCATTGTAGATACAGGATCAACAGATCAGACGAAAACCATTGCTCAGCAGTATACGGATCTTGTTTTTGATTTCCCATGGAGCAACGATTTTTCTGTTGCCAAGAATGACGCAATCTCGAAAGCAACCGCTCCATGGATCCTTGTGCTGGATGCTGATGAGTACTTGCAGCATGACGGCCCGGACATTCGAAATTTCCTAAGAGGTCTGGATCCTCAAAAGCCTCTGGGAGTTATTTCTTCTATCATTAACTATGTCGGTCATCCGAACTCTGGAAAAATGGTCGAATCTTCCGCCGCTCGTATTTTTCCTAGAAATCCTAATATTTATTTCGTGCGCCCTATTCATGAACAGTTAAGATATCGACACGGGGAGCTTACTTATATTAACGGCCCCCTGGTTATTTACCATACCGGATATACACAAGATACTATTCAGCTTAAGAATAAAACCGAGCGCAATTTATCTATTTTTCAAACTATGCAACACACTGGAAATTTAAAGCCATATGATTATTACACACTTGGCAACGAATATATGATGGCAGAACAATATGAGTTGGCCTTAAAGCAATACCAGAAAGCGTATGTCAAAGAGGAATTTGAAAAATACTGGTTCCCTTATTGTGCAACCCAAATGATCACAGCATATTTAAAACTCAAACAATATAAAGAAGCTTCTCTTTTAATTGATAGTAGCTGGCGGTTTTGGCCCCAATACTCTGATTTTTACTGGTTTAAAGGGGCCATTTTATATGATCTCGGTCTTTATGATGCAGCAATAACAGAATTGCAAATGGCAATAACGCTATCTGACACGCAAGATGTACAGAGTGCTGATAACCAACCATGGCTCATTAGTCCGAATTACGGAACATCTCTCCCTTACCAAAGACTGGCCGTCATTCATTTGGATCATTTACGTATCCGTGAGGCCGTTTATTGTCTTACGAAACTGCTGTATTCCAATCCAAATAATGAAACCGTATTATTTCGAATCCTTCAGCTCATGAGTCAATCCGAGTCACCAGATTCGATAATATCGTTTCTGGATAAAGTATACGATGCCCCAAAGGAACATCATTTGCTTATGCTGCTTCGGGTAACGATGAATTTAGGAAACCTGCCTTTATATCATTACTATAAAGAAGAGTGTCTAAAAAAGGGTATCCCTCTTCCTATTCACTTACAGCTGCTTCAGGCATTAGTGTTGGATAGACAGGATCTATTCGTTAGCTTAATTGAAAGTTGTAGTCCTCTGCCTGATGATATCGAGCTAATGACAACAATCTGTTCTGCAAGTATGGTATGGGAGGAAAGTAGCTTTCCGGCATTAATTCCGCAGAGTAACAAGACCAGCGAGTTAAAGTTTATTCTGGACCATTATTGGGGAGTGTCGCCAGAAAGTTCGTTATCGCAAAAAGATATTGCTGTATTAACCAAGTTGCTCACTCAACTATTCCAACTTGGCTTTTTCGATACTTACGATAGGCTTATTGAGAGCTTTAACATTTATGCTGACGAGCTAGCGAACGAACTCGGACATTACTTTTATTCGGTACAGCAAATCGAGCTTGCTATCAATTATTATTCGATTTTGATCAACAAAAACAAGCTTTCAGGAAAAGGGTACGAGAACTTAGCTAAGCTTTATATTCTTCAAGGTGAATACGAAGAAGCTCTTTATTTCATTAAACAGGCTCTTCAATTAATAGCCGTTCCTCCATCTCTCTACTTCATGTTTTTACAGCATTGCGAAGATTGTAAACTGAACACTCAAATTCGGGAATTGCTGCGAATGAAGCATTCTGAACTTTTAGACATTCCATTGTTAAAACCATATATAAACTAAGACAGCATAGGAGAAATCGGCATGAACAAATTGCTATCCTTATGTATGATTGTAAAAGACGAAGAAAAGACCCTCCGGAGATGCCTAGACAGTGTTAAAGGCTTGGTTGATGAAATCATAGTGGTTGATACAGGTTCTACGGATAAAACGGTAGAGATTGCTTCCGAATTCACCAACCATGTCTATCCATTTCAGTGGATCAATGACTTTGCCGCGGCAAAGAACGAAGCGATAAGGAAATCCACTGCGAAATGGATCTTGGTACTGGATGCAGATGAGTATGTGCAATCCGACGAACATCAACGCCTCCGTGAGCACCTGCAAAATCTCAATTATGCGGAACCTCAAGGAATCATATTACCGATCTTCAATTTTCTAGGCCATGTAAAAGATCGAAAGTTCATTGAGTCTACAGCCGTACGTTTGTTTACCAATCATCCAGACGTTTATTTTTATAGACCCATTCATGAACAAATAACATACCGGCATGGTGAAATAAAGTTAACCAATCACTATTTTAAAATATTTCACACGGGTTACACGGATGAAACAAGAGGAAGGAAAGATAAATCAACTCGAAATTTGTCTATTTTCGAATCTCTAAGCACTAAAACAGACTATGACTTCTTTACCCTTGGAAATGAATATATGATTCTTAAGGATTACAAAAAAGCGCTTTATTATTATGAACGTGCTTACAAAAAGGCAAAGAAAGATGAAGCCTGGTATCTCCATTGTGTAAACTCCACGATTAATGCTTATTTTCATTTGGATCGATACAAGGAAGCTAGTGAATTGATTGAGGAATCTATTCGAACCTGGCCTTATTATTCAGACTATTATTGCTATAGGGGGCTAGTTTTTTCCCACTTCGGTCTTTATGAGCAAGCGATTCACTCGTTTAACAAGGCTTTGGAATTAGGTGAAAATCCAGTTAGTAAAAACCAGCGTTTTTGGCTCATTAGTCCGACATATGGTAGCTCCCTACCTTATTCTAAACTTTCTAATATCTATATGCTTTTACGTGATATGCCCAAGGCTGTCTATTGTTTAACCAAACTGATGCAGCTCATACCTAATGACCGCCTGGTGCTATATCAACTGCTCATGATTTTGATATCGACGGATTCAGCCTCTTCTATCATAGAGTTTCTTAATAAAAAATATCCTGAGATGACTGCAGCCAACGCTTTGCTTCTATTTCAAATGGGACTACTAACAGGTAATAAAGAGATTGCTGATCATTATTACAGAGCATGTATGAACTTAAATCTAGAGATCTCTTCAATAAATAATATTCACTACGCATTGATTTCTAACGATCGTACTCTCTTTGATCTACATTTATCAAATCTAAATCATGCCAATGAACAGGAAGAAACTGATCTCGCTAAAACTTTATTATTAGCCGCAAGCATTTGGAAAGATACAAGCTATCTTAATAGAATTCCATACAACGAGGAAACAAATCTAACAAAAGTTACGATGAAATATATCCTCTCTGAATCATTAAATGATGGTGCAGAAATTGATTTATTAATGATTATCAAATTACTTATTGATCTGTTTAAAATGGGGCATTTTGAAGTATATGATTGGCTTATTAAGCAGTTACCTTCTCATCAAGACTCGATAGCCAATCTGCTTGGAGACTACTTCTACACGCAAAATCAAATCGATTTAGCCTTTGATTATTATTCGATGCTGCTGCAAAGAAACGCCCTTCAAGCTACAGGATATGAAAATATAGCAAGACTATATCTTCAACAAGGAGAGATAACGGAGGGTCTGAACTTTCTAAAAACCGCTTTAAAGATAAACCCTACTAATATCGTATCTTATACTTTATTTTTACAGTACAGTTCTGATACTCAGGAAAAAGCACAATTTAAAGAACTAATGTATAACCAATTTCCTCAATACAGAGGACTTCCTTTTATTAAATCACTCTAAAAAAATAGGATCAGACCAATGAAGGTCTGATCCTATTTTTTGTTATCTATGAAGTAACCTTCTACTTGCGAATAAGCTTGCTGGTATCTGTGCTTCATCAAGGATCCGGCCTGTAGCTTATTTATTTCGGCCTTAATCATATTTTGTTCTAATTGAAGTCTTTTCTGTGTGGATTGCTCTAATTGCAAGCACTCTGCTATTATTGCCTTTGCTGAGGCATCGGCATTTTGACCATTAAACCCAAGTTGATCCAATTGCTCTCTGAGCTCGTCTTGACTAGCTTGCAGTATCGTTAATTGATCCAAACTCTCCTCTTGATCAAAAGCAAGCAAAGAGATTTGTTTAGTAACGTCCAATAACTGTTCTAAAAGCTGTTTTTCATGCACCGAAACCATTACGACTGCACCTTCGCAGGAGACTTCAAAGATTTCATGGCTTTAACCCAAGTATCTCTGAGATCTGTCATCAACTCAATGCTTACTTGGAGGGCTTCTACATTGAGTTTAACATTGGCCTCAAATAATTTATCTTTCATAAAAACGTATAGTGCATCAAGGTTTTTGGATATTTCATATTTTTTATCCAGTGTAGCAATTAATTCATCTATGATTCGGATTGCTTTTTTAATATAAACATTTTTCATTTCAAAATCTCTTTTTTGAATCCCGTCCAAGGCTTGCTTCATGAATTTGATACAACCATTATAGAGCATTAAGGTTAATTCCCACGGCGCCGCTGTTGTCACCTGCATTCGCAGGTAGGTTTCTTGTCCTTGCTGCTGGATCATTCGTGTTACCTCTTTTCATCTATAATTATGCCGCAGATATCCTGAAGTTTTGCAACGAGATCCAATAGTTTTTCAGGTGGGATTTCCCGGATAATTTCATTGGTTTCTTGGTTGAGCACTTTTACCATAATTTCGCCTGTTTTTTGATGAACACGATATTCAAATCTTTTTTCGACGCCTTGAAGAGCTTTATTTGCTTTTTGGATCGCCTTGACCACGGCTTCCTCAGAAATGGACAACTCAAACTTCTCTTTTTTCAATAACTCTGTTGCATTAGGCGAAACATTAGGCACGTAACCAATGCTACCATAGCTATCTATCTGAACTGCTGAGTCTGTCCCGTTTTTTACTGATCCTGTCATACCCGTCATGTTAGTCGAGGAAGGCATTGAGTTCATTTCCATAACATCCACCTCACCTTTACAAACAAGAAATTACATTCTTTGGGCTAACCATGAGCTTTGAGCATTGCTTTTTTGGATCGCTTTTTCCATTCGTGCAAACATGGCGTAATAGTTATCTTCTTTTTTCTTCATTTTGGCTTCCATATCTGTGATTTTGCGCTCAAAGGTCAACATTGAGGAGCCTAATGTCGTGTTGATATCATTTTCAACAGTTCCTGGCTTGCCTGCTTTTTCGGATAACTCATTGATGGATGAACCGATTTGTTCAAACATACGCTGAGCAATACCCTTTTGCTTGTATTTAGCCTGTTCGGATAAACTGGAGTCTGCAGGAAAATTCGTAAACATGGCGATCACTGAGTCCGGGTCGCTGGCCAAAGCTTGTTTAAGCTTGGTCTCGTCGATCGTTAACTTTGCCGAATCTTCTGGTTTATTGATGTTGTACGGCATCGTCGTAATACCAATTTTATAAAGAGCATTATAATCTTGCGTAACCCCATCAACGGTTTCACTCGTCATTCTTCTTAAAGAACTCAATGCTTTAGAAACAATGCTATCTCTTCGAATGAGACCGCTCTTTGCTTTTTCTTCCCAAAGCTTGATGTCAGCCTCTTTCATGTCCTTCTTCTCATCGTCACTTAAAGGATCGTAGCCGCGATACTTATCTTCATTCAAGCGTTTACCCATTAACTCTACGGTTTCGTTGTACTTCGAGACAAAATTTACAATTTTGTTGAAGAGGGCATCCGTATCTTTAGTGACCGAAATGTTAACGACTGTTGCAGGCGCCGTTGTTTGATTTAAGGTGTAAGTAATGCCGCCTTTGGTAAAGGTATTGGACTGTTCGTAGTATTGAACACCGTCAATTTGAACACTTGCATCTTGTCCATAAACCGGGCTGCTGTCAGCAAATTTTAACCCGGCTAAAATGGAACTATCGGTTCCCGTTAAGTCTACCTTTGCAGCGCTCCCCGTTCCTTTGGATGTAAAAATAACTTTATCGCTTGCCACATCGTAACTCATCGCTACACCGGCAGCGGACGTATTAACTTTGGTCATGATATTAGATAACGAATCTCCTGGTCCGATAGCTACCGTTTTCCCATTAATGACCATATTTCCGGAGAATCCTATCGGAGCAGCGCTATCCAGTCTATTGGATCTTTGAGTTCCGGCTGCAAATCCAAGAGCTGTTAGTCCATTGTTGCCAGCCACATCTGATAATGTGACTTGTCCTGTACTATTGAATTTAAGCTGGTCGTTACCTGCTCCTGTTAAACTAACCGATACGGCAGCGCCAAAAGCGGCTGAAAGCTGCGTATTAATTTCATCTCTTAGAGTAGCAGGAGTATAGGAGGCATTGGGGGTTAGCGTAATCGTCTTCCTGACTCCATTAACGGTTATATCAAACTTATTATTGCTGGAATCGATCGAGGTCGTTCCGGATAAACTGCTTCCCGCAAGATCATTTGTTATTGCTGAACTGCTCGATTTAGTTGCTCCGCCCGCCAATCTATCAATAGTGATCGTATGATTCATAACATTCGCACTGCCATCCGACGATACCGTCACTGCGGTGTTCGAGGATGCTGCTTTAGTTGCCTTCCAATCACCGCTTAATTTCATATCATTGACGACAGATTTAAAACTGGAAAGCTTCGTATTAATTTCCCGATACAACCCCATCGTCCAAGATGTTTGGGTTTTCTTTTTAGTCATTTTGTTTAATGGCATCCGTTCCGCCTTCATCAGGTCGCTTACCATTTTGTCGATATCAAGTCCCGAGCTCATACCGGTAATTCTCATAGGCATAAAAAACGCCCCCCTTTTCCATAATAGTCTTTACTTCATTTATCGTAATTTTGGCAATAAAAATAAAGGGTTTTATAAAAATTTTAGTCTTTCCGTAGCAGGCTTGTATCCTTCAGAGGCTGAAGATAAATAGTATTCTCTGGCTTTAGCTGTATTACCGATAATTTCATAGTACACTCCTAGATTATAAGCGGCTTTATATGAGCCTACACCGGTAACGGAAGTATACTTTGTGCTCTCTCCAATGGCCATAGCTCTTTGAAAAGCAGGAGCAATTCGTTGAACATTTCCCGTATCCATCGCGAGCAAGCCTTGCAAAAAGGGAAGGTCCGGGAAATCGGGATAATCACCCTCGAAATTGATTAGCAATTGCTCCGCTTCTGAACTTCTCCCCGTCTCTTTTAAAGCATATCCCAACATAACCAATGCTACCGGAAAATACAACCGGTCCGCTTCACCGATATTTAAAGACTGCATTAAATACCTGATGGCCGAGGAATAATCGTTTTGCGAAAAATAAATCTTTCCCATTTGATAAATCATGTAACCATCGTTCGGGTTCTCATCTAGATGCTTTTTATATAGAGGCAGATACCTGCTCATTTTATTCTTCTGATCGTAATGATCTTGCTCATAACCGTAGTGGGTAACGGTCAAATTCATTGGCTTAAACTCGGCTGGGGCATCCTTATAATAAATTTGCTCATGAACAATTCCATGAAACAAGTACATTCCGTCGTTAGGGTAAAAACGCACCATGCGATGTGTCTTGATCTCATCTTCCATCTCATTCTTAATAAAAACCGAGGCACACATTTTCGGGTATTGTAAAACAAATTGATTTATGATCTCGTTGGTATTTGCAGGAAAAGTTTCGTCTGCGTCAAGTACTAAAATATAGTCTCCTGTAGCAAACGAGTGGCAATAATTTCTTGCATCTGAAAAATTATCGTTCCAAGCATAACTCTTAACTATTGCCCCGCTGGACTGAGCAATTTGGATGGTTTGATCCGTTGAGCCCGTATCCAGTACAATGACCTCATAATAAGGAGGGATGCTGGCCAAAGCGTTTTTAATGCAATCCTGTTCATTTTTCACAATCATACAAACGCTTACTTTCATTTAGGAGCCTCCCGTATTTACTAATACAAAGAGCCCATTAATCCATAATGGGCTCTTTGTATTACAGCTAAAACAATTAACGAAGCAATTGCAGTACGCCTTGAGGTGCTTGGTTCGCTTGAGCCAACATCGAGTTGGAAGCTTGTTGCAGGATGTTGAGCTTCGTGTAGTTCATCATTTCTTTTGCCATATCGGTATCGCGGATACGGGATTCTGCAGCTTGCAGGTTCTCGGTAGTGGTTCCCAAGTTGTTGTAAGTGTGCTCCAATTGGTTTTGAACAGCACCGAATGCGGAACGAGCGCTGTTTACTTTCAAGATATCAGTGTCAATTTTAACAAGTGCTGCACTTGCGTTTGCCATGCTGGTGAGATCGGCACCGTTGATGGAAAGACTTGCAACTTTGATATCTTGCAGCGAAACTGTTACAATGTCGCCAGCGTTATCGCCAATTTGAATAGTAACGTTTCCTGTGCTGTTCAGTACGCCGATACCGTTAAATTTCGTTTTTTGTGCAATGTTATCAATAGCGGAGCTCAAAGAGCTGAACTCTTGGTTGATAGCTGCCAAGTCGGAACCATTGTATGTACCGTTCGCCGCTTTTACAGCCAGCTCTTTCATGCGGGACAGCATGTCGGATACTTCGTTCATTGCACCTTCAGCCGTTTGTACAAGGGAGATACCGTCTTGAGAGTTGGCTTGCGCTTGGTTCAAAGATCTGATCTGTGTACGCATTTTTTCCGAGATGGAAAGACCTGCAGCATCGTCAGCAGCGCGGTTGATGCGGTAGCCGGAAGACAACTTCTCGCTGGATTTGCCTTGGGAGATGTTGTTCAAGCTCATGTTGCGGTGTGCGTTCATTGCGTTAAGATTGTGGTTGATAATCATGTGATTGTTCCTCCTTGAATTTTGAATTCATTCACATCCGTGTGAATATAGGGATTGTTCCCTACAATTAGTTATATCGGCACATAGACTTCAAATGTTAATAGCTTTTTTCAACTTTTTTCTGCCGATTTCATCATGTTCTTTAACTTGATTAAGTCTAGTTTTGCCGACAAGGCTTCCTGATTGCTTTGCTGAATCGCTTCAATTAATTCTTTTCGGTATATTTTAATGTCACTGGGGGCCTTAATACCTATTTTTACTTGATCCCCTTCGATAGCGGAGATTACAATTTCAATATTGTCATGAATCATAATCGACTGTCCTTTTTTTCGGGATAGGACCAACAATGCGATTCACCGCCTTTCTATTTATTCGATTTATCGAATAGAGGAGTTTTGATGTCATATTCATATTTGGGAGGCAGCACAATTTGTCGTCCGTTCAAGCTTTGAATATTAATAATAATTGGTGCCATTAAGTTCATGGTAGAGTTCTCAAACGGCTCTTTGACGGTAACGATACAAAGAACCAATGCTTCTTCTTCTGACGAAAGCGCAAGCTGATCGATATCATCTTGTGATAATTCGAAAGTATAATCTTTAAAATGCACGAACGGCACGCCAACGACAAATCCAATATTTTCGTCGTCCAAGCTTTGAAAATAAGCGAATTCTGTCCCCTCGATATGCTGCAGCTCATATTGATTGTAGTTCTCGAAACCTAATATACTGCTGTTCAGATTGAATGCCTTTCCATTCATTTGTTCCAACATAGGAATGCTCCTTTCAAATATGCAAAGGCTATAGCATTAGCTATAGCCCTTAATTGTTTTACTTATACCAGTCATACTCGCTTACCGTAATGTTGATAGATTGCATTTGCCTCATATAAATATCAACTTTGCCCGGGGTATAGGTGAACTCGGGCTTTGATACGGTGTAGTTGATTTCCGGTTTATTCGCCTGAATATTAATTTCTGGAGAATTCGCTGTATAGTTAATTGTAACGTTCATAAAGGATGCCGGCCCTACATACTGAATCTCAGGTTTATCCTGCAAGGCTCCTTTGGCGATATCGGCAAAAGCATTGGACGGATTTGTAATTTGCGCCATTCGCTTGCCTTCTTCGACTTTTTTGGCCAGTCCTTGCAGAAATACGGAGTCCATCTGGCTGTAAATCATATTGAGCCAAGCCTGATGACCGCCTTTGGCATAGGCCTGCCAAGCCTGCGACTGATCGATTTGCAGTTCGCCTTGCGAACTGTGAAACTCAAGCGTGGCCGGCTTTTGCTCTATCGTTTGCTGACCTGGAGAATTGTGCTCAATTTCCTGCTTCGCATTGTTCGTCTCCATGCCAATCTGGCCCAAGGTTTGTTCAATGGATAATCGAAGTAATCTCACCTAATCCCTCCTAGGATAAGGCATTTATCTCAAGTAATCAAGCAAGCTGGGCTGAATGATTTTTGCGCCGGAAGAAAGAGAGGCCTGATACACGTTCTCATCCCGCTGCATTCGAATCATCGTTTCCGCCATATCGGCATCTTCCGTTTTGGAACTCATACTCGTCAGATTCATCTCGAGGTCCTTCAAACGATTGTCCATAAGATCAATTCGATTCGCTCGAGCTCCCACTTCCGATCTGACTTGGGAAAACTTATCTTGGCGCACCTTTAGCTTTTCCATGAAATCTCGGGCCGTAGCCTGATCTCCATTCACAAAAGCATTTTGGATACCCTTCAGTACAGTAAACAAATTATCGGTTTCCGCACCTTCTCCAAACACTTCATTGCCGGTAATATTAATCGGAATCACTACGCCTGCAGAAAACTCATATTTAATCTGCGCCGTATCGGTAGATTCAGCCCCTGTCGTATACGGTTTTTTATCCGTAAACTGGCCGTTGAAAATGTATTTCCCGTTCATTTGGGAATTCCCCAAAGTTATAGCTTCATCGAACAAGGAACCGATTTCCTTGGCTATAGCGTTTAAAGCATCTTGAGGGTTTGTCCCGCTAACCCCTTTTACTGTCAATTCGCTTGCCCGTTGGATAATGTCATTGATTTGACCAAGAACCGAATCCGTATGATCGACCGAAGATTTAGCAAAATCAATGTTTTTTTGATATTGTTCGTTAATGGAGAGTTCGCTTCTATAACGCAATGCATAGGTAATACCTACTGGATCATCCGACGGCTTGTTCAATTTTCTGGCCGTGGTCAGTTCGTTTTCTGTATTACTCATTCTTTTCACATTATTGGACAGGTTGCGCAGAAGCTGGGACTGCATCATCCCTTGGGTAACTCTTAATGGCATTGAAAGCACCTCCTACTGATAAAATTGTTATCTACCCACAACACCCATGCTGTTTATCACTTTATCAAGCATTTCATCGAACGTTGTCATTGCTCTGGAAGCCGCGCCATAGGCATGCTGGAATTTGATCATATTGGACATTTCCTCATCGATAGATACTCCACTAACCGATTGTCTGCGGCTGTCTACTTGGTCCACCAATGCTTTCTGGTTTTCTAGCTGTCTCGTCGCTTCTTTAGACTGAACGCCGAGCTGTCCGACCGTGGACCTGAAATAGTCGTCTACCGTTCCTTCGGCTACTGTAGCTCCGTTACTTACAAATGTTAATTTTGTATCTTTCATCTGGGAGATGAGCAATGCTAACCCGTTATTTCCTTTAACAACCTTTTCCGAAGTACCCGATATTGCTGTGCGGAGCGAAGTGGCGATTTTATCCGGGTTGGTTGCAATAACAGGGTTAAGCTGAAAACTCTCCGCCGTTATAGCGGTAAAGCCGCTTTTTGCTGTAAAGAAATCGCCGCCTGCCTGAATCGGATCAGACAAGTTGTACCCGAGTTTGTGAAGACCGTTCAATCCGTTTACCTTAACTGTCAAATCGTCAGTAAGCGTACGGCTTGCTCCGGTATACTTGATATTGTTCAGAACGGTCCCTTCCGGCAATACAGAACCTTTAGGAATAGTGATCGTCATTTCGCCGTTAGCTATCGTGTTAGCCAACGTATCTAATTGTCTTTGATAATCAGAGACATATCGTTCACGGGAAAGAAGCATCCCGTGCACCTCGCCGCTATTAAGAACACCGGAATTATAAGCATCCGTTAATGCAGCTGCTGAAGTAGGGACTGCCGTTTGACCGTTCACCAAATTTATGGAACCCATGTTAATATTATAGCCTTGATCGGTGTCCTGAACGGTAATGTTTACGATTTGCGATAGCTGATCAACCAATAAATCTCTTTGGTCACGCAAATCGTTGGCATCGTCACCTAAACCCTCGATTCTGAAAATCTCCGCGTTCAGATTCGCGATACCCGTAGTAATCGAGTTCATTTGAGTGGCTTTTACGTCCACATTATTGGTTAAGTCCGTGGAAAGGTCTCTGAGCTGCTTGCTCGTATAGTTGAATGCATCCGCCAATGCCATCGCATTCTCGCGTACAATCTTGCGTCCGGTTACATTCTCGGGGTCTTTGCTTAAGTCGGACCACGACTTCCAAAAGTTATCAATTACCGTCCGAATGCCGGTACTGCTTGGCTCGTTCATAATAGCTTCCAACTTCTCTAAAGTATCCGCCTGAACGGTCCAAGTGCCCAGCCCTTTGCTTTCATTTCGGAATTGATCGTCCAAAAATCTTTCCCGTACCCTTGTAATAGATGTGAATTCCACACCCGTACCCAATTGACCCGGTACGGCGGAATGCGACATGCCTACCGCTTCTATCGGTCGGGACGCGACCATATTCACGACTTGCCGAGAATATCCCGCCGTATTGGCATTCGCGATATTATGAGCCGTCGTTTGCAATGCCGCTTGTTGTGTAAACAGGCTTCGCTTGGCCGTTTCTATTCCATGGAAAGTTGACCTCATAACGTCACTCCTCTTTTCCTATGCTCTCGTATCAAACATGGTATTCCGACGAAGGTGTTGGTCCTGTTGTTGAGTTGGTTTGGAATAAAACATATCATTATCCGGAGGAGCAGCAATGATATCTATCGAATAATTAATAAACGCGAGCGACTGCTCGATCATCTGCTGATTTAGCTCATTGTGCTCTCGCAGCTTGCGGATGGTAGCCAGCAACTGCTTCTGGGAATCGACCAAGGTTCGCTTCTCCTCGGCGTTAAAAATAATCTTGGTCAAGTCGCTGACCGTCACCCGCGGATTCGGTTTGTATCCTTTTTCAATTAGGAAATTACCGATCGCATCCACCCGCTGCTGGTCCAAATCCCCGATTCGCTTGAGCAGCTTGTTTTCTTTCGTTACGATTTGCGTCAGCTGCTCCACTTGATTGTGGATAAGCGCATGCTTTTTCTGCTCCGCCAGCTCCAACAAGGTGAGATGTACATCGTTCAGTTCGGACATGGTCTGCAACACGGCTTCAAAAGACATGGCTCTCCACCTTCAAAAAGTTATTTCAAAAACGGGAAAATTTTCTCGGCCAGCTTGCGCGCATCGACAACGTACGTCCCGGATTTTACGGACTGCTTGAGCTCTTCCAGCTTTTCGCGGCTCGCTCCTGCTGCCTCCGTACCTAGAAGTTCTTTGGCTTCGCTGGATATCTCAACCTGGTCTTTTTGCTTTTGCTTCTTCCCTGCGGCAAATGCCTGCTGCGCTTCCTGATTCTTCTTATATTGATTCACGGCACCTACCTGGTTCGTTCCATTAATTTTCATCAAACTCACCTCGATTAACTACATAATAAACCCACCGATTCAGCGTTATTACTTTTATCGGTGGGCGGATTTTAAAAGTTTAGATGTATTCGTTATTTTGTTCGATCCTGCAAGCGGTCTTTGATAAGAAAAGAAGCATGCTTCTCTTGTTCAGTCATCTGCTTTTTGCGCTGTTCGTCTTCGGCCATGTTTCGCGCTTCCTTCGTCAACCGCGCCCGGCAGGCATCGCACATGTTGTGCTCGCGGATCTGCGCTCCGCAAACGTCGCATTCGTAAGCCATATTGGGATTATTTTTAATCGAGATGCGTCCTTCGCGGATAAACTTTACGATTTGTTTGACCGGAACTTCGGTTGCATCGCTTAATTCTTGTATCGAGCAAGCGCGGTTCTCGCGCAAATATTTTAAACACGTCTCGTACTGCTTCTCCATTTCCCGAAGACAGTTCGGACACAAGCCGTAATTGTTTTTCATGTATATTTTCCCGCAGCGGTCGCAGTTTGCTACATTCAGACTCATGTTAATTCTACTCCTCTCAAGAGCAAGGCCTATTACTCCTAATATAGCTGAAATTATCGAAGTTTGCACTTCATTTTTTGTCGGAAATTAGACGTTTGCCGCAAATGAACTTATCTGGCCCAACTAATGCCGCACACCTCTAGAGGGAGGATCGTCTTTATTGCTCTTGAGCATTCGTTTAGCGTGCTTCCGGTCGTATACACGTCGTCGATCAAATAAACCCGGACTCGCCCTTGTCTGCATGCTGCCGCCACTTGGGAAGCAGTTCCCGGTTCCAGCGCAAACACGCCTTGGAGATCATCCAACCGCTCCATTCTTCCTTTGAAGCTTTGTTTGTCCGTATGTCTCGTTCGCAGCAGTAGCGGAAGAACAGGCAAGTCCGTCAGCCTTCCCAGCTCAGAGGCCAGCTGTTCAGCTTGGTTGAAACCGCGTTCGGCATATCGCTGCTCACTCAGGGGCACGTAAGAGATGAACTCGGAGGCAGGCTTCCCGAAGTCCGCGCCGCCGGACGGCCCTTGCCGGTGCAGATGATAGGCGTGCAGCAGCATCGGGCCGAGTACGCTGCGGAGCGACTCTTGGCCCCGGTATTTATACATCCCGAGCCATTCCTTCATTCGTTCGTCATAACGAACGGCGCTGCGGTTTTGATCGTAATACGTATCGATTCGCCGGGGGCAGTCGGGACAAGCTTCATAGCGGCCGCATTTGGCGCAGCAGACTTCGTGGATCCACGGGATCGCTTCCCAGCAGCACCGGCAAACCGGCAGCTTGCGGGTACCGTCATTCGCCGCGCCGCAGGCGACGCAAGGCTCCATTTTGGAGGCTAGCAGCGATTCTGCCCCGCTCAGAAGCCGACGCATCCACCTTCCGGCTTGTTCGGTCCAGCTCATCGTAGGCGCCCCCTTTTCAGTCGATATATCCTTTTTTCCGTGCGATGACGTTCATTTCGGCAATTTGCCGCCTGGCATGTGCCTGAGAGCGTGTTTTTTCTTTTGCCGCAAAATATACTCGCCCCCGCGGATCTTGAGCCGATCTTCCCGCTCGTCCCGCCATTTGCACCAGCGCCGCCGAATCGAACACCGGGGAATCGGCATCGATAATAAATACATCCGACTTCGGAATCGTCACTCCCCGCTCCAAGATGGTCGTGGTGACCAGCATCCGAATCGAAGTTGCGCGAAAATCGGTGACCTTATGCGAACGGTCGGCATCTTTGGAAGAAGTGCCTTGAACGTTGACGGAAGGAAACGATTGCCGAAGCAATGCGACGAACGGCTCGACCATGGCGATTTTCGGAACGAAGACGAAGACTTGCGCTCCCCTCTCCAATGAAGAGGCCAAATGTCCCTTAAGCTTGCCGTTCAGCCCATTCTGGGCCAGCATTTGCCGCAAAGGCGGGCACACAAGAAGCGATGGCTCAGGCAGCGGGTGACGATGGTACCTTGCCGCTACTCGGGCATGCGGCAGCCGGTTGCGCTTTACAGCCCGCTGCAGCTCCTCCGGTGGCGTCGCCGACAGCAAAATGTACGCTCCGCCCGAAGCGCATACCTGCTCGGCAGCATAGAGCAGCATCGGATTGTTATGGTACGGATACGCGTCGATTTCGTCGACAATAACCAGATCAAACGCCTGCCGAAATCGCATCAATTGATGCGTCGTCGCCAAGGTTAGTTCACCCTGCTCCCACCGCTGCTCGCTTCCGCCATATAACGTGACAACCTTCGTGTGCGGAAAAGCCTTCTCCAGTCTTGGCTTCAGCTCCAAGACAACATCGCGGCGAGGGGTTGCAATGGCGACCCGGCCTCCCTTGGCCAACGTATATTGAACCATCGGAAAAATCATTTCCGTCTTCCCGGCTCCCGTTACTGCCCAGATAAGAAAACGCGGCGCATGAGACTCCTGTGCTTTTTCCCTTGAAAGGGACTTATTTGCTTTCAAAAATTGCAACGCCGAACCCGACGCTTCCGCCTGCACGTCGCTAAGCCCCCACGATTGCAAGTAACCTTCCATGTCTTCATCCGCCGGTGTCGCAGTGTTCATATCAGGACCACCGTTCACCCGAACGATCGGAGTACAGTACCGCGATCTTCCCATGGTCAAACAAGCTTCGCAATAAGCGCATGGTCCGCCGCAATCCGCACAATGCGTCCAACGAACCGGCGATGCCTCGTTGCCCGCCCGTCCTCCGAAGATTCCTTGGCTTCCGCAGCGCTTGCACTTCCCTTTCCATGCCTGGGGCAGCAAAGACCACCGCCGGCCTTCGCTTCGATCTAATTCCACCCCGGCTTCCAGTTCAATCCTACCCTGAATCCAAGCGAGCTGTAGAAAGTATGCCGGCGATTCGGCAACGGCTTGACTTCCTTCATGCTGCATCAGGCCCATAAACTCTTCCATAAGCAGGTACCGGCCTTTCAGGGATAGGCACATGGCATTGATCGTCCTATTCGCGAAGTGTCTGGCCTCGTCGGACAGCCCCTCCGCCGTCCCGGTCCAATCCCAAACCTTCCAAGCTGCTACGGCCTCCGGACTAAGGCCAATCTCACGGGCAGCCGACCGCAAGCTTTGCAGCATGTCTGACGAGGACGAAGATGCTTTCAGCTTGCGCTTGATTTCACAGGCTTGTCCGAACGATAAGGCGGGTTCCAGCACACGCAGCTTGAAGCGGCCACCGGCTTGGTCCGTCCAGTAATCCCGGTCGGCCCGCATATCCAAGGAAACGTGCCAGGAACAACCTTCTGCCGTCATTGCGGCATATACGAAAGCTTTCATGAATCACCTGGTTCGAATTATTTTTTATGCTTACATGTATTTGAAAGCGGTTTCCAAACCTTCGTTTTGGTTAAGCCGGACCACAACCACCTGTTCATCTGCATGCTTCAGGACCCACTCCTCTAAGTCCCTTTCCGCAATCGTACAGATGCTCAACTGATGCTCCAGACTTAACCTTCGGGCAATCGCAAGCGTATCGTCCGTCGAACCTTCATCCGCCAGTGTTACCGATATCGCCTTGCCCTTCATCCATGAAAAAAAATACAGCGAGCGAAGATACCACTCCACCTGCAGCTGATTATTGTAGGTTTGCAGCACATAATGCGTCGTTCGGGGCTTTCCGCATCGCCTCCACTGCCAATGGAGCCAATGGATGATGGCGACCCCTGCGGCGTAGCAACCGATAATCCAAGCCAAGCCTAACATCATAGCGGCTCCCTCCCTTAAGAGCAGTATATGCCAATTGAAGGGAGATGGTTCCTGCCAAGCTTGAAGAAAGGATAGCTATTGCGAACCGCTTACAGCGTTACCCAGCCATTTTTAATCGCGATAATAACCGCTTGTGTCCGGTCGTCAACTTCCATTTTCTGCAAAATGCTGCTGACATGATTTTTAACCGTTTTCTCGCTGATATACAGAAACTCGCCGATCATTTTGTTGCTTTTGCCTTCGGCCATTAAGCGAAGCACTTCCGCTTCCCGGCGGGTCAGCGGGCTATTGTCCATATGCACGTACTTCACGCCTGCTTCTTTCGACGCCGCGCCGGAACCGGCTACGCCCTGCTCGTCCAAATACGTCATACGACGAAGCTGGTTGATGAGCTTCCCGGTCACTTTCGGATGAATGTAGGCATGTCCGGCCACGACCGAACGAATCGCGTTAATTAAAGATTCCGCTTCCATGTCTTTCAACAAGTAACCGGAAGCCCCTTTACGAAGCGTCTCGAAGACGTAGCTCTCATCGTCATGAATCGAAAGAATAATCACCTTAATGTCCGGAAATATATCCTTTAATTTCTCCGTCGCCACGACACCATTCTCTATAGGCATGTTGATGTCCATCAAGACGATGTCCGGGTTCAGGGTATTGCAGAGCTCCAGTACCTGAATGCCATCGCCGCATTCGCCGACGACTTCCAAGTCGCTCTCCATATTTAAAATTCGTTTAACCCCCTCGCGAAACAGCTGGTGATCATCTGCTAAAACCAGCTTAATCGGGCGTTTGGCGCTGCCCATAATGTCCATATTGATTACTCCTCCTTGGATTCTGACTTGATCGGGATGACCATGGATAGTTTTGTTCCCGCCCCTGGCGCCGATTCGATGTCCATTCGCCCCTCGAGCAGCTCTACGCGCTCGCGCATGCCCATTAAGCCGTAATGACTGCCGCGTGCAATCTTCTTGTCGATATTGTCGGTGATGAAACCAACGCCATTATCGGATACGGTTATTTTAATCATCTGCTGCTGGAACGTAAGCTCCAGTGAGACATGGGAGGCTTCCGCGTGCTTAAGGACGTTAGAGAACGCTTCCTGTACCAAGCGGTATACCGCTACTTCCATACCGGATGGCAGGCGGACTTCTTTTCCCACCAGTTCGATTCTGGTGCGAATCTTCGTTCTCTCCTCGTAATCCTGCACAAACTTACGCAAGGTGGGGACTAATCCGAGGTCGTCAAGCGCCATGGGACGAAGATTGAAAATGATTTTGCGAACCTCTTCAATCCCGCCCCGGACACCCGTTTTCAAATCATTCAGTTCATCTTTTACGGCATTATAGGCCTGCTTGGCCAACATGCGCTCGGTAATTTCGGTGCGAAGGACCATGTTTGCCATATTTTGTGCAAGGCCGTCGTGAATTTCCCGGGCAATTCTCTTTCGTTCCTCTTCCTGTGCCAAAATGATCTTAAGACCCAGCAGCTGCCGGTTTTTGGCCGATTCCAGAAGACGTGTCACTTGATTAAGATCCCCGGATAAGTACTCGAGCACTACATTGAATTGAGAGACTAAAGACTCTGCCCGTTCCAGCTGTTTGTCGACATTTTTCAACCGTTTCTGCAGGTCGTCCCGTCTTGCTTTCAAATGCAGTTCTTTTTCCCGGTGAATGGCCAACTGGGCTTGCAGTTGGGTGGCTGCCTCGTAAGCTGCCCGAATATCTTCCTCATTGAAGCGCTTGAAATCGCGGCTCACTTCGGTCAAACGAACACGGGAGCGTCGATACTCCACCTCGAATCGGTCCACCGTATCGATCGTTCGGCTCGTTTCCTCAATCACTGACTGCAATTCCTTGTTCAGCGCTTCGCGCTCAGCCCGGACGCTCTCACAGATCTCAAAAATTTGGTACTTGCTGTTTTCCATGACATCAATGGCATTTCTGATGACGCGGTCAAAAACGTCGACTTGCATCCGGACAAAGCTCCTTCGCCATTTTTCTCGGACGTACTAGCAATATAGTACCATATTTTCGGAAGATTGTGAGAGCTTATAGTACTAATTATTGCAGGGTGATTTGCTGGGTTTTTCCATCCCAGGTCACTTTCCAGCCCAGGTTCTCAGACAAAATACGCAGAGGCACCATCGTCAAATCTTTCATAATGACCGGCGGAACTTCGGCCGTAATCCGCTGCCCGTTTACAATCAGGTCTTTGTTATCGATCCACAGATCGATCATTTTACCGCCGCGAAGGATCGTTACCTTGCGCTCCTTCTCGTCCCAGCTCACCTTTCCACCTAGAGCATCGGTCACAAAACGGATCGGGATGAGCGTGTTACCCTCTGTGATGACTGGCGCTTGTTCCAGCGTCATTTCTTTGCCGTTAACCGTCACAGCCTTTTTGTTGACTGTCAGCCGGACGGAATTATTCGATGGCTGCTGCACCGCGCCGCGGTACGTAAACGTAATATCGTCGATGCCGATTTTCCCTTTGGCTGCCCGTTCGTCCTGGCCGATTTCCTCATTTACAACATAGACGCTCTTGACGCGAATCGGATAGCTCATCTTCAATTCCGTCAGATCGGCAGTGATTTGTTTCCAGCCCTTCCAGTTTATATTTCTTGCGAAATCAACATAATGAATTTTACCGGCATTGTCAAGCAGCTCCGCGCGCAGCCAGTTCAGGCTCTCGTCGCCGTTGACTCTCATTTTCATATATTGCGGCTCGCCCTCAATGAGAATGCGGGTATCCATCGTCGCATAAGCCCATTTGGTACCTTTTCCTTGCGTGAAGTCGTAGACTAATTCCAAATATTTGTTGCCGTTCGCGTCAGGAACGGTGTAGACGGAAGAGGCCACTTCTTGCGGCTTCGCATCCGGCAGCGTCATCACAGACTCTTTGTCCAGATCATACCATACCTTGTCAATCCCGACGGGAATGCTCGTCGTCGTACTGAAGCCGTCGTACCGGGCGATTAGCTGCGCACCCGTGCTTCCTGCTAAGCTTGTCACCTTCAGCATACCATTCGTAACTTCGCCTTGAATACCAAGTACTTCCCATTGAATGAGCTCCGGCGGAATTTCTCTCGTCTTGCCAGACGACGTTGTCGCAACGACCGGAAGCTTGTACGTTTCGCCTTCGGACAGCGCAAGGTTATCAGCCGTAATTTTCATGCTGGTCAGCTGGTTCCGGCCCACGACTTCGACATCCGCCGTCGAGGTACCCTGACCGGATACCGCAGTGACTTTACTTATCCCCGGTTGGTTCGGCGTAAATACGTTGTCTTTGAACGTACCCTTATTGCCGGCTACGCTCCACTGTGCCGTAATTTTATCGGTGTCGACCACCGGGTTGTAAAAGACGTCGTACGCTTTAAAACGAAGCGGAGCCTGCTCGCCGACAAACAGCACGCTTGGCGCCTGAATAAACAATTCCTTCACTTCGCCCTGCGGCGCGGTCGAGAATACCCCTACCCCGTTCACGACTTTTCGCTGAATTCCGGTTTCGGTCTTATTCACAAGCACCGGCGTCATTTCGCCCAGCGGCCGGGCTACCATTTGCGTGGAACCGCCTCCGTCAAGGTTCAGTCCTTTCCATACGCCAACTTGGATCATGAACTGCTGCAGCTCTTTCATCGATAAGCCTTTGCTTTCGCCGCTGTAGTCCGCTGTAATGATGTAGGCCGTCTTCTGGTCCTTGGAATAGCCAAGTGCCGTCCGCGAACGCGTACAGCAAAGATCGTCCACCGGGCGCGAAAATTCCGATGGTTTGCCTTCATCCACCAAAATCGTATGACCGCCGATCATCATTTTGAACGTACTTGCATCATACTTTTTATTCGGGTCCTGCGGCAGGATCTGATAGTCTGCCTTCAGCGGATCGCCTACTTTGACATGTGCCCGGATAAAATCGGCAGCTTTGCCCGATGCGCGCAAAATATACCCGTCTTTCGGAGCAATCATTTTAATAATGCCGTTATCTGCAATTTCTTTAACGATACCGTTCTGAACCAGTATTTCCGTAGGAACGGTTACGCCGTCATTGGAACGGTCCACTTGTCCCCAAGCGTTCGTATACATGAACATACCGTCGATATGACTATGCTCGCCGCCGGGCTCAAACCAGTAGTAGGTTTTGTTAATCCCGCCAAGTGCATAGCTTTGTCCGTCTTTTGCAATAATAGAGCCTTTAAACGTGAACAGGTCCACAATAGGCTTGTTGTCCTTGTCCAGCGCAAACGAGTAGAAGCCCGGCAAATACGGCGGCGTTGCCATCAATTGCCCGTTGGCAATCTCCGGTCCCATCGGGACACCTTCCGCCTGGGTGTTATAAAAGTCGCCGTTCACTCCTGCGACAGCTTTCGTTTCCTTGGCCATCCCCAGCACGCTTTGCTTGCGTGTAAACTGGTTCTCGGTCCCGGTCATGACATCCAGCTTGACATATGGGTTCGTCAAATCCACTTCCACGACGTTCGCATTGACTTTGACGTCTTTTTTGCTTCTCGTAAACTGCCATACATATTTTTTCAACACGGCACCGGTCGTCAAAATTTCTTGGCTTACCACTGTCGGAGCCGAATCCGCCGCTTCTGCTCTATACGGTACCGACCATGTAGACAGCAGCAACGACACGGCCAAAACGGCACCCGACAACTTTCGCCATTTCTTCTGCACAATCACGTTTCTGTTCTCCTCTCGTTTTCCACTCTCCTTTTATATAGACTCAATGACTATCCAAAAAGTTACGATAATCAAGGGTTATAAAAATCGACAAAAATGCAAAAAGACGATCCGCGAAAAGAACGGACCGTCTTGCTTAGACAGATCTGAAAAAAATATTAAGCTTGTGCGTCAGCTTTCAGTTGCTCTGCTTTATCCGTACGTTCCCAAGGCAAATCGATGTCCGTACGGCCAAAATGACCATAAGCTGCCGTTTGCTTGTAGATCGGACGACGCAGGTCGAGCATTTTAATAATACCGGCTGGACGCAGGTCAAAGTTTTTACGAACGATTTCAACAAGCTTCTCTTCGCTTACTTTGCCTGTACCAAACGTATCGACAGAAATCGAAACCGGCTTCGCTACACCAATTGCGTAGGCAAGTTGAACTTCGCATTTGTCTGCAAGACCTGCAGCTACGATGTTTTTGGCAACGTAACGAGCCGCGTAAGCGCCGGAACGATCGACTTTCGTCGGATCTTTACCGGAGAATGCGCCGCCGCCATGACGAGCGTATCCGCCGTACGTATCAACGATGATTTTACGGCCAGTCAAACCAGCGTCACCTTGCGGTCCGCCGATAACGAAACGGCCAGTCGGATTGATAAAGTACTTGGTATTGTCGTCGATCAAAGCTGCCGGGACGATCGGCTTGATAACGTGTTCTTTAATGTCAGCTTGGATTTGCTCCAACGATATTTCTTCGGCATGCTGCGTAGAAACGACGATCGTATCGACGCGAACCGGTTTAGCTCCTTCGTACTCTACGGTCACTTGCGTTTTGCCATCTGGACGGAGGTAAGCAAGCGTACCGTTCTTACGAACTTCCGACAAGCGGCGTGCTAGTTGGTGGGACAGCGAAATCGGCAGCGGCATCAATTCAGGTGTCTCGTTAACCGCAAAGCCGAACATCATGCCCTGGTCACCTGCACCGATGGCTTCGATTTGATCATCCGTCATTTGGCCTTCACGGGCTTCAAGCGCCTTGTCAACGCCTTGTGCAATATCAGGCGACTGCTCGTTCAAGGAAACCAGCACGGCGCAAGTTTGGGAGTCAAAACCGTACTTCGCGCGAGTATAGCCGATATCTTTGATAGTTTGACGTGCAATGGATTGAATATCGACATATTCCGATTGGCTTGTAATTTCACCGATGACAAGAACCAGGCCGGTAGCTACGGAAACTTCGCAAGCTACGCGAGCATTCGGGTCATTCGCCAAAAATGCGTCAAGAACCGAGTCGGAAATTTGGTCACAAATTTTATCCGGATGCCCCTCAGTTACAGACTCCGAGGTAAACAAACGGCGGCCCACAGAATTGGACATGAAAACAACCTCCTACTGCTTTTATTATGGATAAAGGCTGAAGTCCACATACAAAAAATCAACCTTTTCCGGGTGGAAAAGGTTCCTTTAGCTGCTACCTTCTTATTGTATGTTACTGGATTTGTAGAAGGCTGTCAATAAAATATGATGAGATCGCGTAAAATTAACATTCCTGTTTATAATTGTTTTATTTGTTTACAAGCTCAACATCATTTCTTCAGCTTTTTTGATTAATCTTGCTGTAATCGTGCCGCCCACGGCACCCGCATCACGGGATGCTATGTGCCCCCAATAATCTTCTTTAATCGAAGCAGAAGGGATCGAACCAAGCTCGGTGGCAAACTCGACATTCGTGTTCGCCAGCTGTTTTCCAACCGGAAGTCCTAGCTCAGCGGCGATCTCGTATTTTAAAACATCCAGTGCTTTTCCGCTTTCCGGTACCACTTTCTTGTTGCTTTTCGACATCAGGGATACCTCCTCAAGTAGGATGTAATGCTATTATCCCCCCTGAGGCGAACCCCAAACGTATGAATGATTGGCGAAATGGGTAAAATTATGATGTAACTTTCGTTCCATCCGCATTAATAATCAAATAGCTACCGCGAACCATAACGTAAATTTCTTGCTTGTTCTTGGCATCAGGCTTAACACCACGGCCCTCTCGTGGAACGATAAGCAAGTGGTTAAGCTCAACCGTTGCTCCTGCAGCAATATCTTTACCAGAAGTAACGTCCGGAATTCCGTTATCGTCCGAGCTCACCGCTACAACTTTGCCGGTTCGGACAATGAATTCGGTGCCAGCACCGCCGTAAAGCGTTTGTCCTTGTTGGAGCTTGACGACGGTAAGTCCGGAATTGGGGACAGCCGGTTGTTGTGCGTTGCCGTTAGTACCGGAGCCTGTGGAAGGAGAAGTACCACTTCCAACTCCCTGCTTTGCCAGCTCAGCCGCGATGAGTTGCTTGATTTTTTCTTCATTTATGCTTTGCTTAGCGAATTCGTCCGCTACTTGTTTAGCGATGTTTTGCTCAAAGTAGCTTTTGGTGATGATGGGATCGTCTACAGAACCAGGCTGGGTTGATGTATTGTTAGAATCAGCATAGACGATGGTTGTGAAAAGAAGGATGAGCACCACAGTGACTAGAGTAATTTTTGATTTCATGAGTTCACCTGCTTTGGATATATGTATTTCGTGGGTCTTGATAAAAAAAGAAGACCCATAGGGGTCTTCTTTTTTTAATCCGTTAGGACTAGTTTACGACAACCGTAGTTGCAACGGACAGGCCGTTAGAGGTTGTAGCTGTGATTGTGAAGGTACCAGTACCTTTAATGTTCACTTGGAACGGGTTAGTAGCATCTACTTCAGCAATAGCCTTACCGCCAACTTGTGTAGCGTCGGTAATCGTGTATCTTACTGCAGTAAATCTGTCATACTTGTAGATGTAGCTATTTTTATACTCGTTGGCATAGTTATCTGTCACGGTAATGTCGCCCATCAGATCCCAAGCGTTTTTAGTGCCAGTGCCAGTGATTGTTTTGCTCGAGTCTTCGCGTTTGATAGTTTCCATTTTAATGGCGTCGCCTTTAACTGTAACAGCGCCATTTACAGAAGTTCTCTCGCCTTTAGCATTAGTGAAGTAAGCAGTTACGTTGGAAGTACCCGTTTTGTTACCAATGATGTATCCTTTGTTGTTCACTGGAGTTCTCTCAGTAGAGCGAAGTACAGAGTAGTTGTCTGTCGTTACTTCGAGAATTTTTGCAGGGTAAGCAACCAAGTTGCCAGATGTATCTCTAGCTTCCACTTTCACTTCTTTGGCAAGTTTGCTGTCTGCAAGCAGTGTTGCGCTATCTGCGTCTGTTTTATAAGTGCCGTCGTCGATTGTTTTGTACAGGTCACGAATCGTAGCTAAGCTGTATTTCAGATCTTCTTTGTTCGGATCGACAATAGTAACCTTCTTAGTTACATTCTGTACATTGGAATCGCTCAGTTGACCGTCAACAAATTTGCGGATTGCAAATTTCAGTTCAAAAGTGCCATATGCAGATCCATCTTTTGTTTTCAGTACGAGTTCTTTATCAGAGAATTCCTTCAGTTTACCGATACCACCTTTATCATTAAGATAGGTGGAAAGATCTTTATCATTGATTTGAACGTCAACCAACACGCCGTTTCTAGTAATTGTCGGATAAACGTCGTAAGTTACGGTTTTACCGTTGCTGTCAGTGAAAGAATCTAAGTTATCCTTAATAACTTCTTGATAGTTGTCTACCAATTGATATTTAGGTTTAACCTCAGCGCCTGCAACGGCTTTGTTGGCAGCTTCAGTAATTGTTTTGATTGTTACTGGGTAGCGCGGGTCAACCGTGCTGTAAGACTTGCTCTTATTGTTGTCTGAGCTAGCAAGTCCGTTGATGTAAACCCAAACCGAACCGCTGTTTTTGGAGTTTACTTTAGCGAAGTGAATTTTACCTTTGTTTTCACCGCTAAGTACAACTTGCTTGTTAATGGAATCCAACATAGATGCCGGAACATCTGTAGTTGTACCAAACTCAAGCGGACCATTAACCGAAATGTTGAAACGTTTGTCTTTAACGTTGTCAACAATCTCGTCCTGAGTCAATTTATTTCCAGCTGCGTCATAAGCAATCAACTCAAGGTAGATGTCTTTGTCGCCAACAGCAATATTTTGTTTGCTGAAGTTGCCAAATTCTACTTTAGTTGCAACTTTGCTTGCGCTAACTTTGATTGGTGCAGTTGCGCCAGAACCGCCACCCCATACTTGGAGTGTGTATTCGCCGCTGGATGTAATTTTCTTGTCGGATTTAACAAAGACGATAACTTCTTTGATGCCGTCGCCATCTTTGTCTTCGATCTTAGCATCCAAAGCGTCATCATACATGCCAGCCTTAGGAACAAGGTTCGGTTTCATATCTTGGATTTTGTACTTGTCGCTGCCGGAATCAACTGTGATTTCGCCGCCGTATTGATCGTATTGAGTCATTTTAACGGTAGCTTCATCACCGGAAGTATTAATTGCGTTCTTGTCATTGTTGTAAGTGATTTCGCCCAACTCAATTTTAGCGATATACGGATTTTCTCCGATTTTGAAGACTTTAGTGTTGGAGATCTCTCTGTAGTCGTTAGACCAGATGTTTACAGAGAACGTAGTGCTGTTTGTATAGACGTTTGGACCATCTGTGTTCAGCTCTACATACATTTTAGTGCCGTCGTTAGACTTTTTAACAGTTGCGTTGCTGTCCTGCAACGGAACGTTAACGGTATAGCTACCTGCGCTGAAGGAAGCCAATTGTCCGTATTGGTTCGTCGGCTTAACTTGGATGCGAACTTTTCTCGATTTAGCAACTGTCTCGTTAGCCGTTACAAAGTCGATTTTTGTCAATTTCTCGACTTCGCCTTTGAACTCGCCGGAAACTTTGTCAACTGCGGAAGCGTCCAAACCACCGAGAGTTACAGTGTACGTATCGTCAACGATTTTTGCGCCGTCTTTCAAAGTCAATGTAGCGACTTTTTTGTCGTCGGACCATTTAACGTTTTTATCTTTTGCTTCGTATTTCGTTTCAGCTGTTCCTTTTTTCAGAACGAAAGTAGCTTTGTCCGTGTCTACGTCTCTGTCCAGAGTTACTTGGACTTTGTTGTAGTCAACAGCTTTTACTTCTTTAACGGAAGCTTTAGCTGGTTTGTTGGTGTCGACGAACTGTTTCTTAGCTTCGTAGGAGCTCGTTACCAACAGGTCGCGAGTTGCTGCCGAAGTACCGCCGAACGCGCCGTCAGTGCCGTTGCCCAGCAATTTCAGTTCGAGTGCCAGTGCAACATAGCCTTTAGCCCAGTCGGAAACAGTTTTGTCGCTCACGCCGGTTTTGTTTTTACCTTCGGAGTCTTTACCCAGACCGCGGATCAAGAAAGTAGCGAGTTGCTCTTTCGTTACGTCGCCAGCAGGGTTGAATTGGCCAGGAGCGTAACCGTCCGTGATGCCAGCTGCTTTAACAGCTTCGATGTAAGGCAGAGCGTATCCGTTAGCCGGATCGTCGGATTTTACATCGGAGAAGCTGGAAGTTTTCAGGGAAGTGTCAACTTTCAAGTTGAAGATCAAAGCTGCTACTTTCGCGAATTGCGCACGGTTCATTTTGTCTTTCAGACCAAATGTACCTTCTTTAACGCCATCGAAAATGCCAGCGCCGATCATTTCGTCAAACTTTGCTTTCGTAGCTGCATCCAGATCTTTCAGATCTGTGAAATCAGCGGAAGATTTCTTAGCGTCTGCACCCAGTGCTACGGAAGAAAACATGGAGAATGCCATAGCCAGGGACAGGATTGCAGATAAACTTTTCTTCATAACCTTTTTTTCTCCTCCTCGAATATCTTTCAGTTGTTGAGAGTTCTGTGTAGAAAAATTATAGCTCGATTCCCTCATTAGCCGATTCACCCCCTTCCCAGAGTTGAGCAAAATGAGTTTTTATTGAAGATGTCTGCAATGTATAAATTGCAGAAACTAGTAAACCATTAGGAAGATTAAGGATAGAATCGCATGCCACCTAACATTATACACTGACATGCCAGCAAGGTAAAGAGCATATTTTGTGAAAATTATCCATGTTCACAGCTCTTTGTCTTGCTTTCTGTTTGTTTCAATGTATTAAACGCACGTTGTTTCGAAAAGTTGCGCTCTTTGAAAAAACTTTTTTTGGTTTTTTTTGAGACAACTTTGAAGCAAGTACATCAAGAGCGTCTATCAAATATGTATTGTATCGAGCGCCCACAAAAGGTAGTATACAACGATCCATTCGCATACGTCATCATTAATAATTTTCCAATATTGAGCGGAAACCACCTAATATTAGAGAACAAACCGCCAACCCACGGTTGACGGTTTGGTTAGTCATCTTATTTCGGGAATTTCTTTTGCTGCTTCAAGATGCGCTCCATGACGGCTGCAGCTTGAACACGCGTGAAGTTTTGAAGCGGATCGAAGCGGTACGTCTTCTTCTTCTGACCGGAAAGAAGAACGTTCTCGATGCCCTCGATGAATCCGGCTTTGGACACGGCTTCAACCGCCGGCAAAGCATAGATGTCGATATCTTTTGCGTCGGTAAATTGCTTTTGAAGCGTAGCAAGAGACTTATTGCTGTCCGAGTTCACTTTCAGCTCTGCCGCTCTCGCAATCATGACGGCCGCATCCTGGCGCGTAATGGCCTCGTCCGGCTTGAACCGGCCTCCGGCATTACCGCGTGCGATGCCGACCCGTGCCGCTGTCTCGATGTACTTATAATCGTACAACGGATTGGTGCTTGCAAACTTCTGTACGTCGCTGAACGTCAGGTTACCGGAGTACTGAAGCGGAAGATCAAATGCTTTTACAAGCAGCGTAGCAAACTCGCCTCGCGTGATCGATTCGTTCGGTACAAAGAGCGACTGCAGTTTATTCAGCATAAACCCTTTGGAGTAAAGCGTATCAAGCGTATCACGGCCCCACTCGTGGCTCGTAATATCGTTGAAGCTGTCGTACATGTACATAACTTGGAAATAACCGAAATGATCGATCGGAACCGTGATCGTGTTTTTCTTCGGATCGACCTCGCCACCGATGTTTTTCCACGCCAAGGTCGTCATGCCCCGGTAATCTTCGTAAATATCCATTTGATACACGGTGACATACTTCCAAGAATCCTGTCTGATCGAATCGTCATACTTCAGCGTCAGCTCGCCGCGCTTGGTCGGTACAAACGAGTTTTTCAGATCATTCTCGTTATTCTTCTGATAAAATCTTACGTTCGCGTTGTTTACGTCAATGTTATACGGGTCGCGTCCGGAGCCTGTAAGAGCTTCTTTCAGCTTATCCTTGTCCAAATAATCGTCTTGGCCCACAGCACCGGCGTTGATCCAGAACAACTTACTAGCCGGACGGAACTTACCTGTCGGCTCTTGCAGGAAGAACGATGCGCTGTAGTCAGTATTGTAGGCTTTGTTGACACGGCCGTCCTTCACGTTAGCAAGACCAAACAACAGCTTGCGGTCTGACGTCAAGTACTGGTTCGTAGCTGTTGGTTCGTTACGCATAAGCTTCGTGTTAGCCGGGAAGCTGAGCTCCAGCTCTCCCTCGAACAGCTTATATTTGTTTTGAAGCGGCATCAGCATTTGTGCACCTTCTACCGCCGTATTCACGTTATTCACCACAAAGCTGGCTTTGGAGCTTTCTTTGCCGCGGTTCACGGTAAAGCTAATTGTATTACGGCCTGCTTTCAAGTTCTCATAACGGTAATAAAAGTAAGGCTTGTTATCGGACGGATCAATCTTACTGAGCACATTGGCGTCTTTGCCGAAGCTTACGCTATCTGCGTTCTCAGCTTCCAACTTAATGTCCACGAAGTTGCCGTTGATCGTAGCCACGTCATCTTTGCCGCTCCTCACAAGAACCGGCTCGATAATACGGTAAGGTACCGGTTCACGAGAAATCGTGATGCTCCGTGTTTCGGTAATTCCCGTTTTGTTGGAAACCATAAATTCGAAGACGACATCCCCTGTAAAAGGAAGCGGAATGCTTGCTGTATTGATAGTCCCAGTCCCGACGCTATTCAGATAGTTTTGCTGGCCATTGGCCGGAGCAGCAGGATAATTCCATCCGTTCGCGCTATCCCGGGCATCGAAAGTAACGACCGGGTTGCCCAGAGCGTCTTTTTTGCGGACGGTCATTTTGATACTGTCTGCATTCACGAAGTTGCCCACGAAAGATACGCTGTTTGCATTCGTCGCGTATTTATCCGGCGTTTGCGCCTTGGTGAATTTCTCCAGCGGGCTTGGTAAGATGTCTCCTACAAATGCAGGAGTCGGCAGCGTAAACTTAAAGATCTCGTACTGTACTGTCGTTACAACTGCACCGTTCAAGCGCAGGTTGATTTTTACCGTGTTGCGTCCTTCGTTGAGCAAATCTTTGTTGTCGTTAGGCAGCCAACGGGCGTCGGCTTTGCTCACATCCAACATAAAAGTCGATTTGGCATTGGTATCGCGGAAATCTCCTGTAACCAGCTTGGTCGTATAACCGTTAACGGACACCTCGACATTGGCATACTCCGCTTCAGGCAAGTTCATGATTTTCGCCTGCAAGCAAGGCGTACCGCCTGTACCCGGAGTACAATAAGGCGTCTCCAATGCAGCGTTTTTGATGACCATATTGTTATAGAAGTTAACCGGAATAATATATGGCGTACTCGTAATAACTAACGGGAAGTCCAGCTTACCGTTGGTTACACCGCCTGGTATTACGGACATGATGGCTCTTCCATCACGAATACCGTTAACTTGCACTTTCCATTTTTGTTGGGTGCCATCAGGTCCAACATAAGTAGCGGCAATGCCAGTAGCGTCTCCACCGATATGAGCCTTAACGCTACCCGCCGGAGCTACACCGGTCGTATAAATATAGAACGTAGATGGCAGCTCGCTGATTTCGTTATCGCCATTTTGGTTGAGGGCCACTTCAACCGGTTGATTCGTTACCGGGTCCGTGCCAAGGTCCTTAGTTACTTTCGTTACATAAGGTGCAGCCGGATCAAAATAATTGAACGTGAACGTCTGCTGCGGCGCTTGTCCTACCAAACCGCTCCCCGTATAGAACGTCACGATAAGCGTCTGATTCCGATTCGTCGGAAGAGTCAGCGGAACAGAACCCAAGTCAAATACTTTATAAGCCGAGGTCGACTCTGCCGGGATTTCCACAAGCGGAGCCGGTGTGGTGCCCGAGAAGTATACCCGTTGGGTTGCCGGGCTGCCGCCTACTACGGTGATATCTGCATACACATACTGCGTAACCGTAGAAGAACCCGGGGCCAGATCGACCTTCATTTTACCCGTCAGGGTAGCCGTCGTTTGATTCAATTGTGGAAACGGATCGTTTACAAGCTTCTGCTTTCCAGAAGCGGTATCCAAAGCGCCGTCAAACAAAAACGGCTTGCCATTATTGAAAATGAACTTTTTAGTCGTGTTGTACGTATTCGTGTTGTTGCTGGCGACAATTTTAAAAATGTTGTCCCCGGCTTGCATGTTGAAATCGGTGTTCCGGTTCGGAATGAACGTAAAGTCGCCATTGTTGCTGCGGAACGCCGTGATCGGATTGGCTTGGCCGAGCAAGTAGCCTTGAACCGTCGTCGCGTTCGGCGATTTACCGGTAATCACATACGCCGTTTGCGTCGGGTCTTTCGGATACATCTGACCGTCATCGATCGGCACGTCGTTGAATTTCAAATCCGTAATATTCGTTGTCGGCGTAAACGTCAGGTAGGCAGGCTGGGAAGAGATCTTGGTGATGTCTCCCATCGTAAACGTAATTTTGTTCGTACCTGCGGACAGCTTGACGCTGTTGAAAGTCACTTCATAAGGGCCCGTCTTCATACCCTTGTTGGATTTGTTTTCCACCGGGCTTCCTGGGCTGGTGGTTACGTTCTCAATCTCATAATAAATAGAAGAGATCTGAGCATCGTCGATATTATCGATTTCGACGGAAATATTAACCGTCTCGCTGGTGACCGGAGTCGGGGTTGCCGCTGCCGTACTGTATCCTTTGACTTTCATCAGCGAACCGCCGGCAGCCATCGCGGAAAACGGTACGATCATCGACACCAGCAGGGCAACGATGACCGCAAAGCTGACGGCACGATTGGTAAGTCGTTTCAAGAGAAGAACCTCCTTATGTAATAAAAATGTAGGCAAATTAACGATTCAAAACAATCCGGTTAAAAAACAACCTCCCCCGCCTGAAACCGGCAAAGATTTGACATCATTCGCCAAAAAAATAGTTGTACTTTACATATCGGCCGAAAGTCATTGTTTTTTTAGGGAAATTTGCAAGAAGCGCAACAAAAAATCCCAAACCAATCAAGGTCTGGGATTATCAATGCTTATTCACGTGTTACAGGTGTCGCATTTGATGCTAAATCATCATTTCGACATCCGGGAACGGGTGCTGAGCTGCATCGTTTTAACACGAACTTTATTTAAAAAATGAAGCACCGGTTTTTTGGTTTTGCTGATGATGCCGATCGCTTCCGCGCCAAGTACCAGCACAAAGAGCAGAATCGCAATCAAAATCACGGCGCCCCATAACGCATCCTGCTCCGACATGAAGGAAAGCAGCACGGCGGACGAGCCGAAGAACACGGCAATACCGTATATAATAAGCACTGTTGTCCGATGGCTGAAGCCAAGCTGAAGCAGGCAGTGATGCAAGTGGCTTTTATCCGCGGCCGAGATCGGCAGGTTATTGACCCACCGGCGCATAATGGCGAAGAACGTATCGGACAACGGGACGCCTAAGATCATGATGGGTACCAGCAAGGATACGACGGTCGCCTGCTTAAATCCGAGCACGGACAGCGTAGCCAGACAAAACCCAAGGAACAACGCTCCCGAGTCGCCCATGAAAATTTTGGCCGGATGAAAATTGTAGAACAAAAATCCGGCGATAGAGCCGAGCAGTACGACACACAGCAATGCGACGGTAACGTTCCCCATCATCAGGGCCAACACCAGAATCGTCGTCGTCGCAATCCCCGACACCCCGGCGGACAAACCGTCCAAGCCGTCGATCAGGTTAATCGCGTTGGTCACCCCCACGATCCAGAAGATCGTCAGCGGAACGGCAAGCCATGTTAAAGAAACGGCCCCATCGCCGAAGGGCAGGTTGACCAAATCGATCACAGCCCCGGAATAGACTACTACACTGGCAGCCAAAATTTGACCAAGCAATTTGATTTTGGGTGACAGGTCAAACCGGTCGTCCAGGGCGCCGATCAATACGACAATCGCCCCGCCCACCAGCAGACCGAAAACAACGTCCGTTTTTAATGTATTTATAGCTGGAGAAACAACGAAATAAGCTGCGATGAATGCAATAAAAATAGCTAATCCGCCGAGTCGCGGCATGATCCGGCTATGTACTTTGCGATGATTCGGCGCATCTACGGCGCCAACCCAAAAAGCAAAGCGTTTTACCAGCGGTGTCATCAGCAATGCGATCAGTAAAGCAGCAACAAAGCCGATACCGTATAACAAGTTCATGTGTGTTTTCACAGCCCCTTTTTTCTATGACAAAACCCCAAACACTTCAAATTATACCTTGACGGCTTCTGAAATACCATCATGAATTTAGGCAATTTGGGCGGTTTTCAGGTGGTTTTCATAGGGATTATCAGGTTTCCGCACATTTTCCTCTCTACGATTCACTTTCACTGCGAATTACGGCAAAACAAGCACATATTTATTGCTTAGCGTAGCCTTATTAATTTCCTTTATGTTGACTGGCATAATAAGAAGCGATTCGTTCCGCCGGACGCCCGGCTTCGACTTTCAGCCGTTCAATGGCCGGCTGTTTCTCCCGTTTCCATGCTTCTACGCCGTTCCACAGCCGTAAGGTCTCTTCGGCCAGCGCGTTCGCATCTGGCTTTTGGGTACTGCAAGCGGCTTTGATCCCGAGACGATTCAAAAATTGATCGATCTTCGGATCGTACGACACGCCAACCATAGGGACGAATTGACCGGCCGCATATATCAAGGAGTGAAGACGCATCCCAACCAACACCTGGCAAGAAGCAACTTCCGCCAGCATATCCTGCGGATGGTTAATCGGAGGGGTTATACTCATCCGCTCCTTGTAGAGTTCCCCCATATGTTCCATCACATACAAGGAAGCTTGCTCGTCGGATGGCAAGTGAAACGGCAGAAAACGAATATGCGCATCCGATTGCTCCAATACAAGCTTAAGCGCATCGGCAACAGCCTGCAGCTCTGAGCGATCTTCGTTCCAGAATCGGACGGATACCCCAATCACAGGCTTCCTATGCGTATCGCCTTTGGGGTCCCTTTGCTCGCGAAGCGATAACCCCATCACCGGATCCGGCACCACTTCAACACGGTCAGCAGGAACACCCATTCGCCCCAGCAGCGCTTTCGATTCGTCGTCTCGAACAGAAATAAACGCACATCGATTGAAGGCCGAACGGATCCATCCATAGAAAGACGGCCGGTGCACCGGACCGATGCCTTGTGAATAAACAAATACAGGCTTTCGAAGCCATTGAGCAAGCCGGATAATTCCAATGTAATACGGGATCGTTTTGGTCCCCGTTTCATCCTGCAGCAGACTGCCGCCGCCGCTTATGAGCCCGTGGGCTCCTCGCAGCGTCCGCCATACTTCGGCAGGGCGCATCCGGTGAGCGGCTTCAACGCCGTAGGTTCGGGCCGTTTCCTCCGGGTTTATGGACAGAACGACAGGGACGAATGTTACGCCCTGTCGTTCTCCTTGTTCCTTCAAAGCCAGCAAAATCGATTGCAGCACGGCCTCGTCGCCGCTGTTATGGAATCCGTAGTAACCGGACAATACTATTCGCTTAACCGGGGTACCCAACGCTGCCAACTCCTTGCGATAATTTCCCAGACTACAATTAAGACTGCTCCGATCAACAGGCCGAAAGCCAAGCCGTAGACGACGCGAATCGACGAAATGACGAGTGGTGTATGCAGATGCGCGAACGTATCCACGACCGAAGCTTGACCGATCACGCCGATCAGAACAAGCAGAAGCGCGCTGCGGTACTTATAGCACAAGTAAGCTCCCAGCAGGAACAGCGGATGGGAGATCAAGAACTCCTTCGTCCGCGGCCGCACGCCGAGCGTATTTTCAAGGAAGGATCGGAAATACCGTTCGAACGACGATGCCTGCCCCTCATTGCCGGTACGCGAAATGTAATAATAGCCTGCTGCCGCGACGACTACTGCGACAATGACCCACAGAACACGAATATTCGCGTGAAGGAAGCCTTGAATTCGCTGCACTTTATCCCGATAAGAAGTTTCATCGCTAAACAACAGCCAATACAGCACCGTCAGGGCGATCGGAGCCGCATGCAGGATGCCGACGCCGCGGAATTGCTCCAGTACCAATGAATACGTGATTTGATTCAGCAGCCCTACGATAAATAGAGCACCGATTAACGAAAGAAGAGTGGTCCTCAAAAGAAGTATCGCAGCAAATAGCCATTTTTTTTCATCTTTGCGCTTAAGCTTATTCCGCGCCGTCCGGATCGCAAACATCATGGCGAGAGTCGGTGCGCAAGTTCCTGCGCCAAGCGCTAACGCTTGCGAAAATAAACTGTTGTTCCACACATACATCCCTGCAGAGCCCACCAATCCGATCAAAAAGACAGCTAGTGCAAGCTCAGGGACGAAGTAAGAGATCGTCAGCGCAATTAAAGCGATGGCTCCAATCGACAACAGTGCCTTGGCAATCGGCTGCCAGCCTGAATGCACCGGTACAAACGCCGTAGCCGGCCCGGTTTGATAGCCGATCTTATGAATCTGAGGAATAACCCCGTCCGGCCCCTTCAACGTCAAGTAAATGGAATCGAGCGGATGAACGATTTTCCCTTTATCCGTGCTCTTTACCGCTTTGGCATGCAGGAAGATCATCCGGATGTTGCGATCCTTTACCGCCAGCAAAAACCGGTCCGCATAATCTTGAATGCGGCCCTTTAGCTCTTGCGGAGTGATATTCTCCGTCAGCTTCTGGGAGTCGGATTCCGTGAGCGGGTGAAGCCGGACCACGTTGTAATCGATCTTCTTCGCGATGCTGTTGAAGCCGCGCGGCGGCGTCTTTTGATACAGGGCTTCGGTCGAGGCCAAGCCAATTTGGTGCTTTTTCATGAGCTCGGCCATCAACTCGATATTGTGCAAATCTTTATCGCTTACGAAACCGGGTACGGTCTCGCCGTCGATAATCATTCGCTTCACTCCGAGAGCCTTCAGTCTTCCCAGCAGCTCATCCAAGCGGGCCTCGTCAAAAGCCCGGCGGTTGGATAGCCGGATGACAATCGTGTACCCTTTTTCCTTAAGCAGCTGCAAAGTGATCGGATCCGGGTCCATCGTTTTCAACATCGCATCTTCCATCGACATCTCGATGATCAGGCCCGGCTGATTTTTGTAGCTCCATGCTCTCGTGTTTACATTCAACTCGGCAAAAGCCTTCTGAATCATCGGCTGAAGCTGCTGCTCGGATTCTTTCTCCGCAAACAAAAGATACGTAAAGTTTTCATTCGGCGAAATGGGTGTCTGAGTTAAAGCGGACGCTTCATGCGATGTAAACAGCTCAATGCGGCGGCTCAGCTTCAGCTCGTTGAGAGTCGCTTCATAGACAGCCATGGATTGAATCCCATGCTGCTTCATCTCGTCCAACTGCTCCAATACGAATTTGCGGGGATCCGTTTGCAAATCGGATATTTCCAGCAAATTGCGGTAATCGAAGACGAACTCTACCTTTCGTCCCGTTTTCTGCTCCGTCTCATTCCGCTCGAACGCTACGGGGATGGCAGCCAGCATCCCAAGGATAACCAGCCACCACAACCATTTAAGCGCCCGTTGATTCCATTTCATGTACGTTCCCTTCAACACTGCCCACTCCCAAAGTTAGTTGTGATTGTCCACGCGGGACATAACTGTCTGCACCAGTTGTTCGATCGCTTCGGAAGCGGCCTGCGCGGAGGTGCCTCGAACGGCAAAGTATACTTTGATCTTCGGCTCCGTGCCCGATGGGCGGAGGCAGAACCAAGAATCGTCTTCAAGCGTATATTTAAGGACGTTTTCCGACGGAAGTCCGTACAATCCTTGAGAGAAGTCCTCAACCTTAACGACCTGCAATCCGTTAAGCACTTCCGGTGGAGCGCTGCGCCAATCGCTCATGATGCTTTGGATTTTCTCGACGCCATCCTTGCCTTTGAGCGTGCGCGATTCGAGCTTTTCCAAGAAGTAGCCGTGACGCGCATACAGTTCCTGCAGAACATCGTACAAGGTTTTGCCTTGGCTTTTGTAATAAGCTGCAGCTTCGCAGATCAGCATCGACGCGATTACCGCATCCTTGTCGCGTGCATAGTTGCCGGCGAGATAACCGTAGCTTTCTTCATAGCCGAACAAAAATTCGGCTTCTCCGGTCCGCTCGAACTGTGTCATTTTTTCGCCGATGTATTTGAAGCCTGTCAGCGTGTTCAATACTTTAGCCCCATAATGCTCGGCAATGACCGCTCCCATCTCGCTGGTGACGATCGTTTTGATCACGACTCCGTTCGCCGGAAGCTCACCGCGCTCCTTGCGGCTGCTGAGCAGGTAATCGACCATAATCGCACCCGACTGATTGCCCGTCAGCACGAAATATTCGCCGTTCGCATCCTTCACAACCGCGCCCATCCGGTCGCAATCCGGGTCCGTACCGATAATGATGTCCGCGTCCGTTTTCTTGGCTTCGTTAATTGCCAAGGCGAACGCTTCCCGTTCCTCCGGATTCGGCGACTTGACCGTGGAGAAGTTGGCATCCGGCTGTTCCTGCTCGGCAACCACCTGCACCTGATCGAAGCCGATGCCGGCCAATGCCGCGCGCACGGATAAATTGCCTGCTCCATGCAGCGGTGTGAACACGATGCGGAAGTTGTCGCTCGTCTGCTTCACAAGCTCCGGATTGCGGCTGATGGCCGTGACCGCACGAATGTATTCGGCATCCACCGCCTCGCCGATCCATTGCAGCAAACCGGCATTCTCGGCCTCCGCACGCGACTTTCTTTTCACGTCGGCAAACGACTGCACTCCGCGGATCTCAGCAATGACTTGCTCGGCTTGCTCCGGAACAAGCTGTCCGCCATCGTTTCCGTATACTTTATAACCATTATATTCGGGAGGATTGTGGCTCGCCGTGATAACGATGCCGGCGTCGGCCTTCAAATACCGGACGGCAAACGAGAGCTCCGGCGTCGGACGAAGCGATTCGAACACATACGCTTTGATTCCGTTGCCTGCCAGTACCTTAGCCGCTTCAAGCGCAAATTCTGGCGACTGGTTCCGGGAATCGTAGGCAATGACCGCGGAAAGCGATCCTTTGCCGGAAGCAAGCATGAACTGTGCGAGCCCTTGGGTGGCACGGGCTACCGTATACGCGTTGATCCGGTTCGTACCGGCCCCAATGACGCCGCGCAGGCCCCCGGTTCCAAATTCCAGATCGCGATAAAACCGATCCTCGATTTCTTTGGCATCTCCTGCAATTTGTCGAAGCTCTTCTTTGGTGCTCTCGTCAATTGCCGGATCCTTCAACCAAAGCTCGTATTGCTCCTGTACATGCTTCCCCGTATTCATCATTCCATCTCCTCTACCCGAAATTTTATGTATATATGTTAATTATGGTCGGTGTTATCCTCTTGAAGCGCGAACATGATTTCGCCTTCCGCGACGACTTTATCTCCGACTTTGGCTGTTGCCTGCCCTTTGCCGATGATGCCTTTCGATCGTGTAATCATTACCTCTAACGTTAACGTATCTCCCGGCTTCACTTGACCGCGGAAACGGAAATTGTCGATTCCTGCAAGCAACCCGATTTTCCCATGGTTTGCTTCCAGTTGCAATAGGGCTACGGCACCGACCTGCGCAAGAGCTTCGACAATCAGCACCCCCGGCATAACGGGAAATCCCGGAAAATGTCCCTGGAAAAATGGTTCGTTGATCGTTACATTTTTAATACCTACGGATTTCACGCCCGCTTCAACTTCTACTATGCGGTCCACCAACAAAAAGGGGTAACGGTGCGGAATGATCTTTTGAATTTGAACGGCATCTAACAAGGCAGATGCTCCTTTCCTGAGTGAGTATAAAAACGTCTGGTTCAACTTACAATACAAATGTCCCTTCATGAGCTGCAGCAGTGAAGGTTGATATAAGGGAGCTTATGTACGGATTTGCCGGTAAGGTGAATCCGGGCGTGAGCTCTTTTTATTTCGAATAGGGTTCCCTTATGAATGCAAGCCACGTTTGTTCAGCAGCTTGAACTGAAGAATATAAATAATAGAGGTGACAAACGATACGGCGATGACAAACCATAAATACGCATGAGCGTACGGAAGCTCGAAAACGATCAGTAGAATGGCAACATAATACAAGACGGTCGTCAATTTCCCCATCGCATTCGCCGGAACGGTCTTTTTGCCCCGAAAATGAAAAATCGCTGATCCTACGATCATGCCCGCGTCCCGTAAAAACATGGCTCCTGCAGCTTGCCACGAAATCATCTGGGAGAAAACCAGAGACAAGATGACGGTGATCATCATCAGCTTGTCCGCGAGCGGGTCCAACATGCTGCCAAGCTCGGTGACCAAATTTCGTTTCCGTGCGATGTAGCCGTCCAGTACGTCGGTAAGCCCCGCAATAAGCAGGACGAAAAAGGCGCTTTTAGTATATCCTGCTCCAAATACCACAAGGTAGACGGGAATCAAAACAAAGCGGCATACGGTCAGTACATTGGGCAAGTTCCACACGAAATAGCGTCCCCCTCTGAGCCGCTTAAGTTATCGGCGCAGCTCGATTCTCTCTCTGTAACGCTTCCCATCCATACATTATACCTTTATGAGGAAAAAAATAAAACTCCCTTACCCGGGAGTTTATCACTACGTATCGGCAAAGATCAAATCAAACGCATGACGCCACGTATTCAAATTGAAAACCTCATGAATATCTTGTTTTCCTATATAAACGTACCCGATCGCAAGCCCTACTAAAAGCGCCACTATGCCGGTGAACGGAATCCACGTCCACTTCAGGAACGTAAAAACCGCTTTTTTCCATCTTTTCGATTCTGCAGGCGCCTTCTTTCGGTTATCGCTCAAGTTCCCTACCTCGCTTTGCGTAATGCCGTTAGCCACGCAAGTTATTGGCCAAGTTCATCATTTGATCGGACGATGCTACTGCGCGGGAATTTAACTGAAACGCCCGCTGAACCATGATGAGCTCGGACATTTCGTCTGCAAGACTGACATTTGACTGCTCCAAAAAGCCCTGACGCACCGTAATCGGGTCTACCGTGTTGTTCCCCACCGTTACGGGCTCCAAGATGTCGTCCCGCTGCTGAGCCGTAATGTCGGAAGGCAACCCGAACACATTATCGCCGAGCTGCTGCAAAAGCTGAGGACGAACCACGCGCACCATTTTGATTTGCCCGACCGGAACCGCCTCCGCATTAGGATCCGCTTCATCATGGGCCAGAATCGTTCCATCCGCTTGAATTTGTATCTGGTGGTTGTTCGGCACGCGAATCGGATTGTTGTCGGCCCCCATCACGTAATGACCGTCCTTGGTAGTCAAGATCAGGCCGTCAGGGTTTTGCGGATCGCCTGAAGGCGAGAGTTCGAAGGAACCGTCTCGCGTCCAACGGGTTTCTCTTACCGGATTGCCCGCTGCATCTACGGAAGCGGTGGATATTTCGAACAGTCCCTCCCCTTCTATCGCCACGTCAAGCGGGTTGTTCGTTGGCTTCAGCGAGCCTTGACTCATATTCAATTGAGCTGTCGCAAGCTTGGCCCCCCATCCTTGGTTGTATCCAAGCGGCGTAAGCCGGCCTTCTTTTTGAAAACCGCGGGGCTGCTGCTTCACGTTGGTCAACACGTCTTGAAACGAAGCTTCCCGGCGTTTATAGCCCGTATTGTTGACGTTGGCCATATTATTCGCAAGCAGATCGAGCTTTTGCTGAAGCGCATGCATCGAAACGGATGAATTGATCATCGAATGATTCACGTGAACTCCTCCTGTAAGGGGTGTTTCTCAGCTGGACGAGCTATATATAATGGCAGATTAGACGCGGCCGATTTCGTTGGCTGCTTTCTCCATACTTTTATCATAATACTGAACCATCTTTTGGTTAGCTTCATAAGCCCGTAAAGCCGACATCATATCGACCATGGACTGGCTGGAATCCACGTTGGAGCGCTCGACATAGCCTTGCCGCACTTCAACCTGGTCTTGAGCGTCAATCGGCCGGAACGCTCCTTGATCCTGGGCATTTATGCGGTACAGCCCGTTGCCCTCGCGGACCAGCTGGTTCGGATCTTCCACCCGGGTAATAAGCAGCGACAACGGTTGTCCGTTCGCCCCCAATATCGGTTGGCCTTCTGCATTGGTGAACTGTCCCGCCCGGGTCATGCGGAAATTCGTGACCGGCGTACCCGCATCCATCAACACGATAGGTTGTCCATCGCGCCCTAACACCGAATGGCCTTCGGAATCGATCAGCCGTCCGTTGGCATCCAGCGAAAACTTGCCGTTCAGGGAATAGCGCTGTTCGCCGGCCGCATTCAAGATCGTAAAGAAAGCTTGGGGCTGAATCACCCGTTGTCCGTTCTGATCCACGTACTTGCCTGAGCTGTCAAAACGGGCACCCGGCACCTGAATATCCGAAATCAAGGCGAAGTCAAAAGGGTTCTTCGTTTCCTGAATATCGCCTTGCGCATGCAGAGAAACATTCTCCTCCGCCATAACCCCTGTATTAATCCGGCCGACAGGCACCGAACCCGGTTCGTCCTTGCCGCTGCGTACCCGGGAAATGAGAATTTCCGGGAACGACCGGTTAATTCCGTTGCCGCTTTTAAAGCCGGGGGTGTTGAGGTTGGCAATATTATTGGTAACGATATCGTGCTTGCGCTGCTGTGCGATCATGCCGGAAGCGGCGGTATACAGGCCTCTTAACATCGAATGGTTACCCTCCTAAAATTTGCGCTTGGTTACTTTATCCAGGTTGTCCAACATAATGCCGGTTCCTTTTACAACGCAATGCATCGGATCTTCCGCAATCAGGATGGGCACCTTAAGCTCGTCCGCCAGCAATTGATCGATGCCGTGCAGCATCGCGCCGCCACCGGTCAAAATAACGCCGCGGTCGATAATATCGGCCGAAAGCTCCGGAGGCGTGCGTTCCAACACGCTCTTGGCAGCCGCCACGATAGACGATACCGGCTCCGACAGCGCTTCTTGAATTTCCTGCGAATTGATGGTCACCGTTAACGGCAGTCCGCTCACCATATCTCTGCCGCGGATATCCATCGTCTCGCGCTTGCCGTCCGGATGCACCGTTCCGATGCGGACTTTAATATCCTCGCTTGTACGTTCGCCGATCAAGAGCTTGTACTTGCTTTTAATATATTTCATAATGGCAGAGTCGAACTTGTCCCCTGCGATTTTAATAGAAGAGGAGGTAACGATGTCGCCCATGGACAATACGGCCACATCCGTCGTACCTCCGCCGATATCTACGACCATGTTGCCGCTCGGTTGGAAAATATCCATTCCGGCGCCGATGGCCGCAGCCTTAGGCTCTTCTTCCAAAAACACTTCGCGCGCCCCGCTCCGTTCGGCCGCTTCCCGAATCGCTTTCTGCTCTACTGACGTGATGTTCGTCGGAGCGCAAATCAAAATACGGGGGTGACTGTACCAGTTCTTCCCGCCGACTTTATTGATAAAATACTTCAGCATCATTTCCGTTATTTCAAAGTCGGCAATAACGCCGTCTCTCAGCGGACGGATCGCCACAATATTGCCAGGCGTCCGGCCAACCATGCGGCGCGCTTCTTCGCCTACGGCCAGCACTCGCTTTATATCGCTTTCGATGGCGACGACGGACGGTTCATCCAGGACAACGCCCCGACCTTTCACATGAATCAGGACGTTCGCAGTCCCGAGATCTATGCCGATATCCTTGCTTAACATTCCTATTGATCCTCCCTAACCAACCGTCCATCCTTATTGTAAAAGAAGTGGCACTTCTATTATATACGTTACTTAGGTAAATTCGCCATGTATTTCAAAATTCCTCTTTTTTTTGAACGATTTTTCGACAAATATCGCTTCGTCTCCGGCCGGTTCGGGAGAAGGGGCGTACCGTCAGCGGCGCGGAGGCCCATTGGCATCCAAGGGCTATAGGCCTACCTCCGCGTTGGGAAATACAGCTCACGGTACGGCTGGAAACGCGCCCTGCAGCGGGGCCGGTTTACTTAACGGTAACGAGCTTATCTTGCGCCTTCGGGCTGCGGGTTTTCCGGTATTTAATCTTGGTGGCCTCTCCCCCGCGCAGGTGACGGATGGACTTATGATATTCCAAAATATGCTTCACCTGATTGGCAAGCTCCGGATTTATTTCCGGCAGACGTTCCGTCAAGTCCTTGTGCACCGTGCTTTTGGAAACGCCGAATTCCTTGGCTATGGTGCGAACCGTATGCTTGGTCTCCACCAGGCAGCGGCCTATCTTAATGGTTCGCTCTTTGATGTAATCGTGCACTCCCCTCGCCTCCCTACTCGAGTTAGTTTGGTACATTATATGAGGGGCGCACGCTTATATTCTTTGTTTCGGAAGGCTGACAAGCCCGCAGCGAACAATTATTTCAAGGACAAGCGTTTTTTCGCAAGAGCATCCGTTCCGCGAAAACAAAAAGGCAGAGGAAACGATCCTCTGCCTGCCGATCCGCCGATATTAATGATCTCCGAGGTATTGCTCCGGATTAACCGCCGGGCCGCCTTGACCTTGACGCAATTCGAAGTGCAAATGGTTGCCTTGATCTTTTTCCAGCTCGTTGCGTCCTGCTTTGGCGATGACGTCGCCCTTCTTCACTTCGGCGTCTTTGGCGACCTTGACTTCGGCCAGGCTTTGATAGACCGAAACAAGCCCGTTGCTGTGCGTAATTTCCACCAAGTTGCCGACGACCGGATCTTTCTGTACCGCCGTGACCTTACCGCCCATGACGGCCAATACGTCAAACGCTTGATTGTCGTGTCTTGCGAAATCCATACCCATATGGGGGGTAAAGGTGTCGCCGTATTCGACCATCGCGGCTTGCCGCACTTCGTTCGACGCTTTATTATCGAAGAAAGGAAGCACGACATCCAGTTCGCTGCGTTCTTTGACCGGCCATTGCATCGTTTCCTGTTTCGCGTTGGTAGCTACCGCATCGGTACCCGAGACGTTTCCTGTGACCGTACCGGTTTTCGTAGCATCAAGACTGACGTTTTTGTCAGGCTTCGTGATGCTGGACCCTTGGTACCACCACATTAACGTTAAGATGATTGCCGCAGCTGCTATGTACGTTGCCGGAAATACCCACTTCTTGGCGAGCAATCTTTTCCAGGATGACGATGTGCCGCTTTGGGCTCCTTCGGTAGATTTAGGAGCTTCTTCTTGGACCAAATCTCTTTTTTGTTCACTCATTTGTATATCACCTCGCTAACCATTCTTGCCAGGTTCGCGAGATTTATACGCGGAAAAACCTATTTTATTAGAAAGTTTTTCCTTTCAATAGATTGGAAGCCCGGTCGATGGCTATGCCGGCATAATAGTATTTCACAATGTCCTCCGCTTTGCGTCCTTCCATCGCCATCCCGTTGGCGCCCCATTGGCTCATCCCTACGCCATGCCCGTAGCCGAATGTCGTAAACCGCCATTCTCCGCCGCTCCATGTCCATTGAAACTGGCTGGAATTCAGTCCGAGCTTCTCTCGAACCTCTCTTCCGGTAAATAGCTTTCCGCCGATAGACAGCTTCTTAATCCGGTTTCCTTGACTCTTCTCTATCACCTTGATGCCTAGAGGGCTTCCGGCCGATACCGGCACGGCGCCGGACAACCCCAGCTTGCGCTGCAGCTCCTTGGACGTAAAAGCTACCGTCTCTTTATAGCGCGGCGACAGCTTAGCATCCCAAGGGCTCGGTACGCTTCGCAAATACGGAACGTTGAAATTCCAGTAGTCTTCCGAATTTTCCGTATACCCGTTGCTGGTAGAGAAAAAGCTCGCTTCGATCGGCTTCCCTTGATAGGTTAGTACGAGATCTCTTGTTTCCTCTACCGCCCGTTTTAGCTTGTCCATACGGGAGAGGAACGCATCGTCGCCCCAGCGCTGCTTTAGCTCCTCGTCGGTGACGTAAACTTGGTGGCTGATCGTATCCGTCACGAGCGCATTGGCATCCGGGACATTGCTCTGGTCGCCGTCGAGCAGCCTTCGGACGATATAGGTGCGTGCGGCCATCGCTTGGGCTTTGAGCGCCTCCGGCTCGAATTCGATGGGCATCTCCGCCGCGACGACTCCCCGCACATACTGCTCGAGGGCCATTCTTTCCGTTCTCTTCTCCTTTGCCCGGTAAACGGGAACAAGCAGTTCGTCCTGCTGCCGCGCTGCGGACGGCTGCTCTGCAGCAGTCGGCGCAGGCTCCGGCTCCTTTCCGGGTCCCGTGCGTACGAGCAAGCCGGGTACCAGCACGACGACAGCTGTGAAACTGGCCAGCCATACGGCCAACCAGCGAATCCAAGATTGTTGCGTCCGGGTCAGCTTGTACTTCATCAACGGGTTCCTCCATCTTTCGGCTCTCCATAATCAGACGCTGCGGCTGCAGGTACCACCATCTTATGAACCGAAAAGATAGAATAGAACCTCAAAAGAAAGAGAACCGGCCCTTTCCGAATGAAAGAGTCGGTTCCCGTTCCAAGAGAATAGAAGCCATAAGGGTTAAGCAAGGCTTGGCTGCACAGCGAACAGCGGGAGTGTTTGCTCCTCTTCTTCCGTATCGACGATTTCGACAGGAATCCGGCGAATGTCCGCCCCTAGCGCGCTGAGCTTCTCAGCTATATCCACATAGCCCCGGTCAATATGATGAATGCCGGTAATCTCCGTATCGCCGTCGGCCGCAAGCGCAGCCAAAACAAGCGCCGCTCCGGCACGCAGGTCGGTCGCGCACACCTTGGCCCCTTGTAGCTTGCTGCCGCCGCTGACAACCGCCGTACGGCCCTCCACCTTAATCTGCGCATTCATGTTCAGCATTTGCTCCACATGCATAAAACGGTTCTCGAACACCGTCTCGGTAACCAGGCTGGTCCCGTCTGCCATGAGCAGCAGGGCCATCATCTGCGACTGCATGTCGGTAGGGAAGCCGGGATAAGGCAACGTTTTAAGATCTACCGCACGCAGAGGACGATCCGTATACACCCGGAGGCCGTTCTCATCTTCTTGAATTTGCACGCCCATCTCCTGCATCTTGGAAATGACCGGACGCAAATGGTCGCCGATCGCTCCTTCGATGTACAAATCGCTGTTCGTGATGGCGGCGGCAATCATATATGTACCTGCTTCAATGCGGTCGGGAATGACCGTATGTACTGCACCGGTAAGCTTCGATACGCCGTCGATGCGGATGATGCCCGTACCCGCTCCGCGGATTTTGGCGCCCATCGCGTTAAGATAGTTCGCCAGATCGACGATCTCCGGTTCCTTGGCGGCGTTCTCAATTAAGGTCGTGCCTTCGGCAAGCGCCGCGGCCATCATAATGTTCTCCGTCGCCCCTACACTGGCGACATCGAGGTACACCTTAGCTCCCTTTAATCGTCCGCTCACCCTCGCTTCAATATACCCTTGGCCGAGCTCAATCTCTGCGCCCATCGCTTCGAAGCCTTTCAGATGCTGGTCGATCGGACGCGTACCGATAGCGCATCCTCCAGGCAGCGATATGCGCGCTTGGCCGACACGGGCTAACAGCGGGCCCATGACCAGAAACGACGCCCGCATTTTTCTTACCAGATCATAGGAGGCCTCGCACGTATCGATTTTGGATGCATCGATGCGGACCGTTTCGTGTTTATATTCAATCTTGATTCCCAGACTTTCAAGCACCTTGTTAATGACAAGGACATCATCCAGGGGAGGCGCGTCGTGAATGACGCTGACTCCATCCGTTCCTAAGATCGAGGCTGCGATGATCGGCAGGACAGCGTTTTTCGCTCCGTTTATTTTGACCCTGCCGGATAGCTTTTTGCCGCCGCGGACGATTATTTTGCTCATCATGATCCCCCTCCGCGTAATTTCTGCTTGCGGTTGCATAGTCTTTAGCCGGTCACGATACCATTCGTGGCCCGAGCGGATTTTTTAACGGTTGTACTAACCATTGTTGACAACATTCTCCTCGGTTATTCGAAAAAATGTTTTTTCAGAACATTCCGGAGAACCAGGTCGACCACTCCAAATAGTCGATCACGAAGCGGGCGGTTTGATACCCTAGCGCGATCGAAAGCAGGATTTGCAGCATTTTGGCCTGGGCGCTTTTGGGACGTCTCAGCATCGTCTCCAGCTTCAGCTCCTGCAGAGCCCACCAAGAAACGCCGATGAATACCAGGACGACCACAATGTTGATCATCCCCTTGAGTCCCATCGACGCGCTCATTTGATCCAAATAATCCATGGAAAAAGCATTCCCCGCTTTCACCGAAGTGTCCCGCCGGTCCGGAAAAGCCGTATTGACCGCTTCCGGACCCGGTTTATTTCAGAATCCCCATCAACAGCTGGACGAATTCGGCCCGGGTCGCCTGCTGCTCGGGCCGGAACGAGCCGTCCGCATAGCCGCCGACCAGTCCCTCGGCTTTCATCTGCTTGAGCAGACCGGTGCCCCAATACTCTTCATCCACGTCGGTGAACGGAAGGGCGCCTCTTCGTTTGCCCGTCATGTTCATGCTGCGTGCCAGCATCGCCGTCATCTCCATGCGAGTGACCGGCTGGTCCGGCGCAAACGTCTGGTCCGGGTAACCTTCGATAATGCCCGCCTGTGTCGCCCGGGCCACATGATCATAGGCCCAATGCGTCGCCGGCAAGTCTGAGTAGCTGACCGCTTTTTGCTTTTCGAGCCGGAACGCCCGTGAAATGACCGCCGTCGCTTCGGCACGGGTAATCGGCCGGTCGGGCTGGAACGTATAGTTGTCGTATCCGTTAATGACCTGTTTGCCGGTCAAATTCAAGATCGCATTTTGCGCCCAATGCCCTCGAATATCGGTATAGCCGCCGGTCAGCGGCTTGGCGTTAACGAGAAGCTGATACATACGGTTATCGAACGGCCGGTTGGAAGTCAGCTTCAGATAGTACGTCCCCGGCTTGAAGCGGCCGGACAATTCCTGCGAATCGGCTGAGCTGTTGTTCATCGAGGTTGCCATCGAATTCATCGACCCGTCGTATAAATGCATATACATGCTCACGCCGGAAGGGATGTCGCTAAGTCCGACCCGAACGAAGCTGTCCTCTTCCACCTTAAATTGGAACCAATCGACGTCGTCCGACTTATCGAGCAGGCCGTTATAAGGAGTATCCATCGAGATGGCAGTCGCCTGATATGAACGATTATTCGGTTCGTTCGGATCGATCAGCTTCGCGTCGTACTCGATCGCAAGCGTGTATTCGCCAACAACCGGGTTCGTATAATCCTTCACGTTGGTCACCCGAATGTAGTAGGTGCCGGGAAACACTTCGGGCAAGGAGTACGACTCCGTTGCGCCGTCGTCCCCTTCGTCGATCGTCACCGACTTCTCTCCTTGTTTTTGAACAAGAAGCACCGGGTCGATTCGCGCCGTATCGGTCGTCACATGAATGCGCAACGAACCGGTTTGGGTAACGGGGAACTCGTACCAGTCCACATCATTGTATTGGTGGAACGTCCCCTTGACCTTCACGCTCCGGGAAGGCAGCACGTACGCTTTGAACTGGCGGTCGTTGTCTTCGTACGGATCGCGGTAGATGTCAAAGGAAGTCGTCAGTCCGTAAGGCGTTTCCCCTTTGCGGTTGCGATCGCTAAGCTGGAGTTGAAAATAACTGCGCCCCTTGGATACTTTGAACGGAACCGTCTGGCCTCCTTGCACGGTTTTGGTCGTCAATACACCGGAAGCGTCCGTATGCTGTACATTTACAGACAAGCTGCTATCGAGCTCCAGCGTAACATTTACGGTTCCGTCGTAGGAAGCATCCGTGGCATACCAGTCGTTGTCCGTGCCGTCCGAGAAGGATGCGGTAATTTTTTTGCTGGCGGAGATTACTTTGGCCTGATCCTTACGGTTATTCGGTTCGTACATATCGGCCAAATAAGGCTCATTGAGCAATCGGTCTACCCGAAGCAAGCCGTAGCCGGTACGCGGATTCCAGCCTTTTCCGGTTAGATCCTCCGCCGTTTGGCGAATCCATTGACGAATCTGATACGCTTTCATCTCCGGATTCCGTCCCCACAGCAGTGCGGCGGCAGCTGCGACTTGCGGTGCAGCCATCGACGTGCCGTCCTTCGCTTCGTACGAACCGCCGGTCGCCGTCGTGAACACATCCCAAGGCGCGACGACGTCGACCTCCGGTCCCGTGTTGGACAAGTCGTTCACCGCACCGTTGGCATTCACTCCGCCAACCGCGAGGACGGTAGGATACGCCGCCGGATATTTGACGCGGTTGCCTTCGTTGCCCGTAGCGGCTACCAGCAGCACGTCTCTTTCCTCCGCGTACCGTACGATATCGTTCATGTAGGCGGAGTATTTATTGAGGCCGAGCGAGAGAACAACAATCTTGGCGCCATGATCGACGGCATAGCGAATCCCTTCGCCGAGCTTCTGCTCGCCACCGGACCCGTCCGCTTCAAGCGCTTTGATCGGCATGATCCGGGCGTTCCACAGCATGCCGGCAACGCCCCGGTCGTTATTTCCCACAGCGCCTATGACACCCGCTACGTTGGTGCCGTGGCCGTTGTCGTCCGCCGGCGGCTGTTTCGCATGAATCAGGTTGACGCCCGGCAGCAAATTGGGCTTCAAATCGGGATGCGCCAAATCTACTCCGGTATCAACGACCGCGATAATCATGCCGCTGTTGCTCTGCGTCACATTCCAGGCTTCGTTCATATGAATTTGCTTAAGGTAAGTTTGCTTGGCATAGAACGGATCGTCCGCCTCCAAGGCATAAACCGTACCGGTGATGGTGAGGAAAATCGTGAGGCCTAAGCATGATGAGTATATGGTATGTTTAAGATTTATGCCGTTCATCGCATTCAGAATCCTTTATCATGATTTTCTTCAGCCTAACCCCATTATCTCATTCTAAGCTTTATGCCGAATCCCTGCAACTGGAATTGAAAACCTGAGAGCAAAGTTTCACCATTCAGACATATACGCCGAAAAACCCCGCCGTTCCGGTCAAGGAAAAGCGGGGTATCACATGGACGAGTGGAGAAATACGTCCACCCGGACTAGCTAAATATGAACAAATCCTGCGTAAGTGAGAAGATGCGTTCCAAGTAGCCGAGCACCCAGTGCGGGAACAAGCCGAGCACTACGCTCGCGGCTGCGCACAGCCACATCGTTACGCTAAGCGGAACGCTCGTGCGGATCGGCTGCGCTCCGTCTTCGCTGCGCATGAACATTTGGCGGATCAAGCCGAAGTAGAAGTAGTACGAAACGACGCTCGTTCCGATCATGACCGCCGCAAGCCAGTAATGCTGCGTTTGCAGCGTGCCGAGCAAAATGTACAGCTTCCCGAAGAAGCCTCCGGACATCGGCAGCCCGGCCAGTGACAGCACCAGCAGCACGGCTGCGACAGCCGTTCCCGGCGCTCGGTAGTACAAACCGGCCAATCCTTTGATCTCATCGTCGCCCGTCGAGCGTTCGATGATCATCAGCACCGCGAAAATCCCGATGTTCATGAACAGATAGGCGATAAGGTAAAAAGCGAACTCGGCGAAATTCGAATAATGCATCATCGAGAACTGAATCGCGATCGGCACCATCAAGTAGCCGGAGTTGGCAATCCCGGAGTAGGCCAGCAGCCGCTTCATGTTCGTTTGCCGCAAAGCAATGAAGTTACCGACGATCATTGCAGCAGCCGCCACGACCATTAGCGATAGCAGGACGTCCTGATGGAACGGGAGATTCATCAGATCCCCGATCGCATAAACGTTGTACATGAACCGGAACAAAATCGCAAATGCCGCCGCCTTCGACACGACCGCCAGAAAAGCGGTAACCGGCGTCGGAGCTCCTTGGTATACATCCGGAGCCCACATATGGAACGGCGCCGCCGCCACTTTGAAGCCGAAGCCCGCAAGCAGCAGGAAAAAGCTTAAATAAACGAGCGGAAGCATTCCATGGGACGCTGCCCCCAGTCCCGCGTTAATCTCCTTAATCACCGTCGAGCCCGTCATGCCGTACAAGAAGGACATGCCGTACAGAATGACGGCTGACGATATGCCGCCCAGCACAAGGTATTTGAAAGCCCCCTCGTTCGAGCGTTTGTCTTTTTTGCGCATGGCTACCAAAATATACGAGGTGATGCTGAGCAGCTCCAAGCCGACGAAGATGGTGATCAGATCGCCGGACGAAGCCATAATCATACCGCCGAGCGTCGCCGGCAGAAGCAAGTAATAAAATTCGCCGATGTGTGGAATTTCATCTTCTTTTACCGAGCCGATGCTCATTAGTGTAATCAGCCCGGCTCCCGCCAGCAGCACCAGCTTCATTATGGCCGCAAAATCGTCGATCCGATAGCTGAAGTTCAGCAGCTGCTTCGGTTCTGCAGGATTGAGCTGCCCGGCCGCAAATACAGCGGCAATAATAATGCCTACCAGCGATAGCCAGCCCAGCCAGGTCCGGTTCATCTGACGCGGCAGCAGCAGATCCAGCAGCGACAACACCACAGCGGCGGCGACAAGCGTCAGCTCCGGAGCCAGCAGACCCAGATCACTTAGCTCAAGACGTATCGGTTCCACCGGTCTAACCCCCTATCTTCGCAGAAACGCTGTGAATGAATTGATCGAAGCTGCTGACGGTTTGATGCAGCGGATTGCTCAGCACGCCCGGGTAAATCCCGAGTACCACGATGAAAGCGACAAGCGCAATCATCGGAATCGCTTCGATCAGCCGTGCGTCCCGCATCTCCGGCAGCGTCGTCTTCTGCGGTCCGTATGTGATACCGAGCACCCCGCGAAGCACGTAGACCGCAGCCAGAATGATCCCAAGCGCCCCGACGGCCGTAATGATCTTATACTTCTCGAACAAGCCCAGGAAGGCCAGAAACTCGCCGATGAAGCCGGACAACCCGGGCAGACCGAGCGAGGCCATCCCGGCTACAAGCAGAATCCCGGAAATGAACGGCACCGATTTGGCCAAGCCACCAAGCTGGTCTAACTCCGTCGTCTGCGTGCGCTCATAAATGCTTCCGACAAGCAGGAACAGCAGCGCCGAGATGAGACCGTGAGAGACGAGCTGGAATACGGCTCCTTCCAAGCCGGCCGGATTAAACGCGGCAATGCCGACCAGTACGATGCCCATGTGGCTAATACTGGAGTAAGCCAGCACCAGCTTGAACTCCTTTTGCACGAAGGCCAGAATCGCACCATACACGATGTTGATCACACCGAGAATCGCCAGTACGGCAGCCCACTGCACCGCCTGCTGCGGGAACAGCAGAATCCCGAAGCGGATCAAGCCGTAAGCGCCCATTTTCAGCAAAATGCCGGAGTGAATCATAACGATCGACGGCGGCGCTTCCGTATGTACTTTCAGCATCCACGTATGGAACGGGAAAATCGGCAGCTTGATGCCGAAGGCCACAAGCATCATCAGAAACAGCACCCATTTCATCGTTTCGCTTAAATAGAACGGGTTGCCTTCCAGATCGCCTTGATTCACATACGAATCCGCGCTCTGGAACAGATGCTCCATAATCACGTTGATATCCCCGGAATAATGAATCGAAATGCCGTTATCGCCCATCGTTTGGCCGAAGCCCGCCGTACTGACGAGGATGAGAAAAGCGATCAGCATAATCGCCGAACCGATTCCGTTATAGATCAAGAACTTGTTCGCCGCCCGCTCCCGGTCCATATATCCCCAAATGCCGATCAGGAAGAACATCGGGATCAGCGTCAGCTCGAAGAAGACGAAGAACAAGAACAGATCCTGCGCCATAAAGACGCCGAACATACCGGTTTCGAGGAGCAGGAACAAAATAAAATACGATTTCCAGCGTTTCTTGATGTACACCGACGCCAGCGCGGCCATCGTTGCGACAATCGCGGTCAAGAAGACGAGCGGCAGCGAAAGGCCGTCAACGGCCATCGTATACTTGAACTCAAAAAAGTAGGCTGTCAACTGACTGAGTCCCTGCGTCTCTTTGTTCAGCGGAACGAGGATCCACGGTACCTCTTCTCTGAACTGCATGCCTTCGAGATTATGGTTGAACTGCCCGTAAAGCCAGGCGGACAGCACCAGCGGAATGAGCGTCGCGACAATCGCCGTCGCTTTGATCCACTGGCCCTGCGTCTTGGGCGTAAACATCAGGATCAGCACACCGATGAGCGGTGAAAAAGCGATGAGCGATAAAATAGGAATACTATCCGACATCGATGAACCTCCTTCCCGCAATGGCCAGCATCAAAATCAACAGCCCGAGCAGCGTAATCAGCCCGTACGATTGTACCTGTCCGTTCTGCATCCGGGACCCGAGACGTCCGAGGCCGGTTACGGTGTAGGCGGCCAAACGAACGACGCCGTCGATCACATAGACGTCGAACAGGTGCAGCAGAGACCCGATGCCCTGAAGCGGACGCACGATGATCGCTTGATACAGCTCATCGATGTAATACTTGCGGTTAAGCAGCCGGTACAACCAAGGCGCGCCAGCCGTGAAGGCATCCGCCGAAATCACGCGTTTGAGATAGACGAGATATCCCAGTCCGATCCCTAGCAAACCGACGACATTGGACATCACCATGACGAACCAGGAAGCATGCTCTTCTTCCGCATGTCCGGTTAGCCACGAGCCCAGCCACGGATTGAACGGCGTAAAGACGAAGCCGGCCACGACGGCAAGAACCGCCAGCACGATAAGCGGGAAGGTCATGGAGCCGGGAGATTCGTGAACCGGACCGTGACTCTCCTTCTGCCGGGACTTGCCCATAAACACCAGAAAGAACAGGCGCGACATATAAAATGCCGTAAAAAACGCTGCGATCAGCCCGACCCAGAACAATCCGGTATGTCCGGTGTTATACGCTTCGGCAAGAATCGCATCCTTGGACCAGAAGCCGGACAGCGGCACGATTCCGCTGAGCGCAAGCGCGCCGATGGCGAACGTCCACGCCGTAATTTTCATTTTGCTGCCGACGCCGCCCATCTCATGAATGTTCTGTGTATGCACAGCATGAATGACGCTGCCTGCGCCGAGGAACAGCAGAGCCTTGAAGAACGCATGCGTGAACAAGTGGAAAATGCCGGCCGTATACGCCACGGTCGTGCCGATGCCCAGCGCCATCATCATGTAGCCGAGCTGGCTGACCGTCGAATAGGCCAAAATCCGCTTAATATCGTTCTGCGCCGTACCGATCGTGGCGGCGAATATCGCCGTGAACGCCCCGACCACAGCGACCACGGTCAAAGCCACGGGCGATGCCGTGAAAATGTCAAACGTCCGCGCTACGAGATACACGCCAGCGGCAACCATCGTCGCGGCATGGATCAGCGCACTGATTGGCGTCGGACCTTCCATCGCGTCCGGAAGCCACGTGTGCAGCGGGAATTGGCCGGATTTGCCGATGGCGCCGATGAAGATCAAGATGGCGATCCAAGTCGCCATATCGCCGGAAATTTTTCCGCCGGACAGCGCATTATGAATCGAGCTAAAGTCGAGTGCATGGCCCGGCATAACCCAGAACAGCAGCAGAATGCCGAGAAACAACCCGACGTCGCCGATCCGGGTGACGATGAACGCCTTCTTGGCGGCCGCCCGAGCCTCCGGCTTGAAATACCAGAAACCTACGAGCAGGAACGAGCAGACGCCGACCAGCTCCCAGAATATGTAGAACTGCACCAGGTTCTCCGAGGTGACAAGCCCGAGCATGGAGAACGTAAACAGGGCGATATAAGCGAAAAACACATTAATTCGCTCGTCCCCGTGCATATAGCCTTTGGAATAAATATTGACAAGCAAGCTGACAAAGGTCACGATGACCAGCATGAGCGCATTCAAATTCGTAACCTCGAAGCCCATGTTCAATGTAACGTTGCCAAGATGGAGCCATTGCAATTTGTTCCACGTGAAATCTTCGACGTTCCCGCCGATCCGCTCCCAGAAAATAAGGACGGACAGCGCGAACGAAGCGAACACGGCCACTATGCTGATATAAGCGCCCGTCTCCCGCAAGCTGCGCCCTACCGCCGTTAAAATGAGAAACGACAGCAAAGGGAACAACGGGATGAGCCAAGCGTATTGCGAATAAGCCGATACCATGGGCTTAAGTCCTCCTCCAAGAGATTGCCGCAAGCTTGCCTAAGAACACGATCTCTGATTTCCTGTCCGGATAATCCTTCCAAGAATCCGGACAGGCGCTTGCGGAAGCTGCGCTATCGCTTCATCGAGTCCATCTCGTTGACATCCGTTGTTCCTTTGTTGCGGTACAGCGCAATCAGTATCGCAATGCCGACAGCCACTTCCGCCGCGGCCACCGTAATGTTGAACAGCGAGAAAATTTGCCCGGTTAATCCGGGGTTGACGCCCAGCTTGGAAAAAGCGACGAGGTTCAGGTTGACGCTGTTGAGCATCAGCTCGACAGACAGCAAGACGATAACGGCGTGCTTTTTCGAGAGCGCTCCGTACAATCCGATGCAGAATAGAATCGCTGCCAGCGTCAAGTAAGGCGTAGCCAGTCCGGTAGCTCCCATCCCTCAGTCCTCCTCTCTCTTCGCCACGATGATCGCACCGATGAAAGCGACCGTCAGCAGCACGGACATCAACTCGAACGGGATCACATGGTTGGAAAACAGCAGCTTCCCGATCTCCATCGTATTGTCCTGCATCGACGGGTACTCGCCGGAAGGAAGCTGCGATTTCTGGATCGCGTAGAAGATGATGCCGAACAGTCCAGCCGCCCCGATGAACAACAGTCCGTTATGCCACGGCCGCTTCGGCTCCTCTTCCTCTTCCTTCGTATGCTTGGTCATCATAATCCCGAAAATCATCAGAATGGAGATGGCACCCGCATAGATCAAGATCTGAACGACGGCCACAAATTCGGCTTCGAGGACGACATACAGCCCGGCCAGGCTGATGAACGTCAGCGCCACGGCCACGACCATGTGGACCACTTTGGTGAAGCTGAGCATGAAAATCGCCCCGCCGATGGCAAGCAGCGCACAGATAAAAAATGCGATATTTTCGCCGCGGGACAAAAAGTCGACGATATTTCCGAACATTATTTCGCCCCGCCTTTCGGAAGCGCGGAGTTGTTCTCCTTGCGCACGTTGTGATTGTTCTCGTTCAGCCATTGCAGGTTTTTGAACAAATCGTCGCGGCTGTACGTGCTCAGCTCGAAGTTGTTGGTCATCACGATCGCTTCGGTCGGACATACTTCCGTACACAAGTCGCACAAAATGCATATTTCAAAGTTAATATCGTACGTATCGATCACTTTTCCCTTTTTCTCGGGGTCCGGGTTCGGCTTGCCGACCAGATTAATGCACTCCGTCGGGCAAATGCGCGCGCATTGGTTGCAGACGATGCACTTCTCGGGGTCAAAATGCTGGATGCCCCGGAACCGGTCCGGCATTTGAAGCGGAACGTCGGGATAAGCGTAGGTCACTTTTTTCTGGGTCATGGATTTAAAAGTCACGCCCAGTCCCTTCATGATGCCCTTCATAGTCAATCACCCTTTCATCCTCGGCATCCGGCTGCCGGGTCCTTGTTACATCGCAATCGCCATATAAATGGCCGTTACAAAAATATTAACCAGCGCCAGCGGCAGCAGTATTTTCCAGCCGAGTCCCATCAGCTGGTCCACCCGAATCCGGGGCATCGTTGCGCGCAGCCAGAACAGGAAAAATACGATGAACGCAAACTTCAGCAAAAACCAGATGATCCCCGGGATAAAATCGAGGAACGGAAGCGGCGCCTGCCAACCTCCTAAAAACACGGTCGTCGTCAAGCCGGCGATGGCGAACACGTAGACATATTCAGCAAGCATGAAGAAGGCAAAGCGGAAGCCGCTGTACTCGACGTGGTAGCCTGCAACCAGCTCCGACTCGGCCTCAGGCAAGTCGAAAGGCGTCCGGTTTAGCTCCGAAACGGCAGCCACGATAAAGACGGCAAAGCCGATAATTTGCGGCAAAAAGTTCCAGTGCCAGAACCCGCCCGCCTGTCCTTCCACGATCGTACGAAGGTTCATGCTGCCGGACATCATCACGACGCCTACGATGGAGATAACCAGCGGAATTTCATAGCTGATCATCTGGGCAGCGGACCGCATTCCGCCGAGCAGGGCATATTTGTTATTGGAAGCCCAGCCGCCGAGCACGATGCCGATGGTGGAGATTCCGGAAAGCGCGACATAGTACAGCACTCCGACATTCAGGTCGCTGCTGATCAGCCGGTCCGTGAACGGAATGGCCGCAATGACCGTAAACGCAGGAATAAACGTAATCACCGGAGCGAGGATGAAGAGCTCGCGCTCGGCTTTTCTCGGAATCGTGTCTTCTTTAATCAAGAGCTTGAATACGTCCGCGACCGTTTGCAGCAGTCCGAGGGGGCCAACACGGTTCGGGCCGATCCTCATCTGCATCCAGCCGATGACCTTGCGCTCGAAGTAGATCGCGTACGTCACAAAGCCGAGCACGACCAAAAGCAGCACGACGCCCCATGCGAAGAAAATGGCCGCATTCGTCCATGTTAACGGTTCTTGCAATAAATCCGGCATCAGCTATCCACCTCCCCGACAACGATATCGATGCCTCCGAGAATGGTGATCAGGTTCGTCATCGTTTCGCCGACCAGGAGCTTCGGCAGGATCTGCAGATTGACGAATGACGGTCTGCGGAATTTCAGGCGGTACGGCTTATCTTTTCCTTTGGAAATAATATGGCAGCCGATTTCGCCGCGCGGGGATTCGATACCGGCGTACACTTCCCCTTCGGCGGGACGCAGCACACGAGGCACCTTGCCCATGATCTCGCCTTCCGCCGGGAACTGCTCGACCGCTTGCTCCAGAATGCGCAGCGATTGGCGGATTTCCTCCAGCCGCAGCAAATATCTGGCGTAGCAATCGCCGCCTGTGCTTACCGGGACATCGAAATCGAAGCGATTGTAAATGCTGTAAGGCTGGTCCTTACGCAGGTCCCAGTTTACCCCCGTACAGCGCAGATTCGCGCCGCTCAGCCCGTAGGCGATAGCCGTCTCCGCGTCGTATTTGCCGACGCCCTTGATCCGGGCCAGAAAAATTTCGTTTCCGCTCACTAGCTCGTTATATTGTTCCAGCTTGCCCCGCATGTATGGAACAAACTCGCGCACCTTCTGAATCCAGCCTTCCGGCGCATCCCACTTCACTCCGCCGACCCGCATATAGTTGTACGTCAGCCGGGCGCCGCACAGTTCGTTAAATAAGTCGATAATAATCTCCCGGTCGCGGAATGCGTACAAGAACGGGCTCATGGCCCCGATATCGAGCAGGTATGTGCCCCACCAAACCATGTGGCTGGCAACACGCTGGAGCTCCATCACGATCAGCCGCAAAAACTCTGCGCGCTCCGGGATCTCCAACTGCATGAGCTTCTCCACGGCATTGACAAGCACGTAATTGTTCGTCATCGCCGATACGTAGTCCAGTCGGTCGGTATAAGGTATGATTTGGGTGTAGGTTAAATTTTCGGCCAGCTTCTCCGTTCCCCGGTGCAGGTATCCCATGACCGGGATCGCTTCCGTGATGATTTCGCCGTCGAGCTTGACGACGATCCGAAACACTCCATGCGTACTCGGATGCTGCGGGCCTACGTTCAGCAGTAGTTCTTCCGTTCTAATGGCCAAACTTCATCACACCTCCGGGTCGAGCGGCTCATAATCTTTGCGCAGCGGGTGACCGATCCAATCGTCAGACATCATAATCCGGCGCAGGTCGGGATGTCCCGGAAAATCGATTCCGAACAAATCGTAGACTTCCCGTTCGTTCCAATTGGCCGTTGGCCAAATCGGCGTCACGGAAGGAATGGACGGCGATTCCCGGTCTGTCTTCACTTTCACGCAATAATTGCGCTTGGTTTCCAGCGAAATGATATGGTAGGCCACTTCCATATGTGTCTCCATATCGACCCCGGACAAATTGCGCAAGTAGTTCAGCTTCAGCTCCTCATGCGTCCGCAACAGCTCCGCCACATCCGGCCAAGCCTCGGCTTTAACAATAACATAAGGAATATGCCCGTCTTTTTCATTAATAAAAGCTTCTTCGACCGCATCCGCGCGAAAATCTTTCAATATCGCCACGAGCCGATCCACCAGCGGCTGATTCGGCGACGGCTCCTTCGGCGCCTCGGGCTCCGCCCCTTCCGCTTTCGCGGCGCGCGCGTTCGCTCGCGCGGCTCTCGCCTCGGCGGCGGCTTTCGCCTTCGCCTCCTTCTCGGCGTCGCTCGGCGCTGCGCGCTCCGCCTCCGGCGCGTCGCCGGGCTCGCCTGCGGCGGCCTTCGCGGCCTGCGGCGCTGCAGGCTTCGCCGCGGCGTACCCGCCCGGCGGCTCGCCTGCGCCGCCCGCCTTGGCGACGTCGGCGCCCGGCGCTGCCGTCGGCTCGCCGCTCATCGGCGCCGCCGCGGGGGCAGGCTTCGCTTCGGGCGCTTCACCGTCAGCGGCTTTTGCTGCGTCGCTGCGTGCCTCTGCGCCGCTCTTCGCCGGAGCCTCTTCGCTTGCGACCGCTTCCCCGGCGGACGCTTGGCTTACGCTAGCTTTCGCCGTATCGCTCGCCTGCTCGCCGGCTGCACCCGCTTTCACTCTATCGCTCGCAGACGGCTCGCCTGCGTTCGCTTTCGTATTTTCGCCCGCCGTCGGCTGCTCGTCTGAAATGGCTTCCGCTTGATCGCCCGACGGCTTTGCGTTGGCGTCCGCTTTCGCTTGCTTCTGCTCTTCGGCAGCGGCCGCATCAGCTTTTTCTCGCTTTTGCTCCTCGCTCATCGATTGGTCACCTGCTTACCGGTTTTCGCTTCATAGCGGATTTTTTCCTGCAGCTTGTTGATGCCGTAGATCAGGGCGGCCGGATTCGGCGGACAGCCGGGAATATACACATCGACCGGAACGACTTGGTCAACGCCCTTCACTACCGCGTACGACTTCACATACGGGCCGCCTGCCGTGGCACAGGAACCCATCGCAATGACCCACTTCGGCTCCGGCATCTGCTCGTACAAGCGCCTCAAAAGAGGGGCCATCTTCTTCGTCACCGTACCGGCGACGATCATCACATCCGACTGGCGCGGGGACGTCCGGAAAATAACACCGAAACGGTCCAAATCGTAATGGGACGCGCCCGTACCCATCATTTCGATGGCACAGCAAGCAAGTCCGAACGTCAACGGCCACAGCGAGTTGCTGCGGGCCCATGCCTTCACCTGCTCCAGCGTCGTCATGAATACGTTGCGCTCCAGCTCCTGCCGTTCCTCCGGCGTAATGCTCTCTAAATTGAAGTCCATTGCAGCACCTTCTTCTTCCAAGCGTAGAGTAAGCCTATGACCAGCAAGCCCACAAATATGCACATCTCTACAAGCGCAAACAAGCCTAATTGCTTATAAGCAACGGCCCACGGGTACAAAAATACAGTTTCCACATCGAAGATGACAAACATCAGCGCAAAGAGGTAATACCGGATGTTGAAACGGACATGACCCGTACCTACCGGCTCGTTACCGCTTTCATAAGTCGTATACTTTTCCTCCACCGGTCTGTAGGGACGGAGCCAGCGACCGATTGTAAGCGCTGCAATTGGAAGCAATACCGCTAAGAAGAGAAAAATCGTTACGACCACGTAATTGTTCATGTACATCGCGAACGAACCGCCTCCCTTATTATATTGGGTCCCGCCTGCGTCTTGCTTTTGCAGGACTGTTGTTAATGTTATGCCTTCCCAATTATAACAAATGCCTTTTGGGGTGTCTAACATTTTCATCCACTTTCACAATGCCTTCATAAGTCGAGAAGCCTAATCCCATCCGATTCATTCAATATACCGGAAGAACTAGAAAAAAGACGGAGGAACCGTGTTCCCCCGTCTTTTCAGTTCATTTCTTATTTTTTCCCAGAGACGTCAATTCGATTCAATGCACGCTGCAAAGCGAGTTCCGCCCGCTTGAAGTCGACATGGTCTTGTTTGGCTTGAGACAACCGACCTTGCGCCCGTTCTTTCGCTTTCTGTGCACGCTCGACATCGATCTGTTCCGGCAGCTCGGCGCTTTCCGCCAGTATAACCACCTTATCCTTGCGCACTTCCATAAAACCGCCGTTTACTGCGATAACCGTGTCTTTCGACCCTTTCAGTTTCACAGTAATCGGAGCGATCCGTAATGGAGTGACCAGCGGAATGTGATTCGGCAGAATTCCAAGCTCCCCTTCAACGCCCTTTACGACAATCATGTTCGCCTGCTCGGCGTACACTTTACGCTCGGGGGTGACGATTTCCAACAGGAATGTGCTCACTTGGATTCCCCTCCTAAGAGTTTGCCTGAAGGCAAACTACTTCGTAAGCATAGTCTTGCCGCCGAAGCCCGATTCTTTTGCGGAATCGGCGCTTCAGCCGCGTTCTATTTCATTACAGCGTTTTTGCCTTTTCGATCGCGTCTTCAATCGTACCCACGTTGTGGAACGCAGGCTCCGGAAGGTTGTCGTGCTTGCCTTCGAGGATTTCTTTGAAGCTGCGGACGGTTTCTTTAACCGGCACGTACAAGCCAGGGATCCCGTTGAACGCCTCGGCCACGTGAAGCGGCTGAGACAGGAACAAACGGAGACGGCGAGCGCGGTGTACGACCAATTTGTCCTCGTCGGACAACTCGTCCATACCCAAGATCGCGATAATATCGAGCAGCTCTTTATAGCGCTGAAGAATCCGCTTCACGCCTTGAGCGACATTGTAATGCTCTTCGCCGAGAATTTCCGGCGTCAAAATCCGGGAGGACGAGGCGAGCGGGTCTACCGCAGGGAAAATACCGGCGGCAGCGATGCTGCGCTCGAGGTTCGTCGTTGCGTCCAAGTGAGCAAATGCCGTTGCCGGAGCCGGGTCGGTGTAGTCGTCCGCCGGAACGTAGATCGCTTGGATGGAAGTAACGGAACCTTTTTTCGTCGAAGTGATCCGCTCTTGCAGCTGACCCATCTCGGTAGCCAGCGTCGGCTGGTAACCTACCGCGGAAGGCATACGGCCGAGCAATGCGGAAACCTCGGAACCCGCTTGGGTAAAGCGGAAGATGTTGTCGATAAACAGAAGCACGTCGCGGCCTTCTTCGTCACGGAAATATTCCGCCATCGTCAAACCGGACAATGCCACGCGAAGACGCGCACCCGGCGGTTCGTTCATCTGTCCGAAAACCATCGCGGTTTTCGAGATAACGCCGGAGTCTTTCATCTCGTGGTAAAGGTCGTTCCCTTCACGCGTTCTTTCGCCTACGCCCGCGAATACGGAGATACCGCCGTGCTCTTGAGCGATGTTGTGGATAAGCTCCTGCATCGTAACGGTTTTACCTACGCCCGCACCGCCGAAGAGACCGATCTTACCGCCCTTCGCATAAGGAGCCATCAAGTCGATAACTTTAATTCCCGTTTCAAGGATTTCCGCCTTCGTCGACAGGTTGTCGAACGCAGGAGCGGCTTTATGAATCGGGCTGACGTTGGTACGGTCGACTTCTGTCGTTCCGTCGATCGGATCGCCAAGCACGTTAAATACGCGGCCCAGCGTAGCCGGTCCTACCGGTACGGAAATCGGAGCTCCAGTATCGACGGCTTCAATACCGCGTACCAAACCGTCCGTGGAAGACATCGCGACACAACGAACCAGGTTGTCGCCGAGATGTACCGCAGCTTCAACCGTCAGGCTGATGTCGTGCTCGCCTTGTTTTTCGGCTTTCTTTTCAATCTTAATGGCATTCAAAATCTCAGGGAGGTGTCCACGTTCAAACTCAATGTCAACGACCGGCCCTGTGATATTCACAACGCGCCCTTTGCTCATGTTTTCCCTCCTCAAAGTTTTGCCTATGGCAAAACTGTCTTCGTAAGCATTCGCTTAAGTTTTGCCGTAGGCAAAACTGCATCGTAAGCATATATCCGAGCCTTGCCGGAGGCAAGGCCATTAACGTACCGTGATTCGATCTAGGCGTTAGCGTTCGCACCGGCGACGATCTCGGAAATTTCCTGGGTAATCGAAGCCTGACGCGCACGGTTGTACGACAACGTCAGTTCGTTGATCATCTTCGTCGCGTTCTTCGTCGCGCTGCTCATCGCCGTCATTCTGGCGCCGAACTCGCTGGCCTTTCCGTCCAGTACCGCACTGTATATGAGCGTCTCGGCATACTTGGGAAGGAGCACTTCCAATACGCCTTCGGCAGACGGCTCGTACTCGTAGGCTGCTGTTGTTTCGACGGATACGTCTTCCATCGGGAGAAGGCGTTTGACGGTCGGGATTTGAGTCATCGCATTTTTAAACTGGTTGTAGACCAGGAACAATTGGTCATACGACCCGTTTTCGAAATTAGCTACCGCTGCAGCCGCAACCGACTTAATATCCGAGAACGTCGGCGAATCGGGAAGCCCGGTTACTTCCTCCAAAATCGGAATGTTCCGCTTCTTGAAAAAGTCTCTGCCTTTGCGTCCGATCACGAAGATCGAATATTCGGCAGGAGAGCTGTGCTTTTCCCGAATTTCCGCCAGCACCTTCCGCAACACGTTGGCGTTGTAACCGCCGGCCAGACCGCGGTCGGACGTGATGACCAAATAACCGGTCTTCTTCACCTCGCGGGTTTCGAGCATCGGGTGCTTCACACCCTTCGTTCCCGCAGCGATGCTGCCGACCACTTCCTTCAGCTTATCTGCGTAAGGACGGGCGGATTCCGCCGCCATTTGGGCTCTTCTAAGCTTGGAAGCCGCAACCATTTCCATGGCCTTGGTTATTTGTTTCATGTTTTGCTTGGATCTGATCGCGCGCTTAATCTCGCGCATCCCTTTTGCCATACCTGCTCACCTCTCTTTCGAGGCTTCTCCGCTTGCTTCCGCAGGCCCTGAACGGCCAATGCTTCCGCAAGGGAGAACCTTCATCGAAACGCTTGTTTCAGGCTTATCGTAGAGCACCGGGTTTCTTCAGCAGATTCCCGGGTTAATTATATATTACTCGGAAACCGAGAAACTTCTTTTGAACTGTGCGATCGCATCCGTCAATGCTTTCTCGTTATCCGCAGTCAAGTCTTTCGTGTCGCGGATGCTTTGGAGAATTTCCGGACGGCTGGTGTCCAAATAAGTCAAGAATTCGGACTCGAAACGAAGCACGTCTTTCACCGGGATATCGTCCAGGTGGCCTCTGACAACCGTAAAGAGGGAAGCCACTTGACGGTCAAGACCCATCGGCTGGTTAACGCCTTGCTTCAAGATTTCAAGCGTGCGCTCACCGCGGTTCAAACGGCTTTGCGTCGCTTTATCCAAGTCGGAACCGAACTGTGCGAATGCGGCCAGCTCGCGGTATTGAGCCAAGTCGACGCGGAGCGTACCGGCAACTTTTTTCATCGCTTTCGTTTGTGCGGAGCCGCCTACCCGGGATACCGAGATACCGACGTTAACCGCCGGACGTTGGCCGGAGTAGAACAGGTCGGACTCCAGGAAGATCTGTCCGTCCGTAATCGAGATTACGTTGGTCGGAATATATGCGGATACGTCGCCTGCTTGCGTTTCGATAAACGGCAGCGCGGTGATCGAACCTCCGCCCAGCTCGTCGTTCAATTTTGCAGCGCGCTCCAGCAAACGGGAGTGCAGATAGAAGACGTCGCCCGGATAAGCTTCCCGACCCGGAGGACGGCGAAGCAGCAAGGACAGCTCGCGGTATGCGGCCGCTTGTTTGGACAAGTCGTCGTAAACGATCAGGACGTGCTCGCCTTTGTACATGAAGTACTCGCCCATCGCGCAGCCTGCATAAGGAGCAAGCCACAGCATCGGGGACGGCTCGGAAGCCGAAGCGGTAACCACGATCGTATATTCGAGCGCGCCTGCTTTACGCAGCTGCTCTACGACGCCGACAACGGTGGATTGCTTTTGTCCGATCGCAACGTAAATACATTTTACGCCGTTGCCTTTTTGGTTGATGATCGTATCGATCGCGATTGCGGTTTTACCCGTTTGACGGTCGCCGATGATAAGCTCGCGCTGACCGCGGCCGACAGGAATCATCGCGTCGATCGCTTTAATCCCGGTTTGCATCGGTTCATGAACCGATTTACGGGCCATAACGCCCGGAGCCGGAGATTCGATCGCACGGAAATTCGTTGTGTTGATCGGACCTTTGCCGTCAACAGGTTGACCGAGCGGATTCACGACGCGGCCCAGCATTTCCTCGCCTACGGGAACTTCCATGATGCGGCCGGTACGCTTCACTTGGTCGCCTTCGCGGATGTCGGTGTAAGGCCCCAGAATAACGATACCTACGTTGCTTTCTTCAAGGTTAAACGCATATCCCAACACGCCGTTGGGAAACTCGAGCAGTTCGCCTGCCATGACGTTCTCCAAGCCGTGCGCACGGGCGATACCGTCACCGACCTGAATAACCGTACCTACGTCAACCACTTGAATCTCGGATTTATATTGTTCAATCTGCTGCTTAATCAGCGTGCTGATTTCTTCCGGTCTGATACTCAAATTCCCTCACCCCTATCTACAGTGCTTGAGATTGATTCAACGTTTTGTGCAGACGCTCGAGCTTGCCCGCCAAGCTTCCGTCATACAGACGGTCGCCGATGCGGACTTGAATGCCGCCGAGCAATCCTTTATCGAGAACCGATTCCACACGGATTTGTTTGCCGGTTAATTTGCCGAAGGTTGCGGCAATGGTGCCGAGCTCCGCTTCGCTGAGTTCCACCGGCGTGTATACGGTGGCGCTTGCTTGACCGAGCGCATCGCTGGCGATTTTGCTGTAAGCTTTCGCGAAAGCTTCCAGAGACTCTTCCCGGCGGCGCTGGATGAGCAGCTTCAGCGTGTTAATAACGACTTCGGATACGTCCGCATCGAAGATTTGCTTGATCAACCCGATCTTTACATCAGCCTCGATGCCCGGATGCTTGATGAGCTTGAACAGGTCCGGATTCTCGTTTAAGACCGCAATGACCTTTTCGAGCTCTTGCTCGACTTGAGCAACCCGGTCGGACTCCCTAGCAACATCGAATAATGCCTTGGCGTACCTTTTGGCTGCGATCAGATCCTGGCTCATCGGTTGCCCCCTACTTCTTTCAAGTAGTGTTCAACCAACTCTTCCTGGGATTTTTCGTCAACTTGCTTCTCGATAATTTTGGAAGCGATCATGACGGACAAAGCGCTGACTTGACCGCGAACGGCTGCAATCGCTTTGTTTTTCTCGCTCTCGATATCCTGAAGCGCTTCGTTCTTCAAACGAGCTGCCTCCGATTTCGCTTGCTCCACAATTTCTTCGCCTTGCTTGGCGCTTACTTTGCGTGCTTGCTCGATGATCTCGTGAGCTTCCTTGCGAACATCCTGCATCGCTTGCTTTTGTTCGGCCAGGAGCTGCTCCGCTTCACGGCGATTTTTGTCAGTAGATTCGATTTGCTCAGCAAGCATACGCTTGCGCGCTTCCATGATTCCCATCAAAGGTCCGAAAGCGTATTTATTTAAGAGCCAATACAGGATCAGAAAGGCTACTATTGCGAATACAAAGGATTCCCAGTGCCAACCCATACCACCCATCTATGCCACTCCTTTCAGTCATTTCAGGCAAAACGAAGGCGTGGATGGCTCTTGCCTTCCGCGCCAAACCGATTTCATTCAATTAAGCACCGAAGAAGATCAGGAATCCGAGTACGACACCGATGATCGGAACAACCTCGACGATACCAACACCGATAAACATAGTCGTTTGCAGCGTACCGCGGAGCTCAGGCTGACGAGCGATACCTTCGACTGTTTTACTGACGATCAAACCGTTACCGATACCTGCGCCAAGTGCGCCCAAACCGATTGCCAAAGCTGCTGCCAAAAATCCCATTGTTAAAATCCTCCTCAACTGATAACTAATTTTTTTTGTTTGATTTCCTTAAATTCGCAGACCGACACGAAGGCGAGTGTCTAAATTAATGCTCCTCATGCACAGTAGCTTGCGAGATATAAACCATGGTAAGAATGGTGAACAAGAACGCCTGAATGCCGCCGACGAAAAGACTGAAGCCTTGCCATGCTGCAAGCAGCGGAGTTCCAAAAATACCCGCCATCAGAATTGTGGCGATCAGCACCTCACCCGCAAAAATATTCGCGTACAAACGCAGACCGAGCGTTAGAGGCTTGGAAAGCTCCTTCATCACGTTCAGAGGGAAGAAGAACCAAAACGGTTCGAAATAATGCTTCAAATAATGCTTCGTATTCTGCTTAAGTCCCAAATAATGCGTCAGTACGAATACGATGACAGCCAAACCGAAGGTTACGGAAACGTCGGCCGTCGGCGATTTCCACCAAGCAACCTCGACTCCGTGACCGCCGTGGGCGGTTTTGATCATTTCTTCGGAAACGATCGTATAGCCGAACAGCGATAGCGGTTGCTCATGCGTTGTCACGATACCGAAGGGAAGACCCAACAGGTTGGCTACGAAAATAAACATAATCAAGGTCATACCGAGCGAAACATAAGGCTTCACTCTGTTTAAAGGCATGGTGCTGGCAACGATGCCATGTACGAACTCGACAACCCATTCCAAAAAATTTTGCATTTTGGAAGGATTCGTGACGGACAGGTTTCTTACGGACACCCTGGCCAGAGTGAACACGATGATGCAAGTGATGATAATCGCCAAAAACGTGGAGATATCGATGTTCAATCCACCGAGCTGCCATACCGGAAATTTATGCATTTTAACATTTCCCTCCTTTCCATGCACTATGATTGATTGCTTCTAAAAAATATACCCATCAGGAGTGTTACCAATTGGACAAAAAATAATCCAATAATGGTAAAAACAAGGTTGAATTGCGGCAGCTTCACGGCGATCATCACCGCGATTAGCGCCATGCACATCCTGGAGACCGTTCCCAAATTGACTCGCTTGCCCATGTATTCGTTTGCGTTCCGGGAAACCGATTCAATTTTCATGGCCAAAAGCCAGGCGTTGATCAGGCTGACCGTCAGGCCGAGCATCAATCCGCACACATATGTCCGGTAAGCCGGCAAGAAGGCCCATACCAGCAGCAGAGCAGACAAAAAATACAGCGTAACACGAACAACAGACTTTAACTGGTTCTTCATTTATTCCCGTTTGTCCTCCAGAAACCGTTTTAGTACCAGTATGACCGTAAAGATACCGATTGCAAAACCAATCAATACCCCGACGATCAACCAAGTCTTTGTACCGCTACCCCAATGTTTGTCGGCCAAGCTCCCTATGAAATACCCAACCGTTGTGCATACGACAATGTCGATACCCAAAGCGCTGACCAGTGCGGCCGCGCGCCAAGGCTGATTGTACGGATCCTTTTCATTCATGGAATGCCACCCTACAATCCTAGTATATTTTATCGAAGCAAAGTCAACTTTGTCAATTGTGCAACTTGGCAAGATTTCTATGACAAAACTCACAAAAACGTTGATATATCAAGGTTTTTTTGGCCCTCAAACCAAACAGTGCAACTGTACGCTGTAGCGTTTGTCAATATATTGTCACGGTTGGAACGGTTCCGGCCTGTCCGCCGTATGTCCAAAATGGTAAAGGATGGCCTGAACGATCCGTTCGGACGCTTTTCCGTCACCGTATGGATTGGCCGAGCGGCTCATTTTCTCATACAGCGTCTCATTGCTGAGCAGCGCCTTCGCCCGTTCGTAGACATGCTGTTCGTCCGTCCCCACCAGCTCCAGCGTTCCGGCGTCGATGCCTTCCGGACGCTCGGTCGTTTCGCGCAGCACGAGCACCGGTACGCCAAACGAAGGAGCTTCCTCCTGCATCCCGCCCGAATCGGTCAAGATCAGGTGCGCATGCCGGTAAAAGTTGTGGAATTCCAGCACGTCGAACGGCTCGACCAGCTTGATCCGGTCATGCCCGCCGAGCATCTCGTGAGCCGGTTCCTTAACGGCCGGACTCGGATGCACCGGATACACGATGACAATATCTTCAAACTCGTCAACCAGCCTGCGCACAGCGCGGAAAATTTGCCGATGCGGCTCGCCCTGCGACTCCCGGCGGTGAGCGGTCATCAGCACGAGGCGCTTGCCCTTCGCCCAATCCAGCACCGGATGGGTGAACTGCTCCTGTACCGTATATTGAAACACATCCGTCACGCTGTTGCCAGTGACATAGATCGCGTTCTCGGGCTTATTTTCTTTGCGCAAGTTGCCGGCCGACCAATTCGTCGGCGCAAAATGCATATCGGCCAATACACCCGTAAGCTGGCGGTTCATCTCTTCCGGATACGGCGAAAGCTTGTTCCATGTGCGCAGTCCGGCTTCCACGTGCCCCACTTGAATCTGCTGCAGGAAAGCCGCATAGCTGGCGAGGAACGTCGTCAACGTATCGCCGTGAACGAGAATGATGTCCGGCTTCTCTTCCTTGAACACGGGATCGAGTCCCTGCAGCACGCGAATGGTGATTTCGTTCAGCGTCTGGCGATCCTTCATCACATCAAGATCGTAATCAGGCTTGATTTTGAAAATATCGAGCACTTGATCGAGCATCTGGCGGTGCTGCGCCGTAACGCATACGAGCGACTCGATCTGCTCCGGATGCTTCTCCAGCTCTTTCACCAGCGGAGCCATCTTGATGGCTTCCGGCCTTGTCCCGAAGATCGTAATGACTTTTGTTTTTTTCATGCTTTGCGGTTTCCCCTTCCCGAAGACTTTATTTCGTTCCGAACAACCGGTCGCCCGCATCTCCGAGCCCCGGCACGATATAGCCGTGGTCGTCCAAGTAATCGTCGATGGCCGCTACGTAAATATCGACGTCCGGATGCTCCTGCTGTACGGCTTGTACACCTTCGGGAGCGGCGATCAGACACATCAGCTTGATCTGGGTGCAGCTGCGCTTCTTGAGCGCTTCGATCGCCGCATTCGCCGAGCCTCCCGTGGCCAGCATCGGATCGATCACGATCAGCTCGCGCTCCGTGACGTCCGTCGGCAGCTTGGCGTAGTATTCGACCGGCTCCAGCGTTTCCGGGTCTCGGTACAATCCGATGTGGCCCACTTTAGCCGCCGGGACGAGCTTCAGGACCCCGTCCACCATGCCGAGCCCCGCTCTCAGAATCGGAATAAGTCCGAGCATCCGCCCGGAAATAACCCGGCCTTCCGCCGTGGTGACGGGAGTGCGAACCTCCACCTTCTCCAGCGGAATGTCTCTTGTGATTTCGTAGGCCATCAGCGTAGCCACTTCATCGACAAGCTCGCGAAAATCTTTCGTTGTCGTATTTTCGTCCCGTATGTACGTTAACTTATGTTGGATCAGCGGATGATCGCAAACAAATACTTTTCCCATGCCTTGCTCCCCCTACTAACGCTATGAAGCCAAACCTTGTCTATTATACCACAACTACAAGAAGTAATCCCAAATCGCGTGAAAAATATGCAGCATCGACAAAAATGATCCACGTGGAACAAATAAAATCGGCACGATCACAACACAAAAGAACCGGTCCCTTCGCGAGGAAAGGCCCGATTCTTTTGCAAAAAGCGAATTAGTATTGAAGTCCCGAATAAAGCGGGAACTGTGCCGTCAAGTCTTTAACCATCCCGCGCACCTTGTCATGAACCGCCGCGTCGGACGGATTTTTCAGGGTAAGAGAGATGATCTTCGCGATCGTTTTCATCGCTTCTTCGTTCATACCGCGGGACGTTGCCGCCGGTGTGCCCAGACGGATGCCGCTCGTCACGAACGGGCTGGTCGGATCGTACGGGATCGCGTTTTTGTTTACGGTAACGCCGACTTCATCAAGCAGATGCTCGGCTTCTTTCCCCGTAATGTTCAAGCTGCGCAGGTCGATGAGCATCAAGTGGTTGTCCGTACCGCCGGACACGATGTTGATGCCTTCGGCCGACAAAGCTTCGGCCAACGCTTTGGCATTGTTGATGACGTTTTGCGCGTACGTCTTGAACTCCGGCTGGAGCGCTTCGCCGAACGCTACGGCTTTCGCTGCGATGATGTGCATCAGCGGACCGCCTTGCGTGCCCGGGAAGACCGCTTTATCGATTGCCGCCGCCCAAGGCTTGCGGCACAAAATCAAGCCGCCGCGCGGACCGCGAAGCGTTTTGTGCGTCGTCGTCGTGACGAAGTGCGCATGCGGCACCGGGTTCGGATGCAGACCGGCTGCAACAAGACCCGCGATATGCGCCATGTCCACCATAAAGAGCGCGCCGACGTCTTCGGCGATTTTGCCGAGCGCTTCAAAGTCGATCGTACGCGAGTACGCGCTTGCGCCGGCTACGATCAGGCGAGGTCTATGCTTGAACGCCGCTTTGCGGACGTCGTCGTAATCGATGCGGGCATCCTTCTCGGAAACGCCGTACTCGACGAAATTGTACAGAATGCCGGATGCGTTCACCGGGCTGCCGTGCGTCAAGTGACCGCCATGGGACAAGTTCATGCCGAGAATCGTATCGCCAGGCTTCACTGCTGCAAGATAGACGGCCATGTTCGCCTGTGCACCGGAGTGCGGCTGTACGTTCGCATGCTCGGCGCCGAACAATTCTTTCGCGCGGTCGCGGGCGATATCTTCCACAATGTCGACGTATTCGCAGCCGCCATAGTAGCGCTTGTGCGGATAGCCTTCGGCGTATTTGTTGGTCAGCACCGTACCCATCGCTTCAAGCACGGCTTGGCTGACAAAGTTTTCGGAAGCGATCAGCTCGATTTTGTCGCGTTGACGGCCGAGCTCCAGGTTCATGGCCTCAACAATTTTCGGATCTTGTTTGCGCAAATGTTCCATAATGAATAAGTCCTCCTCATAGTTAAAATGATTTATGGTTATTGTGACTGTTCATCGCAGCTTTCTTCTCCGCGAGGCGGCTCTGCCGTGTAGACGGCGCGGACTCCACCGATTAGCTTCGGACGGGTAACCGCCATCAGCACGGGCGCCTCGCCGATCTGCCGGATCGACGGCCGGACCGGTACGGCTACGCGCTTCAAGTGCATCCCGATCAACGTGCCCCCGATATCGATGCCGGCATGTGCCGTCACGGTCTCTACGACGACGGCGTCGGTCAGCTTCCTGTAGGCATAGGAGGCCATAGAGCCGCCAGCTTTCGGTACCGGGATGACGCTTACCTGCTCCAAGCCGTACCGCCGCATCGCTTCCCGCTCCATGACGAGCGCCCGATTCAAATGCTCGCAGCATTGATATACCGGGAAGAAGCCGGCTTCCGACCTTACCGCTTCCACCGCTTCGTAGATCTCCTTGGCGACCGCTTCGCTGCCCCCGGTGCCGATATGGCGGCCGAGCACTTCGCTCGTGCTCGTCCCAATCACGATGAGCTGGCCCGGCTCGATTTTCCCGGCCTGAATCAGCTCCCGGACGATCGTTTCGACTTGCGTACGGACGGCTGCCACAGGTGAACCCGCGGCCCGCTCGTTTTCCACATTAGGCTGTTCGGTCATCGATCTCACCCTCTTTTCCTGCCATGCGGCAAATTTAAGGATGTACGGCGAACTTGTCTTCGAGCGCTTTGACCTTGTTCACCCGATTCCGGTGGCGTTCGCCTTCCGAAAACTCGGTTTCGAGCCAAATCTTGACGATTTCCTGCGCAACCCCCGGGCCGATGACCCGCTCGCCCAACGCGAGCACGTTCGAATCGTTATGCTCCCGCGTCGCTTTGGCGGAAAATAAATCGTGCACGAGCGCGCAGCGGATACCCGGCACTTTGTTGGCCGCGATGGTCATGCCGATGCCCGTCCCGCAGATCAGAATGCCTTTGTCCGCATCACCCGCCGCCACTTTCTCGCACACAGCCAGCGCATAATCCGGATAATCGACGGAATCGGAGCAGCTGCAGCCGTAATCCTGAACCTCGTGTCCCAACGATTCGATAAGAGGCTTCAGCTCGTCCTTCAGCCGGTACCCCGCATGATCCGCACCCATTGCAATTTTCATTTTCGTGAATTCGCCTCCTCGCTAATGTCGATTTCATTATAACCCAAAACTGCGACAAAAACGAAAAAAGAGCATGACGCATGCGTGTCCGCTTGCGATGCTCTTTGCCCAGGCGACCGGCCGTATGTCCCGATGCTCCACTGTGGTTGCCCCCACTCGTCGCCAGTTACATCGGGATTCCTTCATGTATACGTCCATCATATCCGATTCTGCGCCCGGTGTAAAGCCTAGCTTGCCACTTGCGCGGTAACACAAAAGCTTCAACGGGCTTCTTTCAGCTTGGCTGCGAGCTTGATCAGACAGGCGTGAATTTCGACTGCACAGCTCTCATACTGCTGCAGCGAACCGCCGAACGGATCGGCGATGTCCGGAGTGGGCAGTTCCTGCTGTAACGTTACAATACGGGACCGCTCTTCGTCCGTCACCGGCTTCGCCAAGGCTTGTTTCAGCTGGATATCGGTCATCAGCCTTTCGACCTCAGCGATTTTCGCCGCAGCTGCCGAATCGGCTTCCACGTATTCCTTCAAGGTATGAATCTTGTCCACGGCGCCCGGAAACCGTTGAATCGTATATCTTTTGTGCGCGGAAGTCATCGTCAGGATCAAATCCGCCCACTCGACCGTCGATTGCGAAAGAGCTGCAGAACGCTGGGGCCCTGTGCCGCCGCTTGATTTCAACACCGTCGCTGCGTGCTCGGAGATCGGAGTCCCGTCTTGGGCGGCTACCCCGGCGGACCTTACCTCAATCCCCGCCAGCCCCTCGTCCGCCAGTATTTTTCGCATCAATCCTTCCGCCATCGGACTGCGGCACGTATTGCCGGTACAAACGAACAAGATCCGGTTCATCGCATTCTCCCCTCTTTCATCTTTAAATTGGTTCTCCCCTATATATTACCTCAAAACCATCGGATTTACCTCAAAACCGCCCAAGGGCGGTGCGGATCGGTCACAACAAAAATCGGATGCCGAATGCAAGCAGGATGACGCCGCCCAGCGCTTCGCCATACTCTCCCACCCATTCGCCGACCCTTCGGCCAAGCGTCAGTCCGACAACCGACATGAGCCCGCCTGCCGTGCCGAACATGAGAACGGTCATGATGACATCCCCGGCGAACATCCCAAGCGAAACGCCGACCGAAAACGAATCGATACTGACGCTAAGCGAAAACAGCATGAGCCCCCAAAAAGATCGGTGATCGTACGTCGGAGACTCTTCCGCGCGCAAGGAGCTGTAAACCATGTGCGCTCCGAGCAGCAGCAGAAGGACGCCTCCGCAGATCGTGGCGACTTTGCCGATCAGCGCGCTGATATAGCCGCCCATCCACATTCCCGCGAGCGGCATCAAGATGTGGAACAGGGCGGTTACGACGCTGATTTTGGCAATATCAAGCTTGCGGATGCCCCGCATGCCGATCCCGAGCCCCAGTGATAACGCATCCAAACCGAGGGCCAGCGCCATTAGCCCGATGGAAATGAATTGTCCCCACAGCAGCGGCGATGCCAGATCCATGCTTCCCCTACCCCCTGTCCTCTTCTTAACCAACATATGCGGACAAGAGGGCAAACATGAATTCCATAATATGCCACGCCGTAAAAGAGATTGAATGAATCCCACGGCAGGTCACACGGGCTGAAGAGTCACAAGCTAAAATAGCTACACCGTTAAAATGCGGCCACCGGCAGCTTTGCGCAGCCGGTTCATGATCGCAGCCCCGAGGCCTTCTTCGGGGCAAGCTTCGGCCACGATGAAGCCGACCCCGGCTTCATCGAATTCGCGCAGTGCCGCGTATAGCCCATGGGCGACCGTCTCCAGGGCGTCCAAGCGGCCGCACGGCACGACATGGTCCGCGCGGAAGCGATCTGCGTGCTCCGCGTAGGTTAATACGCCGGTGCGCTCGCCCCGCGCCCGGGCTTCATCCAGCTCGCGCTGCATGCAGGCATGCACCAGCTCGTCCGATGCGCCCTGCACAAGCACCATCGTCCCCCGTGGAGCGTAGTGCGCATATTTCATGCCCGGTGCGCGCGGAGCGTCGGGCTCGCGGTGCTCCGCCTGCGGCTCGATCACGGGAATGCCCGGCAGCGCTTCGCGAAGCTGCCCTGCCGTAACCCCGCCGGGCCGCAAAATATAAAGTGCATCGCCCGCAAATTCCACCACGGTTGACTCCAGACCGACCCCGGCCTCTCCCCCGTCGACGATCCCCGCTATGCGGCCCGCAAGATCGCCCAGCACGTGCGAGGCGCTCGTCGGGCTCGGACGGCCGGAGCGGTTCGCGCTGGGAGCGGCGACCGGACAGCCGGAGGCCGCAATCAGCGCGAGCGCGACAGGATGGCCCGGCATGCGCAGCCCGACCGTGGAAAGTCCCGCCGTAACGAGTGGGGAAAGCGCGCCTGGCTTAACCGGCAGTACGACGGTCAGCGGCCCTGGCCAGAAGGCGTCCAGTAAACGCAAAACGGCCTCCTCCGGCGGAGCGACGAGCTCCTCCAGCTGAGACCTGTCCGCGATATGAACGATCAGCGGGTTATCCGACGGTCTTCCCTTGGCTGCGAAAATGTCCGCAACGGCCTCCGTGTTCCGCGCGTCCGCCCCGAGGCCGTACACTGTCTCAGTCGGAAACGCCACCGTTCGTCCGTTCCGCAGCAGCGCAGCCGCTTCGAGTAATGCTTCCCGGGAAGGGGCTTCCGCGCTCACTTTCCACACCTTAGTTTCCGTCGTCATGTTCGTTATCTTCCTTTCCTGACAGACCGGCCCGGACAGGCCGCCGCATCAGGCAAACCACGAGCCGACTTTGTTCATGAGATCCCATAAGAAGAAGCGTACTTCCGGCTGCGGGGCATCCGGAGCTTCCGGTTGAGCTTTCGAAGGAACGGATGCTTTGCCGCTATCCGCCACTTTTCCGTTCCGGACCTTTACGTCGCCTTCGGCGCTTCCCTTTTTACTCTCTGACTTGCTTTTCTTTCCGGTTTCGGTAGCGCCCTGTTTCGAAGCCGAGGCATGTTCGCTTTGCGCCGACCCGCCATTTTCAACAGACTCTTCCACAGAGGCGGCATACGCCGTGTTGTTCTTTTTCACGACACCCGTGTCCGCAAAGCATAAAGGCGGGAACAGCACGCACCACCAATTCTGCCCTTCGGCGGCGCCGATAGCGATGCGCAGCGCTTCGTAATCTCCTGCGGGATACACTTCGTTGTTATATACTTTGGCCGGGAACGGGACCATCCCCAGTTCCACGCGATACGTATAGTCAAAGCCGTTCTTGCGCAGCGTTTCGCCGACGAGCTTATCGAGCTCGGGCAGATGGTTGCGCAAGGTTTGGCGGGCCGCTTCGATGCCTTGAGGCTCGGTCGCCCAGCTTTTCATCTGCTCCATGACGGCGTCGCGCACTTCGCGCTTTACCCATTGATCGGCCGGAGCGTCGGAGTTGGCCAGAATGCGCAGACGGATCGCTTCCTTCGGAATCGAGCTTCCTGTTTCCATTTCGCGTTCCGCCGTAGCCAGCATCGCATTGGAACGGTTCGTTTCCCAGCAGGCCAGCATCACCATAAGAGCAAATGCCAAGTACGCATATCGTTTCCACGCAAACCGTTTGACCATCTCCGAACCGCCCCTCTCGAACTCTAGCATTTCTAGTTGTCAGTATGCTCGGGTTTGAGAGAGTTTATACTCGGGCAGAAAAATAAGTTCCGTATGTTCCGCATAAATCGTGGTTCGAGGGCCTTGTCCAGCCAGCCATCAGGCATGATTCTTGCTGCGATAAGCGATCACATGCCGGTCGATCCCGGCCAAATCCGGTACGATCCGCACCTCGTCCCAATTGGCCGCCCGCTCCAGCAAACGACGTACCTCGTCCGCCTGCCCTTGGCCGACCTCGAAGCCGACCAGCGCGGGCATCGCCGGAAGCTCGCCCAGCTGCGCCGTCAGGCGGCGGTACGGCTCCAGCCCGTCCGCTCCGCCGTATAGCGCCGTCCGCGGCTCGAACAGCCGCACCTCCGGCTGCAGCCCCGCCTCATCCGCCTCCGGAATGTACGGCGGATTGGACACCACCAGATCGAGCCGCTCGCCGCGCTCGATCCACGGGCCGAGCAGGTCCCCTTCCACGAAGGCGACCCGCTCGGCCACCCCGTTGCGCTCGGCGTTCGCTCGCGCCACCGCCAGCGCGTCCGGCGCGATGTCCGACGCCGTCACGCGCCACGCAGGGCACTGCACCGCGAGGCTCACCGCGATCGCGCCGCTGCCCGTGCCGACGTCTGCGACCGTCGGCGAAGCCACACCCGCGGCGCCCGGCCCGTGCGAGGCCCCGCCGAAGAGCTGCCGCCCGAGCAGGACCACCTGCTCGACCAGCAGTTCCGTCTCCGGCCGCGGGATGAGCACCGCCGGCGTCACCGTAAAGGGGAGCCCGTAGAACTCCTGCTCCCCAATGATGTACTGCACCGGCTCGCCGCTCGCCTTGCGCTCGAGCAGCCGCTGCCAGTCCGCCTCCCGCTCCCGCGGGAACGGCTCTGGCCAGCGCAGCAGAAGCCCGCTGCGGCTCTCGCCCAGCAGGTGCTCCAGCAGCCGGCCGGCGTTGGCCTCCGGCTCCCGCACCCTGCGCTGCTGCAAAAAAGAAGAAGCCTCGGCATAGGCTTCACGTATCGTTATCCGCTGCTCGTCACGCACCGGCGTATTCTCCTTTTTCCATCTGCTCGGTTTGCGAGGCGATCGTCAGCGCTGAAATGATCTCTTCCATATCGCCGTTCAGCACGGCGTCAAGCCGGTGCAGTGTCAAGCCGATGCGGTGATCGGTCACCCGGCTTTGCGGGAAGTTGTACGTGCGGATCCGCTCCGAGCGGTCGCCCGTGCCGACCTTGCTCTTCCGTTCGGCACCGTACTTTTCCATTTCTTCCTGCTGCATCTTGTCGTAAATCCGTGCGCGCAGTACCTGCAGCGCCTTCTCTTTGTTCGAGTTTTGCGACTTGCCGTCCTGACAGGTCGCCACGATCCCGGTAGGGATGTGCGTCACCCGAACGGCCGATTTCGTCGTATTGACGGACTGTCCGCCCGCGCCGCTCGAACAGAACGTGTCGACGCGAATGTCCGAATCGTTGATCTCGATGTCAAAGTCTTCCATCTCCGGCATAACCGCTACGGTCGACGTCGACGTATGGATGCGCCCGCCCGACTCCGTCGTCGGAATGCGCTGCACGCGGTGCGCCCCGCTCTCGAACTTCAGCTTGCTGTAAGCGCCCTTGCCGTTCACCAGGAAGATGATCTCTTTGAAGCCGCCGAGATCATTCATGTTGACGTCCATGACTTCCGTCCGCCAGCCTTGCGCATCGGCAAACTTGGAATACATCCGGTAAAGGTCAGCCGCAAACAGGGCCGCCTCGTCCCCGCCGGCCGCGCCGCGGATCTCCACGATGACGTTCTTGTCGTCGTTCGGATCCTTCGGCATCATGAGAACCTTAATGCGTTCCTCAAGCTCCGTTTTGCGCTCCGACAGCTCGTCGAGCTCCATTTTTACGAGTTCCTTCATTTCATCGTCAAGCTTTTCGTTCTGCATTGCCCGCGCCGCTTCGTATTGTTCGGAGACGCTTTTATACTCCATATAGGCGTCGTACGTCTCCTGCAGGTCGGATTGCTCCTTGGAATATTCCCGCAGCTTCTTCGCGTCTCCCGCAACATCCGGGTCGCACAGCAGCTCACTCAATTTTTCATAACGGTCGGCCAATGCTTGAAGCCGGTCCAGCATCGTCATTCACCCTTTCTTTTATTCCGTTTGTCGTAAGTTTGTCCGTTCTGGTTCCTTTGCAGCTCCCGTGGAGCCCACAGCCGTCTCCCGACTGTTGCTCTTCCCTCCGTTTCACCGCGAATCGCGGCCGAAGCAAGAGACGGTCCCCCAAGTCCCTCAGCCCAGCCTCGCTATACGTTGAAACGGAAGTGCATGACGTCGCCGTCCTGAACGACATATTCCTTGCCTTCCAGACGCAGCTGTCCTTTTTCCTTCGCCGCATTCATCGAGCCGGAACCGATCAAATCTTCATAGCCGACGACTTCCGCCCGAATAAAGCCGCGCTCGAAGTCCGTATGAATCACCGCCGCCGCTTGCGGGGCTTTCGTGCCCATGCGGATCGTCCATGCGCGCACTTCCTGTACGCCGGCCGTAAAATACGTATACAACCCAAGCAGCTTGTAAGCCGCTTTAATCAGCCGGTTTAAGCCGGATTCCTGCAGCCCCAGCTCCTCAAGGAACATCGCCTTGTCTTCGCCTTCCAGCTCTGCGATCTCCGATTCGACCTTCGCGCTGATCGGCACGACTTCCGCGCCTTCCTGCGCCGCGTATTCGCGTACCTTCTGCACGTACGGATTGCCTTCGGCGTCGGCCACTTCCGATTCGCTAACATTGGCCGCGTACAGCACCGGCTTCATCGTCAGCAGGTGCAGATCGCGGATCAGCAGCTTCTCTTCCTCGCTGAGCTCCACGCTGCGCGCCGGTTTATCGTTGTAGAGCGCTTCTTTGATCCGTTCGAGCGTTTCGACTTCTTGCGCGTACTTTTTGTCGCCGCCCTTCATGTTTTTGCGGGAACGGTCAATGCGCTTATCGACGGAATCGACGTCCGCCAAAATCAGCTCGAGGTTAATCGTCTCGATGTCGCTGATCGGATCGACTGTACCGGAAACGTGCGTGATGTTTTCGTCCTGGAAGCAGCGCACGACGTGCACAATCGCATCCACCTCGCGGATGTGCGCCAAAAATTTATTGCCCAGTCCTTCGCCTTTGCTGGCGCCTTTAACCAGGCCCGCAATGTCGACGAATTCGAATGCCGTCGGCACGATGCGGTTCGGATTCACAATCTCGGCCAACCGGTCAAGACGCTCGTCCGGCACCTCGACGACACCGACGTTCGGATCTATAGTACAAAACGGGTAGTTCGCCGACTCCGCACCGGCTTGCGTAATCGCGTTAAACAACGTAGATTTGCCAACGTTCGGCAGTCCGACGATCCCTGCTTTCAATGCCATGAAAAGGACAACTCCTTCAGTGTATTTCTAAGCAAATTCCTAACTTCAAATTATACTACAAAACCGGCCTTTGTGTCACCTCATGCCCGCACAGCAAAAAATACCGGCTTCGCGTTCCGCAAGGCCGGCTCTATTCGTTCCGTTCTCGTTTGCAGCCTACTCTTCCGGCTGACCTGAAGCCTTTCTGAGCTCGTTCGCCAGCCGGTGGAATTCCGCCTGGCCTTCCGCATCGTCAATCGCCAAATACGACGCAGACAAAAAACGGATCAGGTTATTCGCATCCTCCACGCTAAGAAGCGCATCCGGCGGGTCCGGCGTTACGCTGGAAGCATACTCGTCCGCCACGTCCTGCAGAAAATCACCAAACGTCTTGCCGAGCAGTCGCAGCGGCTCCATAGGGTCCGTGCGCCGTGCCGGATCGAGCATGTAATGGCCGGCAATGTCCGTCCCCGGATTCAAGCCGTACCGGTAGCAGGCATACGCCAGTACCCACACGTACCGTTTATACGCTTCCGCCAGATTGATGCTTCCGCCGTAACAAAGCTCGACCGCACCGGCCGCATCGTTGGCATCCACACCGTAACGGGCGTTGTCCGTGGTTACGTTATATACAACGTGATACGCCTTCTCCGGAGCCCCCGTCAAAAAAGGGATGCACTCGATAATCTCCCGGTCGTCGACAAACAAATGCGCCGAAGCCGACATGTCGTTTCGGGTCCGTTCGTAATACGCTACGTTGGATGCAGCCGTCGCACCGGGATTGCCCGTATCGTGCGCCACCATGAAGCGGCACGGGTCCAGAGCAAGAACCGGGCGGCGTTGGCTCGGCCCCGACAAATACCGGGGAACGATCTCGTATTTCATCGTAAACGCCATGCTGTTCACCACCTCGAAGCTTTTATCTTTAAGATATGCTCCAAGTTACCAACCAGTCCGGCGCGTTTGCCGATGAAGCTGCGCCTTTTTTACTCTTCCCGTTTCTGCGCAAAATGCGTCTCCACCTGTTTTTTCAGGATGAATGCGCGCAGTGAATTGGCCTTATCCGCCGCCATTTCGGCGAAATGGGCCCCATAATAACAGCCGAACTCCACCGGCTCCGTCCGTATAATTTCCGCACGGCAGTGCATAGAGAAGCCAAGGTCGAGATGCAGCTGCACCAGCGCGTCCCGGTCAAGCTCGACGGGCTCTTCTACGATAAAACCTATCCCGCTGAGGCTGATGTTTTTAACAGTAAGTGGAATCTGCCCCTCCGGCACCTGCCAGGAACCGTCCTCGTTGCGGTACGATACGAGAGCGCCCTTTTGACTCACCTGAACCCGGGGATGCTCGCGCTTTTCCGCGAACCGGTTCTGATGCTGGGGCGGAATAAGGACCATAACCACGCCCTGATCCTTCGCAACGACCGTCGACTCGAACGGGTAAAAGCCGCCCGGCGAATAAATCGTCAGCTTGACCGCATCGCCCAATTCGAACGCTTTGTACTCCGACATTTCGATTTCGAGAATGTCCCCTTCGACGTACGTCAATGTCCCGGTGGACACAAATTTCTCTTTCTCCACTACAATTCGGCTGTTCAGCATAACCGTGCCGGAGCCGCGATGTCTTTCTTTGAAATTGTTAAGATTGCGGGAAACAGCCGGTGTGTTCATCCGCTACGTCACCATCCTTGATTTTTAAGTGATGTCCTTGGCGCAAAAAAAGGCCGCCTCCCCCGTAACAGAAGAAACAGCCGGTGAATTCCGCATCTTTTCGGCGGCCAGGCTGTCGTAGTCCGTCTGCGGACCTTAGACCCTAAGCTTTGCGTCGCTGCCTTTCGGCAGGTTTGCCATGAACGAATGGTTGCAATACTTTATTATCATTATCGTATATGTAAAAACAATCAATTATAGGACAATTTACCTAATCGATACTATATTTAGTATATCGTTCACCTCATCATCATTCAACGGCATAGCCATAAATTCATTTTTTCTTAATAATTCACAATGGGGATAACTTTGCTATTCACATCTTCGACAACCTGTGGATAACCGCAAAATTCGTTTTATTCCTTGCTATTTCGACTCGAATTATCTACAATGAATTGAAAATAGTGCTTTTTATCCACAATCTTATCCACAGCGTGTTAACAACGAATACTTGTTCGAGAACGCACTGTGCATGCACATACGATAATCGAGGTGTCCAGCTTGTCCGCAGCATTATGGGAAGAACATTTGCCTTTTATGAAAGCCGCGATCGAAGAAGCGCAGAAAGCGGAAGCGATACGCGAAGTCCCGATCGGGGCGGTCGTCGTGCTCGGCGACGAGATCATCGGCCGCGGCCACAATGTCCGTGAAACGACGCGGGACCCGCTGGCGCATGCCGAGCTGATCGCGATTAAGCAGGCGAGCGAGCATCTGGATGCTTGGCGTCTGCTGAACTGCCGGCTCTATGTTACGTTAGAGCCATGTCCGATGTGCGCGGGTGCGATTGTGCAAGCCCGAATCAGCCAAGTTGTCTTCGGTACGCCGGACCCCAAGGCCGGCTGCGCAGGCACGCTGATGAACTTGCTGCAGGAAGACCGGTTCAATCATCGGGTCGACGTGATCGGCGGAGTGATGCAGCAGGAATGCGGAACGATGCTGACGCAGTTTTTCCGCAAGCTGCGGGGAAAAGAGTAAACGCCGGCTTCTCTATCAAGCTGCCACAATTTGTGGCGGCAAAAAAAGAGGCCGTCCTCTTTACATTTTCTTGGGACAATGATAGAATAAAAAAGCTTCGTGCTTAGGCACACCGACGAGACGTGGCTCAGCTTGGTAGAGCGCTTGGTTCGGGACCAAGAGGTCGCAGGTTCAAATCCTGTCGTCTCGATACTTTTAAGACAAGAATTGCGGTCATGAGACCGCAATTTTTTTTATTTTCTTTTACGGAAAATATGCGCTGTGTCGTTTTTATGAAAAGTCGTTCCAAGATACGCCGCAAACCGTTCAAGACAATCGAGTATGCTCTCTTTCATCAGACTCGTTACGGAAATGGAATCTTCCCACCACCAATTTTTTATGGCAAGCGGAGCGCCGTTTTTATGCTGTTGAGGTTCGAATCGGGCTACGATTCGATCACCATAAAGGACTGGCAGCACATAGTATCCGAATTTCCGCTCCGCGGCCGGCTTATAAACTTCCCACCGGTATTCAAAATCAAATAACGCTTGGATCAGATTGCGATCCCATAACATATTATCCAGAGGAGCAAGAATACTGGAACGTTCTTTCGCCGGATTTTCCGATAAAGCTTTGTTCAGAAGCTCCAAGTCCGTACTTCGGATATATAGGGGACGCTCCAGATCTTCCACATGGATTTCAACGATTCTGTTCCCGCTCGACAATCTTTTAAAAGCTTCATTTCGCTGCGGGCTCTTCATGCCGCTAATACCAAGCCAGCCGTCGCTGGGTCGGTTCCACAGCATGCCTATACTGCCGATGCGACGAAGCACGTTCCAATCATAGTATTGCTCGTCAGATTGGAACGGTTCCTGTGCGCAATATAGTTCTTCTGCAATATGTCTCTCCGCCAAATCATAATATTTGCGGGTGTTGACCTTATGATGAATCACGAGAAGTCCCGCATAATTCATCCCTTCCAGCGCGGCCCGGGCTAGTCTGGTCGGTCCCCATCCCCAGTCAATTTTTTCATCAAGATTAAGATCTCCGGAGCAGAGCGCGCCCCGGTTCTTGATTTCTTCGTATATTTTATCCACCGTGCTTTGACGGGCAGCGCACCAAGCTCGATATTTATTTCGAAATTTCGTGAAATAAGGCCAATCCTCTACGGGGAAGATGGCCATATTTTTATCCCAGTAATCAATCAACTGACGTTCGTTATATAACAGGTCCCGAAGCATGCTGCGATTGAAATCCTTGATTCGGCTCTGAAGCACAAGCTCCGGATTCATCCCGACCACATTGAGAGGGTCGAACTGGATGCACCCCACACGGCGGATATAAGAAACGACTCCCTCCGGACCGGCAAATTGAAAATCGCCGTGCAGTCCGTGGTAATATAATAAAAACCTTCTGGCTTGCGACTTGGTTAGCAGAATAGGGGTCAATCGTTTCACCTCGAATGACAAATAACGAACTTATGTTCCTGTATTATATTCCACTTTGTTCCAAACTGGCAAGCCATTTTTTCAGATTGAACAAAAAAGAGCTTTGGCCCGGCATCCCGTCCGGCTTCAAAGCTCTTTCATCCTACTCTTTAATTCTTCCCATTCGCCCGATTATAATCCGCCAACGCCTTGTTGATTCGGGTAACCATGGCGGTGATGGCCTTGTCGATGTCCTTCTTGTCGGTGACGTAGCCCAAAATTTCTTCTTTCATCGCGGTGCTGATTTCGCTCGACACCGCATTCATCGGCTCTTGCGTATCCGGCGAAGAGGCGTGCAGCTGGTTGATCGCCGTCTTAAACAGCGGATTTTTGTCCAGATGCGCTTTCATATCCGGCAGATCGTACGTCTTCAAATTGACAGGAAAATAGCCTGTCCCGGAATGCCATACGAACTGGGTTTCCGCAGACGTACTGTATTTCATATACTCTCTGGCCGCATCAATCTTGGCCTTGTCTCCGCGATCCATCGTGTATAATGCGGAGCCTCCGACAGCAACGCCGCCCTTGTCGCCCGCATCCACTTTCGGAAGGAACGCCGTTCCTACTTCGAACTTCCCGCCGACGGCGTTCAGCACGCCTTTGAGCCCGGCCGTCGAATTCACGAACATGGCAAGCTTGCCCGCGGCGAATTCTTCGTTCTGATTCGTGTCCGTTCCCGTCTGGATTCCGCCGTAAGCAACTGCTTTTTTCCATTCCGTCATAAATTTCTTCATCGTCCCGTTCGAGTCGAACTCCACGGCGGTCATCGTATTGGCGCGGCCGTTTTTGTTATTCCCGATATACCCTCCCTGCATGCCGATCCAGCTGGACAGATGATACAAGTCCGGCGTTCCGGAAAAGCCCCACTGGCTGGCTTGCGTACCGTTCTTCTTCGTCAGCTTGGCGGCAACCTGCCCCAGCTCGTCGATCGTCGCCGGCGGCTGCTCGGGATTCAAGCCCGCTTCCTTAAACAAATTTTTGTTATAGTACAGCAGAATGGTAGAGTTGGCAAACGGCACGCCGATGAGCTTGCCATTGTAGCTGAAGGAGGCCACGACATTCGGCTCCAGATCCGCTATGCGAAAAGAAGCATCTTGGTCGGCCAACGTCTGCGCCGGAACCACGTAAGGGATATCCTTCATATAAGCCGTTTCCGAAGCGGGAGACTGTACGATATCCGGCAAATTTTTAACATCCTTGGCCTGCACCGCGGCTCTTACTTTTTTCATTAAATCGCCGTAGCTGCCTTGAAAGACAGGCGTAATGACGATGCCTTTCTCCTTGCCGACAGTCTCGTTAAAGGTCTGCGCCACTTTTTTGACGACCTCTTCGTTGGCGCCGCCCATCGCGTGCCAGAAGGTCAGGTTCACCGGCCCTGTACTCGTCGTCGACGGAGCAGCGCTGCTGTCGGGTGTAGCCTTCGCACTCGGATTCGCACCCCCTCCGCATGCGGTCAATACGTTAAGAGCTGTCAATACGCTGACTAGGGTGATCATAGGCTTTTTCATTTAATTATCCTCCTTGGGTAGTGGCTAGATTGCGAATCCCTATCCTTTTAAGCCGCCTGACGTTACGCCGAAGACGAGCTGCTTTTGGAAGAAGACGAAGACTAGCACGGACGGAATGAGGATCACGGTTACACCGGCCATAATCGGTCCGTACACCATCCCTTCCGGGAATTGCAGCATCGTAATGCCGACCTGCACGGTTCTCATCTGCTCCGAGTTCGTCACCAGCAGCGGCCACAGGTATGTATTCCAAAGGCCGATAAACGATGTAATCGTGATCGAAGATAAGATAGGCACGGACATCGGCAGCAAAATTTGCGCAAAAAACCGCATATCGCCGCAGCCGTCCACAAACGCCGCATCTCTGTAATCCCTCGGCACAGTCATGAAGTGCTGCCGCAGCATAAACATGAACACCGCTGCCACCAGCATGACGATCATGATACCGCCGTACGTATTAATCAGCCCCATCTGGGCGACCGTAATATAGTTGGTAATGATGAGCATGTCCCCCGGAATCATCATCGTCCCGAGGATCAGCAGAAACCACCCTTTCTTCCACCGGAACTCCATAAACGCGAAGGCGTACGCCGCCAAGCTGCTCGTGATCAACCGCCCGATCGTGCCAACAACCGCAATCAGGAACGAGTTCCACATAAACGTGAAAATCGGCGTTGAGGAAAATACCGTTTTGTAATTATCCAAAAATAACGTGCTGGGAAACAGCCTGGGCGGATAGGAGCCGAGATCGGAAGGACTCATCAAGCTGACTCCGATGCAATAGATGAGCGGGAAAATGACGATCAGGCCCGCCAGCATGGAGATCACGACCACTCCCCAGTCGTACAGCCGCTTCGCTGCCATCATGTGTAATGCACCCCTTTCTTCTCGTACGCGAAGGTGATCAGCGTAAAGATCATGACGATGAAGAAAATGATGACCGCAATGGCGCTTCCGTAGCCGTACTTGCCCTTCTCGAAAGCTTCCGTGTACATCCAGTACACCATCGTCTCCGTGGCGCCCAGCGGCCCGCCCTTGGTCAGAATCGATACGGGACCGAACACCAGCAAGGAGCCGATCAAGTCGGTGCACAGCAGAAAAAACAACGTCGGCGAGATCAGCGGCAGCTTGATTCGAATCAGCTTCTGCATGTAGCTGCTTCCTTCCATCTCGGCCGATTCCAGCAGCTCCTGCGGGACGTTCCTGAGGGCAGCCAGCAAAAACAGGAAGCTGAACCCGATGCTCATCCACACCGAGATGATCGCAATGCCCGTTAGCGCATATTTTTCATCACCGAACCAGTTCAAGCCCAGCCCGGTAATATAGTTGAACATCCCGATTGTCGGATTCATGAGCAGTTGGAAGATCATGACCGCAGACGACATGGAGACGGCCATCGGCAAGGCGAACATCACTTGGTAGATTCGGCTGCCTTTCCTGGCCTTCTCCGCCAGCAGCGCCAAGGTCAGCGTGATCAACAGCGTAGCCGGCACCGTCAGAATGGTGAATTGCAGCGTATTCAACAATGCCCGGAGCAGCCGCTCATCCTGGAAAGCTTCGACGAAGTTTTCCAGCCCCACAAACTCCACCGGATTGCCGAGCATGTCCACCAGCGTAAAGCCCAAAACCATCGTTTTGACAAAAGGGTAGTAGTTGAAGAGAAGCACCAATACGATGCAGGGCAAAATAAACAAATAGGGCTTCAGTATCCGACCGATTTTGCTGCTGGCCTGCTTGCGGGCGGCTTCTTTAAACGTCGGCTTCGAAGCGTAAGAAGCGTTCGGATTCATCATGATTTCCCCCCTCCCAGGCCGCCGTCCGACAGCACTTCTCCGATGGGCTCCCTCCATAATTCATGCGTCCCCATCGACACGGCTACCGCCCCGCTTTGCAGCGCCTCCTTGATTTGCTCCCGGGTTTGGATCAAACCGCCCGCAATAATCGGGATATTCGTCTCCTGCCGGTACACGCGAATGTATTCCGGCAGCAGCGCAGGCATGATCTCAATCGCATTCGGCTGAGTTTCCTGCACCGATTTGAGGCCCGATTTGACCGAATCGCTGTCGAATAAAAATATCCGCTGAATCGTAAGCAGGCCTTCCTTCTTCGCGAGCTTGATCAGCTGATTCCTCGTCGTGACAATGCCGTCAGGCTTGACGCAGGTGGCCAGAAAAGCCATCCCTTCGCTATCCTGACTTAGTCCTCCGAGCCGTTCAACGTGAAGAAATACGGGAATCCTGTTCTTTTTGTACAAGTCTACAAAGCTTTTAATATTGCCGATGTTGCCGATCGAAAGCACCACCGCGCCGACCTGAGCCTTCGCAGCCTTCTCCAGCGTCTTGTGCTCCTTAACCGATGCAATCAACCGGCTTTGACGCAGCCTTTCCAAAAAACCCAGATCCTGCATACCCTTCAGCCCGCCTTTCTGACACAAAAAAACCTTAAATAGACTTTTTCAACCCTGCAGCTTCGGGAAAAAATCTAATTAAGGTTTCTCCATGTGACTCCAACCTATCGGATTTATTTACTTGTTCGGTTACAGCATACCCCTCGTATGTTAGAGCAAGTTTAACCCGGTCTAAAGATATTGTTAACGCAGACGTCGGCGGCAAGAGAAAATCGCTATACTCGTACTTTCCGTACCGTTTCATGTATAATAAAAATCGAAGCTACATGATTATGGAAAAGGAGAGTCGAAATGGAAGTTGTCGTTACAAAAGCAGCGGCGGAGCAAAAATCCGTCTTGCGAAATTTGCTGGAGCTGTACAAATACGATTTTACCGAATTCGATCCGGAAGACGTGAACGAGCACGGCTTATTCGAATATCCGTTCCTGGATCACTACTGGACAGAGGAAGGAAGACACGCTTTCCTCGTTCATGTGGACGGAAAGCTGGCCGGATTTGCCTTGATTCGGGAAATAGGGTCGGATGAACCGGTGTATTCGGTCGCCGAATTTTTCGTCATGAAAAAATACCGCCGGCATGGGGTCGGACGGAAGCTGGCTTTTGATCTGTTTAACCGGTTTCCGGGTCAATGGGAAGTGGCGCAAATGGAGGAGAACGAGCCGGCCCAGACGTTCTGGAGACGAATCGTTGACGAGTATACGAAGGACAGCTATCAGGAGATGACGAGAGACGATTGGGAAGGGCCCATTCAAACCTTTCGGTCGCTGCCGTAAAAAACAGCGGCCCTCTCCTTATCAGCTTTCGGAGAGATAGCCGCTGACTCCAATGCTCATGGACCGTGAATACATGGTCCTTTTTTTTTGGATAGTCGGAACGGAAGCCCCTCTACGGTCTCATGAGCGGCCCCCTCTGCCCTTTTTATTTCCGAGCAGAAGCCGGATGCCCCCGCCAATCAGCAGCACCGAGATGACGAACGTCTGGAAATACTGGTCGAACCATAGCATGACCTGCCGCTGCATTTTTTCGGAAAGCCAAATATCCAGTGCACTCAGCAGCACGCGATCGAGCAAATAGTACACTCCGAGCGCAAGCAATCCGTAACCGAGCCACCGCTGATGGTGCAGCAGCCAGCCGACGACCGGTACATCCCTTAATTCCTCACGGCCGACCTTGGACACCATCTGCAGTGCGTCGAAGAAGCTGAAGAACCACAAGATCGGAATCAGGAACATGAACAGCGACAGCCGCATCACATCCATGATATAGATACAGAACAGAAAGGCCGCCATGAGCTGCAGGCCGCGCTTTTGCAGGCCCAGATACATATGCCCCGCCCCGGGGAAAATCGAAAGCAGCGTAGCGAGCGTTTTATTCTTCTTTCCCGACCCCCGGCTCTCTTGAAATTCTTCAAAGATCGTCCGGTCCGTCAGGACCTCTCCGCGCTCCTTCCGTCCACACTGCTGTACGCAGTCGAACATGCAGTACAGCCAAATGACCGGCAGTGCGCCGAGGAATACCAGGAATACGTCGCGATGCGTAATCACGCTGAGGAAGAAGATCATCACCGTCAGTCCGAAGAACAAGACCATAAAGCCGAGCCCGCGCTGCATAAGCCCGAGGTGGAGATGGCCGAGCCCCGGAATAAAAGAAAGCGCAATGGTGCGAAAACGGTCGTTCAGCGGAGCCCCGGCATCATACGCCCAAGACCGGTAGCTTCCATCTGCAGGTTCATAGGGCTGGTCTTGTGCGATGTGGGATTGCCGGTGAGCTGGCGGACGTCCACCCCGGGTGAGCAGAAAGAACACCATATCGAGAACGTTTATGACGGCAATTGCAAGGGCAATTAACAAAATGAAGAATGCGTCGCGCCCTCCGTATTGCGTACCGAGAATGAAGGTCAGCAGCAGCAAGCCAAAAAATGCAAACCCGTATACCAACCCCCGGAATACGCGTCCCATATACAAATGGCCTAGTCCGGGAATGAACGACAGCAGGAACGCCGCCACCGGACTTTTATATGTGTTCATCGGGTACCTCCTCTTTCATGTTTCGGTTGGATGGAATCGAGCAAGCCGATTGTTTTCTCCAGCAAGACTTCGGAGAACGGAACGTAGGCTTCCGTCCGATCGGAAGCGGAATAGGATATGTGGCCGGGCTCCGGACGGCCCATGAGCGAGTGGAACACGCCGGTGCTCATTAAGAGCAGCGTGATGGCCGCAGCAACAGCATAATGGAAGAAGGGACTCTGCGTCCAGGGAATACGCCGTTTGCGTTCTGCCGGTGGATTCGCCGGATTATCTTTGGCCTCGGGAGCCGGCAGCTGCTCTTCCGCCCAACGCTGCATGACCGCAGCCGTAAAAGCGTCCGTATCCGGTAGTGCCGGCAGGCTGTCGGCCATTTGCCCTATACACTCCATGTACAGCTCCAGGCAGGCGTCGCAGCCGTCCAGATGCGCCTCACAGCGCTCCCTCTCCTCCGGCGGCAACTCTTCGTTCACATACTGCATCCAGATGTTTAGCGGCCTGTGTCGATTCATTCCCACTCCTCCTCCTTCCAAACCTTCCGCATATATTGCTTTGCCCGGTACAGCTTCGATTCTACCGTTTTGATCGCGACCTGCTGCTCTTCGGCGATCTGTTGATAGCTTTTTTCCTCGATATAAAAGGCGACCACGACATCCCGGTAATTTTCCGGCAGACGATCCAGACGTTCACGAACATAGGTGCTTCTCTCGCGTCGGATGACCTGCGTCTCTACGGGGTTGCTCTGGGTCGGTTCGGGAGGCGTGCGTCCCTCCCAGTCATCCGTTAACTCTTCTTTCTTGCGATCCTGCGACCGTTTGAAATCGATCGCTTTATTGACGGCGATTCGCGTGAGCCAGGTTTTAAAGCCTTGATACCGGTACTGGGGGAGAGACGCATATATTTTCAGCAGCGCTTCCTGCGTGACGTCTTCTGCATCTTTTGTCGAACGCAATACCCCGTAAACCGCTTGAAACAAATAATTTCCATATTTGTCCACAAGTTCACGGAACGCATCCGCATCGCCCGATATGATGCGCGCAATCCATGCTTCTTCTGTAATCGTTCTCCCCCTCCCTTCTCTGCGAATAGACGAACCGGGGCTAATCAAACCCTGCATTATTTTTTTGAAACTTAAAAAAATATCTTTTTATTGTAACGGTCACCCCTAACAAGAACAATGGAAAACAAAACAAGAGCCGGACAACGCCCGGCTCCTGTAACGAATGCTATAAATTCATAAAATGCGGCATACAGCTGCTGCGGTTCGAGACGTTTCTCGGCTCCCTTCGTACTAATTGCCTTGAGATGATTGCTGGGGGATCGGGGTATCCAGCGAACCTCCCCCTACCGGACGGTAAGCGATATTTTGCAGCGCCTGCTCGCCCAAGCGCTCTTTTAATTGCTGCTTGTATAGGCTGAGCGGCGTCACGTGGCGCCCATGCAACTCCCAGTAAGCATCCTTGCGCGGCCTTGTATCGTAATCCGTATCCGGTAAAAATCCGGGAACCTTCTCTCCGACGTGACCGATCGCATAGTTTTGGGCCGTCGGCGGCTGCTGGCTTGTCAGCTTGCCTTCGGTATTCCATGTCACGTAATTTGCTCCCGCCCAGCCGTGGCCGCTTCCCAGCCAAGCCCGGTCCCGGATCGCGATCGGAGATTTGATATTATCGAACAACCCGCCAACCGACCAGCGGTGATGAGGTTCGCTTGTATTGTAGTCGATCCGGCTCTCGCCTTCGAGAAATACGTTAGGCCCCTGCACACGGCTGTCCACCACATAACCGTGCCTTGCCGTCTCCGCATACGTACGCTGCACTAAATTTTGCTGCCCTTGAATGTAGTAGGCATAACGTCGGCCGCCTGTAATTATGCTGACCATATCGAACACTTTGGAGTCCTGTACGGTTACCCATTTCGCATGGCGGCCCATTTGCACCAAGGCATAGGCCAAGTGATATCCGGTCACATCCCGGACCCAGGCATTTTTCACGCTGTTCATCATGACAAAGCGCTCGGTATGCTTCTCATCGGCATAATACGGATCGGTCTTGCCGTTATCCATGGTCGTATCGATGACGGACGGGTCAAAAGCCGAATCCACCCGCATCTTCTCTACGCCGATTTTTTCGATCCGCTCGTCGTCATTGTATTTATAGAGCTGTCCGCCGCCCCAACGAAGCTCGATGCTGTTCGCCAGCGCCGCGTCCACCGTAATCTCATTGCCGTTAATACCGGTAATGACCCGGTCAAAATCAAGGTTAAATGGCCCCCATTGACTCACGGTGCCTCCCGGCCGTTTATAAATATAATCCATGCCGATTTCGGTAATAAAACGGGCATTGCCGATGCGACGCACGATGACTTTATCGCCTACTTTGTAGGCGCTGGCATCTTTCACGTGAAACGTTTTCGCCCCCGAAGGGACATACAGGTCCGTAACGTCCGTCATGGAAGCGTTGTCGATAACCGGCCCTTTGAAGGAGCCGATTTCGATCAGATTGCGCGGTTTGTTCCCCGAGCCGAACAGGAGCGTCCCTCCCTCGTCCTGCCCTTCCCCACGCAGCACGACGCCGCTCGTCCGCACGTACAGCGTGCCTTCGATCTCGTAGCGTCCCTTTTTCAGCAGGACCGCTCCACGGAAGCCGTCGGGCCCGACCGGCATTTGGGACACCTGATTGATCGCTTGTTGAATTCGCGCCGTAGCGTCGCCTTCTCCCGGTTCGACGGCTACCCGGGCCTGCACATCCGGTAGTTGGACCCCGCCGCCCATATACCCGGCGTTCGAGAAATCGATCACCCGGTTGCCTTTATAGTCCGGGACATACACAAGCTTCCCGTCAGGTCCCGTATATGCAATGCTGCTCTGCCCGTCCGGAATCGCAGCCGAATCCATCACCGTAAAATAGAACACGTCATAGGCCGGAGGCAGACCTTCTCTTTGCAGCGTCAGCCGGATTTCGTAGCTCCCGGATTGATTAGCTTTGAACGGAAGCGTAACGTTCTTCGTTTCCGACTTGTTCACAGCTACTTTCGGAATAACTGCAACAGGCTGACCGTTCCGGACCACTCTCCCGCTCACGTCCAGCTTCACATTTGCCTGCACCGATACGGCCGGAAAATCGTCACCGGGCTGAAGTACCGCCGGCTGGCCGATCTCCGTCTTCATACGGGGGTGAACAAGCGAAGTATTCGCAATCAAGGCTTCCGCCAAAAACTCGTTCGGATCTTTGACCAAGATCCAAATATCCGGAGTAGTCAGCGTCAGGTCCTTGGTGACCTTCACTTCCGTATACACCGTGCTCGCTCCGGCCTGAAGCGCCGTAACGGTTCCGTTCTGCTCCACCGTGATGAACTTTGTATTCGTTTTTAACGTTTTATTGTACTTGGACAAGTCGACGATCTCGCCGTTCTTTCGCTTTCCTTTCAGGCTCAGCGATAACGTTCTCGACTCGCCCTTCTTCATCTCAATCGCTTCGTTTACGGCATAAGGCTGCCCGTCCTCCTTAACGAAATAAACGCTTGCCAAATCGGACGGAATGACCGGTTCTTCCGGATTCGGTCCCGGGCCGTCCCCAGTCTCCCGATAAACGCCCCATTCGAACAAATTGACATTGCTGTTCTTGCTAAGCGTAATATCCAGCTTCACGTACCGCGCAGAGGTATCCTTAAACCGGATTTTATCCTGTACGGTCAAATCGCTTTTCTTGGACGCAACCTCTTCCCAAGTCGTACCGTCCGACGACACAAGTGCGCTTACAGCCGACACCATGTCCACACTCCGAAACGATACTGTAAATGTATTGAACGTTTCCGCCTTGCCCAAATCCGCCGAGATCCACACATTCATATCCTCCCGATCTTTCGCCAGGGGCTGCCAGAACGTCGAGGCATCGCCGTCGACCGCGGCTGCCCCCGGTCCGGTGGAGCTTGCTTGCGAGCTTGTTTGGACCGGCTTATTCCGTACCAGATTGACAGGCTGCTCTGACGCCTCCGTTTTCATAGCCGGCATTCCAAGCGTTACGGCCAGGATAAAAGAAAGGGGGAAACCTATCCACTTGCGCCAAGCCATAATGCATACCTCCGATTCATTGAATTTTAGAAAACGCTTGCAAGAAGAACATACCAAACTTTTCCTTGTGCAGAACATGTGCTAATTTATGCTCCACCTGTATATTTTTTCGTTTCGTTCTGCAGCTCGTTAACGGTGATCGACTTTATTCCCTTTGCGCGGTATGGTATAATGAATATTGCTTGAATTGAGTCCCCGTAGCTCAACAGGATAGAGCAGTCCTCTCCTAAAGGACCGATAGAGGTTCGAGTCCTCTCGGGGACGTATTACTTATGTAAGATCCGACGACAGCAAAAGCAGAGGCTCTGAAGAGACCTCTTTTTTTTTTATGCCTGCGCAGGCGTGCATTAAAAAATGTTCCTCATGCCATACTAGCGTTGAGGTGACGCCGATGGTTAGCAGGAACGATTCGGATGAAGAGATTTACATTTTCAACAACGAAGCGATTAACGATGTCAAGCCGGACGCCACCGGCGAACTGGGCTCTTCGAAACGGACCGATGTCTCGGAAACGCCAAAAAACCAACCGAACGAGCAAGCTTGATAACGGCCAAGAGCCTACAGTACGAATTCGTTTCGTGCCGCAGGCTCTTCTTCTTTATTCGGTTAAAATGAGCGGACCGTCGCGGGTAATGGCAACCGTATGCTCGAATTGCGCCGACAGGCTCCCGTCGTACGTTCTGGCAGTCCAGCCGTCGAAGTCGATAAACATCTCATGCTTTCCCGCGTTGATCATTGGTTCGATCGTAATAACCATGCCTTCCTCCAGCAGAAATCCGCGCCCTGGCTTGCCGACATGCGCAAAGGAAGGCTCTTCGTGCATTTCACGGCCGATACCGTGTCCGACTAAATCGCGAACGATGGAAAAGCCCGCCTGCTGAGCGTGCTGCTGCACTACATGCATGACGTCTCCGATTCGATTGCCGACAATGGCTTTAGGGATGGATAGATCCAGACACTCCTTCGTGACACGAACCAACCGCTCCGCTTCCTCCGATATTTTTCCGACGGCATACGTACGGCAAGAGTCGGCCATCCACCCATCGTAGCTGCAGACAATATCCATCTTTAAAATATCTCCCTCCTGCAGAGGCTCTTCGCTGGGAAAACCGTGGGCAATAACATCGTTCACGGAAGCGCAGGTGGCGAACGGATATCCTTTGTAGCCCTTGGTCACTTGTTTTGCACCATGCTCATTTATGAACCGTTCGGCAAAATCATTGATTTCAAGCGTCGTAAGTCCGGGACGAACCATCTTGGCGATTTCTTGATGGCATTTGGCTAAAACGGCTCCAGCTTTGGCCATTAAAGCAATTTCTTGCGGCGTTTTCAAATGAATCATCAGACCACTCCCCCCCTCCGACGATCATTGATTGCGTGCAACGTGGAGGAATCCCGATGCACGGCAGGCAACAGTCGGTTTCAAACTATTTTACGACGATTCCCCGTGTCCTGCCACTCAAGTTGAGATAAGCTCTTTTCGATTACAAATCCACGCAAGGACTTGTGCATTATGACGCAAAAGGTGATTAATATCACGCAAAAAATGCATTCTCTTTTGGTGCACTCTATGGTAAAATAAGGTTTCAATCACAAAATCGAGGTGGACATGATGCCGGCAAACAGCTGCTATTACATCATTTATGATGAATACTCCATTTCCATTTGTACCATGTTGGACGATGTATGTGATGCGATAGCAGGCGGGTCTTCGTTATACGGATATGCAGATAACGAAGAGATGGCTCACTTGTTATTGAACGAATGCTTTCTTAGGGTGGAGAGAGAAAAAAACAATCTATAACCACGTAATATAAAAACGACAGCCTCTTACAAAAAGTAAGAGGCTTATTTGTTCTACCCTTCGCCATTATTTTGGCGGCTGTGGTTTTGATTTTTTACTTTTTTCGAACCGGACAAGGGGACGTTCGGCTGACGGCTCTCTTCCCGGTTGTGCCGGCCGCTAGGAGGGTTGACAGGCTGCGGAATATCTTTAGGCATCGTGAGACCTTCTCCCTTCAGTCGATATCGGACATCGGCTCATGAGGCGGTTTATCGTGGTTCAAGGCATCCTGGTGCCGATGATCGTTTGTTTGCTGCTGCACTTGTTGAGCCTGATGGCTGGTCACCGTCTTTTTGTCCAAATCTTTCACGACATTTTGCAAATTTTTATCGACGCTGCTTTTATTTTGAGTCATGATGCGACCTACCTCCGTTTAGCTGTGCGTAAAAGCATGAAGCTGCTGGGCACATTCGTGGATATGCCTCACATAATCGTCGACAAGCGTTTGAATGACGTCGGTCCGCTCGTCGACAGCCGTCCCTTCCCTCTCGACATCGACCAACTCCACCTGCACTTCCCGCGAATCGACATACGTACATTTAAAATCGAAGCTGTAATTGCTCCGTCCGGCTGTCGCAATATGAATCCGGATAACGTTTGGTTCCGCTTCATCTGCCTTCACTTCCGCACGGTCCGAGGCGTTCAGGACGGTCGGCAGCGTTCTCGCCCAAGCTTCCGCCAAACGTTGGTTGTCCACTTGCAAGCTGTCCTTTTTACTCATCAGCCACACCTCCATGGTTGTTAACATGCGAAGTGCGCGGCCTTCTTATACCAAGGACGTAGCAGCAAAAAAAGCCATCAAAAAAACGACCCCTCATTTGGGGTCGTATACTTGTATGTATGGCGGAGAGGGTGGGATGCGTCCACTTCGTGGCCGACTGCGATGCATTCCTACCGAAGCTTACGCTCCGACGAACCTCCGGTTCTCATCCCACCTGCTTGCTCCCCATACAAAAAACGACCCCTTATTTGGGATCGTGTACTTGTATGTATGGCGGAGAGGGTGGGATGCATCCACTTCGTGGCCGACTGCGATGCATTCCTACCGAAGCTTACGCTCCGACGAACCTCCGGTTCTCATCCCACCTGC
>NZ_JAHNZO010000013.1:0-6655 GCF_018998565.1 Paenibacillus oleatilyticus | reverse complement strand
TCCACTTCGTGGCCGACTGCGATGCATTCCTACCGAAGCTTACGCTCCGACGAACCTCCGGTTCTCATCCCACCTGCTTGCTCCCCATACAAAAAACGACCCCTCATTTGGGGTCGTATACTTGTATGTATGGCGGAGAGGGTGGGATTCGAACCCACGGTGCCCTCACGAACACGGCGGTTTTCAAGACCGCTGCCTTAAACCACTCGACCACCTCTCCGGGTGACACCAAGCATTGTATCATAAATCAAAAAGCTTTATCAAGCTCTATTTCTTGCTGATCCGTGTAACATTCCCCATATAAGGCTGCAACACTTCCGGAATCAGCACGCTGCCGTCTTCCTGCTGATAATTTTCGAGAATCGCCGCGACCGTCCGGCCGAGCGCCAGACCCGATCCGTTCAGCGTGTGAACGAATTCCGGCTTCGCTTTCGCATCGCGGCGGAAGCGGATGTTCGCACGCCGCGCCTGGAAATCTTCGAAGTTGCTGCACGACGAAATTTCACGGTACGTATTGCTGCTAGGCAGCCATACCTCCAGATCGTACGTCTTCGACGAGGAGAAGCCCAAATCGCCCGTACAAAGCGCCATAACGCGGTAAGGCAGCTTCAGGAGCTGCAGCACCTTCTCCGCCTCGCCAGTCAGCTTCTCGAGCTCCTCGTTCGATTGCTCCGGCAGAACCATCTTCACGAGCTCTACCTTGTTGAACTGATGCTGACGAATGAGTCCGCGAGTGTCTCGCCCGGCCGAACCGGCTTCGGAACGGAAACAAGCGCTGAACGCCACGAAATATTTCGGCAGATCCTCCAAAGCCAAAATGTCGTCCCGATGGTAATTCGTCACCGGCACCTCAGCGGTCGGGATCATGAAATAGTCCGAGCCCTCGATTTTGAAGACATCTTCTTCGAACTTTGGTAGCTGACCGGTACCTGTGAGGCTGTCGCGGTTGACAAGGTACGGCGGAAGCATTTCCGTATACCCGTGCTCGTCCGCATGCAGATCCATCATAAAGTTCATCAAAGCCCGTTCCAGGCGTGCCCCAAGCCCCTTATAGAACACAAACCGGGAGCCCGTAACCTTCGCCGCCGATTCAAAATCCAAAATATCCAGCTCTTGCGCCGTTTCCCAGTGAGGCTTCGGCTCGAAAGAAAAAGATGGCACCTCGCCGACCCGGCGAATCTCCACGTTATTCTCTTCCGAACCGCCTACCGGCACGTCGGCCTGCGGCATATTCGGAATCGCCAGAAGGATAGCATCCAGCTCGGCTTCCAGACCACGGATTTCCTCATCCAGCGACTTGATACGATCACCGACAACCTTCATCTCTTCGATCAAGTGGTCGGCGTTTTCTTTCGCCTTTTTCAGCTGCGCCACTTCTTGCGAAACGACGTTTCTGCGGTTTTTCAATTGCTCGGTTTCTTGCAAAAGCTCTCTGCGCTTCAAATCCAGACTTGTAAAACGGTCCAGCTCCTCCAGGTTTTTGCCCCGGTTAGCCATTCCCTGTTTCACCTTGTCCAAATCCGCTCGCAGCAATCTTATATCTAACAAGGAGATCCCTCCTGCTTCGTCTCACGTACCATGTCCAAGAAATAAGCGTGCATCCGTTCATCGTCGGTTAGCTCCGGATGAAACGACGCAGCCAGCAGATGCCCTTGACGGGCCGCAACGATCTGGTCACGGTACGTCGCCAACACGTCCACGCCTTCGCCCACCTGTTCGATCAGAGGCGCACGGATGAATACCGCGCGCACATCCCGATCGATGCCCTTAATATCCAAGTCCGTCTCAAAGCTTTCCCGCTGACGGCCAAAAGCATTGCGCGCAACCTGAATATCCATCAGCCCAAGGTGAGCTTCTTCCTGCCCTGCAATATGCTTTGCCAGCACAATCAGTCCTGCACATGTGCCGAAAAGCGGCTTGCCCTGCCGCGAAAACTCACGTAGGGCATCTATAAATTGATAGGTTCGCATCAGCTTGCCGATCGTCGTGCTCTCGCCGCCCGGAATAATGATTCCGTCGATCTCCGCCAGCTGTTCCGTCCGCTTCACCGCGACGCCGGTACCGCCGGCTTTTTCGATCATGCGGATATGCTCGGCTACGGCGCCCTGCAGCGCCAAAACACCTATGTTCATCCCTCTATACCTTCTTCCCGAGAAACAAGCTCCAGCCGGCTTACCAGCCGCGCTCCTGCATCCTTTCGGATACATGCAGCTTGGAAATTTCGATCCCCTTCATCGGCGTACCGAGATTTTTCGAAATATTGGCAATCAGCTCATAATCCGTATAATGTGTGGTAGCCTCAACGATTGCTTTCGCGAACTTCTCCGGATTTTCCGATTTGAAAATACCCGAGCCTACAAACACGCCATCAGAGCCCAAATGCATCATGAGCGCGGCATCCGCAGGAGTCGCTACACCGCCGGCAGCAAAGTTGACGACCGGCAATTTTCCGGTTTCGTGCACTTGCAGCAGCAGCTCGTAAGGAGCGCCCAAGTTTTTGGCTTCTGCCATCAGCTCGTCCTTCGACAAGCTTTGGATTTTGCGGATTTGGCCGGTGATCATACGCATATGACGAACGGCTTCAACAATGTTGCCCGTTCCCGGCTCACCCTTCGTACGGATCATCGATGCGCCTTCCCCGATCCGGCGAAGCGCCTCGCCGAGGTCTCTTGCGCCGCATACGAAAGGAACCGTGAATTCTTTTTTATTGATGTGGAATACTTCATCGGCAGGAGTCAATACTTCGCTCTCGTCGATGTAATCCACGCCCATCGATTCGAGTACTTTTGCTTCTACAAAATGTCCGATACGCGCCTTGGCCATAACCGGAATGGAAACAACTTTCATAACTTCTTCCACGATGGTAGGGTCGGCCATCCGGGCAACCCCGCCGGCCGCGCGAATATCCGAAGGAACTCTTTCCAAAGCCATAACGGCAGAAGCGCCCGCAGCTTCAGCAATACGCGCTTGCTCTGCGCTCATGACGTCCATAATGACGCCGCCTTTTTGCATTTCAGCCATACCTTTTTTAACGCGGGATGTACCTGTTTCCATATCCGATTCCTCCTGGGAACATATCGTTAATATTACTGCCAGCCACATGAAATTAGGACAAACTACTAAAAAATTATTTTACAGCAAGCGCTTCAAATTAACAACCCGTTTGCCTTGATTTTATCCCTTTTTGGCGCCGCTGAACAGATCGACGAAGAAGTCTTTTATCGCCCGGAAAAACAACCGGAACCAACTTCCCTTTTCGGCTTTCTCCGAAGCGACGAGGTTGACCGGATATTCTTTGCCGCCATACGTCACTTTTGCCGTTCCAAGCACTTGCCCTTGCTCGATTGGTGCCACAAGCTTGCTCTCATCTGCCAGCGGCTCGGCTGTGATTTGAAATTGCTCTTTCGGTGTACCCTTTTTCGCGATAACTTTAAGCTCCGATTGCGTAACGACCGGAACCTCCGTAGCCACGCCTTTTTTAATATTAACTGTTTTCAGCTTTTCTATTTCCTGCTTCGCATTCAGCACCGGTACAAATTCGAAATTGTTAAAGCCATAGTCGAGCACTTTGCGCGTTTCGATAAAGCGTTCCGGCTCCGTCTGCGCACCCATAACAACACTGATTAACCGCATTCCGTTACGTTCAGCCGTACCTGTGAAGCAATACTTCGCTTCGTTGGTGCTCCCTGTTTTTAACCCATCCAGTCCCTGATAAGCGTATTTCTTAAAGTTCGTGTTCTCCTTATTTCCTTCCAGCATCCAGTTCCAGTTAATCATCGGAGATTTGTCCTTCTCACGGAACTTCCTGGACGGAGTCGCCGTATATTTCAATACCTCCTTGTGGTCCTTAATAATATTATAAGCAATAAGAGCCGCATCTCTGGCCGTCAGCATCGTCTCTCCTTGCACTTCCTTAGGGACGTATTTCCCCATATCCGCTCTTGGCAAGCCGGTCGCATTGATAAAATGAGCCTTGTCCGAAAGCCCGAATTCTTTAGCCTTTGCATTCATCAACTTGGCGAAATTTTCTTCCGTCCCGGCAATTCTCTCCGCTAATGCCACCGAAGCGTCATTGGCCGAATAAATCGACATCGCGGCAAACATGTCATCTACCGTAGCTTGTTCGTTCAAAGCCAGCAGACCACCGGAACCGATGACATCAGCTGCATTGGGAGTAGTCGTGATCAATTCGGTTTCACTAAGCTTTTTGTTTTTAATTTCATCCATCACCAAGTATTCAGTCATCATTTTCGCCATACTGGCAGGAGGAAATGCCTCGTCAGCATTCATTTCATATAAGACTTGCCCGGTACTCGCTTCGATGAGAATCGCAGATCTGACATTGAGCTTCAAATCTGGAGCATCCGCTGCTTGTACAGACGCGGATTGTACCAGAACAAGAGTGGCATTCAGCAAAAGAGTGGCAGCTACGATCGAACAAATACGTTTTACTTTAAAAAACAACCAACTCACTCCTAAAAAAAATTTTATAAAAAATACATACGTTTAATTGTACCACAAGCTTCTTTCGCTTTACAAAAGCAAAACGGAAGCCCCAGGCTTCCGTTCTCTATTGCACGAACCATCCGTAGAACTACAACGAATAGTTCGGCGCTTCTTTTGTTATTTGAACGTCATGCGGATGGCTTTCCCGAAGACCTGCCCCCGTGATGCGGATGAAGGACGTTTCGTTGATGAGCGCCTGAATATCTTTTGCCCCGCAGTAGCCCATCCCGGAACGTAGTCCGCCAACCAACTGATAAAGCGTATCTGCCAACGGCCCTTTGTATGCAACCCGGCCCTCGATCCCTTCCGGTACAAGTTTGCTTTCGTTCTCTTGGAAATAGCGGTCTTTGCTGCCTTCTTTCATAGCGCCAATCGATCCCATTCCCCGATAAACCTTATAGCGGCGCCCTTGGAAAATCTCCGATTCGCCCGGGCTCTCTTCCGTACCGGCGAATAAGCTACCCATCATGACCGCGCTCGCGCCGGCTGCGATTGCTTTGACCACGTCACCGGAATATTTAATACCGCCATCGGCAATGATCGGTACATTGTACTGCCGCGCAACCGTCGCACAATCGTAAATCGCCGTAATTTGCGGTACGCCAATACCTGCGATGACCCGCGTCGTACAAATGGAGCCTGGTCCGATTCCGACCTTCACCATGCTTGCTCCGGCCTCGATCAGATCTTTTGTCGCTTCGCCAGTCGCCACATTGCCCGCGCAAATTGGCAGGTCTGGGTACTGCTCGCGAATTTTACGAACGGTGTTAATAATATTGATATGGTGTCCGTGCGCCGAGTCAACGACGATCAAGTCCGCGCCGGCTTCAACCAGAGCCGCCGTACGCTCCATAACATCCTTGGATACGCCTACCGCGGCACCGGCCAGCAGACGGCCTTGTTTGTCTTTTGCCGAGTTCGGGAACTGAATGGCTTTCTCGATATCCTTGATCGTAATCAGGCCCTTAAGAATCCCGTTCTCGTCGACCAGAGGAAGCTTCTCGATCTTATGCCGCTGCAGAATGCCCTCTGCTTGTTGGAGCGTCGTACCAACAGGAGCGGTGACGAGATTTTCTTTTGTCATGACTTCTTTAATTTTGATCGAATAATCATGAACGAAGCGCAGATCCCGGTTTGTCAAAATACCGACCAGCTTATTGTTCTCGTCGCAAATCGGCACGCCGGAAATCCGATATTTAGCCATCAACTCTTCGGCATCATAAACATGATGCTCTGGAGTAAGGGAGAACGGATTGGTAATTACGCCGCTTTCCGAACGCTTTACCCGATCCACTTCCTCCGCTTGCTGTGCAATCGTCATATTCTTGTGGATGACCCCGATTCCGCCTTCTCGAGCGATAGCGATTGCCAAAGCCGATTCCGTTACCGTATCCATGGCCGAGCTTAGAAAAGGAATGTTCAGATTGATCTGGCTTGTCAATTTCGTTGATATGTCGATTTCCTTACCGAACACATCCGATTTTCTCGGTACCAGCAATACATCGTCAAATGTCAAACCTTCTTTGGCAAACTTAGTCTCCCACACAAAAATAATCCTCCTTATTTTATTACATGCTGTACATACCGCAAGATATTAATTGCAATCTTATCAAAAGCCCATTTTTAGTGTCAAGCAAAAAGTCATGAAGTTTCCATGGCAATTTGTATTTAGTATGCCAATTTCATAAAGAAAAAGAGCCTCTCCGGATAAAATCCGAAGAAGCTCTTGTGCTTGGCGACGTCCTACTCTCCCAGGACCCTGCGGTCCAAGTACCATCGGCGCTGGAAGGCTTAACGGTCGTGTTCGGGATGGGTACGCGTGGTTCCCTTCCGCCATCATCACCAAACCGGATTTTTCGAAGCGTTGCTGCTCCGAAATTGCTGCGAGAAAATATCCATCCTTAAAAAGGACGTGCAGCTCAGGATTTGCACCCTGAAAACTGGATCGAAACAAAGCGCTCCAATATATCTTTTCTCGCTCCGTTGACTGCGTCAAAAGTCGCTCCTAAAAGATATATCTTCACTGGTAACCAAACCTTAGTCGCTTCCGAAGAGAACTCCGGAAGACTTTATTGGATAAGCCCTCGACCGATTAGTATTCGTCAGCTGCACACGTTGCCGTGCTTCCACCCCGAACCTATCAACCTCG
>NZ_JAHNZO010000139.1 GCF_018998565.1 Paenibacillus oleatilyticus | reverse complement strand
CAACAAGGGCAACTTGCCCGACCACCTGCCGCGGATCGAAGAGGTCATCGCGCCTGAAAGCACCCTGTGTCCTTGCGGCTGCGGCGAGATGGTGAAGGTCGGCGAAGACCGGAGCGAGCGGCTGGACGTGATCCCCGCGCAATTCCGGGTGCTGGTCACCATCCGCCCGAAATACATGTGCCGCAATTGCGCGGGCAAAGCCCACGCGCAGGCACCCGCGCCGGAATGGCTGGTGCCCCGCGGCCTGCCCACCGAGGCGATGGTGGCCCACTGCATGGTTGCCAAGTTCGGGGACCACCTTCCGTTCTACCGCCAGGCGGACATCTACCGCCGACAGGGCCTCGACCTCGACCGGACGATGCTGGCGAACTG
>NZ_JAHNZO010000138.1 GCF_018998565.1 Paenibacillus oleatilyticus | reverse complement strand
GGGTCGAATGGTTTGCCAAAAGCAAGCCATAGCGACCGTCATCGTTATCCGCGCCTCGCGGCTTCCGCAGGCGCTTGACTATTTGGCGATACACAGCCACCATCGCTTGCGAGCCATCAGGCTGATTGCAAGCCGTCACCACTAACCGGTCGATCAACGATGAAAAATGCCCCCGCCGTTACGATTCACTACTGTTCACAATGCAATTGGTTGCTGCGCGCCGGCTGGATGGCGCAAGAGCTGCTCAATACCTTCGGCGACGATCTCGCCTCCGTCACCCTGATGCCGGGCACCGGCGGGGTGTATCAAATCAGCGTCGATGGCGTGATGATTTGGGATCGCAAAATTGACGGCGGCTTCCCCGATGCGGCGC
>NZ_JAHNZO010000137.1 GCF_018998565.1 Paenibacillus oleatilyticus | reverse complement strand
ATTCGAACCCTCGCACCACTTACGCAGTCTAACCCCTTAGCAGAGGGTCCCCTTGAGCCACTTGGGTATCTCTCCAAGCTTAAACATTCAAGGCTTGCACCCTGAAAACTGGATCGAAACAAAGCGCGTTTCGATATATCTTTTATCGCTCCGTTGACTTCGTCAAAAGTCGCTCCTAAAAGATATATCTTCACTGGTAGCTAAATCAGTAAACCTTAGTCGCTTCCGAAAGATTCTCCGGAAGACTTATTGGATAAGCCCTCGACCGATTAGTATTCGTCAGCTGCACACGTTGCCGCGCTTCCACCCCGAACCTATCAACCTCGTCGTCTACAAGGGGTCTTACATACTGGGAAATCTCATCTTGAGGGGGGCT
>NZ_JAHNZO010000136.1 GCF_018998565.1 Paenibacillus oleatilyticus | reverse complement strand
GGCCGTTGACCGCGTGCGTCAATGCATCGCTGCGCGAACCCATCGGGGAGACCCAGCCGGTCTTCGCCATGTCCTGGCTGCCGCACGGCGTGAAGGCGAATGCGCTGAGTTGTTTTTCCATTTCATCCGCGTTTAGCGCCACTTCGCGGCTCAAACGGTAAACCATCAAATTCTTAAACCACAGCATAATGGTATCCCAGGCTGGGCGTGCGTTCGGCACGCTGATTCGTCAAAAGCAGGGCGGCATGATAACGAATTGACGCTGAAAAATCGCCCCATTCTCTCTGAATTGCGTCGCTTTACGCAGCGAGAAAGGACGGGACGGAGGGTGGGAAACAGGTGATTCATTCGCGCGCTTACATTAGGCTGTGGCAACG
>NZ_JAHNZO010000135.1 GCF_018998565.1 Paenibacillus oleatilyticus | reverse complement strand
ATGAAGCGCTGGCCTGGGGACGTCACGTGAATATGTGGCGCGACGCCTGGGCGCGCGTGAAGGCCGTAGATCATCCGGCGTTGGGGATCATTCTCGATAGTTTTCATATCCTGTCGCGCGGCGATAACCTCGATGGCCTCGAGGACGTGCCGCCCGAAAAAATCGTGTTTGTCCAACTGGCGGACGCCCCGCTGTTGAAGATGGATGTGCTCGCCTGGAGTCGCCATTTCCGCTGCTTCCCCGGCCAAGGGGAACTGAATCTGACCCAGTTCATGACCCAACTTTCCGCGCATGGCTATCGCGGCGCCTGGTCACTGGAGATATTTAACGATGGTTTCCGCGCCTCGCCGGTGCTCCCCACGGCCCAGGACGGTTTC
>NZ_JAHNZO010000134.1 GCF_018998565.1 Paenibacillus oleatilyticus | reverse complement strand
AGCTGCACGTACATGACGAGAACAACGAATGTGGTACCGGCGACGTGGTGGAAATCCGCGAATGCCGCCCACTGTCCAAGACCAAGTCCTGGACGTTGGTTCGCGTTGTAGAGAAAGCGATTCTGTAATAGAGTAGCTGGCTCTCACTTAATAAACGGCTCAGAAAATGAGCCGTTTATTTTTTCTACCCATACCAAGTAAGCGGTGTTATAATGCTGCGCCCTCGGTTATGGGGCTTTTCAACGGCCTAATTTTTACTTGGGTCTTTAAAGTAGTAGTTGACATTAGCGGAGCACTAAAATGATCCAAGAACAGACTATGCTGAACGTCGCCGACAACTCCGGTGCACGTCGCGTAATGTGTATCAAGGTTCTAGG
>NZ_JAHNZO010000133.1 GCF_018998565.1 Paenibacillus oleatilyticus | reverse complement strand
CCACCAGATAGATGAACACCAGAATGATCGCCACATGCGCCAATACGAACAGGGTATTGAAGTTGGCCACCAAATTGACGCTTTTCAGGTTGATGGCGGTGATAAGGATAACGAAGCCCACGACCCACACCCAGGGCGGCACTTCCGGGAACAGCGCGGTCAGGTAAATCTTCGCCAGCAGCGTATTGATCATCGGCAGGAACAGATAATCAAGCAGCGATGACCACCCCACCAGAAAACCGACGTGCGGGTTGATCGCCTTCTGCGCATAGGTATAAGCAGAGCCGGCGGTGGGAAACTGGCGCACCAGTTTGCCATAGCTGATGGCGGTGAACAGCACGCCGGCCAGCGCCAGCAGATAGGAGGTCGGCACATGGC
>NZ_JAHNZO010000132.1 GCF_018998565.1 Paenibacillus oleatilyticus | reverse complement strand
GTTGACCGGCAGGCCACCCTTCTGCAGCGCGATGACGTTGCCTTCGCTGTCGTACAGCTCGATATCCAGCGGGATATGCAGCGGCAACTTCTCAGGCTGATCGGCGGTCGGCGCGGTTTTCTGGCTGACATGCAGGCGATATTGCTGAGTTTCCGCATCGTACTCGTCGCGCACCGTCAACAGCGGCGTGCCGGACTGACTATACCAACGGCGGAAGCGCGACAGATCCACGTTGGACGCGTCCTCCATCGCCTGTACGAAGTCATCGCAGGTGGCGGCGCTGCCGTCGTGGCGTTCGAAATAGAGCTGCATCCCTTTCTGGAAGTTCTCTTCCCCCAGCAGGGTGTGCATCATGCGGATCACTTCAGAACCTTTCTCA
>NZ_JAHNZO010000131.1 GCF_018998565.1 Paenibacillus oleatilyticus | reverse complement strand
CCCTGACAGTATTGATTACCATGAAATGCGTTGAACGCGTGTACTTGATGATGAAGTGCTTCGTGATAGAGGTTTTCAACGAACCCAAGAAACCCGAATTCTCTTGGAAGCTGATGGAACGGTGGAACAAAGAAGAGTGTGGCATCGGAAATAAAGGTAACATGTGGAAGCTCGTAAAATGAAGCACTTCCATTATTGGCATTTGCATTTTTAGGAATCAACCATACCAATGTTGAGATAAAATCAGCGATGAATGTCATTTCACTTTCATATAACGAAGAAAACTTTTTCACACCGTCATTGAGGAATGCCAATCGATTATCACATACTGGAATGCTGCCGACATCAGAAATCCCCATCAGCAGAGCCATTGCCTCTCC
>NZ_JAHNZO010000130.1 GCF_018998565.1 Paenibacillus oleatilyticus | reverse complement strand
GGTAGCCGTATCGGAAGGTGCGGCTGGATCACCTCCTTTCTATGGAGTCCATGTCGTCTGTAGGGCGACGGACATAATAAGCACGTTACTCGTTGCTCAGTTTTGAGAGAGCAAAGTCTCTTTCAAACATGGCATGGGGAACCAATGTTGGCAGCATTTAATGCTTGAGTGACATGAGGACCTATGTTATGATGATCTTCCGCTCGAGAGAGCGAAGAGATTGTTCCTTGAAAACTAGATAGCGAAAACAACTTCAAGTTAAGCTTAGAATCATCCTTAGTTTTACTAGTTGATACCGCGAGATATATATCTTTTGGAGCGACTTTTGTCGAAGACAAGCGGAGCGAGAAAAGATATATAACGAGCATACGGATAAGCTA
>NZ_JAHNZO010000012.1 GCF_018998565.1 Paenibacillus oleatilyticus | reverse complement strand
TCCTAGCTACGCGGGGGCTTGGCCCCTCCCGCGACCGGATTTTCACCGGCTAGAAGATGCGTGCCTCTGGGCACGCTCCAAAGAAAAAAGCGGTCATGGCGACCGCTTCCGTAGCTTAGCCTTCTTCCGTTAAAGCGAGGAACTGCTTCACGTCTTCGATGGAAAGATCGACCGCCTGCTGCCAAAACTCCGGCTGCTCCAAGTCCACTCCCAGGTGCTTGCTTGCCAACTGCTCGACCGTCAGGCGGCCGGTATCCTGCAGCAAAGCAATGTACTTCGCCTCGAACGATTCGCCTTCCCGACGCGCACGCGAGTAGATGCCCGAAGAAAACAGGAAGCCGAATGTGTACGGGAAGTTGTAGAACGGCACGGAGGTCCGGTAAAAGTGCGATTTCGCCGCCCAGAAATGCGGGTGGTACTCGCTCAGAGCGCCGCAGAACGCGTCTTTTTGAGCCTCGATCATCAGCTCGTTCAACCGGTCCGGGCCGACGAGTCCGGCCTTGCGCTCTTCGTAGAACCGCATCTCGAACAGGAAGCGCGTATGAATATCCATGAAAAAGGTGACGGCCCGCTGAATTTTATCATTCAGCAGGAGCAGCTTGTGCTCCCGTGTATCCGCCTGCTTCAGCGCAGCGTCGCTGACGATCAATTCGGCAAAGGTCGAAGCCGTCTCCGCCACGTTCATCGCATACCGCTGCGTCATCGGCGGAAGCTCGTTCATCACGTGCTGGTGAACGCATGGCCGAGCTCGTGCGCCAGCGTCGACAGGTTCCCCGTCCCGGAGTAAGTCATGAAGATCCGGCTCTGCTTGCTGATCGGGAACGAGGTGCAAAAGCCTCCGGGCCGTTTGCGCGGACGGTCCTCCGCCTCCACCCAACGCTCCTCGAATGCACGCACGGTAAAGTCGGCGAGCTGCGGCGAGAACAGTCGGAACTGCTCCTCGATCATCACGGCAGCCTCGTCGTAAGAGACGTCCGTGTCCTTGCCCTCAAGCGGCGCATGCAGATCGGACCAGGCTAGGCGCTCCACGCCCATCAGCTTGGCAACCCGCTCCAGATAAGCGATAAATACCGGCTTGTTCTTCTCAATCACATCCCACATCGTTTGCAGCGTTTTGTTGGACATCCGGTTGTTTTGCAGCGGCTCGCGGATCACCGAATCCCAACCCCGGTGCTTGTACAGTTGGAGACGGAAGCCTGCAATCCGGTTCAGCGCATCGGCGCAAAAATCTTCCTGGGCCGTCCATATCTCTTCCCATTGCCGGAACAAGCGCTCCCGCTTCTCCCGATCCGGTTCTTTGAGCATTTGGTTGAAAAACTGCCCGGCCGAGAGCATGGCAGTATTCCCGTCTTTCTCGTAGGGAAGCTGGATTTGCTTCACGATCGTACTATACAAGGCGCTCCAGCCATGATAGCCGTCTACGGCGAGGTCGTTCACCAACGTTTCCTGTTCCAGCGGCAGCTTGTCTCTCACTTGCGTCCGGCGTTCCTCCAGATTGAAGGCGAGCTCGGCCATCGCTCCGCTGCCGACCCATTTTGCAAAGGCGGTGTCCGGCATCTCTGCAAGCAGCACGTCGAAGCGCGTCATGGCGGACTGATAGTTTGCCTGAATGCCGTCCAGCCGGCCGCCAAGCCGAACGGCGCCCCGGTCCGCCTGGTTCTGCGCGGACAAGCAGACGATAAAGGCGGCCGCTTGACGCAGCCGTGTTTGCAAGTCCTGCAGCCGCTCCACAAAGCTCTGCAAAGCAGCGACAGCTTCTGCGGTCTGCGGCGACGGCAGAGCGTCGAGTTCGCTGCGGAAGCGGTTCGTGTCGGCTTCAAGCGCGTTCATATATTGCGCAAATTCGGGAGAGTCGCTGCCTCCCGGAAAGAAAACGTCCAGATCCCAAGTTTGCTGTAAAGGTCGGTTCATCCAAGGGAACCCCTTTCGGATAGAGTATATGTAAACGAATACTAACGCGAAAAACTGCGCACTTCATGTTATTCTACAAACGGTCAATTATCCCTTCCGGAAGCCTTCAATTCGGCTGTGCGCCGCGTTGCCCGGCCGGCCCGGCCTGAAAGCGGAGAACGTCTGCGAATCATTTTAGAAAACAACGGCTTGAGGCAGATCGCGAGGACATACCATGAGATTCGTAACAAAAACGAGATTGGACCGTCTTCAGACGCTCCTTCGATCCATCGCTGACGAGCAGCAGCAAAAAGAAGCTCTGCATCTTCTGGAATCGCTTAAACGGGATATCGATGAAAACTATGCGGAAATCCGCAGACCGATCCGCCTTTATAAGAAAAATCAATGACCGTCCAACGCGTGCAGCGCCAGCATAATTTTCTCCACGTTATACGTCAGGGAATGCTCATTCGTATGAATCGTGAGCTCCGCATGCTCCGGGGGCTCGTAGACGTCGGATAGTCCGGTAAAATTCGGAATAAGCCCGAGCCGCGCCTTGGCATACAGCCCCTTGACGTCCCGCCGTTCGCATACTTCCAGCGGGCACTCTACATAAATTTCCATGAACCGCGGCAGCACCGACCTCGCGTAAGCTCTCATGCTGCGGTACGGCGTGATGGCCGACACGAGCACGATTGCGCCGCTATTGGCGTACGTTTTCGCAAGCTCGACTATCCTGCGGATATGCTCAAGCCGGTCGGCAGGGGTGAAGCCCAGATCGCTGGACAGCGTCTTGCGCAGCTCGTCTCCGTCCAGCCATTCGACCCGGCGTCCCTGTTCGCGCAGCACGGACGCCGCCTCCCGCGCCGTCGTCGTCTTCCCCGAGCCGGATAGCCCGGTAAACCAGAGGACGGCGCCTTCTCTTTCGTTCAAAGGCCGCATGGCGACTCCTCCTTCCCGGTATATCGTGCATCCATACTGGGAACCCGTTCCAATATGCCTTTTCCGTAAACCGACTCCATCGACAGCTCCGGCATATGCACGTAGCCGATATAACAGCCGCACGTTTTCATCCTGCACGGTCTCTCTGCAGACAATCGTTCCAAGCCGTCGCGGTACAAATGCCCGATCACTCCCCGGTCCTTATAGCAGCGCTTGACCAGCCCCGAGCCCGTAACGAAAAACACGCGGCTTCCCGTGGCGCAGGGCTTCCCCATGCTATCATAATCCCGCGTGTTCCACTCGAAATAAGGGTCGATCTCGCGAAAAGCTGCTATCTCCTCGGGCGAATAGTACGCCGGCTGGTCCTTGTATGCGTTCACCCACAAATAAACCTCTTGGGGCAATGCACGGCGCAGCGAACGGATCGGCTCCAGATAGCTTTTAATGCCAACGGAGCCGACGCTGAAGGAAATCCCTTTGTCATAAAGCTGCGCGCACTGGGCCAGAAACGAGGCTTCGCTCGTTTGACCGGGATGATACGTAACCCAGAACGCCGCCTTTTCCTTGTTCAGCCCGCTCGTCCAATCCAGCTTGACGGACAAGTTCGTCTGGATCGCCACTTTGTCGACGTGCTCCAGATGAGACAGCTCCGTCAACGCCTCGCGGTACCATTGGTGGACGAGCGCCTCGCCGTACGGATTGAAGAAGAGGGACAGACGCCTACCGTCCTCCCCCTGCTCTCGGACCCATGCTACAAACCGCTCCAGCTGCGCCCTATCCTTCGCCAGCGTCTCGCGGCTTTCCGTCGTTTTGCTGAACGGACAATACGGACAATCGTAGTTGCAGGAGGATAACGCGCCCCGGTAGTACAGCGTGGTGCTTACACGCATACGTATTCCTCCATCCGCTCCCTGACCTCCGGCGAGATCAGCCAGTCGCCGATCGCGTCGGAATAGCCCATGCCTTCGTCTGTCAAGCGCATCGTACCGTCCTCCAGGACGGCAAACCCGGCAGCCAGCAGCCGCTTCAGCTCGGGACTATCGTCAAACGGATCGCTGCCGAATCTCGTTTCATAAGCGCTCCGCTCCAGCCCTTCGCGGTGCAGCAGCGCCTTGATGACGAAACGGCGCTGCTGCTCGGCCAGGTTCAAGACATAGCCGTAATCGGCCGTATCGTAGCTTGACGCGGAGACGTAGTCGGCGATAATGCTTTGAGTCGCTTTGTAGCTTACGCCGTAGCGGGAAGCGTAATGCACCTCTCTCGTGTACGAACGTGCGCCGCAGCCGAGACCGACCATCCCTTCCTCCTGACAGCCGTAAGGCAGCAGATTTTTCCCGGACTTCGCGTCCGGCTTGGCGAAACGCCGCATCGAGAACGCCTCGTAGCCCTTCTCCTTCAAGCGTTCGCAAGCGGCTCGGTACATAACCAGCCGGTGATCCTGCCCTCTGCGGCGCAGCTCTTCCGGCTTTAAAATCGTGTTCTCGCGCGTATACAGCGGGTAGATGAAAATTTCCTCGGGCTCATATTCCAATGCCCGATCCAGCGAATACAGCCAAGTCTCCACCGTTTGTCCGGGCAGCCCGTAAATCAAATCGAGATTGAGCACGGCGAAGTCGTGCCTTTTCAGCACTTCCAGCGCGCGCATCACTTCGCCCGGCTTTTGCGGGCGGTAGATCGCAGCGGCTTCGGCTTCGATGAAGCTTTGAATTCCCATGCTCACCCGGTCGACCTTCCGCTCCTTCAGCAGCTTCATTCGCGCATCGGTTACGGTATCCGGGGACGTCTCAACGGAGATCGAGGCACGGTCCGGATCGAGCCCCATCACCTGCTCCGCGATATCGAACAAACGTTCGAGAAGCCGCTCGTTCAAAAGTGTCGGCGTCCCGCCGCCGATCGCAAAGCGGGAAAACGGCCGGTGAGCCACCATGGGCGCCCACTGCCTCGCCTGACGCTCTAATGCATCGATATACTGCTCGTGCACGTCGGCGCTCCGGTCGGGCAGCGTAAACAGATTGCAGAACCCGCACCGGGCCGCGCAGAACGGAATGTGCATATATAAAAAGAACGACTCCCCGCTCTCCCGCTTCCACAGCTCGTGCAGCGGCAGCGGCGGATTCAGTTCGCGATAGGCCGTTTTATGCGGATAGGAGTACAAGTAAGACCGGTATGGCGATGCGGCGATTTGCTCCGACCAGCGCCGGATGTCTTCTGATTCCCGGAATTCCACTTGATGTCCCTCCTTTTGGTAACTGTTATGTCTATAGAATAAATTCCCGGTACGGCACGTTCCATACGACCTCGTGCGCCAGCCGGTGGCCTTGATACCCGTCCTCGCCATAAGCCGTTCCGTGGTCGGAGCAGACGATGCAGAACGTCTTGCCCCGTGCACGCATCGCTTCGAACAGCCGTCCGAGCTGTCCGTCCACATAGCGCAACGCCGCCCGTTGGGTATCAACCGAATCGCGTTTTGCTCCGGGTACGAAATAATGGTTCGGGCCGTGGATGGCGCTCACGTTCATGAAGAGAAACAGCCGTTGGCCCGGGTCTGCCGAGCCGATCAGCTTCAGCGCATGGTTCACCTGATGCTCGGTGGAGCGCGGATTCGTTACGCCGAACGTCTGACGCCAGTAGCTTTCCTGAAAATACGACGGAAGCACTTTCGCCAGCGCTACTTTTTTCGTAAAAAAAATAACGCCGCCGATGCAGATCGTGCGGTATCCTTCCCCGGCAAGGCCGGAGACGATGTCGGGCGTATCGAACAGCCATGTGTTCGGATTGGTCGGCAGTCCCGTATTTTTCGAGTGAAACAACCGAACATGGCTCGCTTTGTCCGTATTGGCGGGCGTCGGCAAAAAACCGCCGAAAAAAGCGTGGTGCGCGGCATACGTAAAGCTGCCCGGCGTATGCCGCTTTTCCCAGCCGCCCGTGCCGCACAGATTGGGGCAGTTCTCTTCCTCCAGCTTCGCCACGTCGTAGCGCAGCGTGTCAAGCGTCACAAACAAAATGTCGTGAGTGCCGACAATGTCGTTCATATTGATGGTCATGCTTCATTCATCCTTTAACATGCGGGTCATTTGCCATTCGTAGGTATCCATGCCTTCGTAACGAACGTTAAGCAGCAAATCTCCGAACGGATTGATATCGACGATATAGGGACGCAAGCTGCCTTTGGCGAGAAGCACGTCGATCCCTGCCACAGCGGAACGCGGAAACAGCGAAGCAACCTGCTCTCCGGCCTCTGCTACCGCCTGAATGGTGGCCGCGGACAGCCCGAGCTCCTCCAGCCCGGCCCGCTCGTTGCGCAGGTGCAGGTTCGTGATGGGCGTGCGGCTGAGCCGGGCAATCCGGTGACACGCTTCGCCGCCGACGACGAGTTGGCGGACATCGAATGCCCGGCCGTCGTGCGATGCTTTCTGCACCCACTGCTCGACGTGCATACCTTGAGCGCCCAGCCAATTGATGATTTCGCGGATGATCGGGCGCTCCCGGTATCTGCGAATACGGCGCGAATTGTAATATACCCGCTCGTACCCATGGCGCTCGAAGCCGATCGTCGTGTCGGCCAGCTCCGCACCGGTAGACGGGTTAATCTGGTAAGCCAGCACCCCGGAGGCCGAGGAGCCAAACGCCAGCTTGACGAAGATGCGCCGCATGCCGGTCCGCTCCATCGCTTCGCGGAGCTGGTCGTAGCCCCGGATGGAGCCTGCCTCCCCCGGAGCCGGGGGAACCCGTACGCCCCGGGAGCTGAGCAGCCGATGACAGCGGCGCTTGTCGAACATGACCGCGATTTCCCGCGGATCGTTCGTCCAGCGGGCTTCCGGCACCGTTTCGGCCAAGTCGGCGCGAAGGCCGGACAGCATCCGGCAAAAGCCGCGAAACCATTGCGAGGGATAGTAGATGCGTCCCGGTTGTTCGGGCAAGTTCCGGGCCGCTTGCGCCGAGATGACCGGCATCGGGAGAAACTCCGGCAACGGGAACAACTCGTCCGCTTGCCCGCCGTCGGCCGCACCGAGTGCGATTAGCTCGCGCTCCACCGGGAAATGCTCGCCGGGCGAGTCCAGCCGCACAAGGACAGGCTCGCCGCCCGTGATTTCCTTCCAGCGAACACATCCCTGCAGCAAATCGAGATACGGCACGATCCTCGCCGGAGGCATCCCGAGCCTCCGGCGCGCTTCCTGCAGCATCGTCGTCCTCCGGTTGCCGGGATTCCCAACAACAATCAGCGGACGGGTCATTTACTCCGTGACCGCCGGATAGCGCCAGTCGTCTTCATCATCGCTCTGCTGTTGGTCGCTGACATCGACGGACATGCCAGACGTTTGCCAGCGTTTTACCATCTCGTCCGACATATAGTGATAGTTCAGATCGAGGAACGAAAGCTTCCGGACGCGTTCGCTCGCCAGCAGCGCTTCCGCGCCTTTGTCGCTAAGGGTTCCCAGCGATAAATCAAGCGTATGCAATTGATCGAGGATCGGCGAATTCGCAATCTCAATCGCGATTTCGTCTTGAATCTCGCTGTCTTTCAGACCGAGGTAAGTCAATTTGGGAAAGCGCCCCGGTTCCATGAGCGGTTTAACATCCTCCAGGCTTCCGTCGAAGCCATAGTCGTCTACGCCGAGATAAAGCTCCAGCTTTCGAAGCTCCGGCAGCTCGGCGTCGCGAATCTCGGCGAGCACTTCCCTGCTCAGGCCGCCGCAGATAATTACCAATTCTTCCAACCGTTCGTGCTTCAACGGCTTCAAGGACAAGCCGGTGCTGCCTTGAATGCAGAACGAAGTAAGCTGCGGAAACGCCTCCAGCAGCGGAGCCAGATTCGTCTGCATAATCCACGAAATTTCGCATTCCTCCGAATCCATGTCGCCGATAAACAGCTTGCGCAGCGCCGGGAAAGCGTCCTTATGTCCGATCAATACATCCATGAACGAATCGGGCCCATCTTCATAGGCTTGTCCCCACGAGCCGATTGTCAGCTCAACGACCTCCCGGCTCTCGGGCTTCGCGGCCAATTGCTCGATTAACTGTTCCATGCGCATTCCATCTTCGTATTCGTCGTAGCCGATTTCCAAACGGACTTCTGTCATCGATAACCCTCCCACTATCTGCCATACTCTTTTCTAAACTATCATCCGGTTTTGGTTTCGTCAATCCGAACAAACTATGCGTCATGCCGAAGATGCGGGATCAAGAGACATTTTTACTAACTTAAGAGAATTTTCTGTAAATTGTATTGACTGCGAACAAATGTTTGGTATAATAGTCACAAGAACGCATGTTCCTATTTCCTGAGAGGAGTGTAGATACGATGGTGACGAATGTTAGATTTATCGAACGGGACTACTATAAGAATGTCATGGCCGAAAATGGCGAACAGCTCACGGAGCAGCAGATTGAAAAAATTTTGGATGCGTCCGAGCCGTTTTGGGCCGACCTTACTTTTAAGTTTTTCGAAAACGGATCGATGATCATTATCGACAACCACACCGAGCTACAAGTTCCTCTCAGCAGCCTGAGTGGAGCGGCATGCGAGTTTTACGCCCAGCAGCGAATCAAAATGATTAAAGCCAAGCTTAGAAATCAGAAAATTACGGAAGCTTCCTAAAACTAAGATTAAATACAAAAGTCCGCGCGGTCTCCGGGGTTCTCCCTTCGTTCCGCAACGGACCTTTATCATAATAGCTATTTTTATATCTTGTATGCTTGTACCAAGTTGTACGCAGTTATTCTGCAAAGGCCTTTAGCACGATGACCGCATTGTGTCCGCCGAACCCGAAGGAGTTTGATATGCCGATCTTCAGTCTGGCTTGACGCGCTTCATTCGGCACATAGTCCAAATCGCAATCCGGGTCCGGTTGTTCCAGATTAATCGTCGGAGGAATGATTCCCTGCTCCAGGCTCTTGGCCAGAGCAATGGCTTCTACCCCGCCGCACGCTCCCAGCATGTGACCGGTCATGGACTTATTGGCGGTTACCGGAATCCGGTAGGCGTGTTCGCCGAACAGCCTTTTGATCGCCATCGTTTCGGACTTGTCCCCCAGTTCTGTACTCGTCGCGTGCGCGCTGATCACATCCACTTCCTCGGGGTTCACGGCCGCTTCGCGAAGCGCCGATCTCATGGCCTGGTAAGCCCCGATCCCCTCCGGATGGGTGGCGACAATGTGATAGGCATCGGAGCTGGCTCCGTAACCGATCACCTCGGCGTAGATTCGAGCGTTCCGACGCTGTGCATGGGATAGCGATTCCAGCACCACAATGCCCGCGCCCTCGGCCATGACGAACCCGTCCCGCCCCGCATCGAACGAACGGCTTGCTCTGGCTGGCTCGTCGTTTCGGCCGGACAAAGCGGTAGCATTCCCGAAGCTGGCAAGCGAAATTTCTGTCACGGCGGCTTCCGCACCGCCGGCAATGATTGCGTCCGCGCCGCCCGCCCGAATGAGCCGGAACGCTTCGCCGATGGCCGTATTTCCTATGGAGCATGCCGTTACCGGAGACAGCGTTGGGCCCAGAGCTCCATATTTTATACTGATCATCGCTGCGGCCATGTTCGATATCATCATCGGTACCAGCGTCGGGCTGACCCGTTCCGGTCCCCGATCACGGAGAATACCGTCCTGTTCGAGCAGCGTTTGAATGCCTCCGATGCCGGAGCCTACGTATACGCCCAGTCTTTCCCGATCGATTTCGCCAAGCGATAAGCCTGAATCCTCCAACGCCTGATCCGCGGCAGCCATAGCAAACTGACAAAACCGATCCATCCGCCGTGCCTCTTTGCGCCCGAACCGGGCATCGGCGTCAAATTCCCGGACAATCCCCGCGATTTTCGTTTTAAAGCGGGACGTGTCGAACGTATCGATCCGGCTTATCCCCGATTCCCCCCGGCACAAACGATTCCAAAAGGTTTCCACTTCATTCCCAAGCGGCGAAATAACACCCATTCCCGTTAACACGACTCGTTCCATCGTAGTTCCTTCCTTTCGTTCATCGGTTAAGTCCTATGTTGTCATAGTTGTTATCCTATTACAAGTTGCAGTTTATTATAGTATAATAACTACTATGTTAACGAAACTAAAGGCGGAAACGAGATGAATCATCAAACGAGGCTTCAAGCGTTATCGGCTTTTTTGAAGGCACAGCGGGCCAAAGTGCTCCCGCAAACAGTCGGACTTCCGGCGGGAACCCGCAGACGCACCCCGGGTTTGAGACGTGAGGAAGTCGCCCAACTTGCCGGAGTTAGCCCTACGTGGTACACGTGGCTTGAGCAAGGACGGGATATCAAAGTATCCAAATCGGTCCTGGACTGCGTCGCCGCCGCCCTGCAATTAACGGTGGACGAGCGGAAATATTTGTTCTCGCTTGCTTTGGAAACCGGGGCGGGCACCCATACGCTGATTGAAGAGCTGCCCGAGATCAGTCCTTCGCTGAGACGAATTTTGCAGGAGCTGCGCTTTTGTCCGACCATTATTTCCGACCGCCGCTGCCATATTGTCGGCTGGAACGAAGCAGCTTCCCACGTGTTTCTCGACTTCCAACATATTCCCGTCGAACAGCGAAATATGATCCGGCTGCTGTTTACACAAAAAGAATTCCAACGTCTTGCCGTCAATTGGGAGCATTTTGTCCGTGGTTTTCTCGCTATTTTCCGGGCGTATTACGGGCAATACGTTGAGGACGAATGGTACGAGCGTTTTCTTGCAGAGATGAAGGAGGTTCACCCGGATTTCGACCGGCTGTGGGAGCAAAGCGAGGTTAGATCGGCCCCGGAGGTGTTAATCGAATTCAGGCATGCCAAAGCCGGCAAAATGCTGTTTCACCTTACCTCGCTGCAGGTACAAGGGAGCTCCGACCTGCGGTGCAGCATCTATACTCCTGCGCCTGATTCCTCGACGGAATCGAAGCTGAAGCAGCTGATGGAGCGCAGTTTAAGCTCCCCCAATCGTTCGGATTGAGCCGATCCGGCGGCGCTCGCCCCCCCTCTAGGCTGGATAGGCGCTGCATCATTGCCTATTCAGATGATTTTTCGCAAATATGATACAATGGATAAAGCCTAACGACGAAGGAGAACAAAGATGGCACGCAATCATAGATTGGTAACCGATGCGGATTTCCAGGAGGCGATGGAACGCGAAGCATCGATCCGGGTTTTTCAAAACGACCATGTGGTCGGTTCCGGCGGGATCATCACCCGCTTCGACAACGACACGGTCGTGATTCAGTCCGGGGTCAGTGATGTGGCTTATCACCGCAGAGACTTGTGCGAGTTTTTCGAGATGAGAAAAAGGTAGAACACGCGAAACAGCCCGAGCTTGAACCTCAAGTCCGGGCTGTTTCTTTTTTGGGACTCTGCTTCTTTAATGTTCGGGCTTGGACAGGCGAATAATGTCGAACACATTGACCTTGCGCCCCGTCTCGTCGTGAATGAGTGCATTCCCTTCGATCCGGTCGATGTAGAGCACCCCGTCCAGGTGGTCCATTTCATGTTGAATGCAGCGCGCAAGGTACCCTTCCGCTTCGAGAACGAACGTTTCGCCTTGTCGGTTCAAGCTGCTGATCTTGACTTGATTGGCCCGCTTCACGAACCCGGTATGCCCGGGAAACGACAGACAGCCTTCCGGCCCGATCTGCTCTCCGGACATTTCCAGCATCACAGGATTGATGAGCTCAATGAGTCCGTCGCCGCAGTCCATCACAATCACCCTGCGCAAAAATCCGATCTGCGGCGCCGCAAGCCCCGCCCTGCCCTCTGCGGCATACAGCGTATCGACCATATCGTCAAGCAGCTTAAGGATTCTCGGATTTACCTCTTCCACCGGTTTGGCTTTTTTACGAAGAACCGGGTCGCCGAACGGCAGGATTGTTTTTTCAGCCATAACGTTAATGCCCCTTTTCATTTATAAGGATGCGCTTCTGACTTGCGACGGCGTATGCACCCACAAGTCGTTCGGGGTACAGTCCAAAGCCGTGCATAAAGCGTCCAGCGTCTCGGCCTTCATCTGCTTGGGCTGGCCGGTCAGCAGGGCGCTGATTGAGGGGGCAGACAGCTCGTAGCCTGCTTTTTCCTTTAACAGTCGAGCCAGTGCAGCCCCCGTTCGGATGTCCCGCTCCATCATCATCTTTCTTAACATCCACACCAGCATGAGCCTTCCCCTTTCCGAACCAAAGATAAGGCAGCGCCTAAACATATTAGGCAATACCTAACATATCACATCAGCCGCTGATAATAAATGGTACCAACATATCGTCACTCAAAAAAAGAGGAACCGGCGTCAAAGCTGACGCAGACCCCTCTTCCCTGTGTGCGCACGATCCTTACTTTTCCCGGTTATATCCCCGCTCGCCATACGGCTGAAGCTGCTCCAGCCATTTCTCCTCCAGCTTGTGCAGAGCTTCCTTTGCGTCGAAGAAGCCGGTTTTCTTCTTCTCCAGAATCTCCAGCACTTCGATTTCAAACGCTTGCTCACCGTACTCATTCCATTCTTGCTGGAGCACCTTGTTCATCATGGTGCCGAACTGCAGCTCCATCCTTTTTCCGTTCAGAGATTTCAGATTCAGAGTGCTGCCGATCAGAACTTTCCGTTCACGGTATTCTTGATTTGGTAAACGCCCGCCTGGGGCTTCACTTCTTTGTACATCTGCTTAAGTTCTTCCCGCCGATTCATGGCCAATTCCCCTTTTAGACATGCCCGCTCTCGAACCGTTTGGCGATCTCTCAGCACGACCAGCTTGTGCTTTTCCTGCAGATAGAACGTTTTTAAAGGCCCGTCCGTACCCCCGGGAAAATATTTCTGCAAAATCTCTTCGATTTCTTCCGCAGTCACGTTGTATCGCTCATCCCTTGCAAAAAGGCCGGAGCAAACTGTTTTGATGGTCGGTCAGCCCGGTCAGCTTTTTATCAAGCCCGATCAAATATTCCAACACCGAGCCATGATTGTTTTCGATATGAACCCGCGTATCCCGCTCCGCCTCATAGAGCGTGCCTTCTACTCTATCACGCAGGCTAGGAGTCCGTCATTGGACAAATCCGCTGAAAATATAGATAATTAGTATTGTTATCCAGTAATTAGCCAATCCCCCAGCCAATGGGGAATTAGAGAGGGAAATCCATGAAGAAGAAAATTGCGGTATTGTCCGCCACCCTGATCCTAGTTGCCGGAGCCGTGAACGCCTCGGGATTGACCGGGGATTACAAAGGAAATCCGATCGTAAAAGTAACGTCGAACGGGAAGCCGCTCGAAGCGGGCGAAGTGCCTGCCATGATCTATGACGGCAACACACTCGTGCCGATTTCTTTGCTACGGCAGCTCGGGGCTTCCGTGACATGGGACGGCGACGCTTATCAGGTGGATGTCAAGCTTCCCGAGCCTCCTGCGGCACCTCCTGCATCAACGGACAAATCCGAGGAAACGAAGCAGCAAAACGATATCAAGAAGCTTAAGAAATATGCCGCTGTTGCCGAGCTGTACTTGAAATTGCAGACGCTCGGCGAATCGTTGGATTCCGCCCGCACTTCCATCCGGTTGACTGCCGATGCCATGAATGCAGCGAAAGCGGAAGCTTCCTCCTTGATTTCCATTGCCAAGACAAGCTACTACAAAGCCAATGAAACGCTAACAAACCTAACGAAGGAAACAACGGAAAACGTCTATGAGGATTTCAATAAGTATGGCATCGATTCGAGCCAAATTAGGTTCATCCTGGCCGAATATCAGGGTAGCGCCCGGCATTATCAGCTCGCATTGGATTATCTCGATAAATATGTCCGGGACAAAAAAGCAAGCGATTATAACGAATATTTAATTAACATTGGAAAAGCCGACGATTCCGCCAAAATCGCAAAAGAGAAATCCTCCAAAGGATACGCCGAGTGGTCCAAGAATGTACTGAATTTTTAATCCTCCGTTGTCGAATAAAACATACAAAGCCCCTTTCCGGGGCTCAGAGTGTTGAGAAAGTGGTCAAACGGGATTATAGAAGTAACGAAGGGGGTGGGGTATCCACTTCCGACCACTCTTGTCTTCGGGAAATTTGATTGGAAGCCGCTTACTAGCGGACATTTCCCGAAGACAAAGGCAGCCGCTATCGCTTCTCCAGTGGATACCCCACCTCCCTATGTTTCTCTATTTTTGCTTAGACCACTTTCTCAACAAGCTCAGCCCCTTTCCGGGGCTTTTTGTTATGGACCCTATTATCGTGCATCTGGCCCCTTCTCGCGATAAAATAAATTCGGATAAACCACGACGATACCGTTTGAATCGACCGTGATGCTCTCCATAAAATTCCCGCTTTGATATCGAAAGACGGACGAATCCTTCCCGCTTTCTAACAAGGTATAGCTCTGCTTAACCTGTCTATAGTTCAATTCAACGGCAGAAATGTAGACCACTTGGATCTCCTGCTGCTGCAATGGCTCGTACGACAATCGGTTGATCGGAAGCGTATTCGTAAAGGGAGTGCATGAAATATCAATATCGATACAGCCTGATAATTCGGGAATGACTTGCCCCCGTTCATCTTTCCAGATCCCATTGCCGTCAGACAATAGACGCAACCCTCGATCTTCTCCCAAGTAACGAATTGTGACTGCTCTGGCGACCCAGCTTTTATCGAGCACGATATCATATTTAATCCGGAAGATATCATTGTTATTGTGACTCCCGATAACAATACTATCTATGAGAATTTGATTGTTTTCCTCACTGACTTTAAGGTGTTCATAACCGATCCCCGTGCTCGGTCTCCAAACAATATCTGCAGGAAACATAAGTAAATCCTCCCATCGTTTGTTCGCAAAAGGGGTCAAATGAAGCTGAGCCAACTGCTCCTCCGTCGGGCTTTCCGGAATCCGTATCGTTGCGGCGGCTTTTCCGGCGGAGATATCGATCTCGGCTTTCAATTCGCCCAGAATGATCTGCTGTCGGTTGACATCGCCTAAAGCTTGGAAGATCGGTGTGTTTACGGGCTCTTGCTATTTTCTCGATTCGAAAAACCGCAAAACGATCAGCAAAATCTCGCAAAAAATTTTCCATATCACAACGGCTGCCACAAATGCGACAACGCCGTACACAATTCCTTTCGGTAGATCGTTTACCGCCTTGGCCGTGTAAAAATATCCTTCTTTAACCGTTGTCATATAGGTATTCGTCCTATAAATTTCTTCTCCGAATAGGACGGCTTTATAGGCTATCGGAATGCACCCCGTATAAAACAAAACCGTGATTAACCGGATCGGCGGCGTCTCCCCAAACTTGAACAGCTTGTTCCACATCGCAGACTCCCTCCCCATCGCCGTGAACGTCGTGAAATTGCTATTGCTTGTTTAAGTTAGTTTCCTTCCTTGCCAGACGCTTCATTTCTGCCTATCCGGTATATATAAGTCAGCAGATTCCGGTTCCGCGGATTCGTAAACTGCGCTTCCCGTTTCATCCCCAGTTTTTCGGCCACCTTCTGCGAGGCAAGATGGTCGTGCGCCATATTGGCGCATATGCTGTCGAATTGCAACGGACCGAAGCCGTATTCCAAGCAAGCCTTGGCCGCTTCGTACCCGTAGCCTTGATGCCAGTAAGGATGGTGAATGATATACCCCAGATCGTTTTCGAAGCGATCCATGATTTTGTACCTCAAGAAGCCGCAGTCTCCGACGAACTTCCGATTCGCCTTCAGAAAAACAGCCCATCTGCCATACCCCAAATCCCGATAGTTTCGAATACATCTTTCCAGCCAACTATGGACTTGGTCATCGTCAAAAGGCTGAGGCCAAAAACGCATCGTCTCAGGGTCGGATAGCAGCGTCTTGAGTTCATCAAAATCGCTTTCCTTATACTCCCGAATGAGAAGTCTTTCCGTCGTCATCGTTAACATAAGCATCCAGACTCTCCTACAATTAGATTTCCGTTCGCCTGAAAACTGACCGCGGCTATGTTCCGACCACGCCCATATACTAAACGCAATACAACTTTTTTCTTCATCGTCTGCTAAGATCGGCAAGCTTATTGACCGTTTCCCAGTTCCTTGTCGTCGCGGCTACCTTCAACTTCTTTTCCACAAAATTATTCGAAATTACCCCAGCGCCTCTTTTAACATGCTTTCAATTCGACACCAGCTGCATTTTTTGTCCGCTCACATTGATCCCGCGCAGCATCGCAACGTAAGTATTTATTTTTAGGACCCTGCTTTCTGCAATTGTTTTTCAATATATTCGATCGCCTCGTCTTTATTCTTGAATACCCATTCGATCGTTTCCAGCCCTTCCTCGCTGTCGATTCCAAGCAGCAGCGTCCTGACGGCCTCCTCGCAAGGCGGGCCGACAATGACAGCCATGGGCAGGGCCGGCTCGCAGCAGCCGGTATCGATATCCAGCGCCATCTCCAGCATATCTCCCCATTCGTACTTCAGATCGGACCAGTCCAGAATAATCGCATCCGGTTTCCAGGCTTCCAACGCCGCCCGGCCCATCGCTTTCATATATACCGCATCGCTGTTCCCCGCCGAGCCGAAGCCGTACTCGCCCGAGTATTTTATAATCATCATATCGCGATATTCCACGGTCTTTGACGGCCCGAAAAAATAATCAACTTGAATATCGCTTAAGTCAGACAATTTCAATTCCCGAAAATCGGATTTCATCGCGTCACCTTCTACGTTTTTTTGCCAATGCTGCGGTGCAGCTGGGAATCCCATTATATCAAATATCGCGTCTAAAAGAATAACATCCTCTTAGCCGGCACCGGAGTGCCAAGGACAACAATAAAAAACCACCACGAACATTGGAGTCCGTGGTGTATGGATTACTGAGCCGCCTTCATTTTTTGTTTCATCTCATCGAGCATTCGTTGTCTGGCTATTCGGGGATCGAGTTCCGGGTTCAAGATGTATTGGAGGTACTGTTTAGCGCTGCTTTCGATCTGCTCGTCCGTTGCTTGTACAGCGCCGTACAATTTGAAATGCGGGAGCAACGTCATGCCGATTTGGTTAGCGAGGGCTTGCAAAGGCCGGGTCAGTTCGCTGATGGTGTATCCGATCAAGCCTCCTGCCTGGTAAGACGCTTCCGCGCCTCCGATGGAAATGGCAAGCAAAAGTTCTTTACCTGTTACTGCCCTGCCGCCGGGTCCGAACAGCCAGGCCGTTGTGAAGACTTCATCCAGCCATTGCTTTAGCAGCGATGGCGTGCTGTACCATTGAAGAGGGAATTGCAAAACAAGCCGATCATGCTCGGCGATCAGAGCTTGCTCGCGCTCGATGTCGATTGTTTTTTCCGGATACGCTGCATACAATTCATGTACCGTCACTTGATCGGGATGCCGGCGCAATTCCGTTATCCAGCATTTGTTGACGCGCGACTGCTGCAAATTCGGATGTGCTGCGATCACCAATATTTTCATCATTTTTCATCCCCTTTTTTATGACAGCAGCTGCCCGCTTTAACTTCCGCTTCAATCGTTTGTTTCATCACTTCAGCTCCCCGTTCTACGCGCATTCGGATTTCCGTTGCGAGCTCATGAGGCAAAAAGTCAGTGATCCAAACGAGCCGGCTGTGGCTATCATGCTCGGCAAAGACTTGGAACGACGCATGGTGATGCACAAGCGACATGGTTCCTTCCACTACTGCATACGCCAGCCGACGCGCCTCGTCATCCACGGCAACGATATGCTCACGCACGACCGCTCCGTTCGAAAAGGTGAGAATTCGGTAATCGCCATCCAGACGTGTATCCACGGTATAGCCGGGTACGAAGCGCCGATGCACCGCGCCGACATCACGCACCACATCCCACACTTGCTCCGGCGTAGCCTCAATCATCATTTCCTTGCGAATCGTTGCCATACTCCAATCACTCTCCTTATTGCCATCATATTTTTGATTGACATATAAGTCAATAATAAAAGTAAAAAAATTTATTGCGGCTTAAACAAGGAAACGGACGATTCGACCACCTGATCCAAAATCTTCTTCAACTGCTCTTTGTATGCCGTTTCCGGATTACCTTGCGCTATAAGCTCCTGCTGTACCTGATCCAGATAATTCATCCCCTGGGAGACAGAACCCCAGAATTGCATAGCCATCAGATTAGCGTCACCCGGTTGAATCGTGCCCTGCCCGATCCCCTTTTCAATCGCTTGCGTCATCGGATACATGAAATTTTTTACCCACTCGAACGGAGAAAACTCTTCCGGCGTATACAAGTGTTGTAAATCCAAGCTAATCCGCATGTAAAATCGCGGTATTACAGGATCCTCCAAGACACGTTCACATACGATGTGAGCATAATTCTTGAACAACTCAAACACAGACCCCTCTTGTTCGAAGAAGGTCTTCGTAAACTGTCTGGATTCCTCCATCATGACTTCATAAAGCTCGCGGAACAACGCCTTTTTATTTTTAAAATAATAGTAGACCAGCCCATGCGCAAGCCCAGCCTGACTCGCGATATCCCCCATCTCGGATGCCGAGTAGCCTTTATCGACATACACGCGGATCGCCGCCTGCAAAATTTCTTGTTTACGCTGCTTCCGAATTTCTTCGTTTTGTTCTCTGGTACGAGGAGACATGTCGCTATTCCCCTTTTAATTTGACTTTGATATCAGTCGAAATTATAGAAGAAAACAATCCCGATTGTCAATCAAAAAATTCCCCGTTCCAAAAGGATGGAGAGTTTGCCGAGTTCGATTGGAAGAAGGCTTACCTTCTACGCTACGCCTTCCACCGGGAACCAGCCCGGGACGGCTAAGATCATCTTCCAAAGCGAATCCGGGATGGCGAGAAGTTTCCTGATCGTTCTTGGACAGCGTCATACGAAGCTCCTGCTCGAGTCCTTGCGCCACCTTGGTGATCCAATCCGGTTCGGTGATGAGCGCGCGGCCGATAGCGGGAACGTCATGCGCTTCTCCCCCATTCCGCCCCAGCGGTCGGTGCGGCGGTTGAAGTGCGGGGAGAAAAACTGGTGAAGGAGAAATCCGTTAGCCCCGTGAAGCTCGACCCCGTCGAAGCCGGCTTCGATCGCCGCCGGGTCGCTTCGCCGAACGCCCGGATGATGCCGGTGATCTCGGAATCGGTCAGTTCGCGGGGCACGGCGGCCCCTTCCTTTTCTTCCGGGATCGCGCTTGCGCTCACAAGATCTCCGCCCGGGAAGCTTCCGCTGGCAGTACTGTCAGAGAATCAGCTTCATCAAGATCGTCTCTTGCGGATACTCGGTGCGGCACCACCGATATTTCTTCAATACCCCGGGATGTACCGCAGACTCGTCCTCCACCCGTTTGTAGCCGAACCGGCTGTAAAAGCTCTCCAAATGCGCGAATGGAATACAGTAGACGTGCGGAATTCCCCGCCGTCCGGCCTCCTGCACCAGCAAACCTACGATGGCGCCTGCCGCCTGCTTTCCCCGGAAGCGTTCCTGCACATAAATGCCGCCCATCTCGTATGTATCTTGCCCCATGTTGACCAAACGGCCGACACCGGCCTTATCCCCGTTCCATTCGGCGATCACGATGATTTCGTTCCCGTAATCGGAGGCGGCGAAGCCTACTTCCCGGTACTGCTCATTCACCCACGGCATGTCTTCTTCCCGTGCGGCTCTCAAGGTTAGCATGATCGAATTCTCTCCCTTCACGGTAAATTATAGCACGAGCCTGCCGGGCAGGGCCTGTCCGAGAACGAGTTGCAGTCAAAGTTGCCGCGGCAAAAAACGCTACACCAAATCCTGCAAAAACAGCGTTGCGTTCAAATAACGTTTGGCCAAGGATTGAAAATACGAGGTCTGCACCGATACCATGGCGATAAAAATCGTATGGCTCAGCAGCTCCTTCTGCCCGTCGCTCAATCCCTCCACCGCCCCGGCATAGTCGTCGGCCTTTTGCTTGATCAATTGCTCCAGCATGTGATCATGGTTGCGCAGGCCGCTGTCGTGTCCGGACAAGTCCAGCACTTGATCGTTGTTTTGGTCAAGCTCTTCAAAGATCGAGGAGTACGCGGCGTACAGCCGCAGCGGAGAAACGACATCGTCGGCATCGTTGTCCGGGCGGTTGAAGACAAGCGTCAGCAGCTTGCGGATCGACTCAAAATCGAGCGTCGCCTTCAAATCGTCGATCATGAATAAGATGGCGGTTTGGTCGATCGAATATTTTTTCCCCAGCCTCGGTGAAGGAATCAGCGACTTGAAATCCCGCTTCACCCAGTTTTGCACCGAAGTGACCGAATATTGCGCGTATTCGATCTGATTGCCGAGCGCAACGATATCGGTTAAAGAGAAGCCTTCGCTCGTGTTTTTCATCTTGATCAGCTTCTCGAAGATCGGCGGCAGCGAGGTGGATACGAACGCCCCCAGCGTTTTGCCGTGCTCCATATCCGACCGGTGCGATTTGGCCCAGGCCTCCTGCAGCGTAGCGAGCGGCGTCCGTTCCGTCTTCCCTGCAAGAGACATCAGCAAGCCGGCCATTTGTTTTCTCGTCAAATAAAAGGTTTCCATAAGCGAGCCCCTTTGTGGCAATGAGTTCATTTGAACTTATCATAAGACTTCGTAGTGAGAATGTCAAAAAGCTCATCCCGCTAAGCTTGAGCTTCCTACGGCATTCTCTTTCTCATTCCTGACATTATTTCGCCGGGAATGCTTCAAAATGAACTTTGTGATTTAACCCAAAAGATCGTAATATAGGTTCATAAGAACTTGTAAAACGAAAGTTCATCATGACGCTTCTGCCGCTGAAACAAACGGGTTACACTAGGAACAACTAGGCCGCAGCCGGCAGCAAGCGCATCAAACTCGAAAACGATGAGGAGAGCAAACGATGGGATTATGGGCTTTACTTAAAAAAGGAAACACTTCTTCCTTAATGGCGGCGCTTGGAAATACGGCAGTCGCGGCTGCCAAGGGAGTCGCCGCAGCGCTTAGCGGAAGCGGCGCGATGTTCGCGTCGGCCATGCACTCGGTAGCGGATGCGATCAACCAGGGGTTTGTTTTTGCAGGAAGCGTGCTCGCGGAAAAACAGCCGACCCGGCGGTTTCCCACCGGCTTCGGCCGTGTAATCAATCTGTTCTGTATGGTCGCAGTCATGGTCGTTTCCTTCATGGCTTACGAAACGATTCTGGAAGGCTTCCATCTGTTGGCCCACCCCGCGCAAGCTTCGAATTTCTGGCTGAACTTTGTCATCCTGCTAATTGCTATCCTGACCGACGGCGCCATCTTGTGGAAGGCGATGAAAGAGATCGTCCGCGAAGCACGGGCGGAAGCCAAAGGACTTGCGGTCATACCCGCCGCATTTCGGAATGTCGGTCGATCCGCTCCTCCTACCCGGCTGGTCTTCTATGAAGATATCGTAGCGACGCTGGGCGCGACTCTTGCCTTGATCGCGGTCATCGTCACACAGCTGTCGGATTTCAAAATGCTGGACGGAATCGCCACGATCCTGATCGGATTTCTCATGGTTGGCGTGGCGTTCAAGGTCGGCTATGACAATATGGTAGGTCTGATCGGCGTAGCCGCGCCGAAGGATGTGGAGGACCGGGTCGCCGGCCTGCTGCTGGCCGACCCGGATGTCCGGGACATTAACCAGCTCCGCATCCTGCAGGAAGGCCGGACGTATCACGTCGACGGCTATGTAGAGCTCCGCGTCGGCTTGACGCTGGCGGACGCCGACGACATTAAGTTCCGCTTGAAAGCGATGCTGCTGAGCGATCCGGACATTACCGACGTTACGCTTGGCATTCTCGAAGACAATGGTGTCCGGGACTGGAGGCCGGAGCTTAACCCTTAAACGTCGCGGTGCAAAATTTCGTCGGTGATGCCGTAAGCCAGAGCTTCCTGCGCATTCATAAAATAATCCCGGTCGGTATCGCGTTCGACCGTATCCAAGGGCTGCCCGGTATGTGCCGCGAGCAGCCCGTTCAATTTGTCGCGAAGCTTCAGTATTCTGCGGGCGCCGATCTCGATGTCCGAAGCTTGACCCTGAGCCCCGCCGAGCGGCTGGTGAATCATCACTTCGCTGTTCGGCAGCGCGTAGCGCTTCCCCTTCGTGCCGCCGGACAGTAGAAACGCGCCCATCGACGCGGCAAGTCCGATGCACAACGTGCTTACATCAGGCTTGACAAGCCGCATGGCATCGTAGATGGCAAGACCCGCCGCAATCGAACCTCCGGGACTGTTGATATACAGCTTGATTTCTTTGTCGGGATCAGCCGCGTCCAGAAACAAAAGCTGCGCGATGATCGCATTCGCCGCTTCGTCCGTTACCGGTCCGGTCAGAAACACGATCCGGTCCTGAAGCAGCCTGGAATAAATGTCGTACGCGCGCTCTCCTCGGCCGGTTTGCTCGACCACGTATGGAATCAGATGCATGAAACGTTCCTCCTTTGGTTATCGATGGTTAAAGCAGTAATCGATACGGTACTTTTTCTCCCAATCCACGAAATCTCCGCTTCGCTGTCTAATGATCGTCGGGAGAATAACGAATTCGCGCGCTGGTTCGGCGGCTCTGTCTTGAAGCCTGCATTGCAGCGCCTTCACCCGGTCAACTACCTCCTTGTCAATCGGCCAATCTTCCGTGTCGTCCTCCGCTTTTAACTCCAGGGAGATGCTTTGGACCGCACGGACTTCCGTTTCTCCGTCCTTGTATTCCACGGCGATCCTAAGTTCCGTCCTGCCGCAAGCTGCCGCCTCCTCGGTGTAGAGTTCAAGAAATACGTCATGATCCTCCGGCGAATCCCCGAGCAGAATAGCACCGCGGTCGGTTTCCGGGCAGCCGTTCAAATTCGGAGAGCGATGCACGCCTTCAGGCAGGTCAACCGTCAGCCGGACATCCGTGATGCTCCCGACCCGAGGCAGCTCGATACGGACCCACAGGTGATTCATGCCTTCCTCATGCTCCATGACTTGCTTCGCGAGCCTTGCGACGATCATAGCCGGTTCTCCCCTTTCATGACGTCCGAAACGGCAGCGATAATTTTTCGTTTCAGCTCGCCGGAAGCGTGCGGTCCCATGGTAATGTACACATCGTCGCTGATGCGGACCGTCTCGTTCTCCAGCACGCGCTCCGGACGATACATGTCCATGCTCTCTCCGATCCGCCTTATTTCGTCCAACGGCAAATCCTTCAGCCTCTCCTGAATGGCGGCAAGCGTCTCTCCGGTCTTGGAAAGCGTCAGAACCGCGCGAAAATAATGCAGGTGCTTATCCGTGTAGACGCGCTTGTTGCCTGCCAGTTCAAGCGGAGGAACGATCCCGATCTGGGTATAATAGCGCACGGTCCGAAGGTTGATCCCCGGTTCGTCCTGCTGGAGCAGCTCCGTGATTTGCTTGGCCGTATAGCCGTTCATCAGATCACCCCCATAACAGTTCAGTGTTTATGTTACAGTTTACTGTAACATAGGCAGTTGACTGTAATTATATCCATTGACGCGTAAAATAGCAACAGAGAATTTCCCCTCAGCCGGACGGCAACAAAAAAAAGCGTACGAGCTCGTTCACCGAGTTCATACGCTGGCTGCGCATCGTTCGCAGGCCCGATTTTCATTGTCAATCCGCCGGAGGAATGAGATAATTATGGTCATTCCTCATTTTGCTGACGAAAGCGCGGGATCGCACGATGGCTATGTCGTATTTTTTGTTGTTCTACTTCATCATTTACATGGGCAATGCCATTTACGGGACGTACATTCCCGTTTATTTTCAATCGATCGGCGCAACGCCGACCCAGATTGGGGCGCTGCTCAGCGTCGGTCCGTTTATCGCCGTACTGGCACAGCCGTTGTGGGGCGCCGTCGGGGACCGGGCCAAAACGAAAAATGCAGTCCTCGGCTGGCTGATCGCAGGCAGCGGGGCAATGATTCTGCTGTTCCCCTTCTCCGAAGCGTTCCTGTATTTGCTTGTCGTCGTATGCTTGTTTACGTTTTTTCAAACGTCCATCTTCGCTTTGAGCGACGCCATCACGCTGGAGGAATTGGAGAAGCACAAGCGCTGGTCGTTCGGGCCGATCCGGCTCGGCGGCACGATCGGCTTCGCGGTCATGTCCATCACCTTCGGCTGGATCGCCAAGGACCATATCGGCTATTTGTTTTACGCATACGCCTTGGTCATGCTGGTGTCGCTGCTTCTGCTGGCCAAGTTCCCCCAGGTATCGGGATACCAGTCGGCCGGCAACAAGATGCAGGTATGGGTGCTGTTCAAAAACCGCAAGCTCGTTACCTACCTGGCGATTAATCTGGTGCTGCAAATTACGATGGGGTATTATTACACGTTTTTCCCGGTGTACTACAAAGAAATGGGCGGCGACAGCGTGCTGCTCGGCTGGTCGATGGTTATCTCGTCCCTGAGCGAAATCCCGTTTCTGCTGTTCGCCTCGAAGATTATGAAGCGCGTTCGTATGACGCATATTTTGCTTTTATCGAGTCTGGCGGCCATGGCCCGATGGTTCATCTTCTCGTTCACGGACAACCCGTATTGGGTGCTCCCCACGCAGCTGCTGCACGGGCTCATCTTTATCGTGCTGACCGTGACCATGGCGATGTATATCAACCAGGAAGTGCCAAAGGAGCTCAAGGCGAGCGGCCAGACGCTGAACGGACTGCTGAATCTCGGCCTTGCCCGGATCATCGGCAGCTTCTTGGGCGGCTACGCAAGCGAAGCGTACGGCATGCGGAACGTCTTTATGTTCAACGGCTGGGTCGCCGCCGCCTGCGCCGCAGCGATCGTCATCATCACCCTCAGGCAGACCCGCTCGGAGCGGGCGCTTGACGCCTGACGAATTACCCTTGCCCTCTCCAGTCCTGCCCGGACGCCGTTTCGTGCCAACGGCTGCGAATCGATTGCAGCTGTGCTTCCGGCAGGACGCCTTTCCCCGCCAGCTCTGCGTTCTGTACCCAGCGGTTCGGGTTCGCCGTGCCGACAATGGCCGTGCTCACGCCCGGAATACTCAGCGTGAACCGCAGCGCGATCTCGACCGACTGCTCCAAGTCCTCTTGCAAAAAATCGTAACGAAGCCGCTGTAACCGCTCCCAATACGGCTCATGGTAAGCCGAAACGGGCTTCTCGCCGGTCCGCCAGGCCACATTCGCGAGCGGTCTCTTGGCAATGACGCCCATCCCCCGCTGGACGGCTTCCGGTATTGTAAGCTCTACGGCTTCCTGATCCGCAATGTTGACCGACGTCTGCAGCGTATCGAACGCCCCGCAGCGGATAGCATAGAGCGCCGCCTCGCGGTCGCCGCTGTAGCCGATATAGCGTGCTTTTCCCGCTTCGCGCGCCCGCTGAAGCACCTCAATGACGTCCCCTTGCTTCAACAGCTCTTCCGAACAGCTGTGAAGCTGAATCAAGTCGATATAATCCGTCTTCAGCCGCTTCAAGCTGCGGTCGATGCTTTGGGCGAGCAGGTCCGGGTCCCAATCCGGAATGGCAAAGCCGGAGGCATGTCCGCATTTCGTGAACAAATAGTAGTCCTTCCGGCGGTGACCGACCGCTTGTCCGATCAGCTCCTCGCTGCCTTTATAGCATTCCGCCGTATCGATCATATTCAACCCCGCATCCAGCGCCGAATCGAGCAATCGCTCTACGGTTGATATAGAAGCGCCTTCAAACCCGATCTCCGCTCCGCCGAATCCAAGCATACTGACCTGCATATCCGTATTTCCTAACTGACGTCTTTCCATAGCTTGTCACCCCTTCGTTTCGGATTAACATTATCTTAACAAATATTTACTCCTTTGTAAGCCGCAAGCGGTCAGGATAACAAAAAGCCGGCCGACCCAATCGGTCGAACCGACTTCCATGAAGCTCATCCCTTCTGCACTCCGGTGCCCGCCGCACGCATCGCGAGCCTGCCTTTCAGCGAGCTCAGCGTGAACAGCAGCAGCGCGCTCCAGATCAGGCAGAAGCTGATCAGGTGCACGGTCGTGAACGGCTCGTCGTACAAAGTGACACCCAGGATAAGGCTGATGGTCGGAGCCAAATATTGCAGGAATCCGACGGTCGTCAGCGACAGCCTTTGAGCTGCCTTGGCGAACCACAGCAGCGGCATCGCCGTGGCCACTCCTGACGTTGCCAGCAGTAGCTGATAGCCTGCGCTTAACGACGATGTCGTCGATTGGCCTGTCATCCCCACAACAAGTAAATAAACGGCGGCTACAGGCAGCACGACGATCGTTTCTCCGGCGAGGCCAACCATTGGTTCCAGATGCATTTTCTTTTTGACGAGCCCGTACACTCCGAAGCTCATCGCCAGAGCCAGCGATACCCAAGGAACCGATCCGTAGCTAAAGGTCAGAACGGTTACCCCGACCGTAGCAAGCGCCATGGCCGTCCATTGTACCGCGCGAAGTCTTTCGCCCAAGAAACAGACCCCAAGCAGTACGCTGATCAGCGGATTGATGTAATAGCCCAGGCTCGTTTCGACCACGCGGTCATGGTTGACGGCCCAGATGTAAATAAGCCAGTTAAGGCTGATCAGCAGGGAGCACCCTACCATCGGCAAAACATTTTTGCGCTCGGAAAAAGCGCTTTTCAAAGCCTTCCAACGGCCGCCGATCATCAGCAGCAGCCCAACGAATACGAAGGACCACACGACGCGGTGACCTAATATTTCTCCCGAGGATACGGAAATAAAGGTTTTCCAAAACAACGGCAAGAGGCCCCAGGCAAGGTAAGCCAGCAGCCCGTAACCGATCCCAGCATTCACGGTTCTCTCTCCTTCTCTATTTCTATATAATCGGAATGACTAAAGAACCCATTATACTCCCGATCCGGATCTCCGGCAAGCACGACTTGACGAATGATGCGCTTTTATCGGGACTGTCTGCGGATACCTTTATCGATAAAATAACATAAAGTAACGAAGACGAAAGCGACCGCTAACAAGGGAAGAACCGCCCCGTATAAATCCATGGATAAAAATCCGGCTATCGTGTGAATGAAAGTTGCAATCATCTCATCAGCTCCTTTTTCTGTTTAGGTTCCGGTATCGGCACTAACCGCTTGCTCATGATATACCAGCGGTCCGTATCCCCGGGGTAGGTGGTTCTTCGATCACCTGGTAATCCCTTATCTTTTGAGGTGCCTATGGATGTGATTATAACGGAAATTCAAGTTATTGGAAACAAGGAATAAGGAGACTTCCCATCTCCTGCCAACATGAGATGCAAGCCTCCTCTTCCTTCCTTTAACCAAACACATCTGTTACAAGCGAAAGGGTTAACAACAAGCCCATGATACCGCCCGCCGCAATGGCCCATCCTCGACGGGGTCGTTCCGCCACCGCCGTAACCGACCGAAAATACAGCACGGCACCGAGCAAGACCAAAGCGGATTCCAGCACGATGCTGACCGCCGGGACCTGCCACAAGCCAAAGCCGAGCAAAGGCAAGCCTCCTGCATTCCCCGGAAAAAGAGGCATATCGGCCCGGTGTACGAGCAGATCGAGCAGCCAGTGACTGAATACGACCGAACCGACCGCCACACCTCCTCGTCTCCCCCACAGCTTTCCGGCTCCCCAACCGGCAAGAAAGGCAAGCAGCAAGGCTCCGATCAGGGAGTGCGTGTAATCCGCGTGAATCAGGCTTCCTCCGTAGCCTTCGCCCGCGACAGGCTCCAGCGTCTCCGCACCCGACAGCAGTAAAGGCACGAAAACAACGTCCAACAGCTGCGTACTCAGCATCAGTGCCCATAGCGGAACGTTCGGGGTCTTGGCCTTCACTGCCGCGGCTAGTCCGAAATGACCTGCGAACATGACCTAGCCCTCCTTTTGCAGGTACGAGCTTGCTTTAGCTTTGGCATCCAGCCACCCGCACCCAACCGTGAATAAAAGCACAAAGACGATAAAGCTCATGCCGTTTTCCTCCCTCTCAAGTCGGCTTTGACTCCGCCTTCGCCCACCGCTTCATCTCGTGCAGACCCGCAAGAAAGGTGTCGAGCAGCAGGCGGAAGCTGACGTCGAGATCGAGCGGCAGCCCGAATCCGCCGCGCTGCTCAAGCGATGAAAAGCCGTGCAGAAGGCTGCGCAGTCCGCGTACGGCATGCAGCGCCGCATCGTCCTTCAGCTCGTACGCCTGCAGCGCCCGGATCACGAGATCGACCGTTTCGCCGGCCAATCGCCGCACCTCCTCGTCCTGCGGGTCGGGAGCGCGAAGCGTCGCATCGTACAGGCCCGGATGCGCGCGGGCAAACGTTACATAGGCTTTGCCCAACTCGCGTACCGCATCGTCACCCGAGCGGCCGACTACGGCTTGCGTCATGACGTGCAGAAGCTGCTCCAGGCCGTAGACGGCCAGCTTGCTGCGCAGCCCGCTTAATCCGTTCACATGGTTATAGAGGGAAGGAGACCGAACGTCCAGCTTCTGAGCGAGCGAAGCCAGCGTGACCTCTTCCAGACCGCGGGTATCAGCAATTTCAACCGCGGCTTGCAGGATCGTAGGCAGATCGAGACCGATTCTTGGCGACATCGTTTTACACGCTCCTTTTCGCGGTGAGCGGCAGATTGCGCTCGGCATCGGCAATAGCGCGGCTGATCGCTTCTTCGGGACGGCTGAGCATGCTCCCGTGCCCTGCGGCGAGCAGCGAGGGCCGGTGCTCCCGAAGCTTGCGGGCGCTCTCCAGCGCAAGCTCCTTACTCCAGGTTGCCATGGCCGGGAACGGAAACCAAGGCCGGACTTGACCCGATACGGCGATGCCGCCTCTTGTCTGAAACGCGTCGCCTGCGATCAACGCACAGTTACGGGTGTCCAGGAAAGCCATCGAGCCAGGCGTATGTCCCGGGGCCGCTACAGCCAGCAGCGATCCGATCCGGTCGCCGTCCTGAAGCAGCACGTCTGCGCGTGTCTGCACGTTCTTCGGCACGCCGCCGCGGATCGTAGTATCCGGCTCGCCCGGGTCCAGCGTGACGTCGCCTGCCAGCAGCCGCGCATCCCGGGCGGAAATATACACCGGAACGCCGGGCAGCGTTTGCTTCAGCTTATCGAGCGCGCCGACATGATCGTCGTGCGCGTGGGTCAAGACAATCCGCGTAATCGGCTTCCCGATCGTTTGTGCCGCTTGAAGAATACCCCTGTCACTATACGGCAGTGCCGCATCGATCAATGTCAAGCCGTCGTCCTCTTCGACAAAGTAACAATTTACCGGAAAAATCCGCGGCATAAACGTCAGTTGGTAAACGGTCAGTTCTTGTTTGATTTGCATCGTAATATCGCCCCTTAGTTAAATAACTAATATCGTTAGTTTTATAATAACTAATGACATTAGTTTTTGCAAGCCTATTTTTTTTCGGCGGATGTAAAAACAAAAAAACAGTTACCTTTGAAGATAACTGTTTCTGTTTCCTTATGGACCAAACTTGAAGCAAGCTGAACTTTTGCGCGCCGCGGCCGATCAGCCCGGTTGCCCGTGTCATAGCTCGGCGCCTCATGAAGCCCAGTGCCGCTTACCTATAAGCTTCGATCCCGTCGCGAAACGCTTCGGGGTCGTCGTTCTCCAAACCGAATAACGCTTCCTGCAGCGCGAACGTCCCTTGATAAAATTTCACCCGCTCCAGCAGCCCTTCCATATCCGGATCAAGCTCGATCATATGCTGCAAAAACGGCTCTCCATAAGAAGCGAGCAGCCCCGCATAATCCACCGCCGGGTCCCCCGGACCGGACGAACCGAAATCGAGGATGCCGCTAATTTCGCGCCGCTCCGGATCGTAAAGAATGTTCGAGCCCCCGAAATCGCCGTGAACGAGCATCGGCGTTATTCGAAAATTAGCCTCATTGCCGAGAAAGCCCACAAAGTGCCGCTCCGTCCATTGCTGCGCTTCCCGGTTCATGTGAGGATACAGCTTCGCCCGGATGCGCTCGAACAGGTCCGACCATTCGCGGTAACCGTCATACTCCGGCGCGGACTCTCCCAATGCATCGGCAGGCACGCTGTGCAATTCGTTCAAAAAGGCGGTAAGCTGCCGGGCAATCCTACGAACCATGGCGACACCTGCGCTCTCCAACTCCCCCCACTGCCCGTCCAGTAACGGTTCCCCGGGAATTCTCGGGTAGCCGACAAACACGCTTCCGATCCGTTCGGATTGGAGATTCCACTTCGCCGGGGCCGGGACCGGGATCGACACCCGCTCCTTCACGGTATTCAGAAGACGGACTTCGTAGCGAAGCCGCTCGATTCCTTCCGCATATTTGGGAAATCGGAAAATCCACTCGCCATTGACCAGCAGCACATCGTTGTTTTGACCGGACTCGATAGCCTCAACCTCACGCAACCGCAGCTCAGGACAATAGTGCCTGAGCGATTCCATGTACAAAGCTTTATGTTCCATACGCATCTACTCCCCCGTACCGGGACGCTGCAGCCGTTTAAGCTTCTGCCGGCTTCGTCGCCCGAATCGAGAACAGCATCGGGAAATACTCCTTCCCTTTCATTCTCCACCAGCCGTCCTCGCCTTTCTCCATCAGCCCCGGGAACTTCTCGTACATACAGAAGGGAAACTCATGCACGAATTCGATCCGCAGGCCGGCTTGAATCAGCGCGGTCACGATGGAGCCCAGCGAATGCGCCCATTCGTAGGTGACGGTATTGTTGATCTTGGCGTTCCGGTCGGCATACGTGCCCTCGAGATCGAGTACGATCGCTTCGCCTTCGAAATACGAATAAACCATGCGCAGCTCTCCGTCCACCAGTTCGAAAATATCAGCAAGCGGATGACCTTCGGCAATATAAAAAGTGCCGCCGGGCTTCAGCTTCTCATAGATGATTTCCGCCCACCGCGTCAAGTCCGGCAGCCAGCACAGAACGCCGTAAGACGTGAACACAATGTCAAACGTCTCCTCCGGCAGCGCCTGAGGCACATCATATACATTCGCACATACGAACCGGGCGTCCAGCCCCAGCTTGTCGTTGAGCGAACGCGCCAGCTTGACCGCCTCCTCGGAAAAATCGACCCCGGTCACCCGCGCTCCGAGCCTGGCCCAAGACAAACTGTCCTGCCCGAAATGACACTGCAGATGCAGCATCGACTTCCCCGCCACGTCGCCCAATTCTTCCAGTTCAACCGACAAGAGAGACGAACGGCCCGCCAGAAACGATGCCACGTCGTAAAATTCGGATTGCTCATGCACCGGCGCCCGGTCGTTCCAATTGTCCCGATTCTTGTTCATTCCGTATTCCATATGGAAATCTCCTTCCAGATTACGATCCCTTCCATCCTATCGCAATCCGAAGACAGGTGTAAATACCCAAAATTGGTTGAAGTTAAAAAATCCGCGGCAGCAAACGCTCCCCGCAGCCCTAGTCGGTCAGCGGATCGACTTGAACGGCCGCTTGCTTCCCGCTAAGCTGGATGCCCGTCTTCTTGCGTCCGCTCCCAGCCAAATCGTTCAGCAGCGATTCGAGCAGCTCTTTGGCTTGGGCCCCTTCCTTGCCTTGAATCCGCACAACAAACTGGACGGCGTCCCCGGATTTCAAAATCCGCTCCGCCTGCTGCTTCTTCGTCTCGTAATCGTGCTCCTCGATCTGCGGCGTCAGACGAATTTCCTTCAGCTTCGGCGCCCGTTCGTGCTTGCGGGCTTGCTGCGCTTCCTGTTTCGCCGCCCCTGCGCGGACCAGCTTGCACGGAGGGGGACTGCTCATGAGCGACGTGCAGACCAAGTCGACCTTGAGCTTCCGGGCCATCGCCAGCGCTTCGGCAGTAGGGACGATGCCGAAATCTTCACCGTCGACTCCGGTTAAATGAACTTCGGACGCTTTAATTTTTTCGTTAAGAATCATTGTGAACCCACCTGAACTTTCGATATAATGAACCCATCTTACCGCTTAGAAGGAGATTTTTCAATGAACCGCAAAGAAATCGAAGAGCAAGTCATCCGCAATTATCAGCGGGACGAAAATATTATGATTCTCGCGTTCGCCCAGTGGTGCATCAACCACGGCCTCGATCCCGTCGCGCTGTATGAGCGCGCCTATCCGCAGCAGGAAGCGAACGCCGCGCTTCAGCAAGCGCTGGAGCTAACCGTGCCGAAGGAGGAAGCCGGGGAAGTGCCGGACGATACGCTGCTCGGCGTGCTGTCTATGTTCGGCAACGAAGATCTGGCCTTTGTTGTTACGCAAGAAATCGCAAAGCGTCAAAAGTCCAGACGCTAAGCCCGGCATCACCGGAGCCGGAGTCACAGCTTGGGCCTGCAGCTCGCAGGCTCCCGCCCGGCGCATTCCGCTCCTGCCTGACATCGAACCCTCGTCGTAAAGCCCACTCTCTAAGCGACCGGAACAACGGACAGTACTCCCATTAGTGGAAACGTGCTCCAATGCTCCCGACAATACCAGAGGAACGATCCCCTCCTTTGGTCAACCAATTCCAATCGCTCGCCGCCCACGATAGAGGAACTACCATGCCTTATATCATCCATTTCGCTGCTCTCAGCGTAACTAGAGGAACTGACGTTCGCTAACACCCTCATTCCGCGGAACATGAACATTTTTCGACACGAATAAGTCATCCTGCTTCCTCTAACCCCCGACGAACGATCCAACGTTCCGCTTAACGCATCGCAGTTCCTTTATTTTTCAGCTTCATGTTGTTGTCAGTTGCACTCATTATCGGCCGCACGCACTTGTCTACTGCACGCACTTGTCTACTGCACCTACCATTAGCCACAAACACTTGCCTGCCCCACCCACTTAGCGAATCCGCACAACCCGAAAATCCAACCTATCCATACGCCTCGAAACCCCACACCTATCGCAATTGCAGCCCCACCAATGCATTCTTCTTTACATACAAAAAAGATCGGCTTCAATGGAATCCGGTCCTTTCGGCTGTCCGCCGATGGCTGGCGGAGCGAAGGCGAATCAGCTTAAGCTTTGGTTCACTCGTTCGACAATCTGGTCGGATGTCATGCCTTGAGCATTGATAACGGAAGCTTTCGTTGTGGTTTCCGCGATGCCCAGCACGTCCTTGTCCTGTCCGGATATAACGCAGCAATCGCAATTTTGCAAATTCGCGTTATCGACGGAGACGACTTCGTGCCCGCTTTGCTGCAGCGCGTCCTTTACATCCTGCAAGCTGTTTTCCACTGCAATTCTCGCCATGATCTTCCCTCCTTATCCAGATTGTAGTATGCCGAGCTCCGGCCGCTTTTATTCGCTGTCGCGGGCCCTGCCCTTCCGCTCGCCAACCTCGTCCGCATCGACCAAGCTATCGACTAGATGGGCAAGCAGACTTTCCATATCGCCGATATGGCTTTCATCGATTTTACGGATAAACTCGATATGTATCCGGTAAACGCCTTTTTCATCCAAAAGCCCGCCTCCCGAAAGTCCGGGGCCGTCGTCCGGAACGAATTCCGCCGACCTTTCGTGGCGGATCCGGGCTTCCTCCGCCCACCGGTCCGTCATGGCCCGGTGGAGCTCGGCCGCGTGCTCGCAGTGGCTGAGCGGCATGTCCAGTCGGAGCGTCAGCTTGGCGCCGGGCCGCTCGCCGGGTTCGACGAGCCGGAACCGTTCCCCGGCGAAGTCGGACAGCACGCTGGTCATGCTGATTTCCGCTTGGCAGCAGCCTTCGTCGCGTCGGATGCGCATGCTGAATATCCGTTTCATGCTGGCCAGGTCAATGAAATCTTCCCGGCCGATGACCCGGATCGTTTGCTCCGCATCCAAATCATACAAATGTCCTTCAAGCACTACTTTTAAATTATCGAAAATCGTCGGGTCAAACAAGGTAACTTCCCCTTTCGCTGCATGGCTTTACGCCTGCGGCAAATGGCGGATATCCAGCACGTCTCCCTGAGCGAACCGTCCGCCCTCCACCACGTTTATGATTCGCTCCGCCGCCTCATCGGGCGTATACAGTCCGCCCGTCTGCTTCAGCCCTACGAAGCGCTCCACCTCCGGGAACCGGTCCGGCTCCGTCCCGCGGATCAGCTCCTGCATGCCCGTATCCACGACACCGGGCGCGATCGAAACGACCTTCACCGCCTGCGGCCCGTCGCCTTGCTCCAGCCCGACGCAGCGCGTCAGCATATCCAGCCCGGCCTTGGTGACGCAGTAGCCGCTCCAGCCGGAATACGGCTTTTTCCCCGCGCCGGAGGAAATATTGACGATCGTTCTGGCCGTCGAGGTGGGCCAATCCTTCGTCGCCCGGATAAAAGCGGAGATCAGCAGCATCGGGGCCAGAAGATTAACGTTCATCTGCTCCGTCAGCGTGAGACTATCGGCCTGCTCCAGCGGTATGATCGGCTCCAGCATGCCTGCGTTATTGATCAGCGTGAGGGAATCGAGCGGCTCCTTTTCCAGCGATCGGACGATAGTCGCGATCAGTGTCTCTATCCCGTCCACGCGTTTCAGATCGTATGCATAATGCTCGACCTTCCTCTGAGCTGCAGCTCCGTCCGCACGGTCGCCGGAAACCGTCGTATCCGCAGCGGTCCGTGAAATTCCGATGACGCGGTGCCCGGCAGCGAGCAAGCGGCGGGTCAGAGCCAGTCCTAACCCTTTGGAAGCGCCGGTCACTACATAACCTTTCATCTAGGTTCTCCTTCCACAAAAAACTCCCCTTCCAGCCCGACATGATGCCGCATCGCAGCAAAAGTACGTTAACCTGAAGGGGAACCTCGCTATGGTCCTATTTCTATTGTACCATCGATTGGATTAAATTTCAGCTTTTGCTGTATGCAGGTCTGCCAGCTTGTGCCGGAGATCTCCGCCGATCAAGCTTGCCGAATCCCATGTCTCATTTCGGACGAACAATCCCGCCTTTCCGGTCAAAATCAGGTTCATCCCCCATTAGCGCATCCAGAACAATCCGTCCTCGGGACCGAGCCCGCCCTTCTCCGCCTCCCGTTACAACCAATAAGCGATTTCCGCCGAAGCCTCCATCCCCGTGATGCTGCTGTCGACGACCGCGGCGGACAGCAGGCTTTTTTGCCGCGCAGGCTCCCGCTCCATCCGCGGCTGCTCCACTTTTCGCTTCAGCTCATTTCGGATTTGTTCGGCGGCCGCAACGCTCGTCAACGGGATGCCTCCCTGTTCGGGCGGAGGCGAGACGACGACGCTGCCCAGCGCAAGGACCAGCCGCGCGCCGGCCGTACCATCCGGATAAGCCACTTGAATCGTATGGTGGCTCGCCTTCACGGAGGTTAACGCAGCGGTAATGCAGGTCACCTCATCGTCAAAATAGCAGGAGAACGGTACCCGAAGCTTCGGCTCCCCGGCAGCCGCCTTAAACAGCAGCACCTTTCGCAAGTGGTACGGCTCCTTATCAATCAGGATCAGCCGAACCTTTTGTTTCGCATGGGCATATTGCTTTTGTAACGCCCGGATCACATTCAGACCGGCGTAGCCTCCGCCGACGATAAGGATTGTTTTGCTTTCCATGGTGATCCACCCTCTCGCGTCTTTTATCCTTATGGCGAACGGAATGGCCTGTTTGTGACAGCCTGCGCGAAAAAAATGCAAAAAAGCCAACCGGGCATACCCGGTTGACTTGTCGCCGGTGGCATCCCTCGGTCGGGATTCCGGCATGCATTGGGCTACTGAGCGCGACGCGGCGGTTACGGCTTCATCAAATCCTCTGCGGTTATCCCGTCTTCGACAGCGAATTCAAAATCATAAACGTCATACACTTGAACGGGAACTTCTGCCTGAATGATTTTCTCCATCAATTCAAGCTGGTCCGTCAATATAGGCGCTTTCTCCCGCAGGGAGGTCAGTACAACCTCGGTTTCGATCGGATCAAACGACTCCCCGTATTGGGCATTATCCACGGCATTGATGACCGTGAACGTCACATTCTCGTTGATCGGCAGCGGCGGGCTTGGGCGCCATGGGGCGGCAAGCGCGCGCTCGAGCTTCTTCTTATTGAACGAGTCGTCGAAGAAGGCGATGAGCTCCCCGATTTTCCCTTTGACATGAGCGTCGTCATCCGCGTCCGGCATGACCGGCTCGGGGCTGTCTTTCATTTCGTATAACTCCAATATCGTCGAATACGGAATCAAATATTCCACCGGGCGGCTTGGCGCCATGAGTTCGCCGTATACAGCCACAAGCACCGCCTCGATAACAAAACGCCGGGACATATTCCATTTCCCCCCTATTGTGATGCGTCCGTTCCTAAGTCCGGCCTACATTCTTTCATATCACAATTGGGAATAAAAGTCCAACTTTGCAGACTTTCTCACGCTTTGCCGGCTTTTCAATTCTGGCTCTGTAAGAGTCGGGAATCCAGTGCTATAATAAAGCAATGTGCCTGTAACCGAACGTTATGAAATGGAGAGTTAACCTGATGAATGCTGTGAAACGTTTTCCCGTTCCTTTGCCGCTGCTGCTCGTGATCGGCATCGTCGCGATTTCCTTTTCAGCCATTTTTGTCCGCTGGTCGAATGCTCCGTCGTCGGTCATTGCGATGTACCGGCTGCTGCTGACCGCAGCCATTTTGCTGCCTTTGCTGCTGCGGTACCGCCGCGAAGTGGCTCAGCTGCGCTTAGGCGACTGGGCGGGCTTGTTCTGGTCCGGTCTCGCGCTCGGCCTTCATTTCTTGTTCTGGATGGAATCGCTTAAGCTGACGACGGTCGCAAGCTCGACCGCGATCCTTTCGCTGGAGCCCGTCTTTGTCCTGATCGGCGCATGCCTGTTCCTCGGCCAACGGACGAATCTGCTGGCCGTGCTCAGCATGGCGGTTGCGATTCTGGGAGCGGCCATGATCGGCTGGGGCGACTGGGGGCTGACCGGAGAGGCGCTGCTTGGCGACCTGCTGTCCCTGGTCGGAACGGCGGCGATGGCCGTGCAAATCCTGCTTGCCAAAAGCATGCTGAAGCGCATTCCCGCCTTTGTCTTCAGTTTCTTCGTCTTTGTGCTTGCCGCCTTGGTGCTCGCCGTATATAATGTGGCGGCGGGATTGCCTTTTACCGGCTACGACTCGAAAGAATGGGGCATTTTTCTCCTTCTGGCCGTCGTTCCGACGCTGTTCGGCCACTATTTGTTCAACTGGCTGCTTAAGTATATGCGTCCCGAATCCGTATCGATGAGCGTCCTGGGGGAGCCGCTGGGCGCAACGATTCTGGCCTATCTGCTGCTTGGCGAGAGCATCACGTGGATGCAAGCTGCCGCCGGCTTCGTCCTGTTGTCCGGGGTATGGATGTTCCTCCGCTCGAACGAACGGGAAGCCGTCGCCGCCCAGACCGGCAGAACAGAGATGACCTAATACGCAAAAAGCCGCTGCTTCCCGGAAAACCGGGGGCAGCGGCTTTTTTCATGCGCCTTTGTCTGTGATTAAAGTACGCGGCGTGCCGTCGTATAGTGCTTGCTCCACCAGCCGCTGTTCAGATCGGAGATGGTAACACCCGGCTTACCGTACGTGTGCATAATTTTCCCGTTACCTATATAAACCGCAACGTGATGAATCGGAGAGTAGAAGAAGACCAGGTCTCCCGGCTTCAATTGGCTTTTTGGCACATAGGAGCCGACTTTGGATTGAGCTTTAGACGTACGCGGCAACTTCACACCGTATTTGCCGTAGATCGTCGCCGTGAAAGAAGAGCAGTCGAATACTTTGGTGTTACCGACGCGCGCACCGAACTTGTAAGGGGTGTGCAGGTAGCTTTTCCCTGTGGAAATAATGCTTTGCGCTTTAGATGCGGAATACGCGTAAGCACTATTGGCCGGAGCCGCAAGCGTGCTGCCGAACAAAAAAGCTGTACACAAGCCGATCGACAGTGCCATGTTCCCCCAGCGTTTTCCAAACAGTTGTTTCATCTGTAACGTCCTCCTTGAAGTTAGGTTTGGCTGATTGCCCGTAACCCACTATAGCACAGATGAAAACGTGGTTTTTTTCGCCAAATTCCGCTTAAGGCCTGCCGTTCGGCGCTTCAGAGCCGTTTATTAGAAATCCGTGAGAAAACTCTCATAGGTTCTTAATTAAAACGCTGTCAAGGATGTTTTTGGCAATTTGACTGTCGCCGTCGTCCCCTTCCCTTCCTCGCTGTCCAAGCGGATCGAGCCTTGATGCAGCTCGACAATTTGCTTCGCGATCGCCAGGCCCAGACCCGATCCTCCGGTGCCCCGGCTTCTTGCTTTATCCACCCGGTAGAACCGCTCGAACAGCAAAGGAAGCTCCTCGGACGGAATCCCCATTCCTTGATCCGTCACCCGGATAACCACGTAACGCTCCTCCTCGTCGCATTCGACTAGAACGTTCTTCCGACTATACTTGATCGCATTGTCCAGAAGGATGATCAGCAGTTGCTTCAGCCTTGCCTCATCGCCGATGCACTGGATCTCCTCCGAACCGATGCGGACAATAACCTCTCTTTCGAACGCACGGCGCATTTGCTCGGCGGTCGAGCGGATGAGCTCCGCGATGCGGACGGGGTGCAGCTCCGCTTGCGCGTGACGTTCCACCTCCGCCAGCCGCAGCAGAGCGTCGATGAGCCCCTTGAGGCGTACGGTTTCCGAATGAATCGCATTCAGCGCCTCCTGTTGGATGGCAGGGTCCTGGCCTCCCCATCGGCGCAGCAGCGACGTATAGCTTTCGATGACGGTCAGCGGCGTTTTCAGCTCATGCGAAGCGTCCGCGACAAAATGCTTCTGCCTCCGGTCGTTCTCCTGCAAACGCACGATCATTTCATTGAACGTTCGGCCAAGCTCGCCAAGCTCGTCCTTTTTTACCGTGAACTGGGGGCTGAGCAGTATAAAATCTCCTTTGCTCCGGATTGTTCGCATCGTCTCCAGCAATTGGCGGATCGGACGCACGAGCGCCTTCGTATAGAAAAAACCGACGAGCGGCGAAAACAGCAGCACGCTGCCCGTCGTCACCGTGAGTCCCGTAACCAGAAGGTCCATAAAAGCGGCGACGACATTCAGCCCTTTTCCGAGCTCCAGAAGCCCGATCTGCACGTGGTTTTTGCCGACGACCGGTACTTGAACGAACAAAATCAGCAGGCCCAGCTCGTTCTGCACGACGGTATGATAGTGCGTCCGGTACGTCGCCGGGTGGGCCGACAGCTCCTCGCTTGACGACACTTGCGCGCGCACGGCCCCGTCGGGCGAAACGATTCGAATGAGCGTGTCGGACTCCAAATATTGTTGCAATTGGCCGGAATTCCAATGGGATGGAGCATAAATCTCCGGATCGCGCAAAATGATTTGCGCTTTATTCCACAGCTGCCGCACTTCGTTATCCGTCGTCTTCTTCAAAATATAGTAATAAATGAACCAGTTGAAAAAGACGACGATCAACAAAATCCACACGCACGACAGCAGCATCAGTCGCGTCCGCAGGCTCATGGCTCGGGGTCCGCCAGTTCGTAGCCGACGCCTCGCGCGGTCTTGATCAGCTTGGGCTGATAGCCTTTGTCGACCTTCTGGCGCAAATAGCGGATATAGACATCCACAATGTTAGTGTCGCCTACAAAATCGTAGCCCCACACGTCGGAAATAATTTGTTCCCTTGTCAGGACGTGCCCTTTGTGCTGAATCAAATATTGCAGCAGATCGAACTCCTTGGGCGTCAGTTCAATCAAGTTGTCTGCACGCGTCACTTTTCGCGCCTTGAGATCGACGGTCAAGTCCGCCGCACTCAGCGTGTCGGCCTCCGGCTTATGCCGGCTCGTCAGTCCGATCAAGTTGCGGACACGCGCCAGCAGCTCCTCGATCACGAACGGCTTCGTAATGTAGTCGTTCGCACCCTGATCGAACCCGCTGACAATATCGGGCGTTGCATCGCGGGCCGTCAGCAATATGACAGGCACTTCCACATTGACTTGACGGATGCGCCGCAGCACTTCCAGCCCGTTCCATTCCGGAAGCATAACATCCAGTAAAATAAGGTTCCAAGGCTTGGAAGTAGCCAATCTGGCCCCTTCCCGGCCGTCATGCGCCGTCTCGACCTCGTAGCCCTCGTGTTCGAGCTCAAGTGTCAGCACCCGGGCGATATGTTCTTCGTCTTCAATGACCAGAATAGATTGCGTCATACGATCTCCTGCAGCCGTTTGTATACAGGGTAACCATTCAAACCGGACCGTATTCCGCTTTTCGGCGCCTTGACGTCCCATGGAAAATATGCTAATTTCAGCGTAATCTGCCGCCAAAAAAGGAGTCGTCGTATATGTTTCATGCCTCAGCCTACACGGGAACGCGCGAGGAAAATTACAAGCTGCTCATTTCCCAGTTGTCCGCGCTTATCGAAGATGAGCCGAACCGGATTGCCAACCTGGCCAACGCCGCTGCACTGCTGAACCAGTTTCTGGAGCGGATCAACTGGGTCGGCTTTTATTTATTCGAGGAAGGGGAGCTGGTGCTCGGACCTTTCCAAGGCTTGCCCGCTTGCGTACGTATTCCGCTCGACAAGGGCGTCTGCGGCCGTGCAGCCAGCCTCCGGGAAACGGTCCGCGTCGCGGACGTTCATCAATTTCCCGGCCACATCGCTTGTGACGCCGCTTCGCAGTCGGAGATCGTCGTCCCGATTCTCCATGCCGAGCGCCTGATCGGCGTGCTGGACATCGACAGCCCGGAGAAAAATCGTTTCGACGAGACGGATCAGCATTATTTGGAGCTGTTTGCGCTAAAGCTCGCTGAACGGATGTAACGGTAGGACGCATTTGATCTGCATGAAAAAACCGGGATTTTGAAACGGTTTCCCGCTCGAACCCCGGTTTTCTCCATAATCCCAAATTTAACCTTCTTTCTTTTTGTTCGCAGCTTCCTGCCGCTCGCTGCCGAAGGCCATGACAAGATTTTGAATTTTTTGCAGCCGGATATACTCGTTCTGCTTCAGATCGCTGCGGAAGTACGCGTATAAATACGCCCCCTCCAAAAAGCTGAGTCCGGGATAGCATACGAGATCTGAATTCGTATACGGGTTATCGAGCAGCACCTGCCACTCCCCTTCGCGCTCCTTGGCCGGAATAGTCTCCAGCACCGTTTGCTTGTATGCGGCAATCCGCTCGAATTCGTCCCATATGTTAACCCAGGATGGGCTAAATGTCTCCGGCTCGGGAAACAACCGCCGGGCCTGCTCCAGCAGTCCGTTCACGGATGCGATGTCGCCGTCCGAAAATTGCTTGAGCCGGTCCCGGAAGCCTTCGAGCAGCAGCCGGAAGGCGGTAAAGCCCTGACGTTGAATCGATTCCTGAATGGCGGCTAGCTCCTGCTCGTTGCCCGCCGCTTCGAAATCGGCAAAAGGGTTTGTATTCATCAAAACTACCATTCCCCGTTTTATAGTCGTTCGGGAGCGGAATGAACGGTTAGCTGGCCGTCTTCGCTCAGGCGTACCCGGCGCGACGGATCGTTCTTCAGCTTCACGTTGCAGAGCTTGACACGATCCTCTTTGATCAAAAGGATATGCCAATGATCAGGGTGATCATACCCGATGCTCTCCAGAAAAGCATGCTTGTCCGCCTCGGCCTGCCCCTCGTCTTCCCACTGTTTGACGCCGAAATAATCGAAATCGTATACGTTTTTTTGAAGGCATGCGGCGATTTCGCCGGAATCGGCATGTCTCAGTACATAAGGCATCGAAACTCCTCCGAATCGGTTCAGAAAATGAAAAGGCGCAAGCTCAACAGTACGAGTTTGCGCCTGAGGTTCGTGCCGGCCTTACCTTATTACAGGTAAGGATTTTCGTGCTTCGCCTTGAGACGGCTCCAGCGGCGTTCGACTTCGTTCTCGAACGATTGCAGCGCCTCCGCATATTCGGGCTTCGTCAGGTGCTTCGTCTTGCCCATATTTTTCAACCAGTCGCCGACCGGAATCCGCTTGTTCTTCTCTTCCGGATTGAACGTGATCGTCGTCACGCCGTTCTCCACTTCGTACAGCGGGAAGAAGCAGGAGTTGACGGCTTGATCGATCAGCGATTGCCCGATTTGTTCCTCGGACAGCCAGTTAAGCGGACAGGTGATAAGGATTTTGCCGTAAACCAGACCTTCGTTCTGCGCATAGTACTGCGCCTTGGCGGCTTTTTTCAGCAAATCCTGCGGGTTCGCTTCGGAGCCGGTGAACACGTAAGGAATGTTCGTCGCGGCCATAATCTGCGGCGTGTCCTTATGGTGGAACAATTTGCCGCCCTGATGCTTCCCGACGTTGGACGTGGAGGTCCGGTGGCCGAGCGGCGTCGAATAGGACAGCTGCGCGCCGGTGTTCATATAGCCTTCGTTATCGTATTCGAGAATGATCATTTTATGATTGCGAAGCGCAGCGCCGATGGCCGGGCCCATCCCGATGTCCATCCCGCCGTCGCCGGTGATCATGACGAACGTGAAGTCGTCCGGCAGGTTCAGATGCTCCAGCTCGCCGCGGCGTTTGCGCTCCCAGAACATTTCCACGACGCCGGAGAGCGTTGCCGCGCCGCTTTGGAACAAGTTATGAATGTAGGTCGCTTTATGCGAAGAATAAGGATACCCCGTCGTTACGACCATCGCGCAGCCGGTATGGAACAGCGCCACAATATCTCCTTCGATCCCTTTGAAGAACAGCTCAAGACCGGAGAAAATACCGCAGCCCGGACAGGCCCCGTGCCCCGGCGCAAGCCGCTTCGGCTTCTTGGTCAGCTGGCGGATCGGCGGAACCTTTACCTTCAATCGACCCGTCGTCTCGTCTTTGTCGACCGTAATCAATCCAGTCTTCAGATCCTCGTATTTCATCGGCTCGATGACACGCTGCGGCTTCTTGTCGGGATCGCCCGGCGTATGCCCGTAATAATCGAACGGAACGTCGACCCGGCCTTTTTGGACCGCTTCGATCGCCAATTCGAACAGATGATGGCCGTCCTCGGCGTAAAAGTCTTTGCCGCCCAGCCCGTAAATCCGGCTGATGACCATCGTATCGCGGTTGCCTTCCGTGAACAGCGCCGCTTTGATCTCCATCGTCATGTTGCCGCCGTACGCGCCGTACGAATCCGCGCGGTCGCCGATCGTGACGGCTTTGACGTTTTTGAGCGCTTCGGCAATCTGCTTCTGAGGGAACGGGCGAATCATATTCGGCGCGATCGAGCCGGCTTTGATGCCTTTGGCCCGCAGTTGGTCGACGACATCTTTAATGATCTCGGACGCCGAGTTCATCAGGAATACCGCCACTTCGGCGTCTTCCATCCGGTACAGGTCGAGAATCGGATAATCGCGGCCCGTCAGCACCTGGTATTCTTGACGGATGCGGTCGAATACTTCTCCGGCATTGTACATGGCAACGGATTGCTGATAGCAGTTGTTGATGTAGTCCGGCTCGTTCATGTAAGGTCCTACCGTAATCGGATTGTTGCGGTCAAGCACGTGAGGGAACTGCTTCGGCTGCTCGCCGATGAAGGCATGCACGTCCGATTTGTGGGCGAACGTTTGCACGCGGCGTTTTTGGTGAGAAGTGAAGTAGCCGTCGGAAGCGACGATGACCGGCAGGCGAACCTCCGGATCTTCGGCCAGCTTGATGGCTATAATATTCATATCGTAGACGGCTTGCGGATCGCGGCACATCAAGATCGGCCAGCCTGTATTGAGCGCGTAATACAGGTCCGAATGGTCGCCGTGGATGTTCAGAGGCCCGGATACCGAGCGGCAAACGAGGTTCAAGACCATCGGGAACCGGGTCCCGGATTGTACCGGCATCTGCTCCAGCATATACAAGTAACCGTTCGCGCTGGTCGCGTTGAACACGCGTCCACCCGCGGTGGAAGCCCCGTAGCAAATCCCTGCCGAGCCGTGTTCGCCGTCCGCCGGGATCAGCTTGATATCATGCTGGCCGTTCGCCTTCATCAGATCGAGGAACTGCGCGACCTCCGTCGACGGCGAAATCGGAAAGTAACCCATAATATGGTAATTAATCTGGTGAGCCGCATAAGCCGCCATCTCGTTGCCGGATTCATAAACCATCCGCTGCTCGACCGTACCTTGGCTGACCTCTTTGTTAATCTCAATAGCCATTAGTTTGGTTCACCTCTCCCTGCTAACAGGTATTTATCTTACTGGGCCAAGCTAAAACGATGCGGTACGCGATGTTCATCCGCGTAGCCTTCCGTCTCGCGGTTAGAGGACAGCGCTTCGGTCGGACAGGCGACGACGCACTTCAGACAGCCTTTACAGTACTGGTAATCAATTCCTTGCAAGAACATTTGCGGGCGTCCTTTTTTGTCCGGCTGTTCGTCCCACACGAAGCAAAAGTCGGGACAGGCGGTATCACAGGCCGCGCAGTGAATGCATTTCTCGTCGTCAAAATGCGGCATCATCCCGCTGCGGGATATGCTGAGGTCCTTCAGGATGCTGTTCCCCGGATTCGCCACCATCCCGCCGATCGGCTGGGTCTCGTAACCGTACACCGGAATATCCCACCGTTTCGGCAGCGGCATCTCTACGCCCTCCGGCAGCGCGTACGTCTGGAATTGCACCTCGTCATAGCCGCGCTGGAACGTGCGCAGGGCAGGCTCGACCGCGCCGGGATATTTTTTCTCCAGCGATTTGCGGATAATGCCTTTCATGTGTTCGAAATCGAGGAAGTCGCACAGCCGGAACAGACTGCCCAACATCGCCATGTTGACGCGGTTTTTCTCCTCCAGCGCAATGCCGGTTGCATCGACCACCGCAATGGTGCCGCCGATCAGCTTCATTTTTTCTTTAAGGGCTTCCGGACTTTTGGCCGAATTGACCAGAACCAGACTATCCTCGTAAATTCCGCTGATCACGTTGACCGTTTTCGACAAGTTTTCATGAAAAATGCCAACGACATGCGGACGTTCCACCGGGGTCGTATCGCGAATATTCGTATTTATGTCGCAAAAACGGATATGCGCTTTAACCGGCGAGCCTTTTTTCTCCGAACCGTAAGAAGAAAAGCTCACGCCGTTGAACCCGCTTCCAACGACGCCAGCCTCCGCAAGCATTTTCCCCGCCAGGTTGGCTCCCAAGCCGCCGATGGATTCGAGCCGAATTTCAAAGAAGCCGAGGTCGTTCGTTTTCGGTAGAACTCTCATCTGTTCAACTCCCCTCATGTTTGAAAAGTTATACTATTTCCACAATTCAGTATACCAGTTTATACCTGCCTCGCATAGGGCTTTTGGCTTGAAAGTTTCGTGTCGCAAGCGCTTTCGTCAACAAAGCTTCCATTGCTCGAGCACTTGACCTGACACGATTTTCAAAGTAGTATTTATTCATACTACTATAAGAGAGTGGAATGGCGTATGCATCGAATTGCTTATGTTGTTGGAAACGGACCGGCCGGCCGTCGTCACAACATGCCGATGACGCACATCGAAGTCGACTATGAAAAGCTGCTTGCCTAATTTGCCTAATACTATGAAAAGCGAAGGATGGGATACGGAATGACTGGGATCGATATTGCGTTTTGCATAGGACTTATGAAAGAGGTCGGAGACGACCTGTATGCGAAATTTGCGGAGACGCAAGGAACCCCGCCGCACGATTTCGAGGAGCTTGCACAGCGGTTTCGGCAGCTTAACGGCCAAGCCGGGGAGGCGATCCGCTCTGCGCTGCAAACGAACTACCCGGCCATCCGCTGGTCCGACGGGGAGTTCGATCTGGAAGAACAGCGCCAAGCCATGCGTTCGGGCGATTACTGGATCTGCGATCCGATGGATGGGGCGTTTCACTTTTTTCAAGGCTTCACGTTCTGGTCTACGGCGCTCTGTCTGATCCGGGACGGCGTTCCGGTGTTTTCCGCCGTATACGACCCGTGCCACCGCGAGCTGTTTCATGCGGTGCAGGGCGAAGGCGCTTATTTAAACGGGGTACGGATTGGCGCGGGCAAAAAGCAGGAGCTGAAACATGCCGTCGTCGCCACCTCCCATCCCACCCTGGTTTCCAAAGACGGCACGCTGATGCAGACGGTTCAAGGGCTTTCACGGGTCATGTCCCGTGCGATGATCACCCGGATGCTGGGCTCCGTGTCGCTACAGCTCGCTTATGTCGCAAGCGGGAGGCTGGACGCCTACTGGGAGCACGGGAACGACACCTTCGATTGGCTGCCCGGCGCGTTGCTGGTGCAGGAAGCTGGAGGCACGGTCACGAATACGGAAGGCCGCCCGTTCGGGCAAGGTCCCGGCGGAATCGCAGCCGCCAGCCGTACGCTTCACCCGCAGTTGGTCGCCGCCTTACACGAGGAGGTCGTTTGACAAGCCCCGCGAGAGGAGACTAAATCAAAAACCAAGCCCTAACATGCCGTTGGGCTTGGTTCCCTTTTTCATAAACTATTGCCACTTGCCGCCTTCGACGATAATTTCGTTTGGATCGACGTCCGGACCGAGCTCTGCCCTTACATATTTATCATAGAGCTGGAGCAGAAATTTTTCTTTCCCGAGCGCCTCCAGCTCCTGATTGACCCATTCCCGCAGCTCGCTGTTTCCTTTTTTCACCGCCGGAGCGATCGGTGCTTCTTTCTCCAACTTCTCGGGAAGCACGGTGAAGCCGGCATTTTTACGCACCCAGCTCAACAAGATCAGGCTGTCTTGGGCATAAGCGGGGCTCCGCCCGTCCTTCAGCGCTTGAAGCGACTCGGTATTTTTCTCAAATTTGATCAGTTCGACGTCCGGCCGGTTTTTGGTCAGAAAAATATCGGCGGTCGTTCCTTTCGTGACGATCACTTTTTTCCCTTTCAAGTCGGCCAGCGACTTGATGCCGCTATCGTCGCGCACGATGACCTGCGTCGCCGCCTTCAAATTCGGGTTGGTGAAGTCGACCGCCTGCTTCCGTTCCTCGGTCACTGTCATGTTGGCGACGATAAGATCGACCTTGTCGCTTTGCAGGAAAGGAATGCGGCTTGACGGTTCGACGACCACGAACTCGATTTTGCTTTCATCCCCGAGGAGATCCTTGGCAAACCGCCTCGCCAAGTCGTTGTCGAAACCGACAAGCTTGCCCTTCTCGTCCGTAAAGCCGAACGGAGGCTTATCCGAAAACACGCCGACGATCAGCTTGCCGCGGTCTTTGATTTTTTGCAGCGCGCCTGCCTGTTTCGGCTCCGAAGCAGCTCCCGACTTCGGATCGTTCGTCGCCTTTCCGCCCGTACCGCAGGCGGCAAGCAAACCCGCCAGCAGGCTTAAAATCAATATGGATATGTTTCTCTTTTTTATCATCCGCTCTCTCTCCCTTTCCATGTCTCCAAAAGCAAAAATTTGTCCAAAAAGCGCCGGGCCCGCTCCGTTTTCGGTTTCGTAAAGAACGTGTCCGGCGAGCCCGTCTCGCAGATTCTCCCTTCGTCCATGAAGACGATCCGGTCGGCTACGGCCCGGGCAAAGCCCATTTCGTGGGTGACGATCACCATCGTCATGCCCTGCTCGGCCAAACCGAGCATAACCTCCAGCACCTCCTTGACCATCTCGGGGTCCAGCGCCGCCGTGACCTCGTCGAAGAGAATAACCTCCGGGTTCATGCACAGCGCCCGCACAATGGCAATTCGCTGCTGCTGACCGCCCGAAAGCTGCCTCGGGTAGGCATGCTTCTTATCGAGCAGCCCGACGCGCTCAAGCAGCTTCTCCGCCTGAGCCTCGGCTTCCCGTTTGGAGCGGCGCTGGGCCTTGAGCGGACCGAGCAGGATATTGTCGAGAACGGTCAAGTGCGGGAACAGATGGTAGCTCTGAAATACCATGCCGATCTGCTGTCTGATGTGCTGCCAGCGGACGTTCCCCGAGGTCAGCTCTTGTCCGCAAAACCGGATGCTGCCGGCTTGGGCCGTCTCCAGTCCGTTCAAGCACCGCAGCAAGGTGCTTTTGCCGCAGCCGCTCGGCCCGAGGATGACGACGACCTCGCCTTTGGCAATCTGAAGATCGATCTCTCGCAGCACCCAATGCCCGTCGAATGCTTTGCTTACCTTCGTCAGTTCAAGCAAAATCCCGGACACCCGCCTCTCCCCCTTTTCGCAGTTTATTTTCCAGTTTTCTGGATAAGACGGACAGCGGATAGCACAGCGCAAAATAAAGCAGGAACAGCGTGCCGTAGATCAGCACGGATTCGCCCGTCCGCTCGATAATTTGCTGCCCCGTCTTGATGATTTCCGTAACGCCGATCAGGACGGCGAGCGACGTCGTTTTGACGATGCGCGTATACACGTTGATAACAGGTGGAATCATGCGGCGCAGCGCCTGCGGAAGCAGGACGTGGACATAAAGCTGCACCGGGCTCAGGCCAATCGATTGCCCCGCTTCCTTCTGCCCCTTGGGCAGCGAGATCAGGGCGCCGCGGACCACCTCGCCGACCTCCGTCATCCCCCACAGCGACAGCACCAGAACGGCGCAGGCGAAGCCGGACAGATCGATGCCGAAGAAGATGGGCAGACCGAAGAAAAAGAAAAACAGCCAGACCAAAATCGGAATCGACCGGAACAGCTCCAGATACGTCCGGGTAAGCACACCCAGCCAGCGGCTGCGGGAAGCCCGAAGAACACCGAACACAAGGCCGCCGAACGTGCTGCACACGATGCAGTACAACGCGAGCGTTAACGTCTGGAGCAAGCCTTTGCCAAGCTGGGGAAGCGATACGATCAAAAGATCAAATCCCGAACTGGCCATGCCGGAACCTCCTTTCCATCCATGAAAGCAAGAAGGACAGCGGCAGGAAAAGCAGCACATACAGAAAGGTCATCAACAGAAGCATTTCGTAGGTTTTGTAGTACAGCGCGATGTAGTTCGTGGTGGTGTACAAAATTTCAGGGATGGCTACCGCAGAAACGACCGTCGTTTCTTTCAGAACAAAAATAAAATTCGCAAACAAGGACGGTGTCGCAATCCGCAGCGCTTGAGGCAGAACGATAATACGAAACAACTGCCAGCGGGACAGGCCGAGCGCCAGCCCCGATTCCTTCTGGCTCCCGGATACGGCCTCGATTCCTGCGCGGAATACCTCCGTGAAATACCCGCCGCCGAGGAACGTCAGCGCGAGTATCGCCGTCGCGTAATTGGACAGATGGATACCCAGAGACGGCAGCGCAAAATAAACGAAAAACAGCTGAATCAGCAGCGGCGTATTCCGCGCGAGCTCGACGTAGGCACGTATAACCCAGGTTAGCCCGCGTACCCGGAAAAAGATAACGGCCGAGTTCAGCGCAGCCACGAGCAGCGAAGCGACGATGGCGATTCCGGCGACGGCAAGCGTCACGAGTGCCGCATGGCCGAAGTCCGGCAGATGGTCGAACATGAATGCGGTATCGAGTGTCATGTTAACGGTGATCGCTCCTGTCCGCTCTTGTGGTCATCCGGCCGTTCAACCGCTCGCCCGGCTGCAGCACAGGCGGGACGGCCTGAACCGTATTCGGGTATTTCACTCCGGAGCCTGTGTTCAAGACGACGACGGTTTCCTCTTCGCGAATCCAGCCGCTGGTCCGCAGCAAACGGGCGGCCGCGAACGCCGCAGCGCCCTCCGGGCACACAAAGGCTCCCTCCTCCCCGGCTATCCGGAGCTGCTCGCGCAGCAGAGTCCGATCATCGACCGCCACCGCGCAGCCATCCGTCCGATAGATCGCGTCGAGCACCAGAAAATCGCCGAGCGCCTTGGGGACGTTAATGCCGAAGGCCACCGTAGAAGAAGCGGGCCAGAACGCCGATTCGGCTTTCTTCTCCTTCCACGCTTGAACAATCGGGGCGCAGCCCTCCGCTTGAACGGCGACCAGTCTCGGCAGCTTGCCTTGAACCCAGCCCAGCGCCTGAAGCTCCTGGAACGCTTTAAAGATGCCGATCAAGCCGACGCCGCCTCCGGTCGGGTACAGAATGACGTCCGGCAGCCGCCAGTTCAATTGCTCGGCGATTTCGAGCCCCATCGTTTTTTTGCCCTCGATCCGGTACGGCTCTTTTAACGTCGACGCATCGTACAGACCTTCTTCCGCGATCGCCTGAGCAACGATTTTGCCCGCGTCGCTAATCAGGCCATCGACCAAGTAAAGACGGGCCCCGGCGGCGGCGCATTCTTTGCGCGTGATGTCCGGAGCGTCCGCGGGCATCACGATCGTTGCCCGGATGCCGGCTCTAGCCGCATACAGCGCCCATGCCGCTCCGGCGTTGCCGTTCGTGGGCATCGCCAGCTCGCGCACGCCAAGCTCCTTCGCTTTGGAAACGCCGACGGCTGCACCCCGGGCTTTGAACGAGCCCGTCGGAATAATCCCCTCGTCTTTCATCAACAGTTGAGGGATGCCCATCCCGCTGCCGAGCTTCGGCATCCGCAGGAGCGGGGTAAATCCCTCGCCCAACGTCACTACGTTGTCCGCGCGTTCTACCGGGAGCAGCTCGTGGTAACGCCACAAACTCCGTTCGGTTCTTGCCGTGAGCTCGGAGCGGCCCAGTGACGATTTCAATTCCTCCAGACGGTAGCGGACGAGCAGCGGCGAACCGCAAATGCATAATTGAACCGCCGCTTGGGAGGAATACTTCGCTTCGCATTTCGGACAATACAGATGCGAGACATAGCTGAAGGACACGATTGTTTCCTGCCTTTCTACGGGATGCCGCATACGGCCGCAACAAAGGAAAAGCCCCTGCTTCGTTCCGCTTGCGCAGAATGAAACAAGGGCCTCCGTCCGTACGGTCAGCAACCTTCGCTATTCGTTCCATTGATGTTTTTATACTATACAGAGTATTCCAATTTGTCAACTATGATTTTGAACATCGGTCAAATGGACCGGAACTAATCGAAAACGACCGCCCGGCCTTCTATCCGAATGCCGGGTCGGCAAGCGCGAACAGCAGCTCGCGCCGGCCGGGCAAAGACGAAGCCCCGAGCAGCATTTGCGGCGAAACGGAAGTCTCCCGAAACCCGAGTCCCCGGAGCCGTTCTTGAAAAGAGGCTTGGACGCCGGGAGCATCAAGCTGAACCCGGCCCCGCCAGCCTGCCATGAGCGGCTTCAGCAGCCGGATCGCCATGTCCGCGTCCGCGGAAACGAGGGGTCCGACAACCAGGATATCCCCCTTCGCCCGTGCGAATCCATAGCCTTGGATTGCGCCGAATGAATCGCGCACAGCCCATCCGCTGATTTTATAATGATCGATGGAATGAAGCATGCGCTCGCGCGGAACACCTGCGGCCACCCGGTCCAGCTCGATGACTTCAGACAGTGCGGCTTCATGCAACGGCACCATATCTCCGTCAACGGAAGTCCGCTCCTGCTGCGAGTTTTCCGAAGGGACGTCATGCTGAAACCTGTGGGCGTACCCAACCGTTTGAAAGCCGAGCGAAGTATACAGCGGAAACCCGGACTTTGTCGAAACGAGCGTAACCGCCGAGCCCCTCTTTTCCGCTTCCGACAGGTAATGGAGCATTAGACGTTTTCCCAGCCCTTTGCCTTGATAGGCCGGGTCGACGATAAGATGGCCGATGGAGACGAGCTTCTGGCCGTACGCATAAAATCCCGCGCACGAAATCCATTTTCCCCCGTCCCGATGCCCGAATACCGGGCCCGTACGCAAATACAAATCGGGCTGCGCCTCAGAAAAGTTCCAACCGACGCTGCGGGCCAAGGCGAGCAAATACGCGCCGTCGCCGGTGTCCATCGATTCCAAGACATAAGGTTCGTTCATCGCTCCCAATTCGTCCCTTCCACGTGATACGTCGTGAAGCCTCCGTTCTCGTCGATAGCCAGACAGTTCAACTGCTGTCCGTAGACGCAGCCGCCGTCGATACCGATTTTGTCGCCGCCGAACCATACGCCGGGAGAATCGTGCAGGCACGAGGTTCTCGTATGGCCGAAAATGACGGTTTTCTCGACCACGGTCGGATGGCCGTAAAACGGTTCGCGTATCCAGATCATATCCCGGGCAGGCTGTTCCTTCCAGTTGGGATACGCCGGGTTCAAGCCCGCATGGACATAAATGAACCGCTCGTCCTCGTAAAACAAAGGCAGGCTGCCTAAAAAAGCCAAATGATGCCCATACTCCGACCGAACCCATTCTTTGGCGCACTCGGTACGCTCCCGATCGGTCCCTTCGTTCGATTCAAAAGAGGCATAATAGCTGGCAAGCGTCTGCACCCCGCCGTATTTTAAAAATTTCATCTCTTCGTTCTCTTCGCACGGGCCCGTTACAACGTCGACAAAGCGTTGATCGTGATTGCCCCGCAGCGCGATGACCCCGTCCTCCCGAACCATGGTCATCACCCGTTCGACGACATCCTTGCTTCTTGGCCCGCGATCCACATAATCTCCAAGCAGAATAAGCCGATCCTGACCGGCGTTATACTCCGCAGCGCGCAGCAGTGCGTCGAAGCTCTCATAGCTCCCGTGAATGTCGCTGATGACTAACGTTCTGTTCAATGCCAATCTGTCCTTCCGCTCTGGTATCCTGTTCCGAAGCCGTTCTGACAATAGGTAATTTTATCACAGCCGTTTGTCTCTGGATAGTGTTCCTTTGTAAGGGCGCACGGAGATTCGGACAAAGAGGAATTGATGACGGGAGTCGTTGTCGATTTATATCAAAAAGCCGCCTCATTCATGGAAAAGCATATGCAGAATCCGGACAATGCCATCGATATGTTACGAGCCTATATTGTATCGAATTTACTTTTTATCAAAGAGAACCGAAAGCATGTGGCGGCAGTTATAGAAATCGTGACGAACGATCGCAACGAACAAGGCGAATTGCGCTTTGCCGGGCAGGAGGAGGCCATTTATGCTCCGCTTGAAGAAATATTTCAATATGGACAAGAGGTGGAGGGTACCTTCAGAAGCTTTTCAAAAAGATTTATGGCGGTAATGCTGCGAAGCGCAATTGACGCTGCCGGCGAACAACTGGCCAAGAACGATCAGTTCGATATCGACCTCTACACGGAAGAACTGGTTACGATGTACGATCGGGCAACGCGCAAATGAAGAGATAGGGCCATCAGCTTGAGGTAGAACTCAAGCATGCCTCCCCCCTTCTTTAAACAACAATCGCAACCTTCCCCGTGTAGCCGCAGCACATTTCAACTCATACCGTCGAATGCAGATTTCCGTCCAAGCGGATCTCGACAGCCGCTTCCTTTGCTAACCAATCGCGCATATCGCCTAGCTCGAACAATTGCTCGATATGAAATACACCATACGGGAAATCCTTGCGGCAAAGGGCATCAGCTATCGATACAGCCACCTTCGCCGTCACGTCTGACTGACGGATTCCTTGCAGGAAGCACTCTACATAGGCGTCTTTATTCCCCTTGCTGCCTCGCGCGTCAACCTTGACGGCAAAGCGCTCATCTCCGTAGCGCAGCGTTCCGATTCCTGAGATCGCCGCCTGACGGACCCAGCCCGCCTTCAAGAAGCCGGCTGCTCCCGTCGCCCGCAATCCAGCTGCCAAACCGGTCACCATACCCGAGTCAAAGCAGAGCCGTGTGGAAACGGTCGGTACGTCAAGCGTCCGGGCTATCGTTTGCTGGTCGGAAAAAGGAAACCGGTACGCTTTTTTGCGCCCAAAATCCGCTCCGAAATCCGCAACCCGCCCGTCCGTGAAGCTTTTTACCGCGACGCTGCGGTTGTTCCGGATCACTTCAAAACGGGCATTCAGATTATCGACGGTCCATGCGATCGCAGCTTCGCCGTGCCGATCCCCTAACCCGAGCATGATCGTAATATCGATCTCGTGGACTTGCTCCAACAGCTTCCTTGCCTCAAGCGCAAGCAAATTCGTTAAGCCCGGCGCAAGGCCGATGCTCAGTACGGCCGTTGCGCCGTGCGCTTCGGCCTCCCGTCCCCACAGTTCCACTTGGTTAAGAAAAGCGCCGTTCGCGGATACATCGATATAATGCGTCCCGTTTCGGAAGCAGGATCGGACGAAAGCGGTATCCGTCTGATCCAAACACATGATCACCAGCTTGGCGTCGTTCAGAACGTCCGAATCGGTTGGATTGCGGATATCCAGCGGCAGAGGCTTCACCTTCCCGCCTGTTTCCCGGCTGAGCCGTTCCGCTCGCTCCGCGCTTCTTCCTGCAGCATACACATGGCCGGGGTATCGCTCGCCCAATTGCTTGCAAATGGTTGTTCCCACATGGCCGTATCCGCCTACCACCACGATCTTGTTCTTCATGCGGTTCCCACCTTTCTTTTATTGTTTGACGGCGCACCATGCTTCCACAAAATAAGACCCAAAATAACGGATCGGCTGGATGAATCCCGCCTCGCCCAAAAGCTCCAGCACGCTGGAAGAGGAAACCGGATCGGATTCCCGGCCGATGGAGGCCGCAAACCGTTCCCATTCCTGCGAGGAGATGCCGTTATCCAACATGTGGCTCCTCCAAGCCTGCATCTGCATCCCAAATGCGGCCGTGCCCGTCTCCCCGTTGATCGAAGCGAGACAAAGCGGCGCACCGGGCTTGAGGCGCTCTGCGATCCGGCAGAGCAGCTCCTTTTTCTGCGATCGCCCGCTTACAAAATGAAGCACCAGCAAGCAGGTGGCGGCATCAAATTCATGCCCCTGAGAGAGCTGCTCGACCGTGCCCTGAACGAACGATACCCGATCCGAGAGCCCGGCCCGCTCTACCCGCGCCTTCGCAATTTCCAGCATGCGGGCGGAAGGATCGATCCCTGCAAACGACCAGTCCTGGTGCCGGCTTCCGAACGTTACAAGCTCTTGACCGCCTCCGGCACCAACAATCAGCAGCTTCGCTGCCCGGTTCTCCTCATTCGATCGAGTTGTATTCAAGTGTACCGCGATCAGGCGGTCCGTCATCTCGTACATATGCGCGTAGCCCGGAATTTTCAGGGCAATAGTCTCTTCGTAACGGCAAACCTCCGGGTGATCCCAACTCATCGGGACATGTTTTTCGTCCATTCTCATCGTTCCTCCTCAAAGGGAAGTTATTAGGCGCCGGACGCTTGTTTCAGCTTTAGCTTATCCGGCGCAGAAAAGAAGGTAAGACCGATGTGCGGCATCGCTTGCAGCAGCGCCGCCTCCGTCAAACCGAACGCACCGGCCTTCAGCTTCATCCCTTCCTCCGGCTGCTTGACCGTCTTCTGCATCGCTTCCTGATACAAGCTCTGAAAGCGGACGATTTCCTCCGGATGCGTCTTGGCCCATCCGCTATGAACAAAAATCCCCGCTTGAGGCAAGTCTTCTCCGTACGTATCCCGCCATGTTTTTTGATAATCGACGACGCCATTCAGCCGTCCCCCCAGCTTCATCCGTAAGCCGCTTAATACCGGCTCGGGCAGGACGGCATGCTTGATTGTGCCGCCGGCCAATTGCTGCATGATATCCGGCACTGTCCCGTAGGCGAGCTTAACCTTTCCCTCCAGCCCATAGCCCGCCAAGGCGGCAAAAACGAGCACTCCCGCTAGAATCGATTTCAATGCGCGATGCTGTAAAAAGCCCATTAGGTTCTTTCCAACTCCTTCTGTGTCCTGTAAACTAAGAATAAGAATCATTCTCAATTATAAGAGTGCGGAGCGAAAGCACCATCCCACAAATATGGGATTGTTCCCTTGACCTTTCAAGAATAAAATCGGGAGACGTTTATGAATACACAGATGGAAGGCTTTATGCAAACGATGACAAAACTTGGCCAGACCGCTTCATCTTCGCAAGAGTACAGAACCGCGCTGATTGAGCAATTGCGTGCAGTCGTGCCGTTCGATGCCGCTTGCTGCACCGCTGTCGATCCGCAGACCCTGCTATCCACAGGAGCGATTACTGAGGAAGGCGTCGAGGCGATCCATCATCGACTGTTTGAATTTGAGTATTCGCGCGGAGATATTAACACGTACGACCGCTTGGTTCATGCGGCCGATCCCGTCGCTACCTTGAGCGGAGCGACGGAAGGCCAGCTGGAGAGAAGCGCGCGCTATCGGGAAGTGCTGCTTCCTGCGGGGTTTCATGACGAACTGCGTGCCGCGCTTGTATACGAAGGGGCATGTTGGGGGTATTTGACGCTGTTCCGTCATACGGGCCGTCCGTTATTCCAGGAGGAGGAGCGCAAATTCATTTCTTCGCTCGTCCCCTCGATTGCCTTTCAATTGCGAAAAACAAGCCTCGCCCTGCCCCCCGAGAAGATCGCTTGGATGGAAGAAGGCCCGGGCATTTTAGTGCTATCCGACCGTTTTGCCAACGTCTCCTCCAATACGGCCGCGGATTGCTGGCTGGCGCAGCTGCGGCAATGGGAGCGCATCGACGACGGGACGTTGCCGAGGCCGATCCGGGCAGTCTGCTCCCGCGCCCTGTGGGAACCTGCTGCCGCCGGAGAGAGGACATCACCGGCGAAAGTGTGCATCCGCTTGCCTCAAGGCCCCTACTTGACTATCCGGGCAAGCCGGCTAAGCGGTTCTTCCACTGCGGCGCAGCTGGCCGTTTTGTTCGAACCGGCCAAACCGTCCGACATACTCCCTCTTATTGCGGAAGCGTACGGCTTGTCGGAACGGGAAAAGCAAATTCTCGACCAGCTCGTCAGAGGCTTGTCTACCAAAGAGCTAGCCCGCTCGCTTCACATTTCCCCGTACACGGTTCAGGATCATCTGAAGTCGATTTTTGAGAAAACCGGCGTAAAAAGCCGACGTGAGCTAATTTGGCAGCTGTTTTCCCGGTTCGGCGTGCATTAACTTCCACAAAAGGAAAGAGCAGAACTTCGGAGCGGCGCCCCTCCATTCTGCTTTCTCGCTTTTTTCATCCGGCTAGGCCGTCCGGCGCGAACGCATCCAGACCGTACGCCTCGAAGCCTTGCTGCCGCAAGCGGCGCACCAAGCGCCCGCTCATGCCGCAGCCGATGTCCAGCACCGGCGTCCACAGCTTGTTGATATCGATGCCAAGCAGTTCGATTTGAAGCTCGGGCGTATATTCGTAGCATGGGATATGGAGCAGCACCGGACTGTGACTCTCGGATTCATCGCCGAACAAAGGGGGCGGCATCCCGGCAGCCCCATCTTTCCCCTGCATGGCAACAGCGACGGCTTCCTTCGACAGGACCGCATCCTCCGCTTGAAACGTGAACAGATTCGTCGTTGCGTTCGCCCGGAACTGCGCTTCCATGACGCGCCGGAGAGCGCCTAGTTTTTTGTCCGATGGATTCATGTATCCTCCTGCCGATCTGTTAATTGGAAGCTATTCTCTGTCGGCCCTCTCCTCTATACCCGCAGCTCCAGCCGGTAGCCGAGCCCCCGGATCGTGCTGATCTTGAACGAATGCCGGTCCTCGGGAAACCGTTCGCGAAGGCGATTCACATGAACGTCGACGGTCCGCTCGCCTCCGTCATAATCGTAGCCCCAAATGTCCTCGATCAGCTGATCGCGCGAGAACGTTTTGCCGGGATAGCTTGCCAGCTTGAACAACAATTCGAATTCCTTGAGCGGAAGCGTGATATTCCCCTGCCCTACGGAAAGCTCGTATGTAAGACGGTTCATCGTCAGTTCGCCGACCTGCAGCGTCTGCGACGAAGCGATCCGGTACCGCTTGAGCAGCGCCTTCACGCGGACAATCAGCTCTGCCGGCTCAAATGGTTTCACGAGATAATCGTCGGTGCCGAGCTCGAAGCCCTTGACCTTCTGCTTCGTCTCGCCGATCGCCGTCAGCATGAGCAGCGGCAAATCGTAAAGCTGCCGAAGCTGACGGCACAGCTCCCAGCCGTCCATATGCGGCATCATAATATCGAGAATGACCAAATCCGCTTTGAACGATTCCAGCTTGTCGAGCGCCTCCTGACCGTGGGCGGCTTCATGCACCGTAAAGCCTTCTTGACGCAAGCATACTTTAACCAGCTCGCGGATATGCGGATCGTCGTCGACAACCATGATTCTGCTCATCTGCTTCGTCAACCGCCTTTCTGATGTTCAACTTCCTTCCACTAGGACTTACAATACAACAGAAATATAAACTGGATATGAACGATAACAGGTTCCTGCACACAAGAAATCCCCGCCGGACGGACGGGGATCATTCAACAATATTCGAATTCGGAGAAGCAGGCGGCTTGCCCTGCATAGCGGCCATCCTCGTCCGTGATATTCCAAACCGTTGCCTTCTTAATATAAAATCTTCGTCCGCTGCGGGAGATGCGGATTCCGGTGTAATCGTCGGCATATCCTTGCTCCTGCACCTTCTTCAACAACCGCTCGCGCTGCGTGCGCTCCATCGCTTCCGCCGTATACCTCGACGGGGTACGGGTGAACGTCTCCCAATCCATCTCCCACAAATGCAGCGCCGCTTGGTTGCCATAGTTCAACACCGGGTCGTCCTCGGTCCCATGAGACAACACGACAATCGGCGACAGGAACAGCCGCTCGACTAAGCTGCCGGTGCTTTCCGGTTCCGGAAGCAGCTCGCTTCCCGTCAATCGGCGGTAACTGCGGACGAGCCGTTCCGCATGGTCGGAGCCGGCCCCAATGCCTCGATTCGGCAAGATCATACTTGACGCTCCTTGTTCTCCAGCATAGAACTCATCATCTCGATCGCTTCCTCTTCGTCGGCGCCTTTCGTCTGGATCGTCAATCTCGTCCCGCGCCGGATCGGAATGAGCATCATCCCGAGGATGCTCTTGGCATCGAGCTGCATACACTCCGCCTCGAAACGGATTTTGATATCAGAACGATATTGATTGGCATACTGAACGATTTGCTGCAAATATTCGGGCCGCAGATCATCGGAAATAACAATTTCGTGAACTCGCATGATACGCCTCCGGTACATATTAATGGAAAGAGTATATAAAGTTGACTGTATTATACTGCAATTCCAAGGAGGGGAAAACGTTTGCATGCCCATTTTTTCCCTGACCGGGAAATACGCATGTTTCTCGTTTGTTCCTGCGGCGCATGACAAATAGCCCCGCAATCTTAAACGGAACGGAGCGTACGTTTAAGCTGCATCCCTCTTTGGCGGCTCGGCCGTCATCGCATATCTTATGCCTTAGACCCGGAGCTTTGCGTCCCCGCTTTTCAACAGGTTTGCCTTTATCAGTGAAGATGTCTTCTGCGTCCTTGCCCTGCAAGCGGCGCTTGATAAAATTGTAAGCCTTCTCGCTAAAATATGTCAAGTAATTCCTTCACACTCTGGAAGCCCGTTCCTGCATGTACAGCAACCACCCAGCCGGAATCAGATCCGGCCGGGGCACTAGATTGAACCGTTCGGGCAGCTTTCCTATAGCTTCCTTTCGACGTGGCGAGACGGCTTACATCGGCTTCAGCATTTGTTTAAAAGTAAACGCCAGCTTCAAGCGAAGCAGATCGTTTATTTTTTTGTAATCGACTTCCAGCAGCTCGCCGATCTTCTCCAGCCGGTAAGCCGCCGTATTGCGGTGAATCAGCAGCTGCTTGGCCGTTTCGTTAACTTGCCCGTCGTTCTCAATGAACGTTTCCAACGTACGCAGCATTTCCTGCGAATATTCCGGGTCCTTCTTCAACAACATCTCGAGCACCTCGTTGACGTATGTCTGCATATGCTCCTTGGGGACATGCTGGAACAAGTACGCGAGTTCGACTGTCCCAAATTGCACCACGGCATCCCGAATGCCGAGCCGGTCGGCCAGCCGGGCCGTCTCCAGGCATTCTTTGTACGCATCCCGCAGTTGACCCGGTCTGTTCTTCTTATTGCTGATACAGATCCGAAGCGGAGCGCCGCAGTCCTCCTGCAGCACCCCGCGCAGACACGTACGCAGCAAGTCGGGCAGCTTCCCTTCGGCCCCGGGGGCATCGGCCAGGATGACGGAGAACAAGCCCTCCTGGATGCAAAAATGAATAATGGCCATCTCCTTGAGCTCCGGATGATACTGCATTTCCTCACGGATATTCCGCAGCAGCCTGTCCTTCTCCACACCGCCCGCATCCGGCGATACCAGGGCAAGCAGCCCCCGATATGCGCCCTGAAACAGCGGAATGCCCCGCCGGGCCGCCTCTTCCGTCAGCGCTTCAATCGTACCGCTCCCCCGCAAATACCGGCTCAGCAGCACCCCCAGATCGTTTTGCGCCGCATGGTTTCGATACTCATTGAAGATCACTCCCATATGATATGAAATGATCTCCGCCGTTTGCAGAAACAACTCTTCCTCCACCTTTACCGGAACGGGATTCTCCGGAAAAATGACCATGTAGCCGATACACTCCTCGTGCTCCATAAGCGGAACGCGAAAACATCGACTCTCTTCCACAAACGCCCACTGCGCTTCTTTCTCCCACGGCCAGCCGTGCAGCAGCTGCGAAGCTCCGAATGACGTCGCATTGAATACGAGTTGACCGCGGGAACCGACAACGGCGATCGGATACCCTAAGATAGCCAGAAGCTTCTGAAAAAAATGGTTTATCCGATCCGGCCTTAGTGCGAATTGCATCAGCCTCTTTTGTTTTTCGAGCACGGTGTGAAGAATTTGCGTATGGTAGTGCATTTCGACATGAAACAGTCCGTGCAAATGGTCGGAAAAAGAACATTCGTAAGGCAATTTGATCAGAGGGAAATCGAGGCGGTTGGCTTCTTCAAGGATCGGCTCGGGTACCTCGTCCCAAGAGCGGCCGATCTTAATTCCGAGTGCAGCCGAGCGGCGCTGGTTCAACTTGCGAAGCAGAGGAATAGCATCATCCGGGACGTCTTTCATCCAATAAGCGGTCGTGAATACCATCTCGCCTTCCTTGATCCAATCGGCAATATCCGGCGTATCCATGACTTTAACCGACTTCACGAGGCGCGACGCACCGCTTTGTCCGGCAACAAGCTTTCCTTCGGACAACGGATAAATGGACAACACTTGTTCGACGGTGATGTTCATTTCGTTTCTTCACCTCCTGGAATGGTCTTTTGGCGGGTCTGACTTGATTCCGACTTAATCCCATGCAACAAGCTGTATCAAGATTAGGTTACATGATACGTGTGTTTTTTAAGTGTATGTATTTAACGAATCGTGGCATCTGGGCAAAGCAGCCGCACTTGAAGGACAAGCATTAAAAAAGGAGCCTGATCTTTTTTTCAGGCTCCAATCTAGCAAGTCCATCATTTAAAACTCGTTCGCCACGTGAGGGGACGGGCTTTCCAACCAACCCGGCGATTTACGGCGCCGGCTGAACGATAATAGGAACCTCATCGCTGATCCCTTTCCCGACCGTTTCCGCCGTAACCGTTAACTGCTCGCCGACGCGGAGTTGATGCCAATGCAGATCTATGGAAAAGGAACCGTCGGTGCTGGAGGGCTGGCTATGAAGCTGATAGTTCGGTCGATTAATCGTTATTTCTGATCCGGGTTCGGCTTTCCCGTTGAGAATCCCGTTTACTGCGTCTACATGACCGATTATCGCAGGCGCATCCGTTTTCCCCACGGTCGGGATGGTGGTTACCGGAACCGGGTCGCTCTCCTTTTTCCCATCGGCCATGGCCGTTACGTACAGCTTTTCCATTGGGACGGTCCGTAGACTTTTAATAGAATACGAGCCGTTAGTTGTCCAATCCCCTAGGATATGAGTTCCGTCCGCTTTTTTCAATCGTACGAAAACGCGCGTATTCGGTTCCGTACTGCCGCTAATCCATGGGCCATTCGAATAAACATTTCCCGATACGGTCGGGACTGAGCTTTTGGGTGAGGGTTGAACAATGGCGTAAACCGGATCACTAACCGTTTTACCATAGGTTACCGCCGTTAATTTCAGCTTTTCTCCCAGTTTATAAGAATCGATGTTCAGGTCTACGGAAAACGTTCCGTCTTCCCGGGATGACGTCACTTGAGACTCCAAGCCGCTGGCTCGTTGGATCGTTACGACGGACCCAGGCTCGGTAAGCCCCTTCAATGAGCGCTCATAGACTCCCCCCGCTACGGTAGGGGCCGCCGTTTTTCCTTTTAGCGGCAAGACTGTAACCGTGACCGGGTCGCTTTCCCTTATCCCGGCGCCCATGGCTTTCGCTACCAATTGCAGTTTTTCCCTGGCGGTTATGGGGTAGGACGGCTTGACTTGCATCGTATAAAAGCCGGTTTCCGTTGAAGCGCTCCCTACCACGTATCCGGAATTGTTTTTCAGTGTAAGATATACGAGCTTACCGGGTTCCGTTGTTCCGCTAAGCCACCCGCCATTTGCATAGACATTCCCAGTAACGGTTGGCTTAGACGTCTGCACCGATGGCAGTACGGGGATATATACGGTATCGCTAACCGTTTTTCCCGGAGCCTGTGCCCAAAGAGCCAATTGCTCCCCGCCTTTAAGTATCCATGGCCACCTATCGTAGTCGTGATAGATCATATACTCGCCGTCCCATTTGGCGGTCCCCACCTTGTAGGTCCCGTCCGACCGTTGGAACGTTACTGTAGCATCCGGTTCGGCCCAGCCTCTTAAATAGGGGTCATTGTCATAGAGGTCTCCGTCTATCGTCGGTGTTTTTGTTTTTTCGACACCGGCCGAAGCCGAGAAGGGAAAAATCGTGCTGACTAGCAAGCCTAACATAATCATGACGATGATTTGCCGATGTTGTGTTTTGAACAGCATCTCCGTTTCCTCCCGAAAATTTTAGTAGATACAAGAGTAAAACAATACAAATAATCCATAATAAAACTTATATGTATAATAATACTATAACATTGCGAAACGAACCATCTTTTTTTACCGGAACGCAAAAAGGAACCTGACATGTTTCAGGCTCCAACCTCGCAGTCGCATAATTAAAGCTGCAAAAAATATTTTACATATTAAGGAATTTATACTAATATATTTTATAGTAAATAAATTACAATATAAGGAGTTGGTTGGTATTAAATAAATTCAATGACTCGACCCGACTTGAGCCTCTATTATTTCTTGTTCCGTCGGGTTCTCGTAATCTTCGGACAAATTTTCATTTTTAGGAGGTCAATTGTGTGAGAAAATTGAAGCTTATATCTATCTCTTTGCTGTTGATGTCTCTACTTGTCCCCTCAGCATTTGCGGAATCCTCAAGCATTCCAATGGAACCAAATGCAAGCCCAACCGCTATTACGAAAGATCAAGTGACGATGTCAAGTGATCCCAGTCAAGAAGTTTGCAGGTATGAGCCTCTTTCGAACGGAGACCGAATCAAATCATGCGTAGGCCCCTGGGTTTGGAAAACACTCAACAAAAAAGTTGAAAAATACGATTCCCTTCCTCTAACCGATCAACATAAGTTAATTAGCGTAGCGAAAGGTCAAAAACAGAAGCTAGCCCAACCTTTTACGCAGTCCAAAAAAATAACCTCGATTGAGCCAAACGTGACTTCGGCTTTTGAACTCTCATCCATATACTCCATCCTTACCGGGAAAAACTCCGATACGATTACCGAAACTTACGATACTTCCAAGGAATACGATGGTCCTGATCCTTCATCGCCTTACAACACAAGGGAATACTACACTGCGGTCGGTTATGATGAATACAAATTGGATATAACGCTAACCTATTTTTGGTTCAGATCGCTTCAATATTTTGTCCCGATTCTCGGTGTATGGGTGGACAAAAAAATTGATCACAATGAGTTTAACGATGCTGGTCCGACTCATTATTTAACCATTCAATTGCCAAAAATCGTAACCTATTCTGTGGATGTAAACCGTTAGTAATGCCCTTCCGGGATGAATCAGCCAGCCATAAAAAAAGGAGCCTGACATGTTCAGGCTCCAATGAAGGAACGGCTGCGTACGCCATCCTATCCTTTATGTTGGCGGATCAGCTCCATCTTCTGGTCCCAAGCTTTAGGGCTCAGGTCAACGGGATATACTTCCGGATTCAGCTTGCGCAAATATTCCGGCCAGAATAAGGTCAGCTGATTCCGGTGATGCTCGCGGATGGTGCCCAGCGTGGGCAGCTCGTACACCTGCTTGCCGTCCGCAAAAATCGGACGAAGCATCGGCTGCGCTTCGTATTGCTCCACCGTTTTCGAAATATACGGGTGCACCGGGTCGAACAGCTTCAGCGGCTTGCCCTGCTGCACATCGTCCTCGTCGGTCAACGCGATATAGTCCGCCATCGCCTTGTTGGTCTCGCGATTTACGATACGGTATACGTCCTTAATCCCCGGCGTCGTCACTTTTTCCGGATTGCCCGAAATTTTGATCACCGGTACGAAGCCGTCCTCCCGCTCGCGGGCGACCAGCTTGTACACACCGCCCAGCGCGGGCTGGTCGGCCGCCGTAATCAGCTTCGTGCCGACTCCCCAGCTGTCGATTCTCGCCCCTTGGGCTTTCAGGTTGAAAATAATGTTCTCGTCCAAATCGTTCGACGCGACGATCTTGACATCCTGCAACCCTGCTTCGTCCAGCATTGCGCGCGCCGTTTTCGACAGATAAGCCAAGTCTCCGCTGTCAAGCCGGATCGCGCTCATCCGTTTGCCCTGGCTTTGCAGCCACTTTGCCGTTTCAATCGCGTGCGGCACGCCGCTTTTGATCGTATCGTACGTGTCGACCAGCAGCGTGACCTGATCGGGCAGCGCGGCCGAGAATTTCCGGAACGCCTCTTCCTCCGAATCGTGGTCCTGCACCCAAGCGTGCGCGTGCGTCCCCTTCGTCGGAATGCCGAACATCATGCCTGCTCTCATGTTCGAAGTGGCATCGAAGCCGGCGATATATGTCGCCCGCGCGCCCCATACCGCGGCATCCGCCTCCTGGGCCCGCCGCGTGCCGAATTCCATCAGCACATCGTCCGGTGCGACCTGCCGGATACGCGACGCCTTGGTCGCGATCAGCGTCTGGTAGTTCATGAAGTTCAAGATCGCCGTCTCCAGCAACTGCGCTTCAAAGACGCTTGCTTCGACCCGGATCAGCGGCTCGTTCGGAAACACCAGCGACCCTTCCTCCACCGCCCATAACGAACCGGTAAAACGGAACTGGCGCAGCTTTTCCAGAAAGGCCGGGTCGTAATTCTCCTCCTGCTCCGCCAAGTACCGGATCGACGCTTCGTCGAATTGCAGGTGCTGAATATATTCGACGATGCGCTGCAGGCCTGCAAACACGGCATATCCGTTGCCGAACGGCAGCTTGCGGAAGTAAGCCTCGAACACTGCCTTGCGGTCCAGCGAGCCGTTGAACCAGTGGGCATACATCATGTTAATTTGATATTTATCCGTAAGAAGCGTCAAATTGTCGCAGCTCATCGTAGTTCCCCTCTCGCTTCGTTAGACGTTTTTATCTGCAGCGCGGACGACTTCGGCGCCCAGCACGTTCTTAAAATGATTCAGTGCCCATTCGTGTCCGGTCGGATTGAAGCTCGCGACCGCGTCCTCATGAACAACGATTTTATACCCCTTATTATAGGCATCCACGGCGGTATGCAGCACGCAAATGTCCGTACAGACGCCGATCAGGTGCACCTCGTCGATGCCGCGGGCCCGCAGCCGCAGCTCCAGATCCGTCCCGCAGAAGGCGCTGTATCTCGTTTTGTCCATCCAATCCATGCGGTCCTGACGCGCCGAATAGATATCGTGAAGCCTGCCGTACAGCTTGCGGCCTTCCGTACCGCGGATGTTATGCGGCGGAAACAGCTTGTGTTCCGGATGATACGCGTCATTTTCCTCATGAAGGTCGACGGCCATGACGACCAGATCGCCCCCTTCGACAAACCGTTCCGTCAATTCGGCGATTCTTTGCTCCAAATCGATCGCCGGCTGCCCGCACGGCAGCTTGCCGGTAACGAAATCGACCGTATAATCGATCACAACGAGAGCTTTCATAAGGGCACCTTCCTTTTCCATGCGTCTGTATTCAATATAGCCTAGCAACTCTATCCTTTCGATAATGTCATTATGACATATTTAAAATAAATGTCAAGCCCCACTTTCCGAATCCCATCGCTCCAGCAGCCACCCCGTCGTATAATCGGCGACGATTTGCAGATTGGTTCGTCCGTCCGAATTCACGAACGGCTCATGGCCGCGAAAATAGTCCGGATGCCCGCCCGTCAGTGCCAGGTTGATCCGATACGCCGGCGCATGCTTGAAGCGGTCGTACCGGAGCCGGTGACGAAACCCGGAGCCTGCCGCTACCCAGCCGCCCCACGAGCCAAGCCGGGCGATCGGATCGCCGCCTTTCGTGCCGATGCCGCGTATGTAAAGCGCCCGTTCCCGACCTGCGGGACTTACCGGGCATTTCGGAGAGCCGATCTGCACCGTCAGGATACCCGGCAGGGAAAGCGCCGAACGCAGCAGCTCGGCCGCCTGCACGCCCGCCACTCCGCCTCCGCTGTGCCCGATCAGGACGGGAAAGCCGTCTCCACAGGCGCTGCGGATCGCCTCCGCCGCCCTGCGTCCTCCGATCGAGCGCGCGGCCGCTTGCGGTCTCAACCGCAGATCCCGGTAGATTTCCAGCATCTGAGCCGCAGCTCTCCGGCTCCAGTCGCCGTAAGGGAACAACAGCCGGTACTCCGGCCGGAACCCCTTCGCCTCCAGCCTGAGGCACAGCTGCTCTCCGAACGTTTCCATAAAATTCGGCGCCGTCGCCATGCCGGACAATAAGAAAAGCCGCGGTCTGTAAGAAATGGACATTTGACCGCTCCTCAGCCTCTGCTCAGCACATCGGCCGACGGGTCTGCCTTTACCTCGGACTCGCCGGCGTCCATAATGTCGTACGGGCAAGCTTGGCGAAAATAATTCGGCTTGACGATGCGATCGTCGTAGGACCGGTGGAAAATATGCGTCGCCGCCGGCGAAACCGGAGGAATGAGCCACGTCCAATCCCCGGTTAACGGGCGGCCGCTCCGTTCCTCCTGCTGCTCGAACCGCCGGAACTGCTCCGCCGCCGTATGATGATCTATAATGCTGACCCCTGCCGCCTTAAAGGAATGAAGAACCGCCGCATTCAGCTCGACCAGCGCTCTGTCCTTCCACAGGGATACGTTGGTCGACGTATCCAGCTTCAGCAGCTCGGCCACCTTCGGCAGCATATGGTAACGGTCCGGATCGGCCAAATTGCGCGCGCCGATCTCCGTTCCCATGTACCAGCCGTTGAACGGTGCTGCCGTATACCGGATGCCGCCAATGTCCAACAGCATGTCGGAAATAAACGGAACGGCGTACCATTTGAGCCCCAGCCCGGCGAACGAATCGTATTCCGGGTGTTGAATAGGGACCTCCATCACCAAATGTTCGGGAATTGGATACCACCGGGGCTGCCGCCCGTTCACTTGGACGACCAGCGGCAGCACGTCGAACGGCATGCCCGCTCCCCTCCAGCCCAGGCTCATACAAGCCTTCGTGAACCGGACGGAGGCCGGATCGCCGACGATCCCGTTCCCGGTTTCATACCCGGCATAGCGGATCAGCTGATGGTTCCAGATGCGGATACGCCGCTCACCCGTTTCTGCGGCAAACACCGTGATCGAAGGCCTGATCATGCCGCCGTTGGTCCCGTAGGCGATATGGCGGAGTATCGCTTCCGCAATGTCGTCTTCCCGCTCCAGCCCTCTCTCGTCGAACACGTTTAGCGACGGCCAAAATAACCTGCCGATGCAGCGGTTGCTGTTTCGCCAAGCCATTCTTGCACCATGCGCAAGCTCCTCATAGGTAAGCTCGTAAGTTCCGCGCCGGGAAAGCTCTTCCCGAACGTCCGCAAGCCGCCGACGCGTTTCCCCCCCGCTTTTGCCCAACTCTTCATAGCACGACGTTACAAACGTCGCCGCTTCTTCTTGTATCGCTTGATTCGTCGTCATGTCGTCCTCTTCCGCCGCATTTTTTCTCCATTATAACCCAGCCCCATGAAAAAAGCTCGCCGCCCGCCTGTCCAAGCCGCCATTTTTCCGGTTTCGCGTGTCATTCCGTGTCGAATCTGTGGCAAAAGCCGGATTGCTCTCATCCGCCCCGTCTCCCCGACTAAAGTCCAGCTTCCGTACCGCCTTTGGACGGTTTTACCGGACATGCAATTCGTATACAATAAAGACAAGATCTAAACGAACGAAAGACGGGTGACGACGATGAACTTGAAATGGAACATACAGACGATAGGCGGCTTCGTCCTGATGGGAATTGGCATTATCGGATTGATCGGTTGGGGCGGCATCAGCGGATTATTCGGGTATATTTTTGCTCTAGCGATGATCGCCTTCGGCTACTGGCTGTGGAGAACGGCAGACACAACGCTTAAGCGCGTGTGCAGCGGCCTGGTCATGCTGGCGGGCGCGGCGCTCATCATCTTCTGGCTGCCGAAGTTCATCAGCCTGATCCTGGCCGGAGCCGTCATCTATTTCGGCTGGATCCTTGTGAGAATCGGCCAGTCCCAAGGGTATCGGAATTGGAAATAAATCGGCGAAAGAGGCGGCCCATGTCTCCCTCCCGCCCGGCAGGATAGCCGGATGGGAAGGACATGGTACCGCCTCTTTTGTTTTGTCCTTCTAAAACTAAAGCGAGTTATACGCGCGGCTTGGCGCGATTAGTCGGCAAAGCCGTCAGCGGATCGTCCGGCCATACGTGCTTCGGATAGCGGCCCTTCAAATCCTTCTTCACTTCAAAATAGGCGTCCTGCCAAAAGCTCGCCAAATCGCGCGTGACTTGTACCGGCCGATGCGCAGGAGAAAGCAGATGCAGCAGGAGCGGCACCTTGCCGCCCCCGATGCGCGGCGTTTCCCGCAGGCCGAACAGCTCCTGGAGCCTCACGGCCAGCACCGGCGACGCCGGATCGCTGTAATCGACCGGGATGCGCGAACCGCTCGGCACCGTAATGTGCGTCGGTACGAAGTCGTCGAGCTGCTGGCGCTGCGGCCACGGGAGCATGCCGTCCAGAATCGCGGCCATCGAGAGCCGCTGCAGGTCATCCCGGCTTTTGAGCCCGTACAGATGCGGGCCGAGCCATTCCTTCAGCCCCGCAAGCAGCGCCTCGTCGGAAACATCGGGCCAAGCCGGGTCTACCTGGTGCATGAAGCCGATGCGCTCGCGCAGCTGCTTCGCCGCCTTGGTCCACGGCAGCATGGACAAGCCTTCGGCAACGATGCCCTCAGGCAGCGCGTTCAGCACCTGCTCCGGGTCCGGGGCTTCCACCGGCGCTTCGCGCAAGGTAAGCACGCCGAGCTTCTCCCGCTTGCGGGCGCGGACCGCTTGAGCCGCCCGGTCCCACGCGACTGCGGTCTCCGTTTCGATATCGTCCGCGAACACCCGGTGCAGCTGCTCCTCCGAGATCGGGGCCGCAAGATCGATGCGGCCATCCGCCCCCTGATCATCCAGCTCCGCGACGACCAAATATTTCTCGCCATAGAGCGGCTGAGGACCCGCAAACGAACCGCCCCTGCCTCCGCTCAGCAGGAAGCGTCCACTTCCTTTAGTTTGCGCGATCCGGTCGGGATAGGCGAACGCAAGCAGCATGCCGCAGGCGTTCACTTCGTCTCTTTGCTCAAGCGGTACGCCCAGCGCGCGCTTCCCCTGCTCGGCCTCCGCCACGATTCGGCGGCGGGCCGCCGGATCTGCCGCCTGCGCGTTGCCCGCTCCGCGAAGTGCCTCCACGCGCAGCCGCAGGTCCGCATTGGGCGAGTCCGGCCGGGAACGCAGCAGGTCGCGGTCGCTTAGCAGCGCAGCCAGCTCGCAGGCCAGCCCGCCAAGCCCGAGCGGCACCGCCCGCAGCATCATGTGCGCGAGCCGGGGCGATACGCCAAGCTCGGCCATACGGCGGCCGTGCGGGGTAATCGCTCCGTCGTCTCCCAGCGCGCCGAGCTGCTTCAGAAGCGCGACCGCCTGACCATAGGCGGCTGCAGGCGGCGGCGTCAGCCAAGCGAGCTGCGCCGGATCGGCGACGCCCCAAGCGGCAAGCTCAAGCGCTAGAGCGGCCAGATCCGCTTCCATGATCTCGGGCGCCCGGTGAGGCGCCAGCCGGCGGTCCTCCTGCTCCGTCCAGAGCCGGTAGCACACACCGGGAGCCGTACGTCCGGCACGCCCGCGGCGCTGGTCCGCCGAATCCCGTGTAACGGTAACCGTCTCCAGCCGCGTCATACCCGTCCGGGGGGAAAACCGCGGCACGCGCATCCGACCGCCGTCGACGACGATGCGCACCCCTTCCACGGTTAAGCTCGATTCGGCGATGGAGGTCGCGAGCACCACCTTGCGCTGCCCCGGCACGCCCGGCGCAATGGCCGCGTCCTGCTCCCCTTGGGCAAGCTGCCCGTACAGCGGAGCGATCCGCACCTGCGGACCGAGTCCCGCTTCGAGCAGCAGCCGTTCCACGCGCCGAATTTCTCCCGCTCCGGGCAAAAACGCCAACAAATCCCCTTCCTCGGCGGCAAGCGCCTGACGGATGCACGCTGCCAATGCCGGTTCCAGCTTCCCTTCCACAGGCTTGCTTAAATACCGCGTCTCCACGGGATAGCTGCGGCCCTCGCTGACCACAACCGGCGCATCGCGCATCAACGCGGCGACCGGAGCCGCATCCAGCGTAGCCGACATGACCAGAATGCGCAGGTCGTCCCGCAGCACCGCTTGCGACTCCAGAGCAAACGCCAAGCCCAGATCCGCATGCAAGCTACGTTCATGAAATTCGTCAAAAATAACGGCGGCCACGTCCTCAAGCGCGGGATCGGCCTGCAGCAGGCGCGTAAGCACGCCTTCCGTGATGACTTCGATGCGCGTTTTCGGTCCGACCTTCGTATCCAGCCGGACCCGGTAGCCCACCGTTTCGCCGACCTGCTCTCCGAGCCGGGACGCCATATACCGGGCCGCGGCTCTCGCAGCCAGCCGACGCGGCTCCAGCATCATAATTTTGCGTCCGGCCACCCACGGCTCGTCCAGCAGCGCAAGCGGCACGCGGGTCGTCTTGCCCGCGCCGGGCGGCGCTACCAGCACGGCATTCGTGTGCTCGTTCAGCTTCTCCTTCAACTGCATTAAAACGCGATCTATCGGCGGTTCTCCCATGTTCGTTCACTCCAACGTACGGCAAATTCGGTTTATATTGTACCACAACCGCACAAAGAAAGCCCCATAACGGGGCGCAGAGTGTTGTGAAAGTGTTCAAATGGGATTATAGAGGTTACGAGGGGGTGGGGTATCTACTTACGGTCACTCTTGTCTGCAGGAAATTTTCATTGGAATCCGCTTAGCAGCGGGTATTTCCCGCAGACAAAGGCGAACGCTATCGCTCCTCCAGTAGATACCCCACCTCCGTATGTTTCTCTATTTTTATTCAAAACCACTTACTCAACAGCCTAAGCCCCATAACGGGGCTCATCTTGTACGAGTCTGTATTTATTGAAAAAAGGCGATGCCGAGCACGCCCGAGAGGACAATCACCGCGAGTGGATGCAAACGGTATTTGATCAGAGCACCGAGACATACCGCCAAAATAATCAGCATCCCGACCGTATGCCAGCTCATCCAATCGGCTCCGCTTCCCGGCAAGCTGAAATGAATCGCCGCGTAAACGATCATCCCGGTCACCACCGGCTTCAGCCCGTAGAACGTCGCTTTGACCCACGGCCGCTGCTGCATCCGGAAAAAGAACGCGGCGATGAGTACGATGATCGCCAGCGACGGCAGCACCATGCCGAGCGTCGACAGGATCGCTCCGGGAACGCCGGCGGCTTCGTAGCCGATCAAGGTGGCGCTGTTCGTCGCAATCGGTCCCGGAGCCATCCCCGCCAACGCGACGGTATCCGTAAACTGCAGCTCCTCCATCCAGCCGTGGAGCAGCACCTCATGCCGAATCAGCGGGATCATCGCATACCCTCCGCCGAACGAGACAAGACCGATTTTAAGAAACACTGCAAACAAGCTCCATAGCATAACCATCACCCCGTTTTAAATCCCGTCCGCAATAAAGTAATCCGCGTACTTATAGCCATTTCCGGCCGCCGGAGGTTCCTCGTCCTTAGGTTCGAACGCACGATAACCGAGTTTTCGCTTCATGCGGACAAGCAAATGCCCGATCACGAGTCCGATCAAAATAACCAGCATCGGATGCACATGAAATACAAGCAGCAGCACGACCGTAAAAGCCGCCGTAGCCAGCGTCGTACGGTCCACAACGGAACTTTTCCCCATGTTATACGCCGATATGATGATCAAGGCGGCAATCGCCGCTTGAATGCCTTGAAAGGCCGCAGCCACTTTCGGCAGGTCATAAATCTCCCGGAACACAAGGCTCAGCAAAAAAACGATCAAAAAGGCCGGCAGCGTCATTCCGCCGACCGCCACCGCGGCTCCCGGCACCCCGGCCAACCGGTAACCGATGAACGCCGCCGCATTGACGCCTACACCGCCCGGAGCCGACCCGGCAATCGATAAGACACCGCTCATCTCGCCAGGTTCGATCCAGCGCCGTTTGCCGACGACCTCCCGTTCCATGACAGGGATCATCGCGTAGCCGCCGCCGAACGTGACCGGACTGATTTTGCAGAAGGTCCAAAAGATCGAACCCAACGGCCTTAGTTTCCTAAGCCATGATTTCATCTTGCTCCCCCCGTTCCTCGTTGTCCTTCTAAGTATACCTTACTTTAATTCATTTTGGAATAATGTTTTCATCCGTTTTCTTGAATTATTCTAAATACAAACAAAATCACCTTATGGAATAAGCTGACACTTACCGAAAATACCTCAGTTTCAATCACAATGGAATTATGTTTATAATGTCGATCCGAATACACTGAGTTTCTGAGCAAACAAGACCAACAAAAAAAGACCCGGATCGTCCACATCCGCGTCTGAAAAAGATACTCTATGGCTTTTACCAGCCCGGAGGCTCGTAGCCGATCCCCATTCCCGTCCGTCCGGCAAACTTGTGCGCGTGCCTTTTGACCGATAGCACGGTCTTGTAATAATTTTGCTTAAACTCGAACGGCTCGTCGTTCGTCAGCCCGTCGATCTCATGATAATGGGAGCCGTCCGGCAGCGGAATCGGCGGTCCTGTCAGCCCGATGAAACGGTGAAAGTGGCCCATAGCCATTTTTGTATGCCCCTGATACCTGTGCACGTGCCCGTCCATTCCGTCTCCGTTCGCGGCATAGACGAACATCTCGACTCCATGGAAATGCCCAAGCGCCACGGAGGTCCAGCCTATGAACGCGTGGGCATGAGTCGGCGGCTGCGGAACGTACGGCACCGGCGGAAGCGGACAAACAGTCATAAAAGCGCTCTCCCCTTCGCTTTTTTATCGCAGACGCTACAAGATACGCAGGGAGAGGCACGATTATTTCTGCTCCGGCTTTGCTGCTGCCGGATTGACGATTTCCTTGACCCGGCCGACTTGTCCATCCGTCAAACGCACTTTGATGCCGTGCGGATGCGTCGCCGAATTCGTCAGCAGATCCTTCACAATACCGCGCGTCAGCTTTCCCGTCCGCTGATCTTGCTTCAGAACGATAAGCACCTCGGCGCCTGGGAGAACGTTCGCTCGTTTGCGTCCGTCGCTCATCCGTACTGCTCCGGCAGCTCAAGCCAGCCCTGAAAAATAGCGTAATAGAACACGAATGCGCTTACGAGGCCCAGAATCGTAAAGCTGATGGCAAGTCCCTTTTTTTTCTGAAACAGCCACACGAACGCCAAGCTGAAAAACGTGCCCATAACAAGCAAGCAAACAATCAAAATGATAGTTGCCATAGCTTCTGTTCAAACCCCTTTCGAATCAACAGTATAGTTTAACCGTTTGCTTACCAAAATACCACAATTTCCAACAGAAAAATACTCCGCTGCTGCGATAACCTTGACAATTTCATGAAGCGGCCGCTGCTACACCGCCTCCTCTCCTCCGGATCGAAAAAAAAGAGAGGCATCCGCTCGGCGGGACGCGCTCCCTTCGTTTACTTCTTGGCGGACAACCACTCCGTCAATGCCTGAATTTCCGGCTCCTTCAGCGTGTTTTTGTAGGAGGGCATTCCTCCGCCTCCGTTCTGAATCTTGGCTGTAATTTGCTCTTGGCTCAGCTTGGCCCCCGTCTTCTGAAGATTGGGCCCGACTTTGCCCGAGAGATCGGCCCCGTGACAGGAGACGCAGTTCGCCTTGTAAATCGCCTCCGCGTTAGACGCTTCACCGGCTGCCGCCTTGGAGGAGGCGTTCGTCGGCGCACCGCTTTTGTCCCCGCCGCAGGCTGTTGCAAGTCCGGCTAACAGCAGCAATCCGGCTGCCAATGGGATCCAGGCTCGTTTCATGACCATTACCACCTTTGTTTTGAGGAATATTGGAGCTTGACCCGGGATACATATGAAACGATATGATCCGGAAAGGCAGGGATACGGCCGCTATGCCCAACACCGCTTGGCTTCGCCTCTTCGGCCTCGGCGCTATAATCGTCCTCGGGACTTGGTTCGGCTTCCGGCAATTCGCCGCTACCTCCCCGCAGTTCCCGCCGGTCTCGGATTTTTTGGTAGATGGCTACCGCATTCAAGTGGCGCTTCACCCGAGCCCGGCCACAGCGCTGAAGCCAACCACGTTTACCGTCACGCTACGCGACGCGGACGGCCGGCCGGTGAGCGGTGCGACAGGTACCGCCACCATCTCGATGCCGCAAATGCTATGCGGCGAAAGCCCCTTTACCCTGACGGAAACGGAAACCGGCCGGTACGTCGGCGAAGGCATTCCGCTCATGGCGGGGTCGTCCGTTGCCGACGTGTCGATGACAGCCGGAGACCAATCGCTCCGGGTCCGGTTTCCTTTTGCCGCCGTCCGCTAATTTCCGGTTTTTCCCTAGCCTGCTTTCACTGTATCGAATCGTCCGGCGTCTGCCTATGACTCCCTCGGGCTATTTTTTACTTGATTTATGACGGTTTTGGGGACAACCCCTTAAATTTCATCACCAAAGCCAGGGATGGACACTGGGAATCCATCCGGCCGCAGCCAAGCCCCGCAGTACGGACAGCACTCCGATCCAGACGGCTACGAATTGGCCGGCCCTTGCGGCCTTGCTCCGGAGCCGCTTGTTCAATTTGCCCGCAAACAGCCCAACGGAAACCAGCGCGGGTGCGGTGCCCAAACCGAACAGCAGCATGAGCAGCAAGCCATCCAGCGGACTGGCGCTCGCCGCCGCATTCATTTCCATGGCATAGGTCAGTCCGCAGGGAAGAAATCCGAGCAGCAGACCGCTTACGACCGCGGCCCCGGCCTCCTCAGCCGTCCGGTACCGCGCCATAAGCCCCTGGACAAGCGGCAGCCGATGCGGGTCCAGTCTATGCAGCGGAAGAGCGATACGCCGTAAAGCCCATAACAAAATAAGACAGCCGCCTAATAAGCTCGCTGTCCCCTGCACATTCGCCAGCTTTCCCGCACCATCGACGAACGAGCCGACCGCGCCCATAAACGCCCCCAGCGCGGCGTAGGTAACAATCCGGCCGGTATTGTAAGCCAGAACGGAGCGCAGCGGACTCGCCTTCGCTTGCAGTGCAAAGCCGGAGACGGTTGCGCCGCACATTCCAATGCAGTGTGGCGCGCCGAGCAACCCTGCAACCAAAGCCAGCGTGAGATCATGAACGCCGATCGCCATCTTCTCTTCCCCGCCTTTTTCAATTACACCCGTTTCAGCCGAAGTGCGTTAATAACGACCGTCAAAGAGCTTAATGCCATTGCCGTGCAGGCCATCCATGGCGCCAGATGACCGCTTAAGGCCGCAGGAATCGCCAAAGCGTTATAACAGAAAGAAAGTGCCATATTTTGGTAAATATTGACCATCGTTTTTCGGCTGATCCTTATAGCGTCGGCCATGGCTTTCAAATCGCTTTTTAACAAGTGCACATCAGCGGCTGCCTTGGCCACATCCGTTCCGTTACCGACGGCTACGCCGATATCTGCGGCCGCGAGCGCCGGCGCGTCGTTTACACCGTCACCGACCATGGTTACCTGCTTCCCTTGGCTCTGTAGCCGTCGGACGAGCCCAAGCTTTTGGTCCGGAAGCATATCCGCATAATACCGAACATTCCCAAGCCGCTCCGCAACCGCTTTAGCCGCCGCATCATGATCTCCGGTTACCAGCCGGATGTCCATTCCCTGCTTTTTGAGCTGCCGCAGCGCCGATGCCGCTGTCGGCCGAAGCGTATCGGCGAGAGCGACGACCCCGGCCGGACGGCCGTCCACCGCCACATAGATCAGCTGTTTCCCTTGGCTGCGCAGCGGACCGGCAACCTTTTCCGTTTCCGCAAAAGGGATGCCCTGCTCCTGCAGCCAACGCCGTGTCCCTGCGACAATCCCGCGTCCGTGCACCTCTGCCCGAACCCCGCAGCCAGGAACGGCCATGAAGCTGCCGCACTCGGGCACCCGCAATCCCCGCCTCTCGGCCTCCTCGACAACCGCACGCGAGAGCGGATGCTCGGAGAGCTGCTCCGCGCCCGCGAGCTTGCTCAGCAGTGTGGCCTGCGTTTCGCCCTCTGCGGCAATTACATCGGTCACCTTGGGCGTCCCGAGCGTCACCGTCCCCGTTTTATCGAACAGAAGAATATCCGTTTGATGAAGCCGCTCCAGTGCAGCCCCTCCCTTGTAAACGATCCCCTTCTGAGCCGCTCGGCCCGATGCGACGAGAATGGATACCGGCGTCGCCAGTCCCAAGGCGCATGGACAAGCAATCAGCAGCACGGCAATGGCCTTCTCCAAAGCCCCGCCCGCAGCACCCGGCTCGCCTAATCCGTACCAGTACAAAAAGGTGCACACGGCCGTAACGGCAATGACCGGAACAAACACAGCGGCAATGTTGTCGGCAACGCGCTGAATCGGCGCTTTCCCATTCTGTGCTTCTTCCACCATCCGAATCATCCGGGCTACTGTGCTTTGACCGCCGGTTCGCAGGACGCGGATTTCCAGCACGCCGGAACCGTTCAAGGTTCCGCCGATGACGCGGTCTCCTTTTCGTTTGTTCACAGGCATGCTTTCCCCGGTGATTAGCGATTCGTCCACCGCGGATATTCCCTGCTCGACGATACCGTCGAGAGGCACCCGCTCGCCGGGACGAACGCGGAGCAGGTCGCCTTCTTTCAGCGTGCTTACCGGGAGCCGGCGTTCGCCGTCCGGAGTCAGCATGCAGGCCGTATCCGTCTGCATCGCATGAAGCTGGGAGAGGCTATCCGCCGTGCGCTTCCGGGCGGACGCTTCGATCCACCGGCCAAGCCATACGATCGTAATAATCATGGCGCTCGTATCGAAATAGTACGGGCTATGGTGCCCGCTCCCCATCATGGCTTGCCCAGGATGAAACAACAAATAATGACTATAAAAAAAGGCGGTTGAAGTGCCCAGAACTATCAGCACATCCATATTCGCGCTTGCGTTTTTCAAAGCTTCGTAGGCCCGGATATAAAAAGGGAGACCGAAAACGAACTGCACCGGAACGGCTAGCGCAAGCTGAAACCAGGGGTTCGCCAATAGCCCGGGTACCCAGGACGAGGATGAAACAACATGATGCGGGACCATCGCCCAGAAGAAAGGCAGCGTAAAAGCAAGCGAAAGCAGGAACATTGCCCGGCTGCGACGAATTTCTTCACCGCTTTCGGCGGCTGACTTCCTATTGTCCGAATTCAGCAGGCGGACGCCAAATCCGAGCTGCGCGATTCGCGCTTCGATTTGCTCTGCCCGGACCCGCTTCGCATCCAGCAAGACGACCGCCCGCTCCAAAGCAATATTGACGCTGACCTCCGCCACGCCTTCCAGTTTGCCGACCGCCTTCTCGATACGCCCGGCGCAAGCCGCGCACGTCATACCGGTAACATGCAGCGTAATCCGGCTCAAATCCGTTTGTCCGCTCATTCGCGTCTCACTCCATTCCGATCGAGGCTCCAGCAGCCGGTCATCGTTAATCTATATGGACGAGCGGCGGTTTTCATGACAAAGAAACGCGGCCGCCCCCTGTGAAAAGAAACGGAGAGCAGCCGCGCTGAATCGTTTTTGAGCCTACCTCAAGTTGACCTGCCTCAAAGGACTTTCCGGTGCCGTAAGCAGCTTCATGAAAAAATCCTTGTATTTTTTCACATGGTCTAAGGAAGGAGAAGCTTGATGAAAGTCGGCGCCTGCCGCAAAACCAATGATATAGTCCTTCCAGCTGGCATAAGCGATACGAGCGTGTCTGACACACATAGCGACGATTCTCCATTGGTCTTCTTCGGACAAATAACCGCGACGATAGCCGGCGCAGCACAAATAGACGCACCAAGAATAATCGAATGCCGCAATCCCCTTCACGGGCAGACGCGATAAATAATAGGCGGCGACGTGCAGCCTGCCCGTATGAACCTCACCCGTCGGAAGCGACTGCAAATAGCCGCTTCGTTCCGTGTCGGCAAGACCCGATAGCAGCATTTGGCAAGCTTCGAACTCTTTCCGCACCCCGGTTTCGAACAGCCACTGAAGCTCGGCTTTCAATGCGGCGGAATCTTCAATTTCCCATAACTCTAACGCGCTTTGAAGACGCCGCTTGTTTTCGAACACCGCCTGCATATTTTTGGCCAGCGAGAAAGCCATCTGTCCTTTCATGCACAAGGAAGACATGGCGTGGCCATACAGCGCCAATTGAGCGCGAACCTCGGGATCGTAGTAATCCATGACGAAGCAAACGGACCTCCTTTCTTATTTCTTTAATGGGAAAATTCTAACGAAACAACATCCGAATTAAGTTTAAGAAGAACCAGCCCAATACCAATATAAGAGTCAAGTTTTTTATGGAAAAAAACGCCGATTTATTTGCCCTAGCGTGCTCTTCCGGAAGGCGTGAACCCGTACGCTCCGTATCCTGAGCCGGCAATTGATCGACCGATGCCGCCGAAGACGCTGTCAAGCTCGTTGGTCCAGTCTCCGGATGGCCGCCTTCGGCGAGACATACAAGCGCTTCGATGTCGTCAGGTTGCAGCTCCAGCAGACGAAGGTACGTGTCGTGTGCAGATGCCGGGTCTCCCAGCTTTGTATAGCATTTTGCCGCAAGAGACAACGCGCCGGGATGACCCGGATTAAGCGATAGAAAGTATGTCACATCTTGAATCGCCTCGGTCAGCCGGTTGCTTTTAACATAAATTCGGGCACGATACCAATACAGCTCCGGATCGTCGGGAGTCAAAGCTATCCAGCGGTCGATGGCAGCCAGTGCACGGCTCAAGGTGCCAAGCCGGAGAAAATATTCCGCTTGCAGCCGCAGCAGGTCCGGATCGTCGGGAAACAGCTCATAAGCCCGGTTCAGCATCTCTTCCGCTTGCTCCATGTGATGATGCTTCAAGGCCAGCAGCGCGCCCAGCCGATACGCCAGAAAAGCCTCGCAATCGATGTCGCCCGCATTGGCAAGGAAAGTAAAGCGCAAGCTCGTGGCGTAATAAGGTTCGGCAACCGCATGAAGAAACACATTTGGAAACTGCCTGGAAAACGATTCACGATCGTCCTGCGCCCTTTCTTTCCAGCAGAAGCTGCTTTCGAGCAGCTGCCAGACGTCCCTCGGCAAATAGGGGTGCCGTTCCAAAAACACGGTCATTCGTTTGTAGACCTCGCGTTGAAGCTTCACATCCCACATAATATCGTCATTGAGCAGCTTCAGCCACGAGTCGATGTTGATCCTTTGCGCGACGTCGCGGTATACGACGGTTACTTTTTCCATGAACTCGCTTAACCGTTGTTCGGCGGTTCGTATCATAGGGGCCGGGTCCGCGAACAGCATCCGGGAAGGGGCGACAACCAGATTGGCATCCCCCTCTTGCTCATCTTGCCCGGTATCGCTTTGTCCGCTCTCTGCTCTCTTGACGGCAGCCTCCTCCGTCAAATCATGACTTGAATCGAGCGTAAGTTTTCGTTTTGCCGCGCGAACCGCTTGATCGTAAGCCTCCCGAAGCCGCTGATAGCCTTCCGGATCGTCCTCGGGATGGTGCTGCTTTAATTTTCGCGCATAAGCCTTTTTGATGACGGATAGTTCATTCGTCGGTTCGATATCTAGAATGTTCCACATTTGTATAAGACTTCACACTCCCTTTCCGACCAAGGGCTAGCCCAAGGTGGTCCTTCGAAAGGAATCGTTACGCGAAAATAGCAGCTTCGTCAGCAATACGCTGTTTTCGCTTACATAATCTCCATTCAAGAGATGGGATGTAAAGACGGCGCCCACATGAAAGCTAAATAGGTAGTCCTTCCAACTGGAAAAATCGCCCTTGACCCTCGGGATGACCTTTTCGATATAAGCCCACTTCTCCTGTTCCGTTAAATAACCCAGCTTCCGTCCGGCACAGGCTCTGTATACCGCCATGGAATAATCGTGCGCCGCTATGCCGACGGTTGGCATGCGCCACAAATATTGCGTGACAACGGACAGCCTATGTTTGCGTGTAGGATCGTCGGTATTTTGTCCGATCGAAAAAGCTCGTTCGGCCTCCGAAACGGATGATAGCCTACTGTACAGCTCCGCAAATTCCTTTCTGGCTCCTTCCGCTATCGTCCACTCTATATTTCGTTTGAGGTCCTCTGCATTTTCGAGGTTCCAAAACCTGAGCAGCCCCCGTAAAATGCTTCGCCGCTCGAAGATCATCTCGGGATTGTGCAAAAAATATTCACCGAATTTCCCGACGATACATAACGAAGTCATCGCCTCAACGTAATCATTCAAGGCCTTTTGCGCCGCTGTATCGGTCATACGCATGTTCTCTCCCCACTTATCAGTTATACCCGAAGAGCTTGCTAACTCTCCGCAGCTCCCGCAGCACCGAAATATAAAACAACCCTAAGATGAACAGATAAAAATAAATCCGCAATGGCAGGCTTGGGAGAGCCTTCTTGCTCGGCTTTGTCGTAGCGTCGATATATTTGTCGGACAGAGGAAGCGGCTTCGAAATCCCACTATTCGAGCTTCGGTTTTTCCAATTCTCGATTTCCGTTTTTAGCTCGTCAGGCATGGAACGAACGGTTCCTTCCAGTTCTATCCTTTGAAAATCATAGATTTCTTTGACCTGCTTGTAATTACCGACGACAAGGATCGCTTTTCCATCGAGATAACCCATACTGAGATGGCCCGTAATGTTCGATTGAAGTCCCTGCTTCTTGGCCTCATCCAAAGAAAGGTACTTCGTCGTCTCCTTCCCGTTGCCGTCTTTAGCCTTTACTTCTTGAATAGCCATATAAGACGCATCGGTAAGCTCGATCCGCACGGCGGCCTCTTCCGGAGGCATAAGCTCCCATTTGGACGCGGAAGATACGTTCGTGATTTTGAGCGGCCTCACCATTTCGCTCAAATAAGCTAAGGGCGTTTCCCCCGTATGCTTGACAAACGAACTCGCTATCCAAAAATGCAGCGCCACAATGCAAATCAAGCTGAGCCATTTATAGGAAACAAAAAAATAGGCCGCTTTCTTCAATTGCTTAAGCAAAGGCGTTTTTCCCAATTCCCGGTAAAGCTTCCTGATGACGCGTCCGCGGCCTTTTACACGCCGTGCTCTCAGGTCTTTTATGGTCAGCGCATTAATTTCCGCCAAAGCCAAAACCGCATCGATATCGTTCGCATCCAAAGCAAGAATGCGTTGAAACATCTCCTTGGCCTTTTCCAGATCACCCAGTTTTTTGTAACAGGTCCCGGCCAGCGATAGCGCAAGCACGTGATCCGGAAATTGCGCAAGAATGCGCTGCAGGTCTTGAACCGCCTCAGGCAGCTTTCCGTCCTGCATCCAAATACGCGAACGGTATAAATAGCCGTCTATCTGGTCGGGACACAACTGATTCAGACGATTACTCATGGCAAACGTCCTCTCCGACTCTCCGCTGCGCCAGCCGTATTCGGCCTCTAAACGGATCACGTCCGGGTCCGCATCGAAAAGCTCCCTAGCCTTCTGCAGCGAATGATTGGCAGCCGCCAAATCATGATTCTTCAAAGCCAACCAGGCTTCCTCACGATAATGAAGATAGGCTTCATGATCGATCTCCCCCGCACTCAGCAGAAGGGAATACCCCATGTTGGCCGCTTCGTACGACTCCGCAAAAGCATAACGGTATACTTTGGGGTATTGTTCCAGGAAGCTTTCCTTGTCTTCCGCAACCAGCCCACTCCAATGAAACGCGCTGTCCAGAAGCTTCCAAACCTCTTTAGGCAAAAAGTAATGTTCTTCCAAAAAATCAAGCAGCCTGCCGGAAATGCCGCTTTGCAGCTTGATGTTCCATACGACGTCGGAATTCAACAGCTCCGCCCATTGGGCGCTATCGATTCGTGACGGAAAATCGCGGTACAGTCGCTCCACCCGCCCTATAAAATGCTCCGCTTCGCTTTCAGGGTCGTCTCTTCCCTGATCCTGCTCCTTCCAAATGACCATACGGGGAATGCGCTGCGGCCCGTCGTCTTCATCATACAGCTCGTCTTCCTCATGCTCCGCGATGTCTTCCGCTTCGCTTCCGTCTTCCTGCGTAACGTCTAATGTCGCGTAAACTTCCTGCTCTTCGTTCGATCGACTCGTTTGTTTCTGCTGCCGCTTCGCCAGCTTGATCGCCTGGTCATACGCTTCCCTTAGCTGCTGATACCCTGCCGGATCGTCCTCGGGATGATGGATTTTCAGCTTAGCGGCATAAGCTTTCTTAATCGCCGATATCTCATGCGTCGGCTCGATTCCCAGTATTTCCCACACTTGCATTAATAGTCACGCCACCTCTCCAAATGCTCCAGCTGCTTCCGGAGAACCGAGGAAGCTTTTTTGATTTCGTACTCATTTTGAGAGGCGAGAACCCGTTCGAACTGCTCCAGCAAAAACGCAATCTCCGACCGCTTCTCCCCGAGCGCTTCCTCGTACAGCCGTTCGCCCTTGGCAAGCAGCAGCCGGTTCTCCGTCCTTTCGCGGGGATGGATTTTGATGTCTTTCAGTTGGTTCAACCTTTCCTCAATTTCCAGCTCCGACAGCTTGCCCGGATTTTTCTGAATAATCGTCTTCTTTTTCACGCCCGTGCTGACCGTAGTGACTTCGACCTCCAGAATGCCGTTAATATCATACGTAAACCGGACGTCAATGGATTGCTCACCGGCTTTATCGGGAGGCACCTCGACCAGCAGCTCGCCAAGCTTCAAGTTATTTTCCACCCGCCGGCTTTCCCCTTGATAAACGATGACGCGTATGCTTGACTGATTATCGTGAAGCGTCTGGAACGACTCTACTTTACTGACAGGAATCGGCGTGTTCCGCTCGATAATCGGGCAGAAATGGCCGTCGTCAAATTTATCGTTCCCCATCCGCTTCGTCGTTTCAATACCAAGCGTATAAGGACATACGTCCGTTAGAACAACCTCTTTCAACGCTTCGTTTCTTTCCTTCAGCGCAACTTGAATGGCAGCTCCCAAGGCAACAGCTTCATCGGGATTGATTTGCGTAAATGGCAGCCGGCCGAACATTTTGCTGACCACCGATTTGATGATCGGCATACGGGTCGCCCCTCCGATCAAAATAACCGCATCCAGATCGTCCGGGGACAAGGAAGCGTCCCGCAGTGCGCGCTCGATCGGATGACGCAGCCGCAACATAAGCTGCCCGGCAATTTTCTCAAAATCGTTGCGGTTCAAAGTCGTCTCATACGTACGATCTTCCAGCGTGAAGCTCATGTTCCCTTCGTTCTCCGCACCCAAGAGTCTTTTGCATATTTCGGCCTGCTTGAACAGTGCGGATCGGGCTTTAAAATCCAGCTCTTGGAAATCAATCCCATGGGTTTCGATAAAATAAGATACAAGCAGCTGGGTAAAATCCTCTCCGCCCAAGTAATTGTCACCGGCTATCGACTGCACTTCCATCACACTCTCGAAAAACTCCAGGATAGAAACGTCGAACGTGCCGCCGCCCAAATCGAAGACGAGAAACTTGGTATTGTCCTGCTGCTGATGAAGACCGTAGGAGATCGCCGCGGCCGTCGGTTCGCTGATGAGCCGCTCCACCTTCAAGCCAGCGAATTCAGCCGCACGCTTCGTCGCCTTGCGCTGAGTATCGTTGAAATAGGCCGGAACGCTGATCACGGCCTCCGTCACAGGATGCCCGAAAAAAGCCTCTGCGTCTGCCTTAAGCGATTTGATGACGAACGAAGACAGCTCTTCCGGAGAAAAAGTATACGGTCCCAGACGATACGTCTTCTCCGTTCCCATATAGCGCTTGAAGGTAGCTGCCGTAAGATCCGGATGAGTAATTAATCGTTCTTTTGCGATTTGACCGACCAGTATCTCGCCGTTTTCGTCCACACTTACTATCGAAGGGGTCAAACGCTCCCCGAGCACATTCGGAATAATTGCAGGGCCGTCCTCCGTCCAATAAGCGACCAGACTGTTCGTCGTCCCCAGATCAATGCCAATCATCGTCATTCCCGGTTACCTCTTTTCCTTGTGTTGATGGCTTAGAAAAACACCTTTCTTTTCCATACCATTAGTTTATCGGTCGCTCGTTCTCTTTTTTTTAAATCGAAATCGGGGATTTTCAAATTGAAGCTGCTGCCATAAAATCGGCGGCCGCCTCTTTGCGTACAAAGAAACGGCCGCCATTTGAAGTTGGCTAACTATGATGATGCTCCTGTCCGGCCTCCCGCTCGTCCAAATACGTGACGGAAAGCTCGGCGTAAAGCACGCCCTTCTGTACTTGAATCTTGTGCTGCAGCTCCCGAAGCCTGGACAACAAGCCGCGAACGACAATGATTTCGAGACATTGATCGTGATTCAGATGCACATGCATCGTCGAAATAATGTCGTGATGGTAATGATGCTGCAGCTCGATAAGCTGCAAAGGAAGATCGGCCGCATGGTGATCGTATACCATAACGATCGTCCCCGCTACGAGCTGATCGGCTTTCAAGCCCCCGGGCTCCAGCAGCACTTTTCGTACCAGATCCCGGATCGCTTCCGACCGGTTCGTGTAGCCTTGCTCCGCGATATATTGATCGAACTTCTTGATCAGTTCCTCCGGCATAGACACGCCAAACCGGGTCAATACGTCTTTCTCCAACAATCGTTCACCTCAATCCGCACACTCTCCCGATTATTGTAGCACACCCGCCGCCTAAACTGAATTCAGCCGAAAACGAAATACCCCCTCCGCCGGGCAATCGGCGAAAGAGGATCTTCGGTAATAATCGTTTGAAGTTGCGTTTGCATAGGCTTGTCAAACCGCCTCAGGGAGCTGCTTCGGGCACTAGCTCTTTCAGCTCCTCCGTCAGCTGCTGCTTCTCCGCTTCCGACAAAGCGCCGTGTTCGCGAATCTCTTTCAACAGCGCTTCACGCTCTTCCTCATTGCGCGGATCAATCGTAAATTTAACGATATCCAACCTCCGCTCCTCCTTTTCGCCAACATTTCCGGCATCCCAAAGCTTCCCCGAAACCGGTGCAGTCTATCCCGCCCCAGAGCCAATGTCGGTCATAGCCCATTTCTACCTTCTTGCCGTCACGATCATCTGCAAGCCGCCCTTCGGCCGCAGCGTAACAAGCGGTTCAGGCTCTACCGGAGGATGATCGGGCGTCAACCTAAGCGTGTAACGACTGCCGATTGTCGCGAGCAGCAGAGCCGCCTCCATCAGGGCGAAGTTGTTACCAATGCATACCCGCGGGCCACCGCCGAACGGAAAATAGGCAAAAGCCGGAATTTTTTTGAGCAGATCCCCCGCAAAACGTTCGGGCTTGAATCGTTCGGGCTCCTCGAAGTAGTCCGGCCTGCGGTGCATAACATATTGGCTCATCATCAGCGTATCTCCCGGCTTGTACGTATTCCCGCCGATCTCCACCTCCTGCTGCACCTCCCGGTTGATCGCCCACGCCGCCGGGTACAGCCGCATCGACTCCGAGACGACATGCTGCGTATATGGAAGCTTCTCTAAGTCGCTGTAGGTCGGTCTACGGCCTTCTAAGACCCGATCCAGCTCCTCATGAAACGCCTTCTCCGTCTCCGGGTTCCGAGACAGCAAATACCACGTCCAAGAGAGCGTGTTGGCCGTCGTTTCGTGGCCCGCGAGAAAAATCGTCATCACTTCATCCCGCACCTGCCGGTCGCTCATCCCTGAGCCGTCTTCCTCATCTCGGGCCGCGAGAAGCATGGACAGCAGATCGCCGCGGCTCGCGTCCGGATTTTTCCGGCGCTCTTCAATAATTCCGAAGATCACCTTATCCAGCGTCGCTGCCGACTGCTTGAATTCCAGATTGCTCTTCGTCGGCAAGCTTTCCGGAATGTCGATCACGGAAGTCGCTTTATGCGTGACGTATTTCATCCCCACGTCAATCGCATGGCTAATATCGTCCACGCCATTCGTAATGCTTGTCCCAAACATCGTGTGCGTAATAATATCCAGCGTCAGCTGCATCATATCGTCCGTAATGACCCGGGTTTCTCCGGATTTCCAAGACGCCAGCATCTTTTCGCCGTAATCGATCATCGCCTCGGCGTAGCTGCCGATCCGGTCCTTGCGGAACGACGGCTGCATCAAGCGGCGCTGCCGCATATGCTTCTCGCCCTCGCTTGTTAGGATACCTTCGCCTACGACCGCTTTTGCCGTCTGTAAGCCTTTGGCCTTGCGGAAAGCGCCTTGCTTCGTCAGCAGCACCTCTTTAATTTGCTCCGGATCGCTGATCAAATAGACGTGCCGAGATGGCCCGAAGCGAATGTGCACCACGTCTCCGTACTGCTGTTGCGCCTTCACGAGAAACCCTAACGGATCTTTGCGGAATGCAAGCAAGTTGCCGGAAAGGGGCAGGCCTTTCGGACCGGGAATGTTGGCTGTCAATGACATCAAGCTGCGCCTCCTAGTAGTTTTTCTACTATTATCCGGTGATTACCCCCACATTATACCAGCCGAAACCGACAAAAAAACCGGCCTGCCTCCCCATCCGGGGCTGCACGCCGGTCCTCAAGCTAACTATCCATATAATGTTATTTACTCGCTGCAACCCGAACGGGCCACGGCTCCTTGTTCCACCGTAATCGTATCGGAGATGGTATCGCGAATAACGCTCATGACGAGCTGAAGCAAGTAATTGATATCTTCCTGCGACTGCTTGAATTGGCTGACAATCGGGATCGAATCGAGCTGATCCTGCAGCTCGTCGATTTCCTTCTCGATTTTTTCAACCATTTTCTTATTCTCGAACGACTCGAAAGCGACGATTTCTTTCTGCTTCTTTTTGATCGCGCTAATCAATGTCTGAATGTGATCGTTTCCGGCAATTTGCTGCTCCGCCTGTTGGAAAAACTGCACCTCGTTCGAGGTAGCCAGCAACCCTGCCAGTTCCTTGGCTTTATCTAAAATGTCTTCGCGCACGATCATTTCCGTATTCGTATACAGCTCCATGCCGCAATTCGTAAATTTTTGCTCTGCCATTAGGATTCGTCACGCCCCTGCATTCGATTTATTGAGCCACGGCTTCTCCGACCAATTCGCCTTTGATGTAGAATGTCGGGGTTTCCGTTATTTTCACTTGGACAAACCGGCCTACCAATTCCTTCGGCCCTTCGAAATGAACGAGCTTGTTCGTGCGACTGCGGCCGGCCAATACAGCGGCATTGTTCTTGCTTTCGCCCTCGACCAGCACTTCCAGCGTCTGTCCTTTTAACCGTTCATTGCTCTGCTTGGCGTAGACGTTAAGCACGTCGTTCAAACGAATGAGGCGGTCCCGCTTCACCTCATAAGGCACGTTATCCTCCATGCCCGCTGCCGGCGTACCTTCCCGCGGGGAGTAGATGAACGTAAAGGCGCTGTCGTAGCCGACTTCCTGCACGAGCGAGATCGTTTCCTCGAACTGCTCGTCGGTTTCGCCCGGAAAACCTACGATGATATCCGTTGTCAGCACGACATCCGGAATCGCCTTTTTGATTTTAACAACCAGCTCCAGGTAATGCTCGCGCGTATATTTGCGGCTCATCCGCTTCAAAATCTCGTTACTGCCGGACTGCACAGGCAGATGGATATGTTCCATCAGGTTGCCTTTTTTGGCCAGCACCTCGATCAATCGGTCGTCAAAATCGCGCGGGTGCGACGTCGTGAAGCGAACACGCGGAATGTCGATCTTGCGCACTTCGTCCATCAAATCGCCGAGCCCGTACTTCATATCGTCGAAATCTTTGCCGTAGGCGTTTACGTTCTGGCCAAGCAGCATGATTTCCTTGAAGCCCTGACGCGCCAAATCCCGTACTTCGGCAATGACGTCCTGCGGAAGACGGCTGCGCTCCTTGCCCCGCGTATACGGCACGATACAGTACGTGCAGAACTTGTCACAGCCGTACATGATGTTGACCCATGCTTTGATGCCTTCGCGCTTCTTCGGCAAGTTTTCGATGATGTCGCCTTCCTTGGACCATACCTCGATCACCATTTCCTTGCTGAACATCGCTTCCTTCAACAGGAACGGAAGACGGTGGATGTTATGCGTGCCGAAGATCAGATCAACGAACGGATGCTTCTTCAAAATCCGGTTCACGACCGATTCTTCCTGCGACATACAGCCGCATACGCCCAGGATGAGCGACGGCTTCTCGATCTTCAGATGCTTGAGATGGCCAAGCTCGCCGAACACTTTATCTTCCGCATTTTCCCGTACGGCACAGGTGTTGAGCAGGATGATGTCCGCTTGTTTGCGATCATCGGTGGACCGGTAGCCCATCTGCTCAAGCAGCCCTTTGATCGTCTCGGTGTCGTGCTCGTTCATTTGACAGCCGTACGTTTGAATCAAGTAATACTTGTCCTTGCCGATCTCGCGCATCTCTTCCGGGATGTCGAAATCGTAGTGCACTTGAATGTCTTCTTTCCCCCGCTTCTTCGCATCGTTGAGAGACGGCGGCTGGAAATATATCGAGTAATCTTTCTCGGATTTATTTTTTGTCGTCATGAAATGAATTCCTCCTGAAGCTTGCAGTATGCTGCAAAGATCATACCTTTCATTATATCATGCTTGCAGCCTGCATTTCAAAGAAATTCATGAGTGAGTAGTAGTCCGGTGAATAAAAGCCCGCTACGTGAGCGGCATCATTCTTCCGATCGCTCTTGTCCCCGTATTCTTGAATCTAATAACCCACTTAGTGGTTAGAATCCGGAGACAAAGGCGAACGCTACCGCTTCTCCAGAACGATTCCGCTCCTCCGCTTTTTATTCACCGGCCTTTTTAGGCTAAAATAACGCCGATATCGCCGGTTTTAATTCCGGCTGCATTCGCCTCGTCCGTATCGATATGCATGTCCAGCGCGAATTGGTCGGATACCCGAGCAATCACGTGCTCGAACGTTACGCCGCGCTCTCCTTCGACGCGCACCGTAAGCTCCTGTTTATCCGCAATGCCCCACTTGGCCGCATCGTCCGTATGAAAATGGATATGGCGCGCCGCCACGATGACGCCCTCCTCCAGCTCCACTTCGCCGGCCGGTCCGATGACCTTAATGCCGGGTGTTCCCGCCGTATGGCCAGATTCGCGAACAGGCGGATTCACCCCGAGAGCGAACGCATCGGTACGGGATACTTCAAGCTGCGACTTGCTGCGGGCCGGTCCCAAAATGCGAACCTTGTCAAAACGGCCTTTCGGTCCGACGACCGCAACCGTTTCCTCGGCGGCGTACTGCCCCGGCTGCGACAGTGCCTTCATCTCCTTTAATTCATACCCTGCGCCAAAAAGCAAAGCGATATGTTCTTTCGACAAATGAATATGTCTGGCGGAAACGCCGATCGGTACTTGTTTCATGTCCGTGTGCCCCTCTCTTATGCAAAAGATTCCATGAAGCTCAAGTCTATTATACCCGCACGACATAAAAAAAGCATACGGCCCAAGGCCGCATGCTTATGAAAATTCGAAAAATTATTTGAATTCCGCCACCAATTTTTCAAACTCTTGCTCGGTGATTTGAATATTTTGCTTCGCGAGACCTTCCGGCTTGAAGCCAGCAACCATATCCTCGTAGCTTTTTCTGCTCTTGTCTTGATAGATAAGTCCTGTCACGAGGCTGTTGGTTTCCATGATTTTGGTCATGGCTGCCACACGGTTGGAAGCGTCGTAGTCCGGCGTTTCTTCCAGATCGACGATATGCTCTTTAAACCACTCGTACGTGTTCACTTTATTGAACGTTACGCACGGGCTGAACACGTTGATGAAGGAGAAGCCTTCATGCTTCATGCCTTCTTCAATCAAGGAAGTCAGCTGTTTCAAGTTACTGGAGAACGATTGACCGATAAACGTTGCTCCTGCAGCCAATGCTACTTCAAGCGGAGACAGCGCGGACTCGATGGAGCCGGACGGCGTCGATTTCGTCTTGAAGCCCTCGGCGCTGCGGGGAGACGTTTGGCCTTTGGTCAAACCGTAGATTTGGTTATCCATAACGATATAGGTAATGTTGATGTTCCGGCGGATCGCATGAACCGTATGACCCATCCCGATCGCAAAGCCGTCGCCGTCGCCGCCTGCAGCGATGACGGTCAGCTCGCGGTTAGCCATTTTGAGACCTTGCGCGATTGGCAACGAACGTCCGTGAACACCGTGGAAGCCGTAAGCGTTGATGTAACCGGAAATCCGGCCGGAACAGCCGATCCCCGAGACAACCGCAAGCTGTTCCGGTTCCAGACCGACATTGGCAGCCGCTCTTTGGATAGCCGCTTGCACGGAGAAGTCGCCGCAACCTGGGCACCAGTTCGGTTTGATATTGTTACGGAAATCTTTTAACGTTGCCATACAAGGTTCAACTCCTGACAGTATTTAGTGATTTTGGCAGGCAAGAACGGATTACCGTCATATTTCAACATGCTCTTAATTTTATCGGCGTAGCCAACGTTCAGCTTAATCAAGGAAGCGAGCTGACCGGTAGCATTGTTTTCAAGAACAACGACCGTTTTCGCTTTTTCCAGGTACGGCTTGATCTCTTCCACCGGGAACGGATGCAGCAAACGAACGGTAATGTGGTTCGTTTTCAACCCTTTGTCAGCCAGACGGCGTCTTGCTTCGTCGATCGTGCCGCCTGTGGAGCCCATACCGATAATGAGCAGATCTGGCTCTTCATGAGGAGCGTCGACCAGAATCGGGTTCGTTACTTTCACTTGCTTCATTTTGCCCAAACGTTTGTCCATCATTTTCTTACGGTTAACCGGGCTTTCCGACGGACGTCCGTCTTCGGCGTGCTCAACCCCGGTTACATGGTGGATGCCGTATTTTTGACCCGGTACCGAACGCTTGGAAACGCCGTTCTCGGTGAATTCGTAGCGTTTGAACATTTGGTTCTCGCCCAGAGCAGGCAGTTCGCCGGTTTGCAGCTCGCCGCGTTTGATCTGGATTTTATTGTAATCGAGCAATTCGCTTGTTTGTTTACCCAAGGAAAGCTGCAGGTCCGTCAGCAAAATAACCGGAACCTGATATTCTTCCGCCAAGTTGAACGCTTCGATCGAATCGTAGAAGCACTCTTCGATCGTCGAAGGCGACAGAACGATTTTCGGAATTTCGCCGTGCGTCCCGTGAATCATGGCAAGCACGTCGGATTGCTCCTGCTTCGTCGGAAGTCCCGTACTTGGACCGCCGCGCTGCGTATCGACGATAACGACAGGCGTTTCCGTCATACCGGCCAAGCCGATCGCTTCCATCATCAAGGAAAGACCAGGGCCAGCAGAAGCCGTCAGGGCGCGAACGCCGCCGTAATTGGCCCCAATGGCCATCGTACATGCTGCGATCTCGTCTTCGGTTTGGATTACCGTTCCGCCGAATTTCGGCAGCGTCTTGATCAGATATTCCATAATTTCGGAAGCCGGCGTGATCGGGTAGGCAGGCATGAAGCGGCAGCCTGCGGCGACTGCGCCAAGAGCGATAGCGTCGTTGCCGATCATGAACAGCTTTTGCTTGCCGTCGGCAGGCTCCAGCTGGAATTCCGGCAGCGGACCGCCCGTCAATTCGAGAACGAACTCGGCCGCTTTGCGAACCGCTTCCACGTTTTTCTCCACCACGGCAGCGCCTTTGCGGCCGAACTCTTCTTCTACTGCTTTATTAAACACTTCAAGCGGCAAACCAAGCAAAGCCCAAGATGCGCCGGAAGCAGCCATATTCTTAAACAAGGAAGTACCAAGCTCTTCCGCAATCGCCGTAATCGGCACCGGGAACAGTCTTGCTTTAACGCCTTCCGGAACGACCGGATTAACCTTTGCGTCGGCGATGATTACGCCGTTCTCGCGCAGCTCGTGCGCATTCACATCAATCGTTTCTTGGTCAAAGGCCACGAGAATGTCCAAATCGTCGGAAATGGAGCGAATCGGTTTCGTACTGATTCTGATTTTATTGTTTGTGTGGCCGCCTTTGATCCGCGAGGAAAAATGGCGGTACCCGTACAAGTAGTACCCCAGTCTGGTCAATGCCGTGGAAAAGATTTTGTCGGTACTTTCCACGCCTTCCCCCTGTTGTCCTCCGACCTTCCAAGATAATTGGCTAATCAACGTTGTCCACTCCTTTTAAATTCGCTGACATGCAGCTAAACCATGAACTGTAAAGATTTTATAAAAAAAATCTTTCAGTTGTCTCATCAAATTTTATGACTAATACACGTAAAAAGCAAGGGTTTTCGACAAAATGCATAGATAGCTATTTTAGATCAAATCCATATCGATTAGAGAATAATTTAGTTGTCTTATATCTACAAATCAGATGTTAATTTTTAATGAACGGGCAAGTGACGACGCAAGAACGTAAACCAGTTGCGGTACATGAACCCTTCACCAGAACACAAGCTGACCGCCGCCAAGTCCAAGAACGCAGCCTCGGACAAATGGGATGCATCCAATAGCATACCCAAATCGTCACAGTCTTTAATAAACGTTTTGCCGCGCCGCGTAAATCCGCCCTGCCTTGGCTCAAGCACCCCATCCTCCGCTCAATTGGCGTAATTCCATGTCGTCCCGATCATTCGGATACCCAGATGGTATAACGTCCGAAGATATAAGGGATTTCCCTGCAGCGCATCCGCGCCTTCAAGCATCAGCATCGCGGGTCCCGCATCACTTTCTGATAAAAAATATTTATATATTCCAAGTAATGGTCAAATTGCGGCCGAGTTATACGTTCAGGCAAATAAATCGCAAAAAATTGCAGCTTTTAGCCCCCTTGAGCCATTTTCGCATAAGAGACGTCCAAACCGCTTACATGAGAATCGACAAAATCAATGACCGGGTTCTCAACCATCTTGAGCAAAGCATCACAGTGCCCGTCGATCCCATTCATTGGCTCTCCCCCCTCGGGAGCAGGCTTGACTGGCCAAAATGAAATAAAACCAAAAAAAACCTGTCTACAGAAGTAAACAGGTGCTTTGGTCGTTCGGTTATAAGATGCAAAGCCATTATCTTGGTTCTACAATCAGCTTAATGGCTGTCCGGTCTTCGCCGTCGATGACAATATCGGTAAATGCTGGTATGCAGATCAAATCAACCCCGCTGGGAGCCACAAATCCTCGCGCGATGGCTACGGCTTTGATCGCTTGGTTGAGGGCCCCTGCCCCGATGGCCTGGAGCTCAGCAGCCCCGCGTTCACGCAATACTCCAGCCAACGCGCCTGCGACGGAATTTGGGTTGGATTTTGCTGACACTTTTAATACTTCCATGAAAAGTACCTCCTCGGGAATGATGATTGCTTCCAGTACTAATCATATTCTAGGAATTTGCAGTTAATTCCTTCTACCCGAAGATGGTATTTTCGAAAATATTTGAATTGTTCGTCAATTTAATCAAACAAGATCGAGTCTTCATCCATCCGAATCAATTGAATCTTTTTTCCGAGCCCTGTAGCCGGGTCCAGCTCGATGCTGACGGCATGAAAATGCCATTTGCCTTCGTCCACGACAAAGCGGACAGGAAGCTGGGTTTTAAACTTTTGCAGCACGGCGTTCCGCTCCATCCCGAGAATCCCGTCCCGCGGGCCGACCATGCCTACATCCGTCACATAAGCCGTGCCTTGGGGCAACAGCCGTTCATCGTTCGTCTGCACATGCGTATGCGTCCCGACGACGGCGGATACTTTACCGTCCAAATGCCAGCCCATCGCCAGCTTCTCCGAAGTCGCCTCGGCATGAAAATCGACGAAGACGTACTTCGTTCTCTTTTTGGCCTGCTCTACCAGCTCATTCGCTTTCTCAAACGGACAATCGAGCGGAGGCAGAAAAGTGCGTCCCTGCAAATTGATGAGGGCCAGCTCGATGTCTTTTACTTTGATAAACGTCATCCCTTTTCCAGGCGTTCCCTGCGGGAAATTGGCCGGCCGGACCATCCGGTCTTCCTTGTCGATGAAATCGAAAATTTCTTTCTGGTCCCACGTATGATTGCCCATCGTGATCCCATGCACGCCAAGCTCGAAGAAGTCTTTGGCTATAGCCGCCGTGATGCCCCGCCCTGCCGCCGCGTTCTCTCCGTTCGCGATAATCCAGTGCGGGTTATATTTATTTTTGAGGGTCGGCAAGCACGTTTTCAACGCTTTGCGGCCGACCGAACCGACAATATCTCCAATGAACAGTATTTTCATCGGGTCTCCCCCTGCCTCACTTTAATTTACTGCAACTTTCCGCTGAATTAGAGAGGGAAGTGGCAAAATCGCCACTTCCCTCCGTAGTGTATGCAATTATTTGGCGTATTCTACAGCGCGCGTTTCCCGAATGACCGTGACCTTGATGTGGCCCGGATAATCGAGCTCGCTTTCGATTTTCTTCGTAATGTCTCTTGCCAACCGGAATGCCTCGGTATCGTCCACCTTTTCAGGTTGAACCATTACGCGCACTTCACGTCCGGCTTGGATCGCATACGATTTCTCGACGCCTTCGAACGATTCGGAGATCTCTTCGAGCTTCTCGAGCCTTTTGATGTACGTCTCGAGCGTTTCCCGGCGCGCGCCCGGCCTTGCTGCAGACAGCGCATCAGCCGCGCCGACCAGCATAGCGATGACCGAAGTCGCTTCACAGTCGCCGTGATGCGAAGCGATACTGTTAATGACCACCGGATGCTCCTTGTACTTCTTGGCGATCTCAACGCCGATCTCGACGTGAGAGCCTTCCACTTCGTGATCCAATGCTTTCCCGATGTCATGAAGGAGACCGGCACGTTTCGCCAATGTCACGTCTTCTCCGAGTTCTCCTGCCATCAGTCCGGCGAGGTAAGCCACTTCCATGGAATGCTTGAGCACGTTTTGGCCGTAGCTTGTACGGAATTTGAGTCGGCCCAAAATTTTGATCAAGTCAGGGTGAAGGCCGTGTACGCCGGTTTCAAACGTTGCTTGCTCCCCGTATTCGCGGATCCGCTCGTCGACTTCCTTGCGTGATTTCTCGACCATTTCTTCAATGCGGGCCGGATGGATTCGTCCGTCTGCTACAAGCTTCTCAAGGGAAGTTCGGGCGATTTCCCGACGAATCGGGTCAAACCCGGACAAAATGACCGCTTCCGGCGTATCGTCGATGATCAAATCGATGCCGGTGAGCGTCTCCAGCGCCCGGATATTGCGGCCTTCGCGGCCGATAATCCGGCCTTTCATCTCTTCATTCGGAAGCGCTACGACCGATACGGTCGTTTCGGCCACATGGTCGGCCGCACAGCGTTGAATAGCGAGAGTGATGATTTCTCTGGCCTTTTTGTCGCCTTCTTCTTTCGCTTGCTGTTCGATTTCCTTGATCAATTGAGCGGTTTCATGGCGAACTTCCTGCTCTACGTTGGTCAAAATGATTTGTTTGGCATCGTCCATCGTCAACGCAGAAATTCGCTCCAGCTCGGCAACTTGATCTTTGTAAATCTGATCAATTTGCGTTTGGGTTTCTTCGATTCGTTTCTCCTTGTTGGCGACCTGCTCCTCTTTTTTCTCAAGAGATTCTAATTTTTTATCCAGCGATTCCTCTTTTTGCAACAATCGTCTCTCTTGTCGTTGAGTTTCATTTCGACGGTCACGAATGTCTTTTTCAGCTTCGGTTCTGAGCTTATGAATCTCGTCTTTCGCCTCCAGAACCGCTTCTTTCTTCAGTGCTTCTGCCTCTTTACGGGCATTTTCCTTGATCTGCTCGGCAGCATGTTCAGCACTGGAAATCTTCGCCTCTGCAAGGGACTTGCGGATAAAATAACCGATCCCGAAGCATAGAGCACCAACAACGAGAACGACTATGATCCAGATGACTGTCATAGGCATCCAGTTCACCTCCTCGTTGTTTCTCCAAGGGGTAAGCTTGGGATAATCAGGTTGTTTAATCCATTCTACAAGCGCTAGTAAAAAGTAAAAATTGGCGATTTTACTTTGTTCGAATCTCCCTCGGGCTGTTCAGGAAGATTCTGTGTATCGCATTTACATGATTATTTTATCTTTTGACAAAGAAGCTTGTCAAGGTGTTCGGTCCGAATGAGTCGATATTCCGCCCGTCGCATGATTACGTTTTCCATATTTGCTAAAATTGCTCTTCCGGGAACATTTCTTCGTCCCAATCCCCCTCCGGTCCTTTTCGAAGCAAACGCGCCAGCACTTTGCTAACGACCATTCCCGGATACCCCCGGCGTTGCAGGAAGCCGGCAATTTTACGCCTTGCCTTCAACGGGTCTTTCTCCAGCTCCGAACGATACCGTTTCGAGGCAAGGCTGTACGCCATCGCAAATTCCGTTTCTTCGTCCACCTGCTCCATCGCTGCTTGAATATGATCTTTACGAATCCCTTTTTGCTGCAGCTCCTGCTTGATCCAATGCCGCCCTTTTTTTTGCGATTCGAGGCGCTGTTTGGTGAGCTGCTCGGCAAATTGCTCGTCGTTTAAGTAGCCTTCCTTCGCCAGACGCTCGACCGTCGATGCCGTGATTTCCGGCGTGTATCCTTTTTGCTTCAGCCGGGCCTTCATTTCATGTTCGGACCGGAGCCTGCTGGACAGCAGACGGATCGCATCCAAATAAGCTTTATGCGCTTCGTCCTCGGCCAAAATCCGCTCAAGCTGCGCCGCTTCGACGGCTTCGCCTTTGAGCAGCCTGTGCTTGATCATCAAGTCCTCATGGACCGAGAACGCAAAGGTCTCGTCGATATAAATGTTATAACGGTGCGGCCCCCTCCGCTGCCGTTCCACCTTCGTAATCAGCCCCGATTGAAGCTGCGGCCCTTCCTGTTCGGTCATGAATCCAAGTACCTCCCTTGAAAATGGCAAAAGCACCTTTAATCTGGATTAAAGGTGCCGGAACGTTTATTCTTTCTCTTCAAACAGCGCCAATTCTTCGTCTTCTTCTTCGTCGTCCGTATTCGGCCCTACTACCGGAATCAGGTTGCTGTTCTCGCGAATTTTTTTCTCGATGACATCGGCAATATGTGGGTTTTCCTTCAGGAACTGCTTCGCATTTTCACGTCCTTGGCCGAGACGGTCGTTATTGTAAGAGTACCACGCGCCGCTCTTCTGAATGACATCCATCTCGGTGGCGATATCGACGATACTGCCTTCCTTGGAGATGCCTTCACCGTACATAATATCGATATCCGCTTGCTTGAACGGAGGCGCTACTTTGTTCTTGACGACTTTGATCCGGGTCCGGTTACCGACCATATCATTGCCTTGCTTAATCGTCTCTACGCGGCGTACGTCAAGCCGGACGGACGAATAAAACTTGAGCGCGCGGCCCCCTGGAGTCGTTTCCGGGTTGCCGAACATAACGCCGACCTTCTCGCGCAATTGGTTGATAAAGATAGCGATCGTTTTTGACTTGTTGATTGCCCCGGACAGCTTCCGCAGCGCCTGCGACATAAGGCGGGCTTGCAAGCCGACGTGGGAGTCCCCCATCTCGCCTTCGATTTCGGCCTTCGGTACGAGAGCCGCAACCGAGTCGATAACGATGATGTCGACCGCACCGCTGCGTACCAGCGCTTCCGCGATTTCCAACGCCTGCTCGCCCGTATCGGGCTGGGAGAGCAGCAGCTCGTCGATGTTAATGCCGAGCTTGCTTGCATACAAAGGGTCCAGCGCGTGCTCCGCATCGATGAACGCCGCGGTGCCGCCGATTTTCTGAACTTCCGCAATGGCGTGAAGCGCTACCGTCGTTTTACCGGACGATTCCGGTCCGTATACCTCTATAATTCTACCTCGCGGAAATCCGCCGATGCCCAGGGCGATATCCAAGGCCAGCGATCCGCTCGGGATCGTCTCTACCTGCATATGGGTCGATTCGCCCAATTTCATGATCGAACCTTTCCCGAATTGCTTTTCAATTTGACGAAGGGCATTTTCCAAGGCTGCGCGCCGATCTGACAAAAGAATCACGTCCTTTTTGATTTATCTGCTGATACCATATTACCGTGTTTTGAATCGGCTGACAAGCATTTTTCCGAACATACATTCGCTTGCTTGGCAAAAGAAAAACCGTAACACGTTTAGTTCAAAAATGTTACGGTTCTTCCGCTAACATCTATTATACTTTATTCTGGGTTTTCTGGCAACTATGATTTTATCGTTTTCCACAAATGATAGAGTGCGCTTTTCGCTGCCCGCAGCTTGATCGTTTCGCGGTTGCCGGACAGCTGGAGCTTGACGGCAAAGGCACGACCGCTCCGGTGCGCGAGACCTACGTAGACCAAGCCGACCGGCTTGCCTTCCGTCTCGCCCGGCCCTGCGACGCCGGTAATCGATACGGCGACGTCCGCTTCCAGCAGACGAAGCGTATTGCGCGCAAGCTCCGCCGCGGTCTCCTCGCTGACGGCCCCCGGCGCGTCCGGTCCTTCCAGCAGCTCCATCGGCACGCCGAGCAGCTTATGCTTTAACGCCGAAGAGTAGCAAATGATGCCGCCCAAAAACGATTGCGAGCTTCCCAGAACGGCTGTCAGAAGATCGCTTAGCAGCCCCCCCGTGCAGCTTTCGGCTACGGCAAGCTTTTGCCCGCTCTCCGCCAGCATACGCAGCACCTGCTGCTCCAGGGTGAGGTCCTCCGCCGCATAAATATGTTCGTCCAGTCGGCTCCGGATTTCCGCTTCCAGCGGCCGGAGTCTGGTCATCGCCTCGTCAGGTGAAGAGGCGCGCGTCGTAAGCCGGATCGCCACCTCGCCCTCCTTGGCATAAGGGGCAATGGTCGGGTCCGTCTGCGCTTCGATTAAATCGATCAAGGCATGCTCCAGCGCCGACTCTCCGATCCCCGCGAATTTCAGCATGACCGAGTAAAGCGGCTGCACGTGGTCCATTTTGGATTCAATCCAAGGCTTGGCATACCGGTCGAACATCGGCTTCATTTCTTTGGGCGGGCCGGGAAGCAAAATGTAATGCGTACCCTCGTGCGTCACCGCTACGCCCACTGCAAGCCCCGTGTCGTTCGGGAGCGGTTCGCTTAGCTCCGGCATCAACGCCTGCCGCGCATTGCTTTCCACCATCGGGATGCCCCGCCGCTGGAACATCTCGGTCATTTTATTCATCGAAGGCTCATGAATGACAAGCTTTTGCCCGAGCACCTCGCCCAGCACGTCCTTCGTCAAATCGTCCTGCGTCGGTCCGAGTCCGCCCGTGCAAATAATGAGATCCGCACGGCCCTTGGCGATATGCAGCGACTCTTTGATCCGCGAGACGTTGTCGCCGACGACCGTCTGGAAATAAACGCCCACGCCGATATCCGCGAGGCCTTTGGCTAAGTACTGCGCATTCGTATTTACGATTTGTCCCATCAGCAGCTCGGTGCCGACGGCTATGATCTCAGCTCTCACGGTACGCCTCCAAACAGCACAAAAACAATAGGATGTCCCTACTGTTTTTGATCGCTAAAATTAATGACATGCTTGTTTTTGATAAAATAGTCGAAGCCCGAATAAATCGTGATGATAGCGGCAATCCAACTGGCCACGATATCGAAGCGGAAGTTGATAAACGCAAACGGAAAATTGTTGATGAGCAGAGCGATAATTGCCGTAATCTGCGCCGCCGTTTTCCATTTCCCCCATTTGCTGGCCGCTATGACGGACCCTTCGAGCAAAGCGATTTGCCGCAAGCCGGTGACGGCGAACTCGCGGCTGATGATCACAATGACGATCCAGGCGTCAACCTTGTTCATTTCAACGAGCGAGATCAATACGGCAGACACCAAAAGCTTGTCGGCCAGCGGATCGAGAAGCTTGCCCAGATTGGTGACAAGCTTCCGTTTTCTGGCGATATATCCGTCCAAACTGTCGGTGCTGGCGGCGATGATAAAGATCAGCGCCGCAATGATCTGGTTATACGTAATGCTGAACTGCTCGATGCGAATGTGCGGAAACTTAACGTTGACGAGCAGAAATAACATGATGATCGGAACCAGAAATATTCTCGCCAGAGTGATCCGGTTGGCCAGATTCATGCCACGACCTCCCCGGACAAATCAAACTCGAAGGAGTGGGTGATGCGAACCTTGGCAATTTCGCCGATTTTAAGCTGCCCGCCGCCGACAAACACTTCCCCGTCGATCTCGGGAGCATCATACTGCGAACGGCCAACGTAGACGTCGTTGCGCCCGTCGTATTTTTCGATGAGAACGTCGATCACTTGACCGATGCGCTCGCCGTTGCGCTCGTTTGAAATCTCGCGCTGCAGCTCCATGAGCACGTTCGAGCGGTACTCTTTAACTTCGTCCGGCACTTGATCCGGCAGACGGGAAGCCGGCGTATCTTCCTCCTTAGAGTAAGTAAACACGCCTAGACGGTCGAATTTCACTTCGCGGATAAACGATTTCAGATTCTCGAAATCTTCTTCCGTTTCCCCCGGGAAACCGACAATAAGCGACGTGCGAAGCGATACGCCCGGAATGCGGTCGCGGATTTTGCGGATCAGCTCCCGTGCGTCCCGCTGACGTCCCGGACGACGCATCCGCTTCAAAATGCTGTCTTCGCTGTGCTGCAAGGGCATATCGACGTATTTGCAAACTTTAGGGTTGTTCGCGATGACATCGATCAGCTCGTCCGTAAAGAAGCCGGGATACGCATAATGCAGCCGCACCCATTCGATGCCCGGCACGGCGCTTACCCGGTTCATCAGTTCCGGCAGCATGAACGTATCGTACAGATCCGTCCCGTAGTTGGTCGAATCCTGAGCGATCAGGCTGATCTCCCGGACCCCCTGCGAGGCCAGTTGGGCCACTTCGTCCAGAATCGATTCCACGGAACGGCTGCGGAACTTGCCCCGCATGATCGGAATACTGCAGAACGTACAGGCGTTGTCGCAGCCCTCCGCAATTTTCACATAAGCCGTATAGCGAGGAGTCGCCATTCGTCTCGGCAGCTTTTGCTCGTAGTTGAACACCGGATTGCCGACCATGACTGGCTTGCGGCCGACCAGCGCCTGGTCGATAATGTCATTGATATTATGGAAATCTCCGGTGCCGACGATTCCGTCGATCTCCGGCATCTCCTTCATCAATTCTTCCTTATAGCGCTGGGTCAGGCAGCCCGATACGATCAGCGCCTTGAGATTGGCCGTCTGCTTCAGCTCCGCCAAATCGAGAATCGTATTGACCGACTCCTCTTTGGCCGCATCGATAAAGCCGCATGTATTTACAATAATGATGGTCGCTTCTTCTTTATCGTTAACAAGGGAATACCCGCGCTCATGCACGAGCCCGGACATGATCTCCGAATCGACCAGGTTTTTCTCACATCCTAAGGTAACCACTTTCACTTTCTCTGTCATGTCTAAAATCCTCCACCATGGTTAGTACCTTTTACTACTAAACGGTTTGGTTCAAGTATAATATACCGCATGAAAAGGTGTCAAAAGCAGCAAAATACCTTACGGACCCGTTTCCGTAAGGCAGCCGAACCGTTCTTTGGCCTTACCTGAAATTGATAAACTGAAGGTCGAGCGAAAGATCCGCCTTCCGGAGCAGCGCCATAATCTGCTGCAGGTCGTCCTTGCTTTTTCCGGTTACGCGAATTTGATCCCCTTGAATCTGGCTTTTCACCTTCAGCTTGGAATCGCGGATCAGCACATTGATTTTTTTGGCGTTGTCCTGATCGATCCCCTGCTTGACTTTAATCCTTTGGCGCACCGTACTGCCCGCAGCAGGCTCGACTTTTCCATACTCCAAATTTTTAAGCGATATGCCTCGCTTCGCCATCTTGGACTGCAAAATGTCCAACACGTTTTGAAGCTTGAAATCATCGTCGGAGACGATCACCAGCTCTTCTTTTTCCAACGTGATGCTGCTCTTGCTTCCTTTGAAATCAAAGCGTGTCGCGATCTCCTTTTCCGCCTGGTTAATGGCGTTGTTCATCTCTTGAAGATCCAGCTTCGATACGATATCAAACGAGTTTTCACTGCTCACAAAATCCGCTCCCCTTTCATTCTAAATTCCACGCCCTCTATTGTAACAAAAAAGACACCCTCAGCACAAAGCTTTCGCGTGTCTTGAAGCCGTATTGTTCAAATGCGCCGGAAACTTAAGCGTTCTTGCTGTCGGCCGATTAGCGAAACATGTCAAGAAGACCCAACTATGACTTTTGAATATCGACTTGAATTTTTTTCACGTTCGGCTGATCGCCTACGACAACCGGCGAGCCGTTAACGCTCAACTCGACCGCATTGGCTTTTCCGAAAATCAGGAAAGCCGTATCGGTCAATTCCCACGTTTTCGTTTCCCCGTTATTGAACGTCATGGAGTCGATCACCTTTTTGTTCCCGCCAGGCGGCGAATCGACTTCGATCCAGCAGGAATCCCCGGTCACTTTCATTTCGATTTTCAGTTTATCCGTACCCGTAACCGCGTAATAATCGGTTCCCCGCTCGCTTTTGACCAGCTTGACCTCCGTTGTCGGAGGCGGCGTCGGGGGCGGCGTAGGCACCTGCACCGGCTTGTTATCCGCAAGCGCTCCATTCGTTCCGTTAGCTCCATTCGCTCCGGCATTTCCGAGATTGGGCGTCTGGGCGGAGGGTTCGACCTTTTCGGTAATTTTCTTCGGCAAATCTTTAGTCGCATCATCTGTGTTGCCAGTATAGCTTTGGCTCATGTAGTAGTAGATAACCCCAAGAATAAGCACGACGAAGGAAATGACCATCACATTAGACGCCCACTTCCCGAGCCATTCCGTATTGCGGGTAGTCCGCTTCGTGCGGATCGGTTCGATTTGCTCCGGCTCCGGTTGCGGGATGACATTCTGATACATGTTCAACACTTCGTTCGGGTCCAGCCCGACCGCTTCGGCATAGCTCTTTATAAAAGCCCGGACATAAAAGTTCCCGGGCAGTACCTTATAGTTGCCGTCCTCAATCGCTTCCAGATACCGTTTGCGAATCTTGGTTGTTTCCTGCAGGTCATCGAGAGATATTTTCTTTTCGACTCTGGCTTTTCTTAGCAATTGACCCAGATCGGACACGTGGTCACCCCTTTCCGACGCTCAGAACCTGGACAGGGCATTAATATTCGTCAAATCCGGCCGTGAACGTCTCGTATGTAATTTCTTCGTCCGGTGTATTTCTAAGCTCCACGATACAGTCAAAATGATCGTAGGTATACTGCGATTCCCGGATGAAAATATCCGGATGCTCGATCACCTTGGTCGAAGGCATCGCCATAATTTCCTGCAGCAGCATATGATGCTTCTCATTGGAACGGAGCGTCGAGACGATCCCGTCGATAATAAATACGTTATTCGGATTCATTTCATCCTCGGACAACTGGCTGCGCACAGTCTGGCGGAGCAAGGTCGAGGAGACAAACGTCCACCGCTTGTTGGAGCAGACGCTCCCGGCGATAATCGACTCGGTTTTGCCGACGCGCGGCATCCCGCGAAGCCCGACGACGTGGTTTCCGTCACGTTTGAACAGCTCCCCCAGAAAATCGACCAAAAGTCCCAGTTCGTCCCTGGTGAAGCGGAACGTTTTGCGATCGTCGGAGTCCCGTTCGATATAACGGCCGTGACGGACGGCAAGAATATCGACCAGCTTGGGCGGACGCAATGCCGTTATAGTTATATTATCCACTTTTTTCAACATTTTACCCATTAATTCAACTTTTTCTTCATCGTTCGTCTGCAAAAGCATGCCGCGGGTTCGGTTATCTACCCCGTTAATGGTGACGATATTGATATCGAGCATCCCCATCAGGGAGGCGATGTCCCCGAGAAGCCCCGGACGGTTTTTATGGATTCGGTATTCCATGTACCATTGCTTGATTTCGTTTGTTTCCGCTATCATCCGTCGTTCTCCGATCCTAAGTTTGTGATTGGTTACAAAAGAATTCTACAATATTCGCTAAAATCCTCCCTGTTTCAGGGCATAAAGTCACAAATTTTTATTGATCTTCGCTTCGGCGTTCGAATACGGCTGAATCCCCGGCGTCCATGCTTTCTTAGCCATCATGTCTTCGATGGAGGTAAGTATGCCTCCCCATTGCAGCTCAATGCCGGTGGACGCCATATTGATTACCGGAACCTGCATGTTCTTCAGTCTTTGTAATTGCGCGGCTTCCAGCGGGGCGAATACCCCGATCCACGACGGCCCGTGACTGCGTACCTGGAATTGAAATTGTGTATACCAGCCGTCAGCGTCGGCCAGATTGATATAATCCGCTTCTTCGGAAGGCGCCCATTCGGACGGAATCGGGTAAGCCGATGTCGTTACCCATTCGATCGCCCGGCCGTTGTCAAGCTGCTGCCCTACCCAATCGTTCCATTCCTGCCGGAACCGGTCCTCGGGTACCAGCTTCACCATGATGTTGCTGCCGCTGACAACAGGGGATTGCCGCGCCAACTGGTCGTCCAGCATCACCCACTTGCGTTCCGGAATGTTCGCTGCGGCAGGAAGCGTGTTTTGTACTAAATTATGTCCGGCAACAAGGATATAGTCATAAGATCTGGTTTTAATTTTGGTCAGTTGTTCTTCGGTCAACGCGGTTGTGTTGTCCATCCATTCGAAGGCCGTCTGCTTTTGATCGCGCCAATTCAAGAGTGTCGTTTGCAGGGCGGCTTTTACATTGTCCGGCATTTCCTGTCCCGTTACGACGAGAATCGACGATTTGGCTTGAAGCAAGACAGGATCGATCGCCGGGATGTTTTTGCCGCAGCCGCTAAGCAAACCTAGAATGCCTATTCCTACCAACAAACGTTTCAGCTTCTTCACTTGCGGTTCAACCTCTTTCTCCCGTTCGTCTATACCAGTATATAAGAAAACCGGCCGCGAAGCCAATGCGGCATACCGCAGCAGCAGGAAAAAAGAGAAAAGCCTCCCTGGATAGGAGGCTCGTGTACAATACCGGATAATTAATGATGTGCTTTAGCTAATTTAACCATGGCCCGCGCCATGACCTTGCGCTCCTCTTCATCGCAAACGTCCCACAGGTCCTTCAGGACGCGTTCTTCTTTATTTTCCGGATCGACTTTGTCAGACAAAAATTCACCGATTTGAAAAGCGAGCTGCGAGATGGTTTCTTCCGTCATCCCCGCCCGTTCCGCTTGCTCCACACGCTCTCCCAAAAATTCTTTCCAACGATCGAACACTTTAAGCATCGTAGCCATGTATGCATCCTCCTATCGAAATGAATGTCGTTACGACGTTAATGTTTGCATTTCGATAAGGATTTATACAGGCCGTCAGGTCAGCCAGCCCCCGTTGGGACTGATGATTTGACCTGTGATGTAGCCGGATTCGGGCAGCGCAAGGAAATAAACGAGCGATGCGATCTCATCGGGCTTACCGAAGCGCCCGACGGGAATATCGTTCTCGATCATTTCTTTTTCCCGCTCGTCAAAGCCTGCCATCATCAATGTATCGACCGCGCCGGGAGCGACAGCGTTTACGGTGACTCCGGACGGTGCAAGCTCCTTCGCCAACGCCTTCGTAAAAGCATTGATGCCGCCCTTGGCGGTCGAATAGGCGACCTCGCAGGAAGCGCCGGAGATGCCCCAAATCGAGGACACGTTAATGATTCTGCCGTACTTCTGACGGATCATCGCCGGCATAAATTGACGCGTCATCAGAAACGCGCCCTTCAAGTTAATGTCCATGATTTCGTCCCACTGGGCTTCCTCCAGATCGGAGAACAGGCCGTAATGCGAAATGCCCGCATTGTTGACCAAAATATCCGGAACGAGGTCGTGCTGCGCCAGCTTCTCCTGCATCCGTTCGATCTGCTCCCTCGACCGCAGGTCTGCCGTTACCGTTAACACGCGACTTCCCAGCTTCATGCAGCTGCGGGCCGTTTCATTCGCCCCTTCGTGCGAATTCAGGTAATGGATGACCACATTCATGCCCACCGAAGCGAAACGGCAGGCGATCGCGGCGCCAATCCCGCGGCTCGCCCCCGTAACGAGCACCGTTTGCTCCGGAAATGGCTTGCAATGACTAGGCTCCATTCGCTTCACTTGTCACAATGGAAGCTGCCAGACGGCTCCAATCGAAATGCGCGCGCAGCCGATCGTTGACATCCTCCAGGGTCAGCTCTTCATAAACAGGCAGGATATCGAATAAATCGATGCCCTTAAACCGGTACTTCGTAAATTCATTGGCGATCGCTTCAGGCGAATTAAGCTGGCGCAGGAAAGCGCCGATTTTTTTCTTCTTGCTGCGCTCGAAATCGGCGGAGGCAATGCCGTCCGTTTTGACCCGGTCGATTTCCTCCTGCACGCGGCCGATCAAACGATCAGGGTCCTTCGTATCTCCGCCGATTACGGTGAACGCATAATTTTCGGCAATATTGTACTCGGAGCCGAAGCTGTCGGAAATCAACTGCTCGTCGTACAGCTTCTGGTAGATGGCCGAGCTGGGGCTTACCAGCACGTCAAGCAGCACCTTCATGGTCAGCTCCCGCTTCAGCAGCTCCCGCCCCCGCAAAGGCTGGCCCGGCTCCTTGCAGCCGAACAAGCACTTGGGCAGCGAGACCGGCAGCACGGTCACTTTGCGCGCAGCCTTCACCTGGTGCGGCTCGTTTTCAAAATAACGGTTGATCGCTCCCTGCGGCTTGAACGTTTTCCCCGCTTGGTTTTGTTTGACGAGTTCCATAATTTCCTGCGGATTGACCCCGCCTACGACAAACAAGCTCATATTGCTCGGATGATAAAACGTATGGTAACACTCATACAGCATTTCTTTCGTAATTTCAGCGATGGATTCGATCGTTCCGGCGATATCGATATGTACCGGATGCTTATGATACATCGTTTCGATCAGTCCGAAATACGCCCGCCAGTCCGGATTGTCCCGGTACATGTTGATTTCCTGGCCGATAATGCCCTTCTCCTTCTCGACGTTCGCATCCGTAAAATACGGATTTTGCACAAAGTTAAGCAGCGTCATCAAATTGTCCTGGATGTGCTCGGTTGCGGAAAATAAGTACGCCGTGCGATCAAAACTTGTGAATGCATTGGCGGAAGCCCCTTGGGCAGCGAACACGGAAAAGATGTCCCCAGTCGGCTCTTCGAACATTTTGTGCTCCAAAAAGTGCGCGATGCCGTCGGGCACTTTGCGTCGCGTTTCGCCTTCGACCTGAAAATCGTTATCGATAGAACCGTACTTTGTCGTAAAGGTGGCATACGTTTTCTGGAAACCTTCCTTTGGTAAAACAAAAACGCTCAGTCCGTTCGGAAGCTCTTCGGCGTACAGCGTTTCCTTCACATGCGGATAAGGGATCGTGCGCATTTATTGTCCCCCTTTGTTGTCGCGTAAAAAATAAATCGTATCCAGTTGCACCTGGCGGGCCATCCGGCGGATCTGCTCTTTATCCGTTTGCTCCACCGCTTCGATCAGCGCCGGAACCGTACGGTCGGCGCCCGACAGACGGTTGTTGAAATCGAAAGCGATGAGTTCGAAAGCCGAGTCCTGCAGCTCGCGCAAATGCCCCGTAATCATGGCTTTCGTCTGCTGTAGTTCCGTGTCGCTGATTTGCCCCTCTTCCATCGCTTTCAGCTGCTCCTTAATGATCGAGACGGCTTTCTCGTAATTTGCGATTTCGATGCCCGATTGGATCGTCAGAATGCCCTTGTGTCCGTCCAAACGGGAGGAAGCGTAATAGGCCAAACTTGCCTTTTCGCGGACGTTGGTGAACAGCTTGGAATGCGGATATCCCCCCAAAATACCGTTATATAGCAGCGCCGACGGATACGAATCGTCCGCATACGAGGTACGCACGCGAAGCCCCATATTCAGCTTCCCTTGGTTGACATCCAGACGCTCGACGACTTCCTTCACTTGACCGACGCTGCGGTGCTCGGCTCTGAGCGAGTAGTCCGAAGTACGCTCGCCCCTGGCAGCAAAATAGCGTTCGATCAAGGGCAGCACCTGTTTCAGATTCGTATTGCCTACCACATAAATATCAATCGGCGACTGCCGCAGCAAGGCTTCATACCGTTCGGTCAAAGCCTCCGCTTCGATCGAAGGGATGCGGTCTATGGAACCTAGCGGATGGAGCCGATATGGCTCGCTGCTGCACATTTCGGCGATGCACCGTTCCGCAGCGTAGCGGATTTTGTCGTTAACGATGGATTCCAACCGCTTCTGCAGCGTTGTTTTCTCGGAATCGATATATTTGCGGACCAAGGTTCCACCTTCCGTCGCCGGCTGCGTAATCGCTTCGCCCAAAAATTGAATGGCTTGATCGAGCAGCGGCTGCGGACTGGAAACGAAATCGTCCTGAATGACATCCATGCGGAATTGAAGCATTTGGTAATCCCCGCGCTTGTACACGTCGAACCCGAATCCGGCCCCGTACAAATCGTCCAGCTTCTCGCGAAACTGCTTCGTTTCCGGATAGGCCTTGCTGCCGCGCCGCAGCACAAAAGGAATAAGCGCGTTAGGCGTAACCGTATCCTCCTGAAGCGGACTGCCCACATAGACGGATAATGCATAAGTTTTGAACTGCTCCGTCGGCAGCACGTGCACACGCACGCCCTGCACCGTTCCCCGTTCGAATTGTATTTGCTTCAAAGACGAAACAACTCCTCTCATCATCATGGCTTCACTTTCGCCTTCCCGGGTATATTCCATTATATTCCTCTATAAACAGAAGAAGCAACCGTGAAGATGGTTACTTCTACTACATGCGCTATTTGCAGAAAATATGTTTGCCGATTTGCTTGACTTGCGGACGGGTCCAAATCCACTTGGATGTGGCCGTTATCGGATTGAAATAATAAATGCATCCGCCGGATGGATCCGACCCGTTCAGCGCGTCTTGAACCGCCTTGCGAGACGTTTCGTTCGGTGTCAGCCATATTTGTCCGTCCGTTACGGCTGTAAACGCTCCAGGCTGGAAAATGACGCCCGAGACCGTATTCGGAAAGCTTGGCGAATTGACGCGATTGAGAATAACCGCGGCAACGGCGACTTGGCCGATATACGGCTCCCCGCGCGCTTCGCCGTGGACCGCATTCGCCATCAAGTTCAGGTCCTCTTCAGAAAGACCGAGCCGGTTGGAACGCGGTATACCTGCGTTCGCCGGTGGCGCAGCGCTTTCCGGCGCGGGTGTACCCGGGGCGGCGGCTTGTCCTTGTCCGGCGCCGGCTACCCAAGGAGGCAGTTCTTCGGCTTTAGCCTTCCATCCTTTCGTTGCTTCCCACAGCTTCAGCTTCGTTTTGTCCCCGGCGATGCCGTCCACATTCAACCCGAATTCAGACTGGAACCATTTAAGCGACTTTAAGGTTTGATAGCCGAAGTCGCCGTCCACCTTGCCGTAATAAAACCCGAGATGCTTCAAGCGGCCTTGGAGCTCGTATACGTCGGCCGTGCCGGACGCTCCATAGCGAATTTCGTTCTTGCTGAACGTCTGCTGTACCTTCAGATACTGCTTGAACTGAAGTCCGGCGAACAGAATAAACACCAAGCCAAGCGTGATGATAATCAATCGTTTATTCATTCTGTAACCTCACCTTTCCCGCCTTCGTTGTGGCAACCTTTTTAAGGTTATTATGAGAAAGGGAGTCAGCTTCTATTCAGCCTAAACTGGGAATCGCTGGGGCCCGGGTCACGCGTCCGGAAGCCGCTCAGGAGCTCATTCGGTTCATTTGATACTGCTCAAGCGACATCAACACTTCACGCGGCTTGCTGCCCTCGTAAGGACCTACGATGCCGCGCGCTTCCATCGTATCGATCAACCGGGCGGCACGCGTATAACCGACGCGCATGCGGCGCTGAAGCAGGGAGACGGACGCTTGCTTCGCTTCAAGAATAATTTGGACCGCCTGATCGTACAATTCATCCTCGAACGTTTCCGTTTCCTCTTGCTTATCTTCAACATGCGGAACCATGTCTTCCACGTATTCCGCCTGTCGCTGCGTCCGGACGAAGCCAACGACCGTTTCGACCTCCTGATCGGAAAGGAAGGCTCCCTGAACCCGGACAGGCTTCGAAGCGCCCATCGGCAAGTAGAGCATATCTCCGCGGCCAAGCAGCTTCTCCGCGCCCGCAGAATCAAGAATGGTCCGCGAGTCTACCTGCGAGGAGACTCCGAAGGCGATCCGCGAAGGAATGTTCGCTTTGATGACGCCGGTAATAACGTCGACCGACGGCCGCTGCGTAGCGATGATGAGGTGGATACCTGCGGCGCGCGCCATTTGGGCGAGGCGGCAGATCGCATCCTCCACGTCGTTGGCCGCAACCATCATCAGGTCGGCCAACTCGTCCACGATGACGACGATGTAAGGCAGCGGCGCCCCCGTTTGCGTTTCCACCAGCATCGAGTTGTAGCCTTCGATATTGCGCGTGCCGCTTTTGGAGAAAAGCTCGTACCGCTTCTCCATTTCGACGACGACTTTTTTGAGCGCAAGCGAAGCCCGTTTCGGATCGGTAACAACCGGAGCCAGCAGGTGCGGAATCCCGTTGTAAACGTTCAGCTCGACCATCTTCGGGTCGATCATCAGAAATTTGACTTCGTCGGGCTTTGCTTTATAAAGAACGCTTGTGATGATCCCGTTAATGCAAACGGATTTCCCCGAGCCCGTCGCCCCTGCGACGAGCAAGTGCGGCATTCGTGCGAGATTGCCGACGATCGGCTGCCCGGAAATATCGCGTCCCAGCGTGATCGACAGTTTGGACGCCGCGTCCTGAAAGGCAGGGCTTTCCATCACTTCGCGCATCGTAACGACGGATACCTCGGAATTCGGCACCTCGATCCCGATGGCGGACTTGCCCGGAATCGGCGCTTCCATACGGATATCCTTCGCCGCCAGAGCGAGGGCGATATCATCCGTCAAGCTGACGATGCGGCTCACCTTTACGCCGACGTCCGGCTGGATTTCGTAACGGGTAACCGCAGGGCCGCGGACGACCTCCAGCACCTTGGCGCGCACGCCGAAGCTTTCGAGTGTTGCTTCCAGCTTGCGGGCAACCGCCTTGTAATCCAGAGAGTCGCTTCCTTTGCCCGAAGCCGGCTTGGCCAGCAGTTGCAAGGAAGGCAGCTCGTAGGGAACAGCGAGCGGTTTGTTTTTGATATCAAAATCGTCCGCCCCTTCCGCTCCTTCCTGCTCATTAGCCACAGGATCAGGTTTGCGTTCTGCGGCATTTTCAGTCGAAACGGAACTGTCGGACGTTCGCGCCGCCTCCTGATGAACCTGCTCTTGAAAATCGCGGATCACCGGGATGGCCGGTTCGTGTTGTTCTTCGTAAGGGATAGGCTGCTCCGGGAAGCCGGAATCGCTGTCGTGCGAATCCTGAGCCGCCGAATAGACCGTGACCGCTTCTCCCTCCTCTTCCGATTGAACGCGGTCTTTCTTCTTGCCCTCCGTCTTGCTCTTCTCCGGCGTTTCGGACGGATTCAGCAACTCGAAGAACAGGCTGCGCATTTTCCCCGGCTTCCGTTCCTTGCGTTCCGGCTTCAACGTCTCTTCGTCGAACTCGTCCTCCGGCGGCGGCACATAGACCGCTGCGACCGACGGCTTCTTCTTGCGCTGCGCGCTCGCTGCCGCCGCCTTCGCACGGCTTCTCTCCAGCAGCTTGCGCTTTATGTATTGGCCAAGCAGCGTCTCGGCAAACGGCTTGCGCCCGCTGATTTTATTCATGATATCGCCGACCGACAATCCCGTAATGAGAATGAACCCTACGACGAACAGCGTGTATTGAATCAGACGGGCGCCCAGGTTGCTGAACAAAAAGTGCAGCACCGCGTAGAGCACCGCCCCGATCATTCCCCCGCCGACGCCGTCGGTCAGAATCGCCATTCCTTTTTCCGTCGGGTCCAATCCGTCTACCATGCTCGCCCAAGTTTGGGACAGCACTTGGCCTTCCGTGAAATTCCCATTCGGGTAAAGCTGCGAGAACAGGCTGATATGGCTCATCAGCAGCAGCGACAGGATGATCAGAAGCACCCCGAGCTTGCGGTGCGTCCGCCAAACCGGCCATTCCCTTTTCATCATCGCGTACAATCCGGCGTATATAAACACGAGCGGAATGAGAAAATCCCAAGTTCCGATCACAAACCGAAACAGATAGGTCAACGAACGGGCTACCGAACCTTCACGGGATAAAGCGATGATCGAAAAAATCAAAATAACGATGCCGTACAGTTCAAATTTGAGATTTGATTTGATTCCCTTGCCCTTTTTCCTTTTCCTGGCCAAGGCCGCTCACCCCCGAGCTTTCATTATACCATAAACTGGGGTGAAGCTAAACGAAGAATGCGAAAATATATTCCCCTCCGGCAAATAAGGAGCGGGAAAAAGCGTCAGTGCCCCTTTATTCGCCGGCTTCCGGGGCCATCGGCTGAAACTCGATCATTCGCCCGGGAGCGTATTGGGGATTCAAAAAATCTTGCGGGTTGCAGCTGATCAGCCGGACGATCTTCGCTTGCTGCGCATTGACCGGCTCGACCTGCATCCTGACCCCGTTCATCACAATATCGACGGTGGACGATTTCATCGCCTCGATTCCTTCGTAGACGGTTTCCAGCGGCAGTATCGAATAATGAATCATTGGATCATGCCTCCTCCATTGCCGGCTCGCCGCTCATCGATCAAGGCATTGAGCTTCCGAATCGCTTCCCCGATGCCGCCCAGCGAATCGATGAGTCCGTAGCGTACGGCATCCGTTCCGATGACCGTCGTGCCGATGTCGCGCGTGAGCTCGCCCGTTTTAAACATCAGTTCCTTGAATTTGTTCTCATCTACCCGGGAATGCCTGGTGACGAACCGGATGACCCTTTCCTGCATTTTGTCCAAATATTCGAAGGTTTGGGGAACGCCGATCACCAGACCGTTCAGACGGATCGGATGAATCGTCATCGTCGCGGTTTCGGCGATGATTGAATAGTTGGCCGAGACAGCAATCGGAACTCCGATGCTGTGCCCGCCCCCGAGCACGAGCGTTACCGTCGGCTTGGACAACGTCGCGATCATTTCGGCGATTGCCAGCCCGGCTTCCACGTCTCCGCCTACCGTATTCAAAATAATAAGCACGCCTTCGATTTTCGCGTTCTGCTCCGCGGCTACAAGCTGCGGAATCAAATGCTCGTATTTGGTCGTTTTGTTTTGCGGAGGCAAAACGATATGACCCTCCACCTGCCCGATGATGGTCATGCAAAAAATGTTGGATTCGGTCGTAGGCGCACCTGTCTGCCCCAACTGCTGAATCGTATCGACCGTTGTGCTTTTGCGTCCTTCTTCCGTCGTCGGCGCTTGCGGCGGCTGCACAGGCTGTTGCTCTTGTTTATCGTTGGATTGCATGAAGAACATCCCTCCGTTAGCTGAAATGTCCTTGTTAGTATGGTGCAGTCGGACAAAACTATGCGGGGTACCGGTAAAGGATATATGAAAAAAGACCGCGTAACCGAGGGAAATTGCCCCGCCGTTTACGTGGTCTTTCTACAAAAGCTGCTAGTTCTACACTCTATTCTCAAGTGAGTTCATATGACTGGTGGGAAGTTTTACACTTCCATGATGATTGGCAAAATCATCGGTCTTCTTCGGGTTTGCTCATACAAAAATCGGCCAAGCGCGTCTTTGACATGGGTTTTAAGCGAAGCCCATTCATTGACATTTTCGTTCATTAAGCGATGGAGCGTGCTTGTCACGATCCGGTTCGCTTCTTCCAGCAATCCTTCCGACTCCCGCACGTACACGAAGCCGCGGGAGATGATGTCCGGACCGGACAGAATAGTCCCATCCTGCTTGCTGAGCGTTACGACGACGACCAGAATGCCGTCCTGGGACAACAGCTTGCGGTCGCGCAGCACGATGTTGCCGACATCGCCGACGCCGAGGCCGTCGATGAGAACGTTGCCTGCAGGCACTTTGGAGCCTTTGCGGGCCACGCCGTCCTGGATTTCCACCGTATCGCCGTTATCCACGATAAAAATATCTTCGCGCGCGATGCCGACCGATTCGGCAAGCATTCCGTGCTGGCGAAGCATTCGGTACTCCCCGTGAATCGGGATAAAATATTTCGGACGCATGATATTCAGCATCAGCTTTAATTCTTCCTGGCTGCCGTGTCCGGATACGTGTACCCCTGTGATCGAACCAGGCCCGTAAATGACATGCGCGCCAATGCGCATCAGTTCATCCACCGTACGCCCTACATACCGTTCATTCCCGGGAATCGGCGTAGCGGCGATAATAACGGTGTCGCCGGGCAAAATGTCCATCTTGCGATGCGTGGAGCGGGCCATCCGGGTCAGCGCCGACATCGGCTCACCCTGGGACCCTGTAGATAAAATGGCTACGCGGTCGGCCGCGAGTTTGTTTACTTCCTCCGGTTCGATCAGCATGCCATCCGGAACGCGCAAGTAGCCCAGTTCGCTGGCGATGCTCACGACATTCACCATGCTCCGCCCGATCACGGTCAGCTTGCGGCGGGTCGATTCGCACGCGTCAATGACCTGCTGAATCCGGTGAATATTGGAGGCGAAGGTTGCGATAACAACACGCTGCTTCGCTTTACGGAATACGTCTTCGATTTCCGCGCCTACGCTGCGCTCCGAACCGGTATAGCCCGGACGCTCCGCATTGGTACTATCCGATAACAGCGCAATAACGCCTCTGCGGCCAATCGCTGCCATCTGGTGAAGATCCGCGTACTGCTCGTTGACCGGCGTCTGATCGAACTTAAAGTCACCGGTATGAACCACGTTGCCTTCCGGCGTCTCCAGGCATACCCCTACCGAGTCGGGAATACTGTGGTTCGTCTTAAAGAACGTTGCCGTCATGCAGCCGAGCTTCAATTCCGATTCGGCCGTAATGACGATCCGTTTCGTTTCACCGAGCAGATTCGCTTCCTTCAGCTTCATCTCGATCAAACCCATGGTCAGCCTTGTTCCATACACCGGAACGTTCAGGTGCTTAAGAACGTAAGGCAAGCCGCCGATATGATCCTCGTGGCCGTGTGTAATGACGATTCCGCGCACTTTATCGCGATTTTCCGTCAAGTAAGAAATATCGGGAATGACGATATCGATCCCGAGCATATCTTCCTCCGGAAATTTCAATCCGCAGTCTACGACTACAATATCGTTCGCATACTGAACGACATACATGTTCTTCCCGATTTCACCCACGCCGCCCAGGGCAAAAATCGTTAATTTGTCTATATTTTTCTTGGACAAGTAACTAAACCTCCTCAATGTAATTGACGACGATTTCCATATGATTATTCAAAACCAAATTTTAACCGCACCAGTCACTTGACATCATTATACATGAAAAAAATGACTCTTTACAAGTGAGCCAGTCAATCGGCCATCCACCTTGCGTAAAGCGTATTATTCCCAAAACAAAAAAACCGATGCCGCAGGGCACCGGTAGTCGTCAAGCTTATGCAAAAAGCGAAGCGATAAATTGTTTTTCTTGTTCGGTAACGTCCACGAGCGGAAGGCGAACCCCACCCACATGCAATCCTTTCAGGTTAAGCGCATGCTTGACCGGAGCCGGGCTCGGTACGCGATGAGGGCACAGGAACAGCCCGCGGAATACCGGAAGCAGTCGGCCATGAAGTCTCGCCGCCTCTTTTACTTCACCCTGCAAATAGCAATCGATCATCGTTCTCATTTCTTTGCCGATCACATGGCTCGCAACACTGACGATTCCCCTCGCTCCGACCGCCAAAGCGGGGAGCGTGGCGCTGTCGTCGCCGCTGTAGACAAGAAAGCCCGGGGCGGCGCCGGTAATGATCTGCGTCAACTGGTCCGTATCCGTGCAATCCTTCGTCGCAACGATGTTCGGAATGCGGGACAAGCGAATCGTCGTCTCCGGCTCGATATTGACACCGGTCCGCCCGGGCACGTTATAAAGGATGATCGGGATGTTAACCGACTCGGCAATGGTTTTGTAATGCTGATAAAGTCCTTCTTGCGAAGGCCGATTGTAGTACGGCGCTACCAGAAGCAGCGCATCGACACCAAGCTTTTCGGCCGCTTGCGACAAATGAATGGAATGAGCGGTATCGTAGCTGCCGGTCCCTGCAATAATTTTGCAGCGGCCGCGTGCGTACTTTACGGCCCTTTCAAAACTTTCGAGCTTCTCTTCTTCCGTTAGCGTAGGAGATTCGCCGGTTGTGCCGCAGATAACGAGACTGTCGCTTTGCTGCTCCTCGATCAAGTAGTCCATCACGTTCTCAAATTGCGTCCAGTCGATGTTAAGCTTGTCATCGAACGGTGTAACCATGGCGGTTATCATTGTGCCAAAATCCACGTGTTGTCTCCCCCTAAAACATTATGCGTTATCTATGGAGCTCGAATTTGCGGTGCAGCGCACGAACGGCTTTGACCATGTCGTCGCCTTGCACCAATACCCAGATGGTCGTATTCGAATCGGCAGATTGCAGAATTTGGATGTCTTCTTCCGTAAGCGCTTCGACAATGTGGGCCATAATGCCGGGAACGCCGTTCATTCCGGCCCCGATGATCGAAACTTTCGCGCAGTTCGGCGTGATGTGCGGCGTATAGCCCATTCCCTGAAGCGTTTCGGCCGCCCGCTCCGCCTCATGATCAAAGACCGTGTACACGACGCCGGATGGGTTGACGTTAATAAAATCGACGCTGATTCGCTGCCGCGCCATCGCTTTAAATACATTAAGCTGAAGATCGTAGCTGCCTTCCTGAGGCGCTACCCGAATTTGCGAGATATTCGGCACGTGAGCGATCCCCGTCACAAACCGGTCCTGCACGGCGCCGGATTCGTTCCGAAGCGCGTCGGCATGTGTAACAAGCGTTCCTTTATCTTTGGAAAACGTGGAGCGTACCCTTACCGGAATTCCGGCATTCATAGCGACTTCTACCGCTCTGGGATGAATGACCTTCGCGCCTAAATGCGCCATGTTGCAGATTTCCATATAAGACACGACCGAAAGCGGTCTTGCTTCTTCCACGATTCGCGGATCCGCCGTCAAAATACCGCTCACATCGGTGAAAATTTCGACGAGCTCCGCATTTAAAGCCGCTCCAAGTGCGGTAGCCGACGTGTCGCTTCCGCCCCGGCCGAGCGTCGTGAAATCGCCTGTCGCCGTCTCGCCTTGAAAACCGGCAACGATGACGACATTCCCCTGCTCCAGCAGTTCAAGCATCCGCCCCGGCCGAATCGTCACGATTTGAGCATTGCCGTGTTCGTCATTCGTTAAAATTCCCGCTTGCGCGCCGGTTAAAGCAACGGCAGGAATCCCCTCGGCGTTCAGTAGACTACACAGCGTAGCGGCCGAGATAAATTCGCCGCAGCATAGCAGCATATCCCGTTCGCGCGCAGGCAGGTTATTTCCATTTTGCCCTATCCAATCCAGTAGCGTGTCCGTTGCGTAAGGTTCCCCTCTGCGACCCATAGCCGAAACAACAACAACCGTTTTGTATTCTTGGTTCAAAGCATCTTGGATGTGTTCAATAACGTGTGTTCTAGCCTCGGCTGTGGAAAGAGATGTGCCCCCAAATTTTTGCACCAAGATCCTCATGTGATCTCTCCCCTTGTCCATGTGCCATAGTTAATAGCAAAATTCTGGCTTCCTGAGTGTCTCAGAAAGCCAGTTTAGTTCCATTTATTGCTGCTCGATCGCGATGTATTCGGCAATTTGAACGGCGTTCCAAGCCGCTCCCTTGAGCAGGTTGTCGGATACGATCCACAGATTGAGGGCTCTCGGGTTGCTGAGATCGCGGCGAATACGGCCGACGAACGTTTCAAGCTTACCTGCTGCATCCGTAGCCAGCGGATACAGCTGTTCGGCAGCGTTATCCTGTACTACAATCCCCGGTGCGTCAGCCAGCAGGCGTTTCACCTCTTCGATATCGAAATCTTGCTTAAGCTCGACATAAACCGATTCGGAATGGCCGTAAACGACCGGAATCCGCACGCAAGTCGCGGTTACTTCCAGCGATTCGTCGCCCATAATTTTTTTCGTTTCGTTGATCATTTTCATTTCTTCGTAAGTAAAGCCATTGTCCACAAATTTGTCGATTTGCGGAATAGCGTTGAATGCGATTTGATGTTTGACCGGCAAAGAGCCTACCGGTAAAATTTGTGGCTCTACAGCGTTTCCTTCCAGTACTTCGCGGGACTGGCGAAGCATCTCGTTAATCGCGCTGGCGCCTGCGCCGGATACGGCTTGGTAAGTCGACACGATGATGCGGGAAATGCCGTAACGGTCGTAAAGCGGCTTCAACGTTTGCACCATTTGAATCGTAGAGCAGTTCGGGTTGGCAATCACGCCTTTGTGGTCGCTGACTTTGTCGATATTTACCTCAGGCACGACAAGCGGCGTTTCCGGGTCCATCCGGAACGCGCTGGTGTTGTCGATACATACGGTTCCATGCTTGATCGCTTCCGGAACCAGTGCCCGGCTGACGTCGCCTCCTGCGCTGAACAGGGCAATGTCTACGCCTTTGAAGCTGTCCGGCGTTGCTTCTTCAATCGTCACTTCACGGCCTTTGAACTGAAGTTTCTTGCCTGCGGACCGGGCCGAGGACAAGAGCTTCAGCTCTTGGATGGGGAAATTCCGTTCAGCCAGCAAACGGAGGATCTGTTCTCCTACGGCACCTGTCGCGCCTACTACTGCGACGTTAAACAACTTTTGATTCGACATGTATTGTCCTCTCCCCTAAAGATGAATGATAAAAAATGCAGGATCAGTAATTAAACCGTTCAATCAGCATCGGCTGCAGCTGTTTGCCTTGAAGGGCCGCCTCGCAAGCTTCCATAATCAAATCCATGCGCGCCACAAGCGAATTCGGTTTGACCGTCGGCGCATCCTGTCCGAACGGGACGAAATAAATGTTTTTGGTAATCAGAAGCTTACCGATATTCGTGGCGTTCAGTCCCAATCCGTCATTTGTCGAAATCGCCAGCACGAGCGGTCTCCCGTTGCGCATCTGCGCTTTGGCCGCCATCAGCACGGGACTTTCCGTCATGGCGTTAGCAAGCTTGCTGGTCGTATTCCCGGTACAAGGAGCAATCACCATTATGTCTAGGAGTTTCGAAGGACCGAGCGGTTCTGCATCTACAATTGAAGAAATAATATCATTTCCTGTGATCTCTTTCAACTCTTTTTGCCAATTTGCCGATGTGCCGAAACGCGTGTCCGTGGTCATGATCGTATTGGATACGATGGGCACGACTTTAGCACCGGCGTTGACAAAACGACGGATTTGCGGCATCGTTTCTTCAAACGTGCAGTGAGAGCCGGTCAAGGCGAAGCCCACCGTCAATTGATCCCAATTCATTCCCCGTTCCTCCTTCGTCTTGCGTCCTCCATGATGATGCGGGTCAGCGTATCGCCAATGATGCGCCCGGCCGTCTTCGGGGCGACAATCCCGGGCAGCCCCGGCGCAAGCATCGCCTTCACTCCACGTTTTTCGGCATAGCGGAAATCGGTTCCGCCCGGCTTGGAGGCAAGATCGATAATAATCGCGCGATGCGGAATATTGGCGATGACTTGAGCGGTGACCACCATGGCCGGGATGGTGTTGAACAGCAAATCCACTTGGGATACGTAGGAAATCAGCTCTTGCGTATAAAAAGGATTCATTCCCATTTCGATCGCGCGGGCGTAATATTCGGGCTTGTTGACGCCCACCCTCACCTTCGCGCCCATGCCTTGCAGTGTGCGGGCAAGCGTCGCTCCGGTTCTTCCGAAGCCAAGCACCATAGATTCCGAGCCGTGAATGGTGATATCCGTGTTCTGAATCGCCATCATCACCGCGCCTTCGGCTGTCGGAATGGAGTTGTAAATCGCCACATCGTCGCGATCGAACAGTTCGATCAGTGCGATGCCTTCGTTCGAGCACAATTCGCGTAAGTAAGGTTTGGCCATGCCCGTAAAGACAATGGCATGTTTCGGCAGAGCAGCTATATGTTCATGGTTGAGTCGTAACTCTTTGGATGAAAACAGACTGTCCACATTTCCTTGATCGTCCGTCCCAACAGCAGGCAAAATGACGGCATCCAAAGCCACAAGTGCCTCGGGCGTCAATTCTGCCTTGGTGATCCCGCTTGAACCCTTCTGCAAATTATCAAAGCCGAACAAGACGACGGATGCGTCGAGTTCGGAGCATCTATGAATCACCTCGAGCTGCCTGGCATCGCCGCCGATCAACGCTACTTGAATCCCGGTCAGCATTCATTCTCACCTCTTTCCATGTCGCTCTCGATAAATCATGATATGCGACAGCCCAGAGATGGGTTCCGGCAGATCAAGCCCCCAAACGCCGACGGCCGCATCGTTCGGCTGCGAACAAAAAGCGCTCCCCCGTCAGGCCGAATTGCCGGTCTGCGGAAAAGCGCTTAGATCGCCCGTCTTACTTATTTTGTTCCCGTATGCCCGAAGCCGCCCGCTCCGCGTTCCGTCTCGTCCAGCTCGCTTACCTCGGTCAGCGTAATGAGCGGCACCGTTTGAAACACCATTTGCGCGATACGCTCGTTACGGTTAATGGTGAACGTTTCTTTGCCGTGATTGATCAGCAGCACCTTGACTTCGCCGCGGTAATCGGCATCGATCGTGCCCGGTGTGTTCAAGGATGTGATCCCGTGTTTAAAAGCAAGCCCGCTTCGCGGACGGATCTGGGCTTCCAGCCCTGCCGGCATGGCAAGCGAAAATCCGGTCGGAATGAGCGTCCGTTCCCCCGGCCCGAGATCGACCGGCTCGCTTACAGCGGCATACAGATCGAAGCCGCTGGCCAGCTCGGACATCTTTTGCGGCAGCGCGATATCCTCGTTCCCCGGCAGCCGTTTAATTAACACTTCGATTCGTTCAGACAAGCTGATCCCTCCTAAATCCGGCGATGGCCTCATTCGTCTGCCCGACCATAGCCAATGCAAACGGCACGGACAGCATCTCCGCCGTCAGCGCTTGAACTTGCTCCATCTCCACGCTTTCGATACGCTGTATCATTTCATCCAGATTGTAATGTCTGCCCAGCATCAACTCGTTTTTCCCGATCCGGTTCATCCGGCTGCTGGTGCTCTCCAGGCTCAAAATCAAGCTGCCCTTCATCTGTTCCTTGCCCTTCTTCAGCTCGGTCGGCGTCAATCCCTTTTCCTTGATGTCGGCCAACAGCTCCAGCGTCACCTTAAGCACTTCTTCGGTCTGCTTAGGCGCCGTACCGGTATAGACGGTAAACAGACCGCCGTCCTGGTAGGAAGAATGATAGGAATATACCGAGTAAGCCAGACCGCGTTTCTCGCGGATTTCCTGGAATAACCGGGAGCTCATGCCGCCGCCGATCGCATTGTTCAGCAGGATCATCGCATACAGCCGGTCGTCCTTCGCGGCCAGTCCGGGCAGCGATAAACAGATATGATTTTGTTCAGTCTTCTTCTGGTGATACTCGGAATCGCTCCGAAACGCCAAAGGATCAAGCGGGGCCTGTGAACCCGCATTCGCGAAGCTCCCGAAATGTTTCTCGATCAAGCCTACGACATCGTCGTTAATGTTGCCGGCGATGCTGATAACCGTATTGGCAATCGTATACTGCGACTTCATGTACTCCTTAAGCGTATCAGAGGTCATCGCCGCCAAATTGCTTTGCGTGCCGATGATGGTACGTCCGAGCGAATGCCCGCCGAAAGCGGCCCGGGCAATCAAATCATGCACCATATCGTCCGGAGTATCTTCGTACATCGCGATTTCTTCGTAGATGACATTTTTTTCCTTTTCCAATTCCGTCTCATCGAAGACCGAACCGAAAAACATATCGGAGAGCACTTCCACCGCGAGCGGCAGATGCTCGTCCAGCACCTTGCAATAATAGCATGTGTACTCCTTCGAAGTGAAGGCGTTTACGTTGCCTCCGATGCCGTCGAAAATTTCGGCGATATCTTTGGCGGAATATTTTTCCGTGCCCTTAAAGAGCATATGCTCGATAAAATGCGAAATGCCGTTGTTCGTCTCGTTTTCGCTGCGCGATCCGGTTTTGACCCAGATGCCGAAAGCAACGGAGCGGCACGTCGGAATTTTCTCGATGACGAGCCGCAGTCCGTTGGTAAGTGTGTATTTGTCCAAACGCTTTAAGCCTCCTCGGTACGGCGAAGTCTTGATTCCCTGCAAAGGTATAACATTCTGATATTACCATTATTGTCCGGCGGACTCAACCTTCGGAATCCGCGCCGGCGAAATGACCTCGCTGACGGTGCCCAAAGACAGCCCTTTGGCCCGGATTGCGCGAATGATGCCCTGCAGCGCGACGCTGCTCGAAGACGTAGGATGCATCAGGATCAGAGAGCCGGGCTCGATCCGTGTGGTTACTTTTTGCACGATGGAAGAGGGCTCCGGCTTTTTCCAATCTACCGTATCGATCGTCCACAAAATGGTGCGCAGGTTCATCCCATGCGCAACGTCTACGGTCATTTGATTGTAATCACCCGATGGAGGGGCAAACAGACGGTTCTGCACGCCAAGCTCCTGCTTCAGCATCGTCTCAGTCTTGCTGATTTCGGCAACGGCTTGCGTCCGGCTGAGCTTGCTCATGTCCCGGTGAGAGTAGGCATGATTGGAGACTTCGTGTCCTTCCTCCATAATTTTGCGCGCGGTCGGAATATTTTTTTTCAGCCACATCCCGTCGAAAAAAAAGGTCGCATGCACCTGCTCCTTACGAAGAATATCCAGCATTCGCGGCAAATACTCGTCGCCCCACGCCACGTTGATCATAAGCGCTGCCATTGGCTTCGCCGGGTTGCCTTTGTAGATCGGATTCGGTCCGAGTTGATCCAGATCGACTTGAGGCGGCACTTCGCGGAACACGAGCTGCGGCGTTTCCGGAAACGACTGTCGCTCCGCCAGCTCCAACGATTTCTCGACATCGACCTCGAGCCCGTTGTAGCCCGGTATCGCTTTCCAGACACGATCGATTTTGGCGTCCACCGGCGGTATATTTCGCTTCGCCGCCTCGGCCTTAATTCTTTCAAGCACTCTGGCCCGCCGCTCATTCCCTGCGTCGCTCCATGCCCTAAGCGACAGCAGAGAAGACAGCGTCCGTGCATCGTCTGCAGCCCGTTCATGACCGTTCTTCTCTCTGGCATGCTGTACAAATCGGTCGACCGCTGGAGAGAACTGCAGGCCGAGCAGCAGCGCTACAAAGCATAATGACGCAGCTAACCATCGTTTGCGTTTCATGCCCATTCTCCTGTCCACACCTGTTTGTCCCCATCTTATGCCCGGCAGGACAGGTTTAGACCAACATCTAGAGAGTGCCGCGGCTGAAATCCGGATTTTCGGGCAAACAAAAAAGAGACAGACTGCTCTGGCTCTTTCTGCATGCTCGCTTGAAATCTCAAGCGTTAAATTAGGTTTGGGCTGGCACTTGCGCCGTCAATACCGCTTTACGCGACAAATTGACACGGCCTTGGTTGTCAATTTCCGTTACTTTCACCGTAATCGTATCGCCGATCTTGACGACATCTTCTACCTTGCCTACCCGCTCGGTCGACAGCTGGGAAATGTGCACCAAGCCTTCTTTGCCCGGTAAAATTTCGACGAAGGCGCCGAACTTTTCGATCCGCCTCACAGTACCGAGATACGTTTCCCCGACGATGACTTCGCGGACGATGCCTTCGATGATTTGACGCGCCTTTTCGTTCATCTCACTGTTGGACGAAGCGATGAAGACGCGGCCATCCTGCTCGATGTCGATTTTTACGCCGGTTTCTTCGATGATCTTGTTGATGATTTTGCCGCCTGCTCCGATGACATCGCGGATTTTGTCCGGGTTGATCTGCATCGTGACGATTTTCGGCGCATAAGGCGACAGGTCCGATTTCGGCTGCGAAATGCGATCCAGCATTTTGTTCAAAATATGCATGCGGCCTTTTTTCGCCTGCTCCAACGCATCCGTCAAAATGGCCCGGTCGATGCCGTCGATTTTGATATCCATCTGCAGCGCAGTAACCCCTTTGGCGGTACCTGCCACTTTAAAGTCCATATCGCCGAGGTGGTCCTCCATCCCCTGGATGTCCGTCAAGATCGAGTAATGCTCTCCGTCTTTGATTAGACCCATGGCTACACCTGCTACCGGAGCTTTGATCGGAACGCCCGCATCCATCATCGCCAGTGTACTCGCGCAAATGCTTGCCTGCGAAGTCGAACCGTTCGATTCCAGCACCTCGGAAACCAGGCGGATCGTATACGGGAAGTCGACTTCAGAAGGAATAACTGGCTCCAGCGCACGTTCTCCGAGCGCCCCGTGTCCGATTTCGCGCCGACCCGGCGCACGCAGCGGACGAGCTTCGCCTACGCTGAACGGCGGGAAATTGTAATGATGCATAAACCGCTTCGATTCTTCCAGGTCGAGACCGTCGAGAATTTGCACGTCGCCAAGTGCTCCGAGCGTACATACGCTGAGTGCCTGCGTTTGGCCGCGGGTAAACAAACCGGAGCCGTGCGTACGCGGCAGCAGGTTGATATCGCATTCGATCGGTCTGATTTCATCGAGCCCGCGTCCGTCCGGACGAACTTTGTCGTGCGTAATCAAGCGGCGCACTTCTTCTTTCACAATATCGTACAGCGTTTCTTTGACGTCGGCCATTTTTTCCGGCGTTTCGGCGTAAACCGCGGCAAAATGCTCCTTCGCTTCATTGTTAATCGCGTCGATCGCATCTTGTCTTGCATGCTTCTCCGGAATTTTGACCGCTTCCACCAGACGGGCTTGAGCGAACTCACGAACCGCTTGGTTTACGTCACTATCGACGCTGTGAAGCTTGACTTCCATTTTCGGCTTGCCGACTTCCTGTACGAATTGTTCCTGAATGGCAACGATTTTGCGGATTTCGTCATGACCGAACATGATCGCTTCCAGCATCACTTCCTCCGGCACTTCTTCCGCACCGGCTTCAACCATCATGATAGCATCTTTCGTACCTGCCACGACGAGGTGGATATCGCTTTTTTCCGACTGCTCAAGGGTCGGATTAATGACGAACTGTCCGTCCACCCGTCCGACAATAACCCCGCCCACCGGACCGTTAAACGGCACATCAGAAATGCTGAGCGCTGCGGAAGTTCCGATCATAGCCGCAATTTCCGGCGCGCATTCCTGATCCACGCTCATGACGATCGCAACGATCTGCACGTCATTGCGGAATCCTTCCGGAAACAACGGACGAATCGGACGGTCTGTCAAGCGGCTGGACAAAATCGCTTTCTCGCTGGGGCGTCCTTCCCTTTTAATAAAGCCTCCGGGGATTTTACCTACCGAATAAAGACGCTCCTCATAGTTGACGGTTAGAGGGAAAAAATCCAAATCTTTCGGCTCGGCGGAAGCCGTTACCGTACAAAGCACGACGGTTTCGCCGTAGCGCGCAACGACAGCGCCGTTCGCCTGCTTCGCCAGACGTCCGGTTTCCAGAATCAACGGACGTCCGCCGAGATCCATCTGCACTTGTTTCTCCATATTCAACCTCCTCAATTTTCGTTTAAAGCTTTTGAAATTTTACACCCGGAATTCGTTATGTAGGGTCACTTGATCGAAGCCGGGGTCCCCGCACTACCGCCATTGCCTAGTGACCGATCAGGGCAAGCTTGCCTCCGGATCGCCAAAACGCCGGTCTTCCTTAACCATTCTGCATATTAGTCAGTATTTCCTGCTTTTTATGAAAATAGTGCTGTCCCGATATTTTAAAAAAGCAACCCCGCAGCCCGTGCATCCGTACGCCAGACGCTCCGGCGTGCACAAAGGACAAACGTGGTTGCTTTAGTTGTAAGGCTGGATTAACGGCGCAGACCGAGTTTTTCGATCAAAGCGCTGTAGCGTTTGACGTCTTTGTTTTTCAAGTACGTCAGAAGCTTACGGCGTTGGCCGACCATTTTGAGCAGACCGCGACGAGAATGATGATCTTTCTTGTGCGTCTTCAAGTGGCTGGTCAGGTTCACGATGTTTTCCGTAAGAATTGCAACTTGCACTTCTGGAGATCCAGTGTCGCTCTCATGCGTCTTGTGCGTTTGGATCAGTTCCTGTTTGCGTTCTTGTGTCAATGCCATGATTGAGTCACCTCCGAAAATAATAAGTATATCCCCTGTGGCCCAGAGACCGGTGGAGAACTCGATTCTCCATGCCAAGGTTCATTTGATGTCCTGAATTCCTCATGCGATAGCATGTTGAATCGACAACGTTTCATAGTATACCATAGTTGGTTTATAAAAGTAAAATAAAATTACGAGTTTTGAATCGTTTTCCGAGCCGCAAGAATCGAACGTGCTTGATCCGCATCTTGACCGATCTGGGAGATCAGCTCTTGAACCGAAGCGAATCTCCGTTCTTCGCGAATAAATGCGAGCAGCTCCACCTGCACGTTCTCTCCGTAGATCGTTTCGTGAAAATCGAACAAATGCGCCTCCAGCGCGGGCTGCGTCAGGCCGGTGACGAAGGTAGGCTTCACCCCGACATTCATAACCCCGCCTACTTTGCGGCCCCCGACAGTGACCTGTACGGCATAGACGCCATTAGCCGGAATGACGTATGGCTGGCTCACCTCAAGATTCGCGGTCGGGAAACCGATGGTACGGCCCCGCCCGTCTCCGTGCACGACCGTCCCTTCCAGCCGGTAAGGCCGGGCAAGCAACGCATTGGCTTCGGCAATATCGCCGCGCAGCAAGCATTCGCGAATCAATGTGCTGCTGACTTTCTCGCCGTTCCTGTGAAACGGACGAACCACCTCGACCGCAAATCTCCCCTTGGCCAAATCGCACAGCGTATCCGGCGTCCCTGCGCCCTTATAGCCGAAGGTAAAGTCAAATCCGACGAAAACCGTACTGACCTTCATCGGCACAAGCATGTGTTCGACGAACTGTTCGGGCGTTACGCGCATAAACGATTCGCTGAAATCCACGACATAGGTCGTGTCGACCTGAAGCTGCTGCAGCAATTCCTGCTTGGCCGCGAGCGGTGTTAGCAGCTTGGTGTATTTGTCCATCCCGAGCACTTGTCTGGGATGCGGATGAAACGTCATGATGGCAGCCGGCAGTTGAAGCTCGGCCCCGCGTTCGACCGCCCTCTGAATCACTTCCCGGTGACCGAGGTGAACGCCGTCGAAATCTCCGATCGCCAGCACCTTGGCGGAATCGTCCGGACGGCCGTCCTGCGGCAGCGGATACGATAGCTGTACCGTTTCCATGGATGTCTTTCACCTACATTTCTTTGGTGCGTTTGACCGCTCAAGCTCAAGAAAATATTTTGACCGGCAGCAGCAATCCCGGTTCCGAATCCCATTCAAAAAGCCCGATTAACGCACCCGTTTCTTCCGTGAAGCAGGCGACCGCCCGCTCGTCCGTGGACGAAAAGTCGTTTAATGCGGCCTTCTGCCCTTCGCTGACGCGAATCTTCTGACCCTGCAGCGCCTTCTGTGCTTGAACGGAAGAAAGCCGGACGGACGGCAAATGGGCAACCGCCTGCTCCATCGGAATCAACCACCCGGCAAGCTCACCGTTTTTGTGGAGTGCTTCGATCTGTTCAAGCGTTAAGCACCGTTCCGGCCCGATATGTCCGGTTGAGGTTCGCACCAGCTCCGCCATCACGGCCGGAACGCCGAGAGCTTGTCCGATATCCGCACATAGCGTGCGAATATATGTTCCCTTGGAGCAGTCGACGCGAAACTTGACCTTCGGGTAATCTCCCGACCAGTCCGTCTCCAGCACTTCGATGCCGTAAATGGTGACCGTCCGGGATTTCCGCTCCACTTGAACGCCCTGCCGCGCCAGCTCGTACAATCGTTTGCCGTCTACCTTGACCGCAGAATACATCGGCGGCACCTGTTCGATGTCGCCGATAAAGCTTAAGACCGCCGCCGTCACTTGCTCCGGCGTCAACCGTTCTCCAAGACCCTCCACCCGCTCCAGCACTTCCCCCGACAAGTCTTCCGTATCGGTAGCAAGTCCCAGAAGCAGAGTCGCTTCGTACGCTTTCGGCAGCTCTTGAATGTACTCGACAAGCCGGGTCGCCCTGCCTATGCAGAGCGGCAGGACGCCTGTCACTTGCGGATCAAGCGTTCCCGTATGGCCAATCCGCTTGATTCTAACGATGCGGCGCACTTTAGCCACCACATCGTGGGAAGTAAAGCCTTTCGGCTTCCACACGGGCAAAATCCCTTCCAATTCCGTTGTCATGCGAGCGCCATCCCTACTTCCCGAACGACTCGCTCAACCGCTTCGGACATCGAACCGCGAATCGTACAGCCGGCCGCTTTGACATGTCCGCCGCCGCCGAATTTTTGGGCAAGCGCCGCGACATCGGCCACGCCTCCGGAGCGTAGGCTGACTTTAACGATTCCGGGCTCTTTTTCCTTAAACAGCATGCCGACTTCTACCCCTTCGACATTGCGGGCATAGTTGACGAGTCCGTCCATATCTTCGCTGGATGCATCGGTAGCGGACAAATCGTCCAAAGTGACGGACAGCCAAGCCACCTTATTGCTATGTGCAAAGGACAACGTATTGAGGCTTCGCTTCAGCAAGGACACCTGACCGAGCGTCATCGTTTCGAGCAGCCTTTCGGCAAGCTCATGCCCCTTCACGCCACGCGCCAGCATATCTGCCGCTATCTGCATCACTTTAGGCGTCGTATTGGAATAACGGAAGCCTCCCGTATCGGTCAGCAAACCGGTGTAAATACAATCGTTCAGCTCCGGCGTGAACTCCAGGTTCAGCTCCAGCGCCAGATCGTACAACACTTCCACGGTAGCCGCGGCATCGGAACGCACCAGATTGACGGTTCCGAAGCCGTCATTGGTGGCATGATGATCAATGTTCAACAGCTTCCGTTCCGGCTCGAAGCATTCGCTCACCAAGCCGATTCGTCCGAAATCCGCGCAATCGACCGAGATCACCGCCGCGAACTTGCGCTCGGGCGGAGCTTTCTCGTATTCGATGACCGCGTGAGTCCCGGCCATGTACATGAACTTATCCGGGATCCGGCCTTCGTTGATCAATGTGAACCGTTTGTTTAACGACTGCAGCATCCAGGCGACCGCAAACGTGGACCCGGCAGCATCGCCGTCGGGCTGCACGTGGGCTACGACCAGAAAATCATCCTGCTCGCGGATAAAACCGGCCGCCGCTTGAAGCTGAACGGCATATTCCGCTGTGGTCATGCTTCTGCATTCCCGTCGTTAATTTGGTGAATGAGCGTTTCGATCTTGCTGCCGTAATCGATCGAGGCGTCAAACTTAAACAGCAGTTCCGGAATTTTGCGCATCCGAATTCGTTTGCCAAGCTCGGAACGGATAAAGCCGGTGCCGCGGGCGAGTGCCTTCAGCGTTTCTTCCTTCTGTTCGTCGCTGCCAAGCACGCTCAAGTATACTTTGGCCTGGGAAAAATCATTCGTCACATCGACGCCGGTCACGGTAATGAAACCGATGCGCGGGTCTTTCAGCTCAGATTGAATGATCTGGCTTAGTTCCTTCTTGATTTGCTCCCCGACTCTGCCCACGCGAATTTTTGCCATAGCGGATCACCTCTCTACAGTTTCCATAACGAAGGCTTCAATCGTGTCTCCCTCTTTAAGATCATTAAAACGCTCCAAAGATATACCGCATTCGTAGCCTTGCGCCACTTCTTTCGCATCATCCTTGAATCGTTTCAGCGAGTCGATCTTGCCTTCGAATACGACGATTCCGCTGCGGACGATCCGTACTTCGGCGGAACGGACAATTTTGCCGTCCGTCACCATGCAGCCCGCAATCGTGCCGACCTTGGACACTTTGAAGATGTTGCGGACTTCGGCATGCCCGATAACGACTTCTTTATATTCCGGATCGAGAAGCCCCTTCATGGCCTGCTCGATTTCTTCCATGACTTTGTAAATGATGCTGTGCAGACGGATATCGACTTTTTCCTGCTCGGCCGTGTTTTTCGCTTGCGGCTCCGGACGGACGTTAAAGCCGATGACGATCGCATTGGAAGCCGATGCCAGAATAACGTCGGACTCGGTGATAGCCCCTACGCCGCTATGCAAAATTTTAACGCGTGCGCCTTCGACGTCGATTTTCTCCAAGGAGCCTTTGAGCGCCTCGGCAGAACCTTGTACGTCCGCTTTAATGATGACGTTAAGGTCCTTAACTTCGCCTTCTTTAATCTGTTTGTACAGATCGTCCAGCGTTACGCGGGCGTTTGCTCCCATCTCGGATTGACGCAGCGTGATGGCACGCTTCTCGGCGATATCTCTCGCTTTGCGCTCGTCTTCGAAGACCAGGAATGGATCGCCGGCTTGAGGCACTTCGGTCAAACCGGTAATTTCAACAGGAGTCGAAGGCCCGGCTTCTTTCAGCTTGCGTCCTTTGTCGTTCATCATGGCCCGCACACGTCCGAAGCAGACGCCCGCGACGAAGCTGTCGCCCACTTTAAGCGTACCGTGTTGGATCAAGACACGCGCCACCGGCCCTTTGCCTTTGTCCAGCTCGGCCTCGATGACCGTACCTCTGGCACGCTTGTTCGGATTGGCTTTAAGCTCCTGCACTTCGGCGACAAGCAAAATCATATCGAGCAGATTTTCCAGCCCGATCCCTTGCTTCGCAGAAATGTTGCAGAAAATCGTATCGCCGCCCCATTCTTCGGGAACAAGTTCATATTCGGTCAACTCTTGCTTGACCCGGTCCGGGTTCGCATCCGGCTTATCGATTTTGTTCACCGCAACGATAATCGGCACTTTAGCCGCTTTAGCGTGACTGATCGCCTCTACCGTTTGCGGCATGACGCCGTCATCGGCTGCAACCACGATAATGGTGATATCCGTCACCTGTGCGCCGCGGGCACGCATAGACGTAAACGCTTCGTGGCCCGGCGTATCGAGGAACGTAATCTTTTTGTTGTGAGTTTCCACCTGGTAAGCGCCGATATGCTGCGTGATACCGCCCGCTTCGCCTTCGGTTACGCTTGTCTTGCGGATCGCATCGAGCAGGGTCGTTTTACCGTGGTCGACGTGGCCCATGATGGTCACTACCGGAGGACGCTCCATCAGATCCGCTTCTTCGTCCTGCTCTTCGAATTGTTCGAATTTGTCTTCCTCAACCGGAATTTTCAATTCGACTTCCACGCCGTATTCGGACGCAAGCAATTGGATCGCATCCAAATCAAGCTCCTGGTTGATGGTTGCCATCACGCCGAGGAACAGAAGCTTCTTGATCACTTCGGAAGCGTCCTTATGCAGCGCTTTGGCCGTCTCGCCTACGGTCATCGTTCCCCGAACGATAATTTTCTTCGGTGTATTGTCGATCTTCGGTTTCGGCGGCTCCTGATTTCTGCCACCCCGGCCTTGAGCTTTACCGCGGTTTTGGCCTCTTCCGCCGCCGCCCCGGTTATCTTCAAATCGTTTATTATTATTATTCGGCTTCGATTTCTTCGCACCTCTGTTCGCTGCCGAATCGTCTACATCCAGACCAATGGTCGCTGTCGTCGGTTTCGGAGGAATGGACGCCTGACGGTTGCCGCCGCGGTCGTTATTGCGCTGCTCGAAGCCGCCGCTTCTGCGTTGATCCGGCCGTTGGCCCTGCTGGCCGCCGCCTTGACCTCCGCGATTGCCACCGCCTTGGCCTCCTTGTCCCTGGCCTTGACCACCGCGATAGCCGCCGCCTTGGCCTCCTTGTCCCTGGCCTTGACCGCCGCGATAGCCGCCGCCTTGGCCTCCTTGTCCCTGGCCTTGACCGCCGCGATAGCCGCCGCCTTGGCCTCCTTGACCTTGGCCTTGACCGCCGCGATAGCCGCCGCCTTGACCACCTTGGCCCTGGCCTCCACGATTGCCGCCGCCTTGGCCTCCTTGACCTTGGCCTTGACCGCCGCGATAGCCGCCTTGACCTCCACGGTTGCCGCCTTGGCCTCCTTGGCCGCCGCGATTACGGTCGTTTCCTTGGCGATCGCCTTGGCGGGACTGGCCTTGGTCTTGACGGCCTTCGCCACCTTGACCTTGCGGTCTGTTTTGTCCCTGACCATTGTTTTGTTTAGGTTCAGCCGATTGTACTTGCGCCGTTTGCGGGCGCTGTTCCGGTCTCGGCTGCGCCGCTACGGTTTGTTGTTTGGATTCCGGACGATTGGACGGCTTATCCCCTGTTTTGGCTCCGCCCTCGTTCCGTTTTGCTGCTGCATTGGCTTTAACGTCTCTGAAAAATTTCTCTACACTCGACACCGCATCATTCTCCATTACGCTCATATGATTGTTGACCGGAATATCCAGTCTTTTTAAAATTGTGATGATCTCTTTACTGCTCATATTTAAAGATTTGGCATATTCGTACACTCTAAGTTTGTCTTTATTATTGTCTTGTTTGGTCAATACCGTCCACCTCCGTACGATCTAACTGCTTCAACAACATCCGCGCAAATCCCGCATCGTTTACCCCAATGACGACTCGCGCTTCTTTACCGATACTGGCTCCAAGCTGATCCCGACGGCCGTACTGATGGATAGGAACTTGATAATAAATGCACTTATCGTTCACTTTCTTGAAGGTGCCTGCGGAAGCGTCCTCGGCCATGATCACAAGCTTCGTTTCGCCGTTTCGGACCGATTCGATCACCATGTCTTCACCGGTAACCAGTTTTCCCGCCCGCATGGCGAGCCCCAGATTCGAGAAAAATTTGTCACTATTCTTGTTCATCATCCACCGCGTCTTTTCCGGCAATAAATTCGTCTTCCACTTTAATAAAATCCTGCTCGAGAGCATCGTAAATATCCGGACTGACCGACGATTTCAGTGCGCGATCCAGCGCACGCGATTTCTTGGCCAGCTTGAAGCAGGATAGTTTACCGCACAAATAGGCGCCGCGTCCGGCTTTTTTTCCCGTCAAATCGATGAGTAGTTCATCATTCGGCGTTTTCACCACGCGGATTAGTTCTTTCTTAGGCATCATCTGCTGGCAGGCTACGCATTTACGCAGAGGTATTTTTCTTTGTTTCATCGGATCATCCCCCTCCCGCATGGCCGTCAGACCGATGTCTGCGAATTAATCGATACTGACGGAATCCTGGTGCATTTCTTCAGCATATGTCTTCGGTCGGCCGTATTCCTGCTCGGCTTGCGTCTCGCTCTTAATGTCGATCTTCCAACCGGTCAGTTTGGCGGCCAGCCGTGCATTCTGCCCTTTAATGCCGATGGCAAGCGACAGCTGATAGTCCGGCACGATAACCCGGGCCATTTTCTCGGCTTCGAACACTTGCACCTCCAGCACCTTGGACGGGCTGAGCGCGTTGGCGACATACTCCTCCACACTTTCCATCCAACGGACGATGTCGATTTTCTCGCCTTTTAGCTCGCCGACGATCGTTTGCACGCGCATACCCTTCGGCCCTACGCAAGAACCGACGGGATCGACTTCCGGATTGCGGGAGTATACGGCAATTTTGGAACGGAAGCCGGCTTCGCGGGCGACGGAACGAATTTCGACGACCCCTTGGAAAATTTCCGGAACTTCCAGCTCGAACAACCGTTTCAACAGCCCGGGGTGCGTACGGGACAAAATAATCTGCGGTCCCTTGGTCGTATTCTCAACCTTGGTGATATACGCTTTAATACGGTCTCCGTGCTTGAATTTATCGGTGGGCATCAGCTCGTTCAGCGGCATAACCGCTTCGATCTTGCCCAAATCGATATACAGGTTGCGCGTGTCTTGACGCTGCACGATGCCGTTGACGATGTCTTCCTCTTTATCGACATAGGCATTGTAGATCAGCCCGCGCTCCGCTTCGCGGATCCGCTGCGTGACGACCTGCTTGGCCGTCTGAGCCGCAATCCGGCCGAAATCGCGAGGAGTAACCTCGAGCTCGACGATGTCGTTCAGCTGATAATTTTGGTTCATTTCTCTTGCAGCGAAGAGCGATATTTCCAGCCGCGGATCAAGCACGTCGTCGACGACCGTTTTGCGGGCGTATACTTTAATGAGCCCCGTATGACGGTTGATGTCGACGCGCACGTTTTGCGCGGTATTAAAATTGCGCTTATAGCTCGAAATCAGCGCTGCCTCAATCGCGTCGATCAGCACGTCTTTGGCGATGCCTTTCTCCTTCTCGATTTCGTTTAGCGCTTCGATAAAATCCATGTTCATTTGAATGGAGTTCCCCCTCTCATAAAATACGAGCCGCCCGACGCATTGGCAGATCGAGCCTAGAATTTGATGGCGTGCCTGGCGCCGGCCACTTTGTCAAACGGGATTTCGTGCTTTTTCTTGCCGACTTCGACCACAACCGTTTGTTCGTCGTACGATACAAGCGTGCCTTCGAATTCCTTCAAACCGTTTACCGGTTCGTACGTCGTCACGAAGACGTGCTCACCAATTGCTTTACGGTAATCCTGAGGCTTCTTGAGCGGACGCTCCGCCCCGGGCGAAGACACTTCCAGGAAGTAAGCCGATTCGATGGGGTCCTTCTCGTCCAGCTTGGCGCTGAGGTATTCGCTGATGCGGCCGCAGTCATCGATATCGATGCCGCCTTCTTTATCCACATATACCCGCAAAAACCAGTTGCCGCCTTCTTTTACATATTCGATGTCGACCAGCTCAAATCCGTTTTCGTCCAAAAAGGGGCGAACCAGCTCTTCCACAGTGGATTTGATGTTTGTGCTCAAACGTGCGTTCCTCCTTAGTAGGGTGAGAAAGCGAGCGATAGTTAGAGTATAGAAGCTTTGGCGGTTGAGAACGGAAGGCTCGTTGGAATTCATTTAGTGCGGGCTGCCGGGATATCGCGATTGGCTAATGCTCAGACACGTTTTGCCCCGATCCTTCGATTTTGCTTGGTAGAGGAAAGGATCGGGGCAAAAAACTCGCCGCCAATCGCGATTTCCCTCTCGCCTGCTCATCTGCGAGCAACCCCTGACTTCAAGCAAGGGCAAAAACTCACAATCCTATACCCCTAAAATGGCCGTTCAATCCAACGTCCGTGCCAGCTTAACCCGCTGACCGCTTAGCGCACATCTGCGCCGAACCAACGCTTCACTCGCTTCGGGGCCTTATACAAAATGTAAAGAGTGGGTTTCCCCACTCTTTGGTCACGAGATATTACGTTGCTACCGAAGAAGATTATACCATAAGTACAGAGATCATGCAATAAGGCGTAAAAAGGCGCCTGAGGAAGCAAAGAAGACTTCTTCGGGAGTCCTAAAACAGCGAAAGCTGATTCGTCTCCGGAAGGCCGCGGAAACAGCCCATACCGTTAAGAATTTCGACGATCGTCTTCGATGCCTTGCTTCGGGTCTGAAAGTCCTCAATCGATAAGAACGGGCCGTCGTTTTTGGCGGCTGCGATGTTCTTCGCCGCGTTCTCCCCGATCCCCGCAATGGCGGAAAACGGCGGAATAAGCGAGTCTTCTTCGATAAGAAACTTTGTCGCGTCCGATTTGTACAAATCGATCGGCTTAAACGAAAAGCCGCGGGCCGTCATCTCCAGCGCCATTTCGAGAATGGAGATCATGCTCTTCTCTTTCGGCGTCGCCTGGAACCCTTTTTCCTCAATTTCGATCAGCTTGCGCAAAATCGCGTCGTAGCCTTGGCACAGCAGCTCGATTTCGAAATCCTGCGCACGGACGGAAAAATAGGTCGCATAGTAAGCAATAGGATGATAAAGCTTAAAATAAGCGGTGCGCACCGCGGAAATAACATAAGCGGAAGCATGCGCCTTCGGGAACATGTACTCGATCTTTTCGCACGAATCGATGTACCATTGGGGAACGTTATGCTTCTTCATATCTTCTTTCCACTCGTCGGTGAGCCCCTTCCCCTTCCGCACGCTCTCGGTGATTTTAAATGCCAGCCCCGCGTCCATACCTGCTTTATAAATCAAATACAGCATGATATCGTCGCGGCACCCGATCACCGTTTTAATCGTGCAGATGCCTTTCCGGATCAGCTCCTGCGCATTGCCGAGCCAAACGCCGGTTCCGTGAGAGAGACCCGAAATTTGCAGCAAGTCCGCAAAGCTGGACGGCTTCGCTTCCTCAAGCATCTGGCGCACGAATTTCGTCCCCATCTCCGGCACCCCGTAGGTCGCTACCGGCGTCCGAATTTTCTCCGGAGTTACGCCAAGCGCGTCCACAGAGTTGAACATGCTCATGACTTTCGGATCGTTCATCGGAATGGTTGTCGGGTCGACGCCGGTCAAATCCTGCAGCATCCGCATCATCGTCGGATCATCGTGCCCCAGAATATCGAGCTTCAGCAGGTTGGCGTCGAAGGCGTGGTAATCGAAGTGAGTCGTTTTCCACTCGGCGCTCGTATCGTCGGCCGGATACTGCACTGGAGTGATATCGTCGACCTCGATGTAATCGGGTACGACTACGATCCCGCCGGGATGCTGGCCGGTGCTTCGCTTTACGCCCGTGCAGCCGGCAGCCAGCCTGTTCAGCTCCGCGCCGCGCCACTTTTTGCCATGCTCTTCTTCATACTTCTTTACGAAACCGAATGCCGTTTTTTCCGCAACCGTACCGATTGTGCCCGCCCGGAACACGTTTTTCTCGCCGAACAGCACCTTGGTGTAGTTGTGCGCGTGCGGCTGGTATTCGCCGGAAAAGTTCAAATCGATATCGGGAACTTTGTCGCCCTTGAAGCCGAGGAACGTTTCGAACGGAATGTCCTGGCCTTCGCCTTTCAGCTTTTCTCCGCAGTTCGGGCAATTTTTGTCCGGCAGGTCGAAGCCGCTGGGGATCGATCCGTCGAGAATCCATTCGCTGTGCTTGCACGATTTGCAAATGTAATGCGGCGGCAGCGGATTAACCTCGGAAATGCCGAGGAACGTCGCTACGACCGAGGAACCGACCGAGCCCCGCGAACCGACGAGATAGCCGTCGGCATTCGACTTCTTTACGAGCCGCTCGGAGATCAAATAGTTGGCCGAGAAACCGTATTTGATAATCGGTACAAGCTCCTTCTCCAGACGCGCTACAATAACCTCCGGCAGCGGGTCACCGTAAATCTGCTTTGCCGTATCGTAGCAGGTGTTGCGGATTTCATCGTCCGCCCCTTCGAGAATCGGCGTAAACAGCTTGGTCGGAAACAGCTCCAATTCCTCGAACCGGTCGGCAAGCTCCGACGTATTTTTCACGACGACCTCGTAAGCCGTTTCTTTCCCCAAATATTCAAACTCTGCAAGCATTTCTTTCGTTGTGCGAAGGTGGACGTCCGGCTTGCGGATATCTTTAAGCGGGCTAAAGCCGGTAATCCCGTGAATGGTAATGTCACGGTATATTTTTTCACGCGGATGCAGATAATGTACGTTGCCCGTCGCAATAACAGGCTTGCCGAGCTTGCGGCCGATTTGGACAATTTTGCGATTGGCATCCTCCAGCTGTGCCGGGCTGCCGACCAAGCCTTTGTCCACCAAGTGCATGTTTACGCCAATCGGCTGAATTTCGAGCACGTCGTAAAATTCTGCGACCATTTCCGCTTCTTCGACCGATTTGTTCAGCACCGTTTCGTAAAACTCGCCCTTTTCGCAGCCCGAAGCGATAATCAAGCCTTCGCGCATTTCCTGCAGCTTGCTCTTCGGAATGCAGGCCACCCGATGAAAATACTCCGTGTGTGAAAGGGATACGAGACTGAACAGATTTTTTTTGCCGACCATATCTTTGGCGTAAATGCAGCAATGGAACGGCCGTTGCGTTTTGAGGTTTTTGCCGACCTCGTCGTTCAAACGGGACAGCTGCTTATAGCCGCGGTCCCCTGCTTCTTTCAACAGGTGAAAAAGCACATGTCCGAGCGCAATCGAGTCGTCAATCGCCCGGTGATGGTTGTCCAAGCTGACCTTGAACTTATCGGAGAGCGTGTTCAGCCGGTGATTTTTAAGCGTCGGGAACAGCAACCGGGCAAGCTCAAGCGTATCCAGCACGGGATTAGTCACTTCGGGCAAACCGAGCCGTTTGCAGTTCGCTTGAATGAACCCGATATCGAATCGCGCATTGTGCGCTACCAGAACGCTGTCTCCTACGAACTCGATAAACTTGGGCAGCATCTCCTCCAGCTCGGGCGCACCCTTGACCATGTCGTCCGTAATGTTGGTGAGTTGCTGAATGTTATATGGAATCCGCTCATGCGGATCGATAAACGTGGCAAAACGATCGATTTCTTTACCGTCCTTCATCCGGACGCCGGCAAGTTCGATAATTTTGTTGCTGGTGACAGACAAACCTGTGGTCTCGATGTCGAAAATAACATAATCCGCATCGGCGAGGTTGATGTCCGTCGGGTTCATAACGACCTGTACGGAATCGTCTACGACGTTGGCTTCCAAACCGTAGATGACCTTGATCCCGTTTTTCTTCGCGGCTTTATATGCTTCCGGGAAGCATTGAATACCGCTGTGGTCGGTCACCGCTATCGCTTTATGGCCCCACTTGGCCGCCGTTTTGATGTATTGGTCGACCGGTGTGATACCGTCCATGGTGGACATTGCAGTATGAAGGTGAAACTCCACCCGCTTCTCTTCCGCATCGTCCTTCCGGTCCGGCGGGGCTACGATTTCATTAACGTCGGATGGAATCATCACGAGCTCGGGGATCTGCATAAACCGATCGTACTCGACACGGCCGCGCAGCTTCAGCCACTTGCCGTTCGTGATCAGGCTGTAAATTTTAACGTCTTCCTTCGTCTTGGCAAACGCCTTGACCATAATCGAATCGGAAAAGTCGGTAACGTTAAACATGAACAGTGTGCTGCCATTTTTAAGCTCTTTCGTGTCCAGGCCGAAAACCGTACCTTGTACCGTAACTTTCTTCTCTTCGTCCCTGACGTCCTGCAGCGGAACGGCCTGATCTTTAATGTCATAGCCGACCATCAGTTTCAGCTCCGCATCCTGCTGCGACTCCGCTTCGTTCTCCGCCTCCACGGCCGTCAAGATATTGATCGTCACTTCTTTCTCTTCCTGCTCGATCTGCTTCGAGAATCTCTCCAGCTCTTCTTCCCGGGAATCGCTGACCGCATACTTCACATGAAAATCGACGCCGAAAAATCCGCTGAAATACCGCTGAATCAGTCCGCCGATATTTTTTTTCTTAGCCAATTCCAAGCCGATCGTATCCAGCAAATAAAGCGTAAGCACGTTCCCGTTCGTTTCAATTTTGGCCTTGGTCATCCAGCCGTTAATCGACGCCGCTTCCCGCTGCACCCATTCGAGAAACATGCTCCAGTATTCGTGCGCCACTTCTTCCGGCTTCACATCCGGCGTGTATTGGAGCACGAAACGAATGGCAGCGATATGCGAGAACTTGTCCCGGATCATTTTGCAGAAGGAACGGTAAATATCTTGCGGCACCACTTGAGTTTTGACGATATGAAACGTCCATTCCCTGTTTTTGCGGCTCGTTTCCACTTTATCGATATATCCGTCCGAAAAAAAAGACCGAACCACGTCCGCCGGTACACTGGCCTGCTGCATCAGCATTTCAAAGCGCTCCCGTTTCAGCGCCGTACTGTCATTGCTCATGGTGCTCCTCCCCCCGTAAAACGATGAAAGGGGCAAAAGGAGTGTTGCTTTCCCGTTGCCCCTTATGTAAAAGGTTAGGCGTTTGTTAGCTAAGTGGAAAAGTTTTGTTTCTACTGGCCTGGTGGGAAAGTGCTGCCACTCCACCGCTCTTGAAATCAAGTTTCCATATTTTACAAAAACTCACAAGGTAGCAACTTGATTTCAAAGGCGGCCGTTTCACTTTCCGTGACAACACTTTCCCTAGGGCTGTAAGAACAATGCTTTACAATCAAAAGCAAACACAAACTCCTAATTACATGGCGTTAGTAAAAAACATGATGTTAATACGATTTGCCGAAGACGACCGTGTGCTTGGCGTCTTCGCCGCAGACGAGACATTTCGGCTTGGATACGCCCGGCTCGAACGGAATGTTGCGGCTCGTTGCGCCGGTCTCTTCTTTGACCTGCGCTTCGCAGGCTGCGGAGCCGCACCAGCCCGACAATGCGAAGCCGCGTTTTTGCTCGAGGAACGATTTCAGTTCGTCCACCGTATCCGCTTCAGTCATGCTTTCGTCGCGGAACCGCTTGGCTCGATCATACATTTCCTGCTGCGTTTCCGTCAACAATTTTTGCACTTCTTCTACAAATTGGTCCTGCTGGACGACACGCTTCTCTCCGGTAATCCGGGATACCAGGACCACTTGCCCGTTTTCCATGTCCCGCGGTCCCAGCTCGACGCGGACCGGTACGCCGCGCATTTCGTATTCGTTAAATTTCCAACCCGGACTTTGGTCCGGACGATCGTCCACTTTCGCGCGTACGCCAGCCTGCTTCAACTGGGCATACAACTCGTCGACGCGGCCGACAACCTGCTCTCTCGTCTTCGGAGGACCGATCGGAATCATGATGACTTGCGTCGGCGCGATCTTCGGCGGCAAAGCCAAACCGCGGTCGTCGCCGTGGACCATGATCAAAGCTCCGATGAGACGGGTACTTACGCCCCAGGAAGTCGTATGGCAGAACTGATGCTGGTTCTCACGGTCCAAATATTTAATATCGAACGCCACGGCGAAGTTCGTGCCCAAATAGTGGGAAGTTCCCGCTTGCACCGCTTTGCCGTCCTTCATCATCGCTTCGATGGAATAGGTGTCGACAGCGCCGGCGAATTTCTCGGAAGGCGTCTTTTGGCCCATGATGACCGGAATCGCGAGGAATTCTTCGGCGAAAGAACGATAAATTTCCAGCATCTGCATCGTTTCTTTGCGTGCATCAGCTTCGTCCTCATGAGCCGTATGGCCTTCCTGCCATAAAAATTCGCTCGTGCGCAAGAACGGCAGCGTCCGCTTTTCCCAACGAACCACGTTGGCCCACTGGTTGATCAAGAGCGGCAGGTCGCGGTAAGAATTAATCCACTCCGCATACATATGGCCGATCATCGTCTCGGACGTCGGGCGAATCGCCAGCCGCTCCTCGAGCTTCTCGCCCCCTGCTTCCGTTACCCACGGCAGCTCCGGGTTGAACCCTTCCACGTGCTCTTTTTCTTTTTGGAAAAAGCTCTCGGGAATGAACAGCGGGAAATAAGCGTTGCGGTGTCCCGTTTCCTTAAAGCGGCGGTCCAGCTCCCGCTGAATATTTTCCCAAAGCTCGTACCCGTCCGGTTTAAATACGATGCATCCCCGGACCGGCGAGTAGCTCATGAGATCGGCCTTTTTAATGACATCAATATACCAGCGGGAGAAATCCTCGCCCTGCGGCGTAATCTCTTTCACAAACTGTTTGTCTTGCTTTTGGTTCGACATCGTTCTGTTTTCCCCCTACGGACGGCAATTCGTTATCCTTTAATCAAACGTAATATATCGTTATAAGTGACAGCTATCATAAGCAGCATCAGCATCGCAAAGCCGACAAAATGCACCATGCTTTCCCGGCTCGGATCGACAGGCTTGCCGCGGAGCGCCTCCAGCAGCAAAAACACCAGCCGGCTTCCGTCCAGCGCCGGGATCGGCAGCAGATTGAACAGTCCCAAATAAAGACTCATAATAGCCATCCACGAGATGTATTGGGCAAATCCTGCGCTAGCCTGCTCGCTTGTAAATTCGACAATCCTTACCGGACCGCCCAAATCGTCCATTTTTACCTGAAGCGTCGCCAGCTTGCCAAAACCATCCATGATAATGGTCGTTGCGGAAACAAGGCTGTGCCAGCCTCCGGTAAATCCTTCCAGAACCGTGGCAGGCCGCGTTTCGGTTAGCAGCGAGACGCCGACGCGAATCACGCCGTCCTTGTCCATGAGCGGAGTCACTTCTTTACGGATCTGCTCCTTATTGCGCTCAATGATCCAGACCATCGGTTTATTCGGAGATTGTTGAATCAGGTTCGTCAGCTTGCTGCGGTCGGAGCCGATTTGCACATGATCCACCTGAAGGATAATGTCCCCCGACTGCAATCCCGCTTTCTCCGCTGCGGATGCCGAAACGGTTTCCTGAATTTTCACCCGGTTGGGCACTCCTGCGACGAACACGAAGGTTACAAAAAGCGCTAACGCAAGAATAAAATTCATCAGCGGTCCGGCAAAGATAGCCATCGCCCGCTGACCTACTGTCTTGCTTCCGAACTGACGGTCCCACGGGGCAATCTGGGTCTCTTTTTCCTTGGACACCATCATCGCCTGAGGATGAATCGAATAACGTTCGATTTCCCCGTCGACATCCAGGCGGAGGAACAAATCTTTTTCCAGATCGATCTGCTCGACGACGCCTTCAATCGCATCCCGGCGGCTTTCGAACTCGTTCAAGTAAATGTGCGTAACCTGATTATCCTCCAACTGCACGGCAATCCGTTGACCCTGGTTGATCTGCACGATTTCCGGATCTTCTCCGGCCATTCGTACGAAGCCGCCGATTGGAAGAAGTCTAAGCGTATACCGGGTTTCTCCGCGCTTGAAGGAGAGCAGCTTGGGACCAAAGCCGATCGCGAATTCGCGAACAAGAATGCCCGCTCGCTTGGCAAAGTAAAAATGTCCCCATTCGTGAATCGTGACTAGAACAAAAAACAAAAGAACAATTTGAAATACGTTCTGGATGTTAGCCAATGGGTGTACGGCCTCCTTAAGTCGCAAATGTTCATATCCAAGTTATGGGCAAATGTTATTGGCTGCATGAAAATCGTCCGAAGCCTTCCTTTAAGATTAACATTAATCCCAAAGGGAATACAAGCCGGGACTCATGATATGAACATATGAGCGGCTTCGCCGAAAGATGCCCTGGCGTCGCATCTTCAAACGGCCCATTTTAGTCCAGGCTCCACGCCTGTTCCCGGGCCCATCGATCGATCTCCAGAATAGCGGATAAATCCGGGGCCGGGACCGGGGAATGCTTGTCCATGACCTTGGCAATTACCTCTTCAATGGCCAGGAATGAAATTTCCCCTTTCAAGAACCGTTCGACCGCAACTTCGTTGGCCGCATTGTACACGGTGGGCATCGAGCCGCCCGTCCGTCCGCTTTCATAAGCCATCCGCAGACACGGATACCGGTCAAAATCCATCTCGCGAAACTGCAGCTTCCCGACATCGGATAAACGTAAACGTTCGGAAGGCGTCGCCATCCGGTCCGGATAAGTCAGCGCGTATTGAATCGGCACCCGCATATCCGGCATCCCCAATTGGGCGATGATGCTGTAGTCCACGTACTCGACGAACGAATGGATAATGCTTTCAGGATGAATCAGCACCTCAATCTGGTCGTACGGCAAACCGAACAGCCAATGGGCTTCGATCACTTCCAGCCCTTTGTTCGCCATCGTTGCCGAGTCGATCGTGATTTTCGCGCCCATCGACCAATTCGGATGCTTGAGCGCATCTTCAACGGTTACGTGAGCAAGCTCTTCCCGGGTGCGGTCGCGAAACGAGCCTCCGGAAGCGGTTAACGTAATTTTATGTACGCGGTCCCGTGATTCTCCGTTCAAGCATTGGAATATGGCGGAATGCTCGCTGTCGACCGGAAGCAAAGCGACGCCGCGGCGCTGCGCCAATTCCGTAACGAGATGCCCTGCGCTAACTAACGTCTCCTTGTTGGCAATACCGATGTGCTTGCCCGCTTCGATCGCGGCCAGCGTCGGCTTAAGTCCTTGGCTGCCGACAATCGCGGTGACGACGAGCTCGGCATCGGTGCCTGCCGCAATTTCGTGCAGCCCCTCTTCACCGTATAAAACCTGAACGTCCGAATTTGTTGCCGCGCGCAGTTGTTCCGCCGCTTCCTTCGTCGCAACGGATACCTTGCGGGGACGAAAGCGCTCGGTTTGCTCCAGCAGGAGCGGGATATTATAACCGCCGGCGAGCCCTTCCACCTCGAAACGTTCCGGGTAATGCGATATGACATCCAAGGTCTGGGTTCCAACGGAACCGGTCGACCCCAGAATACTGACTTTTTTCACCAACGTTCACCTCGGGGCAATAGTTATACGTGCGGGAGCAGAGCCGCTAAATGGAGGAAGGGAAACACGATCAGCCAGCTGTCGGTCCGATCTAGCACGCCGCCATGTCCCGGCAGGATCGTTCCCGTATCCTTGATGCCCTTCACCCGCTTATAAGCGGATTGAATCAAATCGCCCATCTGTCCGACAATCGCAATAACAAGGCCGATCCAAATCGCTTGCGCAAAGCTAAGAAGGTCCGGACGGTACCAGGCAAAGCCGAGTGCAACGACAACGGATAACGCGGTGCCGCCGATAGCTCCCTCGACGGATTTTTTCGGGCTAATGGTAGGCCAGAGCGGTGTTTTTCCAATCATCGATCCGGTAAAATACGCCCCGGAATCCGTTGACCAAATACATAAAAAAACGAGCAGCGTCCAATAAAGCCCGTTCTCGGAAAGCCAGCGCGTCTCCACCATGTAATGAAAGCCGATACCGACGTACACCATGCCCAAAAATGCCGTAGTCACATGATCGATCGTAATCTTGTTCTTCGAAATAACGGTAACGGCCAGAAGTACAAACAAGAACAACCAAATCAAATGCTCTATCGAAATCCCTGCCTCCTGCCACGGAATGACAAGGCCAATCACTCCTAGAGAGCCTAAAATCGAGATCGTTTTGTTCTTATTGAGACCGTTCATCCGTAAAAATTCGTCGTATCCGATCAGCGACAAGGCCAGGATTAACCCGGCAAACCAGTAGCCTCCCAAATACAACAGGATGAAAAAGGCGAGCCCTGCCACGACTCCTGTGACAATTCGCTGCTTCAAATCGATTCCTCCATCGTTTATGCTGGCAGACAGACATAAAGCCCAACTGCCCCTACCTGTTGTCAACTGCCGCTATAAACCACCGTATCTTCTGGCGCGGCGTTGATATTCCCCGATTGCCTCGTAGAAATGCGGCTCTGTAAATTCAGGCCAGCATAAATCCGTAAAGTAAAGCTCCGAATAGGCTAACTGCCAGAGCATAAAGTTGCTGATCCGAAGCTCTCCGCTGGTGCGTATCAGAAGATCGGGGTCCGGGAGCGGATCGGTTAACAAATATTTGGAGAAAAGCGCCTCATCCACTTCGTCCGGGGCCACTTTATTTTCTTTCATATCCTGAGCGAGCCGCTGAATGCCCTTAAGCATTTCCTTACGGCTTCCATAATTGAGCGCAAAGTTCAAAATAAGGCCGGTATTATGTTTCGTTTGATCGATCGCGTCCTGAACCGCTTTCAGCGTGAAATCAGGCAGTCCTTCCTGCCAGCCTGTCATACGGATCTGGACGTTATTCGCAATCAGCTCGTCGATTTCTTTCGGAAAAAATTCCATCGGCAGCTTCATCAAGTAATCGACTTCTTCCTTCGGTCTTTTCCAATTTTCCGTAGAAAAAGCGTACATGGTCAGCACCTTCACACCGATGCTGTTTGCGGCCATCGTAATTTTTTTTACGTTTTTCATACCTGAATGGTGGCCTGCCACCCGCGGCAGTCCCCGCTTTTGTGCCCATCGGCCATTACCGTCCATGATGACGGCCACATGGTTCGGAATGTTGTCCGCATCCAGCTTGAGAGCGGCTTGCTCTCCTTCCGGCTTGCTTCCAAACCATTTTTTGAATGACATCATGTCTGAATCCCCCATCAGGAAAGACTAAAAGCCCCCTCGAATAAGGGGGTCTTTACCGGTTACACTTCCATGATTTCTTTTTCTTTGGCAGCTAATACTTTGTCAACTTCCGCGATATGCTTGTCCGTGAACTTCTGGATGTCGTCCTGATGACGGCGGGACTCGTCTTCCGATATGCCCGTCTTCTCCAGCTTTTTGATATCGTCGTTTGCGTCGCGGCGGATGTTGCGGATTGCCACTTTCGCTTCTTCGCCGAACTTGCGCGTCATTTTGACGAGCTCGGAACGGCGTTCTTCCGTCAAAGCCGGAACGACGATACGGATCGAACTGCCGTCATTGGAAGGAGTCAACCCGAGATCGGATTTCATAATCGCTTTTTCGATAGCGGCAACCGAGCTTTTGTCCCACGGCTGAATCATCAGCGTGCGGGAATCCGGCGTATTGATGTTCGCCAACTGGTTTACCGGTGTCATAGAACCGTAATATTCGACTTGAACGCGATCCAGCAGAGCAGGGGTCGCCCGCCCCGCACGAAGCGAAGCCAGCTCCTTCTTCAGCGCGACGATCGCTTTCTCCATGCGTTCTTCCGCACTTTTTTTAATGGATTGCGGCATAGATTACACACTCCCTTTTACGATCGTGCCGATCTTCTCCCCAACTACGACGCGCTTGATATTGCCGCTTTCCGTAATCGAGAAGACGACCAGCGGAATATTGTTGTCCATGCATAAGGAGGATGCGGTCGAGTCCATAACGCCAAGGTTTTTGTTCAGCACTTCGAGGTAGGTCAGCGTTTCGAATTTTTGCGCGGTAGCGTCTTTGAACGGATCGGCCGTGTAGACGCCGTCCACTTTGTTTTTCGCCATCAAGATCACTTCCGCTTCGATTTCAGCTGCTCTAAGCGCCGCGGTCGTATCCGTCGAGAAATACGGATTGCCCGTTCCTGCCGCAAAAATGACAACCCTGCCCTTTTCCAAGTGCCGGATCGCTCTTCTGCGGATGTACGGTTCTGCGACCTGCTGCATCGTGATGGACGTTTGTACTCGTGTCGGTACGCCGATCGTTTCCAGCGCATCCTGCAGCGCCAGCGAGTTCATCACCGTAGCCAGCATACCCATGTAGTCTGCGGTTGCCCGGTCAATGCCTTTTGCGCTTCCGGCAATGCCGCGCCAGATGTTGCCGCCGCCTACGACGATGGCGACCTCCACCTGAAGATCCACTACTTCCTTCACCTGCTGGGCGATGGACGAAATCATCTCGGAGTCGATGCCGTAACCTTGCTGTCCGGCTAACGCTTCTCCGCTTAATTTCAAAATGACTCTTTTATAAATCGGACGTTCCAAGCTCCAACCCCTCCATTTCGATCAGACCGCTAAAGCTTTCTTTTAAAAAACAAGGAACACAGCGTGTTCCTCGTTACCTTGCATTTATGTTGTTGAATTACAGTTTAACTTGGGACATAACTTCTTCAGCGAAGTTTTCTTGTTTCTTCTCCAGGCCTTCTCCGAGCTCGAAACGGACGAAGCGGCGGATCGACAAGTTTTCGCCGATCGTTGCGATGTTTTCTTTCAGCACTTCTTCTACAGTTTTGTCCGGGTCTTTTACGAAAGGCTGCTCAAGCAGGCAGTATTCCTCGTAGTATTTCGCCAGACGGCCTTCGACGATTTTCTCGACGATTTTTTCCGGCTTGCCTTCGTTCAGCGCTTGGTTCGTCAAGATTTCGCGCTCTTTGTCCAGCGCTTCTTGCGGAACTTCGTCACGGCGAAGGAATTTCGGGTTGGAAGCTGCGATGTGCAGAGCAACGTCGCGTACAAACGTTCTGAACTGCTCGTTTTTCGCAACGAAGTCAGTTTCGCTGTTTACTTCAACCAATACGCCGATTTTGCCGCCAGCGTGAATGTAGGACTCGATCATGCCTTCCGTTGCGACGCGGCCTGCTTTGTTGGCCGCTGCGGAAAGACCTTTTTCACGCAAAATTTCAGCAGCTTTGGTCAAGTCGCCGTTTGCTTCTTCCAATGCTTTTTTACAATCGAGCATGCCTGCTCCTGTTTTTTCGCGCAATTCTTTTACTGCTGCTGCACTAACTGCCATGATTTGGCCTCCTTGGAATGTGATATGTATTCCCAAAAAAAGGGCGGTGAAAGGATTTTGCACCTTTAAACCACCCTTTCTCGTATTCAATGCATTAAGCTGAAGTTTCTTCGCCTTGGTGAGCTTCGATAACTGCGTCAGCAATTTTAGCCGTCAGCAATTTCACGGCACGGATTGCGTCGTCGTTACCCGGGATCACGTAGTCGATTTCGTCCGGATCGCAGTTCGTGTCTACGATACCAACGATCGGAATACCAAGCTTGCGTGCTTCCGCAACGGCAATGCGCTCTTTGCGCGGGTCGATGACGAACAGTGCGCTTGGCAGACCTTTCATATGGGAGATACCGCCCAAGAATTTCTCAAGACGATCTTTTTCTTTGCGAAGAATGATAACTTCTTTTTTCGGCAGCACTTCGAACGTGCCGTCTTGCTCCCATTTTTCAAGCTCGTGCAAACGGTTGATCCGTTTTTGGATCGTTTGGAAGTTAGTCAGCGTACCGCCGAGCCAACGTTGGTTGATGTAGTACATTCCGCAACGCTCAGCTTCTTCCTTAACCGAATCCTGAGCTTGCTTTTTCGTACCTACGAACAAGATCGTGCCGTTCTCTGCGGCTACGGACTTGACGAAGTTATAAGCTTCCTCAACTTTTTTGACCGTTTTTTGCAGGTCGATGATGTAAATTCCGTTTCTTTCGGTGAAGATGTATCGATCCATTTTCGGGTTCCAACGACGTGTTTGGTGACCGAAGTGTACCCCAGCTTCGAGCAGCTGTTTCATGGAGATAACTGCCATCCTCACGCACCTCCTCTAAATTGGTTTTTTGTGGTTTCCTCCGCCGATCGCATCTCCCGGTAAAACTCCTTGACCAAGACGCTTGAAAAGCATCTGCCGAAGCCAGTGGGAGCACCGTTACCGGAATTAATCGACGTGTGGTTTTTAACACCGAAAATTACTATACCATAACTGACAACCGTATGCAACACCCGCGGCAGTCCGACGAAAAAAGACAAATTCAGACCCCAACTGCCCGAGTCTGACCATGTTTATTGTGTCGTTAAGTTGGCAATGACTTCCGTCAGCTCGAGAGGCCCCTTAAATACATGGAGACCCGAGATGATTTTGTCGTTCAGCTGCTTTTGTTTCATCGTATCTACAAAGGCGGTGCGGTCGGCAATAACGCCGCTCTGCTGCAGCAAATCGGCGACTTGAGCCGCAGTCATGCCTTTGGAGACATAAATGTACGTTTCCTTATCCGGCGCGGCGGACTGCGGCTGTGCGGCTTGCTTGTCTTTCTCTTCTTTCAGCTTCTGGGCGATCATGGCTTCGACCTGCGGCTGGTCGTACAGCTTTTGACTTTTGTCGTACACATTAAAATAGGTAGAAGCGACTTCCTTGAGCCGAACGCGGTCCATCTCCTCGGGCGCCTGTCCTGCCGCGGGCTGTTTGGAAGCGGCGCTGCCCGACGGAGCAACCGCATTCATCAGCTGAAGCAGAACGGCACCCAAAATCATCCCGGTGCCGAGCCCGTACAGAAGCGATTTGTTCTTAAGCATTCGACCGTTCCTCCTGTTTGGCAAGCTGCAGGATCAGACTGATTTCCCCTTTGTTCATGCCCAGCTTCTTGGCGATATAGTCCGTCGATTTGCCGGACTCGTACAATCCGAACAGCTCGCCGTAGCGCTCCTTCATATTCATCGGGGCTTTGTTCGCCGCTTCCGTCTGCTTGTCAGGTGCGGCAGGCTCCGTATAGGCCGGCGATACCGCGGCTCCAGCGCTCGCTCCCAACGCCTCTCCGGGCTTCGATGCGTCCGCTTGAAGGGACAGGCGCCGCTGTTCCTCCGAGAACGTCAGCCGGCCCAGTTCGTGCCGCAGCTCCTGACATTGCTTTTCAAGCGTTTCCACACGCGAGGTCAGTTTAGCCGTATGTTCCTCGTACGTATGTTTCGTCCCGGAGAACAGCTCGATCAGCGCTTTGTTCTGCTCCTCAAGCTCCATAGCCAAGTGATCCATCGCCTGCTCCATCTCTTTTACGATGGCGCCGTCGGGTTTGGCCGCTCCTTCGGATTTTCGCGGGATAATCTTCGCATAGACCACGATTAGAAGCCCGACCAGCACGATGTATACCCAAGGTTGGTCCAATTGCATTCACCTAGTTTCACAACATAATAGTTATAAGGTCAAGTCGATATGATGCCCCTTGAACGGATGCTCCGGTGCGGTGCCGCCCGGCGCCTGTTTGGCTTCCTCGGCCGACTTCTTCGCTCCACCGCCGCCTCGGGGGTCCCGTTCGCCCGAACGGCCCGACTGATCGTCTTTGATCGAAGCTTGACCGGTCTCCTCCGTCTTGGCACTGACCTGACGCTCTTTTATCGTCGACTTCTCGTTGGAGCTGTTCAGCATGGCCTGGTCTTCCACTCGCTTTTGCACCATTTGATGCTGCTTCAGACCGGCTTCGTCGTTCTTATGCAGCGCAAACTGCATTTCAACCGGTTTCATGCTCACCGGCATCCCCTCCTTCGAGCTGTACGCGTACGTCAGCCTTTATACGATAGGAAGCATCGCGATATCTCCGTCGACCAATTGAAACCTGACGCGGGGAGAAGTATCTTTAATGAATTTGGTATATCGGCCGATCACGATTTTCGTGCCGCTGTAGGCGTTGGCAATGACTTCGACCTTTGCTTTTTCCGAGTCCTCAAGCGATCTCTCAATTTCCAGCATTCGCTCTCTGGAGCTCGCAATTTCTTCCGTCACCTGTTTCTTGGTATGGTTCAGCTTAACCCGCATCGCCACTTTGTCCGGCCCAAGCTGTCCCGTGGCTGCCAACTGGTCGAGCAGTACGAGCGCTTTATCCGTTTTGTCCAGGTTCTCGCTCAGAGCTCTTTGTTGGATGCGAAGCTGCTGAAGCTCGTTGCGGAGCTCCGGCAGAACGCCGACTTCGATGACCGTGGCCGTCGACATAGAGTTGCCGATCGTTCGGGCAATCACCACGTCGCCCGCTTGAATCATTCCTCCAACAATCAGTCCCTTGGTGCCTTTGCATACAATTTGTTTACCCGCGCGCACTTGAGAGTGCATAATGCTCTGGCTGACCAGCACTTCCTCACCTGCATAGATGTTGGCGTCTTGGATGAAAGAGCTCTTTACCCGTTTTCCGGCACGGATTGTTCCTTTGTTATGCCCAAGGATCCCCGCGCTGATCTCGATGGAGCCGTCTGCCTCCAAGTCTGCGGCGTCCACGCTGCCCGTAATGCGGATATCTCCCGCCGCTTTGATGCGAAAACCCGGCAGAACGTTGCCTCGGATGACGACAGACCCGACAAAATCAATATTTCCGACATTATAGTCGACATCCCCGTTCACTTCAAAGATCGGAAAAACATTGATTTTATCCCGGTCCGTCTTCGTGACCATTCCGTCAATGGCGGCATAAATGGCCGTCTGCTCCGGATCGGTCACGACATTTTTGCCGAGCTTGAAACGCGCATCCTTCCCGTCCTTCGCAAAAAGCGTTTCTCCGGTCACCGCGCGTCCCTGGACGCCTAAGGCGGCCGGAATTTTTTGCGCGATCAATTGCCCCTTTTTCACGTTATGGATCGTAGTCACTTCTTTATAATCAACCTTGCCGTCCTCCAGTTCGGCCGGGCGTTTGGACTTGTCGTCCAAATCGTACATCATCTGGACGCGCCCGTCCTGACCGTTCTGCGGCGCATCGCCTTTGGCAATCACCGTCTGGGAGAAGAAGAAAGCCTTCGGATCGTCTACGATCGCGGCGATTTTCTCCTCATCTATGCCGTATACGATGTGATACGAGGCAATCAATTCCATAAGCTGTCCTTTGGAAACGCGGAACGATTCCTCGCAATTCGCAAACTTGAGGTAAGCGAACAGCTTGTCGTCGGACAACGAAATATCCATATAATAGCTGAGCGGCATCGCCAGATCGGCCATCATTCTCCCCACTTTCCGACCCCTTAGTCATAAAATAGCTGCGACTTATGACGGCTCAAAGAACCTTTTAACCGCAGAATCGCTTTTGAGTGCAGCTGTGATATTCTGGATGGGGAAAGATTCATGACTTCGGCGATCTCGCTTAAAGACAATTCTTCGTAGTAAAAGAGGGATACGACAGTCCGCTCTTTTTCCGTCAACCGTTCGATAGCTTTAGCTAACGTTTCCTTTAAATAGACTTCATTTACTTTGGATTCCGGACTTTTCGCCTTTTCGTCAATTAACAAAGAAAGCCGCGTCTCCGAATCTTCCTCCCGGATAGGATCGTCGATCGAGCAGACGGTCGTCACTGCGATTTCCTGTACCATCTGTTGAAACTCCTGCTCGCTGACATCCAGATAAGAGCTGATTTCGCTATCGGTTACGGAACGCAAGTATTGCTGTTCGAGCTTTTGGTAAGCGTCCTCGATCTTCTTGGCCTTCTCCCTCACGGAACGGGGAACCCAATCGCCTTGACGGAGCCCGTCGATCATCGCTCCGCGAATGCGCCAGGAGGCATACGTTTCAAATTGCAGTCCCCGCTCGTAGTCGAACTTTTCGATGGCATCGATCAAGCCCATAATACCGCAGCTGGATAAGTCTTCTTTCGAAACGTTTTTAGGCAGACCGATGGAAAGACGACCCGAAACGTAATCTACGAGCGGCAAATACGTTTCGATGAGCGCCTGCTTCGCTTTCAACTGTCTGTCTTCTCTCCATTGCTTCCAAACATCGATATTCGCCAAATGGGATTTTTGCGCGATCATGACAGATAGTCACCATCCTTATTCTTCAGACATTCGGCGAACCGCCTGTGCCAATTCGTCAGGACTCCCTTGGATCTTCGTTGACAGCTTCGGCGGATTCAGCGGGGAAAAATCGGTATCAGCAGCGTCCTTCGGACCCGGCGACGGTTTCAACATCTGATGCAGCTCCGCATCCTGATCGGGCGTTACAACATCGACCGCCGTCCCTTTAAGCTCATCCTCTTCTTCCGAATGCTCAGGAATCGGAGCGCCCGCGAATCCGGCAACCGTGCCAAGCAGCCAACGGAACAAAAATACGATTACAAATATCAGGACAAAGCTGTAGAAGCTGCGAATCAAGGTAGTCAGCCAAATATTGTCGGTTATCGACAATGCAAAGGTAATGACGAATGCCGCGGCTCCTACAATAAAGTTCCAACGTATCGATCCGATCATAGGTTTACAATTCCTTCACTCCGTGTTGTACGCTGCGAATCATGAGCATACCGGATTCGCAGTCGAATTCGATGGTTCGCCCGTAATTGCCGCCGGTATCTTCGGCAATAATCGGGATCTGGTACCGGCCGAGCATTTCCTTGCAGGACTCGACATTCCGCGGTCCGATCCGCATCGTGTCCGATTGGGAGCCGAACGCGAACATTTGTGCGCCCCCGGCCATTTTGGCAACCATGCGCTTCACTTGAGCCCCAAGATCCTCCATCAGGCGAATCATTTCGGGGATCGCCGTATCGGCATATTTCGCGATGTTCAGTTTCCCTTCTCTGGCAATATCCGAGGTCGGCAGCATGACGTGGGCCATTCCGGCTACTTTGGCCTTGGCATCGAACAAGGTAACGCCCACGCACGAACCGAGCCCCGTCGTTTTGAGCACACCGGTCAAGTGAGCGACGTTCAGGTCGGCCATTCCTACTTTAATCAGATTGTCTTGGATCATGGAGTATGCACTCCCAAAGCTACGAAAATACGTTCGAAGGACTCCGGGTCCGGGATGAGGAAGAAGTGCCCTTCCACCTCGTCGCTTCCGTCCAGAAACTTCGTGTCGATCAAGAGCGCCTGGTCTCCCATTTGACCGAATTGGAGCAGGCCGTAGCTCAGAATCGCTCCCGCCATATCAATCGCAAGCGAAGGAACGGTGGGCTGCATGTTCAGCTGTGTGAAATCCGCCAGGGACGATAAGTACGAGCCCGCCAAAATGTTGCCGATTTCGTTCAGCGCGGACAACTCCATTTCGGAGTACTCTTCGCCTTCCACCGCGTCGATCCCGACCAAGTTGCGAAGAAGCTTCTTGGCCGACTCGAACTTCAGGATAAAAAACAAATTTCCCGGCGTTTCCCCTTCGACTCTCAGAAATATAGCGATAACGGCTTCCTCGGCTCCTCCGACGCTGTCCGCGATTTCCTCGAAAGGAACCATTCGCACTTTGGGCACAAGCATATCCACAGGCTTATCGAGCAGCTGCGAGAGCGCAGTAGCCGCATGTCCGGCACCGATATTCCCGACTTCCTTCAGCACATCCATTTGAAAATCGGCAAAAGAATTAAATGCTTCCACTAGGCCTACTCCTCTACATTCTCCAGTTGAACGATCTCGCTCTTGGTCAATACTTCCTTCAGGTTCAGCAGCACAAGCAGCCGGCTTTCGCCTACTTTGGCAATCCCGTGAAGGTACTTGGCCTTAATGCCGCCTACGATTTCCGGCGGATCGTCGATATGATCCGAATCCACATCGATGACGTCGTTGGCCGAATCGACAATCAAGCCGACTTCGATATCGCCGACGGCAACGATAATGATCCGCGAGTTGTCGGTATATTCGGTTTCCGGAAATCCGAAGCGGCCGCGCAGATCGATGACGGGGGTAACAACGCCGCGCAAATTGATGACGCCTTTGACAAATTCAGGCGTTTTCGGAACACGGGTCATCGGCTGCATCCGTTCAATGGTGCGGACTTTCTCGACCTCTACCCCGTATTCTTCCTTTCCTAATGTAAACACGATGACTTTCAATTCTTCTCCCATACTCGCAGCCTCCTTAAGTTATCGCGTGAATGTAGCCGTCTTTGCGTCCCGCTATTTAATCAAGGCATTCGTATCGATAATTAACGCGACTTGTCCGTCTCCCAGAATGGTTGCGCCGGAAACCGCAAACAGCTTGGTCAAATATTTGCCGAGCGTCTTCAGCACGATTTCCTGCTGCCCGATAAATTCGTCAACGACGAGAGCCGCCATTTTGTCGCCTTTGCGTATGATGACTACTTGCGTTTCGTTCTCGGAAATATTCGTTCCTCCCGGCACATCGAACAGATCGGCCAAGGATACGAGCGGGATGACCCCGGTACGGTACTCGACCATGCGATTGCCGTGAACCGAGCGGATCTGTTCTTGACGGACAGCCATCGTTTCCACAATGGAAGAAAGCGGAATTGCGTACTTCTCGTTATTGAGCCGGATCAGCATCGCCGAGATAATCGACAGCGTCAGCGGCAGCTGAACGGAAAATTTAGAGCCTTTCCCCCATGTCGAATCGACTTGGACTTGTCCGCCGAGACTTTGAATCTTCGTCTTCACGACATCAAGTCCGACCCCGCGTCCGGAGATGTCCGATATCTTGTCCGCCGTGCTGAAGCCGGAGGCAAAAATCAGCTGATTGACCTCGTCATCCGTAATGCGCTCGGCTTGTTCCTTGGTCAAAACGTTGTTTTCCAGCGCCTTTTTCAACACTTTGTCCCGGTTAATGCCGCGTCCGTCTTCCTCGATCTCGATAAACACATGGTTTCCGCTATGATACGCGCGCAGATGAATCGTTCCGGTCTCGGGCTTTCCGATGGCAACTCGTTCGGCAGACGGCTCCACGCCATGGTCGACGGCATTTCGAAGCAAATGCACCAACGGGTCGCCGATTTCGTCGATGACGGTACGATCCAATTCGGTATCGGCGCCGGTAATGATCAGATCTACCTTTTTGTCCAGCGTCTTCGCGACATCCCGGATCATGCGCGGGAAGCGGTTGAAGACGGTATCGATCGGCACCATGCGCAGCTTCAGTACGATATTCTGCAAATCGCTGCTGACCCGGGACATATGCTCGACGGTTTCCGTCAATTCGCTGCGGCGAATTTCGCTGGCAAGCTGCTCCAGCCGTACCCGATCGATCAGCAGCTCGCTGAACAGGTTCATCAGCGTATCAAGCCGCTCGATGTCGACGCGGATCGTCCGTCCGGCTACAGGGGCACCGCCTGCGGCAGGCGCTTTTTTGGCTTCCTGCTTCGGCGCTTCTTGCGTCGATGCGGCGGCAGTCTCGGCTAGAGCCTGTGCCTGTGCGGCCGCTGCGTTGGACCCGGAAGGCGGACTCATGAGCTCCGTCAGCTTGGCCTGATCCAAAACGATAACGTCCACTTTATCGATTTCGGATACGCTTGCGACTTGCTTTTGCAGATCGTCGGTGTCGATTTGAGCTATGTAATAAACGACGAACGATTGATCGAATCGCTCCTGCTCGATATCTTCCACGGAAGGGTTGGATTTGATGACCTCCCCGTTCTGCTCGAGCACGTTGAATACCATATAAGCGCGCGCTGCTTTTAACACGCAATCTTGGCGAACGGTTACTTCGAGGCGGAGCACAGGAATGCCCGCTTCGATGGACTGCTGAAGAATCGAAAATTGAAATTCGTCAAGCTCTCCCCCGGCGACAGTTGTCTGCGCCGCTTTGGCCGTCGTCCCTCCGGCTGCGCCACCCTTGGTGTAATCGCCGGAAACGATGGACTTCAGCGCGGCGACGATTTCGGTAACGTCCGCTTGACCTGTGCCGCCTTGAATGATGTCCTCCACCATGGATTCCAAGGAATCCAGACTTTTGAACAGGCAGTCGAAAATAAACGAATCCATCTTCAGCTTATGGTTGCGGACGAGGTCCAGCACGTTCTCCATCTCGTGAGTCAGCGACGCCAGATCCTCGAATCCCATCGTCGCCGACATGCCTTTCAACGTATGCGCCGACCGAAAAATATTTTGCACGATCGTAATGTCTTCCGGGCTGCTCTCCAGGCTGAGTATCTGTTCGTTCATCGCTTGCAAGTGATCTCTCGACTCATCGATAAACATCGAGAGGTATTGATTCATTTCCATATCTACACCTCCATCATGGTAATTGCTCTATCAAGGCTTACCCGGAAGTCAGGGCTCGCGGGCGACGGCTTGGACCAGCTTCGCGGTAATTTCCTGCTGGGGGAGCACATGCGTTACGCAATTCAGCTCCACCGCCGCGCGGGGCATCCCATAAACGATGCAGGTGTCCTCCGATTCGGCAATCGTCGTTACGGCTCCGGATTGCTTCAGCGCCAGCATCCCTTTGGCTCCGTCAGAGCCCATACCGGTCATGAGCACGATGTGGCGTTTAAGCTCCCTCATCGGCAGCAGCGATTCGAAAAGCACGTCCACCGACGGCCGGTGTCCGCCGCGCGGATCTTCTTTTGTCAGATGGATCTTGTAAGAATGGTTCCCATTGCGGGCTACGGTCATATGATAGCCGCCAGGGGCCACATAAGCGGTGCCGCTCTCCAGAATCATGCCGGCTTCCGCCTCAACCACCCGCAGCCTCGAAACGGAATCGAGCCGCTGTGCCAGCGACTTGGTAAAGTTAGGAGGCATATGCTGGACGATAACGACGGGAGCGGGAAAGTACTCCGGGAAATCGGACAACACCTGATGCAGCGCCCGAGGCCCCCCGGTTGAGGTGCCGATGGCGACGATATGTTCGAATCCAGCCGCACCTGTAGCGGGGCGCCGTTCCATTCTTGGGGCCGGTTCCGAGAACGGCCGCGGATCTTTCGGCACCTCCGCCGCTTTAGGCGACGGTTTGCTCAACGCGGAACGCGACAGCTTACGCATGTTTGTTTTTACCGCGATGTGCAGTTTTTCGAGCAGCAACTGCTTGACTTTATGCAAATCGAGTGAAATCGAACCCGACGGTTTTCCGACGAAATCGACAGCCCCCCATTCGAGCGCTTTGATGGTCTCCGCCGCGCCTTCTTGAGTCAGACTGCTTAACATGATGACCGGAACAGGGTGCTCATTCATAATCGCGCGAAGCGCATCCAACCCGTTCATTTCCGGCATCTCAATATCCATGGTTACAACATGGGGGTTCAACTTTTTGACCAGCTCGACGGCTTCCTTGCCGTTTTTTGCGGTTCCTACTACCCGCAGCGCCGGGTCCCCCGAAATAAGGTCGGTGATGATTTTTCTCATAAAAACCGAATCATCCACCACGAGCACATCGTAAGGCTGCATACGTTTCACTCCTCTGCGTTGTGTCTGATTCTGAAGGTCGGAGGACGTTCTCTTTTATTTAAGCAGCTTAATCATTCGGTTCAAGAAGCCTTTGACCGCCCCCGAGCTCATGTCCGCCGGCTTTTGGTTCGCAATAAAATCATCGGTCAGATCATAGATCGATTTGGATGCGCCGCTCGACGGAAAAGCTACGGTAAAAGGCACCTGCTTTTTTACGGCTTTGGATACCGCAGCATCATCAAGCACGTAGCCGATGGTGGGAATGTCCAGATTCAAAAATTGCTTGGCGACCATGCTGATCTTTTCGGCGGTTTGTCTGCCTTCCCGCCAATCGGTCACCCGATTGACGACCAGCCGGAAGCGAATGTCGTAATCCATCGCGCTTACCATCTTAATAATGGCATACGCATCGGTAATCGAGGTCGGCTCCGGCGTCGTCACCACGATCGTCTCTTGTGCGGCAACGATAAACTTGAGCGTTTCTTTCGACAACCCGGCCCCCGTATCGAAAATGATAAAGTCCGCATGTCCGTTCAGCTGACCGATTTGCTCTTGAAAATAATCCAATTGTTCCTCGGACAGCCGGATCAGGTCGTTGAAACCTGAGCCTCCTGCAATAAATTGCAAATCGTTATAGCCCTTATGAATGATGTCCCAAATCGTCTTTTCCTTTTTCAACAAATGATACAAATTGTACTTCGGCGCAATGCCCATGAGCACGTCGATATTGGCCAGACCGATATCGGCGTCGAAAACGAGTACCTTGAATCCTTTTTTTTGAAGCGCAAGAGCAAAATTAAGTGTAAAGTTCGATTTGCCGACCCCGCCCTTACCGCTTGTAACGGCGAGAATGCGTGTCGGCTTTTCTGCGGAGTTGGCTCGATGCCTGATCAGATTCCGAAGCTCTTGTGCCTGATCATTCATGGGTGTTATCCTCCAGAATCCAATCGATCAGCTGCCTCTCGTTCAACTCCTCGATATCGTCGGGAACGCTCTGTCCGTTGGCGATATAAGAAGTATGCAATCCAAAATCGCGGATCAGGTTAACGACGGCGCCGTACGAATCGGTCTCGTCCTTTTTCGTGAACAATACTTTATCTAATTTGAACTTGCTGAAGTTGTGCGTAATGGCCTTCATATCTTTATATTTGGTCGTTAAGCTGAGCACCAGAAACGTTTCGCTCTTCCCTCCGGATTGAAGCAGCGCGTTCAGCTCCGAAACGTACATTTCGTTGCGGAAGTTCCGACCGGCCGTATCCATAAAAATAAGATCGCAGTCTTTCAAATTCTCGAGTGCCTTGTTCAAATCCAGCGGAGAAAAGACAACCTCAAGCGGCACGTTCAAAATGGTAGCATACGTCTTGAGCTGCTCCACCGCGGCGATGCGGTACGTATCCGAGGTGATGAACCCGACCTTGCGGCGGTGCTTCAGCACTTGTTCGGCAGCCAGCTTGGCAATCGTCGTCGTTTTGCCGACGCCCGTAGGCCCGACAAAATGAGCGATTCGGGTATCGGAAGCGATCCCTTTGCCGCCCTGCGGCTGAAGCAGCGTTTGGAGCTGCGTCCGGAGCGAATGGACCGCGAATTGTTCCGTGATCGGAACGTCCTCGGCTTCGGCTTCCTCCGATACCCGGGCCAGAAGCTCCTGAACCATCTGCGAGTCGATCTCCTGATCGAGCAGCCGGCGCTCCAGTTCCACTAAAACCGGATCTTGGGCTGCCTCCGGCATACGCTGTGAAGAAAGCTTCTGCATCATTTCTTTCATTTGCTTGATCTCTTCAAGCAGCGTATCTTCCTTGGCTCTGCTGCTGACAGATGTCGGCTGTGCCCCAACAGGTGCGGCCTGAGGAGGCGGGCTTGCCGGAAGCACGTCCGGCACTTCGGGAAACGCCAGCGCCGGCTGCGCTCCCCGCTCCCGGTCACGCTGCATCCCGTAAGCTGTAGACACGGCCGTACTGCCCATAAGCGAAGTCGGCGCCGGGGCGACCGGCTTCGCTAACGTAGCGGTCGCCGACTTACCGGAAGCCGGCTGAACGCTTCCGGCTGCGGAATCCGTGGCAGCGATCACTTCGATCTTTTTCTTCGAAAACATGCCGAGAAATCCGCCGGAACGAATTTCTTTCGTATTGATGATGACAGCGTCTTTCCCGAGGTCCGTGCGAATTTTTTGCAGGGCATCCGGCATGGAGTCTACGACATATCGCTTCACTCTCATAGATTAACAACCCCCATGCTCTGAATTTCAACGCTCGGTTCAAGCTCGCTGTAAGATAAAACCGGAATGTCCTGCATGGTGCGTTCGAGCAGCTGCCTTAAGTACATGCGAATGGTGGGCGAGGTAAGAACGATCGGCTGCTGCCCTGCTTGAAGCAGCTTGGTTACTTGATCGGTCACCTTCTGGTAGATCACTTGGCTGGACGTCGGATCGAGCGCGAGGTAGCTGCCCTGATCCGATTGCTGTACCGATTCCGCAATTTTTTTCTCGAGCGTCGGCCCTACGGTAATGACTTTCAGCGATTCGCCGCCGGTCGTGTACTGCTGCGTAATTTGTCTGGACAAGCCCTGCCGGACATATTCCGTCAGCACTTCCGGATCCTTCGTATATGTGCCGTAATCGGCAAGCGTCTCCAGAATGGTGACGAGATCGCGGACGGATATTTTTTCGCGAAGCAGCTTGACCAGCACTTTTTGCACGTCGCCGATCGACAGTACGTTCGGGATTAAATCGTCGACCAGTGCCGGGTGATGCTCCTTGACATTCTCGATAAGCGCCTTCGTTTCTTGGCGGCCCAGCAGCTCGTGAGCATGCTTCTTAATAATTTCCGTCAAATGCGTCGCGACAACGGATGGTGGATCGACGACCGTGTAGCCGGAAAGCTCGGCCCGTTCCTTGGTCTGTTCGTCAATCCATAGCGCCGGCAGCCCGAAAGCCGGCTCCAGCGTATCGATCCCTGTAATCGAATCGTCGTCGATTCCCGGACTCATTGCCAAGTAGTGGCCGAGTAACAAATCGCCGCGCGCGACCGTATTGCCTTTAATCTTAATGACATATTCGTTCGGGCGCAGTTGAATGTTATCGCGAATCCGGATCACCGGCACGACGATTCCGAGCTCGAGCGCGCACTGTCTGCGAATGAGAATGACGCGATCGAGCAGGTCGCCGCCCTGCTGCGTATCCGCCAGCGGGATAAGTCCGTATCCGAACTCGAACTCGATCGGATCGACCTGCAGCAAGCCGATGACACTTTCGGGGCTTCGTACTTCTTCGATTTGCTGTTCCTCCTCAAGCTGGACTTCAGCAGCTTGCTTGCGGTTCATGGTTTGCTGCATCTTGTAAGCCGCGAATGCCAGCACGGCAGCGATCGGCAATGTCGTGATCAGATGGATCGGCGTGAAAATGCCCAGCGCCGTAATCGTTCCCGCTACAATATAAAGCAGCTTCGGGTAAGAAAAGATTTGCGATGTCAAGTCGTGGGCCAAGTTTCCTTCGGAAGCCGCCCTCGTCACGATAATCCCTGCTGCGGTAGAGATCAGCAGTGCCGGAATTTGGCTGACGAGACCGTCCCCGATCGTCAGGATCGAATAGAGCGCTCCCGCTTCACTAAGCGACATCCCTTTCATCGCCATTCCGATAATCAAGCCGCCGATGATATTGATCAGCAGCATGATAATGCCGGCGATCGCATCCCCTTTGACGAATTTGCTCGCACCGTCCATAGCGCCGTAAAAGTCGGCCTCGCGTGAGATTTTCTCGCGTCGTTCTCTGGCCTGCTGTTCGTTGATCAGCCCTGCGTTCAAATCCGCGTCGATACTCATTTGTTTCCCCGGCATCGCGTCGAGCGTAAACCGTGCGGCTACCTCGGCAACCCGCTCCGAGCCTTTGGTAATGACGATAAACTGCACCAGCACCAAAATGATAAAGACCACAAAGCCGACGACAATGTTGCCTTGGGCAACGAACGATCCGAAGGTGCTGACCACGTTGCCTGCGTCCCCATGGGCCAAAATGTTTCTGGTTGTCGATACGTTCAGCGCAAGCCGGAACAAGGTGGTGATGAGCAGGAGCGACGGAAAGATGGAGAACTGAAGCGCATCCTGTGTGTTCATGCCGATCAAAATGATCATGAGAGCAGCCGATATGTTAATAATCAGCAGGACATCCAGCAACCATATCGGCAGCGGGACGACCATCATCAGAACGATGCCGATCACGCCGATCAGCACGACCAGGTCTTTTGCTTTCATTGCAGGGTGTCCTCCTTTCCGGGATTAGTTCGCTTTTCCTTTAACTTTGTATACGTATGCCAGCACCTCGGCTACGGCCTGAAACATATCGGCCGGTATCGATTCTCCGATCTCAACCTGCGCGTATAACGCGCGGGCGAGCGGTTTGTTTTCCATCGTTATGATGCCGTTATCCTTGGCAATCTGCCTTATCTTCAAGGCGATGTAATCGGTCCCCTTGGCGATAACGGTAGGTGCCTGCATCTTGGAGGCATCGTATTGAAGCGCGACGGCAAAGTGCGTCGGGTTCGTGATGACGACGTCCGCTTTAGGAACGTCCTGCATCATCCGCTGCAATGCCATGCGGCGCTGCTTCTCGCGGATCTTCCCTTTAATCAGCGGATCCCCTTCCGTTTTCTTGTATTCGTCTTTAATATCCTGCTTGGACATCCGCAAGCTCTTCTCATGCTCGTAACGCTGATATATGTAATCCAAAATTGCCATGACGATCAAAATCAATCCGATTTTAATCCCAAGCTGCAGTGTCAAGGAAGCGGTGAAAGCGATAATTTCTTCCAGTGGCAGCCGCGCAAGCTGCAAGATGTTGTCCTTTTCCGCCATTAGCGTCGAATAAACAACTACTCCAATTACCGTCATCTTGAGCACCGATTTGAGAAAATCGACGATAGCCCGCATGGAGAACAGCCGCTTTGCCCCTTCGAGAGGGTTAATTTTGCTGAACTTCATCATGAGCGGTTCGCCCGTAAACAAAAAGCCGATCTGCACATAATTTCCCACAACGCCGATGACCATCGAGATCAAAAAAATTGGGCCGAGAATCAACAACATTTGTGTAGCGATCTTTTCGAATAACACCATACTGTTATCCATGGTGACGTTCATATTGAGAAAGTCGATGAAGATCGAGCGAAACAAACTGACAAGTCGCTCTTTCATATAGCCTCCGAACAAGAAAAACGATAAGAAGGAGAAAAACAAGATGAAGGCGGCCGGCACTTCCATGCTTTTGGCCACTTGTCCTTTTTTGCGGGCTTCTTGTTTTTTCTTAGGCGTCGCCGCTTCCGTTTTCTCTCCCGAGAACAATTGCAAATCCAGCTTTAAACGTAATGCAGCCACGGCCTGCCTCCTCACGCGCTAACTGCCAGTGAACAATCCGAAAAACTTGGCCATCGTTTCCAGCATAGTTGAGAATTTCTCTTTGTAGATCAATTCGTATCCTGGAAACAAGAGAAGCAGCAGAATAAAACCAACGATAATCTTCACCGGAATCCCGATGACGAAAATGTTGAACTGCGGGGCTACCCGAGCGAGAAGCCCAAGACCGACATCGGTCAGAAACATCGCGACGACTAGCGGCGCCGCCATTTGAAAGCTTATGGCAAAAACTTGAGAGAACGTCTTCAGCATAAAGTCCGAAAGCTGACCGTTATAATTTTCAACAAACAACTCGTTATTCAAAGGAATCCATTCGTAGCTTCGCATAATTCCTTCGAGCAAGTAATGATGACCGTTGAAGCTTAAAAACAACAGCATGGCGATCATGTACTTCAGATTGCCCAAAATCGGACTTTGCGCTCCTGTTAGCGGATCGATTACGTTCGCTATACCGAACCCCATTTGAAGGTCGATGAATGCACCGGAGATTTGAACGACCTGAAAGAACATATACGCTATAAACCCGAGGGTTAGTCCCACAAACACTTCCCGGAAAACGGAAAGAATATACAGCGAATCCATAGCCACCGGCGTCGTCAACCCGATACTGAAGAACGTAATGAAAGCAACGAAAAACGATAGCCCTACCTTCAGCTGCATCGGCACATTACGGGCCGCAAATACGGGAGCGATGACAAAAAACGATGAAATCCGACAAAAAAACAACAAAAATCCGGGAAGATACTGCAAAACCCACTCCATTTCACCCACAACCTATCCCACGTATTTATACAGGTTATTCAACAGATTATAGGTAAAATCAACAAGTGTCGTCAGTATCCAAGGGCCGAATATAAGTATCGCAAGCAGCACAACGACAATTTTCGGAACAAAGGCAAGGGTCTGCTCCTGGATTTGCGTCGTCGCTTGAAACACACTGATGATCAAGCCGACTGCCAGCGCCAGCACCATCATCGGAGCACTGGCTTTAAGCGTGGTGTATACCGCTTCTCCGGCCAATCTGATTACAAATTCCGAGCTCAATGCGCTCTCCTCCCGGCTGGTCCGTCTATGTATTGTAACTAAGCAGAAGCGAACGAACGACGAGATACCAACCGTCCACAAGAATGAACAGCAAGATTTTGAACGGCAACGAAATCATTACCGGCGGCAGCATCATCATCCCCATCGCCATCAGCGTACTGGCAATAACCATATCAATGACCAAAAACGGAATAAAGATCATAAAGCCCATCTGAAACGCCGTCTTTAACTCGCTAATCGCATAAGCGGGTACAAGCGACGTAAGCGGCGTATCTTCCACTCCGCTGGGCCGTGGCGCCTTGGTGTAATCCAGGAACAGCTTCAAGTCTTTCTCCCGCGTATGCTGAAACATGAACTTCTTGATCGAAACGGATGCTTTCTCCAGCGCTGCCGTCTGGGTCAGCTCGCCCTTAAGATAAGGCTGCACAGCCGTTTGGTTGATGTCCCCAAGCGTTGGCGCCATGATGAAAAAGGTCAGAAATAACGCAAGACCGATCAGCATTTGGTTCGGCGGCATTTGCTGCGTACCGAGCGACGTCCGGACAAAGCCGAGCACGATGACGATTCGGGTAAAGCTGGTCATCATGATCAGAATGGCCGGAGCGATGCTGAGAATGGTAATCAGCAGCACGATGGTAATGGCGCTCGAAGCCCCCTGCGGATTGTCGGATGTCCCGATATCGATGTTCATTCCGGGAATCGGATCGGCCGCATAGGCTGGGCTTGCGAGCGAACCGCACAGAACAAGAAGAATCAGCAGGAAAATGAGCCTTTTATTGAATTTCATCATTTATCATTCAACCGATCTGAATTAGTGTCTTGCTTGAGCAGTTGCTCCATTTGTTTCTTCTGATCCGACATATGCTGGATTTTCGTGTGAAACACCTCTTGGAACGAGGCTGTCACTTCCATTTCTTCTTCGACTGCCGGCTTGTTGCGAAGCTTTTTGAGCCAGCCTCCTATGGAATCGAAGGTCGGGCCCGCAAACGCCGGACCGGAAGACATCAGTTCCGTAATCAAAGCGACCTCGGTTTCATCCTCGATCTTTTCGAGCAGCTGAATGTTCTCCCCTACTCCGACGATATAAAGCGAACGGCCGATTTCGACAACTTGAATCGATTTATTTTGTCCGAGCGGCAATCCGCCCAAGGATCGTATCGACCGCCCGGATAAAAATTTATTTTTCTGCGAAATCATCTTCACGATGACCAGAAAAATTCCGATAATAAGTAGTAGAAAAAAAAGGACTTGGAAGATCATCCAGAACGTGCCCCCTGAACTGCCTTCCGTTACAAGCCGATCCGGTGTTCCGAGCATTCCCGCCCCAGAGGGGGCCGGGTTCTCCGATTCCGCAAAACAAACAGCAGCAGGCCATACTGCTGTTTGCATCAAAACCATGGCTACACCGGACGATAACTTGGCTCTGAGTCTTCTCAACATTTCACTTTCCTTTCAATTTGCGCAAGACCCATCGTTTAACCCCTGTTGAAATTATCCCAAGGTTTTCTTAATCGCTTCAATAACACGGTCTGCCTGAAACGGCTTCACGATGAAATCTTTGGCCCCTGCCTGGATCGCATCGATAACCATCGCTTGCTGCCCCATAGCGGAGCACATAATGACCTTGGCATTTCCATCAAGCTTCTTGATTTCTTTAAGTGCATGAATACCGTCCATTTCCGGCATCGTGATGTCCATCGTAACCAGATCGGGGCGGAGCTCTTTAAATTTTTCAATCGCTTGTGCGCCGTCGTTTGCTTCTCCGACAACTTCATAGCCGTTTTTCGTTAAAATATCGCGAATCATCATTCTCATAAATGCTGCGTCGTCTACAATCAAAATACGGTTTGCCATGGGTAACCATTCCTCCTATAGGATGCTTAAGTAATCTTGTTGGTTGATTATTATTGTAGTTTTTGAATCCGATCCCATTGATTCACAATATCCGTCACGCGGACACCGAAGTTTTCGTCAATGACGACAACTTCGCCTTTGGCGATCAATTTGTTATTGACTAAAATATCAACAGGTTCCCCGGCCAGCTTGTCCAGTTCGATGATCGATCCTTGAGACAATTCGAGGATGTCCTTAATGACCTTATGCGTACGACCCAGTTCGACCGTCACCTTAAGCGGGATATCCAGCAGCAGGTTCAAATTCGTATCTTCTGCAGGAGATAGCTGCGGATGACTGAAATTAGCGAATTGAGCCGGTTGGACGTTCACTCCCCGTGCCGTCGGAACACCGTAATTGGCCGGCTGCGGCGGATAAGCTTGCGCTGCAGGCGGAGTCATCGGCGGCTGGTACGCCGGCGGCTGATAACCGTGCTGCGGCGGCGCTTGATGCCCTACCGGAGGCTGCGAATAAGGATCTTGTGCGTAAGCGCTTGGCGCGGCATGGGCTGGCGGCTCCGGTGCCGGTTGGGAAACGGGCGCGGATTGTGCAGGCGCCGGTGCAGGTTCCTCTATTGCGTCTCCACCTCCCATTAAAGTAGACACCATCTCTCTCGCGAAAGGAACCGGCAGCAGCTGCATGATTGTCGAATCAATCAGGTCGCCGATTGTCAGTCGGAAAGAGATTTTGATAAATACATCTTCTCGAGGCAGGGAGGCAGTTCCTTCCCCTGACGCTAAATTTAATATGTCGATTCCCGGCGGTGAAATATTGACAAACCGGTTGAAAATCGTCGACATCGACGTAGCGGACGAGCCCATCATTTGGTTCATCGCTTCCTGAACCGCGCTGATATGAATTTCGCTGAGCTCTTCCGTTTGTCCCGTTCCGTCTCCGCCCATCATCAAATCGGCGATGACCTGGGCATCCCGGGTTTTGATCACCAGAAGGTTGATCCCGTGAAAGCCGTCGACGTAGTTCACATGGACAGCCACGTGCGGCTTCGGAAACTCGTCGGCGAGTTCAGAATGAGCGATGATGGATACTTTCGGCGTCGTAATATCCACCTTTTTTCCAAGCAGGGTGGAAAGTGCAGTAGCCGCGCTTCCGAATGTAATGTTTCCGATTTCGCCAAGCGCATCTTGCTCCAAAGAAGACAAATAATCTTCTACTTGAGGAACAAACTCGGAAATAGCGGAGGATTCGCCATCGCCCGATTGTCTCAATAGCGCATCGATCTCTTCTTGAGACAAATAATCCTTGTTATTCGTCATTCTCTTCCACTCCTTCTTCTTGGACAATCTCGCTGATTTGGACAGCCAGCTTGCCACGCGTCGTTCCGGGACTGCCGTAAAACTTCAACTTTTCCCCTATGCGAATGTCCAACGGCTCATTCACGGATTTGCCAAGCGTGATGACATCCCCGGCGTTGAGGTTCAAAAACTCCCTCACGGAAATTTGGGAAGAACCCAGCTCCGCGATAATCGGCAGTTTCGCTTTATGCAGCCTAGACTGCAGAGCCGTCAGCTCCTCCGGCGCGCTTGTTTTTTTCTGGGAAACGAACCAATGGTGTACCGACAGTCTCGGCATAATTGGTTCGATGACCACATGCGGAATACACAGGTTGATCATCCCGGTCGTGTCACCGATTTTGGTGCTGAGCGAGATCAGCGCGATCGTTTCGTTAGGCGATACGATCTGCATAAACTGCGGATTCGTTTCGAGCGCTTCCAGCCGCGGAGACAAATCAATAACTGTCTTCCAAGCCTCCTGCAAACTGTCGAAGGCCCGACTGAAAATCCGTTCGATGACAATGGTCTCGATCTCGGTCAACGCATTGATTTTCGTTGGCGATGTCCCCGCTCCGCCTAACAGCCGGTCCAGCATCGCAAAGGCTACGTTCGGGTGAACTTCAAGCACCATGCGTCCTTCCAGCGGCTCCGCTTCGAAAATGTTCAGAATCGTCATCTTCGGAATGGAGCGGATGAATTCGTCATAAGGCAGCTGCTCGACCTGCACTACGTTAATCTGGACAAAGGTTCTAAGCTGAGCGGAAAAATATGTCGTTAAATATCGGGCAAAGTTTTCATGAATTCGGGTTAAGCTCCGGATATGATCCTTGGAGAAACGCACAGCACGTTTAAAATCGTACACCCGTATTTTTTTCTGCGTCTCTTCCTTTTTAAGCTCCTCCGCATCCATTTCCCCTGAAGAAAGCGCCGCTAGCAGGGCGTCAATCTCATTCTGTGAAAGAACATCAACCATTAGCGTCACCTCCTTTGAACTGCTGCATCATGCTATGTAGTTATTGGAGTACGAAATCCGTAATCAAGATTTGATTCATTTTTCCCGATTGGAGAAGCGGGTTCATTTTATTCATAAGGGCGGAAGTGAGATTGTCGAAGCCTTTGCTTCCCGATACTTGCTCCGGTGTCATATCGGATAGCGTTTGAATGACAATGGCCTTCATTTGGCTGTCCAACTTCTCAAACTCTTCCTTGGCCTTCTTATTTTCCAGTTCAAAGGCAAAGCTCAATTTAATGAATTTGCCATTGCCCCCGGCCAAATTGGTAAGCACGTCTTTCATGATGACTGTATTTTGCTTGACCTCATCCGGGGTCAGCTTTTTGGCTTGTTTTACGTCGCGGGCAGAACTTTGCGCCTGCTCTTGAGGGTTCTGATTGGCTTTATCCATATAGTTCCACAGGACGAACGCAGCCGTCAATATCAATGTAATCGCAATAAGAATAGCAACAACCATTATGAAAATTCTGCTTTTAAACAACTTACGACCCCTCCGAATTCAGGCTCTTAACCGTACCGCCGACAAGACCTACGGTTTGCAAAAAGCGGTGTACGGTGTCCATTACTTCCGTCACCGGCTCGAGCACCATGATTTTTTTACCGGTCACCAGCGTGATCATCGTGTCCGGCGTTTCTTCAATTGATTCGATCAAAAGCGCGTTCAGAACGATTGCTTTCCCATTAAGCCGTGTCAGGCGGACCATCGGTTACCTCCGAAAGGATAAAATCGGGGGAGAATCACTCCCCCTTGAAGCAAACTATCGTTTCAGATTGACGACTTCTTGAAGCACTTCGTCGGATGTAGTAATAATTCTCGAGTTGGACTGGAAGCCGCGCTGAGCGACAATCATTTCCGTAAATTCGGACGTTAAATCCACGTTGGACATTTCAAGCTGACCGGAAACGATAGCGCCGGTTCCCGTTGCTGGGTTGTTGGCCAAGGAAGCAGCGGGATCGATTTCTTCCGTATTCGAGTTTGGCGTCGTCCGGTACAGGTTTCCTCCAATTTTCTCCAATCCGCCCGGATTTGTTACTTTGGCAACGGCGATGAATTGATTGGTCGGCGTTGCAGCCCCGTCAGCTCCGATGGCGATAATTTCGCCGGACTGCGAAATCGAGAATGCGGTAACGGTGTCTTCCAGCGCCACAGCCGTACCTCCGGTGTTCAAAACGAACATACCGTCCGCCGTCACGAGACGGCGCTGGGCATCCAAATCAAAATTGCCGGCACGTGTAAGGAGCGGCTGCCCATTAACATCCGTAGTTGGCGATACAAGGAAGAACCCGTCTCCGTCAATACGCAAATCCGTTATTTTATTCGTCGTCTGGGCGCTGCCCGGGGTGTGGAGAGTATCGATAGCGCCAACCGTCACGCCAAGTCCGATTTGTTTGGCATTAACGCCGCCCACCGTATCCGTCGGGGCTGTTACGCCTGAAATCTTTTGGCTCATGATGTCTTTGAACGCTACACGACTGGCTTTGAAGCCGTACGTATTCACGTTCGCGATGTTGTTGCCGATGACGTCAAGCTTCGTTTGAAAGCCTCTCATACCCGAAACGCCGGAATAAAGCGATCTTAACATCGATAGTTATCCTCCCATATTGCAACTGCGCATCGCATCGATGGATGAATACAGTTGTCAATGATGATGTAATTAAGGTTAGTTACAGCAAGCTCTATAATACGTTCGTTCTGCGGTTGTTTCAGTCGGTCCACAACCTCGGCCTCCGAAATTCGGGCCGGCCTATCGCTACGAAATAATCATGGCCGAGTCGATTTGGGTAAATACGTTGTCCTTCATCGATGCTCCGTCCATGGCTGTAACTACCGTGCGATTCTTGATGTTGACAATCAGAGCGGTATCGTTGATCAGCATCAACGAGTCCTTTGCCCCTTTGCTCGCGGCTTTGTCTATCGCGGTGTTGAGCTTGACAAGCTGCTCAGGCCCTAGCTGAATGCCCCGCTGCCGCAAACGTTCTTCCGCGTGATGACTGAAACGCACGAGTTGATTTTGCAGCATCGCATCGAACGAGGTTGTCTGGACCCTCGGTTCCGGGTCCGTTCGTCGTACGGGCTGCGGCGCCACAGCATTCGGAAACAGGCGACCAACCGTTATTCGATCCGTCATGGAGTTACCTCCGGATTGGAAATCTGGCTGATCTGATCCATCTTCACTTCGTCGCCGTTAATCTTCGCGTACTGCTCGTCCTTCTTCATAAGGATGGACTCCACAGTTCCGGTTTTGACGATAGATTTGTTGTTTTTGTCAACATAGGTGTAGGTAACCTTTTTACCAATCAAACTGGATGCAAATCCTAGCGACTGCCGAAGCATTTTCATTTCCGAACTCATTTTGGCAAGCTGCTCGACGGATGTAAATTGAGCCATCTGAGCGATGAATTCTTTATCCTGCAGCGGCTGCGTCGGATCCTGGTTTTGCAATTGGGTCATCAGAATCTTAAGGAATTCATCTTGTCCCAATTTCCCTTTTTCCTCAGCTTTGCCGGCGTTCTGAATATTTCCTTTGGCGTAATACGGCCATATATTTCTGGTGCTGACATTTGAATCGGGCACGGTTTCACCCCCTGCTCCATCGGTGTAAGCTTACTTAGGCCGTAACGTCAATCGATCCGGTTCCCAGACTGCCTGCGGTGCTCGAAGTCTTTGCTTCTTCCTTCAACTCATCTTCCATTGCGGCAATTCGGCCGCTGGCCGCTTTCTGCTGCTTGGAGGATTGTCCGGACTGCTGCTGTTGGCGTCCTTCCTGGAACATGCCGGACTGGTAGTTCTGGCTTTGGCTTACTTCGAGCTTCTCCACCTGAATGCCCTGACTTTGCAGTGTCGTTCTCAGCTGCGATAACTGGCTCTCCAGCATTTCCTTACCAGCCAAGCTGTCCGCTACGAACTGGGCAATCAGTTGTCCGTTATGCATAGTCAATTTAACTTCAACGTGTCCGAGATGCTGAGGATACAACGAAATTTTAGCCTCGGTCATCCCGTCTGCCGAGGTTCCCATAAATATGGAACGAACGACAAACTGCGTCATGTCCTCCGAAAACGTCGCTGCCTGCATCTGCACGACCGGCGCTTTTATCTGCGCATGATTGCCTTGCTGCTTGATGTACTCGTGCAGCGGCATCGGCTGACCTTCCGTCCCGTCTGCCATCCCCGCGTTCAGCGGTTCAAACAGAGGCCCTTCGTCTGCTTTCGGCGGGTCCAGATGAAGCTGAACCATCGTAGCCTTGGCTGTAAGCGCTTCGAGCTTTTGCACCGGGCTGGAGACCACTTGGACAAGCTTCCCGGCATCCGAAGACGGAGCTGCTTCCGCTGTCGCTGCAGTCTGTATAGTAGAAGAAACGCGGCGTTGATCGGCGCTAGGCTTTTGCAATTCGCTTGATTTGGACGCAGCCGACATCAGAACAGCCGGCAACTCTTTCACGGCTTGCTGAAGCTTCGAATCCGTTTTCCCTTCCGCTACCAGGTCTTTCAACTGTTTCAAAATGGCAGCGGCTTCCTGTGCCGTCAGCGCTTTAGGTTGCTGTATCGCGCCAAGTTCATCCGTCTCCGACCCCGCAGGCGTATCTACAGTAGGTGTCAAAGGAATAAACAGCAGCGGATTAAGCGCATCCGCACTCTCTTCCGCGTTGTTTCCTTCGCCTGTTGGAACGGCCGCTTGATTGTTCTCCGGCTGATTCAAGGGAAGTGCTGCAAGCAGCGCTTGAAGCTGCAGCAACCAGGCTTGCAAATCCGGGTTGTTTATCAGCGCGTTCGCATCCTCGCCTTTTGCCGAGTCGAGCAGTTGGATTAAGCCGTCGATTTGTTGTGCCGTTTGAGCCTGCGCCTGATCCGCCGTCTGCGGAAGCGCGGCAATTAAAGGAGCGATCAGCTGAGCAAGTGCCGACAAACCGGCGGTTCCTGCGGTACTGGCTCCCGCTCCGGAAGCATCGCCTGTCATCATTCCGTTTAGAGCCGACGAGAAGGATCCGGCCCCTCCGGCTGCACTTCCCGTACTGGCGGCGTTCGATCCGGCAGCGGATGTCCCGGCAGATGCGGCCACAGAAGTTTGTGTCGAAATTTCCATCTTTTTTTCACCTCCTTTCCATTGTATTTATTGAACCAGTCGGGCCGAGATCAGCGCTGCGGTTTCTTTGGACTGATCCGATATAGCCGCCAAAATTCTGGAACGCCCGCCGCTATCCATAGAGCTCAGGATGGAGATCACTTTGTCGGGATTCGATTTCTGCATTTCCATCAGGACAGTAGCCGCGCTTTTGGGCGTCATATTCGAAAACGTGCTGCCTAAATCGTCTTTGCTCAGCTTGTCCGCAGGCTGCTTGCTTTGCGCCGCCAGTTCCTTCACGCGTTCCTGCAGGGCCGCAATTTCCGTATCCCTTACGTTCGTTTGGTCCTTCAGCAGAATCGAGGCATCAGCAGCCTTCTTCGGGTCCATTTTCTCCAGCACCTTGACGCGCTCGTCCGGCTTCATCATCCCAAGCACCAGAACCAATTCTTTGGAGGTTAAGTTCTCCATAATCGGCGCCGATTTGCTCGGCGACATCTTCGCATACATGGTAGCAAGCTGTTGAATTTGATGCGCATACTCCTCGTCGCTCAAAGTCTTGCTTTTTGCGCTTTCTTCCAATGTACTGTTCTTGAGCTGCAATTCCTTTATCGTCTCATCCCGCTGCTGCAGCGAGGCTTCCGCCTTTTTCAGCGCCTGCTCCAATTCCTGAAGCTTGGCCGTCGTGCCGGCATTCGCATTCTCCTGCGCCGGAGCGGACGACTCGGTCCCGGCGGGTTGAGCCGTTTCCGGATTGGCTGCCGTCTCCTTCGTTTTCGGATCAGGGATGATGCTGTTCACGATAGGAATTTTATTGGCCGCCCGAAGGACGTTGTTCATCACGTCATAATCGAAAATCGTCAACAGAACGCCGAGCAGTACAGCTGTAAAAACAAAAGGGATCAGGAACCATATTAAAAACCGCTCCATAGCTCCGTAAGAGGAGGACTGCTCCGTATCTGTGTTTGCCACTTCCTCACCTCCCCGCATGTTCATTAGTTACGAAAGCCGTTTAAAACGATTCGTCGCCATTTCGTCCAATTGATTTTGTTCTTTCTTCAAAACCTCACTGGAAAATTGCTGAAACGCTCTTTCCTTTGCTTTCGTCCAAACCTTTTCTTCAATCATCTTACCGGTTAAATCATCCTGCTTGAGCTGCACGATCGTTTTGGCTGCTTGCACATCCCGATGCTTGAGCTGAATGCGGCCGTCAATATGGTTCACGTAACTTTGCATCATGAGCAGGTTGGATACCGTTGTCACTTGGCTGGAAGACTTATGCAGCTCCTCCTGCATCTCGTGCTTGGCTTTCTCCAGCTCGGCCAGAGAGGATTCCTCCGCACGCATTTTACCAATGGCTTCAGACAGCATCCATTCCGCTTGCGTTTTCTCGTTCATCTTCAAATCAACGATTTTTTGAAAAGTATATCGAAACCGCATGCTCCTTCTCATCCCCTGTAAAATTCTCGAATTAGCCTTTCCTGCGCTTCCGCGTATGTCAGCTTCTCCGTGACGCGCTGTCGCGTATAATCCCATATCGCTTGTATCGAGTCGAGAGATTGATCAATTTCCGAATTTGATCCTCGCTGGTACGCCCCGATATTGATCAAATCTTCCGAATCTTTATACACAGATAGCAATCTTTTCAAGTTCTCGGCCGCAAGCTGCTGCTCGTGAGGAACAATTTCTTTCATCACCCGGCTAACGCTGGCAAGAACGTCGATAGCGGGGTAGTGCCCGCGGTTGGCTATGTTACGGTTCAACACGATATGACCATCCAGTATTCCCCGTACAGCATCCGCAATCGGCTCATTCATATCATCCCCATCGACTAGAACCGTATAAAATGCCGTAATGGAGCCCTTAGGTCCGGTACCCGACCGTTCCAGCAGCTTAGGTAGTGTCGCAAATACGGAAGGCGTATAGCCGCGAGTTGCAGGAGGTTCGCCTACCGCCAAGCCGACTTCACGCTGTGCCATGGCAAATCGGGTCACCGAGTCCATCATCAGCATCACGTTCATCCCGCGATCGCGAAAAAATTCAGCGATCGTCGTAGCGATCAGCGCACCCTTGATCCGGATGAGCGCCGGTTGATCCGACGTTGCGACGATGACAACCGAGCGTGCCAATCCTTCGGGACCGAGATCGCGTTCGATAAAATCGAGCACCTCTCTGCCGCGTTCTCCGATAAGCGCAATCACATTCACATCGGCTGACGTGTTGCGGGCGACCATTCCCATCAGCGTACTTTTGCCGACGCCGGACCCGGCGAAAATACCGACGCGCTGTCCCTTGCCTATCGTCAGCAGGCCGTCGATGCATCGTACGCCGACGCTAATCGGCTCTAGAACGCGCGGCCGTTTTAACGGATTGTTAGGTATATTATTAGTAGAATATTGGGTCATGCGCGACGGCAAAAACGTTCCGTCGAGCGGCTGACCGAGCCCGTCCAGCACTTTGCCAAGCAGCTCATGCCCTACCTGCACCGTTAGCGGCTTGCCGGTACCGACCACATCGCAGCCTGGACCAATGGCATGAAGCTCCCCGAGCGGCATAAGAATAACCTTGTTGTTCTTAAAGCCGACAACTTCCGCTTTGAGCGGCTGGTTCGATTTGAGCGGATAGATGTAGCATACGTCGCCGATGCTCGCATCCGGTCCTTCCGATTCGACCGTTAATCCAATGACCTGAGTGACTTTTCCGTTTACGCGCACCGGGTCGATTTGACTTAAATGCTCTATGTATTTCTGCGCTGATGGCACCTGCATAATCTAAGATCCCTCGCTTCGCAGCGCCACTTGCCGAAGCGCATTCTTGATTTCGTTCAGCTGCGTGTCGATGCGGGCGTCGATGCTTCCGAAGGAGGACCGAATGACGCATCCGCGATCTTGTACCGAGGCATCCGGAATAATTTGTAGCTCTGCTTGCGAATCTAAGTGCAACAAAAGTTCTTCTCGTGCGTCTTGTATATAGGAGAATTGAGAAGGCGATACGCAAAGCGCAATAATTCCCTTTTCTCTTCGCCGCGACAGCACCTTTTGGATCAGTTCGATAACCCATTCGGATTCCAGTGTCAGCTGGCGATCGACGATTTTCTCGGCAATCGAGCAGCTGAGCTCGATTAAGAACGGTTCGGATTCTTGAATGATCTGCTGCTTTAGTACGTACGATTGTTCCAAGATTTGCGACGCTTCCTGCAGCATGCTTTCGTACTGCTGGCGAAGCTCCGCTTCGGCTCTGGCCAGCCCTTCCTGGTAGCCTTGCTCGAAGCCCCGGTCCATCGCTTGCTCGATCGTTTCCTGATCCAGCTGTCTGCGTTCGTCCCACCAAGCTTCAATTTCGGCTTGGGCCTGCTGTCTGATGGCTGCGGCCTCATCCATAGCGGCGCGTACTTGTTCTTCGGCAAACGATTCGGCGTCTTGAAGAATTTGCTCCTTCATCTGCATCAGGTTGTCGAGCTCGAGCTGTTGTTCCTCCGTCAGTTCGCCGTCTTGCAGATGTTCTTGTTTAAGAACGGGAGGGGCCGGAGGCTCGACAAGCTTGCTGTCTTCCATAGCTACATATTGAAATGATTTGATGACATTAGACAATAATATCATCTCCTCCGCCACGGGCGATGATGATTTCACCGGCTTCTTCCAAACGTCTGATCGTAGCTACGATGCGTGTTTGCGCTTCTTCGACGTCACGCAGCCGAACCGGACCCATGTATTCCATTTCTTCCCGGAACGTTTCGGCCATCCGCTTGGACATGTTTTTGAAAATGGCTTCCCGAACTTCTTCGCTGGCCACTTTAAGCGCCAATTGGAGGTCGGCATTCTCGATGTCGCGGATAATGCGTTGGATCGAACGGTTGTCGATGTTGACGATGTCCTCGAATACGAACATCCGTTTCTTAATTTCCTCGGCAAGCTCAGGATCCTGAATCTCGAGCGAATCGAGGATCGTACGCTCTGTCCCGCGGTCGACGCCGTTCAAAATTTGAACGACGGCCGAAATCCCGCCGGCATTCGTATAGTCCTGCGTAACCGTGGCGGAAAGCTTCTGCTCAAGTACCCGCTCGACTTGGCTGATAACCTCCGGCGATGTGCTGTCCATCAAGGCAACCCGCTTCGCCACATCCGCCTGCTTCTCCTGAGGAAGCGAAGACAGGATGATGGAGGCTTGCTCCGGCTGCAGGTACGCGAGAACCAGAGCAATGGTTTGTGAATTTTCATTCTGAATAAAGTTCAAGATTTGAGCAGGATCGGCTTTCCGGGCAAAATCGAAAGGTCTCACTTGAAGCGTCGCCGTCAACCGATTGATGATATCCAATGCTTTTTGAGATCCGAGCGCTTTCTCCAGAATCTCTTTTGCATAAGTGATACCGCCTTGCGATATGAATTCTTGGGCCAAGCAAATTTGATGGAACTCTGCCAAGATCGCTTCTTTTTCGGCGTTGTCAACTTTCCTGACATTGGCTATTTCCAAAGTGAGCTGCTCAATTTCTTCGTCACGCAGATGTTTAAAAATTTGAGCGGACACTTCCGGACCCAAACTAATCAAAAGTATTGCGGCTTTTTGTCGCCCCGTTAAACCCGGTTGCTGTACTTTAGCCAAGTGTTGCACACCTCTATTCGTCTACTAACCAAGTGCGGAGCAGATTAACAAATTCTTCCGGTTTTTTCTTGGCAAGCTGTTCCAGCTGCTTGCGCACTTGATTTTCATTGTTCAAGTTATCGATATCGATGGTCGGGAATTCCACTCGCGGCGACTCGTCCAGGATCTCTTCTTCTTCCTCTTGCTGCGCCTTGCGTCTGCGGATAAACCAGTAGGCGCCTCCGGCAAGCAAAGCAAGAGCCAATCCGCCGAGCGCACCGTAGAGCAGCATCGAATTCGTGCTCGTTCCCTGGCTTTCGTTCGTTCTAGCGAACGTATGGGGAAACACAGTTACTTTTTTAAGTAGCTCCGCGTCCGTTATCGGTTGCTTGTTATCGGCCAAGCCTGCACGCACCACGTTGACGAGCATATTCCGGATCTCATTCACCGTTTCTGGCGAAAGCGAAGCCGGATTTTGCGGATCGGGTGGTTCAATGCCGACGTTAATGGTTAAATCTTTTACTATGTAGGGCGTCATCTCAATTTCGTTCGTAATCCGGTTGACTTCCCGATTTACCGTTTTTTGCAGTTCTTCGGAGTTCGTCTTTCCACTGTTGCTGCTGCCCGGGTATCCCGGCACATCCGTCGAGCCCGTTCCCGGTACGCCGGACGTCCCTGCACCACCGTCACTCGTATAGTTCTTTTGGATCTCCTGAATGGAAATGTCGAGCCCGGTTTGGTCTACCGTATTCGGCGCAGTCACCAGCTGCTCTTTGCGTCTCGTCTGATCGAAGTTCATCGTAGAGAACACACTTACGATCACTTTATCCCGGCCGAGAATAGAGCCGAGCATTTGCTGCACGTTGCGCTGCACATCGTTTCTGAACTTGTTGTTGATTTCGAACTGCTGCAAAGCGAGATTGGAAGCTCCGTTTACTTTGCCGTTCGCTTTGGAGTACTCGAGCAGATCGCCGTTTTGATCGGAAATCGTAATGTTCTCGACCGGAAGCCCTTTGATGCTGTGAGAAACCAAGTTATACATCGTATCGACCTTGGCCTGATCAAGCGTGTAGCCCGGCTTGATATCAAGCACGACGGAGGCCGATGCTTTCTCTGGTTGCTCCCCCTTCCGCAAGAACAAGCTTTCCTGTGGCAAGCTGATCAATACTTTCGAGCTTGCGATCGCATTGTTCGAGTTGATAAGCTGCTGCAGCTCGCCTTGAACAGCGTTCACGTATTTGACATCGAACTCTCTGTCCGTGGTGCCGAAGGTGCTGCTTTGGCTGAAGGCGCCATAGCCGACGTTGCCGTTTTTGTTCAAGCCTTGCGATTCAACGGCAAGCTTGACGCTGGCGACTTGACTGCGCGGAACGCCGATGCTTTTTCCGTCTTCGCTGAGCTGATACGGGATTTTGGCGCCGTCCAAGTACGCTTTGATGGCCGCTGCGTCGCTAGGCTGCAAGTTCGTGTAAGCCAAGGCGTACTCGGTTTTAGAAAAATTATAACTAATAATACCTACCGTCAGTATGACTAAAATCACAGTTGCGATAACAGTCCACTTTTGCGTTTTGCTGAATTGATTCCAATATTGCTTCGTTCGGTTCCAATATTGGAGCACATTTTCGTTCACTGTTTCACCCCATCTGATGAACCCTCGTCAGGTACGTTTGAAGATTAGATTTGCGTTCTCATGATTTCTTGATAAGCCTCGATGACTTTGTTTCGCACTTGAACCGTGAGCTCTAATCCCAAGGACGCTTTTTCAGAGGCGATCATCAGTTGATGCACGTCGGAAATTTCTCCTTTGACAAACTGATCCTTCATGACATCCGAAGTGGACTGCTGGTTATTCAGGTCGGCGATCGCATCGCTCAAAAATTTTCCGAATTGGTCCGTCACTTCAGATGCGCTAGTTATTTTAGGCTGAACGGCGCCGGCAATCTGCTGCGGCTGCTGCAATTTCAGGGATTCGATCATGATTATTACTCCTTTACGTTAACTATTTCCCGATTTCCAACGCTTTCCCGATCAAAGCCTTGGAAGCGTTCAGTGCGGTGACGTTGGCTTCGTAGGACCGGGTAGCCGAGATCATATCGACCATTTCTTTCAAAATGTCTACATTGGGCAAAAGTACCATGCCGTTCTCGTCCGCATCCGGATGCGTCGGGTCATAATGCTGTCTAAAAGGAGAAGGATCTTGGATCACTTGAGTTACCCGTACGCCGTCCCCGGCTCCCGAATTTTTACCGGACATGGCATTGGCAAGCGACTCGCCGAAATTTTGCTGTTTTGGTTCGAAAGACACCAGTTTGCGCTGATACGGGACCCATTTGCCGTTTACCATCTGCGCTCTTGTCGAATCCGCATTGGCGATATTAGACGAAATAACGTCCATCCGAAAGCGCTGCGCCGTTAGTGCGGAAGAACTGATGTCAAATCCGTTTGTAAGTCTCATCCGTTACCCTCTCCCGCCGATAGCTGTTCTGATTTTTTTGATCTCGCCGCTGACTTGCTGGACCATTACGTTGTATCGAAGTTGGTTTTTGGCCATGAGCGCCATTTCGTAATCGATATCGACGTTATTCAAGTTGTTGTTAATCATGGATTGGTTGTCACGAACGATTTGTGGCTCCGGCTTTGCCGGACGTCCGATATAAAAATGCCTCGGATCGGTCCGATACCCTTCAATCCCGGCTCCGTTCATTTCCTGCTGCAGCAGTTCTTCAAAACGAACTTCCGACCGTTTGAAAAAGGGCGTGTCGACATTTGCCACATTGTCGGCAATCACTTTTTGCCTAAGTGTGGCGGCATCAAGGGCACGCTCCAGCGTTTGAAATGAGGGCTTGTTTAAAATATTCATGCGTTGACTCCCACTTTCCAAGGATGATTCTGAATCTAGTTATTCAACAAGATAACGTAATATCCTCCTTCCTTCGACATCTAAACATAAAAAAAATACAATACGGTTTGTCGTAAAATGTAGTAAACGAGAACTACATCTATATTGAGAGATCTTGGAAGTGAATACAATATGAAAAAAGCCCTATATTTGCATATAGAGCCCGAAATGTTAAATATTTCACCTTTTTGAGAATGTTGGCTACGCTTTCACACTTTGGATTCCAGCCATCAATTGATCGTTCAAAACACGAATGTACGTTCCCTTCATTCCGAGCGAACGCGTTTCAATGACACCGGCGCTTTCCAGCTTGCGCAGAGCATTGACAATCACCGAACGGGTAATCCCTACGCGGTCCGCGATTTTACTGGCCACAAGTAGGCCTTCCGACCCTTCGAGCTGCTCGAATATATGTTCCACCGCTTCCAGCTCGCTGAAGGATAATGAACCGACCGCCACCTGAACGACCGCTTTGCCCCGGGCTTCGATCTCAATCTGCTCCGCTTTTTCGCGCAAAATCTCCATCGCCACAACAGTTGACCCATATTCTGCCAAAATCAAATCATCATCAATAAACATGCCGTTGCGCTTCGTGAGAACGAGTGTTCCCAACCGTTCGCCGCCGCCGATGATCGGAACAATCGTCATGTAAAAGCCGGCATCGTGCGAAATTTGTCGAAAGATATCGAATTCGCTTCCTGCCTCCAGGTTGGAGGACGTCTCCTCCACCTTGAGCAAAAGCTGGTTGTATTCGGACGGAAACCGGTTTTCCTGCAGCACCGTTTCGTTGACGCCGGCCTCGAATACGGGCGTTGTGAATGCGCTCCCCAGCACCTTTCCTCTCCGACTGACGACAAATATATCCGCCTGCAAAATATCGCTCAGCACCGCGGCCATATCCATAAAGCTGACTGGGTTCCCCGCTTCCTTTTGCAGCAGTTTATTCAGCCTTCTGGTTTTCATCAAAAGTGTCATTAGTCTTGCCTCCAAGTTGACATTACAAAATGTACTGGCTGAGATCCCGGTTCTGCACGATACCGGACAGCTTTTCCCTGACATACTCCGGTGAGATTACGATTTGCTCAAGCGTGATTTCCGGCGCTTCAAAGGACAAATCTTCCAGCAATTTCTCTAAAATGGTATGCAGACGGCGGGCGCCGATGTTATCGGTATTCTGATTCACGTCAGCGGCAATCCGGGCAATTTCCAGAATCGCTTCGTCGGAAAACTCGACACGTATCCCTTCCGTTTCCAGCAGTGCCGTATATTGTTTGGTTAATGCATTTTTCGGCTCTTTCAATATGAGCACAAAGTCCTGCTCCGATAAACTGCTTAGCTCGACCCGGATCGGAAACCGCCCCTGAAGCTCGGGAATTAAATCCGACGGTTTTGCGATATGGAATGCCCCTGCCGCCACAAACAGGATATAATCCGTTTTTACAGGGCCGTATTTGGTCATGACGGTCGATCCCTCGACAATAGGCAAAATGTCCCGCTGCACGCCCTCACGTGAGACGTCCGGCCCACTGCCGCGGCTGGAGCTGCATATCTTATCGATCTCGTCGATGAAAATGATGCCGCCCTGCTCGGCTCGCTTCACCGCTTCCTGGATCACTTCGTCCATATCCAGCAGCTTTTGGGCCTCCTCTTGAAGCAGCACCTTGCGCGCTTCTTTGATCGGGAGCTTGCGCTTTTTCGTGCGCTTCGGCATCAGGCTTCCGAACAGCTCCTGCATATTCATGCCCGCCTGGTCGTTGCCCTGTCCCGCCAGCATATCGAACATCGAAGGGGAGCTATCCTCCACCTCGATTTCGATCACTTGATTCTCAAGCTCGCCACGCAGAAGACGCTCCCTAACTTCCTGCCTCTGGGACGCAATCGACGAATCCGTTTCCGGCTCCGTATCCGTATGGCCTGCATTCTGCTGGCCAAACAGCATTTCCAGCGGATTGCGCTGGCCCCGGTGCTTGGATGGACTAGGTACAAGGATGGATACGATCCGGTCGTTAACCATTTGTTCCGCACGGTCCTTAAGCTTATCGGTTTTCTCAGCTTTTACCATGCGGATCGACGTTTCCACCAAGTCCCGGACCATCGACTCGACATCGCGTCCGACGTATCCGACTTCCGTAAATTTGGTCGCCTCGACCTTGATAAACGGCGCATTGACCAGCTTTGCCATGCGGCGGGCAATTTCCGTCTTGCCGACGCCAGTCGGTCCGATCATTAACAGGTTCTTCGGTGCGATCTCGTCGCGGAGCGATTCTTCGAGCAGGCTCCGGCGGTACCGGTTTCGCAGCGCGACAGCAACGGACTTCTTGGCCTGCTTCTGTCCGACGATATACTTATCCAATTCGGCTACGATTTCTCTGGGGGTTAAGGCTATTTGCTTCAACGTCATAACCTCCTGGATCATTCGATTTCTTCGACAATGATATTGTGATTCGTAAACACGCAAATCTCCGCCGCCATCGTAAGCGCGGCATGGGCGATTTCCTTCGCGCTCATCTGCGGCGCATAACGGTGCAGCGCCCGGCCTGCGGCGAGCGCAAAGCTGCCCCCGGAACCGATCGCCAGGATACCGTCGTCCGGCTCGATGATTTCCCCGTTGCCGGATAAAAGCAGCAGACCGCTTCGGTCCATCACGATCATCATCGCTTCCAGTCTGCGCAGCACGCGATCCTGACGCCAATCTTTGGTCAGTTCGACGGCAGACCGCTGCAAATTGCCGTGATGCTCCTCCAGCTTCGCCTCGAACTTCTCGAATAATGTAATCGCATCGGCGACCGACCCGGCAAACCCGGCTATGACGTTGCCGCGATACAATCTTCTCACTTTTTTGGCTTGACTCTTCATGACCATGCTGTTACCGAAGGTCACTTGGCCGTCCCCTGCAATAGCGCCCTTGCCCTGATGGCGGACGGCAAAAATCGTCGTGGCGTGAAATTGCTCCATGGGCCCGATATTCCTCCTCATTGTAAAGAAAAGCTTCGGATTAAGCGCTTTTCCGCCCACAATTGCACTTGCTGCGGGCTTCCGGAACTTCGTAGATGGTGCATAAATTAGTTGTCTACAAGACGAAAACTAAGCTGTTTCAAGCTTAGTTTGGCGAAAGCTCCGTATTAACGGAGCGAGATTATATTCGTGATCTATCGTAACACAGTACATGTTTTATTTACAAGGCGAATTGTATAGGTTTTGTGAAAAATTCTGAATTTTCTCAATTGCACGCGTAGCAATTTTTTCATACTTCAGCTTCTTGTTTTTGATCTTCTCGTCAAGCGGCGCAAAAAGCCCGAAGTTGGCGTTCATCGGCTGAAAATGCTTGAAATCGGCCGTCGTGATGTATTGCGCCATGCTGCCGAGCGCGGTATCCGGAGGCAGTACGAACATCTCCTCCCCTTTGGCGTAGCGCGCCGCGTTCATCCCCGCAATGAGCCCCGAAGCAGCCGATTCGACGTATCCTTCCACACCGGTCATCTGTCCGGCAAAGAACAGGCTGTCCCGGTCTTTGAACTGGTACGTAGGACGCAGCAGCCTTGGCGAATTGATGAACGTATTGCGGTGCATGACGCCGTACCGGACAAACTCCGCGTTTTCCAATCCGGGAATAAGGGAAAGTACCCGTTTCTGTTCGCCCCACTTCAAGTGGGTCTGAAAGCCTACCAAATTATAGAGCGTGCCGGCCGCATTATCCTGGCGCAGCTGAACGACTGCGTAAGGCAATTCGCCCGTATGCGGATTGATTAGCCCAACGGGCTTCATCGGACCGAATAAGACGGTTTGCCGGCCGCGCTTCGCCATCACTTCGATCGGCATGCAGCCTTCGAAATAAATCTCTTTCTCGAACTCCTTCATCGGCGCCGTTTCCGCGGAGATCAAGGCCTCGTAGAACACCGTAAATTCCTCTTCGGTCATCGGGCAGTTCAAATAGGCAGCCTCGCCCTTATCATAACGGGAGGCGAGATAAACTTTGCTCATATCGATCGATTCTTTTTCCACAATCGGCGCAGCCGCGTCATAGAAGTATAAGTACTCCTCGCCCGTCAGCTCCTGCAAATGCTTGGAAAGCGCAGGTGAGGTTAGCGGTCCGGTCGCAACGACGACAATTCCTTCAGGAAGCGACTCCAGCTCCTCGTTGCGCACCTCGATCAGCGGATGGTTGCGCAGCAAGGACGTTACCTCGCCCGAGAAGCCTTCCCGGTCGACGGCAAGCGCCCCGCCGGCCGGAACGGCATGCTTGTCGGCTGCACGCAATATTAACGAGTTCAGGATGCGCATTTCTTCCTTCAATACGCCCACCGCGTTCGTCAATCCGTTCGCCCGCAGCGAATTGCTGCAGACGAGCTCGGCGAATTGATCGGAAATGTGCGCAGGCGTTTTTTTCACGGGACGCATTTCATATAAAACCACCGGCACGCCTTGGCTTGCGATTTGCCACGCGGCTTCGCTGCCAGCCAAGCCCGCGCCGATGACAGTCACTTTCGGTAAGACAGTCAACTTCCGTTCCTCCTATATGAAGCCAGATGACAAGTTAGTCCTGATCTTGCTCTTCTTTCGCTTCTTCTCTAAAGTCGCAGGACACGCATTGGACGAACGTTCCTGATTTGTTTCGCTTTTCGACGAGCATCGCGCCGCACTTCGGACACGGGTACCCTACCGGTTTATCCCACGAGACGAAATCGCATTCCGGATAGCGGTCGCATCCATAGAAGATGCGCCCTTTTTTGCTGCGGCGTTCGATGATTTTCCCTTCGTGGCAATTCGGACAGGTGACGCCGGTATCCTTGACGATCGGCTTTGTATTGCGGCAATCCGGGAAACCGGAGCAGGCCAGAAACTTGCCGAACCGTCCCATCTTGTAGACGAAATGACGGCCGCATTTCTCGCAAATCTCATCGGAAACCTCGTCCTGAATCTCGACTTTCTCCATCTCTTCCTCAGCCACTTCAAGCCGCTTCTCGAACGACTCGTAAAACTCGCTCAGCACGCGGACCCAATCTTCTTTCCCTTCCTCGATGTGGTCCAGTCCCTCTTCCATATGGGCGGTGAAATCCACGTCCAAAATTTCCGGAAAAAATTCGATCATCTGTTGAATAACCAGCTCACCGAGCTCGGTCGGCACAAATTTCTTTTCTTCTATAGCTACATAACCGCGCTTTTGGATCGTTTCGAGGGTCGGAGCGTAGGTGCTCGGACGTCCGATGCCCATTTCTTCCAACGCCTTAACCAATCGCGCTTCCGTAAAACGCGGCGGAGGCTGCGTAAAATGCTGCTTCGGGTCGATCTGCTGCTTTTTTACCTTATCCCCTTCTTTCAGTGGCGGGAGCAGCTTATCGTCATCCCCTGTATCTACCGCAGCATCGTCGTTTCCTTCCACATACACCTTCATAAAGCCGTGGAACTTCACCTTCGAACCGACGGCCCGGAAAATGGTATTGGCGGCCGTCAAATCGACGGTCATCGTATCCAGAACCGCAGAAGCCATCTGGCTCGCGACGAAGCGTTCCCAAACGAGCTTGTAGAGGCGATACTGATCGCGGCTCAAGTGCTGTTTGATCTGATCCGGCTCGCGCAGCACCGAGCTCGGACGAATCGCTTCGTGCGCATCCTGCGCGTTCGTATTTTTCTTCGTATAAACGCGCGGCGTTTCGGGATAAAAGGACTCCCCGAATTTTTGCACGATATAGTCTTTCGCTTCTTCCTGGGCTACAGGAGAAATCCGCGTCGAATCGGTACGCATATACGTAATCAAACCGACCGTACCTTCGCTGCCGAGATCGATTCCTTCATATAATTGCTGCGCTACCGACATCGTCTTGGCCGCGCGAAAGTTTAATTTCCGGGCCGCCTCCTGCTGAAGCGAGCTTGTAATGAAAGGAGGGGACGGATTGCGTAGACGTTCCTTTTCCTTGACTTCGCTTACAATAAACTCGGCCTTCTGAAGCGAGGCCAAGACAGCGTTCACTTCTGCTTCGTTCTTCAGTTCTTTCTTTTCGCCGTCTACGCTGTAAAACTTCGCATCAAAATCCGCTTTCCCCGAGGATAATTTGGCCGTAATGGTCCAATATTCTTCGGGCACGAACGCTTTAATCTCATTCTCGCGGTCATAGATCAGCTTTACAGCCACGGATTGCACCCGTCCGGCGGATAGCCCTTTCTTGACCTTCTTCCAAAGCAGCGGGCTGATTTTGTAGCCTACCAGCCGGTCCAGTATGCGCCGGGCCTGCTGCGCGTTCACCAGATCCTGATTGATTTTGCGGGGGGTCTTGAATGCATCCTTGACCGCCTGCTTCGTGATCTCGTTGAACACGACACGGCACGCCTCCTGATCGGAGAGCTCAAGATAATGAGCCAAGTGCCAGGCAATCGCCTCGCCTTCGCGATCAGGGTCCGCCGCCAGATATACTTTTTTCACGCGCTTGCTTGCGTCTTTAAGCTCTTTGAGTACGGAGCCTTTGCCCCGGATCGTAATATATTTCGGTTCAAAGTTTTTCTGAACTTCGACTCCGATCTGGCTCTTCGGTAAATCCCGAATATGTCCCATCGATGCTTTTACAATATATTTGCTTCCTAAATATTTGCTGATCGTTTTGGCTTTTGCGGGTGACTCCACAATGACTAACGAATCGGCCATAGGGTCTTGCCCCCTTCGACAATGGAAATATGTATGACCATCAAGGTACGGCGTACACCGAACCCGGTAGTTCGACGATCCTGCGCGTCATTAGTAAATTTATCAGAACTGAATGCAAATGTCCAAAGGTAAATTGGCTTTGCGAAAGCAATTCGTCGATCGTAAGCGGACGGTAACGAAGCATGTCAACGATTTTTTGCTCGTCTTTGGACAAGACAGGCACTGCTTCCGTTGTATTCATAATGTATGCCTTTTGATCCAAGGATATCCGGCCCGCGTATTCCTCCAAGATGTCCGCCGCTCCGGTAACCAGCTTGGCCCCCTGCTTCAGCAGGGATAGTGTGCCTTCGCTCTTGGGAGAGGAGATCGGGCCGGGAACGGCAAACACGTCGCGCGAAGCTTCCAGTGCCTGGTCGACCGTGATCAGGGAGCCGCTTTTCAGTGCCGCTTCAACTACGACAACTCCAAGGCTCAAACCGGCAATAATGCGGTTGCGCTGCGGAAACAAGCCGGGATGCGGCCTTGTGCCGAGCGGGTATTCAGACAAAATCAGCCCGGATTCGGAAATTTTACGGTATAAAGTTTTGTTCTCGGGTGGATACACCGTCTCGATACTACAGCCCAGTACGGCTACGGTGCTCCCGTGGCTGCGCAAAGCTCCTTCGTGGGCTGTGCTGTCAATCCCTCGGGCGAGCCCGCTTACCACGCATACGCCTGCTGTAGATAATGATTCGGCCAGACGCTCGGCCGTCATTTTCCCGTAAGCGGTCGGAGTGCGCGTGCCGACCATGGCAATGCACGGGCGGTTGACGATATCCAGTTGTCCCCGGTAATACAAGATCCGAGGCGGGTCGGCTGTCTCCAAAAGCATCGTCGGATAACGGTCATCCCCAAGGACCACCCACTCGATGTGCAGTTCCTCGTAACGGGATCGCGTGGCGTCCAATTGAGCTTCGGTTAATTTGCCGAGTCCTCTAGCCATTTGTTCGGCCCGGACCGGGGTCAGGCCAAATTCAAGCCAATCGGCATAACTAAGCGAAAGGATATCGCATAACCGCGGAAACTGCCGCATCAGCCGGCCAATCGTCTTCGAACCGACACCTTCCATATGATGCAAGGCAAATAGCATGCTTCGGTTGTCCATATAGTATAGCTCACTCCTTTGGTCAGAAACAACTTTCTTCATTTGTAAGGTATAGCCAAAAAATAAAAAAGCCTCTCAAACCCGTATTTCATACGGGTTTGAGAGGCTGCTTGCCATCTCGTCATTGATGCGAAAGGCGGCTTACTTCTTGGTGATGCACTTTTCGAGCAGGCCTTTTTCTTCCAATACGCTCACCAGAGTGGAGCCCATTTCGGAAGGTGTCGGCGCTACTTTGATACCGCAGCGTTCCATCGTTGCGACTTTCTCCGCTGCCGTACCTTTGCCGCCGGAAATGATGGCGCCTGCGTGGCCCATCCGTTTTCCTGGAGGCGCCGTTTGACCGCCGATGAAGCCGACAACCGGCTTCTTCATGTTCGCTGCGATCCACTCTGCCGCTTCTTCTTCTGCGGAACCGCCGATTTCACCGATCATGATGACGGCATAAGTATCCGGATCTTCATTGAACAGCTTCAGGATATCGATGAACTCGGAGCCTTTAACCGGGTCGCCGCCGATTCCTACGGCAGACGATTGGCCGATGCCGCGAGTCGTCAGCTGATGTACCGCTTCGTAAGTCAGCGTTCCGCTTCGGGATACGACGCCGACATGACCCGGTGTATGGATGTAGCCCGGCATGATGCCGATTTTGCACTCGCCCGGAGTGATGACGCCTGGGCAGTTCGGCCCGATCAAACGGGTCTTTTTACCTTCCATGTAACGGCTGACTTTGACCATATCCAGCACCGGAATGCCTTCCGTGATGCAGATGACGAGATCGAGCTCAGCGTCAACGGCTTCCATGATCGAATCCGCAGCGAAAGCCGGCGGAACGTAGATAACCGAAGCGGTAGCGCCGGTTGCATTTTTTGCTTCCAGTACAGTGTTGTACACCGGAAGAGTTACCGTCGTGCCGTTTTCCAGCGTGAAATCAACATTCGTGCCGCCTTTGCCAGGAACCGCGCCGGCTACCATTTGCGTGCCGTACTCCAGGCCGCCCAGCGTATGGAACATGCCTGTCTTGCCTGTCATGTTCTGAGTGATGACCTTCGTATTTTTATCAACCAAAATAGACATGGTTAAAATTCACATCCTCTAATAGTATGGAAGAAGAAAGGTGCTGCTTCGTAAGAGAAATTACTTCACCAGCGCAACGATTTTTTGCGCGCCGTCGGCCATCGAATCGGCTGCTACGATGTTCAAACCGGATTCGTTCAAAATCTTTTTGCCGAGATCCACGTTCGTGCCTTCCAGACGTACGACAAGCGGACGGTCCAGACCCAGTTCCTTCGCTGCAGCCACAACGCCTTCAGCGATAATGTCGCACTTCATGATGCCGCCGAAAATGTTAACGAAAATTCCTTTTACATTCTCGTCGGACAGGATGATTTTGAACGCTTCGGTTACTTTCTCTTTCGTAGCGCCGCCCCCTACATCGAGGAAGTTGGCCGGTTCGCCGCCATAGTATTTGATGATATCCATCGTCGCCATAGCCAGACCTGCACCGTTAACCATGCAGCCGATATTGCCGTCGAGCGCGATGTAGCTCAGGTCGAATTTGGAAGCTTCGATTTCTTTTGCGTCCTCTTCGTCCAGGTCGCGCAGCTCAAGGATGTCTTTATGACGGAATAGCGCGTTGGAGTCGAAGTTCAGCTTCGCGTCAAGCGCCATAACGTTGCCGTCACCCGTAACAACGAGCGGGTTGATTTCGGCGATGGAGCAATCTTTTTCGACGAAAGCGGTATACAAAGCGGTCATGAATTTAACGGCTTTGCTTACGAGCTCGCCCGGAATATTGATGGCATAAGCCAGCTTGCGCGCTTGAAACGCTTGCAGACCGACAGCCGGATCGATTACTTCTTTGAAGATTTTCTCCGGAGTGTGGGCGGCTACTTCTTCGATCTCCGTTCCGCCTTCTTCGGAAGCCATCATGACGACGCGGCCCGTAGCGCGGTCGACCACAAGGCCGATGTAATATTCTTTCTTAATATCGCAGCCTTGCTCGATCAGGAGGCGTTTTACTTCTTTACCTTCCGGACCGGTTTGATGCGTAACGAGGACTTTACCCAGGATTTCCTGTGCGTATGTACGAACTTCGTCGAGATTCTTGGCAACTTTGACGCCGCCCGCTTTACCGCGGCCGCCGGCGTGAATTTGCGCTTTGACGACAACTACGGGAGTACCCAGCGATTTCGCTGCTTCCACCGCTTCGTCTACCGTGAAAGCCACTTTTCCTTCCGGTACGGCAACCCCGTACTGTTTCAGCACTGCTTTGCCTTGATACTCATGGATATTCATTTAGCAAAATCCTCCTATCAGTAATAACTTACTATATGGAATCGACCCTTCCCAAGCTCGGGACGAGTCCACTCGCTAATAAACGTCCGGTTGCCAAACACTAGCATGTCCTAAACGGCAAACCTTTATCATTGTACCACTTTTTTCGAGCGGTTTCCTTATATTTTGTGTTAAATATTTGATACATCTTTTTTATAAGCGTCGAAAAGAATAGTTATTTGGAAAATTAACCATGCGCGGCTGCGAAATATGTAAAAAGCGCATCTACCCGATACTCTGCATACCGAAAATAGATGCGCCGCACGCAATACCTGTTAATAATAAGTCGGGTTGGCCGGCGTTCCCGCCCGGGGCTCCCGCTCCGCTTGCTTTAAAAAACGCATTTCGTTTCCGGTAAAACTGCATACCATGCATTGAATGGTCGGTTCGGTTTCGTCGATGCGCTGCGGTTCGGCCACCTCTTGGACGGTTCCGGAAATCGCATCCTTGATAAAAGGCTGGGAAAAGCTCGAGATCATACTGAATTTGATCCGGTTGGAACGGCAGTTCGGACAAAAGTAAGGTTTTTCCTGCATCTCATGATCACCTCATCGAGTATGTTTGCCAATTGTTGATTTTTTATCCGGAAACATCCTGGATCGGTACGATTCGGTTGCGCTGGACAAGGGGACATATTACAATACAGGTAAGTGAATACGGCAGATAAGGAAGCACCTTTCGCCATGAATCGACATGGGAGAGGTGTGTTTATTTATGTACGGGAAAGTGGTAAGCGCTTGTCTGCATGGCGTGGACGGAAAGCTCGTCGAAGTCGAGGTGGATCTGAGCAACGGTTTGCCGCAAATGATGATCGTCGGGCTGCCTGATGTGGCCATCAAAGAGTCGATGGAGCGCGTCCGGGCCGCGATCAAAAATTGCGGATTTACGTTTCCTTTGCAGCGGATCACGGTGAATCTGGCGCCGGCGGACCTGCGGAAAGAAGGCTCGGCCTTCGATTTGGCCATTGCCCTCGGCATTCTCAAAACGAGCGGGCAACTGCCGGACGAAGCGCTAAGCGATACGTTGATTATCGGGGAGCTTGCGCTGGACGGGTCCGTCCGGTCGGTCCCCGGCGTCTTGTCGATGATCGCAACGGCCCGGGAACACGGAATAGCCCGTGTGATCGTACCGGCGGAAAATGCGGAGGAAGCCGCTTGGATCGGAGGGTGCGAGGTTCGCTGCGTTCGGCATTTGAGCCAGTTTCGGAAGTCCGAGGGGGATGCGGAGGCGGCTGTTGCTGGCGGAGCCGAGGAATTGAGTGCCGGGCCGATGGAATCTTTAACGGCTGCTTCTCGGGAAACGAGTACAGCGGAGGACGATTATGCCGACGTCAGCGGTCAGCTCCATGTCAAGCGGGCACTCATGATCAGTGCGGCCGGCATGCACAATTTCATCCTTATCGGTCCTCCGGGGACCGGCAAGACGATGCTGGCCAAAAGACTTCCTACCATTTTGCCGCCCATGAGCGATTCGGAGTCGCTGGACGTCACGAAAATTTACAGCGCTTCGGGAAAATTCGCCGACCGGCGGCAGCTCATCCGCGAGCGACCGTTTCGGATGCCTCATCATACGATTTCCGCCGGAGGCCTTGTGGGAGGCGGGGGCATTCCCAAGCCTGGAGAAGTAAGCCTGGCGCATCGCGGCGTACTTTTTCTGGACGAGCTTCCGGAGTTTTCCCGGGTCGCCCTGGAAGTGCTGCGCCAACCGATGGAGGACCGGTTTGTGACCATCGGCCGCGCGCGGGCCGTTTATCGCTTCCCGGCGCATTTCCTGCTCGCGGCCTCGATGAATCCGTGTCCGTGCGGGTATTGGGGAGCGGCGAGCGATCAGCAAGGCTGCGTATGCAGTCCGCTTAAAATATCGCATTATCGCGCGAAAATTTCCGGGCCGCTCCTGGACCGGATTGATCTGCACGTCGAAGTGCCGAGAATCGAGTATAAGGACTTACGCGGGCCGCAGCAGCCTTTGTCGTCTGCCGAAATGCGCGACGCCGTGGAGCGGGCGCACGAAATCCAAAAACGCCGATACGCTGAGGCGGGTATCATGTTTAACAGTGAGCTTAACGGCAAAAAGCTGCAGGAGCATGTAAAGCTGGACCCTCCCTCTGCGCAGCTGCTGGAGCGGTCCTTTTCAGCGCTCGGTTTGAGCGTGCGCGCGCATGACCGGATTCTGAAAATCGCGCGCACGATCGCCGATCTGGAAGGGCAGTCCGAAATCCGGGCAGATCATGTGGCCGAGGCGCTGCAGTATCGGGTGCTCGATAAAAAAATAAATCCGCATACGCTTTTCGGTTAAAAAGCGTTGCGGATATGCTCAAGCTCCCGGACGGCGCCGGTCGGGTCCGTTTGGATCGAGATGACGTCGAAACGGACCTGCTTGTCCTGGAGCCGCTGCATATGCATGTATACTTGAGCGGTCTCCATCACCTGCCGCTGCTTGCGCGGGTTGACCGACTCCTGCGGCGTGCCGAAGGTCCCGCCTATGCTACGGGTCCGTACCTCGATAAAAACCAAAATATCGTGATCCTCGGCAATCAAGTCGATTTCGCCGGTCCGGCAGCGCCAGTTTCGGGTACGGAGCTTCAATCCTTGCCTCTGCAAATGATCGGCCGCAGCCGCTTCACCGAGGGCTCCGAGCTCCTTGCGGCTCAGCCGGGCTTCCTTCATCGGACATCGCTCCTCCATTCCTTGGCTCGTTGATCCGAACGGTAAATATAACTAAGCACCTCGGCGACCAGTTTATAGAGCTCCGGCGGTATTTCTTGATCCAAGTCAAGCTTGGACAATACTTCGACCAGGGAAGCGTCTTCCTGAATCGGAACGCCGCTCTCCTTGGCTTTCTCCATAATTTGCTCGGCGACTCTGCCCTTTCCTTTGGCGATGACCTTCGGGGCATCCGACATTTCGGGGGCGTACTTCAGGGCCACCGCTTTTTTTAACCCGACTGGTTTCTCCTTCATATCCGAATGTCCATTCCCTTATACGGTTTTTGCGAGTATGCGTTCGGCAGCCGGCCGGCTCCGGGATGGTTAAGGGTCTCGGCAAAAGCCGAAACGGCTTCATTGCCCTCCTGAACGGCTTTTGTCGGGTACGGACTGTACTTCATCGAAATAAATTGATAGCCGATGGACGCAAGTCCGGCCGCAATCTCCTCTTTATGCGCTTCCAGCAGCTCTTGCGTAAAAGGCGAATCGTTATGAACATGCAGGCTGACAATGTTATTTACCACCTGCACATCAACCATGGTATCTCCAAGCATTTTCATGCGCAGGTCAAACACAAGCCGACAGTTACTGGCGTCCAGGCTGCCGTTTTTGCCTTTGCGCGATTGAATATGGACCGCAGCCGTTTGTTCGCCGCCGGCATGCATGATCGGCACAAACAGCGTAAGATGAGAAAGCATCGCATTCCGGTCGGCGCTTAACATGAGCTGCTGTCCGGTAATTTGCTGCACCGCCTGCTGGGCCGCGTCCTTCAAGCCTTGCGGAGCATCGGAAGCCTGTGACAGCTGCATCAGCAGACTTTTGAGCGTGTCCGCCGATTTGGCAAAGTCAGCTTGCGCACCGGCCGATGCATGAGACAGTCCCGACTGCGGGGCATCCGGCATGGTCCGCTCCAGCAGCTTCATCGCTTGATGCTCATGCTCGATGCCAAGCGTTTTCATAAGACGCCCGATCAAGTTGCCGCCCTCTTGCGGCGCTTGTACAGGCTGCGCCGCCGCCTGCGCTCCCGCGCTTGTGCTCGCTCCCGGCTGCGCCGCTGCTTGCGCTCCCGCGCTTGCGCTCGCTCCCGGCTGCGCCGCTGCTTGCGCTCCCGCGCTTGCGCTCGCTCCCGGCTGCGCCGCTGCTTGCGCTCCCG
>NZ_JAHNZO010000129.1 GCF_018998565.1 Paenibacillus oleatilyticus | reverse complement strand
ACATCAAGATGCGGCTTTACGCGATCCAGCCCTATCTGGACGCGCGCGGCATGCCGACCACGATGGATGAACTCGCGGGCCACCGGCTGATCTGCCAGAACACGACCTCGGCGCAGGTGGCGGCCGGGGCGCGGCTGGTGCGGGAACTGATGACCCACAACATCCCCTCGACCCTGACGGTGAACAACTATTTCGGCGTGCTTCAGGCGGTCCTGAACGGGTTGGGGATCGGCGTGCTGCCCGATTACGTGACCGAGGACCATCCGCAACTCGTCCGCGTGCTGGACGATGTCGAATCGCACGACGTTCCCGTCTTCCTCGCCTATCCCGAGGAATTGCGGGCCTCGCGCCGGATCGCGGCCTTCCGGGAATTCATCACGGAAC
>NZ_JAHNZO010000128.1 GCF_018998565.1 Paenibacillus oleatilyticus | reverse complement strand
AATTTACATTATCGTAACGTGGTGGAATTAATTATAAGCTTGGTGAATTATATAAGATTGAAACTTCATTATTTCCCGCAATTATGTTCACCACGCCTGCTTGGTGCCAGCGTCGATACTGTTAAGCCCGTGTTAAATTGGTTAGTATGCTCTGCATTAATTCATCAACGGCATTTTTTAGGTAGTGATATGGAAATAACCCAGCGCGAAAAACGCGATCGGCGAAAGGCATTTATTGCGCCGTTTTTCCTGATATTAATTTGGTCGACCGGTTTTATTGCCGCGCGGGCGGTGGCGGATCATGCCGATCCCAACCTTTTCCTGACCTTTCGCTTTTTGATCGCCGCGGTAGTATTCGCTCTGCTGGCGCTGCATTGCGCCTGGCC
>NZ_JAHNZO010000127.1 GCF_018998565.1 Paenibacillus oleatilyticus | reverse complement strand
GCGTTGAGCGGATCGGGCAGATCCTGCGCCAGGCACTGGGTGCGCAGCGTCAGCAAATCCGCCTTGGAATTGTAAGGTAAAACATACAAAATCGGCCGTGAGGGATCCAACCCTAACTCGGTAACCGGATCTGAAGGGATGACCTTACTTCTTACCAACAATTTAAGTGGTAAATTCAATATTTTATAATAAATTTTACGCCAACCTGACATAACAACGTGAAGCCTCTTGTTAGCAATGCGCCGCAAGCATACCAGAAACCGGGTAGCAGATCTGTGGTGTTCGAAAACCGAGAGCCGTCAGCGCGGACTGTTCTAGACTCTTTTTATTATGACCGACCTCTGAGAAAGGCACGAAAACATGGCAAACCAAGCAACCGGATTGACC
>NZ_JAHNZO010000126.1 GCF_018998565.1 Paenibacillus oleatilyticus | reverse complement strand
GGCCCTGAAGCGCGAAGAATGCATCGCGCGCCAGCATCAGCCCCATCAGGTTGCTCTGGGTGCCGCCGCTGGTGAACACCCCGGCGTCGCCGGGCTGGTAACCGACCTGGGCGCGCAGCCACTCGATCAGCTTCATTTCGATCAGCGTGGCCGACGGGCTCTGATCCCAGGAGTCCATGCTCTGGTTGGTGGCGTTGATCAGCACTTCAGCGGCCTGGCTAATCACCAGGCTCGGGCAGTGCAGGTGCGCCACGCACTGCGGGTGGTGCACCGACAGGCTGTCTTTCAAAAAGTACTCGATGGCGCGCTCGATCGCCGCCTGGTTGCCCAGGCCTTGCGGGGTAAAGTCGAGCTGGATGCGCTCACGCAGTTCGGCAACGCTTTTGCCC
>NZ_JAHNZO010000125.1 GCF_018998565.1 Paenibacillus oleatilyticus | reverse complement strand
GCCAAAGGCGACACGGCCCACCCGGCCGGGCTCGACCCCCGCCCGGTCCAGCGCGGCGCGCGATACCTGCGCGGCCAGCGCGATCGGCGGCATCCCCGCCAGGCTGCCCCCGAAGGTGCCGATCGCGGTGCGCGCCGCGCCCAGGATCACGATTCCGGTCATTGCAACACTCCTCCCTTGCGACCATCGCCGGGACGACCCCGGCTTAGCCGCACGGTGGCTGCGGCGGTTGCATAAAGCTAGTCCGAAAAAACCGGTTGCAGAGGTCAGTCTTGTAGCAGAGGTTTACGCCCGAACTGCGGAGAACGCCAAGAACCGGTGCGGGAGAGTGCGATGACGAGAGGTTTCGCCGCGGGTGCGGCGGGGGCCGCCTGCCACGCGATCCAGCCC
>NZ_JAHNZO010000124.1 GCF_018998565.1 Paenibacillus oleatilyticus | reverse complement strand
GGCGTGACCGGAATGCGTCACGCGCCGCGCGCCGTCCTTGGCAAATGGCCGCATGCGCCGTATTTTGCTCTTGCCACCGCGACCGACCCGTGTTTAGTCAGGTCAGCGTTGGCCGGGTGCAAAGTTCGGCGCCCCTCGCGCAAGCAAGCCAAAAAAGGGTCGACAGAGGCTCGATTGGATCCGCGCAAGACCAAGGCGCGCTGCCCCTGTCCCAAGGCGCCACCACTAGGCTGGATTACAGAACACGCATGAGACCGTCCAAGTCACGTTCGCGCTCCAAGTCGAACCGTTCCCGCTCGATGGGCAATATCGTCAACCGGGTCTTCGACAGTTCGGGCCCCGAGGGCAAGGTGCGCGGCACGCCGCAGCAGATCATCGACAAGTACAACC
>NZ_JAHNZO010000123.1 GCF_018998565.1 Paenibacillus oleatilyticus | reverse complement strand
CTTTTAGCCATGCGTTATAGGCGTGCTGTATCGCATCCCGGCACGTTTGAGCATCCCAGTCAGTAACCACGCCACCCATCAGTAAAGCGGCCTCCAGAATGGCAAATCTTGCCCCTACACGGTGAACCTGTTCCCCATAGTCGGCAGGGATTAGACTGCGCCAGCGGGCTTCACACTCACGAACGACATCAATCGCCTGTTGCTGGTGGTCTGAAAGCCATCTGATCCACTCCCTCCCGGCAGCGCCATGATGGTGCTGATAAGCATCTTTCAGCGCGTCGGCGTGTTCTTTCCCTGTCTGGTGTTCATGAAAGCGCACCGCCTTACTTAACGGGATATTCAGCAAGCGCACCAGTTGCCCGGCTTTGGTCTTGCGTCCGGCGGTGGCGATGAA
>NZ_JAHNZO010000122.1 GCF_018998565.1 Paenibacillus oleatilyticus | reverse complement strand
CGGGGTGGAAGCACGGCAACGTGTGCAGCTGACGAATACTAATCGGTCGAGGGCTTATCCAATAAAGTCTTCCGGAGAATCGGAAGCAACTAAGGTTTGGTTATCAGTGAAGATATATCTTTTAGGAGCGACTTTTGACGCAGTCAACGGAGCGAGAAAAGATATATCGAAACGCTTTGTTTCGATCCAGTTTTCAGGGCGCAAATCCTGAGCTGCATGTCCTTTCTAAGGATGGATATTTTCTCGCAGCAATTTCGGAGCAGCAACGCTTCGAAAAATCCAAGCTTCCGTAGCGAGTTTCGCTGCGCGAAACTTTTAGGTTTGGTGATGATGGCGGAAGGGAACCACGCGTACCCATCCCGAACACGACCGTTAAGCCTTCCAGCGCCGATGGT
>NZ_JAHNZO010000121.1 GCF_018998565.1 Paenibacillus oleatilyticus | reverse complement strand
ACCCAGCAGGTGCGCGCAGGAGTGGCGCATGATTTCCAGACCGTCTTCATCTTTGATGGTGATGATGGCCAGCTGCGCATCTGATTCGATCAGATCGCCGGCGTCAACCAGCTCGCCGTTGACGCGGCCGGCGATACAGGCTTTCGCCAGGCCAGGGCCGATATCGCGCGCGACATCCATCGGGGAAACGGGGTGGTCGAAATGACGCTGACTTCCGTCAGGAAGGGTAATAACAGGCATTAATAATTCCTTATCTACAGTGGTGACCCACACGACAGATCACATGCAGTACGAAAATTGGATTTTGGGTTTGGTCAGCCAGGTTTCAGATCTCGCCCACAATTGCCAGATTGAAACCTCACTGGGTATACAGAATGGAACGCATACCTTCTCAGC
>NZ_JAHNZO010000120.1 GCF_018998565.1 Paenibacillus oleatilyticus | reverse complement strand
GACCGAGGCGCTGGACGCGATGGAGGGCGGCTTTGCGCTGTTCCATGACGGGCGGCTGCAGGTCTGCAACGATCTCTTCAAGTCGATCCTGCCCGACCTGTCGGCCCGCATCCTGCCCGGCCTGACGGTCGAGGACTACTTCCGCGCCCTGCAATCGAGCCGCCATCTGGCCGACCCCGACAAGGCCTGCCGCGATCTGGCCGAGGCGATCACGCGCCGGTCCCCCGGCGGCGCCAGCATGACCTTCGTGCTGGAATTGCAGGACGACCGCTGGTTCCAGATCAGCCGCCAGCGGACCCGGTCGGGCAACGTGATCCTGTTGCAGACCGAGATCACCGACATCGTTCGCAAGAACCGGATGGAAAAGGACCTGCTGATCGACATGCAGGCGCATTA
>NZ_JAHNZO010000011.1 GCF_018998565.1 Paenibacillus oleatilyticus | reverse complement strand
AGAAATGGTACTCCATTACTTCGACGAGCAAGGGTTAAACACCTTCGTTGTATCGTTATTCCGCTGTAGAAAAAAAACCGCTTCCCCCGTGAAAATTGAAGGAAAGCGGTTCTTTAGTTCGTTTTATTTAGATGTTAACCCTACGCTTCTTTCACAAAACGGCGCACCAGCTCGATGAAAATCGGTTTCGTGCGGTTCGCCACAGCCACTACCTGCTCATGCGTGAGCGGCTCCAGCTCTTCGCCGATCGCCATGTCGGTGATGCAGGAGATGCCGAGCACCTTCAGGCCTGTGTGGCTTGCCGCGATCACTTCTCCTACCGTAGACATGCCTACGGCGTCGCCGCCAAGGTTCGCGAGCATGGTCAGCTCGGCCGGAGGCAAGTAGTTCGGACCGCTGATACCCGCGTATACACCCTCCTGCAGGCGGATCGCTTCGCCGCGCTCCTGTCCCATTTGGGCAGCAATCCGCTTGGCCAGATCCCGGAATTTCGGGGTATACGCCTGCGACATGTCCGGAAAACGGGGACCGAGCTCCGGATGATTGATTCCGATGAGCGGGTTGTCTCCCGTCAGGTTGAGCTGGTCGGAGATCAGCATCAAATCGCCCGCCTGAAAGCCGCGGTTCATGCCACCCGCCGCGTTCGTAATCACAAGCGACTGAACGCCAAGCTGCTTCATGACGTAGATCGGGAAGACGACTTTTTTCATCGAGTAGCCTTCGTAATAGTGAAAACGGCCCTGCATGACGATGACATTTTTGCCTTCGAGCTTGCCGATGACAAATTGTCCGGCATGGCCTTCCACCGTAGATACCGGAAAATGCGGAATTCTATCGTAAGGAATGGCGATCGCATCCTCCACCTGAGCGGCCATATCGCCAAGGCCGGAGCCAAGCACCAAGCCCATATCTAAAGATCTTCGATCGATGCGGTCGCTGATCCATTGAGCCGCTTCTTGAATATGTTCAACGTAATTCGGTTCCATCTCTTCTCCCTCTTTCGAATCGAATTCGGCAGCCGCTTGAAGGCGGACGCCGTTCCATCACCATGACGTTCTAGATTCGCGAGATGATTCCGAGCACCAGCTTAAGAAATTTCGGCTTCGCGCGCTCCGTCGTTTCCATAACTTCCGCATGGGACAACGGCTGATCCAGGATGCCCGCCGCCATATTGCTGATGCACGAAAAACCGAGCACTTCAATACCCGCATGCCGCGCAACAACCACTTCCGGCACGGTGGACATGCCCACGGCGTCGCCGCCGAGCGTCCGCATCATGCGGATTTCCGCGGGGGTTTCGTACGACGGTCCGAGCAGCCCGAGGTATACCCCCTCCTGCAGCTTCAGCCCCTGCTCTGCCGCTACCTCCTTCGCTGCCTCGCGCAGACGGCGGCTGTACGCTTCGGACATGTCCGGGAAACGAACACCCAGCTCGCTGTGGTTCGGTCCAATGAGCGGGTTGCGGAACGTAAAGTTAATATGATCGCGGATCAGCATCAGGTCCCCGACCTCGAATGACGTGTTGATGCCGCCGGCAGCGTTGGTCACCAGCAGCTTCTCCACACCGAGCTCCTTCATGACGCGGACCGGGAACGAAACCGTTTCGACGCCGTATCCTTCATACATATGAAAACGGCCTTTCATCATCAGCACGTGCTTGCCTTCAACTTTACCAAGCAGCAGCTCGCCGGCATGGCCTTCTACCGTAGATACCGGAAAATGCGGAATGTCCTCATACGGAATCGTTACTCCGCCTTCCACCAAATCGGCCAGCACGCCGAGGCCGGAGCCCAGGATTAGGCTAATTTCCGGCTTCTCCGGATATTTTCCGCGGATATATTCCGCAGCTTCCTTAATGTTCTTCAACAGCGTCGTTTGATCGCTCATTCGATTCGTCCTCCCCGCAATATGTATTTGTTATTTCAATTCGTTCAAAAAGCTGGTGCCGTTGCCTGTTCCCTTTACGCTGAAGTTTTCGGCTACCGTCGCGCCGAGATCCGAAAACGTGCTGCGGACTCCGACCGTCCCCGTCGTTTCGAACGCCGGGCTGTACACCAGAAGCGGCACATACTCGCGGGTGTGGTCCGTCCCGTGATGAATCGGATCGTTGCCGTGATCGGCAGTCAGAATCAACAGGTCGTCCTTGCCGACCCGTTCCATCAGCTTGGGCAGCCATTCGTCGAATTCGTTCAGCGCCATGGCGTACCCTTCCGGATCTCTACGGTGGCCGTACAGCGAGTCAAAATCGACGAGGTTCGTAAACAGCAGTCCTTGGAACGATTCTCCCATCGCGTCAATCGTCTTCTGAATTCCGTCAAGATTGCTTTTGGTCGGGAGCGCACGGGTCACGCCTTCGCCGTCAAAAATATCGTTGATCTTCCCGACGGCGATACAATCGAATCCCGCATCCTTCAGCTGGTTCATGACCGTCGGAGCCGGCGGCTTCACCGCATAATCGTGACGGTTCGGCGTGCGTTTGAATGCTCCTGGCGTTCCGACATAAGGCCGCGCAATGACGCGACCGACCGTATACGGATCTTCAAGCGTCAGCTTGCGGGCGATCTCGCAGGCTCTGTACAGTTCCTCCAGCGGAATGATCTCTTCGTGCGCCGCAAGCTGGAACACGCTGTCCGCCGAAGTGTAGACGATCCAGGCCCCGGTTTTCATCTGCTCCTCGCCCAGTTCATCCAATATTTCCGTACCGGAGGCCGGCTTGTTGCCAATGACCTTGCGCCCGGTTTCCTGCTCGAAACGGGCGATCAGCTCCGGCGGGAACCCATCCGGAAATACATTGAACGGGACGGTCACATTCAGGCCCATAATTTCCCAGTGCCCGGTCATCGTATCTTTGCCGACCGATACCTCGGCCATTTTGCCGTAATAACCGCCGGGGCGTTCAACCGGATCAACGCCCTGCAGCCCGGCGATATTTCCGAGGCCGAGCTGCTGCATATGGGGCACGCGCAGCGACGGCACGCGCTCTGCGATGTGGCCGAGCGTATGGGCTCCGGTATCGTTAAAACGCGCGGCATCCGGCAGCTCGCCGATCCCCACGCTATCCAGCACAATCAAGCATACTCGTTTAAATTTCATGGATGTCCCTCCTCCGGGCATTGCGCAGCAATGCCATCTTCGTAAGCACAGACTTGAGTATTACGGAGCTAAGCGCCGATTCGGGCAGTGCGCAGCAACGTTACAGCGAAAGCACAAACTTGGGCATTGTGAAGCAATGCCATCCTCGCACGCCGTTTTTTTCGACAAGCCTACCATTATTATCGCAAAAGCGGACATGGTTTGCAAAAGCCGCAATACGAAAAACCCGGTCTCTCAGGCGCAGAGGAACGGGCTCGCCGGAAGACTATTCGATTTTGGCCCGGGGATGGGTCCGATCGTAAACCTCCTTCATTTTGCTCCGGGTGACTTGCGTATAGATCTGCGTCGTCGAGATGTCCGCATGACCGAGCATTTCCTGCACGGACCGGAGGTCGGCTCCGTTCTCCAGCAGGTGCGCGGCAAACGAGTGCCGGAGCGTGTGCGGAGTGATTTCCATCCGAATGTCGGATTCCGCAGCGTAACGTTTAATGATTTTCCAGAAGCCCTGACGCGTCATCCGGGTCCCCAAATGGCTGACAAACAGCGCCTCCTCGGCCTTGGACGGCTTGAGCAGCTTCGGACGCATTGTTTGGATGTAGGCCTCCACGTACTCCGAAGCGATTCTCCCGAGCGGTACGATGCGTTCTTTGCCTTTGCCGACACAACGGATAAAGCCCATACTCGGATTGACACTGTCCACGTCAAGCGAGATGAGCTCCGATACCCGGATTCCCGTCGCGTACAGCACCTCCAGCATCGCCTTATCCCGCATCCCGTTGGGCGTCGTCGTCATGGGGGCCTGGAGCAGCTTGCCCACCTCTTGAACCGACAGCACCTTCGGAATCCGTTTCTCGAGTCTTGGCGTCTCCATGTGCAGCGACGGATCGCTGTCCAGCAGACGCTCCTTGACGAGGAATTGGTAAAAGGCGCGGATGGAAACCATACTCCGGGAAAGCGTGGCCGTAGCCCTCCCCCGCTGCTTCAGGTCCAGCATATAGCCGGAAATGTTCAGCTTCCCGCTGTCGCCCAGCGCAGAGATGCCGGAGCTTTCCAAATAATCTATATACTGAGACAAATCGCGTCGGTACGAGTCCAGCGTATTCTGAGCAAGGCCCCGATCCTCCGCCAAAAAACGGATAAACGAGTTGAGTTCCTGTTTCATGCGCAATTGATCCCCTTTTATGTCTTGCATCGGCGCTTTTAAAACAATTCCACATAAAGGATCAATATTCCTTCCGAATCGCGAAGCTTTTTTATTCGCCGATCCGGTAAAAAAGCTTCAGCCGTTCGCTCATCGTGATCTTGTCCGAAGCCGCGGCCACCCGATCGTTTTGGAACGCTTTGACGGCGCGGCCTGCAGGCTCCCTATACTTTGGCTCCGGCTCCAACCATCGCGTAACGGCGAGCAGCATGTGATACAGCGCGAACGTAAACACCACGAACAAGAGCGCGAAGCGAAAGCGGCCGAGCCATTTTCGCGCCCGAACATGAACAATCACGGCTTGTCCCCTCCTCCCCTGCTCCCTGCCGCCGGCTTGGCGCCGGACCGCGGGAGTTCAGACAGGTTCTAAGAGTACACTATGACCGGAGCGGCCAAATTATGCGTATCGAACGAAGGAGAAGACGGGACGAAATGTCTGACGGCATCGCCGCTGCCATGGTCAACTGATCGGCAGCAGCGAATCCAAGCCCGTATAAGGCAGACCGACAGCTTCGGCTACCGCGGGATACGTGACGTGGCCCTGATAGGTGTTCACGCCGAGCTTCAGCGGCGGATTGCCGTAGAGTGCACGGGTCACCCCTTTGCCGGCCAATTCGAGGGCGTAGCCGATGGTCACATTCGTAAGCGCCAGCGTAGAGGTCCGCGGCACGGCTCCCGGCATGTTGGCGACCGCATAATGAAGGACGCCATGCTTCTCGTATGTCGGCGCGCTGTGCGTCGTTACGCGATCCACCGTTGCAATCGATCCGCCCTGATCGACGGCCACGTCCACGATCACGGCCCCGGGCTTCATCTGCCGCACCATGTCCTCGCTGACGAGCTTCGGCGCTTTCGCTCCGGGAATAAGGACGGCCCCGATCAGCAGATCCGCCTTTTGTACCGCATTGGCAATGTTGTAGGGGTTGGACATCAACGTGCGGATGCGGCCGTGGAACACGTCGTCCAAATACCGGAGCCGTTCCGCGCTGCGTTCGATGACGACGACGTTGGCGCCGAGTCCGAGCGCCATTTTCGCGGCGTTGGTTCCGACGATGCCTCCGCCCAAAATGATGACGTCCGCCGGAGGCACGCCGGGTACGCCGCCGAGCAGAATGCCGCGCCCACCGTAATTTTTTTCCAGAAACTGCGCGCCGACCTGAACGGACATGCGTCCGGCCACTTCGCTCATCGGAGTAAGCAGCGGCAGCCCCCCGCTCGGAAGCTGAATCGTTTCATATGCGATGGCGGTTACTTTATGCTGCGCGAGCGCCTCGGTCAGCTTCGGCTCGGCTGCCAGATGGAGATAGGTAAATAACGTCAGCCCTTCGCGGAAGTAGCCGAATTCCGCAGGAAGCGGCTCCTTCACCTTCATAATCATTTCGGCCTTGCCCCAAACCTCGGCAGCCGAAGGAAGCAGCTCGGCGCCTTCCTTGGCGTACTCGTCGTCGGAAAACCCGCTGCCCGCACCGGCCCCGGCTTCCACAATAACGCTATGACCGGCTTGTCTCAAGACCGCAGCGCCGCCGGGGGTTAAGGCGACGCGGTTTTCGTTGTTTTTGATTTCCTTCGGTATCCCGATAATCATCGCTTCATGCCTCCTGTTCCCGTTTTTCAACCAAAGCGTATGATATGGTATAGCGTTTGCCTTTTCGGTGCGAATATGTGACAAAATGCAAAAAACCTTCATACTTGATCTAGCGTCAAGCCGAAGGTTTCGTGTTTACGATTTGTTCTTGTCGCGGCAGCGGTGGCAAATACCCTGAAAATCGAGCCGGTGGTCGAGCACCTGAAACCGGTATTCCCGCTCCAGCCGTTCTTCCAGCGCGCCTAGCCAGTCTTCCATAATTTCGTCAACGGCACCGCATTGCACGCAGATGAGGTGATGATGATGGTGATGAGAGCTGTCGTTGCGCAAGTCGTAGCGGGCTACGCCGTCGCCGAAGTTCATTTTCTCGAGGACATGCAGCTCGCTGAGCAGTTCCAACGTACGATAGACGGTGGCAAGGCCGATTTCGGGCGCTTTATCTTTGACGAGCATAAAAACGTCTTCCGCGCTCAGATGATCCTCTTCGTTCTCCAGCAAAACCCTGACGGTCGCTTCCCGTTGAGGCGTCAGCTTGTAGCCTTGCGATTGCAGCTGTTGTTTGATTTTTTCGATGCGAGATTCCATGCTTCTCCCCCACGGGTTTTGCACCGAAGCAAAACCTTTCTCGTAAGCTTAAGCTTCCTTCATGCTTACATTATAGGAGGAGGACTTAGGGAAAGTCAAACCTTTTAAGACCCGGACATCGTTACCAGCATAGGTGTTACCCATTTCATCATGACAGGCGAGACGTAAGCCTCGAATACCGCCACACCGAGCAGCAGTGCCCCGGAGGCCAGAATGACGCCTGAAAATCGCATAAAAGGTTCATATAGAGCGCCTTTGCGGCTGATAAACCGGTTTTTGACCAGATGAATCGTGAAAGCCATCGCCGTGACGCTGCATACGAGCAGCAAAGGGATGACCACCAGGTTCGGCGGCACGACTGAAACGAGCGCAAACAGCAGCCCTTTCCAGGATAAAGTGCCGACCAGATAACCGACGGTGAAGCCGACCAGCACGCCTTTCAAAAAATCCAGAATAAGGATGAGCGGCAGCCCGATGACGGACAGACCCAGCACCCAAATAATTAAAAACCATTTGATATGCATGGAAAATGAATCCTTGAACGAACCCGTCACATCGCCTTCCAGGCCGCCTTGATGGACGGACGCAAAAAAGCTGCCCAAATACCGGCTCAGCTCTTGCTTCTGCTCCAGCGACAGGGCGTTCACCATAACCGCACCGAAAACGACGCCCGTGACGAAGACGACGCCGACGAATAAATAGAACGACAAATGCTCCTTCATATACTGCTCCAGCGTACGGTTCCGCATCATGCCGGTGCGCCCCCCTTGTCCGAATAGTACAGAATATGAGGGGACGCACAGGTTTATGACTCCGTCCGTTGATCGCGTTATTGTTGCCGTGCGGACACTTTACCGTATTTGCCGCCGCCGCCCGTATCGAGCCGCAGCGTGCCCGCGCGAGCTTCCATAATATAGCCGGCAATCGTTTCACCCGCCGCATCTGCGAGCTCTTCGAACGATACGCGGTGCAGCAGGTTCATTTCGGAGCCGAACCGCTCGATGAGACGATTGAATGTTTTCGGCCCGAGGCCCGGAATGTACTCCAGCGGCACTTGGTAGCAATAAGGCGGTCGGTCCGGGGCAACCCGAGGCTCTTCCCGGTCCGCAAGGCTCAGAATCCGGTCCATGACGCCGCGGACAATCCGCAGGCTGCCGCAGTACAAGCAGCGCTCCACGGCTGTCTGGCCTTGCTCGTCGAGTATCGAGCTGCAATCGCCGCAGTACGTGCGGTGGTATTTGCCGAGCCGCGGATTGAGTCCGTAGTTGGTAAGCACGCGGCGTCCGTCCTCCTGCGACAAAGCTTTCCGCAGCTCCTCGAAGGTCGGCGCCTTAAGTGCCAGCTTATTGTATTCGCGCCCGATCTTCGGGAGCGAGTGGGCATCGGAGTTGGTCAGAAACGTATAGCGGTCCAGCTCGCTGATATACCCGGCCATGACGGTGTCGGCGCTGAGACCGAGCTCTACGGCCGCGATTCCGTCCAAGTCGAGCAGATGCTCCATCCGCGTCGAGCAGCTCCCGTAGACGCTTTTATGCGGGGTGAAGATATGCGCGGGAATCAGAATGCCTCCGCGTGCAATAACCTCCCGCTGAAGCTCCCGGGCCGTGACATAGATGCGCTGCGAGCTGAGCTGCACATTTTTCATATGCTTGCGCAGCCACTCCGTGAAGCTCTGCATGTCACCAAGCTTGGGCAAATATGCGAGCAAATGGGCCGTTCCCAAGCCGGGGTCGCGCACCTCAATCTCGCAGCCCAGCAGGACGGTCGTCCGGTGGAAGCGGATGCCTCCTCCTTCCAGCTCTTCCATCTCGCCCGTATCCAAATAATGCAGCATTTCCCGCTGCACGCCCGGCGAATGACAATCGATGATGCCGATCATGTCGATCCCTTTGCGCTCCGACGCTTCCTGCGCGATGTTGTAGAACGTCAGATTGTTTGCGGCGCTGATTTTGACCGCTTCGCCCGCTTCCGTTCGCCCGATGTGGATGTGCAGGTCGGCGTAGTACGCGTTCATGCTCATGTCGGGAACGAGCCGGTAAGCTTGTACAGCTGCCACGCGTAAACGGCCATGATTGTTTTGGCGTCGCTGATCCGCTGCTCCCGGATATACGCTTGCGCCTGCTCCAGCGTAAGCTCTTCGATTTCGAGGAATTCGTCTTCGTCGGGGTTGGCTTGCCCCTTCACCAACTGCTCGGCGGCATACAGATGAAGAATTTCGTCGGCAAAGCCGGGCGATGTATAGAAAGAGCTGATATGGCGGATCGAGCCAGCGGTATAGCCGGTTTCCTCCTCCAGCTCGCGCTTGGCGGCATCGAGCGGATTCTCGCCGGCGTCCAGCTTCCCTGCCGGAATTTCCACCTGGCTTTTCTCCAGCGGCTTGCGGTATTGCTCAACGACAATCATCCGGTCATCCGGGGTAAGGGCCAGAACCGCGACCGCACCGGGATGCTTGACGATCTCGCGGGTCGCTTCCCCGCCGTTCGGCAGCTTTACGGTGTCCACTTGCAAGGAAATGATTTTACCTTGAAAAATCGGCTGGGTGGAGACGGTCACTTCTTCGAATTTTTTATGCGTCTTATGCGGCATGGAAGATTCCTCTCTTCTCTTTACGGGTATTGTAAGAATAAGACCAAAGCTCATTATATCATATCCGGCGGCTGCTGGCCGCCGACGAAAGGACATATTCGTGTCGTCTCCCGCATAAGGTGGATTATATGAACCTATCGAAGCAGGAGGGGTACTCTATGAAAACGTATGTCAATGCAGGACAGCTTCGTCTGGTAGGTAAAGGCTGGGAAATCCGCAACTATTTGAAAATGGCGCTGGACCGCGTCTCGCCCGATGTGCCGCTTGCGGCTTTTCTGGACGGGACGCAGAACGGCAGTGCGGCTACGGCTTATCCGGCCCCTCGTTCCGAAGGAGCCGGTACGCTGCTCCTGCCGCCGTACAAACGGCCGCAAAAAACGCCGGATCGTCCGGCCAGGCTCGCCCCATGGAAGTAATCGGCCACCCATACGCTTCCAGCGCGGCCGCCATTTGCTCCAAGGGCGGCGGCGCCTCCCACCGCAGCCGGTGACGGCGGGCGAGTCCGCTCTGCCGGGCCTGCTCGCGCAGCAGCGCGGTATCCGCTTCGGCGGGCAGCAGCGGCAGGGGGACACAGGCGGGCGCAAGCGCGGCTTGGCCCAGCGCCACTGCCGTATGGCGGCTGAGCCCGCGGTGCTGCGGCCGCGGATCGGCGAAGCTGATGCGGGCCATCGCCACGGGCGCCCCCCCGAGGGCATGCACCGCGCCCACAAGCTCGCCCGCCTCGATGCCGCTGAAGCCGTATGGCGTGCCGGTGCCTACGATACCGGGGCCCATGCAAACGATGGCTATGTCGGCTTCCAGCACATACCTTGCGGCGAGGAGTGCCGTGTATTTGTTGACGGCTTCAACGTCGCCGCCGTAGGCGTGGCCGTACGTAACCGCCCCGGCCAGCCAGCCGAGCTCCCGCAAGCGTCGTACATGACCGCTGACCGCCAGAGGCAAGGCGCCCCCCTCGGTCATGATATAAGCGATGCGCGGTACCGGCGCTCCCGCCTCGCGCGCAAGCTCGCGGAGCCAGCAGACGGCGGCAGGCAGCATGCTGTGCAGCTCGCCGATGAGCACCGGCATCCCGCCAAGCGTACGCAATTCGGCAAACAGAGCATGATGCGAACTTGACGGCTCCTCGACCGAAAGTACGGCCCGCTGCAAAGACGTGTAGCGCAGCTTCATAATGTGCCCTTCCTGCGACTCGGAGGACCGGAGACTATCTGGCGTCTCCGGCTCCCACTCTATTGGAACTTCCGGGCCGTCGGCGCTCCCGGCCAACCTGCCAAGTTTTGCGTGAACAAAATGCACGCCGCCCGTACCGAGCCCCAAACGAACGGCGGTCGTATTCAGCAGCACCTCGTCCCCCGGCCGAAGTGGGGCCCCTACGGCAAGATCGTGCAGCGCAGCCGCCGTTTCCCCGTTTCCAAGCCGCACCCGGACCTCCTGCAAACCATGCGACGACCAAGGTTCCCCTACCGTTTCCGTAACGATAGCCGTTTCCCACCGGATCTTCATGTTCCGTTTCCTCCCGTTTTCGCACAAAAAAATCGCCGCTTACCCAAAAGAGATAAGCAGCGATTAAACAACCTGTATGTTATTACTTTATGCCGGGAGGTCAAGCATTATGCCTTGGCAACTTCATTGACGATCGAGACGACCACTTCGGCCGTTTTGACAAGGTCCGAGATCGCGATCCGTTCTTTCGTCGTGTGAATGTCCAGATAGCCGATGGCCAGATTGACGGTCGGCACACCCATACCGTTGAACATATTGGCATCGCTGCCCCCGCCGGAATGGAAGGTGCGCGGCGTGCAGCCGACGTTCGTCAGCGCATTCATCGCCAGCTTCACGACCGGAGCGGACTCGTCGTACATGAACGCCGGATAGATGACTTCGCTCTTGAAGTCAAGCTTCGCGCCCATTTCCTCCGCCGCCTCCTCGCACGCTTGACGCATTTTTTCGACCTGCTCGTACATTTTGGCCTGCGTGATGCTGCGCGCCTCGCCTTCAAGCGTTACGCGCTCGACGACGATGTTCGTTGCGCCTTCCACGCCGCCTTCGAAGCGTCCGATGTTCGCGGTCGTTTCTTTGTCGATGCGGCCGAGCGGCATACGTGCAATCGCTTTGCTCGCCACGGTAATCGCGCTCACGCCCGCTTCCGGATTCACGCCCGCATGAGCCGAGCGGCCCCAGAACGTGATGTATACCTTCGCCTGTGTCGGAGCGGCTACGGCAATGTCTCCGATGGTGCCGTTCGAGTCCAGCGCGAAGCCGAGATCCGCATCGACCCATTTGGCTTCCATCGCGCGGGAGCCCTTCAAACCGGATTCCTCGCCCGCCGTAATAATAAACTGAATCTGCCCGTGCTCGATGTTCTTCTCTTTCAGGACGCGAATCGCTTCGAACATGGCGGCAAGGCCCGCTTTGTCGTCCGCCCCGAGAATCGTCGTTCCGTCGCTGCGGATGTAACCGTCTTCGCCGATCTGCGGCTTGATGCCTTTGCCCGGAGTAACCGTGTCCATATGCGAGGTGAAGAACAGCTTCGGCAGCGGCTTCGCGGATGTCGCCGGCAGCGTGCAGATGAGATTGCCCGAGCCGTGGCCGGTTTTCGCTGCGGAATCGTCCTCCTCCACCTTCAAGCCCAGCTCGGTGAATTTTGCCTTCAGCACGCGGCTGATTTCCTGCTCGTGCTTCGTTTCGCTGTCGATTTGAACCAACTCGATAAATTCGTCTACCAATCGCTTTTGCTGAATCATAGCTTTCCTCCATTAGGCCGCTTGGGTTATTATAGGGATAGTATTCCCTTGATAAGGAGCTGAAATCGTTGCGAAATAAATTGATTTTCAAAATCGTCGTTTACACGATGATCGTCTCGATGCTGTTATCCACGCTGTTGTTTACCGTAAGCAATTTCTTCTAGAGGTAGCGGGCCGGCGGGCGGCAGGTTAGGGACAAGCTTCCGGCCGCCGCCGACCTTTAGTACAGCTTCGTGTCCTGATTGTACGCTTCCAGGTTCTCTTTGACCCGCTGCAGGAAGCGTCCGCAGATGACCCCGTCCAAAATGCGATGGTCCAAAGACAAGCACAGGTTGACCATCGAACGGACGGCAATCATGTCCTGAATGACGACCGGCTTTTTCACGATCGATTCGAAGGTCAGAATGGCGGCTTGCGGGTAGTTGATGATCGGATACGACAAAATCGATCCGAACGAGCCCGTATTGTTTACGGTAAACGTACCGCCTTGCATATCGCTGAGCGTCAGCTTGCCGGCTCTTGCTTTCCGGGTTAAAGAATCGATCTCCCGGGCGAGACCGGCAATATTCATTTGGTCGGCCTTCTGAATGACCGGAGTGACGACGAAGTCCTCGGTTCCTACGGCCAGCGCAAGATTGATGTCCCGCTTGACGATAATTTTGTCAACCGCCCAGACCGAGTTCATGATCGGATAATCCTTGATCGCGCCGACGACCGCTTTGAGCAGGAAGGCCAGGTACGTAATGTTGATGCCTTCCTGTTTCATGAATTCGCCCTTCACTTTGTTGCGCAGCAGCACCAGGTTCGTCACGTCCACCTCGATCATCGTCCAGGCATGCGGAATTTCCGTCACGCTCTGACGCATGCGGCTGGCAATCGTATTGCGGATCGGCGTCACGTCGATCAAATACTCGCCCCGGCCATCAAGCGGCTGACCTTCCACTTCGATTTTCGGCAGCGGCGGGTTTTCCGACAAATGGATGCCGGTCGAACGAACCGGCCCCTTCGGCGGCACCGGGAGGAATACGCCAGCGGTCGCAGCTTCCGCAGCGGCTTCCGAATTGACGGTAGCCACCGGTCTTCCTTCTTCGACCGCTGCAGGCTTGCCGCTCGCGACGTAAGCTTCCACGTCTTTGCGCGTGATGCGGCCGCCAAGGCCCGTACCCTTTACTTCCGACAGCGCGATTCCGTGTTCTGCGGCAAGCTTAAGCACCGCAGGCGAATAACGGCCGCTCATGCCCGCTTTACTGCCGGCAGCTTGAGCTTCGCGACGGGCTTGTCCGCCTTGAGCGCTCTGCGGCTGCGAAACGGCTTCTGCGGCTTCCGCCGTGCCGACCGCTGCCTGATGCGGCTCCTCGATCAAACAAATCTCTTCTCCGACCGCAGCCGTATATCCTTCTTCCGCCAGCAGCTTGACCAGCCGGCCTTCGATTGGCGACGGCATCTCCACCGTCACCTTGTCGGTGATCAGCTCGCACAATACGTCGTACTGTTCGATATAATCCCCAGGCTGCTTGAGCCATTTACCGATCGTCGCCGATACCAAACTCTCGGCCAGATGAGGAACCTTGACGCCGGTTCCTTTCGTCGCTTGATCGTTCATGTAACGGTCCTCCTAGAACAAAGCCAGCTTCCGCATGGCTTCCATGATCTTATCCGTATTGAGAAGGAAAAACTTCTCCATCGGCGGGTTCATTCCGACAGCCGGAACGTCCGGCGCGCAGAGCCGCATAATCGGCGCGTCCAGCTCGAACAGCAGCTCCTCGGCAATGATCGCGGACACTTCCGCCCCGACGCCTCCGGTCTTGTTATCCTCGTGGATGATCAGCACTTTGCCGGTTTTGGCTGCCGCTTTGAGAATCGCTTCCGTATCCAAAGGCTGCAGCGTTCTCAGATCGAGCACGTGAGCCTGAATGCCTTCTTTGGCCAGCTCTTCCGCCGCACGCAGCGCATATTGCACGGTGATACCGTACGTGATGACGGTGATGTCGGAGCCTTCCCGCTTCACGGCAGCTTCGCCGATCGGCACGATATAATCGTCCTCGGGCACTTCGCCCGTAACAGACAAATAGCATTTCTTATGCTCGAAGTACAGCACCGGATCCGGATTGCGGATCGCTGCTTTTAAAAGCCCTTTCGCATCGTACGGGTCCGAAGGGGCGACGATGACAAGCCCCGGCCTGCCGAAAAAGACGGATTCCGGACATTGGGAATGATATAGCGCGCCTCCACCGGTCGCCCCGTACGGAGCGCGAATCACGATGGGACAGCTCCAGTCGTTGTTCGAACGGTACCGGATGAGGGCCGCCTCGCTAATGATCTGGTTCGTCGCCGGAAAAATAAAGTCCGCGTACTGCATCTCCGCCACCGGCTTCATCCCGTACATGGCGGCGCCGATCGCTACGCCCGCAATCGCCGATTCGGCGAGCGGCGTATCCATGATCCGCTCTTCCCCGAACTGCTCCTTCAGCCCTTTCGTCGCATTCATGACACCGCCCTTGCCGACGTCCTCGCCCAGGACGAACACGTTCTCGTCCCGCTCCAGCTCTTCCTTCATTGCCGTGCGAATAGCTTCCAAATACGTAATGACCGCCACGAATTAGCCCTCCCTCTGTTCCGCGTACACATGCTTGAGCGTATCTTCCGGCTTCGGAAAAGGCGCATCGTCCGCGTAATTCGTCGCTTCGACCAATTCCTGCTTGATGGCCGCCGCAAGCTCGGTGTCCTGCGTTTCGCTCCAGAGGCCGCAGTCGATCAAATACTGCTTGAACCGCGGCAAGCCGTCCTTCGCACGGTTCTCTTCCACTTCCTCCGGGGTGCGGTAGAGCAGGTCGTTGTCGGACGTCGAATGCGGAGAAATCCGGTACATGACCGCTTCGATCAAGGTCGGCCCTTCGCCGCGAAGGGCGCGCTCACGCGCTTCCTTCACGACGCGGTATACTTCAAGCGGATCCCGCCCGTCTACCTTAACGCCCGGGAAGCCGTAGCCGTGGGCGCGCTCGGCGATGCTGCCGCCCACCTGCTTGTGCAGCGGGATGGAGATCGCGTACTGGTTATTTTCGCACATGAAAATAACCGGAAGCTTGTGAACACCCGCAAAGTTGCAGCCTTCGTGGAAATCGCCCTGATTGCTCGATCCGTCGCCGAAGGTCGTGAACGCTACGAAGTTTTTCCGTTTCATCTTGGCTGCCAGCGCAAATCCGACCGCGTGAGGCACCTGAGTCGTTACCGGAGAAGAGCCGGTCACGATATTCAGCTTTTTATGGCTGAAATGGCCCGGCATTTGACGTCCGCCGCTGTTCGGGTCCTCCGCCTTGGCGAAGACGGACAGCATCAATTCTTTTAACGTCATGCCGACCGAAAGCACGAAGCCGTAATCCCGGTAATACGGTAAAAAGTAGTCTTCCCCGCGCGAAAGCGCGAAGGCTGCGGCCACTTGCGCCGTTTCCTGGCCGATGCCGGACACGTGGAACGCAATTTTGCCCGAACGCTGCAGCAGGAAGCACCGCTCGTCAAACATACGGGCTTTCAACATGTATGTATACATTTCCAGAGCCTGACCGTCCGTCAATCCGAGCTGCCGGTGTTTTGTCATTTGACCGATGGACATGGAGTTATAGACGCCTCCTTTTACAAAAGCAAGTAAGTTTTAGTTTTTAATACCTGGTGCTAATACCAGACACTATAACTATATTATAAACCGTTTGGTTTACGAATACAATTTTATTAGCTAAAGAGGCGCTCTCCCGGCCTTCCGGCAGCAAATTACATATTGATGGACCGTCCGTCCACAGCCAGCATTGCCTCACCCAACAGCTCGGAAAGGGTCGGATGCGGATGAATCGTTTGCCCGATTTCCCATGGTGTTGCATCCAGGAGCTGAGCTAACGCCGCTTCGGAAATATAATCGGTCACGTGCGGTCCGATCATATGGACGCCGAGCAAATCGTTCGTTTCTTTGTCGGCCACCACTTTGATAAACCCGTCGGTCTCGCCGAGCACGATTGCCTTCCCGAGCGCCCGGAAATGAACTTTGGACACCTTGACGTCCCGGCCCCGTTCCTTGGCTTCCCGTTCCGTCCAGCCGATGCTTGCCGTCTCCGGACGGGAATAGACGCACCGCGGCACCCGATGCGGCTCCACCTTGTGCGGCTGCAAGCCCCAGGCATGCTCGGCCGCAGTCAACCCTTCGTGGGCGGCGGCATGTGCAAGCTGAAGTCCGCCAATGCAGTCCCCAACCGCATAAATGTGCAGCTCGGCCGTCTGCATCGAATCGTTGACACGGACGAAGCCGCCTTCAACCTTGACATCGGTATTTTCCAAGCCGATGCCTTCAACGTTGGCTTGACGCCCTACGCACACAAGCGCGATTTCGGCCGACAGTGCGGCTTGTTCCTCGCGATGCTCCACATTCAGCGTCACGCCGCCCTCATGCTTGCGGACGGATTCCGTGAGCACCTTGGTGCCTGTACGCACGTTAACCCCGCGTTTTTTCAGCAGCCGCTCCAGCTCGCGCGACACGTCTTCATCCTCGCTCGGAAGCAGTCGGGGTGCAAATTCCACGACGGTCACCTGCACGCCAAAATCGCTAAGCAGCGAAGCCCATTCGACGCCGATGACGCCGCCGCCGATAATAACCGCCGATGCCGGGAGCTTCTCCAGACGAAGCGCCTCGTCGCTGTTCAGGATCGTCACACCGTCGGTTTCCAGGCCCGGGAGGCTTCTAGGGCGGGAGCCCGTCGCGATAACTACCTTCTCCGGCACCAGCGTCAAGATCTCGTCATCGCCTTGATCGACGGATACCGTACCGCTCCGTGGCGAAAAGATGGAAGGACCGATTAATCTGCCCTTCCCCTGGAATACCGTGATTTTATGTTTTTTCATCAAAAATTGCAGCCCGCTGTATAGTTGCTCGACCACCGCGTCTTTGCGGCTTGCGACTTTAGAGAAATCTAGGGTGACCGCCTCGGCTCCGATGCCGAATCTGTCGCTGTCTTTCATGAGGGCGAATACTTCCGCGCTTCGCAGCAGCGCCTTGCTTGGAATGCAGCCGCGGTGCAGACAAGTTCCTCCGAGCTTATCCTGCTCGACAATGGCCACGTTTTTTCCAAGCTGAGCGGCCCGAATGGCCGCCGTATAACCGCCGATGCCTCCGCCAAGAACAACCATATCAAAAGTATGCGTCATCCATGATTCCTCCTGAATCTCAAGATTCTCTTATTGTAACTCTATTCTGCGGCAGAAATATAGTCCAATTTGTGAAATGACATGAATTCTTGATAAATTTATGATAACGTAGAGATTGACGATTTTGAAGTATTAGAAGGAGCCAAGCATGATGGCCGTTATATCTCGTTTCATCGCCATGCTGCTGCTGGTCGTGCCGGGACTCATGGCAACTTACGGATTTTTGGCAATGAAGGACGCCTGGTTCGCCCAATTCGATCCGGCGCTCGGCTTCCTCTGGTGGAAGTTTGCGCTGGGCCTGCTGCTGTTTGCCGCAGGAGTCGCTTTTATCGGGGGATGGATTTTTTTCCGGGACCGCAAACGCAATTATGTCGCGCCGCGTTTTCGCAAGAAACGCAAAAAGGGATAGGCCAGCAATCGCAGCCTGTCCCTTTTTTTGTCTTTTCAGCTACGTCCGCGGCCGGCTTGATCCAGCCAGCGGAGCAGCGCGTGTCGCTCAATGATGACGCTAAGCGACCGCCGCCAGGTAATCGCGTGCAGAGCGGCAAGCACGGCCAATGCAGCGACCTGCACCGAAACCGGTGTCAGCATCGCGAACCCGACGCCGAGCGCAAACCCCAGCATATTAGCTCCGGTATCACCCAGCATAGCCTTGCCGCGCAGGTCCGTTCCTGCGAACATCCCCGCCCCGATCGTAAGCGGAACCAGCAGTCGCCATACGTTCCAACCGGCTTCCGTTCCGCTCTCCTTCCAAGAGGCAAGCCATACGAGCAGAAGCAGCGAAACAAAAAAGCCCTTCAAGGCCCGTCCGGGCCGGACGTCGAGCAAATTCACCGCATTGGTGGCAAGCAGAATAAGCAGCAGCTTGAAGGGTAAAAACCACAGCGTACCGTTACCCGACGTGAGGGTTGCTCCGCTCCCGCTGCGTAACATGTCCGCTTCCGGCAGCAGGATAAGCATTCCGGCCACTAAGGCCGTCCCCGCTTTGACGATCCCGGTCGTTATCCTCCGCTGCTCGATCCAAATCTTCCAATGATTGCGGAGCCCTTTGACCTCCCGCTCCCCAAGCAGATCGTCAAGCAGTCCCGTAAAACCGATCATGGTCACCGCCAGCATCCATCGGTCTGAATCGGGCCATGAGAAAGGCACTACGCACACCCCGTACAGATACCACAGCAGAAGCAGCAGCCACAGAAGCACGCCTCCGGCCGTCGGAACAAGACGTCCCCGGTAATTCGTTTCCGAGAGCCCGTGCTCCTGCAAAAAACGGATCGTTCCCGGCTGCAAAACGGTTCCCGCCGCGATCAGCAAGCCCGCCGGAAACACCCATGCCCACAGCCAACCGGTCACGTTCAACATGCCGGTTTCCGCCAGCACTGCCACAAGGTAAGCCCGACCTCGCAGAGCTGCTTGCCGCGATGGAGCCATCCCTGCCAGGTCCGTCCAGTCTCCCTGTGCCGGAAAGGAACCTCCAATTCGACGATTCGAAAGCCGAGCCTGACGGCATCGACCATCATGCCGACCTCGGCGCCGAATCCTTGGTATTTCCTTTCGCAGCGCCGCAGCACTTCGCTTCGCATCGCCCGCTGGCCGGATAACGGGGCTCCCGAGTCATAGCCGCTGAGCAGTCGGACACCGCGTCCGGCCAAGCCTCTGACCAGCCCGAAACCTCCCGGAATGCTTGCCGGCGGAAGCTTCGCCACGGTCAAATCCGCTTCTCCCCGCAGCACAGGCTCAAGAAGCAGAGGAAACTTTTCGGCAGTGCTGCCGAGATCGGCGTCCAGAAATACGACAATCTCCCCCGACGCCGCTTGCCAGCCCGCGAACATCGCCGCTCCTTTGCCCGAATTCACGGGAAAACGCAATACGACGTCAGCCCACGCGCAAGCGACGTCTCCCGTACCGTCGCGGCTTCCGTCATCCACCACGATGAGCTGCATATCGAATGAAAATTTCGCTGACGCGTGCGCCTTCGAGACCGCTTCCAGCGTCGAAGCCAGCAGCCGGGACTCGTTCCACGCAGGAATAATGACGGATATAAGCGGAACCATGGCGTTCTCTCCCTTCTTTCAATGCAAAAACCGGACAAATGATAACCACGATGCCCCCGGGCTTGCCGGCTTACGCCGTTCGGTTGCAGGGTATAAGCGGCTGATCCCCCGTGCATCGACAAGCCTGCTGCCGATCTTCATCCGCACCAGCCATGTGCTGCCCATGCCTTTACGTCCTTTTTCCATAAAATCCTGCATATGGCTGTGCAGTCCAACGGTGACAATCTGCTCGCAGCCTTGTTCGTAAGCCAACAGAAGCGCCGCATCCTCGCTCGTTCCTCCCGTCGGCAGTGAAGCCGCCGTAAGCCCGAGCCGCCGAAGGCGTTCCATCCCCGGAGCCGCACCGTTCCGATAGCTATGTACGATCAGTTCGGCCCCGCTGAATAAGGCAAGATCCGATACGCTGTCCATGTCCCCTATAATGATGTCCGGATTGTACCCCTCTTCGAGGATGGCATCAGCCCCTCCGTCCACACCAATCAGCACGGGACGGACTTTCCGTATGTAACGTTTCAGAGCGGCAAAATCTTCCCGGTACCCGCTTCCCCGCACCACGACCAGCGCATGCCTTCCGGGCAGCTCGGTGCGCAGCGAAACGTGCGGAAACGGTTCGAGCAGCTGCTCCTTTTCCTCGGCCGCGTATTTCAGCGTATTCTCGATAAACCTGGCGAGCTGCTTCAGCTCCGAAGCTTGTGCGGCCCGGTATCCGGCGAGCCAGCTTTGCCGGGTAAACCGGCGGCAAGGCACCCACGACGTTCCTATATCAATCCCGTGGTCGGTGACGGTAACGGTCCGGGAGGTCTGCAGCAGCTCAAAAGCGTCCGGAGACGTCTCCACAAGCGGCGTACCGGCCTCCAGTAGCTCCAAAACCGCCCGGGAGGTAATCGTCCCGGTCATCGTCCGGCCCGTGTTCACGACGGCGGATACCCGGGCCTTGAGCAGGCCGCGCACGGCCAGCTCGTCCAAATCATCGTGCGCCAGCACGGCGATTCGCCCCGGTCCCAATCGTTGAAGCAGCCGCTTAGTGCTTCGGTCGCTTTCCGTTACGCCGGTGATGGGCAAAAGTCCTAATTTCGATTTCCATCTCATAGCTTCATCCCCAATCACGTCAAGGAATCCAGCGCCCGCTCCACCCTCGTTACCCCTTGAGACATCGCATGCCCGCTGGCCACCGCCGATGCCACGGCCGTCGCCTCGAGAATTTCTTGCCGGGATGCTCCTTTCGCCAGCGCTTCTTGCACGTGATATAGCGTACATACCTCGTTATTGGCAAACAAGCCGATGCCAAGGGCAATCAACTGCTTTTGCTTTTCATCCAGTGCTCCGGGGGCAAAACAAGCGGCTGTAAAATGATGGTATGCTTCCACCATCGTCGGCATAAGCTCTTTCATGTGGCCGACACCGACCTTATAGGAGTCGACTTTTTGCAAGCTGTCCGCTTGATGCATCGCGGCGCCTCCTTCCGATTTTCCTTGGTTTAGCTTCCCCTCGTTCCAAAGGCATATGCAAAAAGAACGAATATCGTGTCCAAAAAAAATTAAAAATTAAAAAAAACACTTACAATATTCTACAAAAATCGATTTTCTCGTATGGTATAATTAGTTCTATCCTAGGGTAAGGAGTAGATTCAATGCAAAAAACATGTCAGAAAATTGTTCGTGTTCAGGATGGTCTGATTACGGAAATTTATGATGGCTTGGTTTACCGAGACTTCAGTGACAATGAAAGCGCATTGAAGGAATTGCTGATGGACGATATCGGTCTGGATTTTGATTCCATACTCCATACTTACGAGCAGCTTATTTACGAGTTGGCCTGCTCCAGTTCGGAACTCCGTTCCTCCATCATGAAGCGTTTGCCCGAAGGTTGGCTGGATTGGGCACACGATTTGTATTCCGACAATAACGCCGAAAATAAAGCCATGCTGCCCATCACTCAGCCGATCCTATAATTGCCTGACGTCAGCCGCATACTTGGAAAAGCACGTTCCATACTAAGCTTGAACTCACTTAGGCGGAGGTGCTTCTTGAAATGGTTGACAATCTCGAAAGCAATTACGACTGCTCCAATGCAGGCGGCGATCTTCAAGAGCTGCTGCAGCAGCTGGCCGGGATGCAAACTACCGAGCTGGACGAACAATCCCAGCAAACGGCTAACCGTCTGGAGAACCAGATTCGGTTCATCAAGAACAAGTGCGACATTCGTCCTTAATCCGAGCTTTTGAAGAGAAAAGCCAGCCTTTCGGATATCCGTCCACGGCTGGCTTGCTTGCATTTGGGTAGAACGGTGGTGTAGCGCTCTACTTTAGTCTTCGCGAACCAATACAATATCGCTCACATTATGAATGACATGGAAATTCAATAGTTGGTAGGCCGTCATTGCGTTTAGCTTTTCGTGCAAATCATAAATGGCGACCTCGCCGCGTGCAGTTTCGCCCAGCTTGATTGATACATGACATTCCACATAGACGCGTTCAACTTGTGTGCGAGCGGCCATCGTATAGTTGACGATACCATCGGAAACAAAGTAGGCATGGTTCTTATCGGGCGTCAGAAAAGCGTCAACGATTTCGAAATCACCGTTACCAGAATCAATGACGAGCTTGATTCTTTTTAACACGGCATGTAGCCCCTTTCGTTTGAAAATAATAAAATACCGTTAAACGTATAAACGTATTATATGTCTATCAGTTTAAACGTTATTGCGTATAATGTCAATACTTTATTTACGTTAATTTTTGGATAAGTTATAATGGCTTTATAGGTAGGTGATTAACAGTTGCGAAGAGTTCGCTTAAGATTAAAAGAAATTATGGAACAACGAGGACTAACACAGATACAGCTTTCCGAATTATCGGGAGTCAGGCAATCTGCAATAAGCGAGATGTCTCGTAATGTTCGCGAACAAATAAGTCTCATTCATCTTGCGAAATTAGCAGATGCTCTTAACATCGACAATATTAACGAGTTTCTAGTAATAGAAAAAGACGGCAGCCGATCGGACTAATGTGACCGAAAAGCTGCCGTCTTTTGTATATGAGGCTTTCATCAATCGTCTTTGACGAATTACGCTATTTGAATCCAAATTGGGCTTTTGCCATAAACTTGCCGTTTTGGAATTTAAATTAGCTTTTGCTCCGGATGAACCGCCTTTATACAGTGTCCAACAATGTAAGACTTCTCGCTTTTAGTTTCAACTTTGGGACAATTCATTCGGGCCATCTGAAGAACCGGCTATACGTTAAATCTGTTCGCTCTCGGCCGGAATTCACTTGTTAGCTTATATTCTTGGATACTAATCCCCATTTTTCTTCGGTGAGTTCGCTAACCAAATCAAATTTATTTTTTTTCAAATAGAAATTATATAATTTATCCTTCTTATGATAATCGACTGTAGAAAGGGAAGCAGTTACAGTTTCTATTCCCATCCCTCTCAAGATAGAACATAAATTCTGCACTACAAATGTACCAATTCCACGACCTGTGCGATCTCCACAATTTATATCCCCGATTTTCGCCTTTACTTCCCCTGCGAAAATGTCATCAACTAATAAGGGCATTTCTTTCTTTTCATCAACAAAAACAATACATTCTACTTTCCTGCAATGCTTAAAAGGATTGAGATTTTTACTAATTAACTTCTGCTGAAGTTCTTGGTCATGTTCCATTTCCTCTTCAAATAAAATGATTATCTGTTGGCCTTCTTGGAGTTCACATGAAAAGAAATGTTTTTTAAATCCATCCCTCTCTTTATATTTCAAAGCATTTTCAAGATTTGATATTGATTTTTTTGCTTTTCAATAATACGATTTCCTTTGTTTACTTCATCTCGTAATTTGAAATTCACTTCATGTAATCTTTCATTACGCTCTCTGTATAACTTGGTTTCCCACTTTATTTTACTAATCGATTTCCAGAGTATTAAACCACATATGCCGAGAATGATTGCAATTGCTAAATAGTACTTGATTTCCAAATGGGAAACCCCCTTCGAGTTTTTCCATATTTATTTGAGATCAATATACCAAACATATATTCTTATTGTAAATGCTATTAATGCTAAATACTGTTCTAGCCTATCGAAATACCACAAATTATCCGATTGTTTCCTGAAAAAATACAATATAAAATTGTCGATCTGAAACTCAATGTAGGTTATAAAAAAAAAAACCACTTCTTTATCGGTTTATAGAAAGACCAATAAAAAAGTGGTATTTGTTGGTTTATAACTTTCAGGTATTAATCGTCTAAAAATACCCGTTCTCGGTTATTTTAGCCACTTCATATTTTCAACACAACTACTTTCAACTCACCTTATGCTCGATCCGCAGCTTATCTGCGACCATCGCGATAAACTCCGAGTTCGTAGGCTTCGCCTTGCTAATATTAATCGTATAGCCGAACAAATGCGAGATGCTGTCGATGTTACCGCGTGTCCAAGCGACTTCGATCGCATGGCGGATCGCCCGCTCGACGCGGCTTGGCGTCGTTTTGTACTTTTCGGCAATGGCCGGATACAGCGTCTTCGTAATTGCCCCGAGAATTTCGATGTTGTTATATACCATCGTGATCGCTTCACGTAAATATTGGTAGCCTTTGATATGAGCAGGCACGCCGATTTCGTGAATGATGGTCGTGATGTTGGCATCCAAATTTTTGCCTTTCGGCAATTGAACGACGTTCGCTTTTTGAGACGACGAGGAGGACACAGGAACAGCTGGACTTGTGCCGATCAACTGCCGAATCCGGTTCGTCAAAATTTCCATATCGAACGGTTTCAAAATGTAATACGAGGCGCCGAGCTGGACAGCTTTTTGGGTAATGTTTTCTTGACCGAAAGCAGTGAGCATGATGATTTTCGGCTGCGGATTCAAATCCATTTCCCGCAGCTTCTCGAGCACGCCAAGACCGTCCAGATGAGGCATAATAATGTCCAAAATCAATACGTCCGGCACCCGCGGGCCTTGCTCGATTAGACGAAGCACATCATTTCCATTGTAAGCAACGCCGGTCACTTGCATATCGGCCTGATCGTCGATGAATTCGGAAAGAAGATTAGTAAACTCTCGGTTGTCGTCTGCTAAAAGAACTTCAATGGTTTGCAACGGTAAGCGCCTCCTTCATTTGCGGCAATCGCTTTAGCATTATTTACCTGTTATACAATTTCGACATGCACTTTAAAATTCCTTCTGTCGAATATTATTTTTCTGGATTTTTTTTGATTTTTATTTTATAATTAATAATTTACTTCAACATTATACATCATTCGACAAAGAGTGATCTGATGTTACAAAACGTATCCACGAATAGCCTCACTCCGTTCATAAACAATTCGAAACAGAGCAAAGATTTAACGTAATTCGCACAAAAAAACCGAAGACCATTAACTGGCCTTCAGTTCCGTTGTTTCCGTATTGGAGGGACGAAGCATAATGCCTGCATCCTGCAGCATCCATTCGATAAAGCATCCGTAGCCGCTTGTCGGGTCATTGACGAAGACGTGGGTCACTGCTCCGATCACTTTTCCGTTCTGAATAATCGGGCTTCCGCTCATGCCTTGCACGATGCCTCCGGTCTTGTCCAACAGGCGGGAGTCGGTAATTTTGATTACCATCCCTTTGGTAGCCGGATACTCCTGCTTCGCCACATGAACGACCTCGATATCGAATTTTTCGACCTTCTGACCGTTGACCACCGTATAAATCTGCGCAGGACCTTCCTTCACCTCTTCGGCAAAGGCTACAGGCAGTGCCTTGTCGCTGTAGCTATGCCCCGGCGTATCAAACATTTTGCCGAAAATGCCGAACTGCGTATTTTTCTCGATATTGCCAATGGCTCTGCTTTCTTTGGAGAACTGGGCGCGCTTTTCCCCGGGCTCGCCGTTCTGGCTTTTCGATATCGAAGTGACGTTCGAATGCACGATCTCCCCGTTGCCTACCATAATCGGCACTTGGGTATCCATATCGGTAATAACGTGGCCTAGCGCCCCGTATACGCGTTGATCCGGGGCATAGAAGGTCAGCGTTCCGACCCCGGCGGCCGAATCGCGAATATACAGTCCGAGCCTGTACGCCTTGTCCACGATATCGTACGCAGGAGTGATCGGAATGTCGAGCGTTTCGTTTCCGCGACGGATCGTCAGCATAATCGGCTTTTTGTCCTCTCCCGCCGCTTTGACCAGATCCGCTACCCGGCTTACGTCGCTTATGGTTTTCCCGTTCATTTTGACGATGAGATCGCCGAGCTGTACTTTGGCTTCTTCACCCGGAGACGTTTTGCGGTCATCCGCGATCGCCACCAAATGATGCCCCACGATCATAATTCCGGCGGATTTCAGCTTCACACCGATCGTCTGGCCGCCGGGAATCACTTTTAAATCAGGGACGACATTGACTTTCACCGTCTTGAAAGGAATTTTACCGAATAGCTTCAGCTTCATTTCAGCTTGTCCGGCTTGATAAGATTCAAGTGCAATAGGATGATGAAGATCCACTTGGAATGAGTGCCTTGCCGAGCCGTTGACCTTGAGCACTTCCGGATGGTTGACCGTCACTTGCGCGCTGACCGGCATCGCTAGCTTTAACTGGGTTTGCTGTCCGGTAAAAAGCCGGAGCTCCTCGGGGAATGAGGCAAAACTGCGGAAAGGGGTGGTGAGGCTACCCAAACAAACGAAGAGGACGAGCAGTAATCCAATCAATCTTTTTCTATGGTTGGAACCCAATTCGCTCACGCTCCCTTGCTTCCTTTGCTTAGCGGCACGCGGCTTGCGACTTCCGGCTTCAAAGCTGGCTGCACCGCCGTTTGTGTACCTTTAAGGTAACCCCCGCCCTTTTCTTTTATAACTCCAAAATGCTCCCTTGGCTAGCTCATTTTCGCTTTCATGTTATCGGCAAGCGCAAGCATTTCCTGCGCGTGCTGGAGCGTTTTGTCGGTCACTTCGACGCCTCCCAGCATCCGGGCCAGCTCGTGAATGCGTTCTTCCGTACTCAAGTCGTCAATATTCGTATAAGTGCGGTCTCCACTTGTCATTTTATGAATGCGGTAATGCACATCCGCCATGCAGGCGACCTGCGGCAGATGCGTGATAGAGAAAATTTGACAGCTCCGGGACAGCCTGGACATTTTCTCGGCTATCGCCTGTGCGGCGCGACCGCTTACCCCGGTATCCACTTCGTCGAAGACCATTACCGGAATGCTGTCCACCCGGGCAAAAATCGATTTAAGCGCCAGCATGACGCGGGAGATTTCCCCGCCGGAAGCGATTTTGCTAAGCGCCCGCATTGGCTCGCCAGGATTGGCCGAAATGAGAAACTCGACTTGATCGGCGCCTTCGCGTGTCAGCTTCTTCTCCCCATTCACGGCAAAATGAACCCGGAATTGCGTCCGTTCCATCTGCAGCTCTCGGAGCTCCGCCACGATTTCCGCCGCGAGCTTGTCCGCTACGATCGTACGCTGCTCGGTTAGAACCGAAGCCAGACGTTGGACCTGTTCCAGGGCCGCCGCTTCCTCTTTTTGCAGCTGCTGAAGCTTTTCGTCCTTGTTCTCGATCAGGTCCAGTTCCTTTTCAATCTTTTCAACATAAGCAAGGATATCCGAAACGGATTCTCCATATTTTCTGCGAAGCGACGCTATCGTATCCAGCCTTTGCTCGATAAAATCGAGTCTGGAAGGGTTGAACTCCACTTCATCGCGATAATCGCGAACTTGGTAAGCCGCGTCTTCCAGCTGGTAGAAGGCCCCTTGCACCTGCTCCAGCAGCGGCTGGAGCTTGGCGGGATCGAGCGCGGCGATATCCTGAAGCTTCTGGACGGCGCGGCCGACGGCATCCAGTCCTTTGCTTCCCCCATACAATAGATCGTAAGCGTCGGAGGCGTTCTGGAACAACCGTTCCGCATTGACCAGCTTTCGTTTCTCGTCGGCCAGCGCCTCGTCTTCTCCCGCTTTCAGCTTGGCCGAACGGATCTCCTCCACCTGAAACCGGTATAAATCCATCATTTGCAGCGCTTGCTTGCTCGTTTCCTGCAGCTCCTTAAGCTGCTTGCGGATTCCCTGATATACATCGTACGCTTCCTGATAAGCAAGCTTGGCGGGCAAAATCTGCGGCTCGCCGAACATGTCGAGCCACCGGATATGCTCCTCCACCCGGAACAACGATTGATGCTCGTGCTGTCCGTGAATATTGACCAGATAATCGCCGATATCCCTAAGCACGGCGCGATTGACCAATTGTCCGTTCACGCGGCTGGTGCTTTTGCCTTGAGCCGTAATTTCTCTGCGAATAATAAGATGCTCCTCCGGGTCGGCTTCTATTCCCACGCCGGACAAAATATTCCAAACGGGATGATCCTTTCCAATCTGATACAGCGCTTCGATCGTCGCTTTATCGCTTCCGTAGCGGACAAGATCCGAAGAACTGCGGCCCCCGGCAATCAGACCGAGCGCGTCGATGATGATCGATTTGCCCGCCCCCGTTTCCCCCGTCAACACATGGAATCCGGTTTTGCAATGCAATTCAACATGTTCGATAACCGCCAGATGGCGAATGGATAGTTCCAGCAGCATAGGCTACACCTCTCTGACATTAACTGAGCATTCCCAAGATTTGATTAACGATATGCGAGCTGTGATCCTTGGTTCGGCAAATGATCAGAATCGTGTCGTCCCCGCTGATCGTTCCCATAATTTCATTCCATTCCAGACTGTCAAGGAGCGCCGCAATCGCATTGGCCGTTCCCGGCAAGCTTTTGAGCACGACGAGATTTTCCGTATGGTCAATATGCACAAAATGATCGTTGAGTGCCCGCCTCAAGCGCTGCAGCGGATTGTACCGCTGATCGGCCGGCATGGAATATTTGTACCTTCCGTCGTCCAGCGGCACTTTGATCAGATGCATTTCCTTAATATCTCTGGAAATGGTCGCCTGCGTCACATGAAAGCCCGCTTTACGAAGCTGCTCGACGAGTTCGTCCTGCGTTTCGATTTCGTTGTTGGTAATAATTTCGCGTATTCTAACATGTCGTTGGCCTTTCATGGCATCCTCCCTGGTTATGGGGTCTCGGTATCGTCTTCTTCGGCTTGCAGCTCGAACACATAGCAGTCCACCGTTTGTTCAGGCACATTTACGTATAATACTCCTGCCGTTTTCGGATATAGCAGTTGATACACGAGCAGATGGTCGCGGACGCCGCTTCCGGTCCTCTCCATCGGTTTACGCTCTTTTGCTGTCTTGACGATGAAATACCGGCCGTTTTTCTCCGCGGTGTAATCGACGAACAGCCGGCTTTGAAGCGTTTCGCTGCGGTTGACTTTGATGTGTACGGGAATGCGTTTCTTCCCGCTAAGGACCGAGTAGCCGCGCGCCTCGAGAAGCTCCGTCGCTTCATCCTCCGGCACCTCCGCGTCGGCGAGAAATTCGAGCGGAGGCTCGTCCTCTACGGCTTCCTTCAGCTTGCTCCGGGCGTAAAAATACACCCATGCCCCCAGTGCCAGCGCCACCAAAAACACGATCAAGCCGTCCCCGCTTTGCATGAAATCACCTCGAAGGAATATTCGAGAAACCGTATCCAAATTCCTGTGTAAAGGCAAAAAAACTCATCCGTCAAGATGAGCTCTGCATGCTTTGCGACTCTTGGGTGACCTCTCGGATCAACTGGTCCAGTTCGGGACCGGACAACCCGGGCTCGTCCGTATGGAGAAGATGTACTAAAAATTCAATGTTGCCCTCGCCGCCCTTGATCGGAGAATAAGTCAATCCCCGAATGGCATAACCGATATCCTGAGCAAATCGGAGGATGTCTTCTAACACCTCTTGATGGACCCGGGGATCTCGCACGACGCCGGATTTGCCGACCTTCTCCCGGCCCGCTTCGAATTGCGGCTTAATTAAGGCAACGACTTGGCCTTGCGGCGCAAGCAGTTGCTTCAGAGGCGGTAAAATGAGCTTTAAGGAAATGAAGGACACGTCGATCGAGGCAAATGCCGGCTCGGGTCCCTGCAAGTCGCCCGGCTGCATGTAGCGGAAATTGGTCCGCTCCATGACGCTGACCCTGGGGTCCTTGCGCAGTGACCAATCCAGCTGATTATAGCCGACATCAACCGCATAGACGTGAACCGCCCCGTTCTGCAGCGCGCAATCGGTAAATCCGCCGGTCGAAGCGCCGATGTCCAGCATCGTGACGCCTTGCAGGTCGATGCCGAACACGTTGAGCGCCTTCTCCAGCTTCAGCCCGCCGCGGCTGACGTAAGGATGCACCGCACCCTTGACGATCAGCTTGGATGTTCGGGCAATCTTCATCCCGGCCTTGTCGACCGGAACGTCGTCAACCAGCACCAATCCGGCCATGATGGCCGCCTTGGCCTTTTCTCTTGTTTCATAATAACCCTGCTCGACGAGCAGGACATCGAGTCGTTCTTTTTCCACTTTGTCCGCAGCCATGAATTGCTCCTACTTCCTATTGTTAGGCCCGCTGCCGTCTCCGTGGAACGAGCGCCTGCAGTTCCGATACGAGCCGCTCGGCTGTGAATCCGACCTCTTTACGCTGTTCCTTGACGGAGCCGTGCTCGACGAAATAATCCGGCACGCCGATGATTTTGATTCGCAGGCCGTATACATTGTGCTGCGAGTAATGCTCCAGCACGCCGCTGCCGAACCCACCGAGCTCCGCCCCTTCCTCCAGAGTCAGGATCGGGATGTCTTCTTTCGCCAACTGGAGAAGCATCGCCTCGTCCATCGGCTTGATAAACCGCGCGTTGATGACGCGAACTTGCACGCCTTCCTTGCTCATCGCCTCAGCCGCTTCCAGAGCAAGCGGAATCATCGGACCAACGGCCAGAATCGCCGCATCGCTTCCCGGACGAAGCACTTCCCAAGTGCCGATCGAAATCGGCTGGAGCGTCTCGTCCATCGGCACCCCAAGTCCGCTTTCCCTCGGATAGCGGTAAGCAATCGGGCCTTCGTTATACTCGAAAGCCGTCTTCATCATATGCCGCAGCTCGTTCTCGTCCTTCGGCATCATCAGCACCATATTCGGGATGCTGCGCAAGTACGCCATATCGTATACCCCTTGATGCGTCTCGCCGTCGGGACCGACAAAGCCCGCACGGTCGATGGCGAACACAACGTTCAGGTTGGCGCGGCAAATATCGTGTACGACCTGGTCGTAAGCTCGCTGCAGGAAGGTCGAGTAAACGGCGAACACCGGCTTCAACCCTTCCTCGGCCAGACCGGCGGAAAACGTAGCGGCATGCTGCTCCGCAATCCCTACATCGAACATCCGGCCGGGAAATTCCTTGGCAAAGCCGAGCAGACCCGAACCGCCGGGCATTGCCGGGGTAATCGCCACAATGCGCTCGTCCTGCTTCGCCAGCTCAATCAGCGTGCTTCCGAATACTTCCGTATACATCGGAGGGCCGACCGTCTTCAAGACTTGGCCGGATTCGATTTTGTACGGGCTGATACCGTGCCATGTGTGGGAATCCGCCTCGGCCGGCGAATAGCCCTTGCCTTTGGTTGTGATCACATGCACAAGGACAGGCCCGTTTACTTTATCCGCTTGCTTCATCGTTTCAAGCAGCAGCGGCAAGTTGTGGCCGTCCACAGGCCCCAGATACGTAAGGCCGAGCTCTTCGAACCAGACGCCGGGGACAACCAAATATTTGAACGAATCCTTCACCCGTTCCGCCGTCTTCGCCAACGTGCCGCCGATGGCCGGAATCTTTTTGATCAGGTGCTCGAATTCTTCCTTTGCCTTCACATAGTGCCGGTCCGAACGAATGCGCGCCAAATAGTGGCTGAGCGCTCCGACGTTGGGGGCGATGGACATTTCGTTATCGTTCAGAATGACCATCAGCTTCCGCTTCTCGTGGCCGATATGGTTCAGAGCCTCCAGAGCCATACCGCCGGTAAGCGCTCCGTCGCCGATCATGGCAACGATCCGGTTCTTCTCGCCCTTCAAATCGCGGGCGACAGCCATCCCCATCGCTGCGGACAGCGAAGTGCTGCTGTGGCCGGCCTCCCAGACGTCATGCTCGCTTTCGGAACGTTTCACGAAGCCGCACAGGCCTTTATATTTGCGCAATGTATCGAACTTGTCTTTTCGACCGGTCAGAATCTTGTGAACATACGACTGGTGACCGACATCGAAAATAAATTTATCCTTCGGACTGTCGAACAAATAGTGCATAGCAATCGTTAACTCGACAACGCCAAGGTTGGGCGCGAGGTGACCGCCGGTGACCGAAAGCTTCTCGACAAGAAAATGTCTCGTTTCCGCAGCCAATTGCTCCAGCTGTTCCACAGTCAGACGTTTCAAGTCCTCAGGCTGATGAATGTGATCGAGCAGCACGCTTGTTCCCTCGCTTTCCATAGTTGGAGTATGCCTAACGAATGGCAGGTAAGAGTCGGTAACGATCTGCTTCATTGCATAGGCTATGTAATGTGTTGAATACGATGCCATTATAGCACAGGACCGTCACGCGCTCAAACGGGACCGGTGCGAAAGCAGCCGCATGAAGGGCGGCTGAACCGGACCAAGCGCTAATGGTCGCGCTTCATTAAATAATCCGCAAGCTCCAGCAGCCGCTCCGGGCGCGGGAAATCCGCCGCCAAAATTGCCTGCTTCGCTTCGCTCGTCAGCTCCCCGACCTTCGTAATCGACGCTTCAATCCCGATAAAATAAGGGTACGTTACTTTCTGCTGCTTGACGTCGCTCTGGACGGGCTTGCCGAGCTTGCTTTCGTCCCCGATCAGATCGAGTACGTCGTCCTGGATTTGAAACGCCAGCCCGATGCACGTGCCGAACCGCTCCAAAGCGGCAAGCTGGGCTTCCGTTCCCCCTGCGATCCGGCCGCCGGCTTTCAAGGAAAAGACGATCAAGTCGCTCGTCTTGTGCAGATGGATATACTCCAGCTCTTCCAGCTTCGTGACTCCCTGTTCCCCAAGCATGTCCGCCGCTTGACCGCCAACCATGCCAGGGGCTCCGGACAGCCGGGCCAGCTCTTCGACGATGTCGATCACGCGGTCGGCCGGAATGTTATGTTTCTTTGCGGATTGAACGACCGAATAGAACGCATGGGTCAGCAAGGCGTCGCCGGCCAGAATCGCCATCGCTTCGCCGTAAACTTTATGATTCGTCGGTTTGCCCCGCCGAAAATCGTCGTTGTCCATGGCGGGAAGATCGTCATGAATAAGCGAATACGTGTGGATCATCTCCACAGCCAACGCTGCGGGAACGGCCGCTTCCGGGCTGCCGCCCAGCGATTCGGCCGCTGCCAGCACCAGAATCGGCCGCAGCCGCTTGCCGCCGGCCATCAAGGAGTACATCATCGATTCGCGAAGCGGGACGGGAATCGCCCACGACGACGGAATCGACTGCTGCAGCTCCCGCTCTATGAGCGAAGCCATATCTCGAATGTATTCTCGGATGCCGGATGACTCGTTCATCGGTTGTCCCCTTTATCGGTTTCCTGCGGTTGAAACGGCTTTTTCGCCAGACCGCCTTCTTCTTCCAGCAAAATTTCGATTTTGCGTTCCACCTGCTCCAGCTTCTGCCCGCACAATTGAGACAGCTTCATGCCCTCTTGAAACAGCTCTATCGCCTTCTCCAGAGGAATATCGCCGCTTTCGAGCTGTGCCACAATGCGCTCAAGCTGGTCCATCGCCTGCTCGAAGCTAGGCGTCGCTTCCTGATTTGACATCGCTTTTCTCCTCCGTCTTCTCCTCCATAGACCAAACATGACAATCGATCCGTCCGTCCATCAGGCGCAGCTTCAAAACATCCCCAATTTGCACCTGCTGAATCGATTTCACGAGCTGTTTCTCTTTCTCGTCGTATACGAGGCCGTACCCCCGCTGCATGATCTTGAGCGGGCTGAGCGCATCCAGCTGGCGCATGGACGATACGAGCTCCTGCTGCTTGCGCCTCAGCACCGCCTGCATCGTCTGACGAAGCAAACGGGCGGACGAGTCCAGCCGCTTCCGGGAGTAAACGACCTGCTCCTTCGGATTAAACGAAGCGAGCTGCCGGTCGGCCTTCATCAGCCGCTCGTGACTTTTCGTCAGGCGGCTGCGCATCTTGTAGCCGAGCTGCTCGCGCATGCGGTCGAGACGTTCCGCCGGCTGCAAAAGCAGCTGCCTGCGGGGATTCGTCAAGTATGGCGACCTCTGGAGCCGCTTCAGTCGCTCTTTGCTGCGCTCCAGTTGCTGGGTCAATCCGCCGTACAATTGCTGGCGCAAGTACCCGATCTGCTGCTTCAGCTCCTGATGATGCGGAACGGCCAGCTCGGCGGCCGCCGTTGGAGTCGGCGCGCGCAGATCGGCGACGAAATCCGCGATCGTGAAATCCGTTTCGTGGCCGACGGCCGAAATGATCGGCAGGTTCGAAGCGAAGATCGCCCGGGCCACCGCCTCTTCGTTGAAGGCCCACAGCTCCTCAAGCGATCCGCCGCCGCGGCCGACGATGAGCACGTCGACTTCGTTTCTCGCGTTCATTTCCTCGATCGCCCTCACGATCGAAGGAGCCGCCTGCTTCCCCTGCACAAGCGCCGGATACAGCAGGATGGGCACGGTCGGATGACGGCGCTGCAGCGTGATAATAATATCGCGAACCGCTGCGCCCGTCGGCGACGTAATAACCCCGATCGCGCGCGGGAAGCGCGGAATCGGCTTCTTTCTCGCCGGAGCGAACAGGCCTTCGGATTCCAGCTTTTTCTTCAGCTGCTCGAATGCCAGATACAAGCTCCCGATGCCATCCGGCTGCATTTGCGTGACATAGAATTGATACTGTCCGTCCCGTTCGTACACCGAGATGTTCCCGCAGGCGATCACCTTCGTCCCTTCTCGGGGAATGAACGGAAGCCGCTGGTTGTAGGAGGCGAACATAATACTTTTTAACCGGCTGTCCGCATCTTTTAACGTAAAATACATATGTCCGCTGGAATGATGGGTAAAATTCGAAATTTCACCCCGCACCCAAACGTCCTGCAGCCGGTCCGTGCCCTCAAGCAGCATTTTAATGTATCGATTCAGCTCTTTGATCGATAAAATTTGTTTTTCTTTCATAACTACGCCCGTTACCGCTAGTTGGTTGCAGAAGCCGCACGCTGTGCCGCTTCAAGCGTATTGCGAAGCAGAATCGTAATCGTCATCGGGCCGACGCAGCCCGGCACCGGCGTTACATAGCTCGCCGTCTCCAGAACGTCGTCAAAATCGACGTCTCCCGCCAGCTTGCCGGTATCGAGCCGGTTGATGCCCACGTCGACGACAACGGCTCCCGGCTTGATGTGGCTGCGGTTGATCATCTTCGCTTTGCCAACCGCCGCGATCAAAATATCCGCCTGGCGCGTAATTTCTTCCATATTTTTCGTGCGCGAGTGACACACCGTTACAGTTGCATTCTCACGAAGCAGCAAAATGGCCATCGGCTTGCCGACGATGTTGCTGCGGCCGATCACGACGGCATGCTTGCCGGCAATTTCAACGCCGACTTTCTTGAGAATCTCAATGACGCCCGCAGGTGTGCAAGGAGCCGGTCCTTCCTTGCCGATCATCAGGTTGCCCACATTGACCGGATGGAAGCAATCAACGTCTTTTTCGACCGCGATCGCTTCGACTACCCGTTCCTCCGAAATATGTCCCGGCAGCGGCGACTGGACAAGAATGCCGTGAATCGCCTTATCGCCATTCAGCTTGGAGATAAGAGCCAGCACATCGGCCTCCGGCGTATGTTCCGGAAGCTTGTACACTTCGGAATGCATGCCCGCTTCTTCACAGGCTTTCGCTTTATTGCGCACGTAGACGTGCGAGGCCGGGTCGTCACCGACGATGACTACCGCAAGTCCTGGCTGTACCCCTTGCTGATTCAACTGCTCGACTTGCTGCTTAATATCGGCGCGGTAAGCGCTGACGATTTCTTTGCCGTTAATGATTTGCGCGGACATGCTTGTTTTCCCCTTTCGCTAGGTCGCTTCTACGCTTCGGACGAACGGCTGCGGATCGTCTCCAGGTCTTTGATCATTTTGCCGAGTACGCCGTTGACGAACTTCCCCGATTCCTCCGTGCCAAAATTTTTGGCCATTTCGATCGCTTCGTTCACGACAACCTTCGGCGGCACATCTTCTCGAAACACCATTTCGTACGTGGCAAGCCGCATAATTTCCCGGTCCACCTTGGACAGCCTGTCCATCTGCCAGCCCTTCAAATAATCGGAAAGCAGGCCGTCGATTTGCCGCTTGTGCTGCATCGTGCCTTCCACGAGCTCAAGCACCTCATGAGGCACAATCTGATCGCGCTCCCGCGTCAGCTGCGCCTCGTCCTCCGTCCGCGCTTCTTCGATTACGTGCGCGATGGCATCGGCCGCTGTCGCTTCGTTCATTTCGATCTGATATAAGCTTTGCACCGCAAGCTCCCTTGCCAATCTTCGTCTCATCCGATCAAATCCTCCTGTGGGTTTGCACTTGCTTCACCAGAATAAACCGGCTGCGTCTTCCTTGTCTTAAGTAGAAGACTTATACATTGTTATTAACCGAAAAAAATCCTTGGGCGTCATCCAAGGATTTTAGCGGAACAGTCTCCATTTGTCCATTAGCCGGCGCCAAGTGTCTTCTGCGGGAAACACCGGCTCGTTCCGGTCCAACCTTTTCCCTATGTAGTATCCAGTATATACGATCAGGATAAAGATTAACATACGCCAGAAGCCGAAGAACAAATAAATGAGGCCAAGGGCGCTTCCGGCCAGAACGCCGATCGTCTTACCCCTGTGCTGTTCCCACAGCTGCTCCCAAATTCGCATCCACATCCGGGGGCTCACCTCTATTCCACTCGACTTTTGAAGGTCGGGGACGATTGTTGAATATTCGCGATAAATACCGTGACGAAAGCTACGGGAATCCCGGTAATTTCCTCGATATGCCGCTTCACGTTCGCCTGCATCTCTTCGGTCATCGCCGGAATGGAATTTTCGCCGTCCACGATGGCGCGAATGACGATTTCAAGTCCGGATTGATTCACTTTGACGCGTGCGCGCAAATCTTGAACGCCGCGCGTCCGGCCTGCCGCTTTCAACGACAAATTCTCCACCGTATCGAGCGAAATGCGGATGTCCCCGAATTCGGTCCGCTGATCGATCGATGGCGACGAAGATTTGCCGCGTCTGACGGACAAGTACAGGAAGCGAAGGCTTAACAGCGCAGCCACCACCGTGGAGCTGATGAAAATAATCGCCGTTCTTAAATCGTAATACACATCGTGAGCGAAATTGCCCGCCGTATTGAAGGAAATCAGGCCGAATGCAGCGAACAGCAAAATGAACGTTGCGATCAGCACGGCCAAGCTGAAAATAAAGAGCAGCAGTCTGTCGAGAACTTTTACCACGAATCCTGACTCCTTCCTAAGATGGAGGAAACCCCCAAACGGTGAAGGATGGGGGTTCAACCGGGGTATTTATTAATTATTTTACGCGATGTGCGGGCGTTTCCGGCTCTTCGACTTTGTCCGCACCTTTGAAAATAACGTCATGAATATGAACGTTCACCTGAACGACGCTAAGTCCGGTCATCGATTCGATGGCCTGCTTGACATTATGCTGAACCGCGCTTGCAACCTCCGGAATCCGCGTGCCGAATTCGATGATGACAGACACGTCAATCGCCGCTTCGCGCTGACCCACTTCAACCTTTACGCCTTTGGACATATTTTTACGTCCGAGAAACTCGGCGATATCTCCGGCAAATCCGCCGCTCATGCCTGCAACGCCGGGCACTTCGACAGTTGCCATACCGGCGATGATCTCGATCACCTCCGGAGCGATCTGAATCGTGCCCATCTCGGTCTTCTCATAATCCGCTGCCAGTGTACTCATGGTCAGGACCTCCTAAACATTTGGCTTGCCCACACCTAAACTTATTGTATACTATACCATTCCCTTAAAAATATGACAACGAAGTGAACCGTGCGCTTAAGAGTCCGGATCGTTCACGTCATGCTCTTCCAAAAACTTGATATCGAAGTCGCCGGCCAAAAACTTTTTATGCTCCAGCAGCTTCAGATGGAATGGAATCGTCGAATGTATGCCTTCGATCGTAAATTCGGCCAAAGCGCGCTTCATTCGCTGGATCGCTTCGTCGCGGTCCTCTCCCCACACGATCAGCTTCGCGATCATCGAATCGTAGTGAGGCGGAATCGTGTAGCCCGGGTATGCGGCGCTGTCGACGCGGACGCCGAAGCCGCCGGGTGGCAAGTAAAATTTGATTTGACCCGCGGAAGGCATGAAATTGCGCTCCGGGTCTTCCGCATTGATCCGGCATTCGATCGCCCAGCCGTTAATGCGCACCTCGTCCTGAGTGAACGAAAGCGGCTCGCCTTCCGCGACACGGATCATTTCTTTAATAATATCGATGCCCGTGATGAGCTCCGTTACCGGGTGCTCCACCTGAATCCGGGTGTTCATTTCCATAAAGTAAAACTGTCCGTCCGGTCCGAGCAAAAACTCCAGCGTACCGGCGCCGGAATAATTGACGGCTTTGGCCGCACGAACAGCCGCTTCGCCCATTCGTTCGCGAATTTCCTCGGTCAGAATCGGACAAGGCGCTTCCTCCACCAGCTTCTGGCGGCGGCGCTGCACCGAACAGTCGCGCTCGCCCAGATGTACCACGTTGCCGTGCTTGTCGGCCAGCACCTGAATTTCGACGTGCTTCATTCCCGTCAAATATTTCTCCAAATAAACGCCCGCATTGCCGAACGCTTTTTGCGCTTCCTGTTGGGCGGTCGTAATTTGCTGGATCAGCATCTCTTCGTTTTCGGCCAGACGAATGCCTTTGCCTCCGCCTCCGGCCGTCGCTTTAATAATGATCGGATAGCCGATCTCGCGTCCCAGACGGATCGCTTCGTCCATATCCTCGACAAGGCCGTCGGAGCCGGGGATCACGGGAACGCCCGCTTCCTTCATCGTCTGCTTCGCGACGGACTTGTCGCCCATCTTGCTGATCGCTTCCGGCGAAGGACCGATGAACGTAATGTTGCAGCTCTCGCAAATTTCGGCGAAGTCGGCGTTCTCCGCCAAAAAGCCATATCCCGGATGAATCGCGTCAGTCTCCGTCAACGTCGCGACGCTCATCAGATTCGTATAATTCAAATAGCTGTCTTTGGAAGCTGTAGGTCCGATACAATAGGCTTCGTCCGCCAAACGGACATGCAGCGCATCGCGGTCCGCCTCCGAGTAGACCGCGACCGTAGAAATTCCGAGCTCACGGCATGCGCGAATAATGCGCACGGCGATTTCCCCACGGTTGGCGATCAATATTTTTTGAAACTTCAATGGGTTCTCCTCCTAGCGGATTATTCCGGTTTCACCAGGAACAACGGTTGGCCGTACTCTACCAACTGGCCGTTCTCGACAAGCACTTCGACGATCTGGCCTTTGACTTCGGCTTCGATCTCGTTCATCAGCTTCATCGCTTCGATGATGCAGACGATCGTCGTTTCCTTCACGCTGCTGCCCTTGGAAACGAACGGCGCCGCTCCCGGAGACGGAGCTTCATAGAACGTGCCGACCATCGGAGAAACAATCGTATGTAAATTGGATGGGATTGCTGCCGGAGTTTCGGCTGCAGGTATGTTGACTGCCGCAGATGTCTGAACGACGGCTTGAGGTGCAGGCTGCTGGGCAACGAGGCTGGCCGCAGGCTGTGCGGCGGTGACGACGACTTGCTCGGTTTTATTCGGTTTACGGATTAAAAGGCGGGAGCCTTCGTTTTCGATCTCTAGTTCGTGCAAAGATGTTTGATCCACCAGCTTGATCAATTCTTTAATTTCGCTTAACTTAAACACGGAATTCACTCCTTTGGGCATCTTGTTGACGGCCGCTCCGCAAGCTGCGGCATCCCCCCGGCCAAACGGCAGGCACACCGACGGCTTGTCCCGCGGCAGCGGTCAACACCGTAAAACAAACGACGTTGTTATTATATCACAATCTTTCGGTAAGAAAAGAGTTTCCTTGCTCCGGGAATAGCGCGAACTTTTCAGCTCCACCGGCTGTCCTGAAAAGCCGCCGCGAATAAGAAAAGAATATGACGAATATCGTCGAACGATGCCGCAAAAAAAGGAGAGCCGGGTTTTCCGGACTCTCCTTGCCTGCATCTTCTCCCGTTTACCGACTTTTACTATACCGGTTTAAGGAATCATTTGTACCGATACGCTGTCAGGGCCGACGCTCAATTCTTTGATCGTTTTGTCGATGATGCTGAGCGCTTGGCTTTTCTCCAGCTTGCTTGCTTGGACGGTAACCTTCCATTTGTTGGAATCTTGGGTTACAACGGCTTGCGGGAAATCTTTCGTCAAGCTTTCTTCGAGATTCGTAACTTTAGCTTCCATATCTTCGATTTTCCGCAGCTCTTCCTGTGCCTTAACGGCAGCTTCGGCCGTTTGTTTCGGGTCTGCGATAACCGTCAGGAGCTGCTCGGCCTTCTTAGCCATCTCCTCGTTGCGCTTAAGCTGAAGGTTTACAAAATAGTCTTTCCCCGACTGGACATTCGCCTGCGCTTGCACTTGCTGCAGCACTTTGGCGTCCGTTTCGTTTTTGGAGACCGGCTGCGCGGCGATCGATGACGTCTCCGCCCCTGTGCTGCTGGATTTGTCGCCTTTACCGGGCTTTTGCTCCGGCTTGCCTTCCGGCTTTTGTTCCGGCTTCATCTCAGGCTTCTGTTCGGGCTTCATTTCCGGTTTTTGCTCCGGCTTCTGCTCGGGTTTCATTTCCGGTTTTTGCTCCGGTTTCACCTCAGGCTTCTGCTCGGGTTTTGCCTCGGGCTTTTGCTCCGGCTTTACCTCAGGCTTCTGTTCGGGCTTCACTTCCGGTTTTTGCCCCGGCTTTTGCTCGCCTCTCGGACCGGCGTTCGCATCGGTAGCCGTAGGATGCGTCGCGTCCGTTTGCCCGGCGCTGATCGTCATTTCCTTCGGCGTCGTTCCCGTCACTTCCACATTGCCCACGTCTTCCGTAAACAAGTAGTAGGCGGACAGCACCACCATCAAACTAAGCATGGATACAAGCCAAATGGTTTGTCTTTTCGAATTCATTGCATATCCTCCTTAACGTTTATCCTTGTTTAAATTGAATGTATCGCACCGGCCTCGTACGGCTTACTGCTTGCGAGGCTGGATCGATATCCGGTGGGCAGGCACATCCAGCCCGCGTTCTACTGCTTCGGTAATCATTTTTTTCACCGTCAGATTTTCTGCGCCCTTGGCGACGACGAGCACGCCGCGGATTTTCGGCTTAATCGTCTTGACGACGAGCGGCTGCTTGCCGCCCGAAACTTCGTAAAGCACTACTTCGCCGTTTCGGGTTACGTCGGTGATATGTCTCGTGGCCCCCTGCGGATCTTTCTCATTGGTAATTTGCTGCGTTTCCTTGGTGTTGCGCTCGACGTTCAGTTCCTCCGTCGACTCAATGGTCACCAGCACTTCCACATCGCCTACTCCGACAATTTTCGACAAGATGTCCCTGAGTTCGGTTTCATACGCTTCCTCATAATCTTTGAACAGGCTTCGCTCTTTACTTCCCTGACCGAAGGCCGGCTTGGTCTGATCGGGAGGAGATGCCCGTCCCGTGCCGATGGGATCCACCTCCTTCACGGTGATAAACGAGTTCAGAATCATAAGCGCGGCGCCTACGAGCCCGAGCAGCAGCACCCATCGAAACGTTTGCGCTCGCTTCGGACCGCCCGGGCCGCCGCCAAGCCACGATTGCATCCTTCTCCGTATCTCTCCCATCCGCATCACCTCCCCGCCGCCAGCTCCAGCCGGATTTGGTCTTCGCCCACCTGCCAATCCTGCTCCAACATCAGTAATATTTGCGTCTTTTTCTGCAACCATTCAGGCGATAGCTTATTTTCATCCGATTCCCTGTTGCTTATCCGGGAAACAGGCCTCGATTGCGGCTCTCCGATGCGGATATCGACACCTGCAACGGGCTCCACCGGTTTAACCGGCTCGATTCCTGTACCTGGCCTTGAAGCCGTATCCGTAACGGACGCAACCGGCGATTGCGGTTCCAAGGCGAGAGAGACGCTGCGGATGACAAGCCGGCCTTCGCTGTCGGCGGCGGTCTCGACCTGAATGCTTCGCACCTTCACCTCGGCCTTCCGCTCGATGCTTCGCTTCATCAGATCGGCAGCCTGCGCCTCCACCAGCTTGCGCGATTGCTCCTGTTGCTTGGTTTTCAGCGCTTCAGCCCGCTGCAGGGTGACGGGCAGCGACTCGACCTCTCCGCTTGCCCCGCCCGCCGGCCGTTCCGGGCTCGCCGCGCCGCTTTTGAACAGCGCATCCTTGACTCGCTCATCCAATTGCGACCGTTGGCCAAGCAGCGAGAAAAGCGGCTGCAGCAGCGTGAGCAGCAGGAACAGGCCGATCACGGTTTTGACGTAGCGCTGCATCGACTGGTTCGGCAGCAGCAGGTCGACGAAGGTGGCGAGCAAGATGACCATGACGATCGACTTGAGCCACCCGCTCAGGAAGTCCAATCGTCATCCTCTCCTTCGCGGGGCGCGATTCAGCGCATCATGACGGATACGTTGCCAGCGGCAATCACGATGGTGATCGCCAGGAAAAACATGAGACCGACGACGGCGAGCGCTGCAAATACGAATATCAAACTTTTACCAATCGTTTCCAAGCACGTGATCATCGGGTTATCTCCCAAGGGCTGCATCACCGCAGCCGATACATTATAGATGAAGGCAAGCGTTAATATTTTGAGCGCCGGGAAGGCGCAGAGCACCAGAAGAATGACAACCCCCGCCAGCCCTACCGCATTTTTCACCAGCAGCGAAGCACCGATCACGGTCTCCGAGGCGTCCGAGAACAACCGCCCGACCACCGGCACGAAGTTGCCGGCAATGTACTTGGCCGTCCGGATCGTCACCCCGTCCGCTGCAGCGCTGCCGATGCCTTGTACCGAAACGACCCCCAAAAATACCGTAACGAAAACTCCAAGACACCCGACGCTGACATTCCGCAGCAAATTGGCAAGCTGGGTTACCTTGTATTTGTCCGACAGCGAGCTGACGATATGCAGCACCGCCGAGAAAAACAGCAGCGGAAATACGATGAAGTAGATCGCCGTCCCGACGGCGTGGATCATGAACACGATCAGCGGGTGCATGACGGTGACCGTCACCACGTTGCCCATAGAGGCGAGCAGCGTAAGCAGCAGCGGCACGACGGCGATCATGAAGTGGATCATATCGGTGATCGCCGATTTCGCATAGCCGATCGCGACGCTGAAGCTGTTGACCGCCATAATCATCAGGACCAGAAACGAAATGGCATAGGCGATTTTGCTGACATTATTTTTCTCGAAGGAGCTCTGCAGCGTTTCCAGCAGCATGCTAAACACGGTAAGAATGACGATGGAAACGAGCAGCTTGCCATTGTAGAGAAGCTCATGAAACAAATATTTGAACAGTCCCGAGAAAACCGAGCCGAGGCCGAAATCCTTGGCGCCGAGCAGCAGCTCCATGAAGCTCGGGGCCCGGCTGTCCGGAAAATATCCGCCGTACTGCCGGGTCAGCCGGCTCCAGAATTGCTCGACCTGATCGAGCGGCAGCCGCTGCGCCTGCTCCCGGATCAGCTCTTCCGCCGGTACGGCGGCATAAGCGACTCCGCAGCAGCCAGCGCCTCCGTCCAACAGGAACGCCGTGAGGAACGCCACGCCTAGCAGCAGTCCAAGCCGGAGCGCGCCGCAGGCAGCGAGTCTCCCAGACGAATGTCGTAATCCTTGCATCCAGCGCCGCCTCATCGCTTCGCCTCCACCCGCTTTTTCATGCCGAGCTGCCCATCTCCGGAGCTACGCGGGAAGCAGCTTGACGACTGTTTCGATGATGGCCGAGACGATCGGAATCGCCATTACCATAATGAGAACTTTGCCGGACAGCTCGATTTTGGAGGCGATCGCTTCCTGGCCGGCATCGCGCACGATTTGGGCGCCAAATTCGGCGATGTAGGCGATGCCGATGATTTTCAGAATTGTCTTCAGAAAAATCAGGTTGATGTTCGCCTTGTTGGCCAGCTCCTCCAGCACTCCGATCACGGCGGTTATTTTGCCGATCAGAAACAGAAAGATCGTAATGCCGGTGAAGGCCGTCAGCAGGAAGGCGAACATCGGCTTTTGCTCCTTGATGATCAGCACCAGCACGGTCGTCACCAACCCGAGCCCTACGATTTGAATGATCTCCACGGGCTTCACCTGCTTTTATTGGAAGAGAAAAATCGTCTTGATCTCTTTAAACAAGCTGTCGAGCAGCCGGACCACCATAAACAGCACGACGACGAAGCCGATCACGGTGACCCAATGCGCCATATCCTCTTTGCCCATCTGCTTCAGCACGGTATGAATCATTGCGATAATGATGCCGATGCCGGCGATCTGGAATATCGCGTTTACGTCCACGTTCATTGGCGGCACCTCACCCTTAAGCCTGGCTCTGCTTCTAATATATTAAAATGACGACTAACGCGCCCATCAGCAGGCCGAGGCTTTTCCACATCTGCTCGTACCGCTCCCGCTCATCCCGCGCAATGTCCGCTTCCCCTTGCAGGCTGCCGACGGCAAGTCTCAGGTGCTTCACCTGGTCATCGCGGTCCGTCAGCCCCAGCGTAGATCCAAGCTGCAGCAAAATGTCCCGCTCCGCCGCTTTCATCGACGTCAATTTCCATCCCCGGCTCACTGCCTGCTCCCAGACAGCCTGTGCGGAACGGCCGCCGGGCTTGCCGAGTTCCTCCGCAGCGGCCGCAAACAAAGCGCCCGCCGGGGAGTCGCCCGCTCTTGCGGCGCGCCGGAGCGCGTCCGGCAGCGGCGTGAAGCCGTAGACGATCTCCGTTTCCAGCCGCTGGAGCATGCGGATCAGATCGGCGATTTGCCTCGGTCGGCGCGACAATTGGGAAGCTTGGTAAAAGCCGAACAGCGTACCTGCCAGCAAAATCAGCATGGCGCCAAGCAGCTTCAGCATGCGGGGTCCTCGTCCTCTTCGCCGGTTCGTTTCATCAGCTTAGCCCCCCTCTCCATGCCAGCCTGTCGTCCAGCCGTTTGCCCTGCTTGTCATAAACGGCCGTTTCCGGGCCCGCTCCCGGCGGTCTGGCCAGTACAACAAAGCGGTCGAACACGCCGTCTTCGAGCAGCTCGCGCAGGATCGGACGGCGCCTGAGCTCCGCGGCGTCCCGGCCGTGGGCGGTAGCGATGACGCCAACGCCGGCATGCAGCGCTTCGTGGATCGCAAGCGCGTCCTCGGCCCGGCCGATCTCGTCGGCCATCAGCACCTCCGGCGACATGGAGCGGATCATCATCATCATGCCTTCCGCCTTCGGACAGCCGTCCAGCACGTCCGTCCGGTACCCGACATCGAAGCGGGGCACCCCTTTGACGCAAGCGGCAATCTCGGAGCGTTCGTCGACGATGCCGATCTTGAAGGACCGGCGCAAGCCGTTGTCCGCTCCTCCCGTGCCCAGTAATCGGGCCAGATCGCGGACCAGCGTCGTCTTTCCCTGCTGCGGAGGAGAGACGATCAGCGTGCGGTACACCCGCTCGCCGCCCGGTTCGAGCAGATAGGGAAGGACCGGCTTGGCGGCATTTTTCCATTCCCGCGCCAGCCGTACGTTGAAGCCGCTGACATCCTTGATGTACTTCACTTTTCCCTGTTCCAGGACGGTTCGTCCGGCGAGGCCGATCCGGTGTCCGCCGGCAACGGTAATGAATCCCCGCTTCAGCTCCTCCTCGAACGTGTACATCGAATGCTGCGTCAGCTGCTCCAGCAGCTCCGCGCAGTCCCGGCGCGACGGCCGGTAGGCTTGCCCGGGATCGTCACACAAGCGGCCCTTGTCCGATACGAAGCCGCAGCCTGAGGCCCAGACGATTTCCAAAGGCCTTTCTTCGCGGATCCGGATTTCTTGCAGCTCGGCTGCAATGCGGGTTGGTAGAGTTGCTAGGATCTGCTGCATAGCGGCAGAGAAGAACGGCAGCAGCGACCGGATCATGGCTATCCCTCCAAGCTGTCCAACTTTTACAATCATATGTATGATGCAATCTACTGAACTATGACCGATTACTTTTTTAAGATTCCAATAAAAATACAGCTCACGCCGATAAGCACCCATAGCATTTTGCCCGCCGACAGCTTATCCGCCATCCCCACGAGTCCGATCGTCGTTGTCGTTAGCAGTACGAAAGGCCCGACCAACGCCAACCCCGAATTGACCAGAAGCGCTTTCTCAATCTGGTTGTAGCGCAGCATCAGCAGCCCCGCCATGATCTCGATGCTGCCCGAGAAGATTCGGATCAGCGCCATACTGAGGACGATTTTATTAATGACCGACATGCGTTTCCCCCCTTCGCATTCCTTATGTAATGTTATGCGGGCCCGTCTTATTTTAGGCTAGCGGGGCACACCATTCGCCCAAAATGCATATGATGACACCGTAATTCAACTTTAAAGTTACTGCGAGGCGATACAAGATGGAGGTTACATCAGCGCTGCAGTGGAACACCCTACTCAGCGATCCGACCGGGCGTCGTACGGAGAAGCCGCGAGCTTTAGGCAAAACGATGGTGATCGACAAAGGCCTTGGGCTTCATGCGCTTGAGGATTTGCTGCAGACGGCAGGCGTCTATATCGACATGCTGAAAATCGGATTCGGCACCTCGCCGCTTTATAAGACGGAGTTGCTTAAGCGAAAAATCGAAATGGCCAAAGCCCACGACATTATCGTCTACCCCGGAGGCACATTTCTTGAGGTGGCGATCCGGCAAGATGCGGTCGATCATTACTTTGATATGGCAGCTTACATGGGCTTCAGCGGTGTCGAAGTGTCGGACGGAACCATCGAGGTACCCCGGAGTTTGCGCAGCGAGTTGATCTCCCGAGGTGTGGAAGCAGGGCTCACCGTCATCACCGAATACGGAAAAAAAGGGTGGGGCTCCACGATCGAATTGGACGAATTGATTGAGACGGTGATTGTGGATACCGGGCTTGGCGCTGCGCTTGTCACGATCGAAGGCCGGGAATCCGGCAAAGGCGTCGGCATCTACGACGCTCAAGGCGCTTGCAAGGATAAGGAAATCGCGCAGGTGCTCAGGCAGGTGCCGAGTCCGGGCGTTCTGCTCTGGGAAGCGCCGCAAAAGGAGCAGCAGGTGCATCTGATGCAAATGCTGGGAGCCGACGTGCATCTGGGCAACGTCGCTCCCTCGGACGTCATCTCGCTCGAAGCGCTCCGTCGGGGGCTCCGTTCGGATACGATGCTTCCCGAAAGGCTGCAATCCGCAGCCGTCGGCCATTCATGGGATTGGCAAATTTGAAGCGGAAGGAGGTCCGGTTTCCATGAATATTCAAGTGATCGCCTCCATAAACGAAGCGAGGTCCGACGATCTACAGCACAAAACCGTTATCGTCATCGATGTGCTTCGTGCGACCTCCACGATGCTGACAGCGCTTGCCGGGGGATGCCGGACGCTTGTCCCGGTCGAAACGGTGAGCCAGGCGAAGAGCTTGCAGAGCCCTGAGACTTTGCTGGGGGGCGAACGTTCGTGCAAAAAAATTCCCGGCTTCGACTTCGGCAATTCTCCTCTGGAGTATACGCCTGAAGCCGTGTCCGGCAAAACGTTAATCATGACGACGACAAACGGCACCCGGGCGATTCATAAGGCCAGGAAAGCGGATCACGTGCTGATCGGCGCTTTCCTGAACGCCGGGGCTTGCGCCCGTAAGGCGGCCTCGCTGGACCAGGAAATCGTACTGGTCTGCTCGGGAGCCCAGGACGTGTTCTCGCTGGAAGACGGCCTATGCGCCGGTCTGCTTGTACACAAGCTGCTTCAGTTGTCCGGCTGCGATCCGGACAGTCCGGCAGCCGCTCAGACGGTCGGCGATTTTGGCCTGGCCATGCTTCACGCCTACCGGCAAGTACAGGACCGTCTGACCGAAATGCTGCTCTCCTGCGCAGGCGGACGACGGCTGACCAAGCTCGGCTTCCGTGAGGATGTGACGTACTGCTCGCAAATCGACCTATTGCCCTTGGCCCCTGTCGTGCGTGCCGGGAAGCTGGAGCCGGAGCACGCCTCCGCCTCGTTCTAGTTCTAAACCAAGCCCTCGTTCATACACTGGAAAAGAAACCATTGGACAAGGGGCCTGACCATGAACGGAGACATTTTGCTGGTAGCGCTGATTATCATCGGTCTGATCGGTCGCTCCCATATTATTACAACGGCAGCGTGCGTGCTGTTGATTATCAAGCTCATCAGTTTGGAACGGTATTTGCCTACCATCGAACGAAGAGGGCTGGAGCTCGGGCTGCTGTTTTTGACGATGGGAGTATTGGTTCCGTTCGCCAGCGAGCGAATTTCCATTAAAGACGTGACGTCGATGTTCACCACTTGGCCGGGGATCTTGGCCTTGGTCGGGGGCGCAATCGCAACGTACATGAACGGCAAAGGCTTGGAGTTATTAAAAATAGACCCACAATTGATTGTGGGTCTTGTCATTGGCTCCATTTTCGGAATTATTTTCTTGAAAGGCATTCCGGTCGGGCCGCTGATGGCCGCCGGCATTACCGCTTTTCTGTTCAAGCTGTTTACGTTCGTCTTCGATAAGCTGCGTTAGCTTATCTTCTTTCGGAAGGGCCGCCCACAAATACGGTCTGATCCGTATCGAGGCCATAAGCGCTGTGCAGCGCCGCGATCACTTCGTTCAGACGGCCGTTTTCAATGACGCAGGACGTCTTGATTTCGGACGTGCTCACCAGCAGAATGCTGATGCCGAGCTCGGAGATGACCTCGAACATTTTCGCAGCCACGCCCGGCGTGCTGACCATGCCCGCGCCAACGATGGATACTTTGACCAGATTGGTTTCGGAGGTCACTTGACGGAAGCCGACTTCCGGACGAATCCCTTCGATGACTTGAAGCGCCTTCTCTTGATCGGACAGCGATACGGTGCAGGAGAAATCGGCGAGACCGTTCTGTACGCCGCTTTGGACGATGATATCCACATCGATTTGCGCTTTGGCCAAGGCAGTGAAGACTTTAGCCAATTGCCCCGGCTTTTCTTCCACTCCCAAAATACTGATTCTCGCCACATTTTTGTCGTAAGCAATGCCGCGTACTACGATGCCTTGTTCCATCGCCGCTTCCTCCTTCACATTCGTGCCCTGATTATGATTGAAGCTGGATCTGACGACCAGCTGTACATTGTAATTTTTGGCGTATTCCACGGCGCGCGGATGCAGAACCGCCGCTCCGAGATTGGCAAGCTCCAGCATTTCGTCGTACGAAATTTCGTTCAGCTTGCGCGCGCACTTCACGATCCGCGGATCGGTGGAATAAATGCCGTCCACATCGGTGAAAATTTCGCACACGTCCGCTTCAATGGCAGCCGCCAGCGCTACGGCCGTCGTATCCGACCCGCCGCGTCCGAGCGTCGTAATCTCGCCTTCTTCCGTCATGCCTTGGAAGCCCGCGACGATGACGATTTTGCCGGCTGCGATCGCATTGCGGATACGGTCCGGGCGGATATCGGTAATGCGCGCCTTGCCATGAAGCGCTTCCGTATACATGCCGGCTTGCCAGCCCGTAAACGAAACGGCTTCGTGCCCGAGGCTGTGGATCGTCATCGCCAGCAGCGCAACCGAAACCTGCTCGCCCGTCGTCAGCAGCATGTCCATTTCTCGCGCCGGCGGCGTGCCGGGGCACAGTTGTTTGGACAAATCGATCAAATCGTCCGTTGTATCTCCCATGGCCGAAACGACGACGACACAACCGTGGCCTTCAAGCTTTCTTTCCACGATGCGGTTCGCCACCCGCTTCATCCGCTCCGCGTCACCTACGGAGCTCCCGCCGAATTTCATCACTATCAGAGACAAAGCTGCTCACTCCCTACGCAAACTTTTACATAACTAGTGAGTTATTATATCATATGCCCTATCTCTCTTGAAATAGTAAAATATCAACCCGAGCAGACGGATAGCGCGAAACCTCCGTTCTCCTCCATTGTTGTAAGTAACTTCCTCGTTCCGCCGCAGCGCGCTTCAGCCAAATGTGCCTGATAGGCCCGGCTCGTTCCCGCCTCGGTCACGACATAGACCCGTTCTTTGCCTAGATTGCGACACCAGGCAAGAAAGCGGTCCGCCTGTTGGGCGAAGAGCAAGCCTGGCAGTGTATGAATGCCCTGCAGCCACAAATATTCGGGCAAGTCGGCCGGCAGCTGCCACTTGGGGAACCGGCCCGCAAGCCGGCCAGGCTCCAAAGGCGTGTCACAAGGCATCGTATGAAAATCGTAACGGAAAGGATATTGGCGCGGACCTGCGAGCGGATGCACAAACCGGGCGACGGGCATCCCTTCGCACCAGAGCTCCGCCGTTTGGAGCATTCGCAGCGTCGGACCGGCAACGACCGCGTCCGTATCCGAGAGCGGCTTCAAGCTTCGAAGCCGAAGCGCTTCCGTTCTGCCTCGTTCCGTGAGCTGCGGATCCTTCATTTCCCGGCTTCCGGGCAAACCGAGCGAATGCTGTGATTCACCGTGAATGACGAATACCAAATCCATCATGCTCCCCCCAGTCCATCGTTTTCCCTAGGCAAAAAGCTTCTGTTCATTTATACGAAACCGGCGAGTCCTTCATGCTGCCTGGCGTCAGCTCCGCCCGGGAAACTACGACCGGTTCCGCCGATTGGCCCATCTCCGCAAGAGCGGCTGCAGGGCGAAGGCGTACAAGGCGGCGCTGCCGGCGAACGTCAGGACGTAGAGCCATCCGGACGGGCCCGCCGTCAGCCCGAAGGAAACCTGCGATTCCATCCCTTGCTTGCTCGAATAAGCGTCGACCATCTTCGGCACATATCGCATAGTAAGTAGCATCCCCGAAACGACTTGCACGATAACATACACAATATGAACCGCCGCTGCGAACATAAGGGCATTCCTTATCGTTTTAACCATCCGATTCACTCCTTGAATCCGTCATCTCCAGTTTGCATACCATCCAGTATTCGTCGTAGTACTCGCCGCCGATTTTCAGCGCATTAGGTTCGGTTCCGAAAATTTCGAATCCGGCCGAACGGTACAATCGAACCGCCGGTTCGTTGACGGTCACCACGGCCAAATAAACCTGCTCCAGCCCGTCCAGCGAGCTTACCTCCTCCAGCACATGCCGGAGCAGTGCGGTGGCGATCCCTTTCCCCTGATGGGCGCTGTCCACATACACTCCCCAGAGCATGCCCTTATGAGCCAGGTTGCGCGAAGACTCTCGGCGAAAGCCGATCATGCCCATCAATTCGTTGTTCTCACCGAACGCCCCTAGAAGAAACTGGTCCGCCGAATTCGGAAAACGGCGGCGAACCTCGTCCATACCGGTAAGCGACGCGTCCTCGTAGTTCGATCCGAACGATTCGGGGTGTTCTTTGAGCGATTTTAACCGCAAGCTCCAAAATGCCTCCACGTCTTGAGGCTCCAGTTTACGAAGTAGCATGACTTCTCCTCACTTTTTAATAGATGTAAAAAAACGATTGACTCTGACATCAATGTCACGGTCTATAATAAAACTACGATCCGCAATTCACCCGAAGGAGGGATGGCCCTGAAAATCGGCGAGCTGTCCAAGGCGACCGGAGCCAGCATCCGATCGCTCCGTTATTACGAGCAACAAGGGCTTATCGCGCCGGCCCGCACCGAAAGCGGCTACCGGGAATATCACAAATTCGCCGTAGAGCAGGTCAAAACGATCCGGTTGTATCTGAATCTGGGCTTGTCTACCGAGCAGATTGCCGGTTTTCTGCACTGCGTGCTGTTGAACAAAGAAGCGTTCTGCAACGAGGTATTGCCCGTGTATCAGCAGAAGCTGAAGGAAATCGACGAGCAAATCCAGACGCTGGTCCGGATCAGGTCCAATCTGGAGGAGCGCATCGAATCTATTCTATCGGAACGAACCGATAACGAATCTATGGAGGGAACGAACGATGAGTCTTAAAACAAGCAACGATGCCGAATTTTCCGGAGATATCCGCAAATCCGAACTGACCTTGGTCGATTTTACCGCCGTGTGGTGCCCGCCGTGCAAAAGGCTGATCCCGCTGCTGGAGGAGCTCGGGCAAGAGCTGGGAGAGCGCGTGACGATTCTGAAGGTAGACGTCGACGCTTCGCCGAACATTGCGGCCCGCTTCGGGGTGATGTCGATGCCGACGGTCATCCTGCTCAAGGATGGCGAACCTGTCGAAAGGCTGGTCGGCTTGAGGCCGAAAGAGACATATCGTAGCTTGATTGCCAAACACTCGGCCGCGGCTTCCCACTAACCAGCCGGGCACCGGTCATACTCCGCCATCCGTACCTCTTCCTGTTCATCGTACCATATTTTGGCGTATGGTGGAATTCCCTGCATGTCGGATGATTTTGTCGGAAACTTCGCCTAACCCAAAAGGGCTGGCGCGCCTTAGCCGCCAGCCTCCATGCTCCACTCCCCTTGTTCAATCGCCAAGGTTCGGACCGGACGTCCGAACTCCCGATCGATTCCCCGCTCCACAATAAGCTCATCCGGTTCGTCATGCTGCGGATCGTCCCAGTCCAGCCATTGCAAGCGGCCGAAGCTGCAGGATCGGTACGCCTTCCCGTCCTTTACCCGGACATAGACCAAATCGCCTCCGGCCAAATAGCTCACGATCGCTTGGCCTGCGTTCCGTTCCGACGGGAACCGGGTCAACCAAATCTCGATTAGCCGGCTGCGCCCGGGCGAGGCGGACAAATCGGCACGGCTGCGCCAATGGGAGGCGATGATGTCGGTCCACTGCCGGGTCCAACGCTTCTTGGTGAACACCTCGGCGACCTCGGTCGCTTTTTGCTTGAAGGAAACGAGCTTCGCCGGATCGTCCAGCAAGCTGCCGATGGCTTGCCTCAGGGCATGGGCGTTCGGCTCGATGAGCAGCCCGTTGTACCCGTCGATGACGAGGTCCGTTAAGCCGCCGATCCGGGTGGCAATGACCGCATTCCCGGAAGCCATCGCCTCCAGACAGGACAAGCTCGTGCCCTCGCTGTATAGCGTCGGGATCAGCGAGATATCCGCCTGCCGGTAAGCCTGCGGCATGTCGTCAAGCTTAAGCGAGTACCGTTTAATGCGACCGGGCCACCGTTTGATTTTGATATCTACATGCCGAAGGTCGTCATCGAGCCCCTGCCCGACGAAATGAAAATCGACATTGGAATATTTAAGCAAAATTTGATCGATCACTTCCAGCACCAGGTACAATCCTCTCGCATGGTATAATCTCCGGGGATATAAGATGACGATACGGCCGCCCGGCTTGTCGTAATCGGGTCTTGGCGTGAATTCGTCCGTATCGACGTAGTTCGGAATCACTTTGATCGTGTGGCCCAAAGCATAATCGACCGTCTGCAGCCAGTTCGCCGAATTCGTATCTACCGATACCAGCGTTCCGCACAGGCGGGCCCCTTCGATAAAACGCCGGTTCGTTTCCCAGAAAACCGTCCCGTCCGGATAACTGCAATCCGGGTTATCCCAGCTCACGCCGTGAATAATACCGATACCCGTACCGCTCGTTTCATAGGGCCACGCGTTGAAAAAGGCGGAATAGATCGTCAGTGCCGAACGCTCGGCCGTCTGCTCCTGAAACAACCGGCTGTACGTTTTGACGGCGGGGATCGTATATTGCTTCGCGTGCTGTCCGCCTCTGGATAAAGACACGACGTCGATGCCGCGAACCCGGCGCAGCCACGCATCATGGCCGTACTGGTAGACGGTAAGCGGCACCCCCTGCTGCTCCATCAGCCGATGCAAATCTGTCAAATACCGCTCCGCTCCGCCGTTATAGAACTTCTCCCCCTCATAATCCAGAAAGGTAACCGTCATCACCGCCGTCTTGCCAGCCGGATCGTAATTGGCATACGCCTTCCAGGCTTCCAGACGCTCCTCCAGCAGACGCTCCGCTTGATCCGTCCGCTCCGACCATTGGTGTCCCGCGGCGAAACGCCCCCCTTCCCGGGCCGCTACCGCAGCGAATTCCGGAGCCAGGACCGATTCGAGCGCCGCTTCGAATTCGTCGGCGCCTTCCGCCAGACGCAGGATGTCGGTCTGGTACGCCGTCAGCTCCAGCAGCGGCGTGGACACGACCGGAAGGCCAAGCGCTGTATATTCGAAAAATTTGACGGGAGACACGCTGTTGGTCGTTTCGTTGACGCGGAATGGAATGATGGCCGCATGGAACCATTTTCCATAGTGTGCCAGTTGATGGTACGGCTTCATCCCGAGCAGGCGGACGTTGGGCGCAGCGAGTTTATCCCTGGGAATGCCCGGCTTGCCAATAATGATGAACTGCCACTCCGGCTTTCTGCGGGCCAGTTCCAGCACCAGCTCGTCGTCGAACCATTCTTCCACCGCTCCGAAATATCCGATGACCGGGGAGCCTGCTGCGACAAACGGGGCCATATCCCCGGGAATGAAGCCCCGTGGCATGTCGAAATCTTCGATTCTCGCAGCGTTAGGCAAATAATGGGCGTCGGGCCGTTCCTTCACATACCTCTGCAGCGATTTCGCGGAATAGGTCACGATATCCGCTTGGACCGTCGTTTGACGGTGCTTCTCCAGCATGTTCTCATCGTATAACGAAAAAAATTCAAGACAATCGAGCACATCGTACCAAAGCACCTTATGCGGCAATAAGTCCGCCCAAGCCATCTGCATCAGCCAAGTACACAGCACAATAACGGATTGGCTGCGCAGCGCAGGAAGCAAATACGCTTCACCGCTCACGACGAAAAGGTTCGGCTCGACTTCGCGGAGCTGAAATGGCTCGCCGGTAGGATCGCAAAAGAAACAAAGATAACCTCGTCGGGCAAATTCTTTCAGCAGCTGCTGCGGACGCTGGAGCGGCTCCCAGGGAACGGCTTCGGGGAATACGACGATCGCTTTGAATGCTTTATTCCCCATCATCTTCATCACTTCCGTTGCATGCCGATCGATCGGACCATGCAGGAAGCTGGCATAATACTGCTGCCTGTAATGATATTCCGAACGAAAGTGCGGTTTCTTCTCTGCCGTCACCTTCCTCTACCTCCCCATCGTTGCCGAATCAAACGGCGGTCAGCATCCGTTCCGTTTTCTTCCAGAAATTAGGTCAATTCATCAATTTAGCCCTGACAAGTTCCTATCCGCATTTGACCGACATATGGTACAACGTATCTATTTCGGAAGGAGTGTGAAATGACCGTGTCCTTACGGCAAATCCTCTTCGTAAAAAGCACCCGCGTTCCGGCACACAAAAAGGCGGCTACCCGGAAGAAACGCCCGACCTTGTTAAATATGATCAACAGCCTCCGCCACCGTTTTCTCAGGCTGTTTAACAGCTTGAGCCGACGCCTTCATCGAATCTCGCGCGACGTAAGCCGGCTCGCCGGACAGGTGAACGACGTCTCCGCACAAGAGAAGCAGTTGGCCGTGAAGGTAGCGCAAACGACACAGTCGCTGAACGGCTTAAGCGGGCAAGTCTCTGCGCTTGCAACCCGGACGGAGCCGTTCGCCACTCAGATCAGCAGCTTGCAAGCGGAAGTCGCGAGCCTCACCGCCCCGAGCCGTGCCGTTCGTACGCTGCTGCAAGGACGTGTCGGTACGACGGTTTCGATCGAATCGAACGCAGGCTCCATCTCCGGTACGCTGACTGCGGTAGGCGACGATTTTGCCCAAATCCAAGAGCCAACCGGCGACATTGTCTTAATCCCCCTCGCCAACGTAAATTCCGTAACTTGAGAAAGGAGGCTGCAGGACATGAATTTCACGCAGGCGCTGGCCGCCTTCATCGGCAGAAAGATCGAAGCGTTTTTGACGAATCAATTCGTGCAAGGTACGCTGCTCGGCGTTGGAGACGGCTTTTTTACGGTGCAGGTCCCCAATCCTTCTTACACTTCTCCGACGATTCAAGTGACGGTATTTATCCAAAATGTAGAATTCGTGCGTATTCTTGCGGCTTAATCTTGCGACGGGTTTACATGCGGCAGCGTTTCCCTCATCCACTGCAGCCACTTGGCATAACGCCCCGGTGCGCGATGGGTTATGCTGGACATTCGCAGTCTTCGATGGTACATGACTTCAGGCACTTCCTTCGGCGGACCGAACGGCAGAAGACGCGCCAGAAGCTGAATGTCTTCGTACAAACGCCCCTCGAACGGGTCCGTAGTGAGCCAGCCGCCCAGTTGCTTTAGCCTTTTGACGTTGTACATGCGTGGAGCCAGTGGAAACCCGTCTTGCAGAAGCGAATCGACCGTCATCTCTTTCGGACGCTCGCCGATCCGCCCCATAATCAAGCTTTTGTCCTGGCGCTCGTGCCACAGCCTGTGCCTCCCGTAGAGGAAAGCCGCTTCGCTTCCTTGCGCAGCCCGGCCGGCGAGGAATCGCAAGCAGTCCGGCGTCAGCCAATCGTCGGCGTCAAGCTCAAGCAGCCATCGGCCCCGGGCCATCGATAACGCCCGATTCAAGGCATGGGACTTCCCTCTGTTCCGCTCGCAGCGCACGAACCGTATGCGGGGGTCCGCCGAAAAAGGGCAGCCTCTCAGCGTCTCCTCCGCGCCGTCGGTCGATCCGTCGTCCATAATGAGCAGTTCCCAGTGCGGGTACGATTGTACGCAGACGCTTCGGATCGCCCAAACCAAATATTCCGCATCATTGAATGTGCAAAGGACTACCGTTACGAACGGAGACTTGCCGGGAATCGCCGCGCTATACCGCCCTTTCAGGATCGGGGCAACCTCGCGCCATTCGTCCGCCTCTCTCTTGGAGACGGGAACATTCTGCACGGCGGGCAGCCACCCCAACGACCGCCGCTCCGGCCAATGCCACGCCTCGCTTAACTGGAATTGCTTTTCCACCAGGGTATACCGTTCGAACGGAAGCAGCTCAGACCCGGCAAATCCCGGAGACAGGCCGCTGCTCCACGCTTTCGTTCGCCAGAGTACAGGCCCTCTGGGCACGCCGGCCACAGGCAGACGATGGCCGTCCGCAGCCGCCGGGAGCAGCAGTACACCGGCCTCGCTCTCCTCCAACGAGCGGACCCAAGTCTCGATCTCGCGGCGAAACGCCGGGAGCAGCCGCTCACCCGCATACAGCACGGCAAACCAAGACCCGTCATCATCGGCAAGCGCTGCATTCATGCCGGCCGCAGCATGCGATTCCAGCAGTACACACCGGCTATCCGGGAAGACGTCCCGGACGGAAGCTTGCGTTTGCTCCGCAGGTCCGCTTTGACGCGAGTCCAGCACGATAAACAGCATCTCGGGCACGGCCTCCTGTCATCTGCACTTTCGGATTCACTGTTTACTATATGATAAACACCTAAAATTTGTTATCGATTTTTCGAAGGAGGGACTGTCCGGTGAGCATCGTTATTTATCCCCCGACCCTCGATTGGACATGGATGAAGCAGCGTCCGCAGCAGTTGATGACTCAACTGGCAAGGCTGGGCTACACGGTTTTTTTCTGCAACCGAACGAGATCCGTTCCGCGGGTGGAGCGCATCGAGCCGAACCTGTTTGTCGTCCATCATCATGAGCATTGGCTGCAAACAGCTTGGCCCAAAATCCGCAAAACCGCCCCGGTTCTCGTCTGGTGCTCGCTGCCCTTCGCCTACTTGTCCATTGCCGCTGCCTACTCCCCCGATCAGATCGTTTACGATTGCTCGGACGAGCTCGGCGAATGGTTTCGGGCCGAAAAACAGCTGGCCGTCCGGGCGGACGCCATCGTCTGCTCATCGCAGCGGCTGTACGACCGAATCCGAAGATGCTATCCGGAGCAGCGGGCCGCCTTGATCCGCAACGGTTATGATCCAAGCATGAAGCTTCACTTGCTCGACGAAGAAGTCGCTGCAAGTCATGGATCATCGAAGCGAAGGCAGATCGGCTACGTCGGAGCGTGGGCGCCTTGGATCGACGAAGGGCTGATCGGTCAATGCTCGCAGCTGTTCGGAGCCGAAGTGACGGTAATCGGGCCGCCGTTCGACAGAAGGCACCGGCCCGGCGCTTACGGCGGCAAGGTACGGTTCTTGGGGCTCAAGCGGCATGAGGAGCTGCGCGACTATATTCAAAGCTTCAGCGTCTGCGTCATTCCTTTTCGCATAACGCCCGTCACGGTCGCAGCCAACCCGGTCAAAGCGTACGAGTACCTGGCCGCCGGCAAACCCGTGATATCCACCGCGCTTCCCGAATGTCAGGGGATGGCTCCGCATGTGGATATTGCGGAATCCCGCGGGGATTTTATCCGGAAGGTTGCGGAACGGCTTGACGAACCGGGCGACGGGGCGGCCCGTATCTCCTATGCCCTGAACCATACTTGGGAGCGCCGCGCCCGGGAGATCGACGCCTTCCTTCGCTCGCTGCCGGAACGAAAAGAGAGAACCCGATCCCGTGGAAGCGATCGAATTCTCTCCTGAATGATACCGCTGCATCGTTTAGCAAGGGAAAATGGTTATCGTCTGCCTTCCTCCGCTTGATGCCGTTCCTCCGTTCCGATCTCCTCCACCAGCTCCCGGCTCCCCCGGCGAAACTCGCTCAGCGTCGTCCCAACCGCCCGTCCGAGCTGCGGCAGCTTGGACGGACCGAACAAAATGAGCGCCACCAAAACAATGAGCAGCAAACCCGATAATCCGATACCCGAAAGCAATCGCTTTTCCCCCTTTCAAGTTATTGCAAATTTTACGCGATCCGCACCGGCACGCCTTCCTGATCGGCGGACTGCTTCTCCGCTTCCGCAATTCGCAGCGATACGAGCGTATCCTCAGGAGCCGAGCGGTCCAACGGGCGGTCGTGCATCACCGCTTCCGCGAAATATTTGATCTCGCGGTAGTACCCGCTGTCCTGGGACAGCTCCGGCACGAAGCCTTTGCCGTCCTTGGGGTTATCCTTCAGCACCCGTTTGTCGTATACCAGATTGCCGCCCTCGAAGTTGACGCGAAACGTCATTTCGAAGCCGAAATCGCCTTGCAACGAGCGGTCGATTTGCGAATTGACCACTTTGCCGTCGGGATACGCATAGTTCGTGGAAATGATATCGTACGCGCTTCCCGGCAGAACGTTGCGGGCAATCGTCGCTACGGAGCCGGGGATGCCGAACAGCCAATTCACCATATCGATGTCATGAATATGAAGGTCGAGCATGCCGCCTCCGCTCGTATTCTCAAGCACCATCCAGTCGTTGTACGTCCATACCGGCGGATTGCCCCCGCGGAAAAAGTAAGCAGACAGCACGTTACCGTATCGCCCGCTGGCAACTGTCTCCTTCAAATATTCGTATTCCGGCCAAAAGCGCAGCACCTGCGCGATCATCAGCTTCTTGCCGTATTCCCGGGCCGCTTCGATCATCGCCTCGCCTTCGCCCGTCGTGAGAGCCATCGGCTTCTCGCAGAGGACATGGACGCCTTGGCGCAGCGCCTTGAGCGCCACTTCGGCATGCAGATACGTCGGCAGCGAGATGTCAACCATATCCAGCCGTTCCTCCTCCAGCATCCGGTCGACCTCGCTATACAGCCGGTATGGGCTAAAGTCAAATTGCGTCGACGGGTTGTGAATGTTGCCCTCGGTAAAAACACCCTGGAATTTCTTTGCATCGACATCGCATATCGAAGTCAGCCGGAGCGGGAAGCCCTCGCGCTCCAGCCGGAGATATTGGGTCATGTGAGTCCGGCCCATAAAGCCAATTCCGATTAACCCTACGTTCAGCATCAGGTTTCTCTCTCCTCCACAATAAATAATGGCATGTCCGTGCCGCCGGCGACCTCCTCCCGTCAGACCGGGAAGCGGACGGCGTTCGGGCGGGTCCAGACCAAATGCTGGACGAACCCTTCGGCGTAGGCGCAGCCTGCTTGAATTCCTCTCGTCTTTCCCAGCGCATCCACAAAATCAACGATATCGACCCCATCGTGCTCTTTAAGCCAGACAAGCTGGCTTTGGTGCTTCTTGAGCATTTCCAGCTTCGTGGCAAAATGGTCGGTCACATCGACGTAAAACGTCGGCTCGAACCCGAGACCGGACAAGTTGTCCATGTAATATAGTCCGGGCACCTTGGCCGCCGCCGGGCGATCCGTGACGAAATGCGGCAGCGTGGCAAAAAATGTCGCGTAAAACACCAAGTGGCTGACGGCGATATGATCCGGCATGTAATCGTTCGGGGCGTGTGTGATAACGAGATCCGGGTGCACCTCGCGAATCAGATCGATGAACTTCATCCGGTTCTCCTGGTTGTCGGCGATCACTTCGCCGTCGCCGAAGCCGAGCGTGAGCACCCTACTGCCGATGACGCCTCCCGCTTCCTCCGCTTCTTTCCGGCGGATGTCCGTCAGCTCGGACGGCGGAATGTGGTAATGCCCTTTATCCCCTTTGCAGACGTGGCACAGCACGACCTCGTGCCCTGCCTGCTTCAGCTTGGCAAGCGTACCCGCGCACGAGATTTCGATGTCGTCAGGGTGCGCGCCGATGGCAAGTACGATCATGAAGCGCCTCCTCCTTAGTTCAGCTCCGGCTCAAGCGGTCCGGCCAGCTCGCTTAGGAAAAAGAGCTTGCCGGGCAGCGTCGGCATATACGTTGACGGAATCCAGGGGTCGGCGCCGTGCCGAAGCGTAACGGCCAGCGACATGCCCTGCCACATCATCCCGCGTCCGAGCGCGCCGTCCGCGCCGCCTATCGCATAATCGGCCTGCAGGAACAGCCCGGGCCCGATCGTATTCGCATAGCACGGCACGCGCGTCGTCCGGCTCTTGAAGCTCGTTATCGCATTTTGCTCGATTGTAAGCGGGTGCAGCTTCGCCCCGATCCGGTGCGTGGCGGCCCGCCAAGCCGCTTCGTCCGCAAATTCCCCGGCATATTGCGGCTCCCAGAAGGCGATATGGCAGACGCGCCCGATGCCATAAATAACCAGCAGCTTGGCGCCCTCCCTCTTCATCATGGCAATGCGCTCCGCATATCTCGGCAAGCTGTCTGCCGTTGCATAGTGCCGCTGCGCCTTCGGCACGGTCCGATCGCCCAGCAGGTTGTAAAAGCCGTGCTCCATCGCGTATTGGAACGCACCCGGATCGGACGGCGGCAGCGTGCGACCTTCGGCGTCGCTCCATTCGTCCATGTTGAAGCCGTAAACATGGGAAGCGCTCACATCCCACGCTTGGAGAAAGTAAGCGGTCCACTTATACATCCCCATCGGCCCTACCGGGAAAATAATCGCAAGCTTTTCCCCGCGGTCCCGAGCCTGTTTGATCGCCATAGCGATCTCATGGCCCATCAGCGCGTTAAATTCCTGCAAATCTTCGCAAGCGACCGGTTCGAACCGGTCATGCCAGTGGCTTTGACGCGCCAGCAGACGCTCGGGGCCCAGGCTGCAGCAGGCGTCCATTTTCTCCAAGTCCCACCCTTGCGGGAAAAAGCTTTCCATCAAGGAGCCCTTCAGTGTCGTGAACAAGTTCATGCGAATTCCTCCCGTCTCCTCCACTGCTCCAGCCGCCCGATCGTCGCCCGTATATCCCGGGCCTGCTCATCGCCGGCTATTTCCCGTTCGATAATCAGCTCGCCGTCGTAGCCAAGCTCCTGCAGCTTGGAAAGCAGCGCAGGGAAATTCACTTTTCCTTCTCCGGCGGGCACTTCCTTGCCGAGACGATCGCCATCGGTCGGATACAAACCGTCCTTCACATGCACGTTGCGCACGTAAGGACCGATGACGTCGAGCGCATCGACCGGATTGCCTTTTCCGTACAAAATCAGATTGGCCGGATCCAAATTGATGCCGAGATTGGACGTCCCGACCCGCTCGATCGTCCGAAGCAGAACGACCGGCGTTTCCTGGCCGGTCTCGAACCAGAAGCCGAGCCCCTTCGATTCGCAGTACGCGGCGACTTCGCGAATCGCTTCCACTACCGCCGGATAAGCGGGGTCGGTCATATTTTCCGGAATGAAGCCGCAGTGGGTAATGAGCGCCGGAGCGCCGATCCGCTCGGCAAAGTCCGCCCAACGCTTGAGGGTCGCAACCCGCTCGCTGCGGTATTCCTCGGGGATCAGGCCGAGGGTAACCGGGCCTTCGGTAAAATCCCACTTCCCGGGGCCGGCAACCCAGCCCCAGACCGCGCAGATGCGCACGCCCGCCTGGGCCGCGCATGCTACGACGCGATCGGCCACTTCCGCAGTAGCCAGCTTCGGGTCCCAGCACATCAGTTGGCATACCGACAAGCCGAACTCGCTGACATGTCCGAAGCAATCTCCGCCGTTCCGCAAAATGTTAATGACACCAATTTCCAAAGGCTTCACCCGCTTTCTTGGTCTCTTCCCTGCTTATGATAACCGAAGCTTTTGGCAAAAGCTTTGCCCGTTTCGCCGCACTTTTTGTACTCCGGTTTGCAGGTTGGTACGAAAATTTTGCATTTTCGTCCGTAGCGGGATTTTACAGAGACAGCACGCCGTACTCGCGCAGCGCCTGCTTCAGCTTGTTCACCTCCGACTCAAGCTGCGCCAAGGTGGAGCCATTCGTATCGCCGATGGCGGAGAGCCGGCCAATCGCGCCGAACGGCTCGAACGAAGGCGCGACGAAGCTGACCGCACCGGTGAGCGGCTGGCCGGAGGCGACCGGTTCGTGCATGCGCAGAACCGTGCCGGAAATGGCGACGATCCTCAGCCGCTGGCTGCCGTTTCCGATGCGAATCCATTGACCTGCGGCAAGCCGGGAAGCGTCATTCACGTTCAGCACCGCCGATCCGGAGCTTCCCGAGGCCGTAACTCCGGTCAGCGCCCCTGCCGTTCCGCCCGAGGTCACCTTGTAGCCGGCCGGCGTCCGGCCTTGTTCCACGGCCGGATCGGCCACATAGACGAACGAGCCGGTCTCGAACGTGCCCGAGACCGGCGGAAACGCTTGCACAAATCTGGCAACGGCACCGTCCCGCTCGTCAAAAAGGACAACGGGACTGAGGTCGAGCCACAGCCCGCCCTGCTTCGAGGCGATGCAGTTGTTCTTCAGGCGAATCTTCGAGAACGTGCCGTCCGCCTCGTTAATCCGGATCGAATAGAGTCCCCGGGCCGTATCGTACGAATCCCGGATATAATTGTCCGTAATGTACGCGTCGCTAACAGCGGATTGGAGCAAAATGGCGGACTTGTACTTTTCGTTCACCGCCGGGTAATGGCCGGCGTTAAGGATCAGGTTGTCGCTGATCTGCACCCCGGTTACTTTGCCCAGCTTCTCCGCATTCCCGATGCGGATGCCCGTAAACGGGCAATTTTTGATCACGTTGCCGCTGATGACGATGTTGCTCGCTTCGACCGGGCGCACGAAGCCGATCCCGAAGGCCCGGTCTTCGAGAATGGGAACCCCGGCTTCGTTCGGGTCGTTCGGATTGCGTCTGACGAACTCTTCCTGAAACTGGATCGTATTGCCGCTGATCGTTATATTGTCGTAGCCGCCGGAGTCCGGAAGCACTCCCGGAAACGAACCGATGCCCAGCATCATGGAGAAATTGTGGTGCTTGTTGTTGATGCTGATCGTATTGCCTGTGATCGACACGTTCTTAACCGGAAACTCCTTGCGCGGCCATAGCTGCACGGCCAGGCAAGCGTTGCTGAACGTATTCCCCGAAATCGTCATATCGCTGAAATCCAGCGTTTTTCGGAGCTCGGGGTCGTTTGCGATTTCGCTGGACTGGATGTGAATGCCCGTAAAATAGCCGTCCGTAATGTTTCCCGACACGACGCTTTGACCCGCATGCGTTTCCATCGCGCCGAACGCTTTGTATTTTTTCGGATTCGTGTTGAGAAACCGGCAGTTTTGAATCGTATGGCTTCGGGCGTTGATGTATACGGCGGAATTATCGTAATATTTGGGCGCTTTCGCCTCCACGAATTCGAAGGAGCAGTTCAAGATCCGGACGTTTTTACAAGCCGGGTTATTGAGCGTGATCGTATTGACACCGCAGATCGGAGCGAACTGGACATGCTCGATCGTAATATTGTCGAAGTCGAACAGCGCGATGCAAAACTGCCGCCAATAAAAATCCTTCGTTCCGTTCGTATCCCGGCCGGGATCGATGCTGCATGTCGTATTGTTCAAGACGTTCTGGTCGATCCGCAGCTGGCTGATGCGGACGTTCGACACTTTGGGCGAGCCTTGAAAGCCGCCGAAAATCGTCCAGTAATCGCCCGCATCGTTCCTCACCTTAATTACGGAATTGCTTCCCTCGCCACGCAAATTTACGTTGCTTTTCAGAATGATGCGTTTCGTCTGAAGAAGCGGCGATACGATGTACGTGCCGACGGGAAAATAAACGGTGCCGCCCCCCAAAGCCGAAACCGCGTCAATCGCCGCCTGAATGGCCGCCATATCGTCCGCAGCGCCGTCGCCTTTGGCCCCGAACCATTTCACGCTAATCTCGTCCCGGTCCACGATCCGCTTAAACCGGTACCCGCTCACCGTCGAAACAAGCACGAGCCCCGTATTGTCCGCCGTCGTGCTGTCGCTCGGATCATAGTAAAAGAACCCTTCCTGTCCCTGATCCCTCACATAGTACAAAAATCCGTCTCTCGCATCTTTTGCTGCCCGCAATGCCGCTATACTGGCAGGCGTGCAGAAATCCATGTTCATGAGATCTCTCGGGTGATTGACCCGGCTTCCGTATACGATGTCGGTCACGGTCTGCGATTCCCCGGCGTAAGCGGACCTCAGTCCGCCGCCGGTCAGCAATCCGCCTGCGGCGGCTACGCCGGCCATGCCGAGCGTGGCTATGACCGAACGACGACTAAGCCGCTTCGGCTCGGGCGGAAGGGACGTCTCTTGCGGTACAGATACGGACTCGGACTCGGCGGGCTTGAATTCGGACATTGTTCATATCCTCCTCTAGTACGGCCAGGCTCCTGTCGGCAGGCAGGCTGCGGGCCGTCTGCATGATTTTGGACTGGAATTGAAAAAAATAAATTAAACGAGGACCGGCGGAGTAAAAAAATACATTGCGGCTTCGTAGGACGGTTCCGATAGAAGCGGTGAAAGAGATTTCGTTCCACAATCGTTTTCTCGCATTAGCAGCCGCATACGTTCCTTTGTCTTCCCTCCTTGACGATGCGGGGATATGCAGGGTTTATCGATAATCATAGCGTGGAAGATGGAGCAAAATCTTTAGCAGATTAACCGATTTTTTTGCACAATCGTTTGGATCTGCAGTAACTTCATATTTGTTATATTTCATTACTCTCAATGTTCGAAAATTACATAACAGAACAACAGCACGTTCTGCTTTTCATCACGTCATACCATGTGTAATATTAGGGTTAAATTGGTGATGTCTGCCGAAAGAGAGGAAGTGAACGTATGCGAAAAAAAGCCGGGATGTTATTAATCCTCGGAATGTTGGCAGGTGCGCTGGACGGTCAAACACCGATACCATCCGCTCTAGCCAGCGAATCCACGAGCTTGGCGGATTCAGCCGAAACCTTGACGCTGTTCGAGCCGACGGAACTCTATGACGACCGTTATCAACAAGTCGGAATGATCGCACCCCAGCAAGTTCATGTGCTGCAAACGTCGAGCATCAGAAGAGGACATGGAGAAGGCTATCGGGTACCCAGATATTTGATTTCCACCTGGATGGGCAACGCATGGATCGTTCCCGACAACGCGCTGAGAGGAAAAGAAGAACCGATGGACGCGTACATCGAACTGTCCGACGAAGAAACTTTGTACAACGATCCGGGATTATTGTCGCCTAAAGGGAAGATCGACAAACAAACCGTCAAAGCGATTGCCAACTGGGATAAACGCTACAAGGTCGCGACACCCGAGGGAGAAGGATGGATCGCACCGAATTGGGCGGCGGTTGGCGTAAAATTGGTTCAGACGGACGTTCAACTGACGGCGCCGACGAGATTGTTTCGTTTTCCATACCAAGATGCCGGAGCGAGCGTCAATCCCCAACTGATGCAGGTTACTGCGGTTTGGCGCGATTGGTACCGGGCCGATTCGTGGCTGGGGCCGGTCTGGTTCCGGCTTCATGAACTGGATGCGACCGACGCAGATCATCGCATGGAGGCTGGCCTGCGATATTATTATTTCGACGGGAATCAGACGCGATTTCGAGCCTCGGTGCAGCTCGGGCCGAAGTGGCGGGAGACGGGAGAGACGATCCCGGTCGGGTTCACCGTCCTGTTGTACAACGAAAAGGGCGAACGAATCGGTGCCTCCTCGGGAGCGGCAGTCCGGCTTAAAGGCGGGGAAGCAACGCCGGTCGAGCTGACGGTGGACCAGAACATCCAGACGTTTGCGTATGCCACCGTTCAAGTCGGCATGTTCAACGACCAAATCGTAAGCGCGATTCAACCGGACGACCCGATGGCCATCGCAGACGATGCGGCTAATCACGATCTGCGATTGGGTTCGATTCAAGTGAGGCGCGATGGCGTGTTCAGCATCGTGACCGGTCAATATGCCTCCAAACTTGCCGGCGAGCATCATATGAAGGCGGAGCTGTCGTTCCTGAACGCCAACGGTACAGCGTTAGCTAAGGCTCCGCTGGAATTCGCGCTTGATGCATCCTATCCGGGGAACGGCCTCCTTCAACCGTTCGAAGCCGTCGTGCCGGAGGATGTATCGACATATGCATCCGTGAAGCTGAAGGTTCTGGAAGTGAGGTAACGGCAAAACGCGAGCCTGCTTGAACCCTCACCGGGAAACGGTCGTATTTCAAGCAGCCCCTCGTCTGCCTCTACTCTACTCCGCCTGCCGCAGCTCGGCCACCCGCGAAGAGCGCCGCATCCGGGCCAGCGCTTCCGCAGAGGCGACCGCGTCCTGCACGCTGCGCAGTTCCAGCACCCAAGAGCCGGCGAAGCCGTGATCCTGCGCTAGCACCGTTACGGCTTCGAGCGGAACCGAGCCTGCGCCGAACGCCCAGTGATCGTCGCGCACGCCTCCGTTGTCGCTCAAATGCAGCCCGACAACGTAAGGCATGACGCTCTTGAGCGATAGCAGGCAAAGCCCCGTGCCGGTCAAATGGGCGTGCCCCGCATCGAAGACGACCCGCAGACGCGGTGAATCGACCGAGCGGACGATCCGCTCCAGAAACTTCACGTCCGTACCTAAGAGGTTCGGATACGGCGGTACGTTTTCCAGTCCGATCATGACTTTCGAACCGCCTGTTGCACGCAGCGCTTCCCGGACAAATTCGGCTACCCGCTCCGCAAGCTCCGACTCCCGTTCGGAATCGGCTTGGATCTCTTCCGCTCCGTCCGCTTCCCCGGGATGCAGCACGACATAAACGCATTCCAGCCGCTCTGCGATCCGAAGCGTAGTTAACAACAGCTCCATCGAGACTTTTCTCGCTTCCGCCTCGTACGCAGCCGGGTTCAGCCCTGTGATCGGAGCATGAACCGTCCAGCGAACGCCATGCTCCTTCCCAAGCTTACGAAGCCAGTCGAGCTTTTCCTTCGGCCATTCCAGCAGCTCAATGTGCGGTCCTTCGCCCATGATCTCGATTTCCTTCCACCCGTCCCCGATCAAACGAACGACCGCCGCCTCCAAAGTCTCCCCCAGCAGCGCATAAGTCGAAACGGCGCATTGACTCAGCGTTTCCATAGCTTTCACCCTCCTCTTCCTCCGTGCAAGTTACTTGATTCCCGACTGAATAAAGCTGTTCATAAATTGGCGCTGGAAGAGCAGAAACCCGGCCAGCAGCGGAGCGATGACCATCAGCGTTGCGGCGCTCACTTCCGTCCACTGCGCGCCCGTTTCGAACGATTGGGCGAAAATAGCGAGCCCTACCGTAAGCGGCCGGTTTTCAACGGAATTGGTAACGATCAGCGGCCACAAAAAGTTGTTCCAATGGTAGCTGACAGACACCAGACCGAAGGCGATGTAAGACGGACGAGCCAGCGGAAAATAAATTTTCCACAGCACCTGCCACTTGGAGCAGCCTTCCATAACGGCCGCTTCGTCCAGCTCCGGCGGGATCGTCTTGAACATCTGGCGCAGCAGGAAAATGCCGAAGGCCGACGCGAAGTAAGGCAGCATAATGCCGAGCTTCGTATCAAGCAGCGACAATTCCTTCAGGACGTTGTAGTTCGGAAAAATCAGCACGTCCGCCGGAATCATAATCTGCACCAGAAACAGCAGAAACACGAGACTTTGGCCGCGAAAGCGGACCCGGGCAAAAGCAAACGCCGCCATCGTCGCCGTAACCATCTGTACGGCGAACACGCAGACGACGATCAGCAGCGTATTGACATAGTACTGCGCAAATGGCGCAGCCGCCCAGACGTGGGTAAAGTTGTCCAGCGTGAACTCCAGAGACAAGCCCGGCTGCAGCGCAAGCTGCTTCGGACGAAAAGCCGTGCTGGTCACCCAGACGAGCGGAACGAGCCAAACCAATGCAAATATATATATGAACGCATGACTTATTTTCAATTTGTTACGCAGCATTTCAACCGCCTTCTTTCACAGGGCATTTCCGCATCAATGGTAATGTATTTTTTTATCCAGCCCGAAAAATTGCAGCGCCGCCACTAGCAAAAGGACGGCGATCATAACGACCGTCAAGGTCGAGGCCATGCCTTGATCCCAGAAGCTGAAAGCCGTTTCGTAAATGTAATAAAGCAGCAGATTGCTCGCGTTGTTCGGTCCGCCCTTCGTCATGATCAGCAGATGATCGACGAGCTTGAACGCGTTGGTCAGCGCCACGATGGCGACAAATAAAGTCGTCGGCATGAGCAGCGGGAACGTAATTTTGCGGAATACGGTCCAGCGTCCGACGCCGTCCACTTCCGCCGACTCGTACAAGTCCCGGGAAATATTTTGCAGCCCGGCAAGATAAAAAATCATAAAATACCCGGCTTCCTTCCAGATCATCATGACGATCATCGCATACATGACCAGCTCCGGCGTGCCGAGCCAGTTGATGTCGCCCTGCCCGATCCATTGGGTCAGCCTGCTCAGCAGTCCGTACTGCGGCGTATAAATGAACAGCCACACGTTGGCGATAGCGATCATCGGGATCATGGTCGGGTAAAAGAACGCGGTTCGCACGAAGCCTTTGCCGCGAATCGCCTTGTTCGCGAACACCGCCATCAGCAGCGCCAGCGCCATGGATGTCGGCACCGTGCCGAGCGCAAACCACAGATTGTTGGACATGACCTGCCAGAAAAGCTCGTCCTTCATCAGATGAGCGTAATTGTCCAGGCCGATGAATATCGGCACCGGGCTCGCCAGATCCGCCTGATAAAAGCTGAGCCGGATCGTCTTGGCGATCGGATAAAACGTAAACAGGAACAAGAACACGAGCGAAGGCAAAAGCAAAAGCCATGCGAATGCGTCCGTTTTCCATTGTAAGTTGAAGTTTTTGCCGCCCAAAAGGAAGCCTCCCCGCGATCGTTAAAATAAAACCGTGCCCGCCGGAGCCCCGGGGCGGCTGCCTGGATTAGCGCATGCCGCCGCCTTCGGTATCCGGATTACTTATTGAAAGGAGCGAGCGCTTTGTCCGCTTCCTCCTGCGCTTTCTTCAAGGCGTCCGCCGGCGTCGTCGTGCCTGTCAGCGCCGCCTGCACCTGGTCGCTGAGCGCCTTCATCACTTTGCCGTTGTTGTGCGTGGACAGCTCGGCAGCCGCATACTGCAATTGGTCGCGCGCCACGACGGCGGCCGGGAATTCGGCGGCGTATTTTTTCATCCGCTCGGTTTCGTAGGCGGATTTACGAACGGCGACATAGCCGGTGTCAATGCTCCATTGGGCGGCTCGTTCGGATTCGGTCATGAACTTCACGAACTTCCAAGCCGCTTCCTGCTTTTTCTTGTCGATATCTTTAAAGATGTAGAAGTTGCCGCCGCCCGTCGGGCTGCCGAAGCTCTTTTGTTTTGGCAGGAAGCTGACGCCGAAGTCGAACTTGGCGTTCTTCTTCACGTTGGACAGGTTGCCCGTCGTATGGTACATCATGGCCGTCTTCCCTTCCAGGAAGTCCGAAGGCACGGTGCCCCACTCGGTCACGCCTTCCGGCATCGCCTTTTCCTTTTTCGCCAAATCCACCCAATACTGCAAGCCCTCCACGTTTTCCGGCGTGTTGAACATAACCTTTTTGCCGTCTTCGGTCATGATGTTTTTGCCGTTTTGCAGCGCGAACGTCTGGAACATCCAGTAGGCGAAGCCGGTAACCGGAATTTCGAGGCCCCACTTGCCGTCTTTGGTCAGCTTCTTGGCGTAGTCCTTCATTTCGTCCCACGTTTGCGGCGGTTTGTTCGGGTCGAGACCGGCCGCTTTGAACAGATCCTTGTTGTAATACAGCACGATGGTGCTGCGCTGGAACGGGATGCTGTATGTCTTGCCGCCGGTTTGCGAGTTCGCGAGGAACGCGGGATAAAAGTCCGACAAATACTTGTCGCCGCCTTCTTTGGCGATGAACTCGTCCAGCGGAAGGATCGCGTTCATGTCGAGCAGGCTGAACAGCTCGGTCGATTGCAGCACGGCCACATCCGGCGGCGTTTTGCCCTGTACGCCCGCTTGCGTTTTCACCGCGGTATCCGCGTAGCTGCCCGTATAGACCGGCTTGACGGTAATGTTCGGGTTTTGCTTCGTAAATTCCTGAGCCATCCCTTCGATGGTGGCGGTGAGTGGCCCCCCGACGGCTATCGGGTAATAGAACGTAAGCTCGACCTTCTCGTCCTTCGTCTCTGCCTTATTTGAAGCGGAGGAAGCGGCTGGCGATTCGCTTTTGGCGCCGCACCCGGCGAGCATCGAAATACACAGACCCAGACTTACCATTTTTGCAGTTACGGAACGCATCGTTTTCTCTCCTTTGGTGGTTGTATGTAGTACTGTAGCAAACGTGTGTGATGCCCTCGTTAGAGCAATGTAAAGCAAATGTTAAAAATCGGAACGGAGTGCTTCCAGTAAACCTCCCAGATAATCCCAGACGTAATCGGGCCGGATTGGCGACGCCGCCAGCTCGGACCGCGTTGTCACCCCCGTCAGCACCAGCGCCGTACGCATGCCGCTGCCGAGTCCCAGCAGGATATCCGTATCCAGCCGGTCGCCCACCATCAGGCAGCGCTTCGCCGGAAGGCCGCTCCATTCGAGCGCCTTGCGGGCGTAATAGTCCGACGGCTTGCCGATGACGACCTGTGTCTCGGCGCAGCTCGCCGCTTCGATCGCTTTCACCATCGCCCACGTGTCTGGGATAACGTCGCCGTCGACCGGACAATACGGGTCGGGGTTGGCTGCGATCAACGCCGCTCCGCTGCGTACGGCCTTCATCGCTTGATGCAGCCGGCCGTAGTTGAAATGCATGTCCATCCCGACAAGCACGTGCGTCGCACGGAGCGGGTCTTCCGTTCGCCTGACACCCAGCTCGTCCAATTCGCGGATCAGCGCAGGCTCTCCGACGGGATACACGACCGGGTCGCGCAGCTCCGTGAAATATACCGCAGCGGCGTAGGCGGCCGTCACGACCTCGTGCACGTGCGCTTCCAGCCCGAACGCCTGCAGACGGGCCTGGCAGTCGCTCCTCGTCCGCGTCGTCGTATTGCTCAAAAACAAAATGCTCTTTCCTTTTTCCCGCAGGACGGAGAACGTTTCGGCAGCCGCCGGAAGCAGCCTGTCGCCGAGCATGATCGTTCCGTCCAAATCGAAAAAGAAACCGTCCACTTCCCTCAAATCCGGCAAAATCCTGCGCAGCTCCCTTCGTGATGAAAACACAAAAAAACCCTTTATCCAGCAGAAAGAAGCGGCGCGTCGTTATTCAGGCGCTTCCTGCAGCTGCATAAGGGTTTTCTCCTCGTCTCATACCCTTGAATATGCAATTGGGACTTTCGACTCTTACTCTAACAGCGTTTTGTCATCGAGATGTTAACGGTTTGTGTAGTTTTTGTAAAGGCACGACTTCCGGCACGTCGGCGGCTCCCGAACCCGGTCCCCAGAGCTTCCGGCTGCCCATCGATACGGCGCTTGCCCCTGCCTGCAGCGCCATGTCGATCTCCGCATGATCGTGGATCAGCCCGCCGGCAATGATCGGCATGGAGATACTCCGGCGCAGTTGGGTGATGACCCGTGGAATCAGGCCGGGCATAATCTCTACGGCGTCCGGCTCGCTCTGCCCGATATTGTGGATGCCGTGCTCCAGCGCCGACGTATCGATCAGAAACAGCCGCTGGATCGCGGCCAAGCCGTTCTTTTTCGCCTGCTTGACCAAATGGCTCTTCGTCGAAATAATGCCGGTCGGCCGCCAGCGCTCCGCGACGTACTTCATGACGATCGGGTCGCTGCCGAGCCCCGCGATAAAATCGACGTGCAGGAACACACTTTTGCCTGCTTTGAGCGCCGTCTCCACGTACTCCCCCGCCGTGACCAGATCGCCGATCAGCAAAAAGACGACGGGCCACTCGCTGGCGCACGCCGCCTGCAAATCCTCCGCTTTGCGCACCGCGGGAATGATGCGCTTGTCCCCCATGTACTTGTATAATGCCTGCTTCACGTTCTCTGCCCCTTTCCAAGCGTCCGCACTGCGCTATACGCTGACCATCTCTGCACAGCTCGAGTTTATCTTAGCAAACATTTGTCAGGGCAGTGTTAACGGGGTGGGGCGATAGATGGGGGGATGTGAGCGGCAAGGCGTGGGGGATGGAGTGAGACCCGCGCTCACGCTCTCAGCATATATTTTAGCGATGCGATACAATTAGAGGAAGTGAGGTGCGCTAATGTGTCTGAATTGGTCCACCTGAGCAAAATAAAGGAACTTCGACGCACTTAACACCCCCATCCCAGGGAGAATGAACATTTTTCGACACGAATAAGTCATCCTGCTTCCGCTATGTTCCGAGGAACGTTTAAACTCTTCGCTTAGCGCATCCTCGTTCCTTTATTTTCAAGTCGAGTCGAGGGCGATAACCGTCATTCGTGCTTCCTCGGCGATTGTCTGCATTTGCCGCCATAGTCCGCTATTGCGAAAAAACGCGGGACGGATACGCCCCGCCAGTCTGTTGAGAAAGTGGCTTTGACTGAAATAGAGAAACATACGGAGGTGGGGTATCCACTGGAGAAGCGATAGCGTCCGCCTTTGTCTTCGGGAAATGTCCGCACTAAGGGCTTCTAATCAAATTTCCCGAGGACCCGGGCCCCCGCAAAGTACTCGGACTAAGCTTCCCTGATTCAACTTCACTTTGTGGGGTGGAGCAGCGGTCGGAAGTGGATACCCCACCCCATCGTAACCTCTATTACCTCATTTGACCACTTTCTCAACAAGCTACGCGGGACGGATACGCCCCGCGTTGCGCTTTTCGATTTTCTTGCCATCGCTTGGCACGCATCGATGTCTCTCAACTCGCCCGCTCAGGCACGGAGCCGCCGTGCTGCGGTGTCGAGAGATGCGCCCTGCTCGTTGATCGGCATGAACCGCACCTCGAACGTAAATTCATGCGGCTCCAGCCGGTAAGGCGGAAGCTGTCCCTGCCCGCAGCTTGCGCTTCCGAGCCCGTTGTGCCGGTAATCGAGGTGCACGGTAATGAAATCCCGTTTGACCAAGTCGGTCGTATGCTTCGCTTGCTCGATGTCTTCCGGCGTATGCCAGTGCGCGCCGAAATCGAACTGCGGCATCCCGGCAGCCAGCAGCCCCGAGCCGCTGCCGCTCAGAAAAGCGGCCCACCGGACATCCGAGCGGTTGCCGTTCTCTTGAGGATACACGTACGTGAAGCCGAGCCCGTCGACGGAGCAGTCATACCGGCCGAACCGGGCCGCCTGCTTGCTGTCCGGGTACGATTCCCCCGGCCCCCGGCCGTACCAGACGACGCGGTCATAGTCGCCCGGCAGCTCCATCCGCAGCCCGATGCGCGGAAGCATCTCCGGCGGCTTGCCATACGGCGTCCCCTGCACCCGAAGCTCGACAAGACCGCTGCCGTGGACCGTATACGTCCACACGGAGTCGTAGCCCCAGTCGTAGACGGGCGGAGCCGTGCGTATACGGCGGGTGCAGCGCACCGTGCCGGAGTCGAGCCGCTCCCAGGCGAACGAACGGGCGTCGTCGCGCACTAAATGGAGGCACGCCTTGCGCCAGTCGGCCACGACGTACATGTCGTTGTCGATCGGCGGCCGCCATAGCGTCAGCGCGGGGCTTCGGCGGAGCAGCGGACGGCCCGCGCCGGTCCACGAGCGGATATCGCCGCGCGCGAGGTCGAAGCTGAGCGCGAAGTCCGCGCCGCGCAGGACAAGCTCGCCCGCGCGCTCTTCCGCGAGCAGCGGGTGCGGCACCGTCGCAGCAGGCTGGGCACTCAGCCCGGCCGCCGCCCAGCCCGGCAGCTCAAGCTGCGCCCAGGCCACTTCGTGGCCGCACGGCGCCCAGCTTGTGTCCGAGGCGAGCACGAAGCGCAGCTCGAGCCGGTACTCCGCGCCGGGCAGCAGGCGTGCCGGTCTTTGCAGCGGAAGCGTCAGCGGCGCTGTGCCGCCCGGCGGCACGTCAGGCAGCGGCGCGCTGCCGCTCGCAAGCGGCGTGCCGTCTGCCGAGACGGTCCAGACGAGCTGCAGATGGCTCAGGTCGCGGAAATCGTACCGGTTACGGATCGTGACCGTCCCTTGCCCGGCATCGAACGCTTCCACCGTTACTGGCTCGATGATCTTTTTATATTCCAACAGTCCGGGCGAAGGGGTGCGGTCCGGTGTGATCAGCCCGTCGATAACGAAGTTGCCATTGTTCGGCTCGTCGCCGTAATCGCCTCCGTAGGCGTAATACGTCCGCCCGTCCGCCGTTTTGCGGCTGAGGCCGTGGTCGATCCACTCCCATACGAAGCCGCCGGCGAGCCGGGGATAGGTGCGAAACGCTTCCTCGTATTCGAGCAGCCCACCGGGACCGTTGCCCATCGCATGCGCATATTCGCACAGCACATGCGGCTTTTCCTCGTTTTCGCGCTGTCCGAAGCCGATCATTTTCTCCACGGTCGAGTACATCGTGCTGAATACGTCGCATACCTTCGCCTCACGGTCGCCTTCATAGTGAATGAGCCGCGTCGGATCGGCGCTGCGGCACCAGGCGGCCATCGCCTCGTGGTTGCAGCCGAAGCCGGATTCGTTGCCGAGCGACCAGAACAGGATGCTCGGATGATTTTTGTCCCGCTCGACCATCCGCCGCATCCGCTCGACATAAGCTTCCTCCCACGCGGAATCGTTGCTCAGCCGGTCGGCATCCCCTACAAGCTCAAAGCCGTGTGTCTCCAGGTCGGTCTCGTCCATCACGTACAGCCCATACCGGTCGCATAAGTCGTAAAACCGCGGATCGTTCGGGTAATGCGCCGTCCGCACCGCATTGATGTTGTGCCGTTTCATCAGGATGATATCCTGCTCCATCGTCTCGACCGTGACCGCCCGGCCGCGCTCCGGATGATGATCGTGGCGGTTTACGCCGCGCAGCCGGATCGGCTTCCCGTTGACGAGCAGCCTGCCGCCCCGCACTTCCAACCGGCGAAAGCCGATGCGCGTCGGCACGACTTCGAGCGTGTCACCGTCCGCCGTCTTGAGCGTGAGCAGCAGATCGTACAAGGCTGGCGTTTCCGCCGTCCACGGACGGACGTCGCTCATCTGAGCCTGGAAGTTCACCGCTGCTGCGCCGCCATCTTCGCTCCAGCTCTCCACGGAACAAACGCCGGATGCAGCCTCCGTTCCTTGTTCCCCATCCGTCAGCCGCCACTCCAGCACGACGTTTCCCGTCGTTGTCCGCTCTTTAGCGACCTGCGCCTGCACATGGAGCAATCCGGTGCGGCCGTCTGCGCCCAGATCGGCGACGACCGTGTAATCTTTGAGATACGTCTTCGGCTGAGCAACCAAAGCGACATCGCGAAAAATGCCGCTCAACCACCACATATCCTGATCCTCCAAATAGCTGCCGTCCGACCACTGGTACACCTGCACCGCCAGCACGTTCTCGCCCTCGCGCACAAACGGGGCAATCGCGAACTCCGACGGCAAGCGGCTGCCTTGACTATAGCCGACATAGCTGCCGTTCAGCCAAACGTGAAATGCGCTGTCCACGCCTTGAAACTGCAAGAACACGTTCCGGGACAGCCAGCCCTCCGGCAGCGTAAACGTCCGCCGGTACGTTCCGGTCAGATTATCTGCCGGCACCTCGGGCGGACAGACCGGGAACGGATAATACAAATCCGTATAATGCGGCGCGCCGTACCCGTGAAGCTGCCAGTGGCTCGGCACGACGAGCCGATCCCAGCCGCTGTCGTCGAATTCCGGCATGTAGAACGAGGCCGGAGCCTCCTCGGGACGTCCGGCGTAATGAAACGCCCATTCGCCGTTCAGCAGCATGAACCGGTCCGAGCTGCCCCGGTCGTACGTCAACGCCGCGTCCGCAGCGCCGTACGGAACGAACGAGGCGCGGGCAGACAGCCGGTTCCGCTCCAATACGTTCAAATTTTGCCAATCCCGTCTTGCCAGATGGTCACTCATGATAAACCTCCAAGTATATTCATCTAATTACTCAGCTTTATTGATGTTATGCGGCATAGAACGAGATTGTTTCCTCACTGCTGCATCACCCGCAGTCGTCCCGCTACTTAATTCCCGTCTGCGCAATTCCTTCCACGATGTACCGCTGTGCGCCGAAAAACACAAGCAGCGGTGGCAGGCAAATGATCGACGTCACCGCCATCACGGACGTCATATCGACGCCGTGCACCCCTTTGAACTGAGCGAGCCCGAGCGTCAGCGTATATTTGCTGGAGTCGTTCAGGAAAATCAGCGGTCCAAGGTAATCGTTCCACGTATCGAGCATGTTGAACACGCTCACGAGAATCAACGCGGGCAGCATCAGCGGGACGATCACCCGGATAAATATGCCGAAATCGCTGGCCCCGTCGATTTTCGCCGCCTCCTCCAGCTCGGTAGGAATGGTCATAATAAACTGCCGCAGCAGAAAAATATAGAAGGCCGATCCGAACCAGGCCGGGACGATCAAAGGCTTGAGCGTATTGATCCAACCGAGAAAGTTGAATTCCATATACAGCGGAATCATCGTCACGTCCCACGGAATCATCATCGTCGCCAACACGATCAGAAACAGCGCGTCGCGTCCCGGAAAGCGGTAGCGCGCAAAGCCGTACGCCACCAGCGAGGAGGAAATCAGCTGCCCGATATTGCACAGAATCGTCACGGTCAACGAATTTTGCAAAAACGTATTGAACGGCTGAATCGTCCACGCTTTGACGAAGTTGCCCCACTGGATCTCCGATGGAATCCATTTCGGCGGGTACATGTAGATTTCGTCCGGCGCTTTCACCGCCGTCGTCACGAGCCAGAAGAACGGCATCAGAAACAGCAGCGAGAACAAGACGAGCAGCGCGTACGTGAGCGTTTTTTTCATCTCCGATCCTCTCCTTTCCCCAGTCCTTAAGCTGCCTTCCGCGGCCGCTTGCCCGCACGTTTGGCCTTCACTTCGCCCTCGTAGTACACCCACATGCCGGTCGAGCGGAAGACGAGCATCGTCAGCGTCAGGATGATCAGGAACATGATCCACGCGTTCGCTGCGGCGTAGCCCATATGAAAATATTTAAAGGCGTTTTCATAAACGTACATCGCGTAAAAATACGTCGAGTTCGACGGCCCCCCGCCGGTCAGTGTCAACGCCAGCGTTAACTGCTGGAACGCGCCGATGATCGAGGTGACGAGATTGAACAGCAGCGTCGGGCTGAGCATGGGCAGCGTGATCCGGAAAAATCGGGTGAACACGCCGGCCCCGTCGATGGAAGCTGCCTCATACAGATCTCCCGGGATGTTCTTGAGCCCGGCCAAAAAGATCAGCATCATCGAGCCCTGCGCCCACAGGCTTGCGCCGACCATAGCCGCCAGCGCCCAGCCCGGCTCCCGCAGCCAATCCGGTCCGGTAATGCCCGCGAGCGACAAAAAGTAATTCAGGATGCCGTACTCGCCGCTGTATACCCACGCCCAGATCATCGCAAGCGCGACTCCGGAGATGACGGACGGCAAATAAAAGATCGTGCGGAATATGCCGCTTCCCCGCACCTTTTGATTCAGCAGCACAGCAAGCAGCAGCGCTACCGACAAATTCAGCGGCACAAAAATCGCGGTGAATTTCAGCGTGACGCCGAGCGACTCCCAGAAAAGCGGGTCATCCGTGAACATGCGGGTATAATTTTGCAACCCGACAAACGTACGCTCTCCGGCAATCGGCCAATCGTACAAGCTGATCACCAGCGAGAACAGCAGCGGCCCCAGCGTGAAGGAAATGAAACCGATCATCCAGGGAAGGACGAAGAGGTAAGGCGTGAGCCAGCCTCTTCGTTTCAGTCGGATGCCCGGCTTAGCTGCCTGTCGAACGGCGGTCGTATCCATAGGTTCATCCTTCTTCCATTTTTCGCCTGCCGGCTTTATTTGAAAAATTTCTCCGAATCCTTGACGGCCTTGTCAAGCGAATCCTTCGCATTCTGGCCGAGCATAATCGTATTGATCGCCGACGTGAGGTTGCGGTTCACTTCGTTCCATTTCGGATTCAGCAGGAACGCCGGCGTGTCGTCGCAAGCCTCCAGCATTTTGTAGAACGATTGGTAGAGCGGGTCTTGGTCAAGCTTTTTCTCGGCCACGACGCTTTTGCGCACCGGCAGGTCGGAGGTCCGCAGCTTGATCGCCTCGTCGGAAGCGTAGTATTTGACGAATTCCCAAGCCATTTCCTTGTTTTTGGACGATTTGGAGATTGAGACCGCCGATTCGGCGATGACGCCCTTGAGCTTCTTGCCCGGGAAGGCTGGCATGACGACCGTGCCCACGTCGATTTTGGCCTCTTTGAAGCCGTCCAGCGGCCATACGCCGCTTTCCCACATGGCGATTTTGCCCGCTTTGAAAACGTCGTCTCCGGACTGCTGGTTTTTGCCACCGACAATGACGGCCGTTTTATCCTTGACGAGGCTGCCGAACATTTGCAGCACTTCGGCCGTTTCATTGCCGTTCATAAACCCGTCTATCGACTTGCCGTCCGGGCTGATAAAGCTGCCGCCGTTGCTCCAGATGACCCCCTGCAGATCGTACGGATCGTTCTCCGCCCGGATGCCGAAGCCGTACTGCTTCTTGGCGGGGTTCGTCAGTTTCTTGGCCGTTTCCTTGAAGTCGTCCCACGTCCAGCCCGCTTTCGGATACGGCACGTTCGCTTCGTCGAACAGCTTCTTGTTATAGTACATGACGCGAGTCGTAAACCCGGCCGGCATGCCGTACGTTTTGCCGCCAATCTTCACGTAGTTGAACAGCCCGGGATAAAAATCGTCCGGCTTGAGGCCGGCATCGGCGGACATCATCGCATCCAGCGGTTCGAGGTTCTGGGAGTAGGTCGGAAAATCCCACATGTACATCACGTCAGGCGCATTGTTCGCTCCGATCGAAGCGGCCAGCTTCTGGTCGAAGCCGTCTCCGTACGCTTCCACCTGCACCTTGACGCCGGGGTGCTTCGCTTCAAATTGGCGCGCGATCGTCTCCTGGATTTTGAGCAGATCGCCCGTATCCCACGTCGCAAAACGCAGCGTCACCTGCTTGCCCGGTTCGGACGATGGCGTCCCCGCCCCCGCTGCGCCGTTTTGAGGCTCGCTTGCCGGCTTGCCGCACCCGGTGGCCAACAAAGAAGCGGACAATATCGCCGTCGTAACAAGAAGCATCCTTCGTTTCATTTCGAATTCCCCCTGAACGTCTGTTAGTTAACCGCTTACATGATTATTGTAACGGGAGTAAAACGCATACAAAACGGAGGGATGTTCGGAAAATCGTGCATCATCGGCTGCACGCACAGCCTCTGCCAGGCAAAGGTGTCTTTTCGTTCGATGCCAGCCGTGTTTTTAGATGACGTTCCTTTCCTCGCGCCGCTCGCTGCGATATTGGCTCGGTGTTTTGCCGGTGCAGCGCTTGAACCATTTGCTGAAATATTTGGCGTCGGGCATGCCGATTTTATCCGCGATCTCTTGAACGGTAATCCCTTGGGCGCCAAGCAGCTCGCAGGCGATTTTCAGCTTCGCCCGGTACGTGAACGAGACGAAGCTTTCGCCGACCGTCTTTTTGAACAACGTGCTGAAATGGCTGCGGCTCAGTCCCACCTCATGCGCCACTTCGGATACGGACAGTTGGGTATCCGTATGCCGGACGATCAGCTGCACCGCTTCGGCAATCGGAGTAGGCCACTGCCCGACGCTGATGCGGTACCGCTTCTCCAGTTCCATCTGCCCTCGGGCTTTGCGCACGGCGTCGATCCATGCCTCGCGTCCGGCCAGCGGCGCCAGCCGGGACCAGTGCAGTTCCGGCCGTTCGGCCTTGCGCTCGCTCAGGCGGCTGTCCCATTCGCGCTGCCTGGCTTCAGGCACAAACAGCAGCAGGTGCCCTTCCCCGAAGGGCAGCACCTCGCTGAGCTCGCCCGGCGCGCAGCCGCGCAGCTCATGCTCCAGCGTCCCTCCGCATTTCCCGGGCGCGGAGATCAGAAACAGCGCGGTCGGCGCATTCATCCAGCTCCAAGCTCCTTGAAGCAGCCTGTCCAGCTCGGCCGGAAACCGGTCGCCGACGCCGTACAGCCATTCCAGCAGCAGCCCGGAGATCGCGGGAGTAGCGAGGTCGGCGGCAGCGCGCCGCGGAGCCTCAATGTCGTTCGCGCCGAGCTCCTGACGAAAAGCGGCCAAAAATTCCTCCAGTTCCTCATCGTTGAACGACGTCTTCAGCAAATAGCCGGAAGCGCCCAGCTTGATCCCCTGCTGCGCATAGTCGAAGTCGCGGTGACAGCTGAGCAGCAATATTTTGGTCCGGGGCTCGCATGCTTTCACTTTTCGGGCGAGCTCGATTCCGTCCATCTCGGGCATGACGATGTCGGTAATAACCACATCCGGCCGGTGTTCCAGAAACGCTTCCCAGCCCCGGCTGCCGTTGGGCACGTCCGCTACGACGGTCATCCCGTACTTGTCCCACGGCACCGTCGAGATCAACCCCCGGCGGATGATGACCTCGTCGTCGGCAATCAGCACTTTAATCGGTTTGGCATTCATGCGATCCCCTCCTTGGCTTTGATCGGCAATCGGATAACGATGCGGGTCCCCGCTCCCGGCGCGGACTGAACGGACAGTCCGTAAGCTTCGCCAAAATGCAGCTTGATGCGCTCCTCCACATTGCGCAGGCCGATGCTCCGGCGTTTGCGGACGCCGTCCAGTTGCGGCTGAAGCAGCTGTTGACGCGTGCGTTCGCTCATGCCTTTTCCGTCGTCGGTTAAAGAGACGAGCACGTCCGCGCCGTCCGCTTCAATGCGCAGCACGATCGTCCCCTCCCCATCCTCAAACGCGTGAAAAAAGACATTTTCCACCAGTGGCTGCAGCGTCATCCGCGGAATGTCCACGGCGGACAGATCGACTCCGGCGGCTTCGATCCGGTAGGCGAACACACTGCCGTACCGCAGCTCCTGCAAATTCAAATAATGATCGATCACCTCAAGCTCCCGCTCCAGCGTAACGACCTCCCGATCCACATTCAGATTGCCATCCAGCACGTTGGTTAAATGATAAATCATTTTGTTGACGTCGGCGGCCCCTGCCAATCTGGCTTTCCATTGAATGGAAGCGAGCGTGTTGATGAGCAAATGCGGGTTAATCTGATGATGCAGCGCGCGGAGCTCGGCTTCTTTTTTCTGCCGTTCGACCTGTTTCATCTCGTGAAACAATGTTTGAAGCTGCCCCACCATCCGGTTGAAGCTGTGGCCGAGCAGCCCCAGCTCGTCTTCGGACTCCACGTCGATCCGCGTATCAAGCTTTCCGAGGCTGACGCGGCGGATCGATTCTTTCATTTTCTTGACCCGCTTGAGCAGCGGAGCCGAACACATATAGGCCAGCACGAATGCCAGCACAATCGACAGACTGACCGCGGAGAACGTAAAAGTGCGGATCAGCAGCGACGGCTTATAAAATTGCTCGTACGGCGTCCGCACCTCAATGGTCCAGTCCGTCTCGTCCGAATGCTTCGTCCAGACGACATCGTCGTCCCGTTTGGCAAACGAGCCCTGCGTCTGGTAAACGGTTTTGCCGCCCCCCGTGATCGTCAACTGTGAGCCCGTATCCTCCTCGAATTCATGAAACAGCCGCAGCAGCTTGTCGGCGTTCGTCTCGATCAAAATGCTGCTGTTCTCCAGCACCCCCACCTGATTGCGGATGCGGAACAGCAGACCAATCACTTTCTCCCCGGGAACGCGGGCCGTGTCGTTGTAATGGTTCGGCTCGTACAGGTCGAAGCGGTAGCCGTCGGCATCGTCGCGAAACCATGGCTCCGCCTGAAGCAGATCGAAGCGGATGATCCGTTCGCCGTAATAGTAGCCCGATTTTGTAATCAGGAAAATGCCTTTCATGTCCAGAGATTTATGGGCTTTCAAATACTGTTCAAGCTGCTGCTCCTCCTGGAAGCCCTTGTACGACGTCGGCACCTCTTCGTGCAGCACCGTAAACTTCGGATCAAGCAAGTACGACAAAATGTCGCTGACCGTGTACTTCATTTGTCCCAAGGTGGAATCGATCTGAAATTGCAGCTGCGAGGCGGAGTTTTCCCCGTAGCGGCCGAATTGCTCGTTGATCGTTCCCGACGATTTGTGGTACAGCACGTACCCGAGCGTCAGCAGCGGAATTGCCGCGGCAAGCGCAATGAGCAGCATCAGCTTGGTCTGCAGGGTGCTTCGAAACCCCCGCGGCAGCTTCAATCCGTTTCTTGGCAGCATGGATAGCATGGACATCCCCCGCAAGCAGTTGTTGTTTTTGCAATCTCGTAAGCGCTTTCCGCGTTTATTATACCACGCCCCCAAGACCGCCAGCATCAAGCGCAGGACCTGCGCCTGCCGGAAACTTTACCTATGCGGGAACGTCTCGTGAAGCAAAAAGCCGGACTCCAAGGCGGATTCCGGCTGCTGCTGACATTGTCGGGATCACCCCGGCTTTATTGGATCAAGACTCGACACCGGCCTCAAGCGGGGCGGTCTTTTTGAGATAAGCCCGCCAAGTGATGCACCATTTCGCCGGGTCGTCGAAGCTCGATTCGTCGATCCGGTGCACGGTGCTGTTGTGTGGGGCGCTGCGGACGATGTCCGGCTGCTCGTAGGCTTCCTTGGCGATCTGTTCCAAGGCGCTCACGTATTCGTCCAAGTCTTCCTTGGAATACGACTCGGTCGGCTCCAGCGTGAACGGCTGCGGCACAATGTACGGATGGTGGCTGGTCCAGTAATGGAGCCCGAAGTCGCACATGCGGCGCTGCACATCTTCCGTCGTAATGCCGGTTTCCTTGGTCAGCCCCTCCCAACTGTAGCGCACCTGCTCCAGCCGTCCGCCCTCCACATACGGAGCGCTGGCACCCGGAATTTTCAGGATGCGGCTGTACAAATAGTTGTTGTTCAGCACCGCCACCTTCGCCGCGTCCAGCAGCCCTTCCGGTCCCAACGCACGAATCCATGCATACGAGCGGAGCACCGTCTGGGCCACGCCTTGGAACATGCGGACTTTGCCGATGCTTTGGGCAGGCGAATGATTCAGCGTGTAGCGGGTTCCGTCCGTTTCGACGAGCGGGCCGGGCAGGAACGGGGCCAGCCGCTCCGTCACGCCGAGTGCTCCCGTCGCCGGGCCCCCGCACATATGAGGGGCGGCGAACGTTTTGTGCAGGTTGAAAAAGCACATGTCGAAGCCCGCTTCCTTCGCCCGGGTAATGCCGAGCAGCCCGTTTGCGTTCGCTTGGTCGTAATAGCATATCCCGCCTGCGGCGTGCACGAGGTCGGTAAACTCGCGAATCCGCGGGTTGAAGATGCCTGTATCCTCCGGATTGGCAACGACGAAGCCCGCCGTCCGCTCGGAGATTGCCCCCCGCAGCGCTTCCAAATCAGGGAATCCGTCTTTGTCAGGGTAAAGCGTAATGATTTTATACCCCTTCACGGCAGCGGTCGCCGCTTGTGATGGATGGGAAAATATGGTGGTTATGATTTCGTCCCGCTTGTCGCCTTCACCGTTCGCTTCGTGGTAGGCCCGCACAATCGACGCCATAGCGAACAACGCCTGCGTCCCGCTCCCCGGTTGGAACGTGAACCGGTCCATGCCCGAAATCTCGCGCATCGCGAGGTCCAGGCGGTGGTACACCTCCAGCATCCCCTGCACGGTCGACTCGTCCTGCAGCGGGTGCAGTTCGGTCATTTTCGGGTTGCGGATCAGCATTTCGTTGACCCGCGGAATGTATTTCATCGTGCAGGTGCCCTGTCCGATCTCGACGTTAAAATCCGAGCCCAGCGTCTCCTGCGACAGGCGCAGATAATGGCGCAGCACCCGGGCCTGCCCGATCTCCGGCAAAGCCGGAGCTTGGCTGCGCAGCATGCCTTGCGGCACGCAGGCTTCGGCGTCCCCAACGGCCGCTGCCACTTCCTCGCTGACGGACGGCGGGATGACGCCCCGTTCGCCCGGCTGATGCAGCTCAAAAATGACGGGTTCGTCCCATTTGGCCTGATGAAATTGACGCACGTTCCGGTTTCTAGGTATCCGTTTCATAGGTATTCGCATGGCTCCCTTCTGCCCTTGGGCTTACAGGACCGCCTTCAGAGCGGCCGCAAGCGCGTCGATATCTTCTTTCGTGTGGATTTCGGTGACGCAGTAGAGCGCGCATTGGCCCCAGTCCGGAAATTCCCCGGACAAATCCTTGCCTCCGAAGATCCCGTACTCCAGCAGCCGCTTGTTGATGTCGCTCACCATACGCCCCGTCCCGTTGAAATCGACGACGAACTCTTTGAACGACGACGCCTGAAACCGAATCCGCACTCCCTCCAGCTCCGCCATTCTATCAGCCGCATACCGGGCCTGCCGGATTATCGTTTCGCCGACCTCGCGCATGCCGTGAGGCCCCATTAAGGCCAGATAAACGCCTGCCGTGATTCCCCACAGCGCCGTTTGGGTCCCGACCGATTCCTTTCCCTTCTCCCGCTTGGCAAAAGAAGTCCGCTCATAAGCGACGTCCCCGAAGCCGTACTCGCCTTCGACCGCTGTCGGAGCAATGCCGAACAGACGGGACGGATATTCCATGACGAATTGCTCCTCGTCGCGCGTGGCGATAAAGCCCGCTTGACCCCCGCCGTACTGCATCCGGATGCCGAGCGGCTGCAGGTCGCCGCAGACGATGTCCGCACCATACCGGGACGGCGGCTCAAGCAGGCCGAGCGAGATCGGATCGACGCCGACGACAAAGAGCGCGCCTACCGCATGTGCAAGCTCGGCGATTTCGCGGCCCTGTGTCTCGATATGCCCGATGTAGGACGGATTCTCGATATACACGGCGGCCGTGTCGCCCGACAACTTCGCCTGCAGATCGGCCATGTCGAGGAGTCCGGTGCCGGGCTCGTAATCGACGAGCACGCAGTCCATCTGCGGGGACAAATAATTGCGGATGACCCGAAGCCGCTCAGGATGCATTGCCGCCGGAAGCAGCGCCGTACGGCGGCCGGTGATGCGGCCCGCCATCCGCAGCGCGGTGGAAGCGGCCTGCGCCCAGTCGAACGTCGGCACGTTCACGACGTCCATGTCGACCAGCTCCGCCAGCAGGCTCTGGTACTCGAACAGCGCCTGGAAGCGGCCATGGTCCTCGTAAGGCTCCCCCGCATACGCGGTGACGAACTCCGAGCGCTGGTTGATTTCGTCACAAACGGCGGGCACAAAGTGCTGCCAGCAGCCTGCTCCGAGGAAGCTGACCGTTTCCTTCGCGCTCCGGTTGCGCTCCAGCAGCCGGTCGACATGACGCTGCAGCTCATACTCGGACAGCGCGGGCTCCACCTTCAGAGGGCCCGTCAGCCGAAGCTCCTTCGGCACCATCCGGTACAGCTCGTCGATATCGGATATGCCGATTTCGTCAAGCATCGCCTGCTGGACCTCGGGCACGGTGTTCGGGATATACGGATGAGACGTTGTTTTTTTAAGCGTGGCCATGCGTCGCAATTCCTCCTTTTCGTTATGCCAGTCCGCCGCCGTCGACGACAAGCACCGAGCCCGTCACCCACGAAGACATGCCGCTCGCAAGAAACAGTACGGCGTTAGCAATGTCGTCCGGCGTGCCGATGCGCTTCAAGGGCCGTTCGAGCGCTGACGCCTGCACGAATGACTGCTCCTCCCGCTGGAGCTGCTTCGCTTCGTCCCGCAGCAGTGGCGTATCCGTATCTCCGGGACAGACGCAGTTGACCCGGATCTGCTGCCCGCCGTGGTCGATCGCCATCGCCTTCGTCAGGTTGACGATCCCTGCCTTGGCGGCGCAGTAGGCGGCCGCCCGGTCGCCTCCCTTCAATCCCCAGCCGGACCCGGTGTTGATGATGCTACCTCCGCCGCTTTCTGCCATGAGCGGAACCGCGTATTTCGAGAGCAAAAAAGCGCCCTTGAGCGAAATATCGACTACCGCGTCCCATTCCTCCTCCGTCATTTCAACGATGGTGCGCCGCCGGATAACTCCGGCGTTATTGAACAAAATATCCAACCGGCCGTATTCCCGACGTATCGTTTCCACCGCCGCTTCGCAATCGGCCGCAGACGTTACGTTGCAGCCGATGAAGCGGGCCGCAAGCCCTTCACTCCGAAGCTCTTCTGCGGCTTGGCTGCCGGCCATCTCGTTCACGTCAAGGATGACGACGGACGCCCCGTGCCGGGCGAGTTTCCGTACCGTGGCAAGCCCGATCCCAGAAGCGCCTCCGGTGATCGCAGCGACTTTTCCATCCAATGCAAGCAATTGTTCTGTCATTTGCATCTTCCTTGTTCCCCCTTATCCTAGGACAAGCTCAGATTAATCGGCTTACGCCCCGTATTCCCGGGTCAGCAGCAGAAAGACGCTGGACGTCCACGTGAACGCCCGGTCCCGCAGCCCGTGCCCCTCGAGCGCGTCAAAGTTTTCGGCCATGCCCGCGGAAGCCGCCATCCGGCAAAAACGCCTCGCAACGTCGCCCGCAAACTGTTCCTCGCCCGCCTCCTTCAGCCCTTCCACGAGCAGCAGCATGACCGGGGCCCAGATCGGCCCCCGCCAATAGCCGTCCGGCGCGTACAGCGGGCTTCGGACGCTTTCGGTCGCGAAGCCGTGCGCCGTCAGAAAGCGCCCTTCCTCTCGCAGCCCTTCGACGAGCTTGCGCAGAATCGGCTCCGGCAGACGCTTGCCCAAAACAACAGGCAAGTACGCCATCAAGCTGTCGCCCTCGACGGCTCCGGCATGCGTGCCGGACTGTACGGCTTGGAAGCGGTCGCCGCGCCAAAAATGCTCGATCATCCGCGTCAACAGCTCCTGCGACCGGCGCTCCCATTGCTCCGCTTCTCCGGCGCGTCCCAGTTTGGCCGCCACTGTAGCAAGCGTTTCCATCTGCAAAATAAGAAAGGCGCATAAATCGGGACTTTCCACGGGAATCGCCGCCAAAAAGACCGTGCTGTTGTCCCACCCGGAGTCGTTGCCGTGATTGTACTGCGGCACGCCGTCGCGGTCGTCATCGCGGTAATCGAACCACCACTGCGTCCAGCGGGCCAGCGGCTCGTAAATTTCCGCAAGCCTCTCTATCGTGACAGCCTCGGAGCGGTTCATCAGCCACCGCAGCGTCCAGCCGTGGATCGGCGGCTTGCAGCAGTTCCACAGCGCATATTTGTCGTTCATAAAATCCGGCAGTATCCCGCTATCGTCCTGCCGGTCAAAGAAGATCGCAAACTGGTCCCAAGCCAAATCGGGATCGGTCGCGGCAAGCGCCATCGCATTGAAGCAGTGGTCCCAGCTCCAAATATTCGTCATCCAGTTTTTGGACATATACATCGCCGGCCGGGGCAAATACCCGTCGGCCTGCACGACGCAGGACCAAGTAATATAAGCGGCCAGTTCCTCCGCTTCGGACCAGACCGCGGCAACGGCAGGCATCCGGCTGCGCCAAGCGGCGTACTCGCCTTCCACCTGTACAAGCCCTTGATCGAACGATCCGGGGCGCGGCGGGCACGGAACGGTGCGGTATTCCTCCAGCGTAAGCTCCAGCTTCCCGTCGCCGCCCGGCACTCCGTCGAACGCAAGCCGCTGCGCCTTCACCCCGTCCCAGCGAACGTCCTCGTAAATCGCACCGGATACTGGAGAGAGCAGAAAGCGACGTTCCCGCACGAAGCTGTTGAACTCCCAGCCCCGCTCACCAAGCGGAAACGCATAATCGTATACGCCGGGCGAACAGGTTAACCGCACGCCAACACCCTGCGAACGAACGCGTATAAAATCCGGCTCCGGTATGCACCACTCGACTGTCCCTTCCTCCGCTTCAAGCCGCAATAACGTCGGAGAAGCGGAGCAAGTAAAGGGAACGGCGTGGCCATCTGCGAGCAGCTCGATTCGGAACACGGCTCCGATATCGTTATCCCCGCCCCGCACCAGCCTCAAGTACAGACCCGCTTCCCTGTCGGGACGCTCCGGAAGAATCGAAAAGGCAAAATACGAACCGAAACGGCTGAACGGCACGGTATGAAGATCGAACAACATGCGGATTCCGATAGCCCCCTCGTCGTCTGGATAACGGCTCTCTTAAACAAAAAAAGTAAGAGAGCGTTTACATGAATTATAAGTAAAAAGCGTTTCCCGCAAAACGGCTTTCTGTTCGCTGCTTCGTGTCTGTTTGCGCGTTTTTCCGCAAGGCGGTCCCGGAAGCCCGCCGGGGTGTCATTTTGTTCGCAGCGGATCGTCTATTTATCCGGTAACGGTCTTTTTGTCCGATGATCGGCGGCTTCATAAAGTAAGCAACACCCTCTGATGCTCGGCTTTCGCCTCTTTGCCGTTTGAGCCTTATTTTAGGAAGATGCAATAGATGAGCACGTAAACTTCGTGGAAGACCTTTCGGGCCCCTTTCGTGGGAGAGGAGAAACCGGACTGGGGGCTTAGGGGAAGCATGAAGTGCTGCAACGACGCAGCAAAAAAACCTGAATCCGGTCGGACGGCGGATTCAGGCTTTTTGTTTTCGGCTGTGTTTTAAAATAATGTTGAAATTATATAACCTTTAAGGGAAGCCATTTTGACTTCCCTTAATTCGCTTTTAAAGAAGGTTATACATCAACCATTTTCTAGTATCATTTAACGTATATATGGTTTTTTAGCCATTGTCTGAAATACTGCAACTGTTCCTGAGTATGGAAATAGTGTTCTCCATTCTCCATTACTTGCAAATTACAGTTAAAGCGTTTAGCAAATTCAGATACAATGTCAAACTCACATAAGTTATCTCCTGAACCATAGAGAATTGAAGTCGGATTATTCCAAGCAACAATAGGATGTTCTTTCACATAACAGTAGTAATCCCAATAGAGAGTTTGTCCAATAGGCGTAGAAATTTCTTTCTCTATTTTTAGTCTACTCTCACTTACGTTAAACCATGTCATCATATTATTTATTATACGTTCCATATTTACCACGGGAGAGAGAAACAAACACTGATTCAATGGCTCATGGCAATATTCTAACAGGCTGAAATATGCTCCCATACTACAAGCAAAAATGCTTATATTATTTGATAACGATTTTGCATATGTCATAATTTTATTAAGGTCTTGAACACAGTTTTGAACTGTACAAAGATAAGTATCATCTTTACGATCACCATGTTGAGGCAAATCAAAACTAAGAACTTGATAACCTACTGCTGTTGCTTCTTCTGCAAATACAATAATCAAGTCATCTGCCTTATTTGACATGTTACCATGCACAACTATAAATAACTTATCTGATTTGTCCCCCCACAAAATTGCTGGAATATTTTCTATCTTTAAATTATGTCTTATCATTACATCGATCCTCCATGAAAAATAAATAATTCATGGCTCTTCGCTCTATTCGTGGGTAAATTTACGTTTTCTTGGCTAATAGAGCGATTTGACATGGAGCCTCTGCGGGCATGATTATCTCGCGAAAGCCGAGAAGCATAAGGACTTCGCGATGCTAACTAGCTTATCATGCTCGCCCCTCCATATAAAATCGCGGTCTATTTTACCCATGTCGAGTAGCGAGGAAGCTAATTCATGATTCTACCTCTGCATAGTAACTCCATAATTAGATTACCCTGTCTATCAATAGCAGTAGCAATGCAAATCTGTTCGTTAGAGATACCTCTCTTTTCTGTAATGGAATAACCTGCAATCATACATTTAGCGTATTTAAGCCATCTATCTAATGTTTTCTTGCTTTTGTAAGTGGCAGAGTTTGTGAAGTCAGTAAAAGTCTTATTACAGGATTTACAAATAAATCGTTGCTTTCCTTTATACTTTCCGTTTCTTTGATACAGTTTCGGCACTACAATGGGCAAGATTTTTCCCTTGGCAAATTCCAAGCGTTATTTCCCAAATTCCAGCATCGTCTCCGCAATGATTTCAGCCGCCAGCACCACCTGCTTCAGCTCCACCCATTCGTCCTTCGTGTGCGCTTGCTCGATGGAGCCCGGTCCGAATACGACCGAAGGAATGCCTGCCCGGGCCAGCTTGCTTGCATCCGTGCCGTATGGCACGCCGAGCGTGCACGCTTCGCCAATTTTCCTCGCAGCTGCCGAAGCCACAAGCCTCACAATCTCGCTGTCAGGGCTTGTATCCATCGCGTAATCCAGCACAAAAGCAGGATGAACGATGACGCTCAGCCCGCCGTCCTCCGCCGCCAGCTGCTCCATCTCCGCCCGGATCTCGCGCCATACTTGCTCGCTATCCTCGCCGGGGATCGTCCGGCGATCGATCCGGATCACGCATCGCTCCGGAATCGTGTTCGGCGCCACGCCGCCTTGAATCTGCGTCACGGCAAGCGTCGCCGGACCGACAAGCGGGTGCGCAGCACGGCGCAGCCGGGCTTGCATCGCCCCTTCGATATGGGCGACGACCTTCATCATGCCGCTGATCGCGTTGACGCCTTCCTCTGGCTTCGCGGAATGGGCGGAGACGCCCACCGTCTCGATCTCACAGCGGACGACGCCCTTGTGCGCGACAACCGTCTGAAGTCCGGTCGGCTCCCCGACAATGGCGGCGGCATAATCGTGTCCCGCCTCCAGCACGTCCACTACGCCGAGATAGTTAACCTCCTCGTCGACGGTCGCTGCCAGATGAACCGGCACAGGCGGCTTCACGCCGTTCTCGGCGAACCACTCCATAGCGGCCAGCATCGCTGCCAGCGACGCCTTCGTGTCGCAGGCGCCGCGGCCATAGAGCTTGCCATCGCGTATTTCCGCGCCGATCGGATCGATGGTCATGTTTGCGGTCTGCACCGTATCCATATGGGCCTCCAGCAGGAGAGCGGGCGCATCGTCGGCAATCCCAGGCAGGATGCCGATCACATTCGGCCGGTCCGGACGCACTTCCCTGCGTTCGGCCTTCAGTCCGAGACGCGTGAAAAAAGCCTCGACATAGTCGGCCATCTCCCGCTCCGGCACGCCGCCGTCGAAGCCCGGATTAACGCTCGGAATCCGCACCAAATCCTGCAGCAGCCGGGCAACGCGCTGCTCGTCTATTTTTACTCTCATCTTGCGGCTCCCTCCGATCCTTCGCGTTAATAATTACAGCCGCGGGCATCGACCTTAATTTGTTCTGTCACGATGCCGCTGCGTACGCCGTAAATCGCATCGTTCAAATTCGGAATGACGCACGAATGGTTCGGAATAATGTCGATCCGCTCGCCGATGGACAGGGACACCTTATCCGGATCGAACCGCAGCATGCCGTGCTCTTCGTTGAGCGCGGCGATCGTAACGTCCGGCTTCCCGACGACGATGCCGAAGCCGTCACCATGGTGCGCCCGATCGCTCGTCAGCGCCTTGGTTCCCGCGTCGATCGTCGCCATGCCCGGCAGCGGCAAGCTGACGACGGTAGCCGCGACCCGCAGCGCGCAATCCGCTTCCTCCGCAAGCCCCATTTGGACGGCCGATACGTCGTTGAAAATATAGTTGCCTGCCCGCACCTCCGTCACGCCCGCGGCATGCTCGCACATTTTGGCGGTGGGCGTGGAGCCTGAGCTGATCGTGTTGACCGCAAAGCCCGCTTGGCGCAAATCCGCAACGACCCGGCCAAGCGTCTCCGATTCGGCCTGCACCGCAGCGGCAACCGCACCCGGGTCCCCGCTCCGGTAGATCAGCCCGAAATAAGCCATCACGCCTTCGATGTCGATGCCCGGCAGTTCACGGAGCCGCACGGCGAAATCGACAATATCCTTGCCCGGCTGCCGGCCGCCGCGATGCAGTCCGCCGTCCAGCTCGATCAGGACGGGCACCGGCTTCCCGGATCGGACCCCGACGGCGGAGAGGCCAACCGCCCCTTCCCAGCTGTCGACGGTTACCGCAACGGTAATCCGGCGGTGCAGCCGCTCCAGCCGTTCAAGGTTGCGCTCTCCGATGACGGGGAAGGCGATCAAAATATCGTCGATGCCCAATTCCGCGAACGTTTCTGCTTCCGAAAGCTTCGCCACGGTAATGCCGACCGCTCCGGCAGCGAGCTGCATGCCCGCGAAGCGCAATGATTTGTGCGTTTTGATATGAGGCCGGTGCTTGATCCTGTATAGAGCCAGCTTGTCGGACATTCGCCGGATATTCCGCTCGACCGTGTCGAGGTCGACGAACGCATACGGCGTAGCCGGATAAAGCGCTTCAGGTTGTTGTGTCATGACGTTTCACCTCGTAATCCGATTGTGGGGAAGCATACTTGTCCCGGTATTCCTGGGGCGTCAGTCCCGTATGCTTTTTAAATACGTTGATAAACGAATGCGCCCGCTGATAGCCGACGTCCGCTGCAATTTCGTAAATTTTGCCAGGGGTGTGCAGCAGCAGATGGACCGCCTTCTCCATGCGGAGCCGATGGACGTAATCGCTTACGTTTTCGCCGGTTTCCCGTTTGTAAATTTTGGAAATATAAACCGGATGCATATACACATGCTCGGCTATCGCCGTCAAAGAAACATCCTCCGCCAGCCGCCGCTCGACGAACTGCCGGACATCGGCGATCAGCTTCGCCCGCGAGCGCTTTGTTTCGCTTTCGGTTTCGCAGCGCAGGCTGTTCATGAGCGCCACCGACCAATCCTGCAGATGCCGGATGGAACGGTACGGCACGCCCTGCAGCAATTGGTCGTAGCCCGGCCCGATCAGCCCGGAGAGCGGCCGGCCGTTCTTATGCGCATAGGAAGACACTGCCGAGGCGATGGCGAAATAAGCTTCGAGCAGCAGCTCCTGAATGCAGCCGCTCCTCGACTGCAGCTCGCCGAAAATACGCTCGATCCGCTGTTCCGCCGCATCCCATTGGCCGGCCTCAAGCAGCTGCGCAAGCGACGGAAGCTCGTACAGCGATGCGAGGGAGCGCAGCTCCGTCCGTGCGGGCAGCCCGTCCGCCGCAGTCAGAATCAGGTCCTGCTCGTTCCCGACCCTTCTCCGCAAAGCAGACAACGTGCCGTCGTACAGCGCAGCCACATCGCCGGGGAACGTTCCTTCCCGGCTGATGACAATCGTTGCTTCGCCTTTCAGATAGGCGTGGATCGCCTCCTGCAATTGCTCGGCCGCACGTTCGAGCGCCTGCTGCCGCTCCTCCTCCCCTTCGCCAGCTTCCGGCGATACGGCGAATACCAGATAATCGTACGTGTCTTTGCCGGCCCAAAGCTGAAAGCCCGGCGCGAATAACTCCCCGGCGATATTGCCCGCCGCGTATTCTACGAGCGCAAGGCCCCGCGGATCGTAGCCGTAGAACGGCTTTTCGAGACGGACGAGCAGCAGCGAAACCGGCTTCCCGAACAAATCGGGCACGCCGAGCATCTCCATTTTGTCCCGGAGGTCGGCCTCGGCGTAGCGTTTGCCAAGGAGCAGCTCGCCAAGCAGCGTGCTCCGCAGCTGCGGCAAGTTTTCGCGCAGCGTCCGGGCGATCCGCTCCTGGGAAATTACCGCGTTCCATTCCTCCCGAACCGTCTCCAGAACGCCTGAAACCGTGTCCAGCAGCTCTTCGTCGGTTACCGGCTTGAGCAAATAGCTTGCGGTACCGTTGGCAATCGCTTCCTTGGCATATTCGAACTCGGCGTAGCCCGACAGCAGGATGCATTTTGTTTTGGGCCATTTGTCCCGCACCTGCCGGGAAAGCTCAAGGCCAGACATTCCCGGCATCCGGATATCCGAAATGACGATGTCGAACGCATGCGCATTCAGCAGATCGAGCGCTTCGAACGCCGAATAGGCCTTATGCACGGCGGCGATGCCGATTCGCTCCCATGGGACGAGCTCGGCGAGACGTTCCACCACGTGGGCCTCGTCATCCACGATCAATAGCTGCGCCATGCTCCGAATCCCTCCCCCATGTCAACGTGACGCGCAGCCCGCCGAGCGGACTGTGCGAAAGCTTGAGCCCTGCGCCTTCGCCGAAGACGTAACGCAAGCGCTGGTGCACGTTCCACATCCCGAAGCCCGATGAGGCCTCCTGCGGCAGCGCAAGCTGCTGCTCTATACGGGTGATCGCCTCATCCGTCATGCCGAGGCCGTTGTCGTCCACGACGATCTGGCACGAGCCTTCGCATACGCTTCCGGATACCCGGATGACGGCTTCCCCCGGCTTGTTCTCGATGCCGTGAACGATGGCATTCTCCACAATCGGCTGCAGCAGCAAGCGCGGGATATGCAGCGCCAGCATCGTCTCCGGGACGTCCAGCTCGCAGTGAAGCCGTCCGAGCCGCAGATTGTGAATGGTCAAGTAATTGGCCACGAGCTTCATTTCTTCGCCAAGCGCCGCCGTCCGGTTTTCCATACGCGTGGTGTAGCGGTAATATTCGGCAAGATTGTGCGCCATCGCCACGACCGACCTCGTATCCTCCAGCATCGCGGTATTGACGATAAAGAACAGGCTGTTATACAAAAAATGCGGATTGATCTGCGCCTGAAGCTGCTTGAGCGTCGCTTCGTGAAGCCGGATTTTCTCGGCGTATACCCGCTGCACCAAATCTTGAATCTGTTCGGCCATCTCGTTAAACCGGTCGATCAGGAAGTCGAATTCGTTGTTAGGCCGGTAACGGATGCGTGCGGACAAGTCTCCCTTCTTGAGCAGCCGCACGCCGTTCAGCAGCTTGCCGATCGGCTTCTGGACGTTCCGGTAAAGCAAATAAGCGGCCAAACAGCTCATGCCTAGCAGCAAGCCGAGCGCTGTGTAGAACAGCAGATTCGTCTTGCGGATCGGCGCCAAAATGCTGTCGACGGGCACGTAATCGACCAGGTACCAGCCAAGCTGTCTCGACTTGACATAGTAGACGGCAACCTGCCGACCGGCGACCGTCGCGACGAAGTGACCGCTTTCTTCCAGCGATTGTCCTTCCAGCATATGAACGATGGCCTGCACGGAGCCGTCGTTCAGCGTGGCGCTGCCGATCGGGCCAAAGCCGCCCCGGTACAAAAACGGATCGCCTTTGCCGCCCGTTTTCACCTGATCGAGCATGGCGGAGATGTTGGCAACCGGAAAGCTGACCTGAATCATCGCCTGGATCGCGGATGGATCGGTTGCCCCAAGCGGATCGACGATCTGGCGGGTGAAGCGGGCCCCCGGCGTCCGGGCGTCGCCCCGTACGGTCCCGTCGTAAGTCCAGCTTTTAAGCGGTGCGAATTTGTCGATATCCCTGGGGTCATAGGACTTAAATATATTGGAAGATATGACAAGCTGGTCTTTGGGCAAATAAACCGTCAAATCGTTCGTCCAGGCGGCGGAAACGCTCTGCAGGCTGATTTTTTGCATCAGGCGGGTCTGTTCCTTCAGCTTATCGTATGGCTTGTCCGATCTGCGGTCGACAAATTCGCGCAGGTAAGGGTCCGAATTCAGAATAATGGGAAGCATCGCAAGCTGTTCGACCGTCGAATCAAACTGCTGCAGGAAAAAGGACAGTCGGTTGAGACTCGACGACTGAATTTCTTCCCGCACGACGTTCACGCTGACTTGATTGGTGTAAATGTAGAGAAAAAGCACGGGCGTAAGCAGCAATGCAATGAGCACTAATACCTTGGTGAATATCGTTGGCTTTCCCGTCATGATGTCACTGCTCCTTGCGGAATTGTAGTATGCGCCAGCCATCCGATTCCCAACCATAACGATAAAAGCGCCGTTCTCCGCCCTGGCCGTTCCCCGCAGGTATTACCCTTTCACCGCCCCCGCCGACAGGCCGCTGACGATATACCGCTGCGCAAGCAGCGCAATAATCAGTACGGGCAGCGTAATGATGCAGGCTGCGGCCATGAGAGCCCCCCAATTGATTTCGGAGTAGGACATGAAGTTGTAGACGGCGACGGGAAGCGTTTTCGTACGATCGCCGGCCAGAATGATCGAGAACATAAAATTGTTCCATGAAAAAATAAAGGATAGCAGCGAAGAGGTAATAATGCCAGGCCCCGAGATCGGAAGCACGACGCGCCGGAACACTTGGGAACGGGTGCAGCCGTCGATCAGCCCGGCCTCCTCGATTTCGGTCGGAAGCCCCTCAAAGAATGATATCATGATCCAGATGATAAAGGGCAGTCCTACCAGCATATGGCTTAAAATGAGCGACGTAAAGCTGTCAACGAGACCCAGCTTCGAAAAAATGATAAACCACGGAATCAGGAACGTAATGCCGGGAATGATTCGCGCGACAAGAATGACAAGGCCGAGTCCCTGCAGGCGGTAGCGGGCGATCGCGTAAGCCGCAGGCAGTCCCAGAAGAAGCGAGCCGATCGTCGAGCCCGCCGCAACGAAGAAGCTGTTCCAGATGAAGATCAAGAAATCGTATTGACCGAATACGCTTGCATAATTTTTGCCGGTAGGCTCGAAGACGAAAAATTGGCCGGTCGACATGATCTGCGACTGCGTCTTGAAGGAAGCGAGCAGCATCCAGATGAACGGGAACGAGAACACGAGCACGACGAGCAGCGTCAGTCCCGATAAGACGGCATTGGTGATCTTTTGTTTTTTCTTCTTCATGTCGCTCCCTCCAGACGTTTGCGGAACCAGATCAGCAGCAGCGTGAATCCCATCACAAGCGCGAAAAATACGACCAGCAGCGACGAGGCCAGCCCAAGCTTGAAATACTGAAAGCCGAGCGTATAGCCGTAAATGTTCAGCGTTTCGGACTTCATGTTCGGGCCGCCCTGCGTCGTGGAGTAAATGATGTCGAACGTCTTGAGCACGTCGATCAGACGCAGCATAAAGGCGACCATAATCGTCGGGCGCAGCATCGGCAGCGTAAGATGAACGAATTTTTGCCAGGCCGTTGCCCCGTCCACATCGGCGGCTTCATAAGGCTCCGATGGAAGTGTCGACAGCCCGGCCATCACGATGAGCGCGATCATCGGCGTCCATTCCCAGACGTCGATCACGATAAGCGAAGGAATCGCCTGCGTCGGCGATGCGATCCAGAGCTGCGGCTCCAGACCGAACGCCTTAAGCACATGGTTGGCGAGGCCGATGGACGGCTCGTAAATCAGCACCCAGACGAGCCCCATCGCGACGGGCGTCGCCACCATCGGCAGCAGAAACAACGTTTTGACGAAATTTTTGCCGCGAAAATCGCGGTACAGCAGCATGGCGATCGCGACGCCGAGCACCGTTTCAAAAATCAGCGCGCCGGCCGAGAACACGAACGTATTTTGAACTGCCTGCCAGAACCGGGAGTCGGAAAGCAGCGTTGTATAATTGGCAAGCCCCACCCATTTCGGCGGCGTCGCCGACGACATGCTCCATTCGTAGAAGCTGATGCGGAACGTGTACAAAATAGGGAAAACCATCATCAGCAGGACGAACAAAACGGCGGGCATCGTGTAAATCCATTTCAGGTTCCGGTCGAACCAGTTCGTCGGCATATGCATCATCTCCTCCACTTCGACTTGTCAAGCAAAAAGGATGCGCCCGCCAAATAGGCGCATCCTCCATTCCGCACGCTTATTTTCCTCTCTCCTTGTCAATCAGGGCTTGAAACTCCTTGTTCGCCTGCTCGGCAGCAGCTTTGATGTCTTCGCCGGTAATCGCCTTCTGAACGATGGCCCCGATGATGTCCCGCGCCTCGCTGACCTTGTCGACGGACGGCACGGAATGGTCGACGCCGCCTTTTTGCGTTTCCTTGGTCACTTCGGCAAGCTCTTTCGGGAAGGCGGTGATGCCTTCCGGACTGTTCCATACCGACATGCGCGCCCCAGGATTTCCTTTTTTCTGGGTGGCCGTCACGGTCTCTTTGCTCGTCGCCCATTGGATGAAGGCCCATGCGGCGTCTTTTTTCTTGGATTTGGCATTCATCGCCAGGCTCCAGGAAGTAACGTTGAACGGCTTCGAACCTTCCTTGCCCGCCGGGAAGCTGGCGAAGCCGACCTTGTCGGCGACCTTCGATTTTTCCGGATCGGTTGTGTTCTTGAAGAGCGAATTCGCGTCCGCGAAGAAAGCGGCCTTGCCCTGCGCGAACACGCCGATTGCTTGCGGCCAAGACATGTTGAGCACTCCGGGAGGGCCGAAGTCTTTCAGCAGCGTGGCATAGGTGGTCATGCCTTTGATCGCTTCCGGCGTGTTGACGGTCGCCTTGTCGCCGTTCATAAAGTCGCCCCCTTCGGAGTACATGAACGACGAGATTTGCGAGACGAGCGGAGAACGCTGCCCGCGGGCGGCGAAGCCGTACAATTCGTTCTTCGGATCGTGGAGCTTTTTGGCGGCGGCGAGCAGCTCGTCCATCGTTTTCGGAACGGGGATGCCCGCTTTTTCCAGCAGGTCCTTGCGGTAGTACAAGATGTGCTGCTCCGTAATAATCGGTATGCCGTACAGCTTTTCGTTGACCGTATTGGAGCTGACGGACGCTTTGGAAAAGTCGTTGAAATCGTAGGCGGCGTCCTTTTTCAGGTAATCGTCAAGCGGGGCAATCCAGTCGTTCTTGACGAACATCCGCGCTTGCTGGAGCGGGCTCATCATGAATACGTCCGGCGTCTCCGACGCAGCCGTCAGCTGTACGGTCAGCTTTTGCGCCAACTGGTCCTCGAAAAAGCTCTGCACGTCCACCTTCATCCCGGTGCTCGCTTCGAATTGCGGAAGCAGCTCTTTGATCGCGTCTCCCCAAGGGTGGTTGGCGGTGACGATCGACAGCTTTTGCCCTGCGAAAGGCTTGTCCGCGCTTTGTCCCTGCTTGACCTCGCCCGGTTTCGCTTCGCCGCCGCAGGCGGCAAGCAGACCCGCCGACAGGACGGAGACGAGTCCGGTTTTCAGCGCGCGATTCATGGTTTGGTTCATGATATTTCGACCTCCCTCATAATGTACATGGCGGCGGGATTCGTTCGTAAGCGCTATCATAATAAGTTGTTCCCGCTATAGCTCAAGCCTAAACGATTTCCCCCGATGTTGAAATAACGCAGATTAAGCATTCATAACGCAGGTTCAACAAGTTGCCGCAACAAAAATAGAGCAAGCCGGCCGCTCGCTCCAGGTTCCGCACGATCCTACGTTTAGTCCTCCGCAATAAGGATCTCGATGCCCTTCTCTCTCAGCTGATGAATCCAGTCGGCCGGACATTCCCTGTCGGTGATAATCATCGAAATGTCCTGCAGCGCCGCGATGTTGGCGAATGTCGTTTTGCCGAATTTCGAATGGTCGGCCAGGACGATCGATTCTTCGGCCCGCTCGATCATTTTGCGCGAGACGCCCGCTTCGTTCAAGTCATAGTCCGTAATCCCTTCGACGAGCGAGATGCCACCGACGGAAATGAACGCTTTGTGCACTTTGAACTGCTGCAGCATCGCTTCGGTCAGCGTTCCCCCGACGGATTGCTGATTCACGTTGACCGCGCCGCCGGCAAAAATAATCCGGCCCTTGAACAGCTCCATCGCCAGCAGCAGCACCGGTACGGAATGGGTCACGACGGTCACGTCGGGCCGGTTCTGCAAATGACGGACGATCTCCATCGTCGTCGTTCCGTTGTCGATCATGATCGTCTCGCCTTCTTTGATCAGCGAAGCCGCCAGCCTGGCAATGGACGTCTTGGCGTCGTTGTTCATTTGCTCCCGCTGGATGAACGGCGGCTCCCAGCTATCCATGCGGGTTTTGACCGCACCGCCGTACACTTTTTTGAGCAGGCCTTCCTTCTCCAGCCTGTCCAGATCCCGCCGGATCGTTTCCGGCGACACGTTCAGCTGCTCGGCCAGCGCATGCACCTGCACTTTTTCGTCCTGCAGCAGCCGCCCCATAATCGTTTTCTTGCGTTCCTCGAACGTTAATGACACCGCCGCCCCGCCCTTCTTTGATTCATGCTTATTGTTGAATGTTTGTGTTGTTTATTGTTTTATGGTAACGTGCCGCTGGGGGGATGTCAAACGGCAGAAGCGGCCGGGCATATCGGACTGCCGGACAGGGCAATGGAGCCCGGTGGCGGCTTACTTCTCCGGGTTATACATGCGAAGCGTGCTGCGGTAGGCCCGTTTCATCCGGTCCAGCTGCCCGGCAAAAAAGGGCTCGGGCTTGGAGAGGGCCTGCCGAAGCGGCACAATCCGGCACTTTTTTTGCCCGCCATTCCTCGCAATGCATACCCATGTCGGGATGTACTCGACTCCTGCGAGCCGGACGGAACCGCGGGATGTTTTGCGGATTTTGATACGGACGATCAACCCGGTTAAGGCGGCATCCTTGCCGTGCAGCCGGGTGGAAATAAAGTTGCCCAGCGAATAAATCGCGAACCGGTCTCGCGTCCGGCCGTCGATGTCTTTCACCGTGCGGCACACGGCCGGTTGAAGAACATGCGGATGCGATCCAAGCACCACATCGGCCCCCTGACGAAACAAAAACCGGACCAGCTCTTTCTGGGGGACGGCCGGACTTTGGTGATATTCGTAGCCGCAATGCACGTACACAATGATGAAATCCGCGACGGCCCGCAACCGTTTCAGGTCCTTCTTCATACTTGTACGGACAATCTTCTTGACGCCGGCCGGCTGGCTCTTCGGAACCGGAATCCCGTTCGTATCTCGCGTATAGGCTAAAATGCCGATACGAACCCCCTCGACCTCTTGAACAAAGAGCGATCGGGATTCTTGCCGGTTCCGGAACGTTCCGACGTGGGCGATCCCGTTCTTGTCGAGCACTTCGAGCGTCCGTCTGAGCCCGCGGATGCCATAGTCCATGCAATGGTTATTTGCCGTAGCAAGCACATTGAAGCCGGCCGCCTTCAGCGCGGAGGCGAAGGCATCCGGACAATTGAAGGACGGGCAGCCGTTCTTCGGATTGCGCTTCGTCTTCGTGTAGCCGTCGTCCGGTCCCCCGGCGAAGGTGGTCTCGAGATTGCCGATCGTCAGATGCGCATCCTGCAGAAAGCGGGCAACCGGTTCAAACGCCTGCCCGAAGTCATAAAGCCCCCTTTTATGGCCGGCGGAGTCCCTTTGTCCGTCACCTGTACGCATCAGCCGAATCAGCAGCGGCTTCATCAAAAGATCGCCAACAGCGGCAATGATAATCTCGCGCGACATGCAATCGTCCTCACTATAGCTGGGCTTAAAATTCTCCATTCACTATATGCAATGCCTCCGGATTGGTTCAGCCGAGACAACACGCGATCATTCGCTTTCCGGCCTCTTCGAGGCCAGAAACTCCTCATTCACGATATTGCGCGGCGTTCCGCTTATATATCCCCGGATGTTATCCAGCAATTCCTTCATATTGGCTTCCCGGGCGGTATCCGTATACCACGCCGTGCCGGGCGTAAATACAACGTTATCGAGCTTATACAAGGGGTTGCCGGCCACCTGCACCAGGTCGTCAAGGCCCGCGCCGGCGATTTTTCCGTCCCGAAGCAGGGCGAACAACGCTTCCTCGTCCACCAGACCGCCCCGGCTCGTGTTGATGAACAGGGCCGTCCTTTTCATCGAAGACAACAGCTCCGAGGTGATCATGCCTTTCGTCCTGGCATGGAACGGCACATGCAGCGAGACGACGTCGCTTCGCCGCATCACCTCATGGATATCCACCGTTTCCACTCCAGGCACACTCCTTCCGGACCGGTTCGCGCCGATCACATGCATCCTGAAGCCCCGGGCGATCCGCGCCACCGCCTGCCCGATGCGGCCCGTGCCGATCAGCCCTAACGTTCGGCCTGCCAGTTCGCCTGCGAGGAAAGGGCCATATATATGGCTTTCTCCCTGTCGAACAAGGCGATCCGCCCGGAGGATGCGCCGATTGACCGCGAGCAGGAGCGCAAACACATGCTCCGCCACCGCTTGCGCCGAATAGGTCGGGCAGTTCGACACCGAAATTCCTGCGGCTCCCGCTGCCTCGATATCGACCAGATCGTATCCGGTCATGACGAGAGCGATATGTTTCAGCCTCTGCAGCTTCCCGAACGCCAATTCCCGAAGCCGCGTCCACTCCACAATCGCAATGTCCGCTTTTGACAATCGTAGAACGGCAGTCGTTACGTCCGGCCGGTCATAATAAACTTCAAATTCTCCGAGCTTCTCCATCTCCTGCACGAAATGGTCCGGCAGGTAAGTCGGTTGATCCAGATAAATGATTCTCATGTCGTATCCATCCCGTTCGTCATGAATGCCGATTGCAAAATTTTGCAGGCCTCCGCGAACATATCCGGACATCGGGCAAGCGCAATCCGGATATAGCGCTCCCCCTCTCCGTGGTCGTGCCAGTAGAAATGGTCCCCCGGCAAAATCCCGAGCCCCAGCCGCTGCAGACGGTCCACCATGTCCAAGCTGCGGACGTTGGGGTCGGTTATGCGGAGCCATTCGACGCTGATCGTCGAAGCCGGATTGTTCAAGAGAAGCCCGGAGGAGCGAATAACTTCCCGCAGCGTCCGGCGGTTCCGGTCAATCGTGTCCCATACGACGGACTGCAATCCGTGCCGCGCGGTATCCTTCAAATATTCGATCAGCAGCTGCAGGATAAACGGCGAAACGTTCAGCAAAATATCGTTGTGTAGCTCAAGCACGTCATCGGCCAAATCTTCGCTCATCGCGAGAATGCTGCATTTCAGATCTTGGGTCGGCCATGTCTTTCCCGTATCCTCCACCATCAAATAGCTGATGTTTGACCTCTCCAGCAGCTCGTACTGATCCCATAAAGGCATTCTTGAAAAAAATCGGAACGTGCAGTCAACGATAAGCAGCTTGTCATAATCACCACACAGCGCAACAAGCCTCTCCCATTGTTCCCGCGACAGCTCGAAGCCCGTCGGGTTGTTGGGAAGCGTAACGAACACCGCATCCGCCGCAAGCCCTGCGAACGTCTCTTCCATCCGGTCGAGCCTGAGCCCCTCCTCATGCAGCGGCGTCAAGGCTACGTTTCTTCTTTGCAGCAGTGTCGCCAGATTGTCGAAGCAGGGATGCAGCAGCGCGGTCGTCAACCCCCGCGAAGCCAAAAAAGTAGCGATCAAGTCGGTCGACAGCGAAGCCGAGTAACAGAACAGTGTCCGGGTAAGACCGGCGGCGGTCGGCTGTCCGGCCAAGGTGTAGAACAGACGGCGGAACTCGTCCTCCAACTCCGCCTGCCTTGCCGCTTCGGCCTGATCGAACAAGTCGGGCAGCCGCCCGATAATTTGGCGCTGCGTATCCGTTTGGGGCTGATGGGCATGGCCATCGGCTACGTTGAACAGCTGATTGATGCCGATCGATTCATACCTCGTCAGATTCGGCATCCGCACTAATGATTTCACTCGTCTCACTCTCCACTTACAGATTCAAGGGTTAGTCATCTTACACCATATGGGTGATCCCGCCCGCCGGACTCGTACAAACGCCCATTTTTCCTGGTATACCCACTCCATCCGTTTACACCGGGCGTAGACTAAAGCATATATTCGCTGTGAAAAGGTGGGATTTGCATGCCGGCTCGGAACATTCCCGTCATCGCTGTGACAGGCAGCGCGGGAAAAACGACCACAAAAGAAATGATCGCTTCCATCCTGCGGAGACGATGGACCATTTTCAAATCGGCGTCGAACTGGAATTTGCCGCCTAGCACGCGCAAGTACGCCAAGCAGATTCGTGCCCGTCACCGGGCGGCCGTCCTCGAATTCGGGATGCTCCGCAAAGGGCATATTCGCGAGCATTGCCGCTTGATCAAACCGGGCTACAGCGTGATTACCAATGTCGGAACGGCCCATATCGGCAATGTCGGGCACCGGGTCCAAGGCATCGCGGCCGCGAAATCGGAGCTGATCCGGCACATGCGGAAGAGCGGAACGCTCGTCCTGAATGCGGATAACGCGAATTCCAGACTGCTGTCCGTCAAAGGATTTCAAGGAAAGCTGCTGAAGGTTGGCATCCGCAACAAAGCCCATTACAAGGCGCGCGGCATCCGGTTCTTGGGCCGGGGAATTGCCTTCCGGGTTCGGCTGAACGGGAAAGAGGAGCGATTTTTCATTCCGTGTCTCGGGGTCCATAACGTGTACAATGCTCTGAACGCGATCGCGATTACGCACAGCTTGGGATTCACGGCGGGCGAAATCCGCAAGGGGTTGGCGAAGTATCCGATTCCGTACCGCCGATTGGTCCGAACGGAGCTGCCGAGGCGAATCACCTTGATCGACGATACGTTCAGCTCCAATCCCGATGCGACCCAGGCTGCCCTCGACACGCTCGCCTCGGTAAACCGAAAGCACAAAATCGCTATCATCGGCTATATGAAGGACATGGGCAAATACGCTGTCCGCGCTCACGATGAGGTTGGAAAATATGCCGCCCGAAAACGACTCACCCGGCTCTACACGGTCGGAAAGCTCGCACGGCACATCGCGGCGGGCGCCAAAAAAGCGGGCTTCCCCGCAACCCGCATCCGCAGCTTCGCATCCCGACCGCAGCTTCATCAAGCGCTTGCCGGAACGATCAAGCCGGATACCGCAATCCTGGTCAAGGGCACCCACTTATTAAAGCTGGAGAAAACTGTTTCCTTCCTGAAACGCAGCTTATCCGGCAAGCAGTCATAAAGACAGCTACGGCAAGTCCCGGTGCCCGGGACCTTTTTTTTGTAAAATAATCTAATATTTTTTAGAGAGGCGCCGATATTATAATAGATTAAAAACTGAAAACATTTGGAAAGTTTTCTCGACATCCTCGACATCAAGGAAAGGTAAAGGACTCTGAAATGAACATTTGGGAATTACTAGGAATTTCCCCCACACTTGAAGTCAGCGTCATTAAACGCGCCTATGCCAGGAAACTAAAGGTCTACCATCCCGAAGACGATCCGGACGGTTTCCAACGTTTGCGGGAAGCGTACGAACAAGCGCTGAATGAAGCGAAATATCTCAAGGAAGCGCAGCAGCCGTTGCGGCCCGACTCCACGGAACCGGCAAGCGATCCGCAGGACGAACCGGTTCAACCGGACACGCCGGATCGCGAACCCGCTTCATGGGTTGATGGCGATCCGGCAGCTTCCTCTCCCTCCCACTCGTTTGTCGAAGAGACGATGAAGCGGATCGAAGCTTTATACGCCAATCTGCCGACGCGGATCGACGTAAGCTTATGGAGAGAGCTGTTTGCTCAAGAAGAGCTCTGGAATATGAATGTAAAGGCCGCTTTGCACGAACGGCTGTTAGCTTTTCTGGCCGAGCATAACCACCTGCCCAAGCCGGTTTGGGCACTGCTGGACGAGCATTTCTGTTGGACAAGTCAGGAAAGGGAATTAACTAAACGCTACCCGGAAGATTTCGTCGGTTATTTGTTGATGGAAGTCACCAAGCCCTGGGAGCTGCGCTACGAGTTTATTCCGGAAACAATTGATTATGACGCATTTATCGGATACCGGAACGCGGCCCAGCATGCGCTGATGCAGAACAATCTCGAGGATGCCGAGCCGTATCTGGCCGCGGCCCGGGATTTGTTCGCGGATGACCCGGACCTGCTCCGGTTGATCGGCAATTTTTATGTTCGCACAGGCGACTTGGAGCATGCGCTCCAGACTTACAGCCGCTTGATCGAACTCCATCCCGCAGATCTGGACGGATTTATCCACCGCGCCGCCCTGTCGCTGGAAGGGGGAAATCTAAGACAGGCGTTCTCCGATTACCAGCATCTTTTGTCGCATATGCCTGACGATCTGCAAGCCCTCAGCGGACTGGCACGCTGTTACGCAGCCTATGACCGGTTGCCCGAAGCCAAAGCGGTTCTGGAGCTCACCGTCGCACAGCATCCGTTCGACCTCGATTCCCGTATCCGGCTGATGGATGTGAACAAGCAGCTTGCAGGCAAAATACGCACGGAATTGATCCTTTCGCCCGAACAGGCCGAGCTGCAATTTGCGCTGGCCCAAATTTACTTTGATTTGGAACAGTTTGACCCCTGCTGCAAGGTGTTTGACACTATTCAGACTTTGACGGCATTGAACTCCGACATGTATTTGCTATGGGCTCGTGCGTCATTCAAACGGCGATTGAAGAACAAGGCCTCCGAATTATTCGAAAAAGCATGGACCGCAGCGCAGAGCGAAGGCGTCAACGGCTACGAAATCCTCGTTCATCGAGGTATAGCTTACCTGAAAGCGAAGAACACGAAGCTTGCGGTCCGCGACCTGTCTGCGGCGCTGCGGATGAACGAGTATGACGCTGCCGTTCTCGGTCATTTGGCGAGCATCTGCCTGAAGGAGAAGCAGTGGCACGAAGGGATCGGGTTCGCCGATCGCGCGATCGCCATCGATCCGACCAACTGGCATTATTATTCCGTCAGAGGCCTCTGCCACTATCATTTGAATAACAACAGGGAAGCTCTTAACGACCATGCCGTGGTGGTGGAGCATGAATATGATTTTGACGAAGCGTGGTTCCGGAAAGGGATGCTGCATTTGCGTCTGGGCCAATATCCCGAAGCGATTACATGCTTTGAAACCGAGATGGCTTGGAATCATGAGGAGGATTCCTACTATTATGTGGCCGGCGCGTGTTTTCTGAATCGCGATTACACGGCCGCTCTTGAAGCGATCTGTACATATAAACGGGCTCATCCCGACGATGCAATCGGCTATATGATCGAGGGCGATATTTACCGTGCCATGGGAGATGAGGCCAAGGCGAAGGAAATCTATTTCGAAGCGGCGGAATTGTTTAAGGACGATTATTATCCGACCCAATTGGCGCTGTATTACCTTCTGAAGGAATGGAAATTGACGACAGGCAAGCAAATGACTGCCTTTATCCGCCGTCTTGCCGCTGGCTGGCCGAACGATACATGGGCGCAGCTGGAACGCCTCAAGTTTATGATCAACACGGATTTATGGGAACATGTCCCCGAACTGGTGAAAACTTATTTTGCGAATTGCAGCGACGACCCTTCTTATGATTCCTTGATTTGGCTATACTCCGGGGTGGCTTATTACCACGAGGGAAAGTATGCGGAAAGCATCGAGAGCTTGAAACGCGCGCATGAGCTTGGAGAAAGAAAAACCGTCAGCATTTACTTAAGCATGGCGCACGTCAAGCTGGAACGGATGGCGGAAGCGTTGTCCTACGCCCTGCAGGCTTGTCAGGAAGATCCGGATAACGAGGAGTACCGGTTGTTTTATAACCGGCTGCAAGAATCGGCTGATAAAAAGTCGCTTTGGGGGCTCTTCGGCATCAAAAAGAAGTTCCGCATTCCTAGGACGCTTTTCCTGAAGCATCAGGATGTGGGCGACGTGCACGCCTTGCATTTTATGCTGGATGAAGATGAGGATGGGGATGAAGAAGATGAATAGGGATAGTCAAAGCGGATCCAACCTGACCGAACTATGGAGTATCTCGTTATGCGCCGTGTTATACAAAATGAACGGGCTCGATCCCGGAGACGATGACGAATGGGAATCCGCAAAAAATATCGAAATGCATAAGCAGTCTTTTAAACGGGACTGGGGGATCGAGAATGCGGACGATTTAAGGAAAAATCTTGAGTGGCTGGCCGAAGAGGGGCATCGCGAGTCGTTCAATCAGATCCGGTCCTTTCTGTCCGCATTGTCTGAAGCCGAACAAACGAAATATATCGACTCGATCCCGAAAACGACGGGAGGGTACCGAAAGCATCAAATTGTAAAAGCGTACATGAACCGGCTCCCGGCTGCGGGGATCGCCGCCTGGGACTTGGGCAGATATGCGTATTTGAGCCGCAAAGGCGCTGTCATGGGCTACATCTCGCAGGAGCAATCGCTTGAGCTTGTGAAACCGATCATTGCCGCTGCTCAGCAGTCGTATTCCGGCTGGCGCGAATACGGAACCGCCTATTTGGCCGGAAGGCAATTTTGGTGGGCGCAGCCCACGGCGGCAAGCGCGCAGAAAATGGCGGGCTATGTCCGCAGCCTGCTCCTGAATGCCGACAGCCTGTGGAACCGGCTGGAGTGGGAGATGCCGCTCGAAGAGACCGCCGGGCAGCCGGCAGGCCCGTTGGCATAATTCCCCATCTGCGAGCCAAGGCCGGGCGCCATCGTCCGGCTTCTTCGCCCGCGCATGCAAAAAAACCGCCTTGCCGCAGCAAGCCGGTATCATAAGCGGTAAGTCGAAGGGTAGTCGCGGTCTTCCGCGTGCCAACCCCCATTCATGACAACATAGAACGTTCCATGAACGATCAGAATAACCGCGCCGAACAACAAGCAGAACAGCACGGACTGCCCGTTCAAGCTTTCCCCGATGAGGCTCAAGAGCGCTTTCGCGTCGGTTAGCGCATCCCAGCTGTTCAGCCGGTACTCGCGTCCGAGCAAGATCCCGTAGCCCCCCAGCATGGACACCGCAGCCACAAACAGCCACGAAACAGCGCCCCCGAACCTTCTCATAACCTGATATTGAACCAAATAGGCGGAGCCGACACCAAGCAAAAATCCGTTCCATGAGATCAGCAGCATCGTCAGCAAATCATACCAGTAGCGGAACGTCCACCGGCCAGCCTCGACATACCAAGCTTTCTGAAGCGTTAAATGAATAAGATCCGTAACGATATAGGGCGCATTCGGGAAAAACAGCAGCCAAGCCGCTCCCAGCACGATGACGACCGCGGAGCGGACCCATCCGGGAGCCAGCCGCTTTCCGAGCTCCGCCACGGCGACCGCAAGCAGCAGCGGAATCCAGGCGAGGAACAAATTCCACAAGAGGAAGTCGAAATACGTCTTATTGCGGAACGCATAATAAAGCGCCGTGCAGATCAGAGACAACAGTCCCATGGAGAGGACAAACTTTCCAGAATGCAGCTTTTTCATCCGGCCCTCCTTCGCATTCCATTTTACTTTTCGGGCAGCATGCCGCGCATGAACAGCTCGACCACCTGAGCGGCCAACTGCTCCGGATTGCCCGCGCCTTCGGACAAATACGCAAAGGTCAACCGCTCAAGCGTACCTACGAAGCACTGCGCTACGACGTCCATATCGAGGGTCGAACGAAAGTAACCGGACCGCTGTTCTTCGAGCAGGTTGTCGCGAATCAGAGCGGCCAGCTCCGCCTTAATGCTCCCGGCCTGCGGGGCCTGAAACAATCCGATGCGCGTCAAGTGCGGGTCTTCCGTAAAAAAACGAAAAAGCGTCTCCAGCACGCCGAGCACCCGCGCATTCACTTCGCCCGGCTGCAGCCCGGATTCCAGGCGGCTCGACGCGACCAACTCCCGAAGCTTGGACCGGAAGTGGCCGACCAATTCCTCGAACACCGCTTCTTTGCTTTCAAAATAAAGGTAAAACGACGGCTGGGTCAGCCCCGCCTGAGCGACAATCGAGCTGATCTTCGTCTCGTAAAAGCCAAGTCCGGCAAACTGCTCCGCCGCCGCCGCCAGCAACCTCGCCCGGCTTTCTTGCCCTTTGGCTCCTTTGTTTCGTGCCATTCCGCCCGAACTCCTTATGTCTATAAAATGAGATATTGCCTGTCCAAAAGCCTTATTTCGTATGATGTACCAGTCACGCGTCTACCGTCAAATCGCTGCGTTCCTATACCCGATGCTGAAGCTCTTCGTAGCTTCCTTCAGCCACGGATGCACGACCTTCAAGGTATGCTTTCGCTCCCACAGGTAGTTGATGTAAGCGAACGCCCCATGAATAAGGGAGCGGTTCAATTGCTCCTGCAGCTCGTGGATATATGGCGGTATACCTGGCTGATCCCATGCGACTTTATCCGCGACGAACAGCACTTGATCGAGCAAGGTGGAGCCCGCCCGCAAGGTCGTATGGCAGCCTACCGCATCCAGAATCGCCGTATCGGTTATGCCAAATAGCTGCTGCGCCATGACCACCGACAGCTTCTGATGAATGATCATCGGGAACGCTTCTTCCTCCGGCAGCACCTCAATGCCAAGCTCCCGCGACACCGCAATTCGATCCCCGTTCGGAATGACCGCGCTGATATCGTGCAGCCAACCGGCCGTCTCCGCCGCCTCGGGATCGGCTCCGAACCGCAGCGCGATGCGCCGCGCCTCCGTCCCGACGTCCATACAGTGCTCCGCCGTCTTCTCACATCCGTTCGAGCTTAGAAAGCTCTGGACGTCGTCCCGAAGCCGATTCGTTCGGGGAAATGGTTTCGTGTGTTCAGCCAAAACAGGATGCATGCTTCTTCCTCCATTCACGGTTGCTTCACACCGGGCATCCGCCGACCGTCCGCTACGGCGCAGAGAACGAGGGCTTGTGCTCCGGACATTGTTTAAGAGTAGCTTCATGGGACAAATATTTGCGAATCAAATTGCAGTAGTGCGGCGTCTCGTCCCGACCGGTGTTCGGTCTGAAATGAACACAGCCCAGGCACGGCTCCGCCACAACAAGGTGGCCGCCGCGTTGAAGCGCGGATAGAACCGCTCCGAGTCCCGTTTCCAATGAAGCCAGCGCTTCCTCCGGCAAGCTTTGGACGGTTTCCTCCAAGGCCTCTCCCCATCGGTCAAGCTTGGATACGGCTTCTTGTCCTTGCGAAGTCAATTGAAGCAGCGTGATCCGGCGATCCTCGGGCTTCGCGTACTTGGCAATCAACCCTTTGGCCACCAGGCCGTTGACGATTTTGACTGCCGTCACGTGAGTGGTTCCGAGATGATCGGCAAGGTTACCGATCGATGCCACATCGCCGCGCGTATGCGCCGTAAACATTAACGACTGGATTTGCACGGGAGACAGTCCGGTATCATCGCTCTCCATCTGGCCGATTTTCTTGACCGCCTGAGCCATTCGAAAAAGCGCCATACTGACTCGGGCAGCCCGGTTCTCCTTCCGATGCTGGGGATCGTAGCGCATTGGATTCTTCCTTCCATTCCTTTCTAGCCTTATCCTCCATTGTAACCGCTCGTCCCGCGAATATAAAGCTTACGCAAAAAGTGCAGGGCGCCTGCACACACCCTGCACTTTTGATTCATCCTTTTTTCACGTCTTCCAGGCTTGCGCCGAAATTCATGTGGAACACGTTCCCGTCAATCACCAGCGCCGGTACCGACTGGACACCCGCTCCTTCCGCTTCCGCAATGCGGTTCCGCTGCTCGCCCAAGTGCACGATCTCGACAGCCGCCTTGGATGGGTCAAGGTAGTCCAGCACCATCTGCTCCGCATTTACACAAACCTTGCACCCTGCATGATAAAATACCGCTTTTGCCATTTCAATCAGCTCCTCTTTTGTTTATGTAGCATTGCTACATATTTAGTATAGAAACTGCCGCCGGCAGTATCAATTGCGATTTTTCTATCGTTTGCATAGGGAGAAGCTATCGTTAGCGCGCCGCATAGTACGCTAAAACTTTTTCCAGATGCACTTCCTCTTCGTCTCTTTGAACTTCTACGTAGCCGTTGGCTTTATAAAATTGAACGGCGTCAAGCCAATCCGCCGTCGTTTCCAGCACGAGCTTCGCATAGCCCTTCTGCCTCGCCCTCCGCTCCAGCTCCTGCAGCATGCAGCGCGCGATGCCTCTTCTCCGGTACGGCTTCCACACGGACATTCTGGCGATTCTTCCGACGTCGCGCCCCTCCCGGATGAGAGCTCCCGTACAGACCATTTGGCCCTCAAGCGCACCCGTCAAGAAAAGATGCCCCTGACCGGCATACCAACTCACGATATCGTCGAGGTCCTTGTTATAGGAAGGGTCCAATTCCCCGAACCTTTCCTCCAGCCCCGCGCAAACGATCCGTCTTGCCTGCTCCTGCGTCTCTTCGGTCACTTCCGTCACATTCAGCCTAATGTTCATCCGCATATAAAATTCCGAACCTCCGAAATATGCTCGATTCTCGCGATCGGCCTAACCCCTTTATCCATCATTGCTTCCATGCTCGTCCTGTAGCTGATGAACGGAATGCCGGCTCCGGCGGATGCTTTGCCGTCGATCCAGGAATCTCCCACCGATATCCATTCGTCCGCCGCAATGGTGCGGAATTGATTTAAGGCATAGATAAATCCGGAGGGAGACGGCTTTAGCGCCTCCATCTGCTCTCTTCCGATAATGGAGTCGAAATACGACTTGATACCCGTTACTTCGAGCGCCTTCAGGGCGGCGGAAAGCGAGTTGTTCGTGACCACGACCAATACGAGCTTGCCGTGCAACGATTCGATCAGCTCAGGCACCCCTTTCTCCAGCCCCGCGCCTTCCATCCCGCGTACTTCATGCTTTTCCGCAATATTCAGACAGGAGAGGTACAAAGCATGATCCATACCGACTTGCTTGGCATGTTCGAGCATGGTGGATGTCGTATGCTCATGGAGCGGGAACCGCTCCGTCAACATGCCGTGCCCAATCAAGTGCCGGCAAATGTCTTCCTTCATCGCCGCAAAATCGATGCGGGATTGCAGCAGCGTATTGTCCATATCGAAAATAATACCTTTGCATTTGCGGCCGTCGCGCATGGAAGTTCCCCGCTTCCCGTTTTAGTTTAAGTTATTTTAAGCAAGCACCCGCAGCACATCGTCAATCTTCCTGCCGTGAGAGATGACGCCGTAGTTCATCCAACTGAAAAAATCGACCTCGTACACGCACCGGCTACGTACCGCGGGGAGCGCCCGCCATACCGGATCGTCCCGGAGTCGCTCCCTCTCCTGTCCTTCAACGACCGACTCACTTTTGTCGAAGGCGACAAACAGATGATCGGTATCCAGCCGGGCCAACCACTCCCGTGTCAGGGGGATCCGCCGGGCATGGCCGGTCAATTGGAGGACGAGAGGATGCGGCCGCAGCCCCAGATCCCCGTACAATATGGGGCCCGTGTATCCGTGCTCCGCTCCGGCATATATGCAGATTTGTGCAGCCGAGATTCGAAGGCAGGCCACCGTCTGCCCCCGAAGCGGTCGGCTCAATAAAGCTCTGGCCGCGCTTGCTTTGTCTTCGTAGGCTGCGATGACGCTCCGGGCGGCTTCCGTTTTCCCGAACAGCTCTGCCATCGTGCGCAGCATCGAACGCCAGTCTTCTCCCCGATGGGACAACTGGTAGGTCGGCGCCAGCCGGTTGCATCGATCGGATGTCATCCACCTGTCGAACCCGCCGTCCGTCATAATCAAATCCGGCCGGTGCCGGGACAACGTTTCAAGACCATCTGCCGTAAGATCGAAGACGGGAACCTCGTCCAGCCCCAAATAGTCCTGCTTGCCCCATCCGGCGTAAGAGCATTGTACGACCGGCGTTATGCCCAGGGCAAGTAAAAAATCTTCGAGAAACGGGGCAACGACCCGCACGTTGTCCCGGTGATTGCGGCGGTACTGCCCGGGCGAAATTCCGACGCTTTGTTTGAACCTCCGGCCAAAATAGTACTCATTCGCATAGCCGACATGCTGGGCAATCTCGAAGAGCCGGTCGTCCGTCATCAGCAGCAGCTGCTTGGCACGGTCGAGGCGGATTCCGTTCAAATAATCGAGCGGAATTTGTCCCGTAATCGCTTTGAACATGCGCGTATATTGTCCACGGGGAACGTCCGCTGCCGCAGCCAGCCGCTCTACCGTCCATGGTTCGCTGTAATGCCGCCGTACCTGCTCGATCGAGCTTTCCACCTGCTGACGCAGGCTCTTCCCGCCTGCCGCTGCGGAACCGTTTTGCTGAAATATAAACCGAAGCAGCTCCAGAAACCGGACGTGATTATAAAACGGCTCTAGGCCGTCTCCCGCATGACGGTTAGCGTAAATCGCTTCGACCAGCTCGATGCATTGGGAGAAAGGCGCGCAGGCGGCTTCGCCTAAAATAGGAAACCGGTCACCCGCCGGGGAGGCTTCGGATGACGGCAATTGGCCCTCGGCATTTCTCCGCAGCTCAAAGGCCAGCTCATACAGGGTAAGCCAATTCCGGCCTGACAGTACGCTGCATGTCATGTCCGGCGCGGCAATAAAGCACTTCCCCCGCTCCAGCTTGAAGCCCGCTCCGTCGATCACGATCCGTCCGTCTCCGCCCGTCACGACCAGCATCGTATGATCGCCGCCGTCCAGCTGCCAATCCGAAGCACCGGCACGATAGCGGATATCCGTCATTTGATACGTTAAAGCGGGACGAACCGCTTTGTCCGACATTTTATCCACCGGTCTTTCTCCCGCTTGTTCCTGCATGTCGACCGTCCTCAATTGAGAATCATTATCACTAGTCAAATTCGAGTATAAATCAAAAAAGAAAGCTCTTCAACCCCGCCGAAGAGCTTTCCGCTTTCTTGCTTGATCACTTGATCCCCATACCTGCAATGCCCGTTATTTCACCAGCGATTGGAGAACGTCGTCGATCTTTAACAGATTGGCTTGATAAGCGCCCGTCTGCCAATACGTTCGTTCCACCTGATATACCTTCCCGTTTTTGACCGCGGGGATCGACTTCCAGATGGGGTTGTCCAGCAGCTTGACCGCTTCTTTATTTTCATCGGAGCCCCAAGTCCCGTTCGAGGGCAAAATAAAAATGTGGTCCGCCCCTAATTCGGGAAGCTTCTCCATCGAGATATAATCGATCGGCGACTTCATTTCCTTCACCAGCTTCGGCGGCGTCAAGCCAAGATCCTTATAAAGAGTCAAGCCGACAAACATGTTCTCGATGCCGAGAAAATTGATCGTTTTCTCTCCTACATTCAAGCGCAGAACGGCCACCGTTTCTTTCCCCACGGCCTTCTCCAGCTTCCCTTTGGCATCGGCAAGCTTTTTCTTGTAAGCTTCCAGAAGCGACTCCGCCTTCTCCGGAACACCCAGGAGATCGGCCACCGTCTTCAAAATTTCAGGCGTGTTCTGCAGGATGGAATCGGGCAGCCGGTAAGTCGGCGCCACTTTGGAAAACATCTCATACTTGGCGGCATCCGCCCCGCCATCCACAATAATCAAATCCGGACTGTAGCTTAGCAGCGCTTCGATATTGCCGCTGTAGTCGAAGGTCGGAGCATCCAGCTTCAAATAATCCTGCTTGCCCCAATTCGGATGGTACCACTGTACAACCGGCTTCACGCCTAACGCCGTCACATAGTCCTCCAAATAAAGAGCCGCTACCCGCTGCGGCTTCACCGGAATCTCCACTTCGCCGAAGTGATCCTTCACCTTCCGGGTCTTGCCGGCTTGCTCCTTCGCGTCTTTGCCGCCGGCAGTAGCCTTGTCCGTTTGCTCCGCATTCGGCTTGGCATTCTCTTGCTTTTCCTTCGGCAGCGGTTCTCCCTCCGTCCCCCCTTGCCCGGCTCCGCATCCGGCTAAAGCGGCCATCAGGACCAGCCATACGGCCATCCATGCAGCGGCTGCGCGACATTGCCTTATCATGACTCCGATCCTCTCCCAAGTAAGCTGCAATGTAACGAATAAAGCTTCGAATATATAATGATTCTCATTCTCAATTCGTTCCCGTCCATTGTAGCGCCCGCCGTTTGCTTCTGACAATGCACATTCCGGCCTCGTTTTTTATACAAACGCAAAGTTAGTTTTTTGGTTTCGTTTCGGCAAACCATGCAAGTGCACACTGCTCCATTAATTCATTTCTCTCCAAAATTGTTCTGGGTTGTCTATTTCTACATCATCATATTTGCATACTATTTCTTCAAGCCCGATTGGTGCGTCCATATCAACTTCATACCATGGATTCCTATCCGGCGGTCCAAAGCTAACCTGACAGCATGGACCATATGGATATGGAGTGGACAGTAACTTCCTCATCTTTTCATCATTGATATAAGGAGCATCCCGCAATAACGAATTCCACACGGAAGAATAGCGCATTTCGGAATGCCAAAAGTGATGTTCATCAAATTCTTTCATTTCATGACTCACATAATGATTTGTGGCGACCAATAAACCACCAACTGGTTTCCGCACAGAAATTCTTTTTTTGTCTGATGAAAAGCTCGCCACCTCGAATACAGAAGCATGATTAGAGGCATCCGCGACCAAAAAATTCGCATTCGTACATAACGGTATTTCTTCAAGCAGACACTGGGCTTCATACACATCTTTACAACGGTCCAAAATGGCGCGAATGGCGACCCAAAACTCGCATCCATCCCCAGCGAGAGGCTTCAAATAAGCAGTACTGGACATGGAAACTACGAGTCCATATTCATTGATCCCATCCATTCTCCCCGCATTTTGCAGCGAAAAACCAATATGTTTTGGTTTTCCCGTTACCCGGGTGATGCATAAGCTTCTTTCATCTCTTACAAAATATTCATAGCTCCTTCCGACATAAAAATGGCCATCGCTTGTATTTGAAGGAAGCACTGCAGTTTGACAGCAATGATGGGAGCTGTGATATGAATTCGCATAGCAAATCATTTTTTCCGGCTCTGTACCTACTTCATCGGCAAATCCTTGTATTTCATCCACAAAGCCGGGACATATTTTGTCAATCAACATCATTCGCTTATGAGCAGTTGCCGCTGCTATATAATCCTGTCCTTCCATGGGGCTGATATAATAAGTGACATCCTCCGGATAGTTCTTTTTTAAAGTAATGGCCCGCTGCTTACCCACCTCATTTTTCAAAATGATATTCCATCTCCCCAGCCATTGCGGCTGGCGTATCGCCCGTCTTCCGAAAGTCATGGGCGTATAGGAGTTGAAAATCCCCAAAATCCACTTGTTTATAGAACTCGTAGCAAGGAAACCCGTCATGGCTGCCCTTCACCTGCACGGTGCCATCCTTATACGCGGTAATCTGCAGAGAGTAGTCTACCGTCGGCGCATCAAGACGAAGCGGATTGCTTGCGCTCGCACGCATGGTTAACGATACCGTATCCCCGTTCCACACCTCGTCTTCAACACGAATACCGTCTGTAGACGCTTTTCCTTGTTTGTACTCGACGGAACCGTCCGGCGCTGTCAATTTGAGCACGGTGATACCCGTATTGGCAAAAGATGTAATCCGTTGTTTCACGAAGTCGATGACGACTTCCTGCTCCACACGGCAACGCCCGGTGTTTACCGCGTGCGGAGTGAATTCCCTGGCATCCGCCTGATATTCATAAATCATGCCTGTTGACGGATCTTGAATTGGGGGCAGATAGAGCATACCGCCGATAAACACACTGCCTCTAATTTTGATTAATTCTGCCATAATAAAAACCCCTCGCCTATTTAATCATCTCAGCACTTTCAACTATATATACCATATGGAAAGTTTCTCCTTATGATTCGGTTTTCCTGCCTAATGAACCAAAAAGAAAAACCGCTCCTCGACGCATCATGCCATCGATGGGCGGTTATCTCCCGTTCAAAAAATTACTTTTCCATGATCCGCTTTAACGTTCGTAAGTCGCTCTCGATCATCGCCGTATCGTTCGCGAAGCTTTCGTCCGACATCCCGGGCTGCCGGAACGCCGTGAAGACCACCTCGCAGCCAGAGCCGTTGGGAACGACCCGCATCGGATTCAGGATCGTTTGTCCGGTGGCGACGGTTACCCAATGATCCGCCACGCCGTAATCGTTGTTGTCCACGAACTTGAGCGTGATCGGAGCTTCCGTCGTTTCGACGATCCAGTCCTCTCCCGATCTCCGGATCGATTGCACAAAGGACGTTACCCATTCCGGAAAATTCACCGGGTTCGTTATATAATCGTACACCTCTTCGGGCCGGCGCTCAATGGATATGCTTATTGTTTTGGAAGACAGCAGGGTCATTGTGTATCACGTTCTCCTTTCGGTTGGCGTCTCGGCTTTAACAAGCCATACCGGTATTGTAACTCATCCGGCAGCCAAAAGATTGAACAAATCGGACATCCGCCATAATCACGAGCGCTTGCGCCAGGGCCAAGCAACGTCGAGCAGGGAAGAGACGGCAATTCCCGCGCTATACCGGACGAGGTCCGCCGCCAAAAAGCCTTTTCCCAATACCAGAGCCCCAAGAGTTGTCGCCCGGATCTGATTGATCCAATCGGCCTGATACAGCTGGCTGAACTCGATCGCAAAGCAAAAGGCAAGGCTGCACCACAGCGCGAATGAGATCTTCCTATGCGCAAAGCAGGCGCGAAAACCGAAGTAGATCATGCAGGCCCACAAGGCATCGCCAACATGCTCTGCCACAAAGACCGGCAGCCGGTCGGCGAACGCTCTGGACCCTAAGCCCAATGCCATGGCGGCGAAAACGGCCGCGATATAGGCGACCCTGGCTCTCCATTGCCGCACGGTACTGTCGTTAAATGTGCTCATAAGCATCGTCCGGCCAGCACTCCAAGACGGCCGATTTGTCTCCATACACTTTGTCCAAATGATTTTCTCCCCACATACAGAAGCTGTCCAGCACCGTTTTCAAGCTCAAGCCGTATTCGCTAAGCTCATACTCCACTTTAGGCGGAATTTCATAATAAACGGTCCGGTTGACGATGCCATCCTTTTCGAGCTCGCGAAGCTGCTGCGTCAGCACTTTTTGGGTGATGGCGGGAATTAATTTTCTCAGCTCGTTGGTGCGCTTTCTTCCGGTTGTCAAATGATACAGGATGATGCTCTTCCATTTTCCCCCGATGACCTCCAGCGTGACCTCTACTCCAATGCGATATTTCTTCAAGGTAGCACTCCCCCGAATTCCCAAGATAATACGATCAGTATAAAAAAAATACTGCAGAACCTGAAAGTACCTACTGTACTTTGAAGTGCGTACTTCACATGATATTTTATATCACTCATAATAGCACCTGTAACCGGCCATTGACTACCGCGTCAACCGTGATCCATAGCAGCCGCCGGGAAATATGACACAAAGGAAGGTCGTTAACCCATGAAAGCTCTTGTCACCGTCACTCACCCCCGCAAAAATTCTCTTACGCACGCTGTGATGAACCGTTTTGTCGAAGGCTTGAAGCAAAACAACCACGAAGTGGATCTGCTGGACTTGGACCACGACGGATTCAATCCTTTGTATACGGCTGAAGATGAGAAAGATTGGATCAATCCCGACAAAATCTACGCTCCCGAGGTTCGCAAGGAAATGGACCGGATTGCGGCGGCGGACACGCTCGTTTTCGTGTTCCCGTTATGGCAGTACAGCGTACCCTCGATGCTTAAAGGGTACTTGGACAAAGTATGGAACATGGGGCTGTTCGGGAAAATGGGTAACAAAAAAGTGCTGTGGATCTGCCTGACCGGCGGGGATCAAGAGCATATGTCAAAATACAACCGCGAGGGAACGTTGAAGCATTATCTCAATGTACTGGTGTCCGGCTACGCCCGAGTGCAGGAATCCAGGGTTGAGCTATTATACGACACCCTGTCGGAATCCGAGGAGCATATTGCGAGTCTGCTGGAACGCGCTTATCAGTTGGGACGGGAGTATGAATAAGAAATAACCTTGCCCCATCAGGCAAGGTGTCTCTGCAAAAAGGTCAGCACAGTCCGCCACGCTTCGCGGGCCGCAGCAGCCGCAGCTTCGGCCCGAACTCCATGCTCTGCGGTCACCGGCAGATTCGGAATGTCAATGAGATGGCCCGCCTCCGGAAAATGCTCGTGACGCGCTTCCCAGCGGTATCCGCACTTCTTCAGCGTTTGCAGCACTCCCTCTGCCATTTCGGCGGCCGGCCATGTCGCATCATACGCGCCCGTAATCAGCAGCGCCGGGGCGCGCATCGCTTCCACCGGGATACGGGCCGCTTCCAGCTCCTCGTCCGTCGAAATCTCCAACGCCTGCTCGTGGAGCTTCCGCAACTGCGCAAGCTCGGCAGGGGTCCAGCTCTTCGGCCCGCCGGGGTACGGAAGATACGGAAGCGGCCGGCCTTCGTGCGTCCAGGAGGATCGGCGGCTGACAGGCGCGATACTGATGCCTTCAAATACATGAGACGCAGGCGAATAGCCGACGACGGCCCGGACAGCCTGCGGGTGCATGGAAGCGTGGAGCAGCGCCAGCTCGCTTCCTTTGGAAAGGCCCATGACTCCGGCTCTGGCGGAGTCAATCCCCGGCTGCGCCTGCAGCCAGCGCATCGCGCGGTCCACAGCCTCAAGCGGCACCTCCGCAAGCTGGTTCGGCAGGCCCGAGCGGCCCTGCCAGTCGAAATAGGCCAGCGCCAACGCCGCGAAGCCATGCGCGCTCAGGAGAGCGGCCATCTGCTCGGACCATAGCAAGCCGCCGGCCGATCCGCCCAGCACCAGTACGGCAGGAAGCGGTTCGCGTTCCGAAGCCTCGGGGCAAAAATATTTGCCCGCGAACGGCTCCGTAATTTCCGTTACCCGAACATCGGCGGATACAAAATGAAGGTCGACGGTGCGTTCACCAAGCAAGACGCCGTCGGAGGACAACCGGAAGATGACCGCATGCGGCGCACTGCTGCTTTTCATAAAGTAACCGGGGACGGAACCGTCCTGACGCATCGACCAAAGCAATCCGTTCACATCGATTCCGCTGTAGGTGCCCTCTTCGGGAGCCGTCCTCGCCGTATCCACCGTCCCCTGATCGTCGGCCCGAAATATGCCGTAGGAACGCCACGCCTGCCCCAGATCGTCTTGCGCGAATGCTTCCAACATGATCTTTTGCCCAGGGGTTAAATACCCGATCCCCAGCTCCAAAGTTCCGTCGATCCTGTTCGTCGCCTGCCCGATGCTCCATACCGGTTCCATCATGACTCCTCCAAGTCCTGTTTAATTTGCTTCAATAACTGTAGGTCCAGCTCCATATGGGCGATGCCGTTGGCAAACACCTGCCGCACAAGCCGAGGGTTACCGGATAGCTCCGCTTTACCCGGCTCACCCTTGTTCCAAAGCGCAATTTTGTGCTCCAGCCCTGCCATCTGCTGATCGAGGCACCGGATCACTTCCTTCTTCGGCAGCCGGCCCAGCATGAACAGAGCCGCGTAGAAGGCCGAAGGGAATTCGGTGGACGGGACGCTCATCGTCTCTGCGATTAAGCTCAGCAGCAGCTCGCTGCCTTGCGGCGTGATTTCGTACACCGCTCTCGTCTTATTGCCGCTCCTCTCCGTATCCCGGATTTGCACGCAGCCTTCCTTGGCCAGCTGCCGCAGCGCATGATAGATCGACCCGGGCAGTACATTCGACCATAAATCGACCCGGTCTTTCTCCAACTGCTGAATCAGGTCGTAGCCGTGCATCGATTGTCTTGCCAGCATGCCCAGCACGATTAAGCGGATCACCGCAGTCACCTCAATTTTTATTCAAATTTGAATAAACAAATTTAACTAAAAAATAGCATGTACCGCGAAAAAACGCAAGCAAACAAACTCCCTTGAAATAACGATTGTGTTACATCGCATTCTTGTTGTATAATCATAACGCACGTAAATATGTCATAACGTACAATTAATTTACTATAACATACATAAGAGGTGCGATTGATGCTTATCCTTCCTTTCCTGTCGTACATCCTTGCGACGAGCTTCACGCCCGGCCCCAATAACATCATGGCGATGTCCAACGCGAATCAACACGGACTACGAAAAACATTTCGGTTTATTTTTGGCGTCACCGTCGGATTTTTTGCCATTATGCTGTTGTCGAGCTTTTTCAATCTCATTTTGTACAATTACATCCCGCGGATTAAGTTTGTGATGAACCTGTTGGGGAGTCTGTATATGGCTTATCTCGCCTTCAAAATTATGAAATCTAGTAAAACGGAAAATAAAGAACAAGCTAACGACACGTTAAACTCGTTCTTTACGGGATTTATTTTGCAATTTATTAATCCCAATGGGATTCTGTACGGAATTACGGCCATCTCCACCTTCGTCATTCCGTTCTACAAGTCCGGTCTAAGCTTGCTGCTCTTTTCTATGCTGCTTGCGTTTGTCGGATTCTTGTCCACGTTCATGTGGGCGGTGTTCGGTTCGTTGTTTCAAAAGTTTTTGGCCAACTATGAACGGCCCTTTCATATCGCCATGGGATTGTTGCTGCTGTACAGCGCAATCTCGATCTTCTTATAGACTGCGCGATCAAGCGTTCAGAGCGCCTCCGGGGGCTATCGCCAAGCTGTTTCGACGATAATGATCAAAAACGACAAAGTTAAATAATACAGAGAAAACTTGAAGCTGGCTTTCGCCCAACCCCGGTCGTCCTTCGTAAATAAGCCGCTGAGGCATTGCAAAAACCAAATGCCGAGCAGAACGATAGAGATCAGTAAATAAGCGACACCGACCCGGTCGTGAGCATACAGCAAATAAGTCACCGGAAATAAAGCTGCGACATAGGGCAGCATTTGCCATTTGGTACGGCGGACGCCTTTTACGACGGGCAGCAGCGGATAGCCCGCCGCCCGGTACTCGTCCTTCTTCAAGATCCCAAGCGCCCAAAAATGCGGGGGCTGCCATAAGAACATGACAAGAAATAACAGCCATGCTCCCAGATTCAACTCATTGGAAAACCCGCAGTAGCCGATCATGGGCGGCATCGCCCCGGAAATCCCTCCGACGGATGTGCTCCATGTCGACGTCGGCTTCAGCCATGCCGTATAGATCACTACGTAGACAAAGATGCCGACGAAGCCTAGCGCCATGCTTAACGGATTCACGAATACGTACAGAACGGCCAAGCCGGCCAAGCCCGCTGCCATTCCGGCCCCCGCTACGATCCGGGGGTTCAGCCGTCCGCCGGGCAGCGGCCGGTTTCTTGTCCGCTCCATGTGGACATCCCGGAACCGGTCCAAGTAATTATTCCCGATCGAGGCCGCCGCAATGGTTAATGCCGCCCCCATCAGCATGAAGGCCAAGCCGGGCCATTCGAACTCCCACCGCGAAGCAAGACAAAATCCGGCAAACGCGCCAAACAGGTTGGAGGTCATAATTCTCGGCTTTATGACAGAAATCCAGTCTTTCCACACGCTCGCCAATCCCTCTAGCGCCTCCTTTTCAAGAGTATTATATTATTTATTGCCGGTCAGTCTTTCCGTGGTATCCCCTTCGATCCCGTCCAGGCGCTTCTGAAATGTCCTTCTCCAGTTGACGGACAATTCATCGACTTCCAGTATTTTCTTGATGCCCTCGATATGGTCCTTCTCACAGTGCATGATCCGGTTGGCATAGGCCACGGAAACGGCTTTCGGATGGGGAAAAATGCGTGTCAGCCCGTCACGCCGGGATACGACCCCTTCTTTCAGCACGCGGAAATAAAAGCCGGTGTACCCCGTATCCTGAACCTTCAGCGGCATGTCGGGCAATCCGTACCGTACAGACAGCTTGTAGCAGGGCTGGCGCGGTTGACTGACCTGAACGATCGCTTCGCCAAGCTTAAACCTATCGCCGATGCAAACATCCTCCTCCAGCAGTCCCCGAACCGTCAGATTTTCCCCGAATGCGCCGTATTCCAACGTTCTTTGCAATTCCTTCTCCCAGAACGGATAGTGCTCGTAAGGATAGACGCATACCGCCTTCTCCCTGCCTCCGTGATGCACAAGATCCGCCTGCCCGTCCCCCTCGAAATTCACCCAAGATAAAAACAGCTCCCCGTCGACCGGTGTCTTGAAAATGCCGGTGGAGACGTCTTTATTGTTAAAGTGCACTTCTACCGGCTTGCTCGTATTGATCGAAAGGATTTCCACAGGCTTCATTTTAACCACCCCGACTTTCACCTTGCTGCATGACTAGAGTATAATCCCGCCCCTTTCATCAATCAATTCAATTGTTATAATAAAAACCATAGGCCTCACCTATGGTTTTAGAAAAGGAGTGATGGCTCCGGCGCAGGTCACCGTCAATCTGTGCATGGCCCGGGAGCAAGCGATATAGAGCAAGCTTTTATCCAGCTCCGTCCGGTATGTCGATGCGTCTGCAAACGGCACGATGACTTGATCGAACTCCAAGCCTTTGGCCAAATGCGCATAAGTGACGACGATACCTTCATGGAATTGCTCGCTATTGAAATCCAGCAAATGAATCTTATGCCCCCTATTCTTCAGCTTCGCGTACACGTCTTCGGCTTGGGCGTGCGTTTTGCAGATGATCCCGAGCGAATGATTTTCCGACGCCAGGAAATCGCCGGTCAGCCTCCCTACCGTATTCATTTCATCCTCTGGACTGTGACACCGCAGGATGAGCGGCTCCTCGCCATGCCTTTCGATCGGGATCAGTTTGCTGTTTGGCTTTAACCTCTGGGCAAACGTTGTAATTTCAACGGTCGAACGGTAGCTTTTTAACAGCTCGACCGTGTCCGCCTCGGGGAACACCTTCTTAATTTCGGTTAGCGAAGACGAAGAATAAGGATTCACGGATTGGCTGCTGTCGCCCAAAATCGTTTTCTTGCATTTGAATAGCTTCGATAAAACCGCGTATTGAATCGGCGTATAATCCTGCATCTCATCCACCAGCAGATGCTTGACGAAATCGAACGGCGCCGCTCCCTCAAAATAAAGTTTCAAATAAAGGAGCGGAAATACATCCGAATATTCCAGTTTCTTGCCCTTCTTTAGCTTGAACATGTCAGGCCTGCCCAAATATCGGTAAAATTCCTTATACAAGGAGAGGACGTCTTGGCATTTGAACATTTTTTTGACGGCCGTTTTGATTTTTTTGGAAGCTGCTGCGGGGACCCGATTTCCGTCTTCGTCTTTGCAGTTGGCCATGACATGGGCTGCGGTCTTCTCCAATCTCGCTTTGACAGGCAGTCTTCCGGAAGCCAGATAACTGCCGAATAGAGCCTCTTTAGAAATCGTCACCTTATCGACGGTCAACTCCTCAGGCGAGAAGTACTGCTCATCCGCATATTGGATAAAAGCATCCATCTGACGGACAAACTCGGCCGTAGCTTTAAACTTGATCCGTTCGATCACGGATTCGTCCGTTTCATCGTCAGTATCGCCCAGCAGCTCCGACACCTGTTCGTAAAACGTCTGAAACTTGCCGATTTCCGACAGCTCCTTGGCCGCCAGTTCTTCCAGGCTCACTTCCATAATTTTTTCTTCGCCCAGCTCGGGCAGCACGTTCGAGATGTAATCGGAGAATACCTTATTGGGAGAAATGATCAAGACATTCCTGGAGCTTAATGTTTCCTTGTACCGATACAATAAAAAGGCAACCCTGTGCAAAGCGACCGACGTTTTTCCCGAACCCGCAACGCCCTGAATGATCAGCTCGTGAGCCGCTTCATTCCGGATGATGGCGTTCTGCTCTTTTTGGATCGTCGCTACGATATTTTTCATTCGCTCGTTCGAAGGGCCGCTGAGCTCTTTTTGGAGGACATCGTCATGGATGGTCATCGAGCTTTCGATCATGTATTCCATCGCGCCTTGATTGATTTTGTACTGCCGCTTTAGGCTGATCTCGCCATGCACCTCGCCGACGGGCGCCGAATAGAACGCTTGGCCGACCTCAAAATCATAAAACATGCTGGCGACAGGAGAGCGCCAATCGTAGATCAAATTATCGTGGCCGTTTTCTTCGGTGAAGGAATGTACCCCGATATAGAACGAATCCGGTTTCGTTTGCTGCCCCTCCTTGAAGTCCACTCTCCCAAAATAGGGGGATTGCAGCAATTTTTGAACTCGCCTGCGCTTGGCGATCGCTTTCTCCCCCAAGTCGATGGTTAGCGACACGTCTACCCGGTTCGCCGCCCGCTCCGCCGGGTCCAATACAGCCGCATTGTCCCAAAGGTACTTCTTGGCTTCAATGACGGCTTCGTAAGTGGACGATACTTTATCGTCCATCTCCTTCAAGGCTTGATGAAGCTTGCCAACGATGACCTCAAGATATCGTCTCTCTTCCGCTTCCGTACCGTTAAACATTCGTGCAGCCTCCTTTTGAATCGTTAGCCTAAGCAGAGCTTGAGCTTGCGATATGCCCTACAAAAGCGGTATATAGAATATAAAAGATCGCGCAAAAAAAGAATAGACTTTTTCTTTCCGATGAGTTATTCTGATGATAGAGTACGCCCCACGGATTTTTTACTAAAAATTACCAATTTAAACGATATAAAATAAAGCAAACCGCCCTTAAAGGCGGTTTTTACGCATCAAATTCAGGATCATATTTTATCGTTATTTCTTGTGTTCCTCCGCTTCCGCTGGTGTTACTCAAGATTGGACACAATCTATAAACTTTTTAGCCGCAGGGGAGATGTTTTTTCTTGCCCGGGATATGCGACAAAATCATTTCAGGAAGCAGGCTTACCCCAATACCGCTGTTCACCATCGCAATAATCGCATGGTCATCCTCTAATTCATATTTCACCTTTGGTGTAATATTGTTTTCTGAAAATATCCTCTTCACATCCAAGTCACACCCTTTCTTGGGCATGATAAACGGCTCTTCTCTTAATTGCTCAATATTGATTTTATCCTCTTTCTGAAGAACATGGTCTTTAGGCACAATACAGAATATTTTATCTCTTTTTAAAGGCATCACTTCTAACGATCCCGAGACGGGTAATGCCATAAAACCAAAATCGACCGAACCCTTGAGAATCCATTGTTCAATATCGTTGTAATTTCCTTCTAGTAATTCGATTTCAATCAATGGATATTTTTGTTGAAACTCTTTGAGAATCGCGGGCAGCCATTGGATGGAAACACTTGAGAACGTCCCGATGCATACCGTGCCTGTTACAAGACCACGGATGGAAGCAAACTCTTGCTTCAATTTTTCATTCAAACGGACAATCTCGCGCATAGGTTCCAGTATTCGTTCGCCATTACTGGTTAAACTAATACCGGAACGGTTTCTAATCAGCAAAGGAAATCCTATTTCTTGTTCCAGACTGGAAACCGCGTGACTTATTGCCGGCTGTGTCAAGTTTAGTTTCTCCCCCGCCTTTGTCAGACTCTGAAATTCGACTACCGTACAAAATATTTCATATTTCGTCAAGTTTATCGCAATCGCCCCCCTCTTACATAAAAAGCTTTTATGTATTACATAAATTAGATTCATTTTATTTATTTTAACGCCAAATGTATACTTTTCACGAATGAAACTTTTTATGTTAGAAAAGGAGAACGTGAAAATGACACCATTTGCAAAAACACCACAACCGCCTTATTACGCCGTGATCTTTTCAAGTCAGCGTTCGGAAGGGGACCACGGGTACGGGAACATGGCAGAAAAAATGGTATCCTTGGCATCCAACCAACCAGGCTTTTTGGGAGTCGAAAGCGTTCGGGACGGCCATGGTTTCGGGATAACCGTTTCATACTGGGAGTCCTTGGATGCCATTCGAAATTGGAAAGCAAACGAAGAGCATTTGGCGGCACAGGATAAGGGGAAAACGATTTGGTACGAAAATTATATAACAAGAATCTGTCGAGTTGAAAAAGAATACGGCCTAAAGGAAGTATGATTGGAACGCTGCGCAAAGCGTCAAATAGCCCTCATCTTGTCCAAGATGAGGGCTTTGATGCTCGGCTTGATGAAAGACTATTCGCCTACGGCTATGGCTTCGATTTCAATCAAGAAATGTTCATTCACCAATTTGCTCACTTCAACGGCTGAACTGGCAGGCGGATTTTTCGTATTGACATAGCTATCCCGAATGTCGCGAACAATCTGCATTTGGGCGATGTCCGTCACAAAGAAGGTTAATTTTACAACATCATTGAAGCTTACGCCGGAAGACTCCAACGCAGCTTTGATGTTTTCGAACACCTGCCTGGTTTGTGCAGCCAGATCTCCCGGCCCTACCAATTCCCCGTTTTGGTTCATAGCAACCTGCCCGGAAACATAGATCGTTCTTCCGTTTCGCACTTCCACAACTTGTGTATAGCCATTGGCAGGCGGCATCAACTGCGGATTCCTGAAAATTGTTTGCTTTTCGTTTTGCATGGCTTTAGCTCCCTATGAAAGATTCGATGACTGGATAGGAGATGATATTTCGATCCTGGTACGCTGCTTCAACTGCGGCATCCCGCTCACCGACGATTCCGTTTTGCAGGATGACCGTCTTAAAGCCTCTCTCCCTCGCCCCATTGTACGTGAACAGAACGCAGTGCTCTGCTGCAAATCCCGACACGATCACTAGACCGACTTCGTTATCCAATAAGAGCTGTTCCAAATCTGTTTTCCAAAAAGCATTGGAGAATACCTTAGTGACTCTCGTCTCATGCTCTTCTATTTTGATTTCGGGTATGATTTCGAATAGCTCCTTATTGGATTCTTGCCGTCCCTCAATGTCTTGAATATGGACAATAAGATGCCCCTTTGACCGAAGCAGGTCTGCCGTGTAATTGATGTATTCGCATGCTTTTTCGATGTTCGATTGTTCTTTATCCTTCAGAAAGACGGTCTGCATATCCACAATTAATAGGGCGATTTTCATAGTCTTTCGGCTCTCCTCCTCTGGAACGATAGATAAGTCCTCTACTTCTGGTTTTTTCCACTATCGGAAGCAAGTATGCTTTTACCTTCAAACGGTTTCAAATTTTGAAATGTTTCAAGCTCTTCCTCTTCATTCGTAACGTATAACCGCCCGCAATTAGTGCATTGATAAATCAATTTTGTCAAATGCACAGCCAGTCGGCGTATGCTCATTGCCGCTCTTTCCTTATCTTTATCCGTCGGTCCCGATTTCTCGATAGCTCGATCTATCGCATCCAAAAAATCAAACCAATCTTGATCCGATATCAAATGTCCCTTATAAGGCAAACTATCGGTTTGATCGACAATGATACCGCCGCACTCACATCGGATTTTCACTGGTATGCCTCCGTTACACTATTCTTGAATCTTCTCTGCGCTACTCTACTCGTAAAAATGACGACTACGATCCGTAAAATCTTGGATGATGCTCAGCAGTTCGCTCTTGCCGATCTCTAAGTGCCCTTCTCCCTTTAGTTCAATATTTATTTCTTGACCCCGGTAGTAAATCAATTTCTATGACCTTCATGCTCTAAATCCACATAGGTAAGGATCGAATGAAACTCCTTACTCAGATGAATGAACCATCGGTGGATTGAATATGAATCCCTAAACAGCAAACTCATGTTGGACGTAGCCGCTGTAAAAGATACGGATACTTCTCCGCTCGCATTAGGCAATCTGTGTTCCTTGATATAAATACAGCCGATTCTGGCTTTTCCGTCATTCCCGATATATTTTTCGATTTCCGATCTATCGTGATGCGGAGTCCAATCGTAGCCGCCTTCCAAATATTTCATGACATAAGAATCTACCTCAAATCGAATACATGCGCAATCGCCGGATAGTTCGCCATGTTCTTTTAGACAATCTCTTAGCGGATCAACATCCTTCTCGTCAATAACAATGGTATAGCTATAATCTAGTCCCATATCAATGCCTCCATGCGTCCGGTTATAACTCCAACTTATTGAAGGATACATCGCTCCTTCTGTTTATTAAGCGTTGGCGTTTTGTATCGAACCCCTTGACCAACCAACTCCTCGTAGAAGCTCCAACAATCTTCCGCCCAAGATTCCCACGTTCCTGTCTTCGGACTGCCGTTAATACCACGCAGTTCAAAAACGGGTGCATATTTTTCTAGCTCTTCCGTATTATCGGCAGACTCCTCTGCAAGTACATCCCCTTTTCCCGAAAAAACACCCATCCCCTTAAGCTTAGGATTGTTTCGTTCCGTTAAAAGATCGTCCGTTGGCATGTTTCGCAGCCAATCCGAACGCTTTAAATCAATCCTGTACGCTTCTTCTCCCGGTTCTCCAAATTTTTGCGGCAGCATCGGGCCGTTAAAGATATCTTCCCGTACTTTTTCTCGGTCCTCATCGCCCTTCACTTTGGTAACATATTCCCCCAATGCTCCATCCAGAAACCACTCCACCCATGCAGGCTTCATCTGGCCGTTCATGTCCCGTATAGCTTGAAGCTCATGATCAGGAATCAGTTCGAACATTCGATGAAAAGGTGTCTTGGCCAGCACAGGGAATAGTCCCTTAGGAAATTGGCGTTTCTGGTTTCTCGGAAGTCCCATCGGCACGAAACTGCTGCGAAGATAGTAAGCAATCATGGCGGAAAGCCCCTCAAGCTGAGGACTCATCTTCTCTTCAACGCTAAATCCAAGCTCCGTACGTCTTTCCTGAAACGTGCTTTTCATGAGTTCGAATCTTGCCAATAGCTTCCCGACAGGATCTTCATAGGAGGAAATATCCAGCTTCTTAGTAGGAGCTTTATTACTAGATGTCTCCAGATTCTCCATAGAATCTTCGTTGCCGGATATCTCCTGTTTCTTTTGTCTGTTTGCCAACTTATAGAACAGGGATGTCATCTTTCCAAGCGGAATACCCATCGTAACTTGGACCGAAGGTAAGAGGTTCTTCCGAGGCGTAATATGCGCCTTATTCTTCAGCTTATACGGTGATGTCGTTTCCGATTCGCCAGCCCTCTTCAACAAGTCGCTTAGCACGATAGGGTTCTCTTGGTGCTGTTGTTCCAAGTGCCGAGCTAACTTGTCCATACTCCCTACGGATCTAAGAAAATCATCTTTGTCAGCGTGCGCATCGGACACAAATTCCAGGTTCGAGCTATTTTCAGTAGGCATCACGTATTCATCCGAAGATAGCGTGAAACCGTTTTCGTCATCGCGAACCAGCGGCGCATATTTCTTAAACGGCTTTCCTTTTGGAGTTCTCACTTCCCAATCAGGGACCTCCAGTTCAACCCCAATGGCCCGCTGAATGACAGTACCTTGTCGCGGTGTTTTCGAGAATCCGGAAATCAGATACCGTTGAAGAGCTTGATTTCCTACGGTCTTCGACATGTTGAAAAACCAATCCGTACCAGCCATACGGGGGCTCATCGTGGTACGTTTCGATGACGCAGCTATGGAAGGAGGAACCTGCTGTAATATTTTGCTCTCTCTCATGAACGGCCTCTCCCCTATATATTCCTATTAAATACCATAATATTCCTTTTCCTCTTAGTTGCGCAGCTGTCCCCAGCAATATTTTACGCACGAGTTTCTCTCGATAATCCAGCGGCTTGCTACTGAACCATTGATTTCGGACCTCGATGCTAAGATTCCAGTCGGCATCCAACGAATGACAATACTCTACGACATCTTTTACTTGAGCTTCAGGAATTGCAAAATGAATGTCTCGGCCGGAGCTTTGCAATGGAACCATGCGCCATTATAATAAATAACCTTCCCTAAAGTCTAAAATGATCGCTTTAGGTTTCCATGTTGTCTCCTTCATTCTATGCTTTGGGGAAATAAATCTCCGTCATTCCATGGGGTCTTGAGCGTAGCGAAAAGCCGCTGTTCATCCTCGTAGGATTGAGGCAGTTGATTTTGTACTCCAACGAAAAGCCTTTAGCCTTCTTTCACTCTTCTGGTTGTCCAAAGATCTTCCATGTTTACCGTGTTTTGTCCGACATCGGCATCACCCTTCCACCGGATTTGTTAATTCAGGCTCTAATACAAGATCTTTGGCGATCACTTCCAAGAAGGCGTCATCGTTGTCTTTCCAATTAGCAAAAATAAACTTTCTGTACGGTGCCGGATACTTGTATTCACTTATCGCGTACAGCATCATGCCTTCCGCTTCATGCATATTTATTGTTAAAACGTCCCTTAAATAAAGGGTCAAATTTTCGCCTTCTATGCCATGTAATGTAATGAGAAGCTCCTGTCCATTATCCTGAATCTTGACAATCGTGCTGTCGTGGACTCTGTAATCGCCTCCATAAGAGATAAAATCGGACTCTTCCATAATTCCTCCATTAAGTTAGCTGCAGATGTGAGCACGGTGGCAGCTGTACATTTTCCTGTAATCCTTCAGGTTTTTGTCCTAGGCCCTCAGCCCAAGATATCCGAATCCACAGCCATAATCAATTACGTTCACCGGTTTATTGATCTTCCAGACCGTTTTTACTAAGAACTCCAAATAATCATCATTGTAATATAACCAACGAGTATTTCTCAGATATTCAATCTTATGATCCTAATAATATTCTGACATCATTTTCTCCTCTTAGGGCAATTCAGTTAAAGGTATACTCATACGAAGAGCCCGTCTGCTCCAGATGGATTAAAGTATGATATACTGGGGAAGAATTTAGGATTCTAACACCTTTAAGGAACGTGATGCGTTTTGTTTATAGAAGAAGAATATTACGACGAGCGCTTTTTGGAGGCTCAATACTCGCAGAAGGAAGTAACCTCGGTCCGGTTCTACGATTGCACATTTACCAAATGCGATTTCAGCGAGACGGTCTTTAAGGATTGCAAATTTTCGGGATGCACCTTTGAAAACTGTAATTTAAGTTTAATTCAAGTGCTCGACTGCGATTTCTCTCAGGTTTCTTTTACCCATTCCAAATTGATCGGTATCAATTGGTCCGAGATGGCTCCGCCCCGAAAAATCACGTCCGGTCTGCTGCGGTTCGAAGAATGTACCCTAAGTCATTCCACTTTCATCGGATTGACGCTGCCGAAGATCGTAATTACCAAATGCACAGCAAAAAACGTAGACTTCAGGGAAGCCGACTTTACCGAAGCGGACATGAGCTATACGGATTTCTCCGAAAGTCTGTTTGACCGGACGAACTTGACGGCCGCGGACTTCTCCTTTGCAACCAACTACATGATCGACCCGGGGCTTAATCCAATCCGGAAAGCCAAATTTACGCTGCCCGAAGCAATATCTTTACTCTATTGCATGGATATCCAATTGATTGACGGCGACTAACCTTAGCCTATAGTCCACACACGCTCTTGTTAAAACGACCACCTATGGTCTTCCGGCAAGCACTTGTCGCACAGCAAATTCCCATCAACTGTAGCACCGTTATTTAGCTCGGAAATGGGGTTAGGTTTTTCCCGATCGGTTACCCAGTTATTACAGTTACAGCACCTCCCGCAATTCATGGTTTCAGGATCGAGCTTGATTGCGGAGGTGCTTTCCCATTTCATGGTTTTACCATTGGTTATCATGATGTCATCGGAAACTACTCTCAAGATGTTTTTCTCAATATCTTCTTCATCTTCTTGATCCGTCAAGTCAAGCAAATAACCTATTTTAACAAGGTAGGTTGTCTTATTGTCCTTCATATTTACTCCCTTTCAAAAAACTCTAACCCTTTTATATCACAAGCCCTCACGCAAACGCTCCCGATAAATCCGGTAATTTTCCTCATCAAAGCAGACGAACAAGATCTGCTCCAGATTCGACTCATGATGGCCGCGGATGAAATCGGAGACTGCCTCTAAGGCAATTTTTGCAGCCAAAGCTTTCGGAAATCGATAAATGCCCGTACTGATATTAGGAAAAGCGATGCTGAGGGCATGATTTTTGCAGGCCAGATTCAATGTGTTTACATAGCAGTTCGTCAACTTCTGTTCCTCGCCGCTCTTTCCGCCGTTCCAGACCGGCCCTACAGTGTGAATCACAAAAGACGCCGGTAAATTTCCCGCCGTCGTCACAACGGCTTCTCCGACCTGGCAGCCGCCTTGCTGAGCTCTGATCTTCCTGCATTCCTCCAAAATCTGCTTGCCGCCGGCTCTATGGATAGCCCCGTCAACTCCGCCACCGCCGAGCAAGCTTGTATTGGCGGCATTCACGATGACATCTGCGGCGATTTTGGTAATATCTCCTTGGAGTACCTTTACGGTAGTCGTTTGCAGCTTTATCTCTTCCATGATTGCACCTCCAAGCAATAAAAAACATCATGGAAAGCACACCTGTTTGCTAGTTTCTGTCATTATTATAATCTATAACCGGCTTAACGTGTTAAAAGTTTGTTCCTTCTTGCTTCTCTGGCGTACATGTACCACCCGATCAGCAGAAATGGAATCGATATGGACACAACGATCCCCGCGTGCTTAAAGACGCCAAGCAAACTGTTTGCCAAATCCCCTACGAGACTAAACGTAATCGCCTTCGGCAATTCGATCGTAGGATTAATTTCAACCCTGTAATCTCCTTCTTCGACGACCTCGAAGCTGTACAGCGATTCGCCTCTCGTATCGTTAAATGTAAAATTCATGGAAGAATCCTTTGCCGGCACAACTTCGCTATTGTCCGATACTCTAACTATCTTTACCGCGACCAGACTCGATACGTTATTGAATTTCTCTTCTTTTTTAAGCTGGAGCACTTCCAAATTAAGCTGTTTCGAATCGAATTCGTAAAACAAATGATGCTTCCCTGCTTTTAAAAACACTTCCTTGGCGCCGGGAACGCTTATCATGACTCTATCGTTTACGGGATTATGGTTCAAGAAGTTAATCCCGGCAAACACCATCCCCAATAAGATGATGGCGCCGCCCAATATTAAAAACAGGTACTGAGAAATCAATCGTTTCATCGCCAACTCCTTTAAATTATCTCGGCCTCTTCAGCTTCACCCGACGCTCGGCAATTCGTCCAGATGCCAATAAACCAGCTTGCCTTTCTCCTCGGCCACTCTGACCATCTCGTCCGCTCCCTGAGACGGTCCTCCAACCCGGAGCACCGCATCGCAGCAATCCAGCAGCCGAATGGAAGACGGATGAAAAATGCGATGGAACACATCGTCTCCGATGGTCTTCGACCCTGCGGTCGCGATCAACGGGAGCGCATACCACTCGCCTAAAACGGGCAAATGTCCCGCTTCGTATACCTGCAAAGCGATTTCGTTCATCAAGCGGACGTTTTGCTCCAGAAGCTCCGGATCGTCCCCGGTTCCCGAGCGATACGGTCCGGCGATAAGAATATGCAGCGGCTTGACCTCCGGCTCAAGAAGTCCGTGAATTTGCGCATACTGCAGCAGCATGATCGTTTTGGCATCGCAGATTTCGCCGGTTCGCACCATTTCGAGCGCCTCGATGAACGGGAGCTCAAGAACCTCGATATGCTCCTGCTCTTCTTCCATCCCTCCGCCTTCTCCAGCCAGCATGCCCGGACTGTATTCGGCCGTATAAAAATGCAAAATCTCCGTCACGGAACCGGGAGACATATAAGCCTCGCCGACTTTGACAATCTCGCTGACGCGGTACCCCGTCTCCTCCTCCGTCTCGCGTACAATGCTCGCTTCCGGGGTTTCCCGGTCCAGCAGGCCCGCGCACGTTTCGATAAGCATTCCCGTTTCGTTTCCGTTCACATAGGTCGGCATCCGAAACTGCTTGGTCAGCACCACTGTCTGCTTCGCCCGATTATACAGCAGGATCGTCGCTCCATTGCCGCGGTCGTATACTTCACGCGCTTGGGTCTCCCAAGTACCATCCTCTTTTTGATATTCGAAGGTCATTTTCTTTAAGACGTACCAGTTGTCCGATAACAACTCTTCTTTCAGAATACGTACTTTTGGATTGCCCTGTCTTGTCATATGGATCGCTTCCTCCCTAAGAAAAATCCGGAATCCTTCGAAATGCGGATTTTCCCTTCACGTTCGATCATGGAATGTAAAAAGCTTTCAAAATGATGCAGCACAGCTCCCGTCAAGCGCTGGCGGGCATTCATCGGAGTCGAAGTGATGTAATCCCGGAGCGGCCCGACTTCGCTCACAAGCAGGTGGTCATCATATGTATACAGCCGAACCTCGGAAAACCAAGGGGATAACATCCGCTCACCGTTGTCCAAATTAAACCGCTCGATGACGGGGTCCAGCACACGGATCTCGGGATCGAACGCCACAGCGAGCTGCTCGACTTCCTGCAAATGCCGCTCGCTCATCGTCGCAGCGAACAACCTTCCTCCGGGCTTTAGGACGCGATGAATTTCAGAAAACGCTTGTGGCATGTCCGGCAAATGGTAAAGCATGTTGTTAGCAATAACGATATCGAACTGTTCGTCATGGAAAGGAATGTCCTGCACATCGGCCACCACAAACTTGAATTGCTTTTTACATTCCCCTAAGCTGCTTCGCGCTTCCTCAAGCATCCCGTGCGAAAAGTCCGAGAGCGTTACCTTCCAGGCTTCAGGAATCCGGTCCACGTTCCGCGTCCATAAAGCGCCGTCGCCGCAGCCGACTTCCAGCACCGTGCATCCGGACTGCTCGATCAAATGCCCGAACAGCCAGCGATGCCAGCCGATCGGATTGACGCTACATTTGTCGTAGAGCTGGATTCTCGTTTGCAGACGCGTCGCGGTATGGTACTGCTCGACCCAATCTTTTTCCGAATGGACCGCATGGATGAGCTCGATCAGACTGCTCCACTCCACGTCCTCAGGCTTGTTCTTCATCATTACCAACGCTTGATTTATCGCTTTGACCACAACTTCCATGTGCGCGAGCTTCTGCCGGAGCGTCTCTTTTTGCGCCGTCAACGAGCTTCGGAGGTCATGTCCGGACAGCGATTCTTCGCGAATCACCTCCTTGATCTCTTGAAGGGTCAAACCGATATACTTCAACGTCTGAATCTTCTGCAGCCGAATCAGATCTTCTTTGCTGTACAGCCTCGCCGACGTCTGACTGTGCTGAGAAGGAGACAGCAGACCGATCTGGTCGTAGTACCGCAGCGTTCGCAGCGTGATCCCAGTTTTTTTTGCAATTTGTCCTGTCGTTGCATAGTCGCCGCTTTTCACAATAGCCCCCTCCACCATAACCCTCATAAACACTAAAGCGATTATATCCGGTTACGTCACGTCACCTTCAAGCTTTATTTTCGGAGAGCATAGCCTGCACGTCTTCGACGAAGCTCCTTTTATTAGTCTCGATGTAAACAATTAAATGATCGAATATATTTTCTTCCTGACTGTTGATAGTTAATTTCTCAGCCGCGTGCTGGATTTCTTCAAAAAACTCATCATCCCCAATCGCATGGACTTGCCTGAAATGATTGATTTCATACGGCTCCAAGTCCTGCAGATCGCGATGCAGCTGTCCGGTGCTCAAATTGTAGTTTTCAAGAATCCGTTTGATGTCTTTCAAAGCGTTCGCATCATGTTCCGCTCCGATGCGTTCCAGCGCCTCGATTGTCTCGTTGAGATATTTTCCAGTCGAGTTTTCCAAAAATCCCAGAATGCCGTTCATAATTAGTTCCGTATCGAAATCGATAAGCAGCACGATGTCCTGAAGTAGAGCCGGAAGCCTAAAGAAGACCTCTTCATCCTTCAGTTGAATGTTTTCCTGTCTGTACCTGTTTATACCGACGTGATCCATAATTTCATCAGCGGATGCATCTATTAACTCTTTATGATCGGGCAGCAATCTTCGTAAGATAGTTTGGTGGATTTCCATTTGCCTTCTCCTTGTTCCGCCGCGTGAATACAGCGTAGTCTTTTATTGTTTGCACAGTCTTTTTCCGACTAAGGCTTTTGCCGTCTCATCTGAAATATCGGTCAAAAACCCAATATGGTTCAACTTTCTTGATGCCGATCCGTAATTTAACATTTCAATGGAGTTTACTTCAATTTTTTGTTCCCTGTCTTCTTTATTTATTAAAGTGTCTCCGTTTCTTAAAATCGTGCCGCTTTCGGTAATTTCTCCTGCAATCACATACCCTCGACCGGTGATCTTGAATACATCTTTAACTACAAGCTCGAACATCGCTCATCATCCTTTTATTGTGCTGTCAGCCATCATATTTCCTCCTTTTATTTACATCGTCTGACAGACGCTTAAACTAAATACCCCGGAACCTCCAAATTGGCATGCGATGCCTGAGCTAGCAAGCTCGCCAACGCAAAATAAAGCGAAGTCGAGAAGACTTCGCCAAAAATGCCAATGGATCCTTCGTATACTGGAGAAAGCGGCTTTCCGTTATTTTGTTGAATCCACAGGTTCCGAAGCCAGTTGGCTTCCGACAGACTTATTTTTCGCGGAAAGCAGCGTGATCGCCATCAGCAGCACAACCCCGGCAACAACCACAAGGGAAGATGCTTATCCACTTGATAAAGACTCGTGCTGAGAATCGGAGCGATCACGGCGGGTATGCCCTGCACCGATCCCACAAGACCGGCCACGCCTCCTTGCTGCTCGCGGGCCACCGCCAGGGAAGCGCCGGCCATAAAGCATCATCAGTCCGGTTCCGATGCCAAATAAGAATAAGGCCGAGTAAAAACCGACAAAGCCGACGACGAACAGAAAGAGCGCTATTTTTCCTCCAAAATATCAATTATTTCTTTATATGCATCCTTGGCCCATTTTAGTAAGTGTGGATGATCATATTGCGATCTTGCGATTTGCAGTGGAGTGTTCCCTTCTTCGTCTTTAAAGTCTTTCTTTGCTCCATATTCGATCAATAGTTTAACCAATTTGGGTGTTGTTCCGCTCGCAGCAATATGAAGCAAAGATCCTCCGCGAGAAAAGCCGCTTGTTTGATTAGGGTCCCCCCCTGCTTCCAGCAGCAATTTTACAATTTCTACATCTTTATAAAAAATAACTGCCGTTTCTAACATGGTTTTCCCAGTATGAGCCTTGGCATTAGGGTCAGCTCCTTCAAGTAAGAGTCTACTGACCGCTTGCTGATCTCTGGTAATGATCGCTCCATAAAGCTTAGAGTTCTTGTCTATTAGAATCTCTATGGAGTGTTCGGAGGTATTATTATTTTTAGGAGTCCAATATACAACAGCTCCGCTAATTTCGGAGATGAATCTTAATGGAACATAGGTAACATTATTGATTGTTTGAGGCGGAACTTCCAAGCTTAAGCTTTTATCGTTTACTTGCACCTTCGGTTCATTAATTTTCATTAAAATGGATGTTCCTGTTTTAGTCGCTCGAACGGTCAAATCCTCACGATGCCATTCGAGGCTGTAGCCAAGCTTCTCTAACAAAGGCCGGACTGGAACGAGGGTGACTCCCGAAATCATTTTCGGAGGGGATTCCTCGAAATTCAAGAAATCGTAGTCCATAGTAACTGTAATGGGAATCTCAAGCGACTCCGAATAAGATAATTTAGGGTTAAGGAAAAACAAAAGGATAATACCGAATAAAATACTCTTTTTTATCATTTACATGCCCCTCTTCAAAAACTTAATCAGACCATGTCCGATAAAGTAAATATATACTTAGCAAAATTGAAACAACTCCTGAAAGTCTACTGTTCATAAGTAATAGTTTAGTGTTTTTTACATTTTTGAAAATATTTCCTAAATTATATTTCAAGTTAATTTCAGGTCTGAAAACAGTAAAAAGTCCCCATGCCATCAAAAAAAATAAAAATACTGAAAAAACTATTTTACCACCATTCTTTTTATACAGATAACTCTCCACTTTGTATTTTCGCTTGCAATCCAACACTTCCAACCAGTGATATGGCAAACTGGCCCTTTACATAGGGTTCTACAACTATACCGGATTTTGTATCCCCTATTCCACCATTCTTTGTCTTATAAACTGTTGACTCCCCACCATTAATAAAGTCTTTTCGGATAACAGAATCCACGTATTTTAGCCTTAACCCGTTTGCTGTGTCATGTGCTGCTTGTCTCTCGGTTGCATTTTTAGCTCTAGCATATGCATTGTAATAAAACGCCAGCTCTTCTTTATCTTTTTTTGTATAAAGTCGATAAGCATTATGATCTATTGGCTCCAATGGTCCATCCAGATCACGATCTTTAAACGGGTTTGCATAACTCTCGCCCCAAGAATTCGTATAACTCTCAACCTCAGAGACAGAAGCAATGTGCAACCTTTTTTCGCTCTTTGACTTTTGTACTTCATTGTACATTAACAATGTCGTAGAACTTAAAACTGTTTCGCTCTTCTGATTATCATTCGAACCAAACTGAATGCTATCGAATTGATCCCGCTTCTGTCTTACGACAAGCTCAAAATCCAAAACACCTTTCATACCATTAACTTGCTCTTGATATACGTGAACGTATGCATGTGTAAATTTGACTTCTCGAATCGTCTTCTCGTGTCTCACGATTCGTACGGTAACGATTCGGTAATAATCATTGTCCGGCCTATACTCGGTAAGGGCCCATGCATAGAGCGTATTGGAGTTATCCGCATCTTGTTCCACAGGGGGAAGCAGTTGAAGTGGGATCTCTCCCCGGATCTGAATCGAATGCTCCGCATTATAAGCTTTGGCAAAAAAATCTGCCGGGCTTGTGTTGATATAGCTATAGCCAGTAATTTTTCCATCGCCAAGCTCAATCGGCTGACTGCCGGCTTCTCGTTCAACCCTCAATAAAATACTCATACTGCATACCTCCCTTTCGGCTAACTACTCCTGGCTTTTACAACCGATTCCTTATCTTAATATATATCGGACATCTTCATATTCTATTTAATGTAAATTCTCACACACTTTTGGATATATAGGAATAGAAAATTATCGCAACGATCAGAAGCCTGTTATTCGCGGTTTAACCCAAAAACTGTTTTCCATCATGAATGCGTAGGATATTTGTACAGAATAGAATCGGCATCCGAGATGCCAGCTCTTCTGAGATCTCGATACCTGCTATCAAACTTCATTATCCGAAGCCGCATTGTCCTCACGACAACGAACCCATCCAATTCATCGACAAAGTCCCCATCCATGTTCAATAGATTGCTATAGATTCGCCATGCTTTTGATGAAAAGAGCGGCGTTTTATTTACAAGTCCGATGTTATGATGAAAATGATTTTGTGATAATAATCACCAGGAGAGGGGGTGAACCTCATGCGGCAGCCTGATCGTCACAGTACCCAGCCTCTGTATCAGCAGATTGCCGATGACATCGAACGGAGAATTTCATACGGCGAGTTTCCGCCAGGCAGTCTGCTGCCCTCCGAACGAAAGTTAGCCGAGCAACTGGGAGTCAATCGAAGCACCGTGATTCTCGCCTATGCGGAGCTGCGCGCGCTTGGGATCGTGGAAAGCCGTACGGGAAGCGGAACCCGGGTTAGCAAGTATAAATGGGAGGCCACACCGAAGCATACCCCCAACTGGCACCGGTATGTTGAAGGCGGAAGCTTCCTGCCTAATCTGCCTTTTTTACGCCGGGTCCGGGAAGCACTTCAACAAGACAATACGTTGATTGATTTTGCCAGCGGGGAGCTTGGCGCGGACATCTCTCCGGTGGAAGAGATTAATACGCTTATGGACGAAAACCACTATACGCCCTATCTCGGATATGCCAATCCGCAAGGATTTGGGCCGCTCCGCGAAGCGCTCGTCACGTATTTAAGTCAATACCGGGGAATTCAAACGACGGAATCGTCGATTCTTATTACATCCGGTTCCCAGCAATCGTTATATTTAATTACCCAGTGCTTGCTGGCTCCCGGAGATGCGGTGGCCATCGAAGACCCTTCCTACTGCTATTCGCTGCCTATATTTCAATCGGCCGGACTTCGCTTGTTCCGTCTTCCCGTCGATGCGAAAGGAATCCGGCCCGAGGATGTTCGCTCCCTTTACAAAAAGCACCGGATCAAGATGGTGTTCGTCAATCCGAATTACCAGAATCCGACAGGCATAGCCCTCGATGCCGAACGCCGTATCGAGCTGCTTGACGTTGCGAGCGGGCTGGGACTTCCTATCGTCGAGGACGATCCTTTCAGCTTGACAGCTTATAGCGGGATGCCGCCGCAGCCGCTCAAATCGATGGATTCGATCGGCTCAGTCCTCTATATCGGCTCTTTCTCCAAGATCGCGGCATCCGGGCTGCGCGTCGGATGGATGGTCGCTCCTCATTCCGTTGTCGAGCGGCTGGCGGATGCCAGACAGCAGATGGACTTCGGGCTTAGCGTCGTTCCGCAGCAGGTGGCCGCGCAGTTCTTGAAGTCTCCGTATGTCCGGCCTCATCTGGACCGTTTGCGAATGCATCTGCTCTACAAGCGGGATTTAGTGATAAGCGCGCTTCGGCAAGAGCTTCCGGATCTGGTCAGCTTCTCGATTCCGCAAGGAGGCTTGCATCTGTGGTGTAAAATCATACCCGAAGTGAGCGATAACAAGCTGTTCGAAGAAGCGATTCGTCATGGCGTCATCTTTGTTCCCGGCAGCGTCTACGGATCGGATTCCGGTTATGTGCGGTTCACTTTTGCACGGCCGAAAGCAGACGAAATCGTTCCGGGCATTGCCAAATTTGCGGCAGCTCTTCGGACCGTTCTTGCCCAATCCAACTAAAAAGGTGAATGAAAGCTTTGTATTCATGAATACAAGCTTTTTCATTCACCTTTTTTACTGACCTTATTTGCACGTGTGACGCACTTGGACCAAAACGCTTCAGATATCGCGGGAACCCCGGCTGCGACGCGCTACCCCGGCCTCGCAGGCTGCCGCGCTAACCGCCTTGCTGACTCGATCCGCCACCAGATGATTAAATACGCTTGGAATAATATACTGCTCATTTAATTCTTCGTCGCTAACGACGGAGGCAATCGCTTGGGCGGCGGCAAGCTTCATCTTTTCCGTAATTTGCGAAGCTCTGCAATCCAACACGCCGCGAAACATTCCGGGAAAGCATAAGACGTTATTAATCTGATTCGGATAATCGGAGCGTCCTGTCGCCATGACACGCACATAGGGCTCGGCTTCCTCCGGCATAATTTCCGGGTTCGGATTCGCCATGGCAAATACGATCGGGTCCGCCGCCATCCGTTTCACGTCTTCGACCTTCAGTACTCCCGGACCGGACAATCCGATAAATACGTCCGCTCCTTCGATCACCTCGTAGAGACTGCCCCGAACCATGAACGGATTCGTATGCTCGGCAAACCAATTCCATACCTCATGCGGATAAGCGTCTCCGCGAACGATGGCTCCTTGACGGTCAACACCAATCAAGTCCGTCACCCCGGAGGCCAGCAATATTTTGGAGCAGGCCATTCCTGCCGCTCCGACCCCGCACACGACAACCCGGCACTGCTCCAGCTTTTTGCCGACGACCTTCAAGGCATTTAACAAGGCGGCCAGAATGACGACGGCGGTTCCGTGTTGATCGTCGTGAAATACCGGGATATCCAGCTCCTTCTGGAGCCGTTCTTCGATCTCGAAGCAGCGGGGAGCCGAAATATCTTCGAGATTGATACCGCCGAATGACGGAGCGATCGCTTTGACGATGGCAACAATTTCGTCCGTATCCTGCGTGTCCAGACAGATCGGGAAGGCGTCGACGCCGGCCATCTGCTTAAACAGTACGGCTTTGCCTTCCATGACGGGCATGGCGGCTTCCGGACCGATATTTCCGAGTCCGAGAACGGCAGAGCCGTCAGAGACGACGGCTACCGTATTCCGCTTAATCGTCAGCGTATGGGCCCGGGAGGGGTCATGATGGATCGCCATACAAATCCGGGCTACACCGGGCGTGTAGACACGGGACAGGTCATCCCGATTTTTGATCGGCACCTTGGGATGCATTTCGAGCTTGCCGCCCAAATGCATGAGAAAGGTCTGGTCCGATACGTTGATCAGCTTAACCCCGGGTAGCCGTTCAACCGAGGAAACGACGCGGTCAACATCATGCGAGTCGTTCAGATTGACTGTAATGTCTCTTACGGTTTTCGCAGAGCTCACCCGATTGGTGTCTATCGCTACGATGTCGCCACCGGAATCGCTTAATGCCGATGCGATAGCTCCAAAGTTAACAACTCCTTGATCGTACTCCAACCTCAAAATGATACTAGTCCCCGTTCCGAGCGACGTATGCGTATGCATGAGCAGCATCTCCTCTTTTAAGACATTTTGATTCGTAGGCTAGTTGCGTCCAGACTTCGGCTGAATGCGTTCCATGAAATTTATGATATCGGAACGGCTTAGCTCCCCCGAGAACTTCTGCACGATTCGCCCCTTGTCGTCAACCAGAAACGTTGCCGGCAAGCCGCTAATTTTATATTGCTTTTTCACTTCGCCTTGGGAATCAAGCAGGATAGGGAGCTTTAAGCGATGACGGTCGGCAAATTCGCTGGCCCTTTCCTTCGTTTCTCCCATATTGACCGCAACGATTTCAACGCCCGGCAACCGTCCGTAGGCTTCGTTGAGCAGCGGCATTTCATTGACGCACGGGTCGCACCAGGAGGCCCAAAAGTTCAGAAGAACTCCCGTCCCGCCGTAGTCGGATAATCGCACCGTTTGCCCCTGCAAATTGGTTAACGCAAAATCCGGCGCCTTCTTGCCCGCCTCCACCTCCTCGCGTTTATCCGCCTGCGATTGGAATACCGCATAGCCGATGGCGAACAGGATTAGGACAAGCATTAGTGCCCGCGTCCAAGAAGAGCGTAGGACTCTTTCCAACCCGATCAGCTCCTCCCCCGCCAGAGCCCCTACTGCTGCAGCGCTTGAATATCTTTTAATATTTTATCGTATGGCGTATCCGTCATTCCGTCGTACTTCGCCACAACCGTGCCTGCCGGGTTGACCAAAAAAAACGAAGTGCCGTGAATGACTTGATCGGAGGACGTATCCTTCGCCACAACCGTATTAAACGAGCTCAGGACGAAGGTTTTGATCTCGTCGAATTTATATCCGGTTAATGCATGCCAATTCGAGAAATCGGTGTCAAATTTTTGGAGGTAAGCCTTTAACGCCTCCGGATTATCGCGCTCCGGATCAACGGAGAAGGAGACTAACTCCGCCTTCACGCCCGCCGACTTCAGCCGCTTTTGCAGTTCCGACATATTGGCCGTCATCGTCGGACACACCGTTGCGCAATACGTAAATACGAAATCCGCAATCCAGACCTTGCCTTTCAAATCGGACAAGGACACCGGTTTCCCGTCTTGATTGACGGCCTCGAAAGACTTAACCTCGTAATTAAGCTGTTTGGACTTGCCGCTGCCGCACGCGGAGACAACGACAAGGATCAATCCCAATATGACGAAAAAGAACGCTTTTTTCACCGAATCCCCCCTTACCCTATTTCTTTGTCGAGAGCCATTGCGATAAAGCCTGAATTTCTTCGGCGCTTAACACTTTGTTGAAGGCCGGCATGCCTCTCGCGCCGTCCTGTATGATCGCGAACAGCTGCTGCTCCGTCATCCTGGAGCCAATCTCCTGCAAGCCCGGGCCTACTTTTCCCCTGAGATCGGCAGCATGGCAGGACACACATTGCTTCTTATAGATCGCCTCTGCATTTGCATCTGCCGAAACGGTCATCCCTTGATCGGTTGCCTGACTGCCACACGCGGATAGGCCAACTGCTGACATGACAACAATCAGAAAAAACGGAAGCGACACCCTCAAAACGATCCCCTCCCCATTCATCCTCATTAGATTGGGCGGCCCGCAGTGTCCAGAATCATCATGACAAAGACCGCCGTCAAGTAATTCACCGAAATCAGAAAGTTGGTTTTGGCCCACTTCCTGTTATCCGATGCTGCAGGACCTGTCAACGTGTGCCACACCCAGACAAGACCGGCCAGCAAAGAGACCGTGAGGAACATAACGCCTGCATATCCGTACGCGTAGAGCAGCACCGTCGTCGGAAGAAGCAGAACGACATAAGGGATCATTTGCAGCTTCGTCCGAGGCACCCCTTTGCGAACCGGCAAAAGCGGGAAGCCCGCCGCCCGGTACTCGTCGACGCGCCGAATGGCAAGGGACCAGAAATGGGCGGGCTGCCACAGGAATAACAAGGCGAATAACAGCAGCGCGCCTGCATCGGCCTCGTGGGTAAACGCACAATAACCGATGACCGGCGGCATGGCACCGGACACGCCTCCAACGGACGTGCTCCAGGTCGAGGTGCGCTTTAGCCACATCGTATAGATGACGATATAGACAAACATGCCGAGCAATCCGAGCCAGCCGCACAGCGCGTTGACTTTCCAGAACAGGACGGCTTCTCCCGCTATTCCGAGCGCCAGGGCGTACACCAGCACGCCCCTGACGTTCAAACGGCCGGTCGCGAGGGGCCGATCCTTCGTCCGGCTCATTTTTCGATCCAGCTCCCGGTCCCAAATATTGTTTATGACGCACGAGGAAGCCATCGTTAACGTGGTGCCCAACAGCATCCAACACAACAGGCCCCAGTCCGCCATCCATCGGGGAGCCAGCCAATACCCGCCAAACGCGGCAACGAGATTGAGTTGGAGGATGCGCGGCTTGGTCAGTTGAATCCAGTCGCTTATGCTCCCCCTGTCTCTGCTCACCGAAGCCGCTGCATTTGCAGACGTCCTGCTCATGTGGCCACCATATTGTACAGCATGATCCACATAGAACCGGCGACGACAAGCAGCAAAATGATCAAGCCCAAAATCAAGCTCACCAAGTTATAGCGAGGCTTTTTCTCCTCCCGCAGATGCATGAAATAGATCAATTGAACGGCGAACTGCAGCACGGCTGCCGCCATCAGAACGAGGGTGTTCGCCACCCCCTGAAGCCAGCCGGACAGGACGACGGCAATGGGAATGATCGTCAATACGATGGAGAACAGGAAGCCGGTCGTATACGATTTGAACGTGCCATGGCTCTCGGCGTCATGCGGAGTAGTTAGGTCATGCTGCGCCATCTATCTCACCCCCATCAAATAAACAATCGTAAATACGAAGATCCACACGACATCCAGGAAATGCCAGAACAGGCTGATCACGTTCACTTTACGCTTGGTTACCGGCGTAATGCCGTGCTTCGCAAGCTGAATAATCAAGGCAATCATCCAGACCAATCCGAGGGAGACGTGAAGCCCGTGAGTCCCGACCAAGGTAAAGAAAGCCGACAGAAATGCGCTCGTACTAATGGTCGCTCCCTCGTGCACCAGATGAATAAATTCATTGACCTCCAGCACAATGAAGGCCGCACCAAGCAGTACCGTCACTCCGAGCCATCCCATGAGCGCTTTAAGTTGTCCTTTGTGCATCGCAAGCACGGCGAGACCGCTTGTATAGCTACTCGTTAGCAGAATGAACGTGCTTGCAATAATCCCGCCCAGCTGGAACAGCTCGGCAGGCCCGGGCCCGCCGTTTCGATTGCCCTGCAGAACGATATAGGTGGCAAACAAGGTGCCGAAAATAATCACGTCCGTCATCAGGTAGATCCAGAAGCCGAATGTGCGCATTTCCTCCAGATCCGGATGGTCGTGATGCTCCGAGCTTGATACATGACCATGGGCATGTGCGTTTACTTGAGCCATTCTTGGTTACCCCCTCATCGCAGCTTCCGTGCGTTTAATTTCCTCAACAGGGATATAGTAATCGGTTTTGTAGTTGAAGGAATGAACAAGCATGCACACGGCTACCCCCGCCAGACCGAAGACCGTCAGCCAGAGCCAGTCGAATACAAAACCGAATCCGGCCGCAAACCAGAACATCGACATCACAAAAGGAATCCCCGAATTTTTGGGCATATGGATCGGCTCCAGCTTCGGCCGAACCGGAGCAAGCTGCCCGCGCGCTCTGCGCTGCTTCTCCTCCCACCACTCGTCCTGGGACGAGACCTGCGGCAGCGTTGCAAAATTATAATGCGGCGCAGGAGAAGGAATTGACCACTCCAGCGTGCGTCCGTTCCACGGGTCGCCGGTTTCGTCTTTTTGAAAATGCTTGATGCTGTATACGATTTGCCATAATTGGAACAAGAAGGCGATGCCCATCAAAGCCGCCCCGACGGTGGAGACCAGGTTCAACTCCCACCATCCTTTATCCCAACCGTATGTCACAAGCCGCCGTGTCATCCCCATCAACCCGAGCACATATTGCGGCATGAAGCAGACGTAAAATCCGATATTCCAGAACCAGAACGCCCATTTGCCGATACGTTCGTTCAGCTTGAAGCCGAACAGCTTCGGCCACCAATAATACAAGCCGGCGAAATAACCGAACACGACGCCGCCGATGATCGTATTGTGAAAATGCGAGATCAGGAAGTAACTGTTATGGAATTGAAAATCCGCAGGCGCAACCGACAGAAGCACTCCTGTCAGCCCACCGATGATAAAGCACACGATAAAACCGATCGTCCACAGCATGGGCGTCTCGAAGGTGATTTTTCCCCGGAACATCGTAAACAGCCAATTGAACACTTTGGCGCCCGTCGGGATCGCGATCAGCATCGTCGTGAGCGCAAAGAAGGCGTTGACATCTGCGCCGGAGCCCATCGTGAAGAAGTGATGCGCCCATACAAGAAACGATAAAATACTGATGATCATCATGGCATACACCATCGATTTGTAGCCGAACAGCTTTTTCTTCGCAAAGGTGCTCACGATCTCCGAGAAAATGCCGAAGGCCGGCAGAATGAGGATATATACCTCGGGGTGCCCCCACATCCAGATCAGATTGATATACATCATCGGGTTGCCGCCGCCGTCCAGCGTGAAAAAATGCGCGCCCAAATAACGGTCCAGAAAGAGCAGCGCCAAGGTGGCCGTCAAGATGGGAAATGAAAAGATAATCGCGATACAGCTCGATAACACCGACCACGGGAACATGGGCATTTTCATAAGCTTCATACCGGGTGCCCGCATTTTCAGAATGGTCACGATAAAGTTGATGCCGGTCATCAAGCTGCCGATCCCCGAAATCTGGATTCCCCAAATATAGAAATCTTGACCGACCCCCGGATTGAACATGCGTTCCGAATAGGGCGGATAAGCAAGCCACCCTGAATCCGGTGATCCTCCGATCACGAAGGACAAGTTAAACAGCATCGCGCCCGCGAAAAATAACCAGAAGCTTAGCGCATTCAGAAAAGGATAGGCGACATCGCGCGCCCCGATCTGCAGCGGCACCATCACGTTAAACAAACCGAACATGAACGGCATCGCCATGAACAAAATCATAATCACGCCATGCGTGGTGAAAATCTGATTGTAATGATCCGGCGCCAAGAAGTTCAGCTCCGGCATCGCCAGCTGCGCCCGCATCAGGAGCGCATCCACGCCGCCGCGGAACAGCATCAGGAAAGCGGCGAACATATACATGATGCCGATTTTTTTATGATCGACAGTTGTCAACCATTCACGCCACAGCCAGCCCCATTTTTTTAAATAGGTAAGTCCGAATACAATGCCGATGATGGTGATCACGATGGCGACATCCGCACCGTAAATCATCGGGTCGCCCGTCACAAAAAATTCCGAGGCGAAGCTTTTTACTTTCTCCCACATGGACCACTCTCTCCTTACATTTCAAATCGAAGCGAAGCCCGCTACTCTTGGATCTTGATCTTCTGAATGTCCTTCCAGGACAAGCCGTGATTGTGCGAGGAAGCGTACTTGGTCACCGTCATATTGAACAAGCCTTCCGGAAATGCGGAGAACGTCTTCACGTCCGAAGCGGAAGGCTTCGCCAGCTGCTTATAGCCTTCCAGCGTCAGCGCCGGAGACGATGCTTTGACCTCGCGTACCCATTGGTCAAACTCTTCCTGCGAAGTGGATTTCACGTCAAAGAACATCTTGGCAAAATCTTTTCCGGTAAAGTTCGCACCCGACCCCCAGTATTGGCCTTGCTCATCCGCTTGCAAATAAAGCGTCATCGCCATGCCGGACATCGCGTACATCTGCCCGCCGAGCTGCGGAATCCAGAACGAATTCATCGGCGCATCGGCCGTAATCTCGAAGCGGACCGGTACACCCTTCGGGATCTGGACGTGGTTCACGGTCGCGATTCCCTGCTCGGGATATTGGAATAACCATTTCCAGTCCAGCGAGGTCACTTGAACGGTCAGCGGTTTTTTATCCGATACGAGCGGCTTGGACGGCTCCAGGGCATACGTGCTCTTTATGGTAATGATGCCCAGAATGGTAATGATCACGATCGGAATCCCCCACCAGATCGTTTCCAGCGTCGTGCTGTGCTCCCAGTCCGGCCTATATTTCGCTTTTCTGCCTTTCTTGTCCCGGTAACGCCAAACGATGATTGCCGTGAGCACGAGGACAGGCACGATAATAATGCAAGTCAGCACCGTGGAAATCACCATTAAATCCCGCTGCTGTTCGGCAATCGGCCCTTTCGGATCGAGCACGATCATGTTTTCCGCACACCCGGTCGTTGTCAAGAGCAGCAGCGCCAGCATAGATATGGACGCGAACCAGCGGAGCGCTTGGGGTGTCTTCATGTTTCTCATCTCCTATCGCATTGCGTGATTATGATCACGCCTTACTTTAATGGGGAACGGTAGAGGTGTCACCATCCACTGGCCAAGTCAAAAAACCGACCATGTTCAACAAAATGAAACAAATCCGACATCGTTTCTCCATAAAAAAAACTCTCCCTAGCTTAGGAAGAGCTAAAGCTTTGTATCTTTCGATGCTTCCAAGAGCGGAAGGCGATATCCGTCAGCACGGCAAACAAGACCGTCGCCAGAACATTATGGAGAAGACTTGTAAATAGATAAACATTTTCGTTGTTCATCGTTGCCGTGAGCAAGCTGCCGCTGCCGATTTGTCCGGTAACGAGAACGAGCGCATAGACGGCACCCGTCCGCAATGCGGAAGGCGGCCGCTTGGGTGTGACGCGGCGAACAAGCGCGTAGAAGGCGGCAATAAATATGAACAGGACAGCGGCGGCAACCCGATGTGCGAAGACAATCCCCGAAGCTCCGGACAAGTAGGGGATCAGCTGCCCATTGCATAACGGCCAGCCCATACAGCCGCCATCCGCTTCCATATGACGGATGTAGGCTCCCAAATAAACGACGCCGAAACAATAGATCCATATCCCCCAGGCTACAGGGTAAACATAGCGCGGGATGGAAGCAGAAGGCACCTTTTCCGTCCCTTTGTTCATGCGGTAACTCCAAACGACCAGCAGCATGCTGCTGGCAACCGCCAGCAACGATATGCCGAAATGAAGCGCCATCACGGCCGGCTGTTGCGGCCATTTCACCGCCGCAGCTCCCATCAAGGCCTGGACGATCGTAAACAGCAGCGTTCCGCCGGCATACACCAAAGCTTCCCGGTGATGCTTGAGACGCCGCCACGTATACAGAAACGTCACAAGAACAACGATTCCTACGATCCCGGTAACGATACGGTGCGAATACTCGATCATGGACTCCAGCGTATAAGCCGGAATAAACTTCCCGCTGCACAACGGCCAGTCATCTCCGCAGCCGCGCCCGGAACCGGTCTTTGTAACCAAAGCTCCGGCCAGGAGCACAAGAAACATGCCGATGAACGAAGTCCACGCCAACAAGCGGTAACGGAAAGATATCAATTGAAATCACCTCTTCTGTTCGTCTCGCACGATATCGTAACGGAAGGAGGCGGGAGCGTAACCATCCATTTCGTTTCTTTTTGTTCCAGCCAAATGGACACCAAGACGTAAAAAATTAACCGTATAAACTGGATCGGTGTAATGAAAACGGATTGGATGGTTACTTGCAAAGGAGGCGGACTTACATTAAGAAAGAGGCTTGGAGATTTTATACCACGAGGTGATTTGTCATGTCTGAAAGCAACATGGAAGTTAAAGCGCGAAAAACCATTCAGCATATCCATCCTTATACTCCGGGAAAGCCCATTTGGGAGCTGCAAAACGAGCTCGGTTTAACCAAGGTCATCAAACTGGCCTCTAACGAAAATCCGCTAGGCCCTTCTCCTAAAGCGTTGGAAGCCATTCATTGCTCCTTGGCGGACATTCATCGTTATCCGGATGCCAGCACGTCGAACTTAAGGCAGGCTATGGCCTCCAAGCTAGATATGAAGCCGGAGCAATTCATCGTGACCAATGGCGGGGACGAACTGATAACCCTTGCCTGCGAAGCGTTTTTGGAGCCTGGGGATGAAATGATCGTACTCACTCCGTCATTCAGCGAGTATGAATTCGGGGCGCATCTTATGGGGGCAACCATCGTTACCGTACCGCTCGGGGAACAATTCGCCTTCGACATGGATGCTATTATCGATGCGGTCACGGAACGCACCAAAATTCTATGCCTCTGCTCCCCCAACAACCCGACCGGCACGTATTTGTCCAAATCGGTCCTGCATCATCTGCTGGATGTTCTGCCAAAACATATTCTAGTACTGTTCGATGCGGCATACAGCCAATACGCCACAGCTGAGGATTATACCGACGGGCTGGAGTTTGTCCGTGCCGGGTATCCGGTTCTCGTGCTTCAGACCTTTTCCAAAATATTCGGATTAGCGGGCTTGCGAGTCGGTTACGGAACGGCTCCCGAAGTCATTATCCGGCAGCTTCTCAAGGTGAAGGAACCGTTTAATGTCAATGCCTTGGCGCAGGCTGCGGCCACCGCGGCTCTTCATGACGACGAGCATCTTCGCTTGTCCCTTCAAACGAATACGCGAGGCCGCGAGCAGCTTTACCGCGCCTTCGAAGAACTGCGCCTGCCGTTCATCGAAAGTATGAGCAATTTCGTGCTGGTGGAGCTTGGATCGAATGCCAAGACCATTTATGAACAACTGCTTCACAAAGGGATTATTGTCCGCTACGGCGGCACCTGGAATCTTCCCTCCCATGCTCGCGTTTCGGTGGGAAGCGAATCGGAAAACGCCGCCTTTATTCAGGAGTTAACGGAGATCCTGCATCGTATTGCAATACGTTAGATCCAGCATAAACCGATCCAGACGAAAGCCAGCGTTAATAATACGAGCATATATTTGTACTGTATGTTCACTTTCTTTTCAAGGCCTTGATTCAGTCCGAATGCGAGAACGCCAAGCATCAACAGGAAGGTGAACATAAAGACGATAATCACGAAGGACCACTCGTTCGTATTTATGATCAACGGCAGCAGCCCTGTTGCAAGCGACGGCGCGAGGCTCGATTTTTTTTGCAGGCCAAAAACGGTCAAAAAAGCACGACTCCAATATCGTGCTAGAGCTTGATGAGAAAGTGCTCAATAGAGGACTATTGTTATCGCCGACTCGGCTTTATCTCCCTGCATTCGGTCAGTTTTGCTTGCCAGCGGTTCGTACCACATCCTGCTTTTTATCGTTGACGATCGGTTGAACAGATCCGCGGCTGTAATGGCCTGTTACATCGAAATCATAGCGGCTCGGTACAACCCGGGAAAGATCCGGCGTTGCCATAAGGATGCCTTCCTGGTTTTGCTGCATCAGTGTCGTGAACAACGGTGTTCTGTGATGATCCAAGTCCATCCTTCCTTTCAGTTGCGTTTCCCAGTGGATCAAACCCGAATATAACGTCTATGCTTCGGCGAGTAACCATCCATCCCGCTTTTTTCTGTACCAACCGCTTCCCCGGCGAACCGGATTGGTATATGACTTCACCAATTGGGTGGTTACTTTTGAGGAAAAATGATTTACATTCATTAGCATGCATCGGATCGTGGGGAGAACGGAGGTGGAATGCTGTGCTTACAGAGGATACGTTACGCGGTGTGATGGTTCCCGTCGTTACGCCTTTTGACCACAGCGGGGAGTTGGATATCCGGTCGTTTGAAGAATTGATTCGGCGATTGGTGAGCAAGGGCATTCACGGATTGATCGTCAATGGAACGATAGGAGAATCCCCGGTGCTGGAACCCCGCGAATTCGAAATCCTGATCGCCGCTGCGCGCCAAGCTATCGCAGCAACGCGAGCCATCCCGCTGATTGTTGGAACAGGTGCAAGCAACACATCAGCAGCCGTTAGAAGAACGGCGCAAGCCAAATCTCTTGGCGCACATGCCGCTCTCGTTGCCGCGCCCGATTACCATTTTCCATCGCAGCAAGCCGTCATCCGGCATTTTCAAGCTCTAGCCGAAGCGGACCTGCCCATTATTTTGTGCAATCCCCCTCATCGTGCCGGAGTCGCGCTGGATCCGGAAACGGTAAAGATCATTATGGGAATGGAGCATGTAATTGGTCTGAAAGAAGGTACAGGCAATATAAGGCGTATGTTTCGGCTGGCCCGAAGCATGTCCAAGCCGGTCTTATGCGGGGAGGATAAGCATTTTTTCGCTTCTCTGTGCTTTGGCGCCAAAGGTGGCATTATGGCAAGCGCCAACCTGGATAGCGAGCAGTTTGTGCAGGTGTACGAGCTTTTCCGGGCAGGAAAAATAGACGCTTCCTATCAGTTGTTTCACCAATTGCTGCCGCTTGTTCAATTTCTGTTCTCGGAGCCGACTCCCGCGCCATTAAAATGGCTCCTCACTCAACGCGGATATATCCGCTCGGACCGACTCCGCCTGCTCGAAGGAAGCATGTGGAAATGATCCGGCATGCGGGCCCAAGGCAGGTAATTACACCATGAGGAGGCATTTTACATCATGCAAACGACACTGTATTTAACCCGGCACGGTCAAACGGAATGGAATTTGAATAAGAAAATGCAAGGCCACCTGGATTCTCCTCTGACCGACTACGGGATGCGGCAAGCCGAATGGTTGAAGGAGCGCTTGGAGAATATCCAATTTGATGCCATTTATTCCAGTTCCAGCCCAAGGGCAGTCAGCACAGCGCAAATTCTTTCGGGAAATCGTCCGTTACCAATCTCAACGCTCGATTCGCTCAAGGAAATAAATATGGGACTGTGGGAAGGTCAACAGATCGACTGGATTCAACAACAATTTCCCGTTCAATACGATCTTTTCTTTAACGATCCGCATTTGTACCGGCCCACTGGTCATGGAGAAAGCTATTCGGAATTGCTCGAAAGAACGATCCCTGCGCTTAACCATATCCTTGCAGAGCATCAAGGCCAGCAAGTGCTTATTGTAACTCACCGGATCACTTTAAAAGTCATCATGAGTTATTTTTTGGGGAAGCCGCTGCATGAGATTGGAAGCATGCCCGATATCCACCCGACAGCGTTATGCAAAATGATTATGAATAACGATGTGCCCAAAGTCGAATTGTATGGCGACACCTCTCACTACCGGGAATAATCCACCCGGCCAAGCTCGCTAAAGCATTCGAAATCAAGCGGCGGCGACCGGAACGTTTTTACTGCGCGTAAAAGCGGTATTCCTGGAAGCTGCCGACTTCATGATTCCTCGGTATTTATAATATGTTTAATTTCATTATCTTCGGATATGTTTTGTAAAAGTTGCTTTAATGCTCCTGGGTATATCTTCATGTTGTGTAATTCTTGTAGTTCAATCCATTTATAGACGATCCCTATTTCTTTTTCCAATCCAATAAATTCTTCCGTACGAATCGTTATTTCCGCTTCCTCGGAATTTACCAAATAATAGATCCCATGTTCGTGAAGATTTTTCTCACCATAAGCATTGAAATTTTCAACGATCCATAGCAATCGGGCAACTTTAACATTCAATCCTAACTCTTCGGCAAATTCCCGAATAACCGTCTTGCCCGTCTCCTCGTTGATTTCTCCTCTGCCGCCAGGCAATACCCATGCATTGCCTTTCTTGGTCTTATGCAGCAATACTTTATTTTCCTTAATCAATACTCCGGCAACGCGAAGCAAAAACTCCTCATTCTGATTCTTTATGGTTATCGGCATACCTTAATGTCCTTTCGTTTATGGTTTCGGATTGTCCGTCATTGATTTCACTAGAAACCGTATTCTTCGTTCGTTTCTGCGTCACCTTCTTCATGGATTGCCTTTAAAAATAATCCAAATGCTCCTAGATGATCTATATCTATTGTAATTACTAGATTTCCATGAATCGTATTCGTTGCAAGCATAACTCCATCTATTCGCAAAAATTTGTCCAGCCTGTGTGCGCGCTCGAACTGAAATGAATTGGATTCACGAATAAAAATTGGATATTTTTGTAAAATAAACCCCGATTTTATATGATACTTGCTCTTGTATCGTCTGCTTTCGATGCCTGGATTTCATAAAGAAAAAAAGCCGCTATCGAGCGACAGCGGCAAGATTTTAAGACACCGAAATCATCCTATTTTTGAGAAAATGCCACAATTTCTTCCGCTTTGACAATAATCCGCTCGCCGACAGTGGCCAATCCCTTGCCGAGCAGATACCCTTTTCTTCGTTTGGTCACTTCAAAATACAGATCCAACCGGTCTCCAGGCCGGGCCAAGGAATGCATCTCGACTTTATTAAGCGAGGATAAAAACGAAATTCCTGTTTCATCTGTTGCGGTAAAAGCGCTCAACTGTGCCAATGCTTCCACGACAAGCGCATGAGGCATATACGGACAATCTTGAGAAATAAACCATTCATTCCACGTGACGTTCTTGTAGGCTTTGGCATATACGGACTGTTCGGCCTCGACAATTTTATCAATAAAAAGGAACGGGTAGCGATGCGGCAGCACATCGGGAATATGGATCATGTGTTGTTCAGCTCCTTGCGAATCAATGTCCCCGCCATTTGCGAACAGCCAAACATACGTTGTGGCCGCCGAATCCGAACGAATTGCTTATTGCCGCCTCAATTTCCCGTTCCTGGGCCACATGAGGCACAAAGTTCAATTCCGGATCTTCCGGATCGTCGCAATTTAACGTGGGCGGCACTTTGCTGTGATTCATGCTTAAAACGGTGGCAATCAGTTCGACGGCGCCTGCTCCGCCCATCAAATGCCCGGTGATCGATTTGATCGAGCTAATGGCCAAGCTCGGAGCGTGCTCGCCGAATACCGTCTTGATCGCATTGATCTCCATTTGATCGTTGAACGGAGTGCTTGTCCCGTGCGCGTTAACGTAGCCGACCTCTTGCGGCGACAGTCCTCCGTCCTTCAAGGCGATTCGGATGGCTTCCGCAGCGCCGAGCCCTGTCGGATCAGGAGCAGTGATATGGTGCGCATCCGTCGTACATCCATAGCCTACCAATTCGGCCAGGATCGGAGCTCCCCGTTTCAAAGCATACTCCAGCTCTTCAAGCACCACGATTCCCGCGCCTCCGCCGATGACAAACCCGTCGCGATTGCGGTCGAACGGACGGCTCGCTCGTTGAGGCTCATCGTTGCGTCTTGACAGGGCATGGATATTCGCAAACGACGCCAAATCCAGTATACCAAAATTGGATTCCGAACCGCCAGCAATCATGACGTCCACCGTACCGTACTGGATCGCACGCATCGCCTCGCCAATCGAATTGCTTCCTGTCGCGCACGCCGTAACGACGGCGTAAGACGGACCTTTTGCCCCTAATGCAATCGAAATTTCCCCTGGAGCGGAATTAATCATCATCGATGAAACGTAATACGAGCTCACCCGTTTGGGACCGTTCCGAAAGAGCTTATTGAAATTCTCTTCCACAACATCCATGCCGCCGGCTCCGGACCCGACAACGACGCCAACGCGCGAGGCATTGGTTTCATCAATGCGAAGCTGCGCCTGCTCCACGGCTTGCATGGCTGACGCCAAAGCAAACTGGGTGAATTGCGCCATTTTGTTTGCATCCTTTTTGCTCATGTATTGCAAAGGATCGAATCCTTCGACCTGCGCTCCGATTTTTGTCGGTATGTCTTTCGTATCAAACAGGGTGACAGGACCGATCCCGCTTTTCCCCTCGATCAACGATGTCCAGAATTCATTCACATTCAATCCTACCGGCGTAATTGCTCCTTGTCCCGTGATCACTACACGTCTCTTCAACACGATTCCCACCCTCTGTCGCAGTATTCTAGCTCGTTATTTTTCGTAAACTGGAAAATCGCCGTAAATATGCCGGATCTTATCGTGCACATCCTCAATCGCTACGGGAACGATCACCACGACCAGCTTGTTCGCTTGATACCGGGCGAAAGCCAACCGCAGTTTCTCGCTCAACTCTTGCTTCTCTTGAATGACGATTTGTTCCACGCCATCATGCTGCATGACGTTCATGTGCTCGAGCGGCGTTTCCGATACGAACCGGAACGGCTCTCCCGCAAAATCCAGTTGATTCAGTTGATACTGCAGCCAGCCGTAGCCTCCGTTGTTCATCACGATGTAGATAAGCGGAATGCGATACCGGACAGCCGTTATCAGATCGGACTGGAATAGGTTGAAGGCCCCGTCCCCCACAAGCGCCACTACGGGACGGCGATCGGCCAGACTTGCTCCGACGGCCGCAGCTGCGCCGAACCCCAAGCTGGTTTGATCGCTGGGAACGATGGAAAAACGTTTTCCCGTAAACCGGTAATACGGGTAAAAATACGACCACATATCCTGAAGACCGTTTTCTTGCACAAGGATGCAATCTTCCGGAAATTCCGCCTGCATGGCATCCAGCACTTCCGACACATGAACATGGGGCATCGTCCCGACTTGACGGAGATACGCCTCTTTGCTGCGGAACGCTTCTTCTTTGCAGCTTGCGATTCGAGAGAGCCAATCCCGATCGGGCTGACGATGGAATCGCGACAACCAGTGCTCGACCGCCAAGTACCCGTCCCCCAGCACCTTCACGCCACGGTACTGATGCGAGAAATCGTCCAAATGGACATTCACCTGAACGATCGGCGTATGCGCAAGCATCACATCCCACTCGAATGTCGCCGTTTCCTCCAGCCGGCTGCCCAGCGATACAACGACATCGGCTTCCTGCCATACGGTTCTCATGCTTTTATCCGTATACAGACCCGCTACCCCGCAAAATAAAGGATGTTCCTCATCGACCGCTCCCCTGCCCGATGCGGTAGTAAAAATAGCTGCACCCAATTTGACGGCTAACGACTCAATAAGCCCTTGTGTCCCCAGTTTCATCCCTCCGCCGACCAGAAGCACCGGCTTACTTGCTTGCGATATCGTATCCCAAGCGGTGTCGAGATCACTAGTCGAAGGGGAGCTGCTCAATCTTTCCAGCGGTTGGAACGGAAGGTCTACCTCCACGGCTTGATCCGCGATGTGTTCCGGCAGTTCAAGATACACCGGGCCTTTTCCCCCGTTGACGGCCATAAACGACGCTTTCTCCAATGCCCATACCAACCGGTCCTGATGCTCGACCCGATACGCCCATTTCACCAGAGGCTTGACCAACGAAAGCTGATCCGCTTCCTGGAAGGCCTTCGTTCCCAGCTTATCGCTGCCGGTTCCAAGCGCAATCAGCAACAAGGGGGCTCCCAGATGATGAGCTTCCAGCAATCCTGTTACCGTATTGGTGAGAGCCGGCCCTTTCCCCACGACGCATACGCCCAATTGACCGGATGTCAGCGCATAACCGGAGGCCATGAATAAACTGTTCCTCTGGTCTTTGCAAATGATCAACCGAATGTCCGATGATTGAAGCGAGGACAACACCTTCAAATCGTCGCTGGGCAGGCCGAATATCGTTTCCAGGCCCAGAAATTGAAGATAGCGGACGATGACGTCCCAGGCCGCCATACGTGTTTTCATACTTCGATCCTCTTTTCGGAAAGGAATTCCGCAACAACCTCGGAAATCAGAATCGGTTTCGAGACCAGCTGCATATCGTAGAAAATATAGTTCGACATCGTTCCGTGCCCGCCGAACGCTTTATTGCCTTGCTCCACGTCCTCCAACGTTTGGTTGATCGTAAGCGTATGTTTTCTGCGCAGCTTGTCGGCCAAATGCTCCGAGCCATACAAGCTGCACCCCATGGCGCGTTCGCTGAAGTAGCTGGAACCGATCAATTTCATGAGCTGCTCATCGTTCGGGTAGCTGACGACATTGAATACCGGAGAGAAGTACTCCGCAATTTCCAGCCGGTCTTCCAGCTTGCTGTATAAAATTGTCGGCTCCATCTTCTTCGTGCGAAAATCAATGCCCCCGCCATAAATGATGTATTTGTCGTTATTATTAAAATACTCCGACATGGCCGTCAGGATATCTTTATAAAAAATAGGCGAATAATTCGCGTTCGGATCGTCATTGGCTCCGAAGGTCAGCGCTTTCACTTTTTCCAGCAGCAGGTTTTTAAAGCTCTCCGCAATGTCTTCGTGTGTCAAGATAATATCCGGTCCCAGGCAGTCTTGTCCCGAATTGAACAGCCTCATCCGAATCACATCGTCGGTAGCCAGCGACAAGTCCGCGTCAGGTCCGATAATGAACGGATTGATGCCTTGTCCGAAAAAGATATAGAGCTGCTCTCTTTTGATTTGCTTCTTGATTTGCTCCGCGTTCGAATAGGTGCCCGTAAAAACAACGATATTGGCATTCCCTACGGAATTCTCCATAAAAACCTTTTGACTTACTTTAAGATTGCTGATCGGCAGCTGGTGTACCTCCTTCAGCTTGTCATGCAGCAGGCCGACATATTCCGCGACGTGCGAGGAGGCTCTGAATTCGATTCGGCCTACGTATAAAGAAGGGATTAGCAAATACAGCGCATAGGAATATAAAATCACATTGGAGGGCATAAAGACGGCCATTGAATCCTGGCAAGCCGGACGATACGTCTCCACTTCCCGCATTGCGCCTTGCAAGGTTTGAATGGTTGAATCGATCTCGGCATTGGCCGCCCGATACGACGAGATATTGGACAAAATACTTAAAATTTCGTTTCGATGGGTCGTCAAGTAGTCCACGCACTTTTCAATGCTTTCGTATCTTTCGGCAAAAAAAGTGTTTTCCTTCGTTCCCAGATTGATCGTCATCGCTTCGCTTCTCCTCCATTTTGTTTATTGGGGTATGAAAATAATTTGTGAATCACACCTCTTGTGCTATAACCCGTTCCTGGGCCATACGCTCAAGCTCCAGGCGATCAAGCTTACCGTTCCGGTTCAAAGGGAACTGGGTGACAAGCAGCAACAAATCGGGATACATGTAAGTGGGAAGCATTCGGTTCAAATTTTTGCGGAATTGGGGCAATTCTTGCGCCGATTCGTTTTCGACGAATACGACGAGCAGCGTGCCTTTTTTCTCGTCGTCCAAGGGAACGACACAGGAACGGAAGCCTAACCGGCTGATTTGATTCTCGATATAGACCGGAGAGAACGTATATCCCATTCGGTTGATGGACTTGCCGTTCCGGCCGATCACATGAAGGTTCCCTTCTTGCAAAAAGCCCAGATCGCCCGTCCTGAACCATCCGTCTTGAATGACCGAGCGGGTAAGCTCCTCCTGATGGAGATACCCCTCCATGCATCCGGGCGTACGTATCCAGACCTCGCCGACTTCGCCCTCATTGCGCTCGATACCGTGTTGATCCCGGACGCTAGTCTCCACTCCGGGAAGAGGCCTGCCGCAGCCTTCGGGATTTTCCAGCGTCCCCAAGGTGACATTGCCAAGCTCGGACAATCCGTAGCCGTTCAGCAGGCGGTGGCCGAATACCTCCGCGAATTTCTCCTCCAAATCCTTCGTCAGAGGCGAACCGCCTACACACCACATGCGCACCGAGGTATTTTTCACTTGCTCCAATTGATCCGGTTTTCTTAATAACATACGAATAAAAGCGTAAAAAGCAGAGGGATTTGCATCAACGACAGTTGCTTTTTCTTTGATAACACTGGTGACGATACTCCAGAGATTTTTATGGTTGCTAATGATCAAGGAGCATTGCGTCAACCACCATGAAAAAATAAGGGAGATTCCGTAAAAATGGGAGAAGGGAACAATGGGGAGCAAACGATCGCTCGACACATAGTTCATGGCCTCTACGGATAACTTGATATTGTCCATAAAGGATCGGCCCGATTTCACTATGACTTTGGGCTTGCCTGTCGTTCCCGAAGAGAAAAGAATCAGCGCATCCTTCATTTCCGTCCACTTATCGATATGTATCGGCGAGGGACTTACCTCCCCGGCCCAATATTCATAAACCGCCTCCTCCTGAATCATACTTTCGATGATTAAAATCGTCGCGTCCGGGATATCCGCAGCCACATCCGTCAAGATGCAGCTGGCCCCGATATCCGCATAAATTTGACCCAGCTCGTCCGCCTGGACTTGCTCATCCACCACAGCGATCGAAACCGCAAGCTGACACAAGGAAAACAACGCCACAATGAACCAATACGAATTTTCCGATTTCAGAATAACTCTGTCACCCTCGGAGAGTCCTCGAACGCCTAACATTCGAGAGAACACTTGAACATCTTTTTCAAACCGATCCTTGTTGTACGTATGGCCAGGAGTAATGATCTGACTTTCGGATTGGGCAACAATCAATATAATTCACTCCTATGATCTTTTGTCGGTAGGACGAATGACCAGACTCTGTCTTCGACGGTTTTAAAGTATTCCCCCTTTTCTTCGTACTACATGCCGACAATATGGTAACCGGCGTCGACATGGATCACTTCTCCCGTAATCCCTCTCGAAAGCCCGGAGAGCAGGAAGAGTGCCGTATCGCCAACTTCGGAGGCGTCGATGCTCTTGCGGAGCGGCGTTATTTCTTCGATCTTTTTCAACATCGTATTAAAATCTTTTATGCCGTAGGCGGCTAAGGTACGAATCGGCCCCGCGGAAATCGCATTAACCCGAATGTTAAATTGTCCGAGGTCGTTGGAGAGGTACCGTACCGAAGCTTCCAGCGACGCTTTCGCCACCCCCATAACATTGTAATTTTTAATGGCTCGTTCGGCCCCGATATAGGTCATCGTAACTATGCTTCCGCCTTCCGTCATTAACGGGTAGATTCTTTTGGCGACCGCTGCCAATGAATATGCGCTTACTTCATGCGCTATGCGAAAGCCCTCCCGCGATGTTTCGACAAACATCCCGTCCAAATCCTCGCCCTTGGCGTAGGCCACACTATGAACGTATCCATGCAGGACACCGACACTTTCTTGCAAAATTTGCCCTAAAGCGTCAATTTCTTCGTCAACGGTCACGTTACAGGCATAAGCTTCGGCTCCTGGCAAGGTCGCAATCAAACTGCGAACCCGCTCTTCCACCCGCTCGTTTTCATAGGTGAAAATAAGCTTAGCCCCTTGACTTGCCAAGGATTGCGCCGTTGCCCAAGCGATGCTTCGATTATTGGCGACACCCATAATCAAAATATTTTTTCCGGTTAACAGTTGAGAAGCCAAACGACTCACCTTCCAATGTTGAGATGATATCCTTGTCAATATCAAGGAGTTGAGAACCATAATTCAATGATTTGAAATATTTCCACCATGAACCTTTTGTCATAATATTTACCATAATAGCATGAGGAAATTAATTTGAAAACTGTTGATATGCATCTTTTTTTATAAATTTTGTTAATTTAATTAAATATTAGGTCTTTCGATTCCCTTCAAAAGTGATTGGGTAATCACGCGATGCTCAATTGAAACTTAGGGCCTATGCGAAAATCAAACTCCAATTTACAATTATTTCAAATCGTCGCGCACTAAAGCTCCAGTATGGCAAAACCATGCAGCCCGAATTATTACCATAATAAACCTTATGAAATATTTTTTACCACAATGGTATGAGGTAATGAAAATGAAAATAAATGAATATAAAAGTTTATAAATTCAAGGACTTAAGGCCTGATCTAAAAGCAATAAATAAAGAGAATCGTGTTTTTAATCGACCTTTTTAGACAAAAAAAGCTGTACCCTATTCTATAAGGAGCAGCCTGTTTGCGAGATTATCATAATTTATTCATGGTCCGTTTTACTGTCTATCCGAATCTTTTGGGAGCATAATATGACTTTCTTTTATCTTGATATTTTCTCTCCTTCCATTCTGTTCCTATACTCTTGATTGATAAATTCCTGGAGGGCGCTGCATTTTAACACTTGCACGTGACGTAACGTCATGTTTTATAGTATAGTTACCGGTAAAACAGATGCGCAACAAAAAAGAGGTGATTATGAAACGACTTTGGAAGGTGGGAGAGCTTGCTAAGCTCACGGGACTCACGATACGAACATTGAGGTTTTACGATCAGATCGGCCTGTTTTCTCCGTCGGCGCATTCCGATTCGGGGCACAGGCTGTATAACGAAGCCGACCTGTCGAGATTGCAGCAAATTTTGTCGTTAAAAGAGCTCGGCTTATCGCTGGAGGAGATTAAGTCCGTCGTAACCGGCGGGCACTTCAGTCCGCTAGAAATCGTGTCGCTGCAAATCGCCCGTCTGAAAGAAACTATCCGGATGCAGCAAAAGCTTGTGTCTGAATTAGAATATGTTTCCAAACTAATGCATTTGAGACAACCTGTGACGGTCGATGATTTTACAAAATTATTGGAAACGATGAAAAAGAGCCATGAAAAAATGATCCTCGAACGTCGGATGACTTGGGAGAACCACCTGGACCTGCTGGGCGACATCCTCGACAAGGATGCCGACGAATCGAATCAAGGGAGCTGAAAATGATGAACGAACGATCTACCGTGCATAACACTTTCGTCGTCGAACGGGTGTATAAAGCCTCGCCGGCAAAGGTTTTTGCCTACTGGGCGGACCCTCGCCTGAAAGAACAATGGTTTTCGAAAGCGGATGAGTTTGACTTCCGTGTCGGGGGTGGAGAAAGCAGTCAAGGAGGGCCTCCCGGCGGACCGGTATTTACCTTCTATGCCCGGTACCACGACATTGTGCCGGACGAGCGCATCGTTTACACCTATACTTTGGATATGGGCGAGACGCGGATTTCCGTTTCCGCAACGACCGTCGAGTTCAAGCCGGAGGGCGGAGGCACAAAACTGATTTTCACCGAGCAAGGCGTCTTCCTGGACGGCCACGACACGCCGGCTCTGCGCGAACACGGTACCAAGGAGATGCTGGACAAGCTGGGTGTGCAGTTGGAGATCGGCTAACCTACTTTAACATGCAGAGGAGGAACGGGCATGACGGAAAACCGTGCGGCAAACGACGAAATCATCGCAGCGGAAGAATACGAATTGGTAACAACGCGGTTAATGAATGCATCCCCTACTCTCGTTTACGAAGCCTGGACAAAACCCGAGCATTTGGCACAGTGGTGGGGTCCAAACGGGTTTACGAACACGTTTCACGAATTTGATTTGCGGCCGGGAGGAATATGGGAGTTTGTGATGCACGGACCGAACGGAATGGATTATGACAACAAAAGCGAATTTGTCGAAATTGGGCCTGACCGGATCGTGCTGCGGCATCTTTGTGCACCTCATTACCAGCTCACAGCAACCTTCGAGGATCTTGGCGGCAAAACCAGACTGACTTGGCGCCAGCTTTTCGAAAACGCTGCCGTATTCAACGCCATCAAGAAAATCGCACTTCCAGCCAACGAGCAAAATCTTGACCGGCTCGAAGCGCATTTGCAAAAGATGTCCGTCTGAGAACCTGAGTACCTTTTCCGCGAGATCGCGGCCGGCCGAAAGGCCGGTTTTTTTATGTGCAGATACCAAAGAACGTAAAACAGCAGGACCACAGTGTTACGCTATGCTAAAATAACGAATTTCTTATCTGTCAATTCATATCACGACTTCTTGTTCATCAAAATCAACATTACTTTCTATGTTCTCCAGTGGTAACTCGCCCTTGGCTAAGTTAACGAAATGCCTTAGCAATATTGTATAAATATTCTCGTCTTCAATACACTCGGCATCAAAACTCCACACATCATAAGACATTCGAATTTCGTTCATCTAATAAATCAGCACCGATTACGGTTATAAGTAAATAAAAAGGATTTTCCTCATAACTTTCTCTATCATAATGAACTAACAAGTTATTGATTAAAGTGCCTGAATCATCTGTAAAAGTAATTCCTAGTCCAAGTAAAACATGAATTTGTTCTTCTAGTGTTGGATTAGTTTTCTTAGCTCGTTTAAAGAAATGAAAATCAGTTCTATTCCCCTTGTAGGTTACCTTACTTTAAAAAGCTATCGACCTTGCTAAAATTAAGTTATCTGAAATCTCTACTTTATCCTTCCAAGTATACCGATTCAGATAATACCAATCTCGACAATCACTTATAGATATTTCATTTGGAAGTAAAAAGAATTCATGGTTTAAGCTCATGTCATCACCTGGGATCTTTTCAATTATACACCCGAGAGGCCTAGACCATGCGGCTCCACTATTTAGGTCTCTCTGGTTTTTTAAACCAGACCTTTCCCTTTCAATAGTTTAAGTTTATTTTGGGGAACACATAATTCTAGGTCACCGTTCTCTACATCTAAATCTTCTCTATCGACATATACGACAAAATCATCCGTGATGTTTTTGAAGTAAGAATTCCACTCGTATTCATTTAATTTCAGTGAAACCTCGTTCATAATCTCAGTACATCTTATCCACCACTCAGCTTCATACCATTCTCCTTCATATCCACCCGATTCTCCACATATTTCCAGTAACCTTTTCAGCTTCTCTTTAAGCAATTCATCATTTAAGTCATTTTGATGCTTCACTGGCTGATCTCCAGAATTCCAAGCTCCCCAAATACCCGCTTCATCTTTCATTTTGTTTCGTCTTGTTTCGATGCCAAGTTGGATGAGACCAACTAATGGGTGTGAATCACTTCGATAAAGCGCAATGTAGCAGACTTTGTCTTCTATTGGAACCTGTATTTCTTTCACTGCATCCGGAATTAATGTAATTAACATATCAATAATTTCAGATTTCATGGCATTCATTTCAGACATTTTTCATTTCTCCTGTTCTTAGTATCACAAACCCTCAACATCTAACGTTTGCAGCGTTTAGATTGTGTAAAAGAAACTGTCTGCTTGATACGACTTTCACGAGCTGTCATTAAACTAAAAAATGAATGACCTTGTCCGCTACTGCCCTGGTTATCCCGGTCTCAAAACTTGTTTCCACCAGGTGATCGTCTAGCTCCCCCATCTCTTCTTCATCGTCAATAATCACAAACCTGTCGACTTCCAAACCAATATTCAAAATTTGGTTTAAATACTCTTTAATTTCTTTGCCCCGTATTGCCCCTTCGATAATTGGCGTCATGCCAACTACATTATTTATTCCGTTGATTTCAAAAATAGATTGTAATTGTTTTAAAGTTCTACCTTCTCTCCAGGACGAGCTGACTACAATCTTAGCTTCAGTTCTTTCGAGTATCTCTTGTAAACTCCTGACGCATGCCGGATCAAACTCATGTCCAAAATATTTCTTGCTCTGCACCATATGTCTTGAAGTAACCAGTACCCCATCAATATCCAAAAAAATTATTTTCATTGTTTACCTCGAATTTTTACCGGATGTTTAAGGTTCGCCGCTGCCTTTCCAAAATCTCTTCTCCCATTCTAGCACACTTTTTTCGATGAAAGTCCTTATTTTGTCGGACAGGCTTCTGGGGTATAATAACAACGAACATGGAAAATGGGAGGAAAAAATCCGATGACGGAATCAGCGCAAGAGTCCTTGTCGATCGAAGAAATCGAATCGAAATTGGGAATCGTATTCCCCACTAGCTATAAACAAATGCTTCAGGACCTCGAAAACAGCGATAACGGCTGGCTGAAAGAGTACCGGTTGGAGGACTTTAACGGGTACACGGAGTGGTCGATTCGCTTCATCCGGCCGTGCTTGTCCTACATGGATAGTATCGAGATGGTGAACGAATTGGTCCCGGAACCTTATACAATCATTCCTTTCGCTTGGAGCGTAAGCAGCGGCAACTGGCTCGTGTTCGACTACCGAAAGGCGAATGCGGAGCCCCCGATTATGTATATTGATCATGAAATCGCGGTAGTTAAAGAGGATGCAGAAGAATGCGCAAGGGAAGTCAATAAAACGGTAGAAGAAGTGTTAGAAGAAAATTTGACCGCTTTATGCGGCTCATTTGAAATCTTGCGCGGCGCATTGCAGCTGCAGGCAGACTAGTCGCCAGCTTGGCCAATAAATAGCAAAGGCCCAATTTCATCAAAAAATTGGGCCCGCGTGCATTCAGGCAAGCTCTTCCTGCACAATTTCGATTTTTTCTCCCTTGTTATTTACGATATTTATCCCCAGCGCATCATATCCGTTGCGCTTCGCCTCGTCAAAATCGACTCGTTCGCCGTTAATCAATTCAAGCAGCCCGTCTTCGTCCACATCATCCGCAAATTCTTCGTCCCAATCGACATTATAGAAAGCCGTGATGTAAACCTCAAAGGTATCCTCACCATCTTTGCCCAGATAGGGCAATAAGGGCGTCCGGTTGTTTTGCTGCTCGGCCGTATAGGTATCGCATAACATGGCGTTATAACCGTGTTTGCAACCGTCGAACAGAAGGTAACGTTCACCGTCAACCGGATCCTCGGCAACAATCAGTTGAGGAGCGAAATCGGTCACTGCAATCAGGTCATCCATCAGCTCTCCGTAATAATAAATACGAAACTGGGTCCGGCCTTCTTTTGTCTGCAATTTACCTGTCCATTCTTGCTCCATCCATGTTTCCGGGTTTTCTGCTATGGTAATTCCTTCAAGATAAGCTGGTCCAGAGCGATGCGATTTTTGGTTAGACATATGCTGCTTTCCTTTCTAGGATAATTTTATTACCAACCTTACCTATTCCTCTCGCGCATGGCCAATTTCATCGCTTTCCAATAAAAATCATGAAAAGCCTCTTCCGTGAACTTAACCTTTTCCCCATACGGAAATTGCCCGCTTATGGCCGTCAAGACGTCATATAAACCCAGGTGCGCCCAATCCCACATAATCGAATTGTAGGCCACCATAGGGATGTACAAAAATTGTCTCGTTTCACTGACAAAGTTTCGATCCAGCCCTTCATTTTCCAAGAGCCGATACACTCTTTCTTTATCCTCATCTGAAAATTCCGTATCCAGAAACTCCTCACAGATGAAGCTCCAAGTATCTATCCTCGATACGATAGGGATCTTATTGCTTTTCGCAAACATTTGCAGACTCTCTTTATGTACGGCCGAGACAAAAAGAACTTCGCCGCTTTTCAATCTGACTTCGGGAGGGCACCTGGTGATCAAAATTTCAGAAATATCTTCCGATGCGACGCTGCCATTCGGATATATGCTGGACGCTTGAAATGGGTACTTTTGAAATTGTATCTGGTTTTCAGTAAATTGAACATCCTGCATGGGACTCATCCTCGGTGTAATATTGCACTTCCCTATTCCGTTTGTGAAACATCCATTTTTCACCAGTTCATTCGTTGTGCTAAAGATTGAATATGGGAAGTATGATGCTTGTTATGCCAAATGAATCTTTGAATCGCGACATCCACGGTGATCCAGCCAAGGACCTCGGTATTGAATCTTCTATCATAATCGGCTGATTTCAGGCCGTGAATTGTATTGATTAGTCGATGATGAAGCGCCTCTAAAAGTCCCAAGGAGATTTCTATTGGAGTATCCTTATAATCGCTAAGCTCTGCCCATAAATTAGGGCGATAAGAACTGGCCATAGGCTCATCTTCGGTTAAAGCTCGCTTTAATCTAAGGTAGGCGTTGACATCGTTATCGGCCATGTGGTGAACCACCTGCTGCACCGTCCAACCACCGGAACGGTACGGGGTTTGAAGCTGACCCTCATTGAAGTCTCCCACAATCTTCCGCAGAGAAGGAACAATATCTGCAATTTCTTTCGTGTAACTCTTACGTTCCTCATCTGTCGTAGTCGTCACCGGGTTAAACTGGCCGATTGGATACCGCAAAATGTTTTCATTCATCTTCTGATTAACCTCCTCCGAAAAATCTTACTTACTTCTTTGCTTCTTCAACTATATATTCCAACAACTCTCCGGGCTGACAATTCAACGCTGCACAAATTTTATCGATTACCTCTAATGATACATACTCGTTGGTGTTCAATTTCGCCATGGTCGCAGATGAAATCCCTGTCTTCTTCATTAATTCTTGCTTTTTTATATCTCGATCGATCAGTAATTTCTGTAACGGTTTGTAGCTTAACATCTTGTTATCCTTTCAACAATCTAAACTTTTCTTCAATTATAGCCATTAAAATTTAATTTATCAAAATTATTTTCGTGTTCTCAGCTATTGCATTAAGCTATTTAAAGATATCTACACTCAATTGCCCGATGATTCCAAAATGCTGCTGTGTGAATATGAATACAAATCCAATATCCTGCAAGGGCTCGCAGAAACTATCATGTATGAGCAAGGCCTAAAAGACAGAGTTTCTTTAAGTAGAATATTGTCCGGCAGTTGAACGTCGGATTTAATTGTTCTTATGTTAATTAAGACTTGCTGAAGATTATTTACCTGGAAGTCAGAACTAGCTTTTCGAAATAGCGCATAAATATATTAACTAATTCCCTTTAAGTATTTCCTTATTCAAAAATACCCCATCCATAAAGCCTTGTTTGTACATAGCTTCTAATGCTATCACCGTTTGTTCGTGTTCCCTTTCTTTATATTCGTACAGTAGAGGTTTACAGTTCTCCGGTACCCTCTCAATAAGCTCACGCAATGTATAACTAAGCTCATCAGATAATTCCCGGTAGACAATATGATTCAGCAAAATAGTATGTATAATTTCTTCGATCCGCCTCATAACATAATCATTCAAACTAGAATTTAGATTCGTCAACATCAAGCTTCCCCCCATCTAGTGACATCACTTTGAATTCATTATACTTCCATTGTATAAGTGATATCACTAAGATGTCAATATGAATGTATATAGTATGAAATCAAAATGTTATAATAGTGAAATCACTTTGAAGGAGTTATCAATTTATGACAACCAATAAAAAAGTGTTCACATTGCGGCTTAATGAAAATAATTTTCAAAAAATCAAAATTATAGCAGAGAAAAATAAACGATCCATCGCAATGCAAATTGAATATTTAATCGAGCAACATATTGACAAATACGAAAAAGAAAACGGAACTATTCAATTAAACGATTAATTTGTTTTACTTAAAATCCGGTTCGAGCTGATCAAGGGTTTAAGGTCCAAATAGCAAATTAAGCGCTACCTGACTTATGTAATTACCTCGGATGACTAAAGAAAAAAGCGGCATAATTTGCCGCCATACATTTGCTGTCAAAACCAACATGCTGAGCATATGCCCAGCATATTTAGTATTTCTTAGAAGAGTAAGCTTTTAGTTAGGTTATTTATTATAATCCCTCTTAATCACCTGTTATGCTTGTTATTCTTTGCTTTCAATATTCCAACAATTAAGGTAATCAAAGCAGCTACAAGGAATACTTTCCCCTCCTTTCCCTTAAACAAAAAAATCCTTACCTCTTCGAAGAAAGGTAAGGATTTTCCACCGCTCAGATTAAGCGCGGGAGATGTATTGGCCCTCGCGGGTGTCGATCAAGAGCACGTCGCCTTCGTTGATGAAGAGCGGCACTTGAACATTCAAGCCGGTTTCGACTTTCGCGTTCTTGGTCGCGCCTTGCGCCGTGTTGCCTTTGATGCCCGGCTCGGTTTCGATGACTTTCAGCTCAACGCTGTTCGGCAGGTTGATCCCGAGGATCTCGCCTTGGTAGCTCATGATGTTGATGTTCATGTTTTCTTTCAGGAAGTTCAGTTCCCACTTGATTTGCTTATCTTCCAGGTTGATTTGGTCGAACGATTCCGTATCCATAAACGTATGCTCTTTACCGCTGGCATACAGGTACTGCATTTGACGGTTTTCGATGTGAGCGCGGCTCACGTTCTCACCGGCGCGGAACGTACGCTCTACGGTGTTGCCGTTGCGCAGGTTTTTCAGCTTGGAACGGACGAAGGCAGCGCCTTTACCCGGTTTAACGTGCTGGAAATCGATAACGGTGAACAAATCGCCGTCTACTTCAATGGTTAAGCCTGTTTTAAAATCGTTAACTGAAATCACTACAAAAACCTCCCTAAAATGTGAGCAGACGACAGTGCCTCAAGCCTTGTAAGAATCAGTCTCCGGATCATCCGGACTTATCCTTGCTTCGCCTTGGTTTGTGCCGCTACCAAGTTGCATCAAGTTATGGTATCACAATCAAGTCTTTGCTGGATTGTGTTAACCTCCGATTGCCTGTTTCCGTGATGACGATATCGTCCTCGATCCGGACGCCGCCGAAGCCTGGCAAATAAATGCCGGGTTCCACGGTAACCACCATGCCTGGGGCCAGTACAACATCGCCCTGCACCGACAGCCGCGGCGCTTCGTGAACTTCCATCCCGAGCCCGTGACCGGTGCCGTGGCCGAAATGATCGCCGTAACCGTAACGCTTGATGATATCGCGTGCGACGGCATCCGCTTCCTTGCCGGTCATGCCCGGCTTGATTCGCTCGATCGCTTCCATTTGCGCTTCGAGAACGATCTTGTAGATGTCGCGGTGTTTATCCGTCGGCGTACCGACGATGACCGTACGGGTAATGTCGGAACAGTAGCTTTTGTAATAGGCTCCGAAATCGAGCGTTACAAATTCGCCGGTCCCGATAATTTTGTCGCTGGCTTTGCCGTGCGGCAGCGCAGAGCGTTCGCCGGAAGCGACGATCGTTTCGAACGAAGTCGAAGCGGCGCCATGCTTGCGCACAAACATCTCGATTTCGAGCGAAATGTCCAGCTCTTTGACCCCGGACTTCAACAGCCCGAGAACGTGGACAAACGCACGGTCCGCCAGATCGGCCGCCTGCTGCATGACGGCGATTTCCCCATCGTCCTTGATCATGCGAAGCGATTCGACCAGTCCTCCGGTCGGCGCGAATTCAATTCCCCCGAGTGCTTCGGCATAACTGCTGTAAGTGCCGTAGCTGAGGTCGGTTTGCTCGAAGCCAAGCTTGGCTATGCCCCACTTGCGAAGCAGATCGTTAATCGATTCCACGACCTTGGGCCCATGCTCGATGATCTCGTAGCCGGCCGCTTGCTCCGATGCCTGTGTCACGTAACGAAAGTCGGTCAGCAGTACGGCCCGGTCGGCCGTAATAAGCACGTAGCCTGCCGATCCGGTGAAGCCCGTCATATATTTCCGGTTCGTCGCATTCGTGATGAGCAGCGCCGGCAAGCCTTTTTGTTCCAAAAGACTACGCAGCCGCCCGATTCGCTGTTGCTGCATTTGCTATCCCTCCGCGCTATCAATATACTGGACCAGCGCCCGCAAGCCCAGCTCGTAGCTGTTCGCGCCGAAACCCGCGATTTGGCCCACGGCTACCGGGGCGATTACCGATACGTGACGGAAAGCTTCCCTTTTATGAATGTTCGAAATATGTACTTCAACCGTCGGGATGCCTACAGCGCTGATGGCATCGCGGATTGCGTAGCTGTAGTGCGTGAACGCTCCCGGATTGAACAAGATTCCGGCTTTCTGCCCATAGGCGGCATGAATGCGGTCGATCAGATCACCCTCGTGATTCGACTGATAGCACTCCAATCCGACGCCGAGCTCCTCCGCCAGCTTGGTCAGCCTGTCCGTTATCGCTTGAAGCGACAGACTTCCATAGACGCCGGGCTCCCGGATGCCAAGCATGTTCAAATTCGGCCCGTTCAACAACAAAATGTGCTTCATCCGTGAAACCTCCCAACCTGATAAATCCGCACACACTTAGCCATTTTACCATAACCTTCCCCGGTTTGAGAACTTTTTTTTGCGGGCTCAGGCGGCCAAATAAAGCGGTTTTACCAATGTTTAGGCGGTCCGAATTACGCATACCCGGGGATAGTCTGCAAGCCGCGCGGAATCATGTTAGCTCCGGTTCGTCCCGGCCGTCGGCAAACGGCTCCCGCTCCCGCTCGTCCGTAAATTCGAAGCTGATGGAATAACCGATAAATAATCCCCATAGCACGAACAGGCACGCTTGGGTCACCACCGAGTTCAGATCGAGATAAGCGATCCAGTTCATCATTCCGGTGACCGGCCCGATCAGCAGGAACAAGAACGCCCACCAGGCGACGCCGTACCCGACTCCATACCACGGACCGTACGCTTTGGCGAATAACATCGTATACAATATAGCGGCAACGACGGACAGGGCGATAAACGCCAGCCACCCCAGCAAATATCCCCGCCATGTCATCAAGTAAGAATGCTTGTACAAGGGCTCGAGCAAAAATCCCGGCGATAGCGAAGTAAAATGAAAATAGTTGGCGAGCATTTGAACCCCGCCCCAGATCAATCCGGCAAAAAAACCGATATATACCGCGAAATTCCACCGATTCGTACGAAACTTCCTATCGCTTCGGCGATTCATGCCCAAATCCCTCCTCGATTTCGGATATCCACTAGTATGTGCAAAAGTTCTACCGATAAACAAGTGGCAATATGACTGCGGATTCGCTAAAATACAGATATGGCATCATTCATCGTTATTTATTCATAGTAGAAGAAGGTGTATTGTATTGTCGGAAAAGAATCAACCAACGGCCGTTTACGGCGGCCAAGCCGTGATTGAAGGCGTCATGTTTGCCGGCCAGAAGGTGAACGTTACGGCGGTGCGCCGAAAAGATAATACCATCCATTATCTTGAGGTTCCCAGAAAAGAAATCGGCTGGGTTCAGGCATTGAAGAAAATTCCGTTGATCCGGGGGATTGTCGGGATTGTCGAAGCGAGCGCCAAAGGGGCGCAGCACTTGAATTTTTCGGCGGAGGTGTTTGCCGAGGAAGAAGGTGTGGTTAAGGAAGAGAAGAAGGAATCGCTGACCGGCAGGATTTCCATGATTCTCGGGGTGGCGGTCGTCGGGATTTTGTCCTTTTTGTTCGGCAAGTTCGTGTTTACGCTTGTTCCGCCGACCATCGAGCAAATGCTCTTCGGAGGTTTGTTCCAGAACCAGATCGGACATAACCTGATCGAAGGCTTGATCAAGATTATTTTGCTTGTCGGGTATATTTATTTTATTTCGCTTACGCCGATGATCAAACGTTTATTTCAATACCACGGAGCCGAACATAAAGTTATTAGCGCTTACGAGGCGGGCCTGGAGCTGACCGTACAAAATGTGCAAAAGTTCAGCACGCTGCATTACCGGTGCGGCAGCAGCTTCATCGTCTTTACGGTCATCGTGGGCGTCGTCATTTACTCGTTCTTTCAATACGATTCGTTTCTGGAGCGGATCATTCAACGGATCGTGCTGCTTCCGCTTGTGATCGGCGTGTCCTACGAAGTTTTGCGGTTTACCAACAGCCTGCGGGACATTCCGGTGCTTCGTTTCCTCGGCTATCCCGGCCTGTGGCTGCAATTGCTCACGACCAAAGAACCGGACGATTCCCAAGTGGAAGTATCCATTGCCTCCTTCAACCGGATGCGGGAGCTCGACCGGCAAATTTAACATAAAGACAAGGAGGGGTACTGCATGAGAAACCGCAACAGCACGGTCGCTTACGTGATTTTCGGCTTGATCGCCATCGGGATACTGGCTAGTGTTCTCTCTAATCCAGGCACCTTTATTATCCCGATTCTCGTATTCGGCGTGATTTTCTTCCTGTACAAGTTCCCGCCGAACCGATGGAGACAACCGAAACGGCCGTCCTCCTCCCGGTTTCAAAAAGGAAAGCGGCGCAATGCCACGTTCCGCGTCATCCAAGGCAGCAAGGACAGCTCGGACGAGCCGCCCAAATACCATTGATTTAGATTTCGTCATACCTTTAAAGCGGCAGCCTCTCCCCAAGAGCGCTTGCCGCTTTTGTTTTTTCAAGCTTTCTTGGAATAGCGGTTCGGAACCCGGCAGACGTGGGTCAAATAGTTATGCTTGTACTCGGTCATCTTCCAATGCGCGAAAAAGGCATGCGTCGCCCGCTGCCCCGATTCGAACAGCTTCAGACTCTGCTCGGTCGAGATGTCGAAATCGGTGATGCTGACGCCGAGCGTCGGAATTTTGACCGTACGGAACCGGTTCGTCTCTTGGATATAGCGGTCGTCGTGCGCCTCCAGCATCGTCGAGAACAAGGCCCGCATCATGCTGACCGGACCGTGTATGGCGTTCGGCTGCCCAGTGCCGCGGCCTACCATTTGGAAGCCGATGGTCGGGATCATCTGATCGATTGGCGGAGCTTCCGTCGAATCGAAGATCCACAGCGGAAAGTTGCTGAGCAGTCCTCCATCCACGATATACACGAACTGGTCGATGAATTTTTCTCCGGGCAGACGGTGCTCGAACGATTTGCGGATGATCACCGGATCGAAGAAGTAAGGAATCGACGTACTCATCCGAACGGCTTTTGCGATCATGAACCGGCGGGGATCGATACCGTAATGGGCGATGTCGTCCGGCAGGACGAGCAATTTGCGGCTGGAGATGTCGGAGGCGATAATGCGGAGCTGATTTTGCTTCAGATCGCCGAACGTACGGATGCCCTTGGCAAGCAGCAGCTTATGGATCCAATGCTCCAGCGCTTCTCCGGAATAAAGGCCTTTCTTGATAAACAAACGGGCCAACGGGCCGACCAGCTTCGTATCGAAAATCCGGGAGCGCTGCAGGAACGCGCGAAAAGTTGTGGCCTCGATAATCTCCTTCAGCTCGCTCGCACGGTATCCCGCCGCAACCAACGAGGCGACGATGGCCCCGGAGGACGTCCCCGCCACCTGATGAAACGAGTGTCCGAGCTGTTCCACCGCCGATACGGCCCCCGCAAGCGCGATTCCTTTCACGCCGCCGCCTTCAAACACCGCATTGATTCTCACCCCGCATCCCCTCTTCCCGCAAAGTCTCTCCAAGAGTATGTATGAGGCGAAGAATTGTCCCTATGCCTGGGAAAGAAAAAAAGCCCCCGATTCTCGGAGGCTTACGATTCTTCCAGCTCTTTCTTAAGGGCAAGCAAATCTTCGCCGCGGGTGGCGTCACGCTTGAAATATTCAACCAGCGTCTCGATGCAGGTGATGGAGTCCCAGCTCAAGTGATGCTCGATGCCCTCGACGTCCTTGTAAATATTTTCATCCGATACGCCGATCATCGTCAAAAATTCTTCCAGCAGATGATGGCGGTCCACCAGCCGTTTGCCGACCTTTTGCCCTTTCGACGTCAGCACAAGACCGCGGTATTTTTCGTAAATTAAGTAGTTGTCTTTGTCGAGCTTCTGAATCATTTTCGTCACCGAAGACGGATGGACCTCGAGTCCTTCGGCGATATCGGAAACGCGCGCGTACCCTTTCTCATCGATTAATTTATAAATTCGTTCCAAATAATCTTCCATACTGGGCGTAGCCATTCCGCGTTCCTCCCGTGTTCCATAGACGAATCTCGGTAATTTAATGATACACTGATTGATTTATGCAAAGCAAGACTTTGCTGTGAAGGACAAAAACCTCGTGTGCAGCGCAGCAAATTCCCATGTGTGCGCACCGAGTGAATGAAGCATCCTAAGGTCGTTATAAGCGTTCTTAACTATATCACAGCCGCATTCCGTAAGCAAGTCCGATACGATTCGTACCATCAGGAGGGATCTCGCACATGGCCACGGAGCTGCTCACTCCCCCGATCCGCCAGACGCAGGTGTTTGTCCCGGAGCTTGTCTATTTTGAGCCCGACGCCTTGGACTACCCCAAAGGCAAACGAATCCACGAATGGGCGCTGAAGGAAGGACTTCCGATCCGCATGACGACCTCCCATAACCGGATTACGAACCTTCCGGGCGAAAGCGATCTGGAGAAATACCGGATCGCTAAACGGACGCTGGTCGTCGGAATCCGCAAAACGCTGAAATTCGATACGTCCAAGCCGTCGGCCGAGTATGCGATCCCGATCGCGACCGGCTGTATGGCGCACTGCCATTACTGCTATCTGCAGACGACGCTCGGGGCGAAGCCTTATATCCGGGTCTATGTCAATACCGACGATATTCTGAAGCAGGCCAAACAGTACATTGAAGAAAGATCGCCGGAAATTACCCGCTTCGAGGCGGCCTGTACGTCCGACCCTGTCGGGCTTGAGCATATCTCGGGCTCGCTGAAGGAATACATCGAATTTATGGGCCGGGAACCGCTGGGCAGGCTTCGTTTCGTCACGAAGTTTCACCACGTGGAACCGCTGCTGGATGCCAAGCATAACGGTCATACCCGGTTCCGGTTCAGCGTCAATGCCGATTATGTCATCAAAAATTTCGAACCGGCGACCTCCAGCTTCTACGAGCGCATCGAGGCGGCGAGCAAAGTCGCCAAGGCCGGCTATCCGCTCGGCTTCATCATCGCACCCATCATCTGGCACGAAGGCTGGGAGGAAGGCTACGGTGAACTGCTGCACAAATTAAAAGAGGCCCTTCCCCCGGAAGCGACCTCTGACTTGACGTTCGAATTGATTCAACACCGCTTTACGAAAACAGCCAAAAACATTATCCACCAGCGCTATCCGAAGACGAAGCTGGAGATGGACGAAGCCAAGCGGAAATACAAATGGGGCCGGTGGGGCCAAGGCAAGTACGTCTATCCTGACGAACAGGCCACAGCGCTGCGCGAATTCATTAGCGAACGCATCTTCACCCATTTTCCGCAGGCGAAGATCGATTATTTTACATGAGCGTCAGCCGATCCAGGATGGCGTAATGCCTTGCAGCCAGATCGTGATGCGGGTCATTTGATCCGTGTACAGCAGCACGGCCACGATGAGCATCACGCCTCCGCCTACTTTCATCATGGTTGCGGAATACTTCAAGATCCATTTGGTCGATCCGATGAAGAACGCAAGGATAAAGAACGGGATCGCGAACCCAAGCGAATAAGCGGAAATGAGCGGCAGCCAGGAATTCGGTTCGGTTGCCGCCAGCATCAGCATCGCGGACAGAATCGGGCCGATGCAGGGCGACCACCCTGCGGCGAAGCCGATGCCGATCAGCAGCGAGCCGAGGTAACCGGCCGGCTTCGACTTGATCTGCAGCTTGCGCTCGCGCATGAGCCACTGCGGTTGAAAAATGCCGAGCAGGAACAATCCCATCACAAAGATCATGATCGCCGAAATTTGCCGCAGCAAATCGCGGTAATCCAAGAACGCGTTGGCGATGACGTTAGCCCCGAGTCCCAACGTATAGAAAATGATGGAGAACCCGAGAATGAAGCTGAGCGTATGGGTAATCAGCTTGAACCGGACTTCTTTGGCACTCTGCTCGTCCTTGAGCTTCCCGACGGAAACGCCGGTTATGTAGGACAAATACGAAGGATACAGCGGCAAGCAGCAGGGCGATATGAAAGAAACGAAGCCTGCCCACAGCGCGATCCAAATGTTAAGTTCCACGGCTACCGTTCACCATCCTTTTACCTCTTTTACTTACAAGCGAAGTCCCCGTTTTACCGTTAAAATGCCGACGAGTATGGCGATCAGCAGCAGCACGACCGTCGCCCCCGGCGCCAAGTCCCACACGCCTGCGGAGACTAGCCCGGCAATGACGGCAAGCTCGGAGAACAAAATCGACCAGAAGATCGAATGCTTGAAGCTGCGGGCGACCAGCAGGCTGCAGGCGACCGGAATCGTCAGCAGCGAGGAAACGAGCAGCGCCCCGACGATTTTGATCGAGACGCTGATAACGAGCGCCGTCAGCATCGTGATCATAATATTATAGAAGCGCAGCGGCAGGCCGCTCACACCGGCCGCGTCTTCGTCGAAGAAGAGCAGGAACATTTCTTTGTAATTGATCAGCACGAACGCCACGACAATGGCCGCAACGCCGCCGACGACCCAAAGGTCGGTATTGTCCAGCGTGTAAATGCTGCCGAAAAAGTAGCTCATGACGTTAATGTTAAAGCCTTTGCCAATCGTAAACAGCAAGGTAGCAAGCGCCACGCCGCCTGACATAATAATCGCAATCGATAGTTCGGCGTAGGTCTTGTACGCTTTGCGCAGCCGCTCGATGCCGAACGAAGCCAGCAAGGCGAACAGCAGCCCGACGCCGATCGGGTATACGTTGATCAAAAATCCAAGCGCGACCCCCGCGATCGATACGTGCGCGAGCGTGTCCCCGATCATCGACAAGCGGCGCAGCACGAGAAATACGCCCATAAGCGGAGCGGTCAAGCCGATGAGCAAACCGCCGATCAGCGCCCGCTGAAAAAAATATTCGGTAAAGATATCCAAAGCCAATTCTCTCCTATCTGCCCGCTGCATCCTGCCGTTATTACACGGTCAGGGTTATACTTCAATCGTCTCTCTAAGCTGCTGCATCGAGTGGGTCAGATCGGTTTCGCGGCAATTTTCCGGCTCGTGCGTATGCTTGACGTAGAACGATAGGCCGCCGCTCTTCTGCACCGAGTCCTCCCCAAGATACGATTGTATCATATCCATATCGTGCGATACCATGATAAACGTGATGTGATGATGCTGGTGCATATGCCGGATCATACGGAAAAATCCGGCCTGCGTCTCGGCGTCGATGCCGACGGTAGGCTCGTCCAGAATAAGCAGCTCCGGGTTGTTAATTAACGCCCGGGCGAGGAATACCCGCTGCTGCTGGCCGCCGGACAATTGGCCGATCCGCCGGTCCGCCAGATCTTCGATACGCATGGCGTAGAGCGCGTCGTCCGTTTTGCTGCGCTCCTGCTTGCTCAGACGACGGAACATATTTTTTTTGCCGAACAGCCCGGAGGTGACGACTTCGCGGACCGTGGCCGGAAATAGCGGATTCAGCGCATTTTTCTGCGGGACGTACCCGACACGCTCCCAATCACGGAATTGTTCGATCGGCTGGCCGAAGAGACGGATTTCGCCGCGGGCCGGCTTCAGCAGCCCGACGATCATCTTCAGCAGCGTCGTCTTGCCGGCGCCGTTGGAGCCGACCAATCCGACGAAATCGCGCTCCAGAATCGAGAAGTTCAAGCCGTTGATCACGGGTTTATTTTCATAAGAAAAAAAGATGTCATCGATCGTGACGATCTGTTGATGACATCCAAAGTGAGCATTCGTTTGCATGGCAAAGCTCCTTATAAGGAAGGTCTCCCTTCTATTGTAATGCTTTTAATAAATTATTCAAATTGTTTTCCATCAGGGACACATAATCGTCACCCTTTTTCGCCTGCTCTTCGGTCAACCCTTCAAGCGGGCTGAGGACAAGCGTTTCGACTCCGGCGTCCTTCGCCAGCGTCTTGGCCAGCTTGTCGGATACAAGCTCCTCAAAGAATATATATTTGACTTGATTGTCTTTAATGAATTGCAAAATAGTTTTCATATCCTTGGACGTCGGTTCGGCATCCGGAGCGAGCCCCATAATCGCCTTCTGGTTCAGTCCGTAAGCTTTGGCCAAATACCCGAACGATTGATGCGTCACGACAATGTCCTTCTTGGACACCTTGGCAAGCTCGCTCTTGTACTTTCCATCCAGTTGATCGAGGCGGTCGGCGAGCTTCTTGAAGTTTGCTTCGTAGTCCGCTTTGTGCGCACCGTCGACTTGGATCAGCGCGTCTTTGATGTTGACGGCCAACTGCTTGGCATTGGCCGGGCTCAACCATACATGCGGGTCCGTATTGCCGTGTTCGTGATCATGACCGTGGGCGTCCTTGCCTGCTTCTTTCTTCTCGTCATGGCCGTGTTCGTCCCCGTGCTCGTCCTCCGTGCCGGGAAGCAGCTCGATGCCGCGGCTTGCTTCCACCACAACGGTCTTGCTGTCCTTCTTCAAGCTGTCGAGTGTATCCTGCACCCAACCCTCGAAGCCGGCGCCCAAATAAACGAACAGATCCGACTTGGTCAAGTTCTGAATGTCGCGGCTCTTCGGCGACCAATCATGGGGCTCGACGCCGGCCGGCACCAGGTTCACGACATTGACGTGATCCCCGCCGATTTTGGTGGCAAAATCATATAACGGATAAAAGCTGGCTACGATATTAATCTTGCCGTTCACAAGCGCAGGCTGCGAACGTCCTCCGCAAGCGGACAGCAGTGTAGACAGCAGGAGAACCAGGATGACGGGAAGGATGGCCCGTTTGATGAATGTTTGCTTCATGAAATGATACCCTCCGAGACGTAAATCGTAATTTTTTTCATTAACAACGACGATTATACGCCCCGCCCACTCGCTTGTCAACGGTAAATGTAGAAATTACGATAAAGCCAAAAATACCCCTTTGCGCTTGAGATTGGCAAAGGGGTATTTCGATCTATACGGTTGTAAGCTACTCGACGCGGACCGCTTGCTGCTGGGCTTTCAAGCACAGTTCGGCCGCTTTGAAGGCATGCTCCTGCGTCATTGCGTTCTCCGTCCGGTGGATGCAGTCGAGAATCAACTGCCCGAAGAACGGATAGCCGACTTCGCCGTGAACGGAAAAATGCCGCTCGCCTTCCTTGTTCACCAGGTAGACGTGGTCCCCCTGCTTATCCCGGGCGATATCGATATATTTGCGCAGCTCGATGTACCCGTCCGTGCCGACGATGAGCGTCCGGCCGTCGCCCCAGGTGCCGAGGCCGTCCGGCGTCAGCCAGTCGACGCGGAAGTAGAAGGTTGCTCCGTTATCGCCGGTCAGCGTAGCGTCTCCGAAGTCTTCCAGTTCCGGGTACGGCTTATTGTTATAATTGGCTACCCGGCTGCTGACGACCGTGGCATCCTTGGCGCCGGTGTAGAACAGGAACTGCTCGATCTGGTGGCTGCCGATGTCGCACAGGATGCCGCCGTATTTCTCCCGTTCGAAAAACCACTGCGGGCGGGTCGGCGCATTCAACCGGTGCGGCCCCCAGCCCATCACGTGCACGACGCGGCCGATGGCGCCCTTCTGAATCAATTCCCCGGCGAACACGGCACTTTCCACATGCAGCCGTTCGCTGAAATAGACCATGTACTTCCGGCCCGTTTCCTTTACTTTCGCTCGGGCGGCTTCAAGCTGCGAGAACGCGGTGAATGGCGTCTTGTCGGTAAAGTAGTCTTTGCCCGCGCTCATGACACGAACCCCAAGCGCTCCGCGCTCCGAAGGGACGGCCGCGGCCGCTATGAGTTGAATGCCCGGATCGCGCAGGATCTCTTCCTCCGAAGCGGCGGCCTTGGCTTGCGGGTACCGCTTGACGAACGCTTCGACTTTCACCGGGTCCGGGTCGTAGACGGCAACCAAATCGGCTCCTGCTTCCATCAGGCCATTGCACATCCCGAAAATATGGCCGTGATCCAGTCCAATCGCGGCAAAAGCGAACTCGCCCGGCTTCACGACCGGATTCGGTTTCCCCTGCGGCGCGTAATTCATTCCGTCGTTCTTCTGCATACAAGAAGCCTCCCACCATGGTATCTATCGATTGTTCACGTGAACAACCCTTATTTTACCACAGATCCGTTCGGAATTGAATCGGAAACTGTCGCGAGAGTCAACCGGTCTCCTTGCGATGCAGCCAAAATCATGCCCTGCGACAATTCGCCGCGCAGCTTGACCGGCTTCAGGTTCGTGACGCAGATGACTTTGCGGCCGACCATTTGCTCCGGCGTGTAGTATTTGGCGATGCCGGAGACAACCTGGCGCTGCTCGTAGCCGAGATCGAGCTGCAGCTTCAGCAGCTTGTCGGCGTTCTTCACCGGCTCCGCGGCGATGACCTCGGCCACCCGCAGGTCGACCTTGAAGAAATCGTCGATCGAGATTTCAGGCGAAGCCTCTGGCGCCGGTACGGCGGCCGTCTCCGCTTTCGCGTCCGCAGCCTTCGGCTCTTCGGACTCCGCGGCAGGAGCCGTTCCGCCGCTCATCGATTCCGCGATGAACGCGATCTCCTTGTCCGCCTCCAGACGCGGGAACATCGCTTCGCCCTTCGCCACGCGCGTGCCGGCAGGCAGCGTGCCGAAAGCGTGCACCGTATCCCATACGGTGAGCGGACCGGCTTCGATGCCAAGCTGCTGCCACATGCGGCGCGGCGTCTCGGTCATGAACGGCTGGAGCAGTACGGACGAGATGCGCAGCGATTCGGCCAGCACGTACAGCACGGAACCAAGCGTCTCTCGCTTCGTCTCGTCTTTAGCAAGATTCCATGGCTGCGTCTCGTCGATATATTTGTTCGTGCGGCTGACAAGTTGCCAGATCGCAGAGAGCGCTACGGAAAACTCCATTTTCTCCATTGCTTCCTCGACTTTGGCGACTGTCGCTTCGGCCGTCTCCAGCACGGCAGCGTCGAACTCGGTCGCTCCGGCAACGTACGGCTGCACTTCACCGCCGAAATATTTGTCGATCATCGCCACGGTCCGGCTGAGCAGATTGCCGAGGTCGTTCGCCAGGTCGAAGTTGATCCGCTCCACGAAGCTTTCCGGCGTGAACGTGCCATCGGAGCCGAACGGCACTTCCCGCATCAGGTAATAACGGAGCGCGTCAAGGCCGTAGCGGTCGATCAAGGTGACCGGGTCCACGACGTTGCCTTTGGATTTGGACATTTTGCCGTCCTTCATCAGCAGCCAGCCGTGGCCGATGACCTTCTTCGGCAGTGGCAGACCGAGCGCCATCAGCATCGCCGGCCAGATGATCGTATGGAAGCGCACGATCTCCTTGCTCATCAGGTGCACGTCCGCAGGCCAGTATGTTTGGTAGCGGCTGTCATCCTCGCTGCCGTAGCCAAGCGCGGTAATATAGTTCGACAGCGCGTCGATCCAGACGTAGATCACATGCTTCGGATTGCCCGGCACGCGGATGCCCCAGTCGAACGTCGTCCGGGAGACGGCCAGATCCTCCAGACCGGGCTTGATGAAGTTGTTGATCATCTCATTGCGGCGGGATTCCGGGTGGATGAACTCCGGGTGCTTCTCGTAATGCTCGATCAGCCGGTCGGCATATTTGCTGAGCCGGAAGAAGTAGCTTTCTTCCTTCACCCATTCTACCGGGCGGCCGCAGTCCGGACATTTGCCGTCGACCAGCTTGTTTTCAAGGAAAAACGATTCGCACGGCGTACAGTACCAGCCTTCGTAATGGCCGAGGTAAATATCGTCCTGCTCGATCAGCTTCGTGAAAATTTTCTCAACGGCCTGCTTGTGGCGCGCGTCGGTCGTACGGATGAAATCGTCGTACGAGATGTCGAGCTTTTTCCACAGGTCCTTGATTCCGTCGACGATATCGTCGACGAACTGCTGCGGCGTCTTGCCAGTCTCCTGCGCTTTGCGCTCGATCTTCTGCCCGTGCTCGTCGGTGCCCGTCAAGTACATGACGTTGTACCCGCGCAGCCGCTTGTACCGGGCCATGACGTCGCCCGCCACCGTCGAATACGCGTGGCCGATGTGCAGCTTGTCGCTCGGGTAATAAATGGGCGTCGTGATGTAAAAGCTTTTCTTGGTTTCAGACATGTTCCAATGACCTCCTAGTGAATTGAAAATGCAAAAAGCTCTCATCCCTATGGGACGAGAGCTTCGAACTCACGCGGTACCACCCAACTTCCCCCGTTCGGACGCATGGCGAACCAAAGCGCCGTTCGAGGCTTAACGGTCAATCGCTGACCATCCGTTAACGCCGGAGCTACGATGAAAGCTTACCGCCTGCGGCCGGCTTCGACCGCGAGCATAGCTCGCCTCCATATCCTCCCGGACCATCTTCCTTCGCATCGACCGACCGGTTCTCAGCGTCTCCGGCTCTCTGTGCGGCTTCCGTCAAAGTACTTATCCGTTCATAGGATGTTTAAGCCAAATATATCGAAAATGAACCGTCCGTGTCAAGGGACATGGTCCACTCCACCGGGATGGAACGGATGGCACTTGCAGATCCGTTTCACCGTAAGCCATGAGCCGCGGGCCGCGCCGTGCTTCTCCAGCGCTTCCAGCGCATAGGCGGAGCAGGTCGGGTAGAACCGGCAGGTCGGCGGTTTCAGCGGCGAGATCCATTTGCGGTAAAAGCGGACGCCTCCTTGCAATACCCGTTTCACGATGGTCGCGGCTCCTTTCCTCAGCTTGTTTCTATCATCATGCCTGAACGAGAGGGCCGGTGTCAAACAAGGAGTAGCCCGTGCCGACCATGCGATAGAAAAAAGATCTGCGCCGCGTCCATCTTGCGATGGGACACGGGCAGACCTTTGCGGACTCCGATGAGAGTAACTTGCGACTAGCTGCTCTTCTTCGTTTGCTTGCTCGCTTTGTGCTCTTGCTTCTTCGCCTGCTTGCTTGCCTTCTGCTCCTGCTTCTTCGCTTGAATCTCCTTGGCGAGCTCTTGGGCGGTTTTGCCTTGGGTGGAAATGCCCAGCTTCTCCGCTTCGGCTTTATGCTTGGCCAGCGCTTCGGCGCGCTTCTGCTCGGCGAGCGCCTTGCGCTTTTCCTGAATGGACGCTTTCAGCTCTTTCGCTGTCTTGCCGTCGGTCGCGATCCCGAGACTTGCCGCTTTTGCCTGCAGCTGCGCGAGCTGCTCGGCCTGCTGCGACGCCTTGGCTTGCTTATGCTGAGCCTTGGCTTCTTTCACGGCAGTCTGGCTTGGCTTCTGCGCGGCAGCCGGTGCAGCGCTTGCGGATACCGCCCCGCCGAGCAGCATGGCGCAGGCAAGGCCAACGGATACGAGCTTGTTCATCTTCATAGTCATTTCCTCCCACAACTTGTTGTCGTATGTAGTGTTGCGAGAAAAATGTACCATGGATTTATTACATAACTATGACAAGACGGGATCGCATTACCGCAGCCCCTCCAACCTGCTGCGAAGCGCCTGCATCGGCGACAGCAACCGGGCGCCGGACGAAGCTTCGACCCGGGCGACCGCGTCCGTCATCGACAATTGCGCCGCCGCGACCGGGGCGGATGCCCTCTGTATCAAGCCCAGCAGGAACGCTTCAGCCTGCTCCGCATACGCCGCTTCCTCTCCTTGCAGCAGCAGCTCGAAGCACCCCGGGTCGGACACTGCCGTCTGCGCCTTAAATGCTCTACCCCGCAGCTTGGCATGGGCAAACAGCCGCGCCATCGTTCCTTCGACGGTCGCCGGGTTCGTGAAGGCGACGACCGCCTCGTCCCCGAGCTTCAGCAGCTCGTCAAACCACGGCTCGTCGATCGCGATCACCGGAACGCTTCCCGTCGCTTCGAGTGCTTCCTCCAAGGGCGACAGCGCGGCGATATAATTCGTGCATGTGATGACGATGGCGTCTACCCCGCAGCCTGCGATCCATTCCAATTGGCCGCGCAGCTTCGCTTGCACCTGCCGCGCCTCCGCTTCGGGTGCCGCCGCGCGGGCCAGCCAATGGATCGCGCCGGGATCGACAAAGTGCAGGCAGGAGAACGCCTCGCGATCCAGCCCTTCCTCCAAATACCGGATATTCGAATGATGCGCATGCAAGCAGCCCAGCCGCTTTACCGCCATGACAACCGCCTCCCTATGAGCCCAAGCTTTTTTCATAGCTTAGCGGCAATTCCATCAACGGTCAACGGCTTATTTCCGGGTCCTGCAGCAGTTCCTGAGCCTGAGCCGCCTTCTAAGCGTCCTGCCGCAGAGGCTCCTCTTCCATGTGAGCTCCGGCGTTTCGCCCGCCGATCGCATTCCCGCGGCTCCAGCCCTCCCGCTTGAAGTCGATCATCATCCCTGCTCCCAGCGCCGTGCAATCCTGCGGCTCCGCCGCCAGATGGACGGGGACACTGGTTTCTGCCTGAATCCGCTCGACCAGCCCGTGAAGCAGCGAGCCGCCTCCACACAGGAGGATGCCCCGCTCCACCACATCTCCGGCAAGCTCCGGCGGACAGTGCTCCAGCGTCACCCGGATCGCATCCAAAATGGTCACCAGAAAATCGTCCATCAATCCGAAAATTTCGCCGGAGGTCAAGCGGAGCGATCGGGGCAAACCGTCGATCAGATCCCGGCCTTTGATATCGATGGCCTTGTCTTTCTGCCGCTCGACAACCGATCCGATCTGCTTCTTGATCTCCTCCGCGGTCCGTTCGCCGATGGCCAGATTGTACGTCTTTTTGACATATTCGATGATATCGTGATCGAGCGACATTCCTGCGCGCCGTACCGTATGACTGACCACGATACCTCCAAGCGACAGCACGGCCACTTGACTCGCTCCCCCGCCGATATCGAGCACCAGGCTTCCGATCGGCTGGTCGACCGGAAGCCCGGCCCCAAGCGCCGCGGCAAGCGGCTCTTCCACGGCTATCGCCTTCTTGGCGCCTTTATGCACCATCGTCTCTTCGACGGCGCGCTTCTGCACGTTCGTGATGCCGCATGGCACCGATATGTATACTTGCGAGCTGCGGAACCAAGGGGCCCGCCCTTGAATTTTTTTAATAAAATGCTGCAGCATCGCGCTCGTGATGTCAAAGTTGGCAATTACCCCGTCCATCAGCGGATAAATGATGTCGATATTGCCCGGGGTCCGGCCGATCATGGCCTGCGCTTCCGTACCGGCCGCCACCATCTCGCCCGAATCCTGCCGGATCGCCACCACGGACGGCTCCCGCAGGACGATGCCTTTCCCGTGCTGGTAAATCACCGTATTCGAAGTTCCCAAATCAATGCCGTACAGCGTATCAAATCGCTTTAACATGTTGTCTTCCTCCTTCGTGTATTGCGTTCTGAGCCGCCGGCAGCCGGAACTCGAATACGGTTCCTTGGCCGACTTCGCTGCGGACGGTAATCGTCCCGCCGTGCAGCTCGACCAGTTCCCGGACAATAGCCAGTCCGAGCCCGGTACCGCTGCTTTTCTTGCTCCGGCCGCGGTCCACCTTGAAAAAACGCTCCCAGATCATCTCCTGATCGTCGGGAGAAATGCCGATGCCGGTATCCGCCACGCGAATGACAAGCAATTCGCTTTCCGCGCGGGCGCTCAGCAAGATTTTGCCGTTTTCCGTAAATTTCACGGCATTCTTCACTAAATTTTTCATAATTTGCTCGAAGCGGTCCCGGTCCGCGTACGCGTCCGGCAGTCCCTCTTCCGTCTGCATTTCGATCGTCGTGTTGCGCTCCGCGGCTTCCGGCCCGAACATGGCGGCGATGTGCGTAAATAACTGCCGCACGTCCACCGGGCTGCGGGACAAGGCGATCTCGTCGTTTTCCAGCTTGATCAGATCGGCGATGTCATCCACCAAACGGTTCATATGAAGCGTTTCTTTGTAAATGATGTCGTAATATTTCGGCTTGGCCGCATCGTCGATCAGATCGTCCTGCAGCGCCTCCAGAAACCCTTGCATGGCCGTCAGCGGCGTCCGCAGCTCGTGGGAGACGTTCGCCAGGAAGTCCTGACGGATTTGCTCCTGCTTGCGCTTATCTTCGTCTGTACGCTGCAGCTTGTCCGCCATCTGATTGATAGTGGCGGCCAGCTCTCCGATCTCGTCGTTCGAATAAATCTCGATCCGCTCGCCGTAATCCCCATGCCCGATGCGCAGCGCCAGCTTGTCGATCCGCCGCAGCGGCCGGGAGATGGACCATGACAAATACGACGCCGTCGCCGCCGACAGCAGCACGCCCACGAGCGTGACCCAGAGAATCGTTTCGCGCATTAACGTGATCGTTTCGTTCATTCCCGCGACCGAGGCGTGCAGCACGATTCCTCCGTATACCTCATTGTCCTTGCCCCACGGGACGACGACGGACAGCATCGACTCCTTGAGCCCCTCAAACCGCGGCTCGTTCAGCAGCGCCTCTTCGCCGTTCAATACTTTACGCACGACGGCAGGATCGACGGATTTGCCGACGTTCACCTCGTCCTTGCTTGAGGTGGCGGCGATTTTGCCGTCCCGGTCGAACAGCCAGATGCGCGCGTCGAACGTCTGGTCGAAAAACAGCAGCAGCTCCTTGACGCGATCGTCGGGCACGGCAACGGCTTGAACCGCCAGATTGACCCGCTTCGCCTTGCGCAGCAGCTCTTCCTTTTGCGAATCGACGATGTAGCCTTTGGTCAGCAATGAAAGCAGAAACCCGACGACGCACAGGCCCAGCAGCATGGTGAACATATGGCCGAACAGCAGCCGGCGGAAAATGCTTTTGCCGATGCCGAGCATTATTCCTGAACCTCGAATTTATACCCTACGCCCCACACCGTGTGAATACAATCGCTGCGGTACGGGAGCAGCTTCTCCCTTAATTTTTTTACGTGCACGTCGACCGTCCGGATATCCCCGATAAACTCGTAGCCCCACACCTGCTCCAGCAGCTGCTCCCGCGTATACACCGTCCCCGGCGACCGGGCCAGATGCGTCAGCAGATCGAACTCCTTCGGGCGAAGAACAATCCGCTCCTCCCCGGCCAGCACCTCGCGGCGCTCCGTGTTGATCGAGAGTCCCTCAAACGTAATAGCGACCGGTTCATCCGGTTCTCCCGGCAATTTGCGGCGCTGCATCCGGCGGAAGATCGCCTTGATCCGCGCTACCAGCTCCCGCGGACTGAACGGCTTCGTGACGTAATCGTCGGCGCCGAGCTCCAGCCCCAGCACCCGGTCGAATTCTTCCCGCTTCGCCGTAAGCATGATGACGGGAATATCGAACCTTTTCAAGATTTGGCGGCATGCTTCGAAGCCGTCCATCTTCGGCATCATGACGTCGAGAATGACGATGTCCGGCGCTTCTTTCTCGACAAGCTCAAGCGCCTCCTCGCCGTCCTGCGCCTCAATCATGCTGATGTGCTGCTTTTCAAAATAAAGCCGGATGATCTCCCTGACGTTCGGGTCATCGTCGGCGACCAGTACTTTCCAAGAATTCATGCAGACAATGCTCCTTTTGCGGGTGAAGATACTATAGCATTCTCCCGCCCCCCCTATTTTGCGGGGGGATTAGCCGAAAAAGGGGCCGTACTCCTTAACGTTACACGAAAAATTTAAGCAAATTGTGTTCAAAATCGGACCAAACGGTTAAATAACTGTGTTCAAAGCATGAACGCGCTCAGATAAAGGCGAAAATCCCCTAAAAACAGCGATTTTTGTCGAACAGTATAAGGAAGTCGGCTTGCGCATTCAAGCCCGTATAAATTGTGTTGTGGAAGGTGACGCCCGTGAGCAGTTCCAAGGATTTCATGCAAAGCCAGCTGAGGAAGTGGAAATCCGCCGCATCCCAGCTCATTTCGACGGAGGGAGAAGCCGTCGAGACCGCCGCCATCGAGCTGGAGCCCGAGGTTTACGATAAGTGCAGACGAATGGCCGAAGCCGAACAGACGACCGTGAGCGCCGTGGTTCACTACATGATCGACCAATATTTTGCCGTGCGGTCCCACGAGATAGCATTTCAAGCGACGATGGAGCAGAAGGAAAAAAATCCGCTGCTGCAGCTCGACGGCTTGACGAAGCGGAAGGAACGGTATACGGGCGAGGAGGTGCATAGCTATGATCGTGCATGATTCCGCAGCCTTGCAGCAGGCGGTCTTTCTGGAGCAGTCCGCCCTGATGGCGTTTATGAATCCGGAGGACCCGTATTATTTGAAGGCCCGGTCGCTGTTCTTCGACCTGGACGATATGGACCGGCATTTGGCTACGACGAACTATGTCATCTTCGAAACGCACCAATGGCTGCGTAATCATTTTGATTATTCGGATGCGCAATTTTTCTTGAACACGATGGAAAAAGCGGTCCAGCAGGGCGTGCTGACGATTGTGCCGGGAACGCCGGAACTGGAGCGGGAATCGAAGCGGCTCATTATCGATTTTCCGAACTACCGCTTCTCACTTACTGAAGCGATGACGGCCGTCGTGATGCTGTCCTGCCAGATGAAACGAATTTTCACCTTTAATCCGAATTATTCGTTCCTGCCCAAGCTGGATCGGGAAATCAAGGTGCTGCCAAGCATTTTGTAGCAAAGCGGGGAAAAAGAAAACCTGACGGCCGGCCCGGTTTGAGCCTAGGTACCGTCAGGTTTTGCTATTTTTAGGAAGAAGGAAGCGGGTACTTGTCGAGCTGATGCTCCTCGAAGAATACCGGCGTGCCGGCACGCCTTGTGGCATAATCGGCAATCTGCTTTCTCAGGTTCGGGTAAAGCACGATGCTATCCAGCTTGGAAAGCGAAACCCACCGCACGCCCGTTTGGTTCGGATCGGGGCTCGCGGGCATGGCGGGCACGGCCCCTTCCTTCAGCTTGCAATCGAATATAAGGTGGATGCTGTGCGTGGCGCCATACACGTGATCGCTCCGATGCGGGGCGTATTCGTATACGAAGGCCAGCGGTCCGACCTCGACGTCTGCGGCCGCTTCCTCCCGCGCTTCCCGGATCACCGCTTCGATGACCGATTCCCCGGCTTCGACGCCTCCGGCCGGCAGATTGTAATGAATCCCGTTTGCATCCGTAAATTCGATCAGCAGCACGCTGTCGTCCCGGAGGATCAGCGCGCAGGCGCGAACCCGAATTGGGTAAGTCACTTTGTTTCTCCTCCTCCCGTTTCCTCTCTTACATCAAGACACGCTCAAGCGAACGGATAAGCGCAGGCGACGATCCGGTCTTCATCGAGTAACAGGGAAATCCGAACCCATATCTGTTCGTTTGGCACAATACAATCTGACAAGATACACCCCATTCGTTACATTTACAAGCGATAAGACGACAAGCCAGATAATTAGAGAGGGCATGGTGGTCCATAGCCCGAACCAAGGGAAAAGTCGCCCGGCGGCCATAACAGTAACTAGCGGTTTAAAAAGCAAGAGAATCAGGACCGGGAGCAGTCTCCCAAGGGATGAAATTATCAATTTCCCGGCGGTTAAGCGCTTGTTGCTCCTTTTGATCCGAAAGTGTGAATATATACCCCAAAGAACCGTCGCAATGATCAGCAGAGTCATTACCGTCTCCATGTTTCTGCTGTTTAAGACAGGTACTTCGGCCTTCTCGCCCCTGATGATCCTTGCAATCCCGTCGATAAAAGCCCGATAATCTACAAATGTAGTTAAACCGGAGTTAAACATCATCGTGATGCCGAGCTGCTGATCCAAATATATCGTTTCTTCCGCCTTATACGTCCAGAAAATTCCGCTATGAGAAATGGTCCGGCCTACATGCTCTTCCTTGTCTGCAATCCACCCCATTCCATACGGGCTGCTCTGGCCGGGTGTATGATACTCCTCCATCAGCTTAGGGGAAAGAAGGCGCCCGTTAGATTGAGCAAGCATCCATTTGGCCATATCTTCTGCAGTTGAAACGATACCGGCCGGACCATCAATAAACCATGGCGGTTCGGCTTGGCTTACAGGATGGCCAAAGAATAGATAATGCCCCTGCGGAATAGCAGGGTTCTCATTGATTTGCCGTGTGGTACTGACGCTGAAGGTACGATTCATTTCCAGACGCTCGAATATATTTTTTTCCATATAGTCGGAGAAGCTCTGGCCGCTTACTTTCTCCACAAGTAAAGCTAAATATTGGTAATTCGGATTGTGATAGTTAAAGGTCGTTCCGGGATCATGAACAAGCTTCACCGCGCTCAACGATGGGTTGATCTCTTGCAACGATTGATATTGAGGGGAACGTGTCATGTCGGGATTCGCTTTGTCATTAAGACCGGTTGTCTGGTTCAACAAATTCCGGACCGTAATAGCGCGAACACGTTCATCCTTAGGCGTGAGATCCGGAAAGTATGATGCATATGGCGTGTCAAGATCGATCCGTCCATTTTCCACCAACTGCAGGACGGCTAGGGCCGTAAAAGATTTGCTTAATGAAGCAATGGGAAAAGGGGTACTGCCGGTGATACCGCGACCATCCGAAAATGTACCGTAACCTTGCGCATAGAACACCTCCTCGTTATTGGCTATCGCAAGAGCCGCAGCTTTAATATTGTTGACTTCCATGTTTGTTTTGACATAATCATCGATTTCCTTTAATATTTCGGCTTTGTTTCGAACACCAATTGCAGAAACAGGTTTAACCAAGATTGACAGCATCAGCAGTACGCAGCTCAAGCATAAAACGAATTTCTTTGTGGCAGATGTCATAGAAGCACTCCCTTATCACATGATAAGGAGACACTAATTCATAATTTTCAACTATTTATCAACTGCAAAACTTGCTGTCACGTTCCCGCCGCCATTGGGGCGGTTTTCTACATACAGACTTCCTTCATGCTTTTCGCATAATACTTTGCAAATATAAAGTCCCAGGCCATGATGCTCATTCTCATCCCACACCTCTCCGCGATAAAAGGGAAGCATGGCCTTCTGAAGCGCTTCGTCAGAAAAACCGGCGCCGTCATCCGCGACCGTTATGAAGAAAAAGCCCTGGCTAACGCTATAATGAATATTCACATGGCTGGAAGCATATCGCGCCCCATTCGCTGTCAGATTCTCAAAAACCTGCAGCACGAAATGAATATCGACAGCTATTTGTTTCGCATCCGCGGTAACGGACGAGCTGAAAGTTTTGCCGCGCTGTCCGAAGATTTGTCGGGCGCTGTCATTCAACAACGAAGTCAGACGCTCTATTTCTATCGTTCGGCTCTGTATCGGTATATCCTCCAGCTTCTGAATCGAATTCATGGCCTCCGTATAGCTTTCAAGACGCACAATATGGACTCTCATGGTCTGAATCGTATCCAGCAATTTTTCCTCGGATACATTATTTTGAGGCAGATAGATAGTCAGAAATTCGGAGTATCCTTTTAGAACAGACAGAGGTGTCCTCAGATCATGAGCGAAAATCGCATTGAGCTTTTTGCGTTCCTCGGCCGACCGCCAAAGAGCTTTATAATTTTTTTCCAATTGGCCGCGCATTTTTTCAAACACTTGGCATAGCTCACCCATCTCATCCTTACTGTCATAAGAAATTTGAACCCCCAAATCGTTCGCCGAAATTTTCTCCGATGCTTTCATCAGTATTTCAAGCGGCTGTTTCAGTTTACATTTATAAAAAATGCTAGCCATCAGAACGATAGCGACAGCAACGGTTAACAGCACCGCCGCAACGAGTGAAGGCAGCACCCAATCGATTATGGAAGAATGGCCGGCAAAGCGCAGCTGTATGTTTTCCGCCCATTCAAACTCCAGTATGATGACGACCAGAACGATAAGCAGCGTAAGGCAGCATAAAAAGACAAAGGACTGCAAGAGGGTCATACGCTTCAGTTGCAGCAAACCTATGATTTTCGCCATTTGTATCCTACTCCCCAGACGGTTTCTATCATGTTTTCGCAACCATGCTCTTTCAGTTTGAAACGAATTCGCCTGATATGTTCCGCGACCACGGCGCTGTCTCCTTCATCGTCGAAACCCCACACTTTTTCATAAATACGCTCTTTATCAAATACCATTGCGGGATGTGTGGACAGCAGTTCTACAATATCGAACTCTTTTTTGGCCAACGGAATTTGTACGTCACGAAAGAAAAGCGCACGAGCCGAATAATCAATGACCAAATCGTCATTAAACTTTATCGACGTTTTATTTTGATTTCTCATTTCCCTGCGTAAATGCGCCTCTACCCTGGCCCCCAATTCCAGAATACTGAACGGCTTCAGAATATAATCATCTCCTCCGGCCTGAAACCCTAATATTTTGTCCGCATTCTCAACTCGGGACGTTAGAAATAAAATAGGGCAGGACACAAAGTGCCGGACTTTCTTGCATACTTCAAGACCATCAAGCTCAGGCATATTGATATCCAACAAGACGATGTCCGGTTGATTTTCAATTTGCCGCAAGGCCTCTTTCCCGTCTTTAGCCGTCATTACGGAATACTCGTTGATTTCAAAGTAATCTGTCAGCAGTTTTCGAAGATCAGCTTCATCGTCTATGATCAATACCTTTTTCAAATGCAGTCCCTGCTTTCCCAGTCGAATTATCTATATCCAGCATAACAAAAATCGTTTGGCATCAGCTAGTCCGCCAGTTAGGTCAACAAAAAATAAGGACGCTCCCCAACACTTTCGTTTGGGCTGCGTCCTCAACATTTTAAATTGCTCGCCTGTAGAAGCCGAAAATCTGCTTCTACCCGCCGAGTCCCGCCCGGACCATGGAAAGCAGACTTTCCAAACGGTCCGGCGGGCAGGCGACGATATACGGCTCGGGGTTCATGCCTTCGAACGGCCGACCGTCGAAGTCGACGACCGCCGCTCCCGCTTCCTTCGCCAGCAGCAGGCCGGAGTACAAGTCCTCGCCTTCGGAATTGTACAGCACGATGCCGTCCAAATCGCCGCGTGCGAGCATGCTCCACAGCAGCGTCGGGGCCCATAGCGACAGGACGCGTTTGCTGCCTGCGTCGAGATGGTGCTTCAGCGACGTAGCCTGTCCGCCCTTGCCGACGTCATGCCCCTGAATCCAGCCCAAGGTCATTCGTCCGGCGGCTGCGGACGCCTTGACGCGAATCGGCAGCCCGTTGCACAAAGCTCCTTTTCCCTGCTCGGCGACGTACAAATTTTCCAGATGCGAATCGTAGATAACGCCCAGCCGCGGCTCTCCGCGGTAAATCAACGTCAGCGACACGCCGTACGCCGGCAGCCCGATCGCGTAATTGTTCGTCCCGTCCAGCGGATCGACCAGCCACAGCCAATCGCTTTCCGCTCCGGACCAGCCGCTCTCCTCGCTGCGAATCCGATGGTCCGGGAACCGCTCCCGCAGCCGATTCAAAATTTCCTTCTCGGCCAAATGATCGATCGCGGTCACCAAATCCCCTTGGTTCCCTTTAGCCATCACTTCTTTATCCCGGTCAAAATGCTCCTTCGCCAGCTTTCCTGCGGCTGCGGCCGCTTCGCAGGCGACCTCCCGGGCTATCCTCAACGTTTCGTCCATCAACTATGTCTTCCTCCCCTGTTCTCAATCAGGAAAATTATACCTGATCCTACTGCACAGCCTCAACCTGTGGCGAAGCTTGCCTGAGCCATATCGTCACGACCGTTCCTCGGCCAAGCTCGCTCTCCACCCGGATATTCCCGTGGTGGGCCAGAACGATCTGCCGGGCAATCGCCATCCCGAGCCCCGTTCCGTCCGACCCTCCCTCAGTATTCGTACCGCGGTAATACCGTTCGAACAGCCGGCCGACCGTTTCCTTATCCATCCCGCTGCCGTTATCGCGGATTTCCAAGCGGGCGAAGCTTTCGGCTTCTCCGTCCCCCGCGACGCTTACTTCCACGTCCGTTCCTTCGGGGTTGTGCAGGACCGCGTTCGCCAGCAGATTCACGATCGCCCGGCTGAGCCATCGTTCGTCTACCCGGGTAACAAGCGGACCAGGGGCGGGTCGAAAGACGATACGCGCGCCCGCAAATCTCGGATTCGTCCGAAAACGGCGAATGACGATGTCCGTCAGATCGTTCAGCTCCGTCTCCCGCAGCTCCAGCGGCAGCGCTTCGTTCTGCAAGCGGTAGGTCAGGCTGAGATCGTCGATCAGCAGCTCCATATATTCCGACATCTCGCGGATCTCGCCGGCGAATTCCCGGATTTCGTCGGTCGACCAGCCGTAATCCGGCGCTTCCAGCATATGCGAATAGCCTTTGATCGACGTAAGCGGCGTTTTTAAATCGTGGGATACTCCGGTGATCCACTCCTCTCTCGTCTGCTCCAGCTTGGCCCGCATTTCCTCGTTGCGGCTCAAAATACCCGTCAGCCTCCTTAGCGAGAGGAACACGTCGGCGAACAAACGGTACCGGCGGTGCAGCCGGCCCTTGCGGTCCAGGCTGCGGGGACCCCGAAGTCCGTGCGGCTCGCGGAACCGGCCCTGCCCGAGCTGCTGAAGCCAGTCGATCATATGGAGCACCGGCCCGCCGAAGCGATTGGCATACCAGAGCGATAGCAGCAGGAACAGAAGCAGTGTCGTCAGCAGCAGGCCAGCAAACGCAACGAGCATGACGCTGATCTCGTTTTTCAGAACTCCCGCAAGAACCCCTTTCTCATGAAACGGTGTGGTCACAACCCAAGTATACTGCGTGCGGGAATCGTAATGAGAGGCCAGCTTGAGGCCGTATCTGTTGCCGTAAACCGACCGGAGTGCAAGCTCCTGAAGGGAGTATTCCGTCAGCACCTTCCCCGCACTGCCGAACGAAGCGACCTGCCGCCCGGACGGATCCAGCAGCTGCACCGTGGCCTCCGCCTCCTTCAGCCGGTCCTCTAAGCCGGGAGGCAGCGTTAAGCTTGGCCCCGGCGCGCCGGCCGTATCCATGACCACCTGCAGCAGACGCTTCTCCTCCGGGATGACGCCATAGAGCAGCGTATAGGTTACGCCTCCTCTCTGCCGAATCCATACGGCCAAATCATACGGAAACGGCTCCTGCTTTTTCCAGTAGGCGACAAATTCCCCCGGCTTATAGGCGGTCGGAACGTCCTCGGGCGTAAACACCGAATAGGTTACTCTCCCTTGACCGTCGAGCATTTGAACCCAACCGCCTTCGCTTCTCACAAGGTCCAGCAGCTCCTCGTCAAAATGAGGCGTCCCCGCCTCATCCACTTCCATCGTGTCGATTAGCTTCAACATGCCTGCCTGCGCAAAGCTGCGGCCCGCATCAAGATCCAGCAGCTTTAGCTGCATCCAGTACAGGATCAAGACCGCCAATACGACGAGCAGGATGCCGGCCACGATCAGCCGCAGGCTGAAATGGGCGATAAGCCGCCGGATGACCCGCTTGCCTCCGTCCGGCACAGGCGATGAAACCGAAGCGGGCTCCGGGATTCCCCCATCATTCCGCTCCTCGTCCGCTGCTCCCCCTGCCCGCCTAAACGTCATCGTTTCCGCCTCTCATAAGCTTATAGCCCATCCCCCGGACGGTTACCAGCAATTCCGGCTCCGCAGGATTGCGTTCGATGCGCTCCCGGATGCGGTAAATATGGACCATCACGGTGTTGTCGTCGCTGAAGCTCGAGTCGCCCCATACCCGCTCGTACAGCTCCTGCTTGTTGAAAATCCGGTTCGGATGCTTGCAGAAAAACAAAAGCAGCTGAAACACCTGAGCCGGGCAAGGAATCCGCCTGTCTTCAACCGTCAGTTCTCCCGCAAGCTCATTCAGCCGAAACCGCCCGAAATCGTAGACGCCCTGCGTGGAGGGCCCTTCTGCGGACTTGACAACCCTTCGGAGCTTCGCTTTGATCCGGGCAGCCACTTCAAGCGGATTGAACGGCTTGGTCACATAATCGTCTCCGCCCAAGGCGAAGCCGCTAAGCTTGTCCAGATCGGAAGAGCGCGCCGTCAGGAACAGAATCGGCGCATCGGTGCGCTGCCGGAGCTTCGGACATACCTCAAACCCGCTTTGCCCAGGCAGCATTACGTCGAGCACAATATAATCATAAGACTTGCTGTCGCACGCCGAGAGCGCTTCTTCGCCGGTCGCCGCCGTATCGATATGAACAAATCCTTCTTTTTCCAGTACCTTCTTCAACATACGGACAATGGTCGGCTCGTCGTCGACCAGTAAAATGGTTGCTTCGTTCGCCTGCATTCCATATCCTTCCTCTCCGGCATATCGCTTCACTTATCATACCATACCGCGTTTACCCGCAGAGGAACGGATTCTTAACGGAACCTTAACGGCAAAAATTAAGGCTCCGGTAAGCTGCTGTTTCACCCCAAGTAAATCCGGCTAGTTATACTTGAGCGAAAGGAGAGGATATCCATGTGGTTCAGCATTGTGATGTTATTTTTGACAAGCTTGTTTTTCCCCGTCTATTTCATGATCGAGCTCGGGCGGAAACGCCAGAGCAAACTGGCATGCTTCGGGTGGTTCCTTGTTGCTACCTCCTATGCCCTCTACATTTTGAACGTTGGAAGGTGGGATTGGATCGGCTATTATTTCCGCTACGCCCTCATCGCGTTTTGGCTTTATTCCGTCGTGCGCGCCGTAAAAAATAACCGGGACGTGCCGCTGTGGCCGTCGCGTTCTTTCGTTTCATGGATAGGCCCTGCGCTGTCCGCAGTCTTCGCCGCGCTGTTTGTTTTTCTGGGCGCTTACGCGCTGAGCGGACACCAAGCGTCCGAAGAGGCGATCGATCTGCGCTTTCCGCTGCGCGGCGGTACTTATGACGTCGCGCACGGCGGCAGCCGGACGATCGTTAACTACCACCACGAATACTTGCCGCAGCAGTACGCGCTGGATATCGTGAAGCTGAATGCCGGAGGCTGGAGAACGAACGGCATCTACCCCAGCGAGCTGCAAGCCTATGCCATCTACGGCGATACGCTGTACAGCCCCTGCAACGGCAAAGTGCTGGAAGCGGTCGACGGGTTCGAGGACAGACCGCCCACCCTGTCGGAAAAGCTGCCGGAAGGCGTGCCGCCCGCCGGAAATCATATCGCGATCGGCTGCCTGGATACCAAAGTGTACGTCGCGCATATGCAGAAAGGCAGCGTGAAGGTGAGAGCGGGAGATACCGTGGATGTAAACACGCCCATCGGCCTTGTCGGCAATTCGGGGAATACGTCGGAGCCGCATCTTCATATCCATGCGGAGCGTAACGGAGCGGGCGTGCCCATTACGTTTAACGGCGAGTTTTTGGCGCGGAACGGCTTAATCCGGCAGTAATCGGAGGACCTTCGCGCCGGCATGTTTGTCGGGAGCAGACGCATCGGACCTTTGCGGAATGTTCTCCTCCCCGGCAATTCTGTGGTAAGATGGAGGAAATGAACGTAGAGGGGATACCGATGCAAACCGTTTCCATTTTAGGCGTACCATTTTCCAAATTAACTTTAGACGAAACCGTAAACGAGCTGCATCACCGGCTGGACCGGAACGATCCGCAGTTGTTTCACTTGATTACGGCCAACCCCGAAATTGTGATGAATGCAAGAAAAGATAGCGAGCTGCGGCACATTGTCGAGCAGGCGGACATGATTACGCCCGACGGGATCGGCATCGTCCTGGCTTCGCGTTTCAAGGGCGAGCCGGTGCCCGAGCGCGTGACCGGCTACGAGATGCTTCTCCGGCTTCTGGCGCTCGGCCACGAGCACGGATGGTCGTTCTACTTCTTGGGGGCCGACGAAGAGACGAGCAAGAAAGCCGTCGACATCATCAAGAATCAATACCCGGGCCTCAAGGTCGCTGGCCGGCATAACGGCTTCTTTACCGCTGACGACGAACCGAAGCTCGTGGAGCAAATTGCAAGCGTCAAGCCCGACCTTCTCATCGTCGCCATGGGCGCACCGCGGGCGGAAAAATGGATTTTCAAATACAAAAGCCGGTTATCCGCCAAACTCGCGATGGGCGTCGGCGGCAGCCTGGATGTGATCGCGGGCAAAGTCAAACGCGCCCCGGTCGTCTGGCAAAAGCTGAATCTGGAATGGCTGTACCGCCTGCTGCGGCAGCCGTCCCGTTGGCGACGGCAATTGGTGCTTCCCCAATTCGCCATCCTGTTTCTGCTGAAAGGCCGCAAGAGTTAGCGTTGCAAAAAAGCCACCGAACCTTCACGGTTCGATGGCTTGTCCATCCTATCGGTTATACGGAACGCCTCGCCTGTTGCGCGGGGCGTTTTTCTTTTGCTTTCCCGGTTGCGTCCGCCTGTCTTAGCCGAGCACGACACGGTCGTCCGCAAGCTTGGTGCCGCGGATCCGCTCGAACTGCTGCAGCAGCCCTTCGATGGTCAGCCCCCGCTTCTCCTGCTCCGGCACATCCAAAATAATGCGTCCTTTATCCATCATGATCAGCCGGTTGCCGAGCCGGATCGCTTGATCCATATTGTGCGTCACCATAAGCGTTGTCAGCTTAAGCTCGGCGACGATCTGCTCGGTCAGCGACGTAATCAGCTCCGCCCGCGAAGGATCGAGCGCCGCGGTATGCTCGTCGAGCAGCAGAATGCGCGGCTCGGTGAAGGTTGCCATCAGCAGGCTGAGCGCCTGCCGCTCTCCGCCCGAGAGCAGGCCGACCTTGGCGTTCAGCCGGTTCTCCAGCCCGATGCCGAGCCGGCTGAGCTGCTCGCGGAACATCGTCCGCTTGCGCCCTGTAACGCCGATGGCCAGCCCTCTGCGCTCGCTGCGCTTGTACGCCATGGCCAAGTTCTCCTCGATCGTCATCGTCGGCGCGGTGCCGGCCATCGGGTCTTGGAACACTCGGCCGATCCATGCGCTGCGGCGGTACTCGGGCATCGATTCGACTTCGTTTCCGCCAATGACGACCTTCCCAAGATCCGGCGTCATCACGCCTGAGATGATATTCATGAGCGTGGACTTGCCGGCGCCGTTGCTGCCGATCACCGTGACAAAATCGCCCTCCTTCAATTGGAGGTTAATATGCGATAAGGCGAGCTTTTCGTCCGGCGTCCCCGGGTTAAACAGCTTGGAAACATGTTCGACGCGTAACATTATCGACCACCTCCCGCTGAAACGTTCCGGGCACGGGAATTTTCGAGATCGGCCGCCCGTTGGCGGATGACCGACTTTTGACGCAGCTTGCCCCGGATCATCGGGAGCGTCAAGGCGACGATAACGATGAGCGCGGTCATCAGCTTCATGTCCGTCGGCTCCAGTCCGACGCGGAGCGCCAGCGCCACGATCAGCCGGTAGACGATCGCGCCCAGCAGGACAGCCAACGTCGCGCGGAATACCGTTTTCGCGCCGAACAGCGCTTCCCCGATAATGACCGAGGCAAGCCCGATGACGATCATCCCGACCCCCATCGTAATTTCGGCGAAGGCCGAATACTGCGCGATCAAGGCGCCGGAAAGCGCCACAAGCCCGTTGGACAAGCTGACGCCGACGATGATCGTGTTGTCCGTGTTCACGCCGAAGCTGCGAATCATCCGGGGGTTATCTCCGGTTGCTCTGAGCGCAAGGCCCAGGTCCGTATGCAGGAACCAGTCCAGCGCGAATTTGACAACCAGCACGACGATCGGCATGATCACAAGCAGCGGAACGTCCGTCAGCAGCGTATCTTCCCCAAGCAGCGGAATGTTTGCTTTCCCCATAATCCGCAGATTGATCGAATACAGCGCAATCATCATCAAAATCCCGGACAGCAGCGCATTCACCTTGCCTTTGGTGTGCAGCAATCCGGTACAAGCTCCGGCTACGAGACCGCCTCCGAAGGCCGCCAGCGTGGCCAGCGCCGGAGATACGCCGGAAGCGATCAAGACCGCGGCGATCGCGCCGCCGGTCGTGAAGCTGCCATCCACCGTCAAATCGGGAAAATCTAAAATTCGAAACGTAAGATACACGCCGAGCGCCATAATGGCATACAGCATGCCGAGTTCCAAGGAACCTGTCAACGCGTCTTGCATATGTCCATCCTCCTGCATAGAAATGCAAAAGTGACCTTGAATCCGTTCGGAAGGTCACTCTGCCTGGGTCTTACGAAGTTATTTTGCCGAACCGCTGAGCAGGTTTTTCTTATCCTGTACTTTATTTTTCATGGAGTCGGTGACTTCGACGCCTTCCTGCTTGGCGGCATCAAGGTTAATGATCAGGTCGAGCTTGTCCGGGTAGCTGACTTTCATGTCGCCCGGCTTGGCGCCGTTCTTGAGAATCTCGACGGCCATTTTGCCCGCTTGGTAGCCGTGATCGTAATATTTGAAGCCGTAGGTGGCGAGAGCTCCTTTTTCTACCGAATCACGGTCGCTGGCGAAGAACGGAATTTTCTTGTCGTTCGCGAGCTTGATGATCGATTCGACGGCGCTTACGACCGTGTTGTCGAGCGTGATGTAGATCGCGTCAACGCGTCCCACGAGCGATTCGGCGGCCTGCTTCACTTCGGAGCTGTTCGCAACCGACGCTTTGACGACTTGAATGTTATGCTTCGCAAACGCCGCTTCCGCCGTCTTCACCATGAACGCGACATTCGCTTCGCCTTCGTTCGCCACGATTCCGATCTTCTTGACCTTCGGAAAATCGGAAGCGATGAAGTCGATCAGCTTTGGTATAGCTTCCGGATGCGTATCCGCAGCGCCGGTTACGTTGCCGCCCGGCTTGTCCAGGCTTTTAACGAGCTTCGCGGACACCGGATCGGATACGCCCCCGAACAGCACCGGCGCATCTTTCACGTTCTGCACGACGGCTTGAGCCGACGGCGTGGCGATGGCGAATACCAGATCTTTTTTGTCTGCGGCGAACTTTTGGCCGATGGTCAAGTTGGTCGTGGCGTCGCCTTGTGCGTTCTGGTAATCGACCTGCATCGTTTCTTTGTCGATAAAGCCGTTGTCCTTGAGCGCGGCCAGGAAGCCTTCGCGCGTCGCGTTGAGCGACGGATGTTCGACAATTTGCGAGATGCCGATTTTGACAACTTTCTTGTCCTGAGGCTTGGAAGCGTCTCCACCTCCGGACGAATTGGCGGGCGCCGGTGCTTTGGTCCCGCAGCCTGCGATCATGAGCGGTACAGCGATCAGCAGGGATAGCAGTTTAGCGGATGTTTTCAATGATTTCGGACCTCCTGGATTTAACGTGTACATGCTTTAAAGCGATAATGTTATCATAGTATGAGGGTGGTCATCCGTCAATCCATAATTGAACATCTGCTAAATTTAACAAATTCCAAAATGAAGCTTTCGCGCCCGGATCGGAACGGCCGATGGAATCATTTCCCACCCGCTCCGTACGGCAGGTTTTGACGTTTCGGCAGCGAAATTTATTTCATTGTCGAAAATCTTCGTAAGCCCCGGAGGCGAATGTCCGTGAAAATTGCAATTCTGGTGGCTCTGATGCTGTTGTACCCGCTTTTTTTGCGTTGGGTGCATATTACCGATCTGCGTGCCATTCCGCTAGTTGTCCCGTATGCGCTCGGCGCGCTGTCGGTCATGGTCCTGCTTTCGGAGCTTGGCAAAGGAGCCGCCCGCCTGTTCCGCAGAAAGAAATAGCCCGGACCCCGGGCGGGTCGCGAGCCATGATGTCTGATGTGCAGGTTTAGACCAATCCCAGGGATAGCGCCCATCCCAAGAAGGCGCCTGTGAGGACGACCGCCCAAGGCGGCAGCTTCCAGAAGACGAGCAAGCCGAACAGAACGGCAGCCGCCGCGAAGTCGGCAGGAGTCCGCACGGCGGACGTCCAGATCGGGTCGTACAAGGCCGCGAGCAGCAGGCCGACGACGGCGGCATTAATGCCCGTCAGCGCCCCTTGCATGCGCGCGTGCGTCCGCAAGGCGTTCCAGAACGGCAGCGCGCCGACGACGAGCAGGAAGCCCGGAAGAAAGACGGCGGCTGTCGCCAGCGCGGCTCCGGCACCCCCTGCGGCCGCAGCGCCGAGATAAGCGGCGAACGTGAAGAGCGGTCCCGGAACCGCCTGCGCCGCGCCGTACCCGGCCAGGAACGTCTCCGGGCTCACCCAGCCCGCAGGGACGACCTCCCGCTCCAGCATGGGCAGCACGACGTGCCCGCCGCCGAAGACGAGCGCGCCCGCGCGGTAAAAGCTGTCGGTCAGCGCGAGCCCCAAGCCGGGCGCCGTCTGGCGAAGCAGCGGCAGCGCGACAAGCAGCGCGGCGAACAGCGCGAGGCTGAGCGCGCCCGCGGTCCGGCCGACCGGCACGCGAACGGGCTCGGGC
>NZ_JAHNZO010000119.1 GCF_018998565.1 Paenibacillus oleatilyticus | reverse complement strand
GGTCTAGGTCAATGGGAATAAAAAAACCGGCGCACAAAACGCCGGTTGGTCTCAAGCATTGTGCCTCAGCGGCACGCGGAAGTTAAGCGCTTACGCCGCGTTGCGGCAGCGTTGCAGAATATCCAACTGGGATTGATATTCACGCGTCTGCACATTCAGCATGCCCAACAGGGTGTGGAACAGATTGTCCTGCGACACGTCGTCCTTTTCCGCCAGCGCGCTCAGGCACTGGCGATCGATGCCGAAATTGCGCTGATAGTCGGCCGACATCCACATCAGGAATGGCACGTGAGTTTGCTGGCTCGGCGCGAAGACATAAGGCGTGCCGTGCAGATACATGCCGTTTTCCCCCAGTGATTCGCCGTGATCGGACAGGTAGACCAGCGCGGTATTGAAC
>NZ_JAHNZO010000118.1 GCF_018998565.1 Paenibacillus oleatilyticus | reverse complement strand
CCGCTGTGCCGCTTTTACCTGATTGAGCTGGCGCCGCAGCGCTATAATTTGATCATTGTCGTTCATCACATCCTGATCGACGGCCTGTCCGGCCAGGAGTTCTACAACGCCGTTTCCGCCTATTACAATCGCGGGGCGGCCGTGGCGCCGCCGCAGGCGGATGAAACGGACAATTGTCGATTGTACCGGCGCTATGAGGCGGATATCGCGGCGTTGAAGCAGGACTTCGCTTCCGCGTCATTCTGGGGCGACCGGTTGGCCGAATGCGCCCCGCGCGTAGCGTTGCCTTATCTCCCCGGCGAAGCCCCCGAAGCCCCCGGCGCCGGCGAAGTGCGCTTTACGTTGCCGTTCGCCGAGTGGCAGGCGCTGAAGTCCGGCGTCAGGTATGCCAACCCATTCC
>NZ_JAHNZO010000117.1 GCF_018998565.1 Paenibacillus oleatilyticus | reverse complement strand
GGCAGATCCCCTTCAGCATGTTGGCCGCTATCGCCTTCTGCTCCGGTCTGGCCTGGTGGCTCGATCCGGCGCATCAGGCTTCGCCGCTGATCCACCTGTTCTCCGGCGCCAGCATGCTGGGCGCGTTCTTTATCGCCACCGACCCGGTCAGCGCCTCCACCACGCCGAAGGGCCGTTTAATCTACGGCGCGCTGATCGGCGTGCTGGTCTGGCTGATCCGCGTTTATGGCGGCTACCCTGACGGCGTGGCCTTTGCTGTGCTGCTCGCCAACATCACCGTCCCGTTAATCGACCACTACACGCAGCCGCGCGTGTACGGCCATCGCTAAGGAGCCGCCATGCTGAATTCCATGAGAAAGCACGGCACCACGCTGGCGGTGTTTGCGGCGGTCACCACCGGCC
>NZ_JAHNZO010000116.1 GCF_018998565.1 Paenibacillus oleatilyticus | reverse complement strand
TGCTCAAGGTGTTCAATTAAGAAGTGTTATCCAGTATAGGCTAATGATGAAGAAAATTGCATACATAACATTATTGGACACGAGTGCCAAGAGCAATGGGGTAAACAAAAAAATATTTGCGCAATGTAAAGCATTTATTAACCTGGGATACGATGTAGATATTTTTTCCATGACTAGCTATGGCTTGATGAAAACCAACCTCATCACAGGTGAGAGTTATGAGGAAAAACTAAACAAACGACGGAATGTTTTATTTTACAACGAAGTTATTAATTATCTAAGCGGCAGTGACGATGATTACCACATAGTATATCTTCGACAACCATTCCCTACAATAAGAAGTATTTGCTTTAGAAGTTTTATAAAAAAAATAAAACTAAAGGCTAAAAAAGTCATTTTAGAA
>NZ_JAHNZO010000115.1 GCF_018998565.1 Paenibacillus oleatilyticus | reverse complement strand
ACATTCGCCCGATCCTGTTCCTCTACCTGCTGGGCACCTTTGCCGCCGCGCTGGTGGCGGTCGTCGTCAGCTTTATCTTCCCTTCTACGCTGGCGCTGACCACCGGCGCGACGGACATTACCCCGCCGGGCGGCATTGTGGAGGTGATGAAGGGTCTGTTGATGAGCGTGGTGGCCAACCCGTTCCATGCGCTGATTAACGCCAACTACATCGGTATTCTGGCGTGGGCCGTCGGGCTGGGGCTGGCGCTGCGCCACGCTTCCGAAACCACTAAAGGGCTGATCAACGACATGTCCCATGCGGTTACGCTGGTGGTGCGAGCGGTGATCCGCTGTGCGCCGCTTGGCATCTTCGGCCTGGTGGCTTCCACGCTGGCGGAAACCGGCTTCGGTGTGCTGTGGGG
>NZ_JAHNZO010000114.1 GCF_018998565.1 Paenibacillus oleatilyticus | reverse complement strand
TCTGCACACCATTCATCATCTGGGGGCCGGCAACTTCGTGCGCAGCGGCGAGACGCTGCGGGCCAAACCGCTTTAATCGGCCTCGCACCCGCGGTCGGCATCATAGCGCTCGCGGGCGGCGTCCAGCTCGGGGAAATGGTATTCCGCCCATCGGTCCAGCGCCGCCAGCGTCTCGACCAGCGAGCAGGCGACGGCGCTGAGCCGGTATTCAACATGCGCCTGATTCTTTTCACTTAAATCTAGCCGTTCGAGCAGCCCGTTGCGTTCCAGCTGGCGCAGCGTTTGCGTCAGCACCTTCTGCGAAATGCCGTCGATGCGGCGCAGCAGCTCGCCGTTGCGCATCGGGCGCTGCGCCAGCGCAGGCAGGATCAGCATCACCCACTTGCCGGAAATCAGCGCCAGCGC
>NZ_JAHNZO010000113.1 GCF_018998565.1 Paenibacillus oleatilyticus | reverse complement strand
GATCAGATCCGAGGCCTCGTTGGTCAGCTCTTCGCGATCGTTGACCGTGGCGGCCAGCGCGGTTTCCACGCCTTCTTCCCCGACCTTCTGCGCGATGCGTTTGGTGCCGCTGGCGTACAGGCTGGCGGTGTATGAGCTGTCCGGGCTGGCATGCTTGCGCTCCGCCAACAGCTGTTCCAGCTGATAGAGGAACGTCCAGTCGCTGGCGGCCGGATGGAAGCAGCTGCTGTTGCCCAGGTGGCAGGTCGGGCCGATCGGGTTGGCCAATACCAGCAGCGTGTCGTTATCGCAGTCCGGCGTGATGCTGACCACCTTGAGGAAGTGGCCGGAACTTTCGCCTTTGGTCCACAGGCGCTGCTTGGTGCGCGAAAAGAAGGTGACATTGCCGCTCTGCTCGGTGGTCGCC
>NZ_JAHNZO010000112.1 GCF_018998565.1 Paenibacillus oleatilyticus | reverse complement strand
GACGTCTCCATCCCGATGGCCGGCATGTTGATCAGCGCCTGCGCCGTTGGCGTGATGGTTGGCGCACCGCTGATGACGCTGCTGGTCTCGCACCGGGCGCGCAGAAGCGCGCTGATCTTCCTGATGGCGATCTTTACCCTGGGTAACGTGTTGTCGGCCATTGCGCCTGACTACACCACCCTGATGCTGTCGCGCATCATCACCAGCCTGAACCACGGCGCGTTCTTTGGTCTCGGTTCCGTGGTGGCCGCCAGCGTGGTGCCGAAGGAGAAACAGGCCAGCGCCGTGGCGACCATGTTTATGGGCTTGACCATCGCCAATATCGGCGGGGTGCCCGCCGCCACCCGGCCGGGGGGAACCCTTCGCCGGCGCCTCCTGTTTCCCTCCCCCCCCCGGACTGGGGGTAC
>NZ_JAHNZO010000111.1 GCF_018998565.1 Paenibacillus oleatilyticus | reverse complement strand
CGGTAGTGCCGATCTTGCGTTCCAAATCGGGCCTGGCCATCACGGAGCCCGGCAGCCAAAGGCCGATGGCGAGCGCCAGAAGCGCGGAGATAAAATGCCGGTTGGACAATAACATGCGGATCAACATCCTCGAAAAAGGCCGATAGTAGCATCCGTTCGCGCCCGGTAAAAACCTACCTTTAGGGCGGGCATTCCGGTCGCGAAGCGCTGCCAGCCGTTGCTTTGCCAGGTTAATAGCAACTCATTGTTATTATTGGTAAGTCAGGAATAAGAGGGATTACAATTAATTAGAAATGGTTATGGTTTTTATGGAGGGGGAAATGGTGAAGGTAGGTAAAAACACACGGTTATCAACGATTTTTAGCGAAAAAAGCCCTATAAAATAGGGCAAAGACACACAACAACAC
>NZ_JAHNZO010000110.1 GCF_018998565.1 Paenibacillus oleatilyticus | reverse complement strand
TCTTTTACACCGGCGTTATCTGATAAAACAATGGATCCCTTATCCATAATGGCATACTGCACACCACTTGCACCAGATACGGAAAGGAGCTTCGAAGCTAGCACCTGTGCCCTTTCTTTTACAGTAACCGGTTCCGTCCCAGCAAAAGCAGAGGTGACCGGTATGGTAATAAGCATAGCGGTCATTACTACAGAAACCATTCTCTTCATTATTCATTCCTCCTCGTAATTTTTTTCTAGATTGTACTTACTGAATTTATCATACATGGAAGAAGGTTGCTGTATTCAAAACCGCCCTGAAACGAAAAAAACAATCCCTAAACAACATATTGTTCAAGGATTGTTTGTTTAAAATGTACGGAGAAATCTATTTATTCTTCAATTCAATTTTAAATACATCACCCGCTTTTC
>NZ_JAHNZO010000010.1 GCF_018998565.1 Paenibacillus oleatilyticus | reverse complement strand
GCGCCGGCGCGCTCCAGCGCTCCGCGGGAGCGGCTGCGCCCGGCAGCCGCGATCCGGCCGCCGACGCTTGCGTTTGCGGCGCCTGCGGCCGGTACAGCTCCAGCTGCTCCTGCACGACCGCCTCCTGCGGCCGCTTGGCCGCCGGCATGCTAGCGGCCGGGATCAGCCGCTGCTTCCCGAGCGTCTCTCGCACCTCGCGCTCGACGAGCTGCATCAGCTCCGGCTCCTTGCTGAAGCGCACCTCCAGCTTCGCCGGATGGACGTTGACGTCGATCAACGTCGGGTCCATCTGCACATGCAGCACCGCAACCGGGAACCGGTTAATCGGCAGCAGCGTGTGGTAACCTTGCAGCAGCGCCTGTACCATCGGATAGTTCCGGATGTAACGACCGTTGATTACCGTCGAGATGCCGCCGCGGTTGGCCCGGGTCAGCTCCGGCTTGGCGATAAAGCCATCCAGCCGGTAGTCGAGCGTTTCTCCGCGAATGGGCAGCATGTTCTTGGCAACGCTCGTGCCGTATATCGCCGCAATCGCCTGCAGCAAATCGCCGTTGCCGAGCGTTTGCACCAGCGTATGTCCGTTATGCTTCAGCGTAAAGGCGATCCCGGGATGCGCGAGCGCGAGCCGATATATATAATCGGTGACGTGTCCGAGCTCCGTCTGGATCGTCTTCATATATTTTAGACGCGCAGGCGTGTTGTAAAACAGCTCCCGCACCGCAATATCCGTTCCCCGGGGAGCCGTTGCTTCCGTCTTCGCGCGGACGGTACCGCCCTCGATGACAAAACGGCAGCCGAGTCCACTCGTATCCGGCGCGGTCAGGCATTCCACCTTCGAGACGGCGGCGATACTCGGCAGCGCCTCGCCCCGGAAGCCGAGCGTGCGGATCGCAAACAAATCCTGCGTGCTCGCAATTTTGCTTGTCGCATGACGGAAGAAAGCCGTCTCGCAATCGTCCGGGTCCATGCCGGAGCCATTATCGGTGACGCGGATCAGCTCCAGCCCGCCTTCCTCGATCGCAACGTCGATTCTCGTGCTTCCGGCGTCGATCGCGTTCTCCACCAATTCCTTCACGACGGAGGACGGACGCTCGACCACCTCGCCCGCCGCGATCTGGTTCGCAATATGTTCGTCTAAAATGTTTATTTTACCCATAAACAGGTCTCCTTAAAAGTCCGGCCAATCAAAGCCGATACGTGCGGATCATGATTCCGGACACTGCCTGTCCCGCATAGCGAAGTATCAGTTGGCGCCCAGCGTCAACGTTTTGCCGTCGTCCTTCCAGCTCAAGCCGTTAAAGGCTGCGGCCGTCTGCGCTACGCTAAGGTAGCCCGTACCGTTCTTGAGCACGAAATCGGACGCAGCCGGCGTATACGAAGTTTTGGCGTCCCCTGCCACGAGTTGAACCGACTTTGAGGCTTCGTTCCATTCGACGCTCGCGCCCAGAAGAGCTGCCAGCACCCGAACCGGAACATACGTTTGCCCATTCTCGCGAATAACGTCGAACGTGTCCTGCGCTTCCGTACCGTTCACCGTCGCGCTGTGCCGGTCGAGCGTCAGGTCGATCCGGCTGGCGCCCGCGGCGCGAATCGCCGTCAGCAGCTGCGCCATCGCGCCTTCGACTTTTTTATCCGGCTCAAGGCCAACTTGGTTCACCTTGCGCAGCTTGGGCGTCAAATACTCCTCGATCGTCACTTTGATCGCGCCACCCGATTTCAGCGGTATGACGTTTTGTACGCTTCCTTTGCCGAACGTTTTCGTGCCGATCGCCGTAATTGCGCCGTAGTCCTGCAGCGCTCCCGTCAGCACCTCCGAGGCGCTTGCGCTGTTCCCGTTCACCAGGAAAAAAACCGGAAACGGCTGCGTCGTCCCGTTCGCGAATTCGACCGGTTGGTCAACTCCGTTGCGGTCCCGCGTATGAATGAGCGTTCCCTGCTTGACGAACAAGCGGGCAAGCTGCTGCGCGGTTTCGAGCAAACCGCCAGGATTGTCGCGAAGGTCGACGATCAGACTTTGGATACCTTGCGCTTTAAGTTCGCTCAGCTCCTTGCTGACCAGTTCGTCGGCATCGCTGGAGAAGCTGGCGATTTCGATATATCCGACGTTTTGGAACCGTTTGGCGACAACCGTCGGAATCTGCACCTTTTTCCGTTTGACGGTCAATTCTTTCGTTTGCCCGTCGCGCAATACCTGCAAGCAGACTTCCGTATCGACCGGTCCCAATATTTTGGACGTTACTTCGTCGATCTTTTTGCCGGCCGCCGTTTCGTCGCCGACCTTCACGATGATGTCGCCCCGGAGCATCCCGGCTTCCTTCGCCGGAGAACCGGCGAATACGTCCGCAACGTATACACCTTCCTCCTCCATGCCTACCCGCACGCCAATGCCGACATATTGATTTTGGACCGCATCCTCGAACGATTGCAGCTGCTCCGCCGTGAAATATTGCGTATAAGGGTCCCCCAGCGACTCTACCATCGCCCGGATGCCCGTTTCGGAGAGCTTGTCCGCCTTCGGCCCGCTTACATGGTTTTTCTCCAGCGCGTCCAGCACTTCGGCGATCCGATCGGCAGCAGCCGACTTCGCGTCAGCGGCAAGCACCGGCGAAGCGGCAGGAATCAGCAGAGTTAATGCCAGCATCGCCGAGACGGTTTGCCTGCGCCATTTTGGTAATTTTTTGAATTTATTCATCGATTGTTCCTCTTCTCGAAGTGATGAGTATGACTTAATTAGGCAGCTGTTTCTTCAGCTCGTACAAAAAATTCATCGCCGTCATCGGCGTCATGTTCATTAAATCGGCCGAGCGCAGCTGCTCCAGCACTTTATCTGCTTTGGCGTCGCGCTTGGACAGCTTCTCGGGCTTCGCTTCGTGGACGGCAAACAAGCTGAGCTGCACGATGTCCCCTACCTCTGGCTCCTTCGTTGCCGCGTCCAGCCGCTCCGCTTGAAGCTGAACGGCCGGGACGGCGGCTTCGACGGTGTAACGGACGGACGCTTGTGCATCCGGCGCAGAGGCCTCCGCGATCGTCTCCGCTCCGTTCGACGCCTCTTTCTCGGGCTGTCCGCCGCCTTGCTCGTTCGCGCTGCCGGCCGCCGGTTGCAGCCGGCCTTGCAGCAGCTCCGTTCGCGATTCGAACGTATGCAGCAGCTCGTAAGAGCGTTCGATGATGCTGGCGGGCAGGCCGGCGATTTGCGCGCAATAGATGCCGTAGCTCGTGCTTGCGGCCCCGCGGATCAGGCGGCGCAGGAACGTGACCTGCTTGCCGCTCTCCTTGACCGCCATGCAGTAATTGCGCAGGCCGCCGAGGCTTTCCTCCAGATGCGCCAGCTCGTGAAAATGCGTCGAGACAAGCGTTTTGCAGCCGATTTTATCGTGCAGAAATTCGATGACCGCCTGCGCGATCGACATCCCTTCTCCGGTCGAGGTGCCCCGGCCCAGCTCGTCGATAATGACCAAGCTTCGCTCCGTCGCTTTTTCGGTCATCACTTGAATGTCCATCATCTCGACCATAAATGTACTCTGACCGCCGATCAGATCGTCCGCCGCCCCGATGCGCGTGAAAATGCGGTCGATCACCGGCACTTTCGCCCGCTTCGCCGGAACGAAGCAGCCGATCTGCGCCATCAGGCATATCATCGCCACCTGACGCATGTACGTGCTTTTCCCGGCCATGTTCGGTCCGGTGATCAGCAGCATGTTGCCGTCTTCTCGGGTCAGCTTCGTCTCGTTGGCGATGAATACGCCGTCCTCCAGCACGGCTTCCACAACCGGGTGACGTCCCTCTTCGATTTCCAACTCATAAAAGTCGCCGATTTCCGGGCGGGTAAACCGGTTCGAGGCGCTCACGTGTGCGAGCGACTGGTACACGTCCACCGTCGCGATCAGCTCGGCCAGCTGTTGCAGCCGTGGAATATACGAAGCGAGCTGGTCCCGCAGTCCCACGAACAGCTCGTATTCGAGATCGACCATGCTTTCCTGCGCTTCGAGGATCAACGCTTCCTTCTCTTTCAGCTCCGGCGTCACGAACCGCTCGGCGTTGGCCAGCGTCTGTTTCCGCTCGTACCGGCCTTCCTCGAGCTGGGCCAAATTCGACTTGGTCACTTCGATAAAATAGCCGAACACTTTGTTGAAGCCGATCTTCAGCGATTTGATGCCCGTCCGCTCCCGCTCCTGCTTCTCCAGCTCGGCAAGCCACTGCTTGCCGTTCGCGCTCGCTTCGCGCAATTGGTCGAGGCGGGCGCTGAGTCCGGCCCGGATCATGCCTCCGTCGCGGACGGAGACGGGCGGCTCGTCCACGATCGCTTCCGCAATCCACGTCATCAAATCCTGGCACGGGTCGATCCGCGCCGCCAAAGCCGCAAGCGTACGGGAGCCGCTCGCTTCGCATTGCTCACGGAGCGCAGGTACCTGCTGCAGCGACACCTTGAGCGCGACCAAGTCGCGCGCGTTGGCGCTGCCGTACGCGATGCGCGCCGTAAGACGCTCCAGGTCGTACACTTCCTTGAGCGCCTGCTTCAGCTCGTCGCGCACGATCAGCTGGTTGTACAGCCGGTCCACCGCTTCCAGACGATCGTTGATGTGCGCCGCATTCATCAGCGGCTTCTCGATCCAGCGCCGGAGCAGCCGCCCGCCCATCGCCGTGACGGTATTGTCCAGCAGCCAGAGCAGCGTCCCTTTCTTGGAGCGGTCGCGGACCGTCTCCACCAGCTCCAGATTACGGCGTGTGAACGGGTCCATCACCATATACTGATTCGGTTCGTATACCCGGATATGCTTGATATGCGATAACGAACGCTTTTGCGTCTCCTGCAAGTAGCCCATCAAAAGCGCGAGCGTTTCCCGGCCGCCTTCCGGCAAGGACGCCAGCTGCTTCTCCGAGAACAGCCCTTCCGGCGCCATGCCGCCTCCGGATCCGGGCTCGCGCGGTGTCATTACCGCGGTTTTCAGCCAAGCGGACGCGCTGCCCCGGATTTGCTCCAGCACCGCCTCGCTACCGAGGAGCTCCGAAGGACTGTAAGTGTTCAACTCGTCGAGCAGCAGCTCGAACGAACCCGAAAGCCGCGTCACATACAGCTCGCCGGTGGAAATGTCGCAAGCGGCAAAGCCGTATCCGCCGCCGGAGAAGACGACCGCGACGATATAGTTGTTCACCGTCTCGCTGAGCGAACGGGCATCCATCACCGTTCCCGGCGTCACGATCCGGACAATTTCCCGGCGTACGACGCCTTTGGCTTCCGCAGGGTCCTCGACCTGCTCGCAAATGGCGACTTTGTACCCTTTTTCAATCAAGCGCGCAATATAATTTTCCGCCGAATGGTAAGGCACCCCGCACATCGGGATGCGCTCTTCCCCGCCGCCCTCGCGGCCGGTCAGCGTAATTTCGAGTTCCCGCGCAGCCAGAAGCGCGTCATCGAAAAACATTTCATAGAAATCGCCCAACCGGAAAAACAAAAAGGCGTCCGGCACCTCCGCCTTTACAGAAAGATATTGTTCGATCATTGGCGTATATTTGGCCATTCTTCATCCTCCAACTGCCTGCTTGCGTCTTCACGTCCGCCTTGTCGAATCCAGCCCCTGGACGGGCCGACAGGAAAGCGGAAGTTACGACATGCCGGTCCCAATCGGCCGACACGTTTCGCTGCCATATGTATCATGTTAACCTACCATTTTATCATTATAGCACGAATTGCTAGAGAACTCCCAACCTCTATCGGAAGGGAGAGATTTTCCACTTGGGACGGATATCCTCGCGCTCGTTCCATGATTTCATGCGGAGCATCATGCGCCGAAGCGGCAGCAAATAGCTCTCATACCGCCCATACTCCGGTATTCTCTCCAAATCTCTCCAGAGCGAAGGCAGGAGCAGCCGGATGCGTTCCTTATCGCCGCGGTAATACGCCTTCACAACTTCCGGGTCGGACAAAGGCCGCTGCTTCAGCGCGCGGTCGTTCCCGGCCACCAGCTTTGCCAGCGCCAGCACGCCCTTCGTCACAGCGGGCGATACCATCCAGCTCGGCAGCACGCGGTATTCGAAACCGCCGTACTTCTTACGGCGGAAGTCGCCGAGAAATCCGTACCGCGGCTTGCGCGCCCCCGTCGTCTCCCCCTCTAGCAGCGTCAGCGGCAGCGCCATATAGTTGTCCAGCGCGCGCAGAAGCCTGCTGCTCAGCTCTACGCCGCTGAAATGAATATGGCCTCCCAGCGGAAAACCGCGGACCGGCATGCCGCCCGCCACCCAGATCAATTCGGCATCGGAGATGCGTTTGGCCGCAAGCTGCATCGTCCGGTGCAAATGAATGACCAGCTCGCGCACATCCGTGCTTGGCTGCGGACGCAGCTCGGCAAGCGCGAATATTTTTCTGCGGCCGGGCAGGACGATCGAATCACAGCCGAACGGCCCGTCCTTCTCCGCGAACCGGGAGGCAAGCGTCACCTTCCCCTGCCGGTTAAGCAGCAGAAACTCCGGGTCCGCGCCCAGCATGACATCCCCGCGTTTCGCGGCCGTCTCTTCTTCCGGCGGCTCGCCGAATCGGTTCATCGCTTCCGCGAACAGCTCGGCCAGCCGCGGAGTCAAGTGAGGCACCGCCTCCACGCCGCGCACCGCGAGACTGCCGTCCGGCCTAACCCCGATCCGTACGACGCCGTAATCGAGCCCGAGCGCATAGACCGCTTTTACCGCTTCGCGCATCGCTTTGGCGCCGTAATAGCTCGGTTGCTCCCGCCCGATTTCCGCATAATCGGCTTCATCCCCTTCGCGCGCAGCTATGCTCCCTCCGGCCCGGCCCCCGTAAAACACGGTCTGCGGCTTATGGAACAAGGAGAGCGCCTGCAGATGAAACACCGGTACGACGAACCGATGCGACCAACGGTTGTTCTGACGGCGTACTCCGCCGCTCGCGCGCTCCGTTTGTCTTGCGTCGCCGGCCTCCTGTATCCCGAAGACGCAATCGATCCCGTGCAGCTCCAGCACCTCCGACGCACGGCGCGCGTTCGCTGCCAGCAGCATGCTTTTCACCGGCTGCAGCACTTCTCTGTCACCGCGGTCCGGATGATAGGTACCCCAATGGATCGTAACGATCGGCTCTTCGTTTCCTTCAGGCGCTTTCGTTCCGTGCGGAATGCGGAGCCGCTCCAGCAGCAGGTCGAGCGTCGGTTCGCCGGAATGCAGCAAAAATACGTGCATCTCTGATCCCTCCCTTCAGAATTTAAGCATTGTTCGCGGCTTATGCATGGCCCGTTCCTGGGGCAAAAAATAATTTGGGTTCAGCCAACAAAAAAGAGGGCAACCGCCCTCTCCAACCTGCAATCGTTCGGCATATATTAACAACAAATCAGTTCAATTCCTCATCAAGCAGATCGGGATCGAGATATTCAAAATCGCCATCCTCCACACCGCCGAAGTCCACGTGCTTGTCGTCGTATTCGTCGCAGCCGTTCGGGCAGACGACGACGCACACTTTCGTTTCGGCGAACATTTCAACCTTGAATTCCCGCTCGACGCGGATCAGCACGTTATCTCCGTGCGAGGAGATGCTGGCTTCCACGCAGTTCGGTTCTTGCGTTGCGACCGCCGCCACTTCGGCCGTCGACGGTTTATGCTTCTTATCGAGGTAGTGGAGCGGCACCACTTCCACATAAGAAACGGTTTCTTTCGCAACATCCGTTTTGGTATTCCGGTCGTACGAATACCAAATGTTGATGTCGTAAGTACCTACCACTTCCACATTTTCCCCCGACTTTACCGCATCGTATTGGTTGTTGATAATCCAAGCACCCAGAATACTGGTCGGAGCATGAGGCGGAGTGACCGTGTTAGTTACTTGCGAAAATTTACGTCCTTTGCCACAGACAGCCTTCGTATAGATCTCTCTGCACTGCAAATCTTTATCTAATGACATCCTTCTAACCTCCTCCATACAATCATTCATTACATTTGTATGCAGGACATAGGCGAATGTTGATTAATTGAGCGTATGAAAAATGATAACGTCTTGAAATTCTTTTAAAGAACACAGACTCCTTTAAAGAATCGTTCATAAAATTGGAGAAAAGAGCGCCACTGTAAAAAGGATTGAACCGCTGGTTCAATCCTTTTTACAATAGACCGCATTTCGACGGTTGCCCGCTACTTTTCTTATCTTTCAAAATGCAAAACGATACAAAATTTCGCGTTCATACCGCGGATGAAATTACATTCGACAACCAAGTTATTTGCAGCAGCTAACACCAATCGGACTTGAGGGATTTAGTCTTGCTTTCGTTACTCCATCAAGAAGGCACCCTACAAAAGTAAAACAAATATCCGGGGCCTTTGCTTGTGCCGCAGCTTGTCCCTCGGCGGTTTTGGAGTCGACACCAATAAGTTTAGAGAATTTGTCCATCATTTCAATATACCTCCCATTAAAGTAAATTTATTACAATATTATCATATTTCAATATTCCATTATTGTAAATACTTGTATTATATTTTTCTATTTAGTATACTATTTTTTATATAAAAAAGTATTTATTTAAAAGGATGGTATTATATGTATTTTATTTTTTTACTTTCCTTTGCTATCTTTCTATTTTTTCTGCAGTTTTATTCCTATCTCAAGTGCAAAAATGCAGTAACCCATTTCGCGGATCAATTCGTTTCAATGACATTTCTCAAGCTGAAAAATTTTCTTGGCGTAAACCTGAGAAGCTATTTTCCGTTCCCAGCCGGATTCGGCCAGACTCCGGCCATCGTCATGTTTGCTTCCCCTTCCTGCGACATCTGCCATTTCGAACTGGAAAATATTCTTGCGCAGAAACGAAAAGCAGACTTTTCGATTCCGATTCTTTGTTTTGTGGAACGGGAGGATCGCAACTATGATAACTTCATTCAGGAATTTAGCAATCAACTCCCTCTGATCCCTGCCGATAAGGAAACTCTGGTAGAATTACAAATTTCAAGTTTTCCCAGCCTTTTTATCATAGACTCTAACGGTGTTATTCGTTATCCCGGTCATTTTTTCAAAGAAATATTAAGCGTACTGCAGGATAGGCGGAAAATGGCGAGATACCGCATCCAGTAAATAAGTGGAAGGTGCAGGTTGACGATGGCAAAAGCAATTGGAAATCTAATCCGGTTTGTTTGGACATATGGGAAGGGCTTGCTTGTTCTGACCTTCACATTAACGGTTTTATTAGGGATTATGCCGATCATCATGCTTTGGCTGTCCAAGGAAACCATCAATGAAGTAGCCCGCTTAATTCAGCATCCCTCAACGGATTATTCCACAATCCTTTTACTGCTGCTGCTTCAATTTATGGTCACCATGCTGACATCCGTTTTCATGAATATCCAAGAATATTTGAACGGAAAGCTCACCAACGTGTTGGAGCACGCAGCGCAATCATCCGTTCTTCAAAAGGTGATCTCCGCGCCGCTTTTCTATTTCGATCTCCCTGAGTTTTACAACCATCTGGAGAGGGTAAACGACGGCCCGGGCCACCGTTTGCTCTCTCCGCTCCGTCAAGCTTTTGAAATCGGCAGAATTTTTATAACGATTTCCGGCTATCTGGTATTTTTGCTCACCGTTCATTGGAGTTTGGTTCTTCTAAGCTTGTTAGCCGCTATCCCCATGTTTTTAATTCAAATGAAGTATGGAAAGAGGAACTTTTGGCTAAAGCTTGGCCTAACCCCTCTAATCCGCGACATGGAATATACCCGTTCTCTGTTAAAGGATCGGCATTCCGTCAAAGAAATCCGTTTATTTGGCCTTGGTCCCTACTTGCTAAACAGGTGGTCGGAAGCTTTCTCCCATCAATTTACGGAGATTTTAACAATATTGCGAAAGCAGCAGCGGGCGGAAATCGGGATGGACGGGCTTACTGCCTTATTCTACTCCGGAGCCGCTATGATCATGATTTGGCTGATTCAGACTACCCCCATACAAATCGGACAATTCGTAGCCATTGGACAAGCGGTACAGGGAACCCAAGGACTGACCAACCAGCTATCGACTTTGCTGGCAAAGGTCTTTGAGGAGATGCTTTATGCGAATGACTTTTTCCGTTTCCTCGATTACAAACATCCCGAGTCCGAGAACCAAACGAAAGGAACCGAGCCATTCCCGGCGCCTTTACAGAAAGGGATTACGCTGGAAAATGTCACTTTTTCCTATGTGGATACAACGACCTCCGCATTGCAAAATATTCAGCTCCATATCAAGCCAGGGGAAAAAATCGCGATTGTGGGAGAGAACGGCTCTGGCAAGTCTACCCTGGTGAAATGTTTGATGGGATTGTACCCACTGGAAAAAGGAGACATTCGATTCGACGACGTCAGTATCCGTCAATTGGCTCAGGACCAATTGCACAAACATATGACGGTCATTTTTCAAGATTTTTTAAAATATGCGTACACCCTGCGTGATAACATCGGATTCGGGGATATTACCCGTTTGGAGGATATCGATGCGATGAAAGAAGTGGCGGCAACGACGGGAGTCGCCGAAATCGCGCAAAATTTACGAGAAGGCTACGCAACCTTCCTCGGCCGTTTTTTGCAGGAAGGGGAAGACCTCTCCGGAGGCCAATGGCAAAAAATCGCCTTGGCTCGCGCCTTGTTCCGGCAGGGCACCATCATTATATTGGACGAGCCGACAGCGGCGCTTGATCCGTTAACGGAATTGGAAGTATATAAACTGGTCCGGGACTTAACGGAAAGCAAAACGACGATATTTATATCTCATCGCATGGCCGCCGCCAGAATGGCGGACCGGATCATCGTTATGGAGAACGGCAGGATTGCAGAATCCGGAACCCACGATGAACTTATGGCATCGAACGGGATGTATGCACGGATGTATGAATCCCAAGCTCAATGGTATGCGTAAGCGTTAGAAAGCTGGTGATGTTGATGGAAGCGTTGTCCGTAATTTGCCGAATTTTTTTAGCGATCGTATTTATCAGTTCGGGGGTTTCTTCCCTTCGTTACTGGCATGCTCATATTGGAATTATTAAAGATTACAGGCTTGTGCCTGAACCATGGGTTCGATGGTTTGCCATACTTGAACATACCATAAAATGGCTAACCGGTATTTCTCTTCTTCTCGGAATATACAGCTCCCTTGCCGCATTAATCGGAAGCGGGCTGCTTCTGATGTACAGTATCGCCCTTGCGATTAACCTGCTTCGCGGCAGAAAAGAACTCTCATGCGGATGCGGGGGGCTTGCGGGAAACCATTCAATATCATGGAAGCTCGTTTGGCGAAATTTCTTTTTAATGGCTATGTGTCTATGTGTCTATCGCGTAACGGCTTCGTACGGGAGTTTATTGTCGGTCATCGGCGGAGAAAGCCTATCGCGCATATACGGCACAGAGTATTGGATGATGGTTGTAACGGCGCTGTTATCGGCGCTGCTGTTTTCGATCTTTAACGAATTATTCGTCATCCGTAAGAAAATGAAAGAATTGTTAGCGAAGGAGCGTCAGCAATCAAGTTAAAAGGGGATTAAAAAATGGAAAATTTCATGTACTGGTCCATCATAGCCCTGTGGGTGTTCGTACTCCTGCAATTTATTGTTATTTTCATGCTGACCAAACTGGTCGCTCAGTTCTTAAACAAATTACAGATAAAAGAAACAAGCGTTAGCAAGAGGGAACTTCAGGCAGGCGATAAAGCTCCCCTGTTTACATATCTTGGCGCAAATGGAGATAGCATCGAGTTTCCAAGAAGAGATACCGTCCCTACGTTGGCTTTATTTACAGCGGAAGGATGTCCATTCTGCAAAAAAATACTTGCCGAACTCGCAGATATGCAGGAGCGGTATCCATTGATAAGGATCGTAGTTTTTACTACAGTTGATGAAAAAGAGCTGGATATACATGATAACCATACGGTGGAATACGCCCATACCAAGGATGCATTTACCTTATATGAAATCAAGGAAGTGCCTGCTGCCGTACTGATCGACACCGAAGGAATGATCGCAGTGAAGGCTGCTCTCGCCAGCTATAAGCACCTGCGGAAGCTGGTAGACGAATATTTCTCAGGCGAGAAAAGCAAAGATTCAGCTATGCAACAGAAAGCGTTAGATATGGGCAACGTGTAAATGAGAGTCTTTTCCAAAGCGGGTTAGATCATCGCCTCCGTCGAGCATCAAGCCCTCCCCAGCGGTTCCTCCACAGGCCGCTTTTCTTTTTTGGCGACGGACAAGTACATTTTCAGCTCTTCTACCAGCTGCAATAGCGCGGCGCGAACCTCGAATTCTTCCCGCGTAGCCGGCAGCGGCATGTACCGGAATTGCTGCTCCAGCTCGTTCAGCTTTTTCTCGCTCCGTCCCGTATAATGGGCTACCTTGACATCCTCCGTCAGCCCGTCGAACACCAGAGCTAACAGCTCGCCGTGCGGCAGCGTCTGGTAGATACGGGCGACGAGCTGCACCATTCGCTGGATCGCGTCCAGCTGCCTTTCCCTCATGTAAAAGTAAACCGACCAATTGGGTCCGCCGGCGAACAAATTGTTCTCATTCGCCCGCTGGGCGACCTGAATCGCCTTGCGGATCGCATCGTCCGCCTCCAGCAGCTCCGCGCCGCTCCATATGTATTCGTTATCTCGCAGATGGTGCGAGAGTTCCAAAAATATTTGCGAGAAAAGCTGCTCCACCCGCTGCTTGTATTCCTGCAACAGCTTGTCCTCTCTGGGCATATAGCCTATGTTGATCAGCGTCGCCGTGCCGAGCCCGACAAGGAGCAGGGCGATCTCGTTCAGCAGCAGCTCCGCGCTGACCTGGCCGGAGGCGAAGACATGGAACATGACAACCGAGCCGGTAACGATGCCTTCCTTCAGCTTTAACCGGCTCAAGATCGGGTACAGCACCAAAATAAAGACGCCGATCACCCACACATGAAAGCCCAGTGCCCAAAACAGCCCTGCGCCGAAAAACAAACCGACAATCGAGGCTGCAATGCGCTGAAACGACGTCTGAAGTCCTCTCTTTTTCGTTACGTCTACGCCTAACACCGCGAGCAGCCCCGCCGAGAGGGGGGACTGCAATCCGAGCGTCTGCGCCAAGAAAATGGATACAATAACCGCCAGCGCGGTTTTGATGACTCGAAATCCCATAGGCTGCGTTCCTCGCTTCGACAACTGGTCGTTGAATTCGTCTATACATTAATGTACCCACATCTTACCGTTTTTCGACAAAATCCTCAACGAGTAAAGCTCGTTTGTCGATAATCTTTTATTTTTTGTGCTGCAACAGAGATGGAACCCGGAGTCAGATCCCCGCTTTCCGAAACAGGAATCTGACCTTCGGGTTCATTATTCCCGACCGCCTCGATTTCTCCCCGTCAGTTTCCCTTCTAAATAGACAACGGCTTGATACATGAAGGTCGCAACCACGGCAATCAGAAGTACGCTGCCGATCACAAGCGTAAAGTTGAACACCTGAAAGCCATAGATGATCAAATAGCCCAGCCCTTCCTTGGAAACGAGAAACTCGCCGACGATGACGCCGACCCAGGAAAGCCCTACGTTCACTTTAAGCGTCGAAACGATGGTCGGATACGAGGCGGGCAGAATCACCTTACGGAAAATCGTGCTCCGGTTCCCCCCGAAAATCCGTACCACTTTGAGCAGATTCGGGTCCACCTCGCGGAAGCTGTTATATACGACCAGAATCGTAATGATTACAGTGATCGAGAGCGTTGTCGCGATGATCGACAGCATGCCCGGGCCGAGCGCGACGATAAACAAAGGTCCGAGCGCTACCTTGGGCAGGCTGTTCAGCACGACGATATACGGATCGAGCACGCGGGAGAGAAACGGCGAATACCAGATGAGCGCAGCGATTGAGGTGCCAAGAAGCGTGCCGAGCACGAAGCCGACGATCGTCTCCCACACGGTCGTCCATGTATGCACAAGCAGCGTACCGTCCGCCGTTTTCTCAACCAGCAGTCCCCACACGCGCGTCGGAGAGCTGAAGAGAAGCCCGTCAATCCACTGCAAACGACTCGCCGCTTCCCAGCCCGCGAAAAACAAGATCAGCAGCGCCAGTTGGGTCAGGCGCACGGATGTCGTCAGCTTGCGCTCGCTCCGGCGAAACTCCGCGTACACTTGCCGGGCCAAGCTTTCGGATCGTGCTGATCCTGACGTTAAACCATAGGCCGTTGCAGCAGCTTTCTCCTGCGTCCGTTCGAACGGTACGCCGGCTCCTTCAACAGCCGTATACGCCAGCCCCCCGTCTTCCTTCGCCTCCTCATGTTTCCGCCGGTCCATGTCCCCCGCCTCCTTTCCCGTCCATCTGCTCGAACCTCCCCCACAGCTCGCGGAACAACTCGTGAAAGCCCCCAACCTCGCGGGCATGCAGCGGCTGGGCTTCCCGAATCGCCTCCGGCACTATGACCTCGGTCAGCACGCGTCCGGGATTCGGCTGGAGCACCACAATGCGGTCGCTCATGGCAATCGCTTCGGTGATGTCGTGTGTGACAAGTACGGCGGTCTTGCCGCGAGCCTTCAAGGTCGCCGAGATCAAGTCCTCCAGTTGGAGCTTGGTCTGGTAATCCAGAGCCGAGAACGGTTCATCCAGCAGCAGGATGTCCGGTTCCGCCGCAAGCGTCCGCACTAGCGCGACCCGTTGGCGCATGCCGCCGGACAACTGGTGCGGATAACGGTCGGCATATCCGCCAAGCCCCATTTCGTCCAGCAAATCCAGCACATATTGGCGGGAGGCGGCATTCAATCGTCCAAGCAATTCGAGACCGATCGAGGCGTTCTCGAAGATCGTCCGCCAAGGAAATAAATAATCCTGCTGGAGCATATATCCGACTTTTGGAGTCGGTTTTTGAATCGGTTCGCCCAGCACCCGCACCGTTCCCGAAGTCGGCGTCAGCAAACCGCTGATTAGCGACAGCACAGTCGTCTTCCCGCAGCCGCTCGGGCCGATGAGGCTGACGAATTCGCCCGGCGCGATCGCGAGCTGCACACCCTGCAGCGCAACGTACGCGCCTTTGCGGTTAACATATACTTGTGAAACGCCGTCCAGCTCCACGGCATACATACGGCCACCCCTCCTTGTGCGCTTAGCCTAAACCCCCGAAGCGCCGAAGCGCCCTCATTGACCATAACGGCTGCCGGCACTACTTGACATTTTGCTTCGCTTTTTCGGCAAATTGATTGTTGACGAGCGTGTTGAAATCGGTGCGCTTCTTGAGCTCCCCGGCCGCTTCCATCACATCCTGCAGGTTGTTCCACTCCTGTTCGTCGACGATGCCGTCGGCGGCAAACGAGCCTTGGTCCTTGTAGCGCTTGATTACGCTGCGGACGATATCTTTTTCCGTATCCTGAAAGTAGGGGGTGATGGCCGCCGCAATGTCGTCCACACTGCTTTGCTGCACCCAGTTTTGCGCTTTTTGCACGGCATTGGCGAATTTCTGGACCGTATCCGCATTCTTGTCAATGTAGCTCTTTTTCGCCATAAATACCGTATAAGGCAGCTTGCCGCTCTCCACCCCGAAGGAAGCGACGACGTAGCCTTTGCCCTGCTTCTCGAACATCGATGCCTGAGGCTCGAACAGCTGTACGTAGTCCCCCGTGCCTGAAGCGAAGGCGGTCGGGATGTTGGCGAACTCCACATTCTGGAGCAGGTTCAAATCGTTCTGCGGATGGATGCTGTGCTTCTTCAGCGTAAATTCGCCGGCCATCTGAGGCATCCCGCCTTTTCGTTGACCGAGGAAAATCGAGCCCTTCAGCTTGTTCCAATCGAACGAGCCTTCGGGCGGCTTGCGCGCCACGAGAAACGTTCCGTCGGTTTGCGTCAATTGCGAGAAGTTGACGACCGGGTCGCCCGTACCTTGCTGATACACGTATATCGACGTCTCGGAGCCGACCAGCGCGACATCGATCCCGCCCGACAGAAGTGTCGTCATCGTTTTATCCCCGCCGAAGGTCGTCGTCAGCTCGATATCGAGCCCCTGCTCTGAGAAAAATCCTTTCTCCACCGCCACATATTCCGGTGCATAGAAAATCGACCGGGTCACCTCGCCGATCCGGACCTTTATCCGCTCCCCGCTATTCTTCAGACCGCAGCCTGCGAGCGTCGCGCACATCGCAAGCACCAGCACAAGCATAAGCGCCGCCGCTCTCCCCAGACGCCTTCTATTCATAGGCCAGTCCCTCCCTGTCAGCGTCTTAACGCATGACGATCTTTAGATACGACAGCATATGAACGCGCCTAGAAAATGGTGAGAGCGGATGTCTGCAGAAGCCGAAAAAAGGCCGCTTCCACGGAAGATCCGCGGAAACAGCCTCGATACAGCATTCGATTGTATAAAGTTCGTTAAACGGCGGTTATTTTCGGCCACGCCAATTCAAAGCCTTGATTGACAAGCGCGTTCTGGAACGCTTCGAGCTTGGCCGGCGTATTTCGCACTTCGCGGGGCTGGTAGCCGTTTTGCAGGCAGAAGGCGGCCAGCGCCCCTGCGGCTTCCCCAATGTTCCACTCCACGGGATGCAAACGGAAGCAGCCGTTCGTAATATGCGTCGTGCCGAGATTTTTGCAGGCCGGAAGCAGGTTTTCGAGCCGGACCGGGATCAGACTGCCAAGCGGGATCTGGAACGGCAGCGACGAGATGTCGAGATAATTGCGGCCCGTCATGCTGGGATGCAGGTCGATCCGGTAGCAGCCGACTCCGACGGAATCCGGGAACGGCGTCGCCCCCTGCTCGCCGCGCACCGCTGCGCTTACATGCTGCTCCAGCACGGTGAACTCCGCGCGAATGCGTCTGGATTCCCGGATGTACGGATATTTTGCCAATCCGTCCTCCGTACCGACTACATCCGGCCGCAGCCGCAGACCGGGATAACCAGCCCCTCCGTCCGGACGGGGAGCTTCCGTCTGCAGCCAGTACAGGAGCGACAAGCTGAGCTGCTTCGCCTGCCGCGCATGCTTCTGCGCTTCATCCGGTCTCACGTCGTACACGTTGCCGAGCCAATAATCGTTCTGCGACCAATTCACTACCGTGATGTCGCTCGGAAACGTACCGGGCGCGAAATTTGCTTTGTCGACGATTCGCCGGTAGTAAAACAGCGAATATTTATTCGTACCCCAAAACAACGTGTCCTCCACAGGCTTCAAGGTGACCGGATCAGGCGATACCCAGCTCAACTGCTTGTCCGGCCAAAAATCGGCCTTGTAGTTTCGCCAGAAGCTGTAATCCTTCGGTTTATCGATGACATGGTTCTCGCCTTCCTTGTAATCCATGGCGAAACAATGGGTAAACGCCTGAATGTCCCGCGGATCGGGAGCGCCGTCCAGCGCATGGGGCTCTTCCGTCTGCCGCTTGGATTCGGCACCCGTTACATATTCCGCGCAGGTCAGAGGAAGCAGTTCGCCCGTCTCGGTCGCATCCAAAATATACGCGGCACGAATTGTATGCCGGTGGCCCGTCTCCCCGATCACGGTAACCGACCGGACGCGATCGCCGTCCATCTCGGCCGCAACGGGCCGGTGCCGGGTCATGATGACGAGCTTGCCGCTGTGCACGTAGGGGGCCAGCATGTCTTGCAGAACGGCCAAATAGGCTCTCGGCTCCGCACCAAGCCGGCTCACGCCGCCGTTACCGGGATTCAAGTAATAGACCGCACGCGCCTCTGCCGTCAGCGGAAATCTTGTCTTATAATAGGCCCGCACCCCGTCGCGAAATTCGCGATAGTTGCGGGTGCAGCCGAATTGTTCGATCCAGCGGTGCTCGTCGGGAGGGACGGCCTGACTGGTCAGCTGTCCGCCGATCCAATCCGTCTCCTCGGTAAGAATGACCTGTCTGCCCATTCGGGCTGCCGCCAATGCGGCCGCGCAGCCTCCGACACCTCCGCCGATAATGGCAATGTCCGCTTGAAGTTCCTTGTGCATACACTGTCGCCTCCTTGTCGTCTGTTCCCTTCGGATGAACCAAAAATCGTCTTACATAAGAATAGACTGGAAAAACACCCAAAAGGTTACATACGAGGCCATAAAAAAAACGGGGACCGTGTCCCCGCAGCCGGATTAAAGCTTATAAATGTCGGAATATTTCAAGCGCAAATAATCGACCAAGTAGGACGGATTCAGCTCCTCACCCGTCACCCGGGTAATGATTTCCGTCGGCGTCTGGCTTTTGCCGTATTGATAAATTTTATCCGCCAGCCAAGCCTTGATCGGAATCAGGTTGCCCTCGCGAACCAGCTCGTCCACGTTGCCGAGCTCCTGCTCCAGCGTGCGTTTGATTTGCGCGGCGTACATGTTGCCGAGCGCGTACGACGGGAAGTAGCCGAACAGGCCGCCCGACCAGTGCACGTCCTGTAGCACACCTTCGCCGTTATCGGAAGGCACGATGCCGAGGTACTCCCGGTATTTCTCGTTCCACACCTCAGGCAGGTCGGCGACTTTCACAGCTCCGCTGAAGAGCGCCTTCTCGATTTCATAACGCACCATAATGTGCAGGTTGTACGTCAGCTCGTCGGCTTCGATACGGATGAGAGACGGCTTCACCTCGTTCGTGGCGCGGTAAAAATCTTCAACGCTCACCTTGTCGAACTGGCCGGCGTAATTTTTTTGCAGTTCAGGGAAGTAACGGTTCCAGAACGGGCGGCTGCGTCCGATCATATTTTCCCAGAAGCGCGACTGCGATTCGTGGATGCCCATCGACGTACCCGTGCACAGCGGCGTGCCGAGCAAGTCCATCGAAATGTTCTGCTCATAGAGCGCGTGCCCTCCCTCGTGGATCGTACCGAACAACGCGCTGTTCACGTCGTTCAGCAGGTAGCGCGTCGTAATCCGCACGTCGCCCGGGTTCAGACCGGTCGCAAACGGATGGACGGTTTCGTCCAAGCGTCCTGCTTCGAAATCGTAGCCCATCTGTTCCAATATGTATAAGCTGAACTTCTTTTGCTTGTCCTTGTCGAACGTCTGCTTCAAAAAGCCGGTTTCCGGCTTATGAGCCGACTCCTGAATCGCCGACAGCAACGGAACGACCTGCTCGCGCAGCGCGCCGAACACTTGATCCAGCTTCTCTACGGTCATGCCCGGCTCGTAAGCATCAAGCAGCGTGTTGTACTTGTGTCCTTCGTAGCCCCACAGGTCGATGAACTGCAGATTCATATCGACGATTTTCTCCAAGTACGGCTGGAAGCCCGGAAAATCGGCCTGATGCTTCGCATCTTCCCAAGCCGATTCCGCCTGTGAGGTAAGCACCACATATTCCTGATACAGCTTCGGCGGAATTTTTTTGCTGCGGTCGTATTCCTTCTTGCATTCGCTTACAATTCGGCGGTCGATATCCGACAGCTCCGACTGTACTCCGGATGAAGTGAAGTGGTCCAAAAACGCGCCCATCTCGTCCGACACCGACATTTTGAACAGCTCGCCGGACAGCTCGCCGACGACTTCGGACCTTGCCGCAATGCCTTTCTTCGGCGCGCCTGTACGCATGTCCCAATAAATGAGTCCGACGGCTTCCTCATAGCTTTTCATCTTTTTCAGATATTGCTTGAATTCCGTCAATTTGGCTTCCAGATTTCCTGTCGACAACGGGCATTCCCCTTTCCAAAGATATACATTGATCATACTTCGTTCGCGAAGCAGAAGCAAATATCGCCAGAATGAGGTATGATAAAAAGGAAAGGAGTGTGACGTGAGATGCGAATCATCTTTACGGAAAGTGCGGTAACGGAAATCCGGCGCATCCTGGACCGGCAAGCGGGCGGTCGGCTGAAGCTTGTCTACGATGCGGAGGGCTGCGGGTGTGCGGTCAGCGGCGTGCCGACGCTGTGGATTACGGACGAGCCGGACCGGAACGATTTTATCATGGCGGGGGACCCGTTCGAAGTGCTGATGGACCGGAAGCATGAGGTCTTTTTCGAGGAAAATATGACGATCGACTATCAAGCGAGCGGATACTGCTTTGTCTTGAAAAGCAGCGGACAAATCTACAATGCGAACATGCGGCTGATCGACAAGCGGAACGCCGTCGCGAACCGGTGAGAAGGCATAATGGCCTTCTCACCTTTTTCGTTCCGGGAACGGCTTAGTAGCCGTTGACAATAACATCCAGCTTGCCGGTCGAAGGGTCGATGACCAGCCCGTGAACCGGGATGTCCGGTACGAGCGGATGGTTCTTGATAATATTCACGCTGCTTTTGACGCTTTCCTTGACATCTTCGAAGCCCCGCAGCCACCGTTCGAGGTTCAGGCCCGAATATTCCAGCGTCTTGAGCGTCTCCTCTTTAATCCCCCGCGCCACGAATTTCTCCTTCACGCGCTCCGGGTTCAAGTGGCTCATCCCGCAATCGTGATGGCCGACGACCAGCACTTCATCCGCACCCAGCTCGTAAATCGCCACGATAATACTGCGCATGATGCCGCCGAACGGAGTCGAGACGACGCCTCCGGCCGCTTTGATCATCTTCACGTCGCCGTTTTTGATATTCATGCTGGCCGGAAGCAGCTCAATAAGACGCGTATCCATGCAAGTAAGAATGACGAATTTCCGATCCGGAAATTTTGACGTTAAATAAGGCTCGTACTTTTGCTCCTCGACAAACGAGCGGTTGTACTCCATGATCTGGGATAGTAAATTCGGCATTCGCACTTCATCCTTCCTGTTCTAAAAAATAGACTGATGTTTTTTTTAAAATCTTATCTTTTTTTTCGCTATTTCACAAGAGACTGGTTTCCAGCGGTCCCATCAACTGCCATATCGCTCCGGAGCGAGGAGCGGGAAGGTGATTCGGAATTCCGTGCCCTTCCCGAGCTCGCTTGCTGCCGCAATCGACCCTTTCATCCCTGTTACGAGATGCTTGACAATGGTCAGACCGAGCCCGGTGCCGTCCGAATCGCCGGAGCGCGACGGCTCCGCCTTGTAGAATCGGTCCCAGATCCGGAGCAGCTCGCTTTCGCTCATGCCGATCCCCGTATCGCGCACGAGGATAACGGCCTCCTCTCCCTCGGCCGCAAGCTCGACGGTAATCGTTCCCCCGGACGGTGTGAACCGGATCGCGTTATACAGCAGGTTGAGCAAAATTTGCGCAAAACGGTCCGGATCAAGCTCGCACCGCATCGTCGGCGTTCCCGGTATAGGACCGGTCAAGCGCACATGCAGCCCTTTGTCGGAAGCGGCACTCTGCACCAGCTCCAGCACCTCGCTCACCTTGGCCGGCAGCGCAACGGGGCGCGTCCGGAAGACGTCCGTTCCGTTCTGAATGCGGGCGAGGTCGAGCAAGTCGTCTACGAGCCGCTGCAGCCGCTGCACCTCATGATCGCATATTTTCAAATAATGCGAAAATTTCTCGGGCGGAATGACCCGGTCGTTCATCGCGACGATCAGCCCGCGCAGCGATGTCAACGGCGACCGCAGCTCATGCGAAACGTTGGCCAGGAACTCCTGGCGGTTATCGTCCCATTGCTCCAGCTGACCGACCATGAAGTTAAAGCTGCGCGCCAGCTCGCCGATCTCGTCGTCGGACGAGACCGGTACCCGCGTTGAAAAGTCCCCGTTCGCCACTTCAAGTGCCGCGTGGTTCATCTGCTGAAGAGGACCGGCCAGCTTGCGCGACAGGATGAAAAGAATGACCCCAACGGCGACCAAAGAGAACAGCAGCGGAACGAAAATATTCCAGCGAATGGCCTTTAGTGCTTCGCTGCTTTCTAGCGCAGGGACGAGCATCATGATGACGATCGGCTGGCCGTTCAGCTCCGCGGGCGTGTAATAGGCCAGCAGCCCTTCCCCGCCGTACGGATCGACCTTGTACTGCCCCGCCGAATACCCGCTCCCGCCTTTAAGCCCTTCGGCCAGCAGCGGGTCCAGCGGCTTCGGAATTGTCGTCCCTTCCCGGTCCGACGAGCCGTTCAATACCGTGCCTTTCGCGTCGACCAGCCATACGGAGCCGTTGATGCTGCGGCCGATAATCCGGCTGCCGAGCCGCAGTTCTCTTGTGGAAAGCGCCCCTTCCTGATACGTAGGCAGCAGCTTGACGACTTCGGCGGAACGCGAGCGCAGCAGCTCTTTTTTGTCCTTATAGAAGAAATCCGTAAAGTAAGAATTCCAAAATACGGCCAAACCTACGAACACGAGCACGCAGGTGGCGAGAAAGGAAAGAAAGATTTGAATATACAGGCTGCGCAGCCACCGCTTGATCATGTGCCGCGTACCTCGAACGAGTATCCGATGCCCCACAGCGTCTGAATCGTCCAGGCCTCATGGGAGCCGAGCTTCTTGCGCAAATTTTTCACGTGGGCGTCCACGGTCCGGGTACCGCCGCTGAAATCGAAGTTCCATACGTATCCGAGCAGATCCTCGCGGGTGTATACCCTGCCTGGGCTGGCGGCCAAAAAATGCAGCAGCTCGATCTCCTTGGGCGTCAGGTCGACTCTGCTCCCGTCTAAACTTACCTTGTACTGATCCAGGTCGATGTTCAAATTGCCGACCTCAAGCGGCTTCGAGGCATGCTCGGCAGGTACGGGCGCAGCGGTTCCCTGCTGCCCGGCGCGTCGCAGGACGGCCTTGATCCGCGCCACCATCTCGTTCGGGTCGAACGGCTTGACGATATAATCGTCCACCCCGAGGTTAAAGCCGCGCAGCTTATCGATCGATTCGCCCTTAGCGGTCAGGAAAATAATCGGCGTCCCGCCCTCCGATCCTGGCAGCTTGCGAATCTGGCTGCACAACTCGAAGCCCGATACGTCGGGCAGCATGACGTCCAAGAGCACAAGGTCGGGCGCTTCGGCCTTCACCCGCTCCAGCACCTCTCCGCCCCGGAAGTGCAGAATGGGGATATAGCCCGCATGCTCCAGATAAAGCCGAATGACTTCGACGATATGCGGCTCGTCGTCCACAACCATAATTTTCTGCGGTTCGCCGCTTATGTGCATCCGGCTCATATGCCGTCCCCCGTCGATCTGCGCTCCATCCTGCGCTGCTTTTGCAGCTCACGCTCCGCTACGACGCCGCTGCGGTCGCGTAGCGTATGCTTATGAACGAGATACGTATCGTTCAAGTTGCTCGGCTGTCCCCACTCGGCTTGCGCTTGAGCGGCGGCATCCCGGCATAAAGCGGTCAGCACCTCGTCCTGCAGCGGAATATCCAAATCGGTATAGACAAAATCGGCCTTATCCAGTTCTCGCAGACGCGCCTGCAGACGCAGCCGGAATTCGGCCGCGTCGATGCCGAGCTGCTCCAGCTGCTCGTCCTTAAACCGTTGGAGCGAGCTAGCAAGCATTTTGACCGCCCCGGCCCGATTGCCCCGCCGCTGGTGGTAGAGCGATACGGCCACTTGAATCAGCCCGACGCAAGCCTCGCTGCAAGGATCTTCCGGATGCTCCTTCCAATATTCTTCCATCACTTCGTGGCATTCGAAATAATCGCGCTCCGCATGGAAGTGCACCAAATATTGAATATACGCTTTGGTATAGTTAGGCATCGCAATGTCCCTCTGTTCATAAAAATGATCTTTTCATCTTCTATTGTAGCAAGTTCGTTTAAATTCTGAAACCATCGCCCACATTATACGTAGTAAGCTATGACAGGAAGTTTATTCTATATCAATGGAGGATGCAAAAAGATGTTGAAAAAGTTATCTCTCATTTTGATGGCTTGTATGCTGGTGTTTTCATTCACCGCACCCGGTATGGTCGACGCCAAAGGCTACAAGTCCTCGAAAAAAAGCTACACGCCCAGCAGTTCCAACACCACGCAAACGCCGAACAACGGCATCAATAAAACCGAACCGGCTGCTTCCAAATCGCCGGCCGGCACGGCGGCAACACCGGCAAAGAAACCGGGATTTTTCAGCGGCGGTCTGATGAAAGGCCTGATGATCGGCGGTCTGGCGGGCCTTCTCTTCGGAAGCCTGTTCGGCGGCATGGGCTTCCTCGGCGACTTGTTGGGCTTGATGGTGAACGTGCTTGCGCTTGTCGTACTGTTCGTCGTCATCCGCAAAATTTTCGTCTACTTCCGCGACCGCAAGAAATTCAAGGAAGAACCGAAGCGTTTCTAAATTTGAGGATAAAGAGGTTACCGGGATATGCGACTATCGGAGCAAGATATTATCAATGCGATATGCCTGAATATCGCCGAACGAAAGCAAATTCATCCGACGCAGGTTGAAGTGGAGCTCATGTGGGACGAGGACCATGGCTTCTCCGCCGAAGTGCACGCCGAAGGCCGCAGCCAGATCCTGATCGCCGCCAACATGCTGGAAGCGATCGAGCGCTACCTGCTCAAGGAGCAAAATATCCGCGTCTTCCGCGATCAAATCCAGCTCGTGCTGGAAGACGAAATCGTCGCCGATATCGGCTGACCTTCCGAACGACCCTTCAAGCGATGGCTTGGAGGGTTATTTTTTTGCATCCAATGGCCGCCTCATTCGGGATTCTATTATTTTCCTCGCAACTTCGAGGCCTCTTTTAACGTTTAATAGAGTAGACTGACCAGAAAGAGGCTGATGCATGTTGAAGCGCAACACCCTGCTGACGTTGTCCGTAATGACGCTCTTCCTCTCTTCCGCGGGCTCCGTTATGGCAGCCGACAAGACATCCAAGTTCCGCGTCTATCAGGATACCACCATGCTGCTGGAGACGTCCGATTACAAGTCCGCCGAAAATTATGCCAGACAGTTCGCGGACAGCCACGTCGAAGAAATCGGCACCCGTAAATGGGTATGGCATAACTACCCCCGCTACAAGGTATACCAGAACGGCTACAGCTCGACCAAATGGGAGTATGCCAGCTTGGATCAGGCGATACGCGAAGCGTCCAATTGGGGACATGCCAGCGTACGCGACCTGCAATCCGGCGGCTGGGTATGGAGCAATTACCCGAAATACCGCGTCTACCAAGGTGACGATATTACGATGGACTCCTGGAACTTCGAAACGTTGAACCAAGCGATCGCCGAAGCAAAAAAATGGGGCAACGCCCATATCGTCGAGCTCGGCACGCACCGCTGGGTATGGGACAACATTCCGGCCAGCCGCAAGGCGGAGCTGCGCAGCGGCAGCAAAATTTATCAAATCTATCAAGGTACATATTCCGCTGAGAATTGGAAGTTTGCATACTTAGAGGATGCCGTGAACGAATCGCTCAATTGGGGCAATTCGAAGATTGTGAACACCGAAACGGGCAAGGTCGTCTACTCCAACGTCAAACCGTATAAAGTGTACCAGTTCGACACGGTGCTGAATTCGTTCCTTAGCATTGACGAGGCGATAGCGTACGCCAAGCAGTTCGATCATACCCGGATCACCGATGACGAAGCGGCGGGACTTGACGGCACCGCGCGCGTCATATGGAATAATTATCCTTATTATCAAGTGTTTCAAAAAGACAAATGGATTGCGGACTTCTCTACGATCGGCGGCGCGCTATCCTACGCCATGGGTTATTCCAACGCCTCCATTCGACTGTACGACGACGGGTCCAGCATCTGGAACAACCTTCGCGATCTGCAGTTCTGGGGCTGGAACGGAAGCTCCAGCGACACCACGATCCGCAGTCAAGTAAACAACACCTCGGGGCTAGATGTCGTCTCCCCCACCTACTTTCAACTTGCCGACGGCTCGGGCAATGTGACCGACAGCTCGAACAAAGAAACCGTCGCTTGGCTGAAAAAGCAGGGGTATTCCGTCCATCCGCTTGTCAACAACCAGTTCGACACGGCGATGACGACGCAATTTCTCGCCTCGACGCAGGCCCGCAGCAAGTTCATTTCCGCGCTGGTCGATAAAGCCGTCGCCATCGGGGCGGACGGGCTGAACATCGACTTCGAGAGCGTCGCAGGCACGGACCGCTCCGCCTTCACGACGTTTATGAAGGAAATCACGGATGCGGCCCATCAAAAAGGACTTGTCATCTCGGTCGACCTGCCAAGAGGCAGCGCCGCATGGAATGCCAAAACCGCGTTCGAGCACGAAAAGCTCGGCCAGATCGTCGACTACGTCATCACGATGACTTACGACCAATATTGGAAGGGCAGTACCGAACCGGGTTCCGTAGCCGGTCTGCCTTGGGTTGAACAGGGCGTGCAGGAATTTCTGTCCTACGGCATTCCGCGCGACAAGCTGATCATGGGAATTCCGTTCTATGTGCGGGAGTGGAAGGTTGACAAATCCGGCAAGCTGGACAGCAACCGCGCGCTGCTGATGAAGGACTTGACCGGCCTCATCTCCTCCAAGCAAGCAAATCTAAGCTGGGACAGCCGCTTCAATCAGTACAAGGTCGAGTACGAGCAGGACGGCTTCAAGAACGTCTTCTGGCTGGAAAACGAAGAAACCGTCAAAGCGCGGATCGATATCGCCAAAAAGTACGAATTGGCCGGTGTGGCCGCATGGCGTCTCGGCTACGATACGAAGGAATTATGGAATACGATGATCCAGCAGAAATAATTGGTAATACGCAAAAGACCGCCGGGCTTGTTCGGCGGTCTTTCCTATGAGAGTAAGACTTAAGACTTTTTGAGCATCGTCACAATCTCCTGCAGCTGCTTCTCGATATCATGCGGCGTGTAGCCGAACCATGTATCGAGATTCAGCATATATACCCGATTGTTTTTGACGGCAGGCAGGTTCGCCCATAGCGCAGTTTTTGAAATTTCGTCCAGCCGCTTCATAGAATCGTCATCACCGAATACCGACACGAACAAATAATCAGAGGCGTACTCCGGAAGCAGCTCCAGGGACACCGGAACTGCCCAGAAATTCGGGTCCTTCTCGATTTCTTTCTTCACCAGTGGCGGAGGCGTCAGCTCCAGCGCTTTGTAGATGGTAAAACCGAAATTCCGTACGCCGTACACGTAAATTTCTTTCGGGCGAATGTTATAGATCGCCGCTGTTTTTCCCGGTTCGATGACGCTCTGAATCTGCTCCCGCACCGCTTGGAATTTGGCCCGGAACGCCGTGCTCCAAGCTTCCGCTTCGCTCTGGCGGTTCATGATATCGCCCATGACCTTAACATGACCGAACACGTCGTAATCCATCCACGGAATGACGACTGTCGGAGCGATTTTGGATAATTTATCGTACGTTTCCTGGTCAACGTCATCAGCGATGATCAGCTCCGGTTGGAGCTCCAATAATTTTTCGAAATTGTATTTTCCGACATCGCCGACATTTTCAATCCCAGCCGCTTTCTCTCCAAGATCCTTAAGGAGATAGGACGGGCCGCCGAGAGGTTTGACGCCAATGGACAGGAGATGGCTCACATATTGGAGCGTGACGACCTTTTCCGGCTTGACGGGAATTTTCGCCTCGCCCATCGCGTGCTTGTAGACGCGCTCTGACGCCGTCTTCGTGCCGGAGCTGTCGGCAGAAGCGGCCTGCTTGGAATCGGATGAATTGGCCCCGCAGCCTGTGATCACCAGGATAAGTAAAAATACGGAAATGAAGGAAAACTTTGATTTTCTCATTTTAGTGCCCCCTCTTGATCCACTGCTCTCGAGTACTCTTGATTTATCTCGCTCTGGCAAGCAAGTAAAGAAAATACGGCGCACCGATGATCGCAACAACAATTCCGGTAGGAATCTCTGCGGGCTGGATAACGACTCGCGCAATTGTATCGGCGACGATCATCAGCAGGCCGCCGACCAAGGCCGAGGCCGGAAGCAGCATTTCGTGTTTCGGACCGATCAAGCGCCGGGCCAGATGCGGACCGATCAAGCCGACAAAACCGATGCCTCCCCCTACCGCGACGCAAGCGCCAGCAATCCCGACGGCAGCGGCAAGCAGACCGAGCCGTTCCTTCTCAACGGGCGCGCCCAAGCCGGTCGCCATCTGTTCCCCGAGATTGATCACATTAAGCACTCTGGCTTTGTAAAACACATAAGGCAGCAGCACGATCAACCACGGCAGAAGGGAGACGGCAAACTTCCAGTTCGAACCCCAGATGCTGCCCGCCAGCCAGACGGCGACGAACTGGTAATTTTGCGGGTTCAACCGCAGCGTCAGCACCACCATTAAAGCGCTGATGCCAGCTGCGACGGCAATCCCGGTAAGAACCATACTTGTTGGCGACAAGCCTTCGTGCTTCTTATAAGCCAGTCCGTAGATGATGGCTGCAGTGACCCCTGCCCCGACGAAAGCGAGAATCGGCAATAATAAAACCGGTGCCGCCGTCTTCGACGGGAAAAACGAGATAAAGAGCACGACCATCAAGCCAGCACCCGCATTGATCCCCAGAATGCCCGGATCGGCCAGCGGATTGCGGGACAGCCCTTGCAAAATGCACCCCGAAACGGCCAAGCCCGCTCCGATCAGCACCGAGATAACGATGCGGGGCAGCCGGAAATCGAACAAAATAAGCTCCTGCTTCGCCGTACCCGCACCGAATAGCGTTCGAATGACATCGAGCGGTGACAGCCTGGTATATCCGGTGTTCATACTGATGAGAAAAGCAAGCACAATCAACACGCCCAGAATGGATAAAACCGTGACGGCCTGAATTTTTTTGCGGCGTTCCGTCGCTCCCATTTTCACTGCTTCCATCTACAGCTCCCTCCTCTGCTTGCGCGCCAAGTAAAGGAAGAACGGAACCCCGATCAAGGCGATCAAAGTACCGATCGGCGTCTCATACGGCGGATTGATCATTCTCGCCCCGATGTCGGCAACGACCATGAGCAAGCTGCCGAGCACCGCGGAGCAAGGAATAATCCAGCGGTAATCGACGCCGACCAGCGACCGGGCAATATGCGGAATGATAAGCCCGACGAAGCCGATCGCGCCAACCGCGGAAACGGCCGTGCCCGCAAGCACCAGCACGACAATGGCGCAAGCCAATTTCACCCAGCCCGTGCGCTGGCCCAGCCCCGTCGCCACTTCGTCGCCAAGGCTCAGCAGCGTAATGGACCGGGAAAGCAGCAATGCCGCGATTAGGGCGGCAATAACCCATGGAGTCATGATTTTGAGCTGTACCCACTTCGTCCCGGCTACCCCGCCGGCATACCAGAAAGCGAGATCTTGTCCGATGTTGAAATAAATCGCGATCCCCTCGCTGACCGCGACAAGAAGGGCAGTGACAGCAGCACCAGCGAGAGCAAGCCGGACCGGTGTCAGGCCGTTTTTGGACATGGAACCGACCCCGTACACCATAAACGCTCCGACCGCAGCGCCGAGGAACGAATACAGAATTAACTGCATGAACGGCATCCCCGGAAAAAAGGCGAAGCAGAGAGCAAGCACGAACCCTGCCCCCGCATTCAGGCCGAGCAGCCCCGAATCGGCAAGCGGATTGCGGGTCATCCCCTGCATAATCGCTCCGGCCACGGCGAAGCAGGCGCCGACCAGCGCTCCGGCAAGCGCCCGCGGAAGACGCAGCTCCTGAATGATCTGATGCTGGGTAATGTCCGGATTAAACTGAAACACGGCTTCCCATACGGTGGAAAGCTGGATATCCGCCGCACCGACGGAAATCGACAAGGCCAGCCCCATTAACAAAACAGCAAGTCCCGCAAACAAAACAATCGTTGCCGTTACCGGCCGGGACCGCAGCTTCGGCGTGGATTGGGGCGCAGCCTCCGTATGTACGCTCATGAGAACCATCCTTATCTTTGCTGGAATGAAGAGGTTTTTGCCTCGTGCACCATGATACTGATAATCATTATCAGTAAATGATTATACATGCAATATCCATTTCCGTCCATACTTTCAAGGAAGTTTTGGATAACGATGCCAGCGAAGTAAGAGAACTATGAGATACAATCCGAGCAACCATATCGGGTTGACTGCAATATAAAAAGCGGCCTTTCCCGGGCCGAGAGCCTCTGGAAACGCCGCTTCTGATCATTTTCGCTTATCCGATTTATTTTTTCATCAATTCGATTAGTTTCTTCGCCATAGCCAGAGCAAAGGCTTCGTCATTGACGTTATGCTCCAGTTCAACCAATTCGACACGTTCCCGGTCAAGATTCGTTCTTAGGGCATCAAACAACGCGGCGTCCTCTTCCGGTCCATAAAAGGGCTGACCCTCGCTATCGATCAGCGAGACTCCTTTTAGAGGCAGGAATAACGCGCAAGGGCCGGTCGAGCGGTTCAGTTTGGAGGCGATGATTTGACCCAATTGCCGGTTTTCTTCTACATTTGTTCTCATGAGCGTAATGGTCGCATTATGCTTATATAGATTTCGGCCTGCGTACTTCTCGGGAACCGTATCCATCGCTCCGAAATTCACCATGTCCAAAGCTCCGGTCGATACGACCTGCGGAATGCCTGCTTTGGCGGCGGCATCCAAACGGCCCGGTCCGGCCGAAAGCACGCCGCCCGCCAGCTCGTCGCACCACTCCGTTGTGGTGACATCCAATACGCCTTCGATAAAGCCGCTTTCAATCAACGTCTCCATTGCCATGCCGCCGCTGCCCGTTGCATGGAAAACCAGCACTTCATATCCCTGCTGCTCCAGGTATTCTCTTGCTTTATTTACGCAAGGCGTGGTCACCCCAAACATGGTTGCCGCGATCAATGGTTTATTTTCCAATTGCGGCGGAACGCCCTTCGCCATTCCGGCAATGGCATAAGCGGCGTTGGCAAGAATGTTGGCGGACAACCGGTTGATGCCCGAAATATCGACGACCGAATACATCATCGTAATATCTTTTTCCCCGACATAGGGTCTCGTATTTCCGGACGCAACCGTGGATACCATGAGCTTCGGAACGCCGACCGGGAGCGCTTGCATCGCATACGTGCCGATCGTCGTTCCCGCCGATCCTCCCAAACTGATCACACCGGCAACTTCCTTGTTCCGGTACAGCTCTGCCACGAGAGCCGCAGCACCTTTCATCATCACATCCATCGCATAGCCCCGGTCATCCTTCGCAACCAGCTCCTGAAGCGACGCTCCTCCTGCACGAGCGACCGTTTCGTTCGAAATGTCGGCATCCCAGCTTGTGCCGCCGATGACTCCCGTATTCATCACAATCGTGGATATACCCGAGCCTTCGATGATATTTTTAATAAATAAAATTTCCTTCCCCTTCGTATCGAGGGTACCGATAATGACAATTTTCCCAGTCATTGATGTGCCTCCTCTATATATTTTTTGTGTGATTGGCGGCGCTTACATATCTCTACTCTACTATCGCAGAATCGGACGGACAAAAGAATAGATTTAGGTAATATCAAGTAGGATTATGATAAGCTTTTCGGTTAGACCCTACCATAATACTAATTGAAATTACAATAATCTATGGTTTCGTGCTGCGCTTTCGGCCATACTGTCAGTACGGACTCATACTTATCTTGAGAAATGGAGACGATATCATGCATTCGACAAGACAACGTATACTGGCAGCCCTGCAGGAGAAGGTCAAGCAAGGCGGCTACATTATCGGTGGCGGCGCAGGTACCGGAATTAGCGCCAAGTTCGAAGAAGACGGCGGGATCGATCTGATCGTCATTTATAACTCGGGAAGGTTCCGGATGGCCGGACATGGTTCTTTAGCCGGTCTTATGCCGTATGGGGATGCCAACTCGATCGTAATGGAAATGGCAAGCGAAGTGCTGCCGGTTGTGAAGAAAACGCCGGTTATTGCGGGGGTATGCGGTACGGACCCGATGCGGGTCATGAGCCGTTTCTTGAAACAGATCAAAGACGAAGGCTTTGTCGGCGTCCAAAACTTCCCTACGGTCGGACTGATCGACGGCAACTTCCGCATGAATCTGGAAGAAACGAATATGGGCTACGATAAAGAAGTCGAAATGATCCGGCTGGCGCATGAAGAGGATTTGCTCACGACACCTTATGTGTTCTCCGAGCAGGATGCGGTAAAAATGACGAATGCCGGCGCAGATATTCTTGTCATTCATTTAGGCTTGACGACCTCGGGAACGATCGGGGCCCAGACCGCGAAGACGTTGGACCAGTGTGTCGAAGAGATTCGCTCCATTGCGGCTGCGGCGATCCAAGTCAGACCGGACATTCTTATTCTGTGTCATGGCGGTCCGATTGCCGAACCGGACGATGCCGCCTATGTGCTGGAAAGATGCCCGGAAATTCACGGGTTTTACGGGGCAAGCTCCATGGAACGTTTGCCCACCGAGCGTGCGATCCGCGAGCAAACGCAGCGTTTTGTCAGCTTACGCAGAAATTAAGGAACGGCCATATCCCAAGGATCAATTCCTTGGGATATTGAACTTGTTGAGAAAGTGGTCAGAGATCAGTACAGGTAATACGAGGGGGTGGGGTATACACTTCCGGTCGCTCTTGTCCGCAGGAAATTTTGATTTGAAGCCGCTTCGCAGCTGATATTTCCCGCGGACAAAGGCGAACGCTATCGCTCCTCCAGTGCATACCCCACCTCCGTATGTTCCTCTGTATTAGTGAAGACCACTCTCTCAACAGCCTACATATCCCAAGGATTAATTCCTTGGGATATTGTTATTATTATTGGAAATTTCTTTCCACTCGCTTGGCGTCATGCCGGTTTCCTTTTTGAACAGTCTGCTAAAATAAGACGCGTCCTCATAGCCGACCTGCCGGGCGATGTCTTGAATGCTGCTGTGTTCATTTTGCAGCAAATCTTTGGCGGTACCGACTCGCGTCTGAATCAGCCATTCGGAGAAGCTGATCCCCATTTTCTTTCTGAAAAGCTGGCTCAAATAGTTGCGGTTCAGATGAAGCTCTTTGGACAAATGATCAAACGTGATCGGCTCATGAAGATGCATGGTCACATACGAGGTGATATAGCGGACATAGTCAGCCTGCTTGATCGCCGTGTGCAGATCCAGCTGCTGTCTGAGCTGTTTGTTTTCCGACTTGACTTCCTGGTATTTTTTGAACAGCTCCGTCACCCGGATGATGCTTGCCTCTGTCGGAATTCTTTCGAAGCTGGAGCCGCCGATGTAGCCCATCGCTTTCGTATGGCTGTAGATGTACTCGGCATTTTCCGGGGAATTGACAGGCCCTCCGTAGACAAGCTTGAAAATGTCCGGATTGACCGTTTCGGCGGCTTTAAAGATTTTGTCGGATAGAGCTGCGCTCTCTTCCAAGCTTATGGCGAGCTTAACCCCCGAGCTTCCGCCTTTGGTAAATCCAAGGTGTGCGCAAATGATATGTGCCCCGGCAGCAGCCATCTGAGCAGCCTGTTCTTCATTAAAGACAAACGCAATGGTAAACAGGCCCTTCTCACTGGCTTTACGTATGGCGGCGACTTCCCTATCGAAAGATATTCCCGCTTCCTGGAGCGCTTCGCCAAACACACCGTCGATCAATCCGACCGTCGGATAATTGGTAATTCCCGCGAATCCGGCATCGCGGATCTCGTCCAAGTAATCGTCCAGCACAATCCCCGGATCGGTGGCGCATAAACCAAAAATACACGGAATGGAGCTTACATTGCGAAGCACCTCTTGGATGCCTGTCTCCATAACCATCTCGTTGCTGTTGCCGAAAGGAAGCAGGCTGGCCGTCGAGCTGTACCCCATTAAGCGAAACCGCCCCGCATTCAGGACCAGAATAAGGTCTGCGCCGCCGATTTCGGCATATTTGGCAAAAAGGCCGCAACCGACGGCTGCGCCTATAATATGTTTGTTTTGTTCTACCGCTTGGTTGAGCTTGTGTACGATCCTTTTCAGCTCTTGCATGAAAGTCAGTCCTTTTTGTCAGTTACCCCTATTTTACCACCTCTCTCTGATTTATTAAAAACCACTCTCATCGCTGCCGCTCTACAGCAACTCCTCCAAGTCGCTCACGGGTGGCTGGCAGGCATAGTTCTCGCAGACGTAGGCTGTCGCCCGTCCGCCGAGCGGCCGCTTGTCCTGTACGAGCGGGATCAACCGCCCTATCTCTTCCACAGCACTAATGTCTTGGCTTCCACGCCACTTTTAAATCAGTCTTAAAATCAAAGTAACTCCAAGGCTTTCAGCAAGGCGTATTCACTTGATTTGGCGCCTTCTTGAGAAAAATGCGCATTCGGAAACATTGGAGCCAAATGGTGGTAACCAGGGTATACATGTAATTCAACTAAAACACCGTCAAAGGCTAGTTGTTTTGCAAACAATAAGGCTTCATCTATGAACAAATCAATGCTGCCAATGCTTATATAAGTGGGTGGTAAACCGGCCAGTGATTTTGCACGCGCTGGCACGTAATACTCGCTTGTCCCTTCTTGACCGGGTTCATGCCCTAATACCGATTTCCAACCGAAATAATTGCTTCTTTTTGTCCAAACATACTCGCCAGCATATGGATGCTCCGGTGAAATACTCGTGCGGTCATCAAGCATTGGGCTGCGCAGTCTTAGATGCTGGATGTCGAATTCCTTCTGATCGCGAACGTACATGGCTAGACCCGCCGCTAATCCGGCGCCGGCGCTGCTGCCCGCGACAGCGACTTTCTGAGTATCTATCGCTAATTCATCGGCATGTACAATGCACCATTTCAAGCCCGAATAACAATCCTGCAACTGACTTGGCTGAATATGTTCCGGCGCCAGGCGGTAGGACACAGATACGCAGCAAAAACCATGTTGCGCAGCCAGTGCCGCATTCCCTTGGCGATCAACAACCGGACTGCCCAAAACCATTCCCCCACCGTGAATCGAATAATATAAGGGCATCTTATTGTACTTTGGTTGGCGGGGTTTAATCATTTCTATGCGAATGTCAGGACCGCCAAAATAACTTGGCACCGCCCTTTCTTCGAATATAACAGGAAACAGCTGCGTTACATCGGTTTGCGGCAACATTTTTGCTTGATTTTCCCGTGATTCCATGAGCGTATTCTCGGAAAGATCGCTTGTCGGTATTAAATCAATTGCACTAATAATCTCCTGGTCGATCAGATGTCTGCTTCTGCCTTTTTGTTCTTTCATAGCTACCGTTTCCTCGCTTTCTTGATCATTTCATTCACTACTCCTATTCTAAAGAGCGCAATAATCAATTAAAATGTAAACCATAACTTAGAGCTGTTTTCGGCATAAAAAAACACTGACGAAGAAACCTTCATCAGTGCCGTTCTCTACTTCTATTTCCCGAATAAACAATTTTCTTAATGGTTTCAATGGAGAGAAAATAGTCCTTAGCAAGCTGTTCAATACTGCTATTATTCTTAAAAGCGTGTCTAATAGCCGCATTTCGGTGATCTAACCACTGCCTTCCGCCACTCAAGCTTCCCCAATGTTTATGTTCCTTCTCCTGCTTAGGAATGTAAATGCTCTCACCTTGGACATATTGTTGAATCTCTATAATTAGCATTTCGGGTAATATTTTTTTTGCATTCGTATATTTCAATTCGCTTCACTCCTTATTATTAGAAATAAGGTGCAAAGCCAACTATTGAAGAAAAATTATTCAGCGTTTAGAAATCATTTCGCCCCATGCAAAGTAACGCTTCTCCAATATTGGCTTTGCATGAGTGAAAGAAGTCACAGACAATCTCAAGAGATTCTCCATCAGTAAAGCACCCCCTTTACTTTGTGAGTATACCATATTTCAAATGAACCATGTCAACACCATGAGCGTGGTGAAAAAGCAAAGGACAATTATGTTGATTGAGCTTCATCAACATAAGCCACAAAGACAGATGCAACATATAATGTATATCGAAATCTTTGTGATTTCCGTTTCCTCTTTGATCTCTCTCAGAACTGCTTCCTAGGCCTTCTCATCTCTTTCTGGGAAAAATCAACATTGATACTTGCTTGTTTCATGTTTATTGTAAGGATTAATACACAGTATTTACATGGATATGTATAGGTTGTTTGAAGTTATTTCAAATGAAAACTAGTTATTTTAATCATTTTACCTTTACTTTAAAGGAGTGGCCCTTAACATGGATCAAGTGGATAAACAAATCCTTTTTCATCTTCAAAGCCAGCCCGATTCAACACGTTCACTTGAGGAATTTGGCAATCAATGTGACAAATACGGCATCTATACCATATTGATTGTCATGTCAGCGCCAATTGATCATAAATTTCTCATCCAGTCTCTTGAGGAAACATGCAGTTATTCTGAACTCATTCACAAAGAACAGCAATAAAGCCATGTTTCTTGTCGGATTTCCATTTAGCAAACGGAGCAGTTTGACCTATGGTCAGCCGCTCCATAAGATTGATTTCGAAGATGACGATGTACTTCATTGAAATCACACTCTATTCCTTTAGTAGTTAACTACCTATCTCATGGTAAATTCCACTTTTCCAGTTACGGCAACCTTCTTCAGGATTGGGACTCAGAGTAATTATCCTACCAAAAAAACATCAGCCTGCGACCTGCAGTTCCAGTATGGAACATACAGATTCACAGGCCTAGTACATTTTCATTCATGGTGGCCGTCAGGCCATGTTAGTTTTGGGGCAGCCCCTTTACTCCAAAACTTTCTCGCGGATGCTTAATCGCTTGTAAATTTCGCCAAAAGGACGTCATAATTGCCGTTGGAGCTGTCCTTTTGGAACGAACCCGTAACCACATAACCGCCGTCATTGGTCGTTGCCACACGCTTGCCTATTTCACCAGTGTTCCCAAAATCATACATATTCGACCATAATGCATTTCCTGCGTTGTTGACTTTCATCAGCACCAAATCTTCTTTACCAACTTGCGGACTCGTCAGCCCGGTCACGATATAATTACCGTCCTTGGCCGCTTTGACATCATTGGCAAAATCGCCATTCGTGGAATGAAACTGGTTCGCCCACAACTTGCCTCCTGAAGTGCTGACCTTGGTTACAAAGATGTTATACCCCTGGGAACTGTTCGGCTGACCAAAGTTGTTGATGGACCCTGCAGCCACATAGCCACTGCTCGTTGCGGCAACACCATGTAGCATGGAATATTTGTCCAGAGTAGATTCGAATTCCGTCGCTCCGGAGCCGGATACTTTTACCATCAGCCCGTACATCGCTTGTTCCGTCCCTCCTGGAATGGTTTGTTTGATGGTTTTATATCCGGCGCCCACATAGCCGCCGTCCGGTGTTACGCTTACGCCATAAAAGCGGTCTTCCAGATTCACCTGACCGTATGTCCGGCTCCATTGAACATTACCGCTGGCATCCACTTTAAGCATGAAAGCATCAGTCGTATACTGGCTGTCTCCCTTGGCGCCGACAATGACGTAGCCGCCGTCATGCCCGATTTCCATCGCTGCAGCCTCTTCTTGGCCTGGCCCGCCGTATGTTTTTGCCCATTGTATCGCTCCATTGGCATCTGTCTTCGCCAAGTAGATATCTTTAGAACCACTCGCATTGCTTGTCCCGGCGATGATATACCCGCCGTCGCTCGTTTGCCGAACCTCGGCACCGGTTTCTTCCGCGGCCCCGCCAAGCGCATATGCCCATTGAAGCGCCAGGGATGCGTCCGTCTTGGCAAACAGGATATCCTCGTTTCCATTAACCGTGGTAGAGCCTACGAATACATAGCCGCCGTCGCTTGTCTGCACGACGGATTCGCCGAAATCGCGCTGCGAGAAGTTGAATGTAGTGCCCTTCTGGAGCGCTGGAGGAGCAAGGCTTGCTAATGGCTGAAGTGTAGAAATTGAATTTTTCTCATCTGCGTTTTTGTTTTGGCTGAGTAGATTGGTGACCTTGACTTCTGCATTTTTGACGGGTACCTGATTTGAGGCTTCAGGAAAACTATCCGTTGTCGGAAGGCTGGATTCATGGGCAAAAGCAACTTGGGAGAAAAGCAGCAGCGCAGCAGCCAAAGAAGAAAGTACAGGAATCGATTTTTTCATAATTGCCTCCTTTTTTCATGTAAATATTATATTTGGATATACTTAACATATTATCATATTTTTTGATACAAAATCGGCAAATATATTCCAAATTCGTTAACATTTTTTTCTTTTTTTGCAAAATGGTTGGCCATGATGATACCAAACAGTATAAGGACATACGTAAACGCCCCCTGCCCTCCCCAAACTATAAAAAAACAGAACCAATAAATAGGGTCTTGACACAAGTCTTTGACAAAAATTTGTTCCGGTAAAATAAAAAATCCGCGATTTACGCGGTATTTAATCGACCTATATTTAATCCAAAGTGCACTCTTTCAATCCCTTTTTTTGTCATTTACTTTCACAGTAAAAAGGCTTAACACAATGGTTAGAATCACATATGTCCAAAAACCATGAATTTCAAATCCGGTGAGATACCTGTCAAGTAATCATAACTTAATCGGTGTTAACACAATATATACTGATTAAAGTAATGATTCCCAAACCAGAAAACAAGAAGTGTAACAAGTAGGTTGAGCAGGTTTCTCATTTACAGTCCTCCTTAACTTTCCTTCGATATCTCATTCCACTTATACAAGACTTGGTAAGCTCTGACTGCAATATTTGCTTCGTCAGCCATAATGGTAATGGAATCATCGGGATACGAAACGATAATTCTGATAATAAATTCAAAATCATTTTCGTCCAAGTAATAAATCTGGTAAATCACTTTTTCTTTACTATTGTGCTCGTTAATCACTGTCGCATCCTTAAATTCCGCATTCATAATTTCTGGTACAGGCACAAAAGTACGAGAATATGCATTTTTCTTGAAACCATATAAAATCAACACGTTTTCCATTTTGTTTCCTCCACGATGTTTGTCGTCCTTTGCATAGTAAAGGCATTTACAATATTACATACTCCTTTTACCGATAAAAGATTCATATTTATGAAACAAAATAAAAAAAGCCACTATTTTATAGCGGCTTGTCGGAATAACTCGCTTAAAATGTACATAAGAAGGGACAGATTTTGTCTGCCCCAAATGCTTACTCAACAATCTTAAATTCATAAATTACATTATTGTCGGTATCACGAATTAATGCCTTCCCCTTTTTTACTGCTGCGACTTTAGTATAACCACTTTTGCGATTAGATGTTACATCGATATATCTGCTACCATCTTCTACAGATACAAATCCATTATAGATTTTATAACTACGATCACCATGATCTCCGCTCACACTTAATGTTACATACTCCCTATGGGACGCTAGCTTTAAGAGCTTGAGACTGCGATCTGGAACATCTAAACGTCATATCATCGTTTTCCTTACTCATGAATACTCCAATCATAATTCTCGATTCTAGCAAATTTTGCAGTTTCACGATCTCTCTCATATGCACAAGGCACAGTGTCATTTATAAACGCTAAGATCGAATCATCCATGTTCAGCATCTTCCCTACAGAAATAAATTGAAAATTATTCGCATCTGCATTGAACCCGTCTTCTTCGTGACCACTGAAGAAGACCCAGCCTAAATCACTATCGTCGTAGGGTTCAAATCTCAGCATCAAGTTAAATTCGTTTCTTGACAGCACGTCATTACTTACCGTAACTCTTTGTTCCAAATAGTAATCCATATCCATGGCATACGGGTCATCCAGCTGAGTATCGCATATATGTACCAGATTGAAATGAATCAAATCTCCATAATGAAGGGATTCAAGATAGTGTGGTTTGTTCATCAACTTGCCACAGAAATCGGAATCTTTTCTTTCGAGGATTTCAACCCACATTCTTTCTCCTTCATACCCGTTATCCAACGGTTCTTCAGCCATAAAAATTAACTTAACGAGATCGCCTGCCTTTAGTTGGTTCAAAACATAGTCACTCGGAAGATAAAATGTATATGGCGCTTCTTTATGAAGATCAACTGCACGATCTAGTTTCCATTTCATCAAGTCCCCACGCTCCTATAAGCACAAGTCAGAATTCCAGCTTGTCAAAAATCCTTACAAATATCTTTGCAATATTCCAGGCATCGTCAATTCCCCGATGGTGAGTACCTTCCAGCGGCAGCTTAAGCATCTCGAGCGCCCTTGCCATACCTACTCCCCGCTCTTTGCCAATCATCTTGCCATGTTGATGTTTAATGCTGATATGATTGGCAAGCCAATCCGTATCTAATCTATTTAGTTCACAATCCTTCGTTAGTTGACTTTTATCATAAAAGCCCCAAGAACATAAGATATAATCTTCCTTGCCAATCCACTCTTGAAATTGCTGAATGGCTTGCGGAAAGTATTCTGCTTGATTAACATCCTCTTGTGTAATGGAAGTTAGTTTTTTGCAGAAATCAGATAACCAAGGATTTAATATCGGCTTAATAAACATTTGAAATTCATCGACAAATTCAAGTTTGTCATTAATTTTAACAGCACCGATTTCAATAATTTCGTTTTGTTTCGTTCGGTCATTTTCCCAACAAGTAGCCTCTAAATCAAACACGATGTAATTCACTTTGTATCAGTCCATTCATTTAAGCTGGTAAATTCCATAACTGACACTCACCTTTTTGTAAGTACCTGTACTAAAAGTGCATACTTACAAATTTGCAGCGTGCACTTTATACTCAAAAAGTAAATCATACTCAAGGAGGACAAAGCTGTGAAAACTCTTGTTATCGTAACCCACCCAAGCATAGAAACATCCGTCATCAATAAGCGATGGGTCGAAGAACTCAGAAAGTACCCTGAAAAGTATACGGTCCACGAATTGCATAAGGTGTACCCTGACGGAAACATCGACGCGAATAAAGAACAGGAACTCATCGAATCGCATGGCAATCTTGTTTTACAGTTCCCTATTTATTGGTTCAATTGCCCGCCTCTCTTGAAGAAATGGCTTGACGATGTGTTAGCTTATGGCTGGGCTTATGGTTCAAAAGGCGATAAATTAAAAAATCGCAAAGCTGCTTTAGCCGTATCGGCCGGAATTAAAAAAGAAGACTACAGTGAAGCCGGTAGATATCGCTATACGCTTGACCATTTATTGTCTCCTTTTGAAACGACTTTCCGGTACTGCAATGCGGATTATCGTTCGTTCTTTGCATTTTACGGTAAGGAAAGTGCACCTGGCGAAAATGTACCAGGCGAAGAAATCGAGTCCCCTGCCAGCGAATTGGAAAAGAGCGCACAAGATTATGTGAATTTTATCGACAACCTGTAAGCATCAGCTGCATTAAGCTAAAAGAAGAAGTATTTCCTTGTTAGGGAGATACTTCTTTCGATTTTAAGCCTCCTGAGCCGACAAAATGTTTTTCTCTCCCCACTCGCACATCATATTTAACAAGGGAAGGAGAGAAAGACCGCGTTCAGATAATGAATATTCAACTTTTGGAGGTACTTGGGGAAATTCCTTACGGATGATCAGGCCATCGGTCTCCAGCTCTTTTAACATGATGCTTAACGTTTTAAAGGAAATAGTGCCGATGCTTCGCTTCAGCTCATTATGCCGCATCACTTTATTTTCAGCCAGCCAATAAATAATAATCATTTTATATTTACCGTCGATTAAGGACAACGTATATCCGAAGCCGGTGTCTTTCAATTTTACGCCAGACGGAACACAGGTATCGCGCACTAGCTACACTCTCCCTTCAGGCAAGCATATATATGATTAGTATAAATTACTTATTATTCGCTCGCCAAGCATTCACAAAAAAAGCAACGGAACCGAAGAGCGGAAATAGAGCAAGGTAACTTTTATTCATAGCCTGGCTCACAGCACTTACAGCAAGAATGAGCCCTATTAAATAGTAAAAGATTGTTTTCCGGTTGAAATTCATCGGTATGCTCCCCCTAGAGTATCACAGATTTTTCTTAGAAAAAATCCGGATCGATAGAACCATCGAGATTCCCCCGATAACGAACGCCAGTAAAACAAGGAGCAAGTCCAGCACAAATGGTGAAAAAGGCAGCGAGACCGGAACCACGGCTCCGTTATGTTGTAATATTTTCATGATGTTCGGTAATACGAAAGGCGTCAGGAAGATCAGAAAAAAGAATATATATCTCGATTTTTCGTAACCGAAACGATATTGTACCGGGATCATGACTCCGAAAATGATGCTTAGCAAGAAGAACGTTCGGCCTACCTCAGACAGAGCAAGCAACCCGACTTTCACCGGACTGATCAGAGCCGCAACGGTGTACAAACCGCAGCAACCGATAAAAATGGAAATGACAAAAAAATACTTTGACATCACGATCGTCTTTCTTGTATACGGGGTCGCACATAGAAGCGACGAGCCTTTGTATTTATACTCCATCATGGAAACCGTACTGTACAGCAAAAAAATAATGTACAGCGTGCTCAGAAAAAAAGGCAGAAAATCCCCTGCAATAAAATTGAGCTTCGTATGCATGAAGACCGGGAGCACCATTGCCGCAAGCAGCATAATGATCCAATATTTTTTCGCGAGCAGGAAATCCTTCTTCACAAGATGAAACAGCATCGGGGTCACCTCCTAATGTAGCCTATCATAATATCTTCAATAGTCGGCCTTTCGATGAGCGCATGTTTCATGTGCTGACGCACGGCCGCTTTATCGTTCGTCACGCCGGAAAATCCATACTCCGTTTCGTGCAAGGTTAAAAACATTTTCCTTGTAACCTCATTCAGCTCGCTGGGATCTCCTTTCACGAATCCATGTCTGTCTAGCAAGATGTCTTTCTCTTCACTGAAAACGATTCGACCGTTATCAATTAAAATTAGCGCGTCCGCAACTTTATCCAAATCCGAAGTGATGTGCGAAGATAAAAAGACGCTTTTTCCGTCCTTGACATAATCAAGCAGGATGTCCATCAATTCCAATCTCACCTGCGGATCGAGACCGCTCGTCGGCTCATCCATAATTAATAAGTCCGCCTGATGGGAAATCGCTAATGCGATGGCATATTTCATGCGCATCCCTTTGGAAAGCGTCCCTATTTTTTGATTCAACTGCAGCCCAAATCGTTCCAGGTGCCGGTTAAACAAAGCGTTATCCCAGTTGGAATAGGCCGGGGCGACAATGTTTTTCATCTCCAGCAAAGTTAACTCGTCATAGAAATATCCTTCGTCCAGGACAATCCCAATACGGTTTTTGAATTCCCGTTCGTTTTTTTGAACATCTTTTCCGAAAAATTGTATCTCTCCCGCATCCTTCAGCATTAATCCGAGGATCAGTTTAATGGTCGTCGTTTTTCCGGCGCCGTTCACCCCGATGAATCCTGTAATACAGCCCTCGATCAAAGAAAAACCGACATCGTCCAGCCTGAAATTCCCCAAGTCTTTTTTCAGGCCTGCTACCTCTAAAATGGGCTTCATTCTTCCCCCTCCTCAAACAGCAAATCCATCATGGCATATAACTCACTTTTGCTAATGCCTAACGAACGGGCAGTTTTCCACGCTTCCGTGAGCTTGACTTCAACCATATGCCGCTTCGATTCCAATAGCAGCTCAAAGTTTTCCTTGGCGACAAATGACCCTTTGCCTGCTTTAGTCGTAATAAATCCTTCCGATTCAAGCTCGTCATATACCCTTCGGGTCGTAAGGACGCTTACGCGCAGATCGTTGGCCAAGGCACGTATGGAAGGCAGCATTTCCCCTTCTTTTAATTCACCGCGAATAATGGCGTCCTTGATTTGATCTTTGATTTGCTGATAGATCGGCGGGTCGGACGTATTGGAAATAATAATTTTCATGGGGCCTCCATAAACCTCAACTGTGTATCTCTTACATACACAGAATATACAATATGCACAATAATGTCAATGGCGAAGGAAACGCCACAAACCCCCGCCTTGTATCGGAGGGGGCATTTAGAAAATCAATAAAATAAACCAAGGCGCCGATTTGCTCAGCGCCTCTCGAATCACGATTCTAGTTTGACATTCAACCGCCTGTAGGCAATAGCAGCCAGTACCGCTCCGATCAGAGGAGCCACAATAAATACCCATAGTTCCGCTAAGGCTTCCCCGCCCAATAGGACTGCCGGTCCGAAGCTTCTCGCCGGGTTAACGGAAGTACCGGTAAGGCCGATGCCCAGAATGTGAACCAGCACTAGCGACAGGCCGATAACAAGACCTGCAACACGACTGTTAGCCTCATCGGACGTGACTCCCAGAATGGTGTAAATGAAGATGAACGTCAAAACAATTTCCACGATAAATGCCATCGTACCGGTTATCCCGATCCCGTACCCTTCGCCGAATCCGTTCTGTCCCAAACTGGCTACGGGCTTGCCTGTTGATTGGATAATCGCGGATAGCAGCGCTGACCCCATAACGGCTCCGGCAGTTTGAGCAATCACGTAACCTAAAAATTCCTTTCGAGGCATCCTCCCGCGTATGAGCATTGCCAGCGAAACGGCAGGATTAATATGGCATCCTGAGATCGGACCGATCACGTAGGCCATTGCAACGATGGACAGACCGAACGCGAAGGCGATTCCGAGATACCCCAACTCGCCCCCCGCCGTAGCTGCACTTCCGCAGCCGATCAGCACGAGTACCAAAGTCCCGATGAATTCGGCCGCATATTTCTTCCACGATGGATACATCTTTTGTCATCCTCTCCTGTATATTTAAGACCTAAGTTAATATACAAGGGGAAACTAAACAAAAAATGAACATTTTTTGTTTTAAATTGTCTGGTTGAATATATGACCGAATAAAATATGAATTGATTAAAATACTGCGGCTTGTTTGTTACAGATGCCAAGAAAAACTCATATTTTTTTCGTGAAAAGATGAATTTATTGCGCACTATTGTAATAATCATCAAAATGTCTAATGACCAATTCCAAAAATTGTGATATACTCTTTGTGCTTTCATTCTTACCGCAAAAAATAAATTGCTTATTGATTGGAGCGAGTGAGTAAAAATGCATAAGATTATTGAGCAAAGCGTGAATTATTTACTGCATCATCCTGATCGCGGCTACTTATTTGTTGACCCGGTTCATGCCATATTCGAGCTAATGCGCAATCTTAAACATACCGATAATCCTTTGGAAGCCTATAAGTTTACATTTGAAGAAGGCTCCGAAGTAAAATTTAACGACAGCATTGTTCAATTTATGTTGAATGGTTATTCTATTCATAAGTTAACAAACACCATAGCGATTAGCAAAATAAATGAATAGCAAGAGCTGCTATTCATTTGTTACTTTTATGCGGCGCCAATGGACTAGAGCCATTGGCCCTTTCGCCATACTTCATTTCACAACAATCCTCACTCGCGTTCCATCGGGGTATTTTTCCAATTGATTGCTTACCCAAGATCCGGCTCCTCGATTGTCGGAAGGGCTTATATACATGATATCGGCTCCTTTTCCGCCTTCTGCGCACATGGCCATAGGGAACTCGTCTCGATCCAAATTAGGCTTTACAGGCACGCCTTTTAGAGATTCTTTTCGATTGGCTTCAGCGCCTTTTCTATCGATTGTACAAATGGAGGATTTCCCATGCTCAATCGCCGCTTTTATGTGGGCGGCAGTCTCCGGATAACGGTCCGATGGAAAATTCAGTACAACTGCGCTTTCAGCTTCATTGCTTGCTGGCGATGAGAGATTCGTTACAATCCAACCCTTGTTAAAATATAAAATGAATAGTACGAATAGAATAGTAGCAATAGAAATTGTTTTATTTTTCATTTTGTATACGTCCTCGAAGTAGATTTATTGTTCGATTTGTCACTATCTTCTGCGGATTTAATAAAATTTAAATTCCATATTTTAACAAAAGTACATTAGAAGTCTAAAGCAATTTTTCGGATGTTCCGTTTGGCATTTTCCGGAATTACTTTTCGGACGTCCTCTTCAAAAATCCCCCTCCAGCCAGTTGGAACAAACTGTTCATAAGATCCAGGTTCTTTAAAAAAGGAGTAGAAAATTTTATTATCAAAATCCAAATAAAAAGAAGTTTCAACAGTTAAACTCACTCCATCCAAGTAAACCTCGGAATATAGATTAAAATAGTCAATCAATTCTGTATAGCTTACTTTATACTCTTTCATAGCATCCTGAAATTGTGCTATATTTTTTTCGGATAGTATTTCGCATCCTTCCCGCTCTTCATAATCAGCCTTTGTTTCAGTTACTTCAGGTTGATTGAACTTTCTGCGGAAGGCATTATCTAATTCTAATAAATCCATAATCCATAATTCTTTTTCACTCACATACCACGTATATTTTCCTTCATGTTTCACTAACACGACGACCGTATCCGGAAAATTTGGCTCAACTTTCAAAAAGAAACCTCCTTTACTCCAGCAATCATAAGTACGCATGAAAACTTGTTCTGAACTAGTTGACGCTTTATTCTCGCCGCCTCTGCTTCTAAATTAGTTTTGGTAAATCCTTTCATATCTTTGTTTTGATACTGCCAACTATGCCGGATTTCATGTGCTCCTTCCCAAACAGTACGATTGGGTTAAACCCTAAGCCCCGTTTAATATTTTCGGAACGTGCTTCAAAAATCATTTTTTATCCAATCCGAATTGCCTCTACATCTCTTTAATATTCGCTTTGCTTTTGCGAGTATCCTCTATCTGCAACAGGTCACCCGCGTATGTTCTTTATTTAATAATTGGAAATGCAATGAGGAGGACGTGGCCCAATTGAAGACGCGGGAACGTCCTTTCTATTGAACCGAGGGACGGGCAGTTCAACTCAATGTGCCAACAGAGGAAAGATGGGGAAATCTAAGGTTTTTAGAGATAAACAGAGTTATTATTTTCTGAAAATCCTAAATTCAGGCATTGTAATGCGAATGTGTAAATCTATGCAAAATAGCGAACATGCGTTTTTGAGGTTTGTAAAAAAAGATATTATATTTTACGATAGGTAACATTCAAAACCAAGAATTAAGGGGATGTTTAAATGAGCAATATATTACTAAGTTCAAGAAAAAACACTCTTGATAATAATGGGGTTTTAGAACAAAATAAAAAGTTTTGGGATAATACTGCTGACAAATGGTTCGGTGTAACTGCACTCCCGGAACTCGGATGCTTGATACCATCCGAAGAAGATTTACATTTGTTTGGTGATGTGTCTGGTAAAAAAGTTCTTGAAATTGGTTGTGGAAGTGGGCACTCTCTTAAATATCTTGGTGACCATAATGCATCAGAACTTTGGGGACTTGATATGTCAACACAGCAAATTGAAAATGCAACCCGTTATTTAAAAGATTGCGGGTATGAAGCACATTTATTCAATAGTCCCATGGAAGTGAATCCAGGTTTACCGATGGGTTATTTTGATATTGTTTATTCAATATATGCAATCGGCTGGACTACCGATTTACAAAAAACATTTAATTTAATCGCATCTTATTTAAAAAAAGGTGGTACTTTTATATTTAGCTGGGATCACCCTGTTATGAGATGTATGGAAATTGAAGAAGATAATCTTGTAGTTAAAAGCTCTTATTACGATGAAAATCTTTTTACGTTTGAAAAATACGGCTTTGATATTTCACTCAGTAAAAGGAAAATTTCAACGTATATTAACGCTTTATCTAAAGCAGGATTTTTTATTGAGGAAATGATAGAAGAAACTGATAAACAAACCCTTGAAAGTGAGAGTAAAGTTGAAAAGAAATATCATTCTGCTTTCAATGCAAAAATGTTTCCCTTGTCCTTCGTTTTTAAAGCAAGAAAACTTTAATCGGTAATTAAGCATAATTTGCGGTTATATAAGCCGCAATCTTTATATTATACGCATCACGGTTTAGCAGAGTTGTTACCGAATACATTTATCGGGCAATTGGTGACATAGAACGTTTCTCAACATACTTAGAATTCAAAAAGTATCTTGCAATAAAGTAAGATCAAAGATCCCGGCTAATTTAGAAGCTTTCGAACTCCAGGCCGATGAATTAGCAGATGATGATGTTTTATAAGTAACGGGAGCCTACACTGCCTTATTTAGAATCAAAGAGAGCCCATATCCTTATAAATTGGAAAATTAATTTGCTTCCAAAATACGGTTATGGGCTTATTTGTTTTTCCTAAGCACTACACTACATTAGACTACTCGGCCGACCGCAAAGCCGACTTCGCCGGAAGAACCAGGGGCCAACTGCAGCCGTTCTTCCCGGCCATCGTTGCCGGCGCGCCAGTCTATAACTTGCTATCTCAGTCTAATCCCACATGGCCTCGCGGCCACCACCATAGATGGAAAACATCCCGCTGGCTTGCCGATTGATCGATTGGGGGAGCACCTGTACATCCGAATCAGTCCGACAGAGCATGTTTCTGCGGCTTGCTTACTTTTCCGGCCTCCCCTCTTATCCATGAAAATAATAAAAACGAGGCCATAACTGCAATCGCAACACCGATCGTCCCGAACCATGGAATGGATGATAACGATACCCGATCCACGACGAGACCGCCAATTCCCGCTCCTGCTGCCATCGATAATTGCATCGTGGATTGGTTGAGTCCGAGCATGACTCCCGAATAATTCGGCTCGATTCGGATCAGATTATATTGCTGCGTAGGGCCGGATGACCACGCTGCAAATGACCATAATACAAGTACGGCGACAACGAACAACCAAGAATCCGTTAGAGCAATGGTAACAGATAGTAAAATGAGAGCCGCGATGTGCAGAAGCATGCCCCCGGTTAACGTGGAAGAAACTCCCCATTTATCTGTACTGTAGCCGCCAAATTTGGAGCCGATTAAGCTGGCCACACCGAACGCCAATAAAACTCCGCTCAACACTTCTTCATTCAAGCCGGCAACCTTGAGAAGATAAGGAGAAATGTAGGTATACGCTATAGAGTAACCTCCAAGCCAGAAGAAAGTGATCGAGAGTCCAAGCGCCACTTTTTTGTTTTTTAGAAGAGCAAGCTGCTTGGATAAAGGTACGGGAGCATCCCCTTTCACTTGCGGGATCGTCTTGTATAGAACAAAGATGGCCAGAAGCCCCGTTATGGCGATGAAACCGAATACCGATTTCCAGCCGTATGCCGCAGCGATCATGCGTCCGAGAGGAACACCGATAATTAATGACGTCGTGAACCCCATTACCACGGTTGCAATGGAACTGGCCTGTTTACCTTCGGGTGCTATTTTCGCTGCTATATCCAGGGCGGTGACAACAACCATTCCTGCGCCTAAAGCCATGATCACGCGTGCAAGGACAAAAAGTCCGAATCCCGGCAGAACAAAAGACAAAATATTGGCGAATACGAAGATTCCTAGCGCAGCAACGAGCAGCTTTTGCCTCTCCATTTTTGCCGTCAGGGCCATCAGGATGGGAGTGCAAATCGCATACACAAACGAAAAAACAGTAACAAGCTGCCCAGCCGAAGTGATCGAGATCCCCATCGTATCCGAGATCTTATCCAGAATACCTGAAATGACATACTCGGATGTCCCTACCAAAAAACTGACAATAGCCAAAAAATAAACTTTCCAAGTGCTTGCCTTCAATTTCACCACTCCTTATTTAATTCACATCTATATATTATAAATTGTCGATTTGTTATACATAAATAATCTACATATTATAATTTGTCGATATGTAGACTTGAAACAAACCGAATCCTCAGGAGAGCATTCAGTTTTGTTGTCGTTAGATTTCGTTGTTAAAAAATGCGCCGATTTCGCGAATCGTCTCCTCGTTTCTTTTGAAGTACGTGTACTTGCCGATCCGTTCCGTCGTGATCAGACCTGCCCGCTGGAGTATCGACAAATATTGGGAAGCTGTGGACTGTGTCATCTTCAGCTTTTCCGTGACTTGACTAACACATACCCCGATCTTCCTCATATCAATCCCTTCATGGGGCGTAAAATGTTTTTCGGGATCCTTCAACCAATGCAAAATTTGCAACCTGGACTCATTGGACAGTGCTTTGAAAATTTCAATCGGCTCCATACACATTATAATATCGCAAATTATAGATATGTCAAGTATTTTAATACAACAAAAAGAGTCGAATAAATTCGACTCTCGACTGCACCTAACGTCCATTAGGAGAAAAATGGTTTTTATCGTCATTTACAGGCGTGTAATGGACCAGGCCATACGTTTTGGCTACGGAAATCAATGTTGCGTTTGTACTATTTTTGGCGCCGGAATCGATCGTTACTTTTTTGCCGTTCGCATCCTTGATCACAACGCTGGACTTCGACCAAGACGTACCAAGATCTATCGCGTTTCTTGCGGTATGGTTGGAGTTCAGCGCCGGTGCGACGTTCAAGTTCGAGATCCCGTAGCCGTTGACCATTGCTCTTGCTCCGGCGATCGATTTGCTGTAATTGGCATCATCATTATCGTGTACCCATTTGATATTGACGCCGGCCTTGGCAGGCACATCCTTCGGGCTCACCTTTTTATTCACAATCTTCCAAGACCAATGCATCAAATAAGCCCGCTCTTCCGGTCGATAAGTAGATTCGATGCTTGTCGAAATGCCTGCCTCTTGTAGTGCGGCTATGAATCTTTTGACATTGCTTTTAAACGGGTCGTTCAGATCATCGACACTTTTGGAACCGGGGAATCTCGCAACCCAAGCAGAGCCGCTATTTTCAGCCGCTGCAATGGAAGCAACAGAATCGGGCGAAGCTGCAAAAATGTTTGTAGGCGCCATCAAGGTGAGTGTAACCATAGCGGAAATCAAAAGCTTTTTCATAAAGTCACTCCTTAATGATAGTTTAGTATAATGTGCACAATATACTAAACCAAAAATATCATAATATTTCCAATATATCAATATTATTCAATTAATCTACAATATTTTAACTATTAATCTACTCTATTTAAATGTACCCGTTTTCAGATGTCTCTTTTTCGCCATAGAAAAGTCCCCTCCAAGCTCACTCTTTCAAGAGTGTCGACTTCGAGGGGACTCTTCCGGAATTGCAATATGTAATACTCTTTATGAGTGCGTTCTTAGACAATCATCGTTCGGCATCGCCCTATGCTCATACCCGTTGCTGGCCTGATGAAGGATTTCGACGATTTCGGAGCGGTTCTACCAGAGGCAGGGAGAGGATCTCGCTAATTTGCTCAGGCTTAACATAGCTGCGGTAATATTCGAACCGGGATACGGCAGTCAGCAGTGCAGGCCAGCCGCGCTGCAGCAAAAGACGAAACGGCTCGGGAGAAGTATCGTCGAGAGAATGCCTCTCCGTATCTTTCCCTTCGATGTAACGCCCTCTGTACTGCAGCGTCACGTTCGGGATTCCGTTTCGTTCCTCCTCCTTCGTTTCCCATATTTTGCGCGTGCAGATCGCCTTTGACGATAAGGTTCTCAAGCCGGGTATTCCCTTGAAAAAAATGACGGTGTTCTCTTCGAACTCTACCCGGCCTGCCCTAACGGTTAATCCGTAATATTGTTCGTATAATACTCGATGATATCTTTGCGCCGGATGATCCCGATAAAGATCCGGTTGTCGTCTACGACGGGAACGAAGTTCTGATCGGCAGCCAGATGAAGCATATCGTCCAGGTGCGCATTGATCGAAACGCTCTCATTATGAATACGGCGCTTAATTTCATGAACTTGAATTATATCCAGGTTTTGAAAATTCAATCCGGGAGTATTCTTCATTTTCCAGAATAGATCCCCTTCCGAGAGGGTGCCAATGTATTTCCCCTCCCCATCAATCACGGGAATGGCCGTGTATTGGCTTTGCTCCAGCTTGTTCAAAGCCTCTTGCATCGTAGCGGTCGAGATAATATAGGCCACTTTGTCCTTGGGGAACAGAAAATCGGAAATTTGCATCGTAGAGCTCCTTTCTTCCGAGTTTGGTCCTAGAGGTCGCATTCCTTATGTTACTAAGTTTAGCATACCTGGAAGAAAGAAAAAACTTGCTATGAAAACCGTTTTATTTTTACGGTGATGAGCAGGAAAGCCAGCAGGGCAAACCCGATCCCGCTCCACATCAACTGATGGATTCCCAACTGCCCGATAAACCAGCCGCCGACCGACGCTCCGATCGTTATGCCGAGATTCGTGAAGGAAACAAACAAGCTGTTGCCGAACTCGGGAGCCGCCTGCGCCTCGGTCATGAGCCAGCTTTGGCTGACAATAAGCCCGCCGGAATGCACGATCCCCCATAGCAGAATCATCACGGTCATGGGAATGAAATACCCTCCTGCATAATAAATCAGCAGGTAAGCGGCAATATAAACTACAGGAAAGAGAATGGTCGTTCGAAGAACGCTCTTTTGCAAAAAGTTCCCGAATAAGAAATTGCCCAGAATCATAATCACTCCAAAGACCATCAGCATCATGCTGATCCAGGAGCCGTTCATATGGGTGACTTGCCCGAGATATTCGGCGAAGTAGCTGTACACCGAGAACATCGCGGCGAATATACTCGTCACTGCCGCGATATTTAGCCACAATGCCGGCTTGCGCAAAATACCGAGCTGAGCGCCATAGGACAGCTTGGATTGAACCGGCATCGAGGGAAGCCAGGCCCAAATCCCGATAAAGGCCACGAGGCTGACGACAGCCCCGAACAGGAAAGCGGCTTCCAGCGAGACCTTCTCCGCCAGATAGGAAGTCAACGGCACGCCGAAGGCAAACCCGACCGTAATGCCGGCAAAAACCTTGGTGACCGCCCGGGCGCTTTTCTCCGGAGAAACGAGCGATGCTGCCGTCACAAGCGCAACGGAAAAGAAAGCGGGATGAACAATAGCCGGAATAATGCGGAAAGCGAGCATGACGTCAAATCTCGTCGTAAAAGCATACACGATATTGGAAATCGCAAACAAAAGCACTGCGGTCATTAGAATGAATTTACGGTTCATACCGGAGGCGAGCAGCGTCAGGAACGGGCCTGAGATTGCAACGACCAAAGCAAATATGCTGACCAGCCACCCGGCCTGCGAGGCAGAGATGTTGAATTTCTGCGTAACCTGGGGCATCACCCCGACAATTCCCATTTCCGTCGTGATAATTCCGAATACGCCTAACGCAAGAACTAGGATAAGCAAAGGATTGATCTTGTTCATTTCTCACAAATCTCCATTTCCCGTTTAATCTTCAAATACATATATATAGATATGAATATGCAAAAAAATAAAAAAAGAGCGCCCCTCCTTTCTTTTTTAAAGTTCGGTCCGAATATACTCGGCAAATTGCTGAATGATCTTTTCGTTCCGACGATAAAACGTCCACTTTCCATACCGCTCCGCTTCCAACAAGCCGGCTTTTTGCATCGTTAACAAATAGTTGGACACGACCGATTGGGCAAGCTCCGCTTTCGCTTGAATATCCGATACACACACGCCGATGCGGAAATCGATCCCGTGCTCGATATAGGGAGTTTTATCGAAATATTGCTCCGGGTCTTTTAACCACACCATAATTTGACGACGGGTCTCGTTAGACAACGCTTTATATATCAATAAAGGATCCATACGCATCATTATATCTATTTTTGTAGATTTGTAAAGTTGACATATCAGGGAACATGATTGCCTTCGTTAAACAATTCTTTTCTTGTAGTTATTATAAAAAGATTAAATAATTGATCATAATTACCGATATATGTATAAACCATACCAATGGTGGGGCAGCAATCCAATACTATTGAAGGCGGTGCGTCATGTATCACAACAAGCGAAGCGATGCTTTTAGATATAGTTTAAATTCTCCGATCGTCTGCTATTTCGAAGTTACGAATATTAACGGCAATTCAACGTCGAGCACACCAGTCAAAGCAACCTTGATGGATATCAGCAACTCGGGGTGTAAAATCGTGACTCCTTTAAATTTGAACGCGGCCAGCAACAAGCTGCAGATCATTCTGCATGTGCAGCTGCAAGAAGAGCTTTTGAAACTCAACGGTTCGCTTCGCTGGCAGCTGCAATCTACGAACGCGCTCTATCATTACGGCGTGAAATTTATGATGAACGAGTCCGAAAAAAGACATCTGCATGCGGGACTGCGAACGTTAACGGCGTTACGAAAAATTACGGTAAATTAAGGAGTTACGGGCTTTTGGCAAGCAGATAATTTACGGCTTTCTCGTACCTTTGCAGGCGCTCGAAATCTTTTTCCGAAAGGCTTTTTATTCTTCGGACATCCCGGTTGTCTTCCAGATCCAAGAGTTTGACAACTCTAGCCAAAGCATTGGGCTTGATTCGCTGAAGGAATTCCTCATAGGTCTCGTTGTCTTTGCGTGTGAGACAATCGAGAGCCTCCAGAAGATGCTCCGCAAAGCCTTCTTGCCTGAGGGCTTCAATCGTCACGTCCGTATCCTCGATGACGTCGTGCAGAACGGCAACGATTCTTGAGTCGTTATCCGGCGCTTGCAGCATCAAACGTAACGGATGAAGAATGTAAGGCTGGTTGCCCTTATCCAACTGAGCTTGATGAGCGGCTGTAGCGATAAGGATCGCTTTGGTTAAATCCGACATGTCGCATTCTCCTTTACGGGGCTATAGCTCTGATACGATAAACTTGCCGTTCTGCGAGATCACTTTATACAATTCGTCGAATCCTTCATCGGCGTCGGGCGGAGTCAATTTCTTAAGTACGCTTTTTATGCCGACTTCCGGAATCTTTTCGGTCCCTGCCCTCAGTTCATTGCGCTTCATGGATTCCGCAAAATCCGGCTCGAAATAATAGCCGGTTACCTTGAACCTTCCCCGCTTCGCGGCCTCAATATATTTTTTTCGATCCTCGGCGGTAGGATTCGTATTATCGACGACGAACGGCTGCTTCGCTTCGATGGAGGCGGCCACGTAGATGTCTTCTCGGTGTCTGGTTTTCAGCATATCCAAGTTAATTCGGATGTGCGTATTAAAAAACTTTTCTTTGTAGAAGGTCGATTTGCCGGAAGCCTGAATGCCAATGAACAGGACACACTCCAAGCCTACTCCCCCTTATCCAAATAAACATACTGATTCACGTATTCCCTGTGCTGCGAAAAGATCGGCGTCTCGTGGTCCACATCCCATTTGCTTCTTAAAGCTTCGCCTTTATAATACTGCTGCTTGGTGATACATGCTCCGCGCTTCTGCCATACGGGCAGATCGTTCCAATTGATGCCTCTCTCCAGGAAAAGCTTGTCTTGAAGCTGCTTTCCATCGAGTCCTTGCAGTTCCTTATGCGGAAAGTTGGCCTGGGCGACCATCGATATGCTGTTTTTCGTGGCGTCCTGCTGTCTCCACACAAAATAATTGGTCACTTCATCGTGCGGAAGCACCCAAGCCCTGCTGTCGAAGGTCGCCAGAGGCTTATCCGGATCGATCTTTCGCATCTCTTCGTTAAACTTGGCCGTCGCCATGGAGGCGGATACGGAAACGATCTTTTGGATATTGTTTTCAAACCATGACCGGGTCGTTAACTTATCATAATTGGTGAGCAATAAGGAAATTTCGTCACTTTGATGATAAATAATTTTACATCCCATAATATTTTGTGCAAGGTATTTGCACGTTTCCCACAAAGCGTGGGTCAATGTCTCGTCAAAGGGCTTCATCATGCCTCGGGTGAAAGAATGAAAATGACACCCGTCGATTCTGATAATAATCGGGAGACGGCGCGGTAGACTGTGTCGGAACGCATGCTCATACTCCTTCATCCGGTTTCCAAACTCATCTTTTTTCATGGCTTGCCCCCTTCTCATGTTTTAGGATCCGACGCTTTTTACCCCTACATAAACGGCCAGCAAAATGACGACCGCGGCAATAAGCAGTTTGATCCGCCTCTTCTTTTTTCGCTTTTGGCGTTCTTTCTTGAGTGCCTTCTCGACAGCTTCGCTAAGCAGCTCGAACTTCTCTTCGACCGTATGCTGTATAATTGTTCCACAATGGGAACAGTGCCTTTGAAATGCCGTAGGCTTCGCGCAGTGCGGACATTCTACCATTTTTTATGACCCCCTTTGGCCAGCTTTATTCATCAACTTCAAAGCTTAACTATTCATCATAGTACGCGTCCCAATCATAATCTTCGACGAATACAAACTTGCCGGATTCCAAATCTCTTTCGTAGGCGCTTGGAGGCGCGGCATCCAGATAAGGAATGATCGAATCGTCCATATTTAATACGACCCCCAAGGAAACGACTTGAAAATTTGCGCTGTCCGCGTTATAGTCGTCATCCTCGTACCCGCTGAAAAACACCCATCCCGTGTCATGTTCATTGTTGGGGTCATCTTTCATCATAAAATTAAATTGTTCTCGTTCCAGAACGTCATTACTCACAATGACCTTGTAGTCAAAATAATAATCCATTTCCTTCGCGCGCGGGTCCTCTAATTGCGTGCTGCAAATATGTACCGAGTTGAAGCAAATCATATTTCCATATTGCGGAGATTCCAAGTATACCGGATGATTGACCAATTCCCCACGGAAATCGGACGCATTCCGCTCGACAATTTTCACCCACATTCTTTCGGCTCCACAGCCGTTATCCAGCGTTTCTTCCGCCATAAAGATGAGCTTGACCAAGTCGCCCGCCTGCAGCCGGTACAAGACTTCCTCGCCCGGAATATAAAACGTATACGGCGCTTCTTTATGACGGTCGACGGCATTATCCAGTATCCAGGCCATGAAGTCCCCACGCTCCCGTTAAAATTAACTTTTTTGCCAATACGAAAAATACATTCAACATGATCCTCATCATGAAAAATGTATTTTCACCCGCTACAGGGATTTAAATAAATAATAAGTCAGCCGGTCGTCAATCAGACTCATATTTTCTTGCCCGATGTAATCCGGAAGTCCACTATAGTGAACGGAGATATTCTCCAGCTGCCTGACCACGGTCATTTCAAAGGTGTCATAATTATAAGTGGCCTTCGTAATCAAGAAATAAATGTCCGGTTTAATAAAAACCTCGATTCCCGTATGATCGCTTTTATTCACGACGGTAAGATAACAGCACTTCACTTGCAGCTTCGGATCGTTGGCATTTTTTTGAATCGTGGTTCCTTCCGCCAGCGGATAGGAAAAAGGGACATTCATTACAATTTTTTTAAGCAATTTCTCATCCATTAGTGCTCTCCTTTGGGCGAAAACAAATGATTGATATATTCCTCAAAAGTCGCTTCCTCTACGGGATGAAGGGTTAGATCATCGTCGTGCCATATTTCGACAATAGACCACTCATCCGTTGTTAAAAAACCTACCGCATCGCCGGTACATATACGTCCAAATAGTAGAACGTCTTTGAGCTCTTCATGGTCTTCTTCACGAATTAACTCATCGTAAAACTCATCAGCCTGCACTAAACAGCCGAAAAATTGGAAAAATTCATCAGCCAAAGTCCCCTGTCCGATTTCTTTCAAAAAATCAACAAAATCTTGCGGAATCCCGTCGATGATTTCTTTTTCCAGTTCCGCTTCCGATATTTTTTCAAACTGATGCCTCGAAGGCTCTCTTTCGATGATCTCACGAATGCCGCTATATCTCATTTGGATGAACGCCCTCTCCTCGGTCCGGTTCTTGCATGTATGGCTTCCTCTCCTATCATAACCAATTCAAAATTTCATTTCCACAATAGGATAGGATTCCATCGTTAGAATCTAGCAGGTTTGACTCCATAGTTGTTATATGTTATGGTCAATTTGGTAAGGCATTCCACTCTATCGGGCGGGATGCCTTACTGCATGAAAGCGGTTTTTTACATTTAATGTATGACGGGTCAAAATCATAAGCCAAGAAAGGTGAAAAGCATGATTCAAGTGAAAGAGTTTCTTGATTCCGACGTCAGGCTTGCCGAAAAAAGCTGCAATGAATTTCTGGCCACATTGGCGGAAGATCAAATTGTAAGTATAAGCTACGGGTCGATTATCAAAAGTAAACCCGACAAAGGGGAATATCAAAGAAGCACGATTCTGGTTGTCTATCGGACACAGGATAAGTAAGCTGCCATGCTTGGCGGGTTTGTTAAGAAACCCGCTTCGCGTAGAAAAACTCTCTGCATACGCCGGTGGGGTATATCCCTCCAGCCCGCTGCCCTCCCCCAGAAAGTGAAGTAACACTTGGAAGCATATTCCGATTACTTTCCGGGGACCCCCTATCCACCCGTGAACTTGATTGAAATTAGCGGTATTTTCACGGGTTTCAAAGACGGTCGTAAACTCTTACGGGATATACCCCATCTCTATTTGGCTGAGAATTTTTTACTTCTCGGGTTTCTAGACACTCTGGCCACCATACTTGGCGGCCAGAGTGTCTAGAAAGTGAGCTTTTACACAAATAGAGAAACATACGGAGGTGGGGTATCCACTGGAGAAGCGACAGCGGCCGCCTTTGTCTTCGGGAAATGTCCGCTACTTAGCGGCTTCCAATCAAATTTCCCGAGGACAAGAGCGGTCGGAAGTGGATACCCCACCCCATCGTAACCTCTATAGCCTCATTTGCCCGCTTTCTCAACACTTGGCCCGCCAAGCTTGGCGGTCTATTTAATTTAGAATAAAAATGCTACCAGCTGTAAATGATATCCATTGTAAAGGAGATGAAGCCATGCCGCAAGACAAGCTGGAGAAGGAAACGGACGGAAATCCCGAAACGGTCTATGAAGACCTTGCTTCACATGAACGTGACGGATTTCGAACGGACGATACCCAGAAAATCGGGGATCGCGAGAAATTGGATGGATATTCGATCGAATAAATACAGGAGGTAACAATGGATAAAGAAACCCGAGCAGGTATTGAAAATCTTGAGACTACGGCGGAAGCGGCTGATTTATTGACGGTCCCCGAAGGCGCCAAAGATTATGTGGATCTCATTGGAGACGAAAATCTCGATCCCTACGGCAAGCCGTCTTCCAATGCGGATCAGCTATAAAGCAAATGAAAAAAACAAGCCTAAGTGCAACCGAAATTGCGCTCCGGCTTGTTTTTTAGTTATGCAAGAGCATAGAGGCTCACACAGCCATAATCCGTATAAACGGCGAGGTAATCCTGTGTAAAGGCAAGAGTGCAGGTTTTCACGACATGCTCGACCTCAAATGCCATCATCGGTTTCATGGTATGGAGATCGAACAGCTGAATCTTGCCGTAATTGTACACCGCGAGCAGCCTTCTGCGTTCATGGATCGCAAAGCTTTTTATATCCGCCGTTATCCAATCCTTGTATCCGGTCATTGTATTCAGGTCATAGCACTTGAGCGACCATGAACCGTACTGCTCCTGCGTGAACAGCAACCGGTCGTCCGGCGAAAAAGCCATGCTCGACGTCATCGCATTTTTGTCTTTTGCGATTGTGTGCTCCTGCATGGTCGTCATATCGACGATTCCGATTTCGTCGGTCCGCGTACAATACGCCATCAGGCGGCCGTCGTGCGACAATGCGGCGCAAAGCTGCGTACTATGTCCGCCATACTTCTCGCACTCCACTTGTCTCGTATAGCGGACGGTATTCGTTCCCAGATCATAGACGACAAGGCTGGACTTATCGTACCAGAGCGCCGTCGAGCCGGATACCGACAGCGTGCTCGCCGGCATTTTGGAAGTGTACCACTCCATCTCGCCATTGCCCAGAGAAAGCCCGGCAATATGATGGTCAATATTTAACAGCAGTACGTTCTGTTCGGCAGAGTGCCGCATATCAAAGATTAATTGCTGTCCCGGAAGCTCGCAGGTTGTTTGTTTCTCCCCTTGATCGTCCATGAGATAAATCTCTACTTTTTCAAACTGGCCTACTACATAGCTGCAAAAGAACGTGTTCGTATCTTCCATCGCAGCCAGCGGCATAAACCCGGTGTAGCCGCCTCCGATATAACGGTGCAGGACCGGCTGTCCGGCTCCCGCCTGCGGGTTATACAGGACAAACCCTTTTTTCAGCCTGCTCCACGTTTCCTTCTGTACATACTTTGCCGCTTGCCCCGGTTCATCAAAGGCTTTTTCTTTCGCTTTGCCTCCGTTGCTTGAAGTGACAACTTGATTCCCGGTTTGACGAATCGACCATGTTTTATTGCTGATTCTGTCCGTTAACGTTCTTTCCATATAGCACCCTCGCCTTGTCTATATCGCTTAGCCTTCTGCTAACGTAGCCTAGCGCCGGCTTTTCTTGGAGGATGCAGCCTGCACAAGCTCCGTAAGCAAAGCCGCCTTCTCCCCCTTGGCTTTGGCCGCGACAGCTCTAAGCTTCTCCACGCCGCCCCAAATCGCATAAACGATATGCTCCGCTTCATAAGGCTGAAGGCCGCTAACCTGGTCGAGCAGCAGTCGGGCATTGGTTTCCTCTTCCATCGCCGGCTTGATCTTCAGCTTAATCGCTTCGGTGCTATGCAGCAAGCACGTCACTAACGTGGGAATGGTCTCCGCATTCACGCCATACTGTTCGACGAAGGCGGTCGTAAAGCCATTTTGCACGGATTGGTGCTCGTCATCCACCAGCTTCATATAATCCTCTACCAGCGCAAAATAGCTCCGATCCGCCAATCCGAGGCCGAAGACGGCATAGCTGCCCGGCATGCAGCTCTTCTCGTCTTCCGTATCCGCATACCATTCGAACTCTTCCATCGCTGCGCGGGCATATTCCTCAAGCAGCGGGTGCAGCTTCGGGTATTCCATGGCGTTTGCGAACAAACGATGTGTCCCCGACTTCGCCAATCCTTTGATGGGCAAGAACTGCTTGACGCTGGATTTCAGCTTAATCTGATAGTTTTTGGGGAACCCTTGCTGCAGCAAGCGGCAAATAAACCGCAGCGCACGCGCGTAGCTCTCCTCGGCTTCCTGCTTCATGGTAATCGTTACGGTAGAGAAGACGTCATTGGCTGTGCATTCCACAAACTCGTTGCGGAAATATACATCTTCCTTGGCAAACGTTCCGCTGCCTTCCTTCATGAAGCGGGATGCCCGGGCGCTGCCCAGCTCGACGGCCCGTTCCAGGAAGGCAAGGCCCGTGCTTTTGCTGTAAGAAGGCTCATATTTGATGATGGACACCGCCGTATATAACAACAGCTCAATCGGCCCTTGCTCGGTATCTTCAAGCTGAATATCGGTTTTTCTCGTGTACTCGGTTTGGCGCCATTCATCCTTGCGAGTCTCGAAATAGCGGGGAAGAAACGTCTCCTCCACCCAATTCCGCAGAGCTCTCACGATATTCGAACGATGCTCGGCAATCCGCTCTTTCTTCCCTTTATTCAGCTCCAAAATGTGCTCGAACACGGAAATGATCCGCCCGGCATCCGGCTCGGGAAACAAGCTCTCGTCGAGCAGGTGTCTGGAGAGAAAGAACGTCTCCAGCGGCTTGGTAGGGTATTTCCCGTCGTCGAGCTTCGTTTGAATATAAGAAGCAATGGCATTTAGCAGCCGCTCCTTCTTCGCCTCGTTGATATGCTGGAGTATGGGGAGCGTCACTTCGCCTTCCTGCACGCGAAACTTTCCCCAGAACGTAAAGTTATAATCGATTAAAGCCGGGGACGGAAGGCTGTCCAATTGCTGCTGCATGAATGCAGCCAAGCGCGGGACGATCTGCTCCCGGACTTGTTCCTCCGACAATAGCTCGGCCGGCTCATCCATCCGGGTCTTGACTTTCGGCGACAAGAAATCGAGCTCCGTGTCCGTCACGCTGACTCTGCCCTTGGCGTACTCCAACAAGCCGTAGTCATGAATCCCGACCTGCAGCGGGGTACGCTTCACAATTTGTTCCGCATCCTTATCGCCAATGAATTCGAACCATTGCACAATGGCCTGCTTCATTTCGTTGATGAGATCTTCCAGCATGCTATCCATATGATCGTCCCGCCTCCCGCATTATCGGTTTTCGTCGTGATGTTGTCTGCCGGCATAGTAAGGCTCGCCCGGATCCAAGTCCAGAACGTAACGGCGCGGCGCCGCCAAGGCGTATTGATGCTCGCAGCGCCAGCGCTGCTGCTCCGTCCAGCCAACCGTCTCGCCGTCCTGAATGACGTCTCCCCGGTTATACACGTAATAACCGAGATCACCTAGAACGGAGGCGACTTCCCCCGGCTCCATATCGTAAAAATGACACTGCATGTCCGGCAGACCCAGTGCGGCAAGACCGGTCGTATCCATCAAAAACTCCCGGCGCTCCGTTCCCCTGCCCTGGACGTTATAAAATCTGACGTTCATCGCCCCATACAGCGTCTGCCCATCCGCCAGAGCGCTCTGGTACTGCCCTGGATCTACGATTTTGTCGCTTGCGCTCCAATAGAGGGCGTCGCACGGAGCAACCTCCAGAAGAGCCCGCAGCGCATTCTGGAACAACTCCAGCCGTTCTTTATAAGGAAGGCCTGCAGCGCAGAAATCGGTAAGCAGCACGGAATGCCGGCATGCTCCCACCGTCTCGCGGGCTTCGGGCCAATCCCACGCTTGCTGCAGAGCCGTTTCGTACTTTTCCGGCTTCGTCTCCTCGTTGGTCCGGAATACGCACGTTTGCGCCGGAAGTTCGCCTTCCGCATAAGCGACTTTATAGTTAAGATGGAAAAACATCAACGTATCGTTGCTTGGGTCCGGATCTTCCGCTTCCCAGACGGCAAGACCGGGAACATCGGCCTTGTCCTCTTCGTCCTCGGCATCCTCATCATCCGGAACGTCAACCTGTCCCGTGTAAGCTTCCATCTTCGCGTACAGCGCCTCGCGGGACAGCTCTGGCTTCGTCTTGTACAGCAGCTCCACCATATAAACCCGGGCAAAGCCGGAATCGTCCTGCTCCTCTTGTTCGTTTCCATCCTCTTCGAATCGGTCTTCCAGCTCCGTCATTTCGTTCGCTCCTCTTGTTCGTGATTCTCCGGTTTCTGTTACCATAGGGTCCGAAGCCCCCAGTACGCCCCTTTCATTATTCCATTCAAACGATTCAAATGACAAGTTATGCCATCATTTTTGAACCAATAGACTTATAAATCAATAAACTATCCGCCTATTGTCCTGTTTCTGCAAGAGAAAATCGAAACGAAAGACACATATTTATTTCATTATTCGACAAAAAAATGAACCGGCTGAAGGACTGTGCCTCTGGCCGGCTCGTATTTTTCCCTTATCGCAGCTTCTCTTAAGCGAGGACCTCCACGGTAAAACCGCCCGGGGCTTTCACATAGAACGTCCATCCATGGGACCTTTGCGGCGGCTTAACATCGAATCCGTCGTCCTTCATCCGTCGATTGATCTCATTCACCTTCTCTTCGCTCTCCTGGATGAAGCCGATATGAAACGTCTTAGGGTACTGAACCTCGGCTCCTTTCATTAATGTAATGACCATTCCGTTATCGTCAAACAGCACCGCGAAGGAACTGCCGCGTGCATCTCCGCTCGTGTCCATCGGCTTGAGTCCGAAGTATGTTTCCAAAAACTGTTGAGCGGCCGGCACGTCCGTGACCGTCAAATTGATATGATTCAGTTTCATCACATCCACCATCCTTTGGCTAAAAAGTTGATTTCTCCTAAATCGTATCACATTCATGCAAATGATAACTTTTTCGCGGTTTGTTGTTGAATGATGTGTGAAAACCCGTCACATGATTTAATCTATTTCATCATGGATCAAATTGGATTGATGCATTGTCCTATTTTCCTATTGATGGTAGAATTATAAGAAGATAGAACTACATCGTAGGGGGTCATTTTATGAGACTAAAACAAGCCGTTTTAGGGATTGCTCTGTTCAGTCTTACGTTCTCGTCGATCGCATCGATCGCAAGCGCTCATCCCGGCAGAACGGATAAAGATGGAGGGCACACGTGCAGAACCAATTGTGCAAAATGGGGGCTTGAAGACGGCGAGTATCATTATCATAATGGAGGAAACAGCTCTAGCGGTGACTCCGGCAGCACGTCAAGCTCGCCGAAGGCGACTCCCTCTTCCCCGGCAAAAGAAGAAGTCCCGGACGGCATGATCAAGGTGAATCTGCCCGCTTTCAAGGTCTATGTAAATAATCAGGAAGTTTCCAATGCTTCTGCGCAGTATCCGGTCATTACCTACAAAGACATCACCTATTTCCCGATGACTTGGAGCTACACGCAGGCACTGGGACTCGAAACCAAGTGGGATAAAGAGACGGGATTCGTGATCCGGAAGACGGCCAACAAAGCAGCCAAACTGAATTCCGACCTTGGTTCCCCGCCTGCAAAGCTGTACGCCAAGCTTCCCGATTTCAACGTATTTGTAAACGATGCCTGGTTCGACAACTCGACAGAATCGTATCCGCTGCTTGTTTTAAATGATGTGACCTATTTCCCGATGACCTGGAAATTGGCTGTCGAGGACTTAGGCTTGACGACAAAGTTTGAAAATAACGCCTTTTACATCTCGAAGTAAGGCTGCCATCAGGCGGCTCTGGACGAGAAAAAGTGCCTCTCCCCGCGGGGATGGCACTTTTTCTTTTTTCTGCTGCGAATGTAAAATTGAAATTATGGCGCGTCCGGCCCTACGTCGGTCTTCTGCAGCGGGCGATTCTTGAAGGACGAAGCCGTGGAAAATTCGTCCGCTCCGATATCATGGGCGGAGGAGCGAACTTCGCCATCCATATCTTCCTTGATATAGCTGTACGTTCCAACTGCAGTGTCAATCGCCGCCTTACTGGCGGAGGATAATTTTTGCAATCCGTTCACGGTTTGAAATATCGGGTCGGCGTTGCGAATCTCCGAAGCCGTTCTCGATTTATTGCTCAGCGTGCTGCCATACCCGAGGTTGCCTTCGAATACGGTGTTGCTGGTGGCCGCTTCGTTATAAAGCGTCCCCGTGGAATTTTTCACGATGTTGTTCGCCACGACGCTGTCTTGAGGAGCGTATGCCTTCCCTGACCCGATAACAATACCCGCCTTGCTGTCTACGATCGTATTGTTGACGACTTGGGCGCGGTAAATTTTCCAATGCGCTTTCAATTGGTCGCGCGTCGGATTGGGCGGATACCCGCCGGTGCCGCCGTCAAAGCTGCCGCTATCGAGATGGATGGCCGTCTCGGTAAGCTTCTCGAAGTAGTTGTTGTAAATTTTATGGTCGTTGCCATACACCCGAATTCCCGATTGCTTCGTTTCTACGCCGTCGCCAAGGAAGAAGTTCCCGTAAAACTCGTTGTTATGGCCGTGCCGTGAAGTTAGTCCCCCTTTCGAGGTTTTGAAGGTATTGTAGCGGACCGTGTTGCCGCTGCTTTTGACGGAGACGATTTCGGGCTCGCCGTCGCAGTTCTCGAACAGATTGTATTGAATGGTGTTGTACCCGTTGGACAACGAGACTTTGGATAGCCCCAGACGTATCGTTTCCTTGCCGTTGTCTACCCACGGGCCGACATCATGGAAGTAGTTGTATTCGATCTTGTCGTGCTGCGAGATGTTCCCATCGCCGTCGCCTTCGTAGGCAATGAGCGGACCAGTGTCGCTCTTGGGACCAAAATCATTATGGTCAATCTGATTGTGATGGCTGTTCGCTCCGCTCACCTGCAGCCAGAACAACTCTTTTCCGGTTGCCGGCAAAGCGAATCGATTCCGGGTCACCTGGATATTGTTGGAGCCGTCCAAGAGGAGCGCCGTGTTGCCGGTGTTCGTAAACTTCAAGCCCTCAATCGTAACGTAGGACGATTTTTGAATTTTGAGCGATGCCCCGCCGGAAATGATAGCCTTGCCCGGATTCGCCGCTTTGATCGTAATCTTGTTGTTCGCCGTGCCGTTCTTGCCGCTTACGACGAAGGGAGCATCCTGCGTGTAGGTACCGTCGGCGAGCACAATCGTCGTGCCGGGAACCGCTTTGCCAATGGCCGCAGTCAGCTCGGCAGAGGTGGAAACCAGCACACCTTCGCCACTTTCGGCGCCCTCCCCATAAATCTCCACTTCGGAGTAGCTGTTCCAGGCATTAGCCGAGTTGCCGTGCCCAATAACTTTTACGTATCGGGCCGCGTTGACATCGGGAAAATCAAAGGTTTGCAGGCCTGCGTTCAAGCTGCTGACCGCATTCGCCTTCACCGTCTTAAAGCTCACATTGTCGGTCGAGGTTTGAATATCGAACTTGGAGGTTCTGGAATCCCCGTTGAGAAATGCCATTTTCATATAGCTGACCTTCTTGTTGGCGCCTAGATCGAATTTGATCCATTCCCCGTCGCCGCTGGCGGACCAGCGTGTGGACAGATTGCCGTCTACCGTATTGGCAGGAAGGTTGCCGTCATCCTTACTCGCCGTTACGGCAGATGCCGGAACCGGCAGCTTCACATCCGCTGCGTAACCGGGTGCGGCAGGAACAAGCGCAGGAAGCAAGCAAGCGCATGCCAAAACCGTAAATAGCTTTTTTCGTCTTATCATTTCATCGCTCCTTCGTTTTTTTTAAATTGCAGAGTGCACTCCGGTTTCATTTTACAAAGAATAGCGTGCAAAAGGAATCTTCAAAATGCCGAAAAGATCATTAAAACCTTCAATTTCCGGCCTTTCAGAACGGAAAGCCGTAAAGCCGCCAAGGCTTATGCCCGCCAAAATAACGGACGGGTCTTCCGGACGGGGATACCGGCCGTATGCGCAGATCCGGGAGCTCGCCGTCCGGATACAGAATCGCCTCCTCTCCCTTTTGCAAATCCAATGCGATGTCTGCTTCCTTCGTTCCCAAGTCGACCGTCGCTTCAGCAGCGTCAGTTCCGGCTTTCCGCCACCGGACGACGCCGGTCCACCCGGTCAGGACAATACACGGCTCCCCGGCCAAGCTTCTCACGCGGATAAACCGGGTAATGCCGTCCCTGCGCACGGCGCTGACGAGAAAAGCCCCCTCGGCCCGCAGATCGTGAAACGCCGCGTCCCGCCATTCGTCAGGGACGGCCGGGAAGATGCGGATCGTGCCGCCCCAGCTTTGCAGCAGCATGTCATGAATCGCCTCCGCTCCCGCGAGCGGCGTCTCGATGACCGGCCCCGCTTCTTTGTACATCGTATTCGGCTTGATGATCAGCAGCAGCGCTTGCAGCAAGCGAAACGCTTCATTCCCCCAGCCAAGCTTGGCGGCGATGGATGCTGCGCCGGTCAGACTGAAGCCGCGCAAATCGCCCTCCTTGCCGATCCAATGGCGAAGCGAGGTAGCAATCAACTCTCGGTCCTCCTCCCTGTCGCAGCCGAGCAGATGCAGTGGAAAGACGGCGAGCAGGTGGCTGAAATGCCGGTGGCCGTACGCAAGCGGCGTATCGCGGCCGATCATGAAGCCGGTCTCGTCCACAGGCAGCGGCGTCAGCCGGTCAAGAACGTGCAGCCATTTCCAGCACGTCGGGTCCGCTTCCCCCAGCCGCTCGCTTATGGCCAGCAACGTTTTGCAGCCCCAGCGGATGAGCGCCAGATCGTAATGGCAATCGCGCACCCTCGTCCCCATAAACGATCCGTATTCGGGGGAAATGGTCGGCGGCAGATGCAGTCTGCCGTCTTCACCTTCCTCCAGAATGTGGAAATAATAATTCATGCTTCTCCGCAAGATCGGATACAGCACGTTCCTCAGCATCTCGTCATCCATAGAGTACCGATAATGCCGCCAAACGTTGTGGCAGATCCAGGCGAGGTTGCCGACTTCGTCGCCCACTTCGCTTTTCAGATCATAGCTGCAGCTTCGGCCCAATCCCGCCGAATCGTGCCGGAACGGCTCGGGCACGTTTCCGATCAAATGCTCCCTGTTCTCGTCGAGCGCCCGCACGAGCGATTCCCCGATCTCCAGCCGGTTCGCCGCATAGACCGGCGAATAGCTCATTTGCACGTTCATGTTGAACCAGATCCCCGGCCAAGGCGTCGGGGCAAGCCACGGTCCCTGATTGTCGATCAGCGGCCGGTCGGCCCGTGTGGCCGAGGCCAGCTTATACATCTGAATCCAGTAAAAGCTTTCCAGCCGCCCGTCCGGGATCGAAACAAAGCTTTGCCGGTAATACCGGTGCCACCATCCGCGATGCGCGTCGACCCACGAGTCGAAATCGCGCGCCGAAGCGTTCCTCACCGCAGCCGCAGCTTGTTCCTTCGCCTTCTCGTCATGGCCGTTGACGACGCTGACATACCAGATGCTGCGGCGGCCTTCGGCGGCCCGCGCCTCCTTCCATGCCGTGACACAGCCTTCGCCCGGAGCAAACCGCTGGATGGAGAAGGATATCCCGTCGTTCCCCGTCGTTTTGTCCACCTCTTCCGCCGGAATGTACTGGTTCATATTGATGCCGTCGGCATGCTTGAGCACCGGGTCCACCTCGGAATTCGCATACCATGCCAAGCGCGCGCCGGCTTCCCCTTCCGTCGTTTCGAGCTCGACGGCCATAACTTCCGCTTCGCTGTGGACGAATGCCCTAACCCGAACCTCTCCGCGGGTCGTCGTCAGTACGGCCCGCAGCTCGGCATTCCACAAATCCAGCCGCATCGAAGTCGGATGATAAATCATCCCTTCCAGCTCCAGATCGAGCTCGCCAACCGGTACGCGCGGGCGGAAGCCCGGATCGTCCGTCCGGGTCGCCGTCACGTCCGTCCGACCCGCTACGAACCGCAGCACGTTCCGCTTCTTCGCATTCTCCTCCCCATAGATCATCGCGCCGATCAGCCCGTTGCCGATAAAAGCCCCTTCGTCCCAGCTGACGGGCTTGACGACCCATTCCATATCATTATCGGCCATAAACCGCTCCCAATTGAGCTCCAGGCGAACATTTTCCGTTTCGTTTCCATTCATTGCGGCGGGTTCCGCTCCTTATCCTTTGATTGCGCCGACTAGCGCGCCCTTCACGAAGTACTTTTGCAGGAACGGATACACGAGAAGAATCGGCACCGTCGCGACGATAATCGTCGCGTATTTCAGCGTAACCGACAGCATCGCCACGTCGCTCTCCGTCGCGCCTACGGCCATCGAGCTCGCTTCGCCCTGCAGCAAAATTTCGCGGAGTATGAGCTGCAGCGGGTACAGTGACCGGTCCTGCAGGAAGATCATCGCATGGAACCAGGAGTTCCAGTGACTGACGCCATAATACAGCATCATGACCGCGATGACGGGCATGGACAGTGGCAGCATGATACGGAACAGGATGACGAAATCGTTCGCCCCGTCGATCTTCGCCGATTCCTCCAGACTATCGGGGATCGCCTCGAACGACGTTTTCATGATGATCAAATTGAACGTGTTGATCGCATGCGGAATAATAAGCGCCCACAGCGAGTCGGCAAGCCCGATTCCTTTGACCGTAAAGTAAAACGGAATCAGTCCTCCGCTGAAGAACATCGTAAAGACGATGAACAGCATGAGCGGCTTGCGGTAGCGCAAGCTTTTGCGGGACAAGGCATACGCCCCGAAGGCCGTAAGCGACAGATTGAACGCAAGACCGACGATGACGACGAACAGCGTATTCCCATAGCCCTTCAAAATCATCGGGTTGTTAAATACGCTTGCGTAAGCCTCGAGTGAAAATCCGAGCGGCTTCCACAGCATTCCTTTGTGCGCCATCAAGCTTGCGGCGTCGCTGACGGAAGCGAAGGCCACGTACACGATGGGGTAAACGGTAAGCACCATCAGCAAAGTCAAAAAGACGACGTTGCCGGCATCAAAGCATCTTTCCAAAACGGTGGGCCGGTTCAGCATTCGCTGTTCCTCCTTTCTACCATAAGCTCGTATTGTTCAGCTTGCGGCTCAACCAGTTGGAAAAGATCACGAGCATAAAATTGATGGCGGAGTTAAATAACCCGACCGCCGAACTGAAGCTGTAATTGAAATCCTGCAAGCCGACCCGGTACACATACGACGAGATGACGTCGGCTGTCTCGTACGTGCCCGGATTGTACAGCAGGATGATCTTTTCGAATCCGACATTCATCAGCCGTCCGATGCTCAAAATAAGCAGGATGACGATCGTCGGCATCAAGCCCGGAATCGTGACATGCAGCATCTGCTTCCACCGTCCGGCGCCGTCCATTCTGGCGGCTTCGTACTGCTCGGGATCGATGCCGGTCAAGGCGGCCAAAAAGATGATCGTTCCCCAGCCGATATGCTGCCATATCCCGGAAGAGACATAAATTGAGCGGAACATATCCGGCTCAAGGAGCAGCGAAAGACGTTCTCCCCCCATGTAGACGAGGATATCGTTAATGACACCGTCGGCGGATGTAAAGTCCTTCACAATGCCGCAAATGACGACGAGCGAGATGAAGTGCGGCAAATAGGTGACCGTCTGCACCGTACGCTTGAATAGCGTATGTCTCACTTCGTTAAGCAGCAGGGCAAGCACGATCGGCGCCGGAAAGCCGAACAGCAGCTCGTAGAAGCTGATCAGCAGCGTATTTTTGATCGTTCTCCAGAAATAAGCCCCTGTGAAAAACGTCTTGAAATGCTCGAAGCCGATCCATGGACTATCCCCTATGCCCAGCCGGGGCGAAAAATCTTTAAACGCGATGACAGCCCCATACATCGGAGCGTAGTGGAATATCACGTAAAAGAGCAGCACCGGAAGCAGCATGACGTACAGCAGCTTATTTTTCCGGATATCGATCAGCAGGCCGATGCGCGCGCGCTTCTTCGGAATCACGGCGATCGTCGTTTCCGGGTTCATGGCGCTCATGTTCTCTCTCCCTTCCAAGCCCGAATTATCGCTTATTGTACCGATCCAGCGCTTCTTGATAAATTTTCGTTACCTTATCGATTCCCATCGATTGAATCTGCTTCACGTAATCGTCGAATTTGTCAATCGGTTCCTTGCCCATAATAAATTTCACGAACATTTCTTCCTTGTAGCTCGCAATCGCCGTATTCAGCTTGGCTACTTCCTTGCTCTCCTCGACCGTCGGCGTAATGAACGACGGCATCACATGCTTGGCGGCATCGGTTTCAGACCATATTTTTATCGCTTCATTCTGCTCCGGAAACGTGTTGAAGTTTTTCCGGCTGTCTCCCGGAAACGGTCCATTCGGCTTTGTATATTGAGTCACCATTTGCTGGAGATTATATTTCTCGTTTTTCGTTATCTTGTCGGTGAATTGCGGTGCACCGTCCTTCATCGAATAGCTCTCGCCCTCAATCCCGAAGTTGAACAGCAGGCTGCCCTTCTCGCTGAAAGCGTAGTCCAGCCATTGGACGGCCAGCTCGGGATGCTTCGTGTCGACGGTTACCGCTTTGCTGGCGGATGGATTGTATTTGAAATCACGCTGCCCGATGAAGGCCCGTTCCCCTTTTTTCAAGGTCGGATACGGCGCGGCGACGAGCTGGAATTTCGGATTTTTCTTCTTCCCGGTTTCCATCCAACGGCCCATGCCGCCGCTGACCTGAGAGACGGTGGCCCCCGAATTTTCGCCTATTATTTTGCTGTCCAGTGTCTTCGAATCCGTGTTCAAGGCAAAATCCTTATCGATCAGCCCTTCCGCATACCATTTCCGGAGAAGAGTGAGCGCTTCCTTAAATTGCGGATCGATCGGTCCGTACTTTACCTTGCCTTGATCGTCGATATAGAACCGGTTCGCCGTACGGTAGGCTCCGATGAACGCGTCTTGAATATTAAACTCGCTGCTGTACTTAAACTCGTTGCTGTACAGCGAGGTGAACGGAGCCGACGCTCCCTTCTGTTCTTTAAACGCTTTCAAAACGGTATACCATTCGTCGATCGTCGTCGGCACCTGCAGCTTCAATTCGTCCAGCCAGTCTTTGCGGATCATCGGCCCGCGGAATACAAGCCCGTTGTCGGGGCGGATCATCGGAAATACATAATATTTGCCGCTGTCCGTCTTCACCATCTTGTCAAGCTCTTTGTCCTGCTCCAGCCGCTTTTTCAGATTGGGCGCATACTTGTCAATATAATCGTTGAGCGGCAGGATGACCTTGTCGGCGATCGCCTTCTCCGCTCCTCCGGGATAGGAGCTGTTCCAGTCGTATTCGATGACGTCCGGCAATTTGTTCGACGCGATCAGCAGATTGAACTGCTCCTTCGCCTGCCCGTCGGCTGGATGCGCATACTTGACTTTCACGCCCGTTTCCTTCTCCAGCTGTTTGCCGAACGGCGCGTCGGCCAGGTTGGGCACAAAGGTGATCAGGTTCGGATTGATCATCTCCCACGAGGTCAACGTTTCCTTCGTTTGGATAGGGTACTGTCCAGCTTCCGATGACGGTGCCGGTGTTTTCGGCGTATTCTGGCCATCCCCGCTATTTTGTTTGGTGCATGCGACGATTAGGCTGGAAGCCAAGACGACGCATGTCGCAGCGCGAAACGATTTACCGGCAGAGCTTTGTTTCATGCGAATCCCCCTATGAGTTGAGAAAGTGTGCATTCCGGGTTGCTGCACCTTAGGGCCATTATGCTACGAAGCGCACCTTGAAGGCTATATGCAAAATCGAAACTCCACCGTTAAAACCGGCAGTATGGCGCCATGCTTTTCCGCAATCCCTATACAAAAAACGAAAAAAGCCGCGCAAGCATGCTTGAACGGCTTTTTCGGACGAGGCCGGTAACCTTAGAGCTCTCGGTATTTTCCCGGCGTAATGCCTTCGAATTTTTTGAAAATCCGGTTGAACGTGTTGATGTCGGCATATCCGACCTTCCTGGCAATTTCCGCAACCGACAGCTTGGCATCCGGAAGCAGCCGCTTCGCTTCCTCCAGCCGGGTCATGCTGATCACATCGAGCAGCGCCTTGCCCGTCTGAGTCTTAAACTGCTTCGACAAATAAGACGGGGTCAACCCGAACGCTTCGCCGAGCATCGAGATGTTGAGGTTTTCATCGTTGTAGTGATCCTTTATGTAAGAGAGGATCTGTTGACTCAGCAGATTGCTTTGCTCCTGACTGCGCTCGTCTTGGATCAAGCGGCATACCTCGCCCAGCACCTCGCGGAGCTGTACCTGCATCTCCATGATCGTTTCACAGCCGGTCAACCGATCCACCGGATTGACCCGCTCGAGGAAATCCCGCTTGCCTCCCGCGCCGATTTCGTCCATCGTTTTCAGAAGTGTGCTGATCATATCAAACATGAGACATTTAGCCAGCGGTACGGACAGGGACGCGCCGGAGACGTTCATGCCGATAATTTCGTCGAGCATTGCACTTGATTTCTCGTGGTCGCCCGTCTTGACGAAATTAATCAATTGCTGCTCCACATGCAAAGGGTAGTAGTAGCTGCCGGACGGACGCGCCGTATCCGAACCGGGCAGATCGCCGTAACGGATAATTTCCCCGCTCCCCATCACGAGGCGGTATTCCAGCGCCTCCAGCGTTTCCTGATACGCGCACGAAATCCCGTACAGCTCTTGATGAATACCGCTGATCGCTGCCGTCAGGCGGATATGGAAATGGTCGAGCAGAAACGTCTTGACCTGTGCCGCGATTCGCCGCAGCTCTTCCTCATCGGGCTCCGTCCCGAAATTGACGATGCACGCCAGCATATCGTCCATTTCCGTCGTGAAAGCATGATGGCGGCTGCCGGCCACTTCCTCCACCACGTTCATGATGATAAAATGCAGCAGCCTGCCCATCCGGGGATCGGGATACCCGGATGAATCCAGCTTGCCGTAATGATCGATGTGAAACAGAAGGACGGCAAAATATGGCGAAGCCAGCCGGACATCGTGGGCGGCGAGCGACTCGTGTACCGGAACGTTCTGCTCCAGGCGACCCTTCAGCAGACTTTGGAATAAATGGGAACGAATCGCGTCGCGATGCCGGCGAAGCCGCTGATCGATCTTCTCCTTCTCGGCAAACGTCGTATTGAGCGCCTCCTCCAGGTACCCGTACTCGTTCGACCCTTCGTCGAAAGAGATGCCCGACTTTACGGAAAGGCTGCGGATCAGCACGCTGATCGGATTGTAGTTTTTTCGCAAAAACAAGAACGTCACGATTCCGCCGATAACGAGGCTTAGCCCGATGCTCAAATAGATGAGCAGCTTCATCGTCTTCATCTTGTCGTCGAACAGCTCGGCGGGAATCATCGAAACGTATTTCCAGCCCGTGCTGTCCGACGTCGTGTAGGACACGGCGACCTCTTTGCCGGAGATCGTCTCATACAACAGGCCATGCTTGTTCGCGAGACGGTCGTAATCCAGTGCAGCCGGATTATGGTCGAAGCCCATTGAAGCGACCAAGCGGTTCTGCTTATCCACGACGGCGATCGAAGCTTGATTGGCGGGTGCGATATTGTCCAATAGCTTCGAATCCTTGATAACGAACATTATCACCGCTCCCGGCTGATCCGTATGGTCGAGCGTGACCGATTTGGCGTACATGACGGCTTTGACCGGATCGCCATCCCCGCGCAGCGTAACGGGGACGTATTCCTGAATGTACCGCTTGTCGAAGAACGCCTTCCATTCCTCGTAGCTCGTCCCGCCGTTCTCGCGCAATCTCCCGTACAGCGCCTGGCTGTCGATATGTTCCCGGGCCGACAACACCGTATCGCTGTTTTTGTAATAAATGTAAATCTGCTCGACAAAATCGTTGGCCACCTGATACACCCGCAGATCGCCCGCGATATTGACCAAATCGTAGTAGTCGCTGTCCGTAAGCGGCTGCTGCGCATTGATAAATCCGGCTACCCGCCGGTTCAACGCAATTTCGAGGCTTAACCGTTCGATCCCTGCCAGATTGCCGTCAATCGCCTGCTCCATCTGCCGGAGCATCGATTCGTTGGCGCGGTTGATTTCCGATTCCACCACATGCCAAGTGGCGGCATATAGAATGGCGCTGATCATAATCGGAACAAGCAGCACCGAAATGTAGGAAATGAGCCACGTGACGATCACGCTATGTTTGTTAAACCGAATTCCTAATCGATACAATTGGCCCGCCCCCCGCATGTCTCCCACAACAATTGTAACTGCTTTCATTCCATTATACAGGAAACGATACGGGTGAAAAGCCTCTTCTTGCTTTATTCCTTATTGGCAAGCCGCAGACTTTGTCCGCTGTCCGCCCGTGAAGCGGACCAGCGGACCTTACTTTATCTATTGATAGTGGCAAAATAGTTCGTTATGGCATCGGCTGCCCGCTCATAGCCGCCGGCCTCGCGTAAAGATTCGCCGATGACATGAGCCTGCTGCTTATACGCGGGATTGCTCAGCACTTCTGCCAAAGCAGCTCTTAAAGCAGCGGGGGTAAGGTTATTTTTATCCAAAGCAATGCCCGCTCCCAGCTCCTCCACCCGCTTCGCGACAAGAGGCTGATCCGAGGTTAGCGGAATCATCACCAGAGGCACATCGTAATACAAGGCTTCACTTGTGCTGTTCATGCCCGCATGGGTAATAAACGCGTCTGCATGCTGCAGCATTTCCAGCTGTGGAACGTAGGGCTTTACAATAAAATTGGCGGGAATCTGATCCTTCAACGGTGTCATATCCGTAGTTTTGCCTGAAGATAAAACGAACGTCACCGGTAAATCCTGAAATGCGTCGAAGCAAAGCTTGTAAAAATCCAAATCTTTATTCAAGATGGTGCCCATCGCGATGTAAACCGTCTGTCGATGTCGGGCGCGCAGCTGTTCGAACGGGAAAGACGGAGCATCCTGACGCGGTACGATCGAAGGACCGGCAAAAATAAAGCTATCGTCCAGCTTTTCCGCTTGCGGTTGAAAATAGCGGCTTGTATAAACGAGCTTTAAACGCCCCGCATGTCTGGCAATCTCGTCCATAGCCGGGGTACGCACTTGAAATTCATCGGCCAGTTGCCGCGTCAGCTTCATCGTGGCCTCATACAGTTCCTTGACGTTCTTACGGTTCTCATCCAAGCCTTGGTCAGCCCCCAAAGGCTCTACGAAAGCAAAGGAAGCGATCGAGCATACCGCAGGGATGCCCAGCTTTTCTGCAATGATCGTGCCTCCCCAGCCCATCAAGGAGTCGAAAATCAAATAATCGAACGTTTCATTTGCCGTAACCCGCAGAACTTCCGGAACGATCTTCCGAATAATCCCGCCGACCATCATGTAGACGAACTGGTAAGGATGCTTGTACTCCGCGGGCTTTAATACCGGATCATGGGAAAAAGCGTCTTCGAGAAAAGGATACGTCCGCAACTGCGCTCCGGTTTGTTCAATTCTGGCGCGATACTCCTCCGTGCAAACATAGACAACTTCCTCGCCGTTGTCCGTCAACTGCTTGACCAATCCCAGCGACGGATTCACGTGACCTTCCGCCGGAGTGATGACAACCAACACACGAGCCATTTTCTATACCTCCAAATCGTATGAGTCTCCTCGCATACTGCAATGAAGCCGTTATTACATTGGAAGCTTTGTCTCCGTCTCGTTAAGCGGGTGAGGGCTTTCTTGAACCCGGGTTGTAATCCTAAAGGATATAACTAAACTTAAAAGCACGAAACCTAACTGGAGAGCCAACGCCATCATAACGCCGGTAAATATCCCCCATTGTAACGTCTCGCTCAGGGCGATCAGGGCGCCGCTTACTCCGATGCTCAATCCGATACTGAACGAATCAACGAATTGAAGCGTTGCGGATATCTCTCCTTCCTTCCCGGCCTGGGCCTGCTGTAATGCAATCGCTCCGGTGGTCGGATTCGCCAATCCTACGCCGAACCCCGTAATGATTTGCGAAAGCAGAACGAGGCTAACCCCACCGCCTGAATAGACGATGGCTGTTATCACAAGCGTTACGCCGACGATCATAATCCCTATACCGAGAATAACCCGGCTTTTTCTGCCATGACCGCGATCTCGTTCATCGAGCTTGGATTGCAGCCACGCTGCGGCGGACCAGCTTAAGGCTCCTGCGGCCACAATCAGACCCGCAAGCTCTTCCGAGAAGCCTTTCACTTCGGTTAGAGCCAAAATAACGAAGCTCTCCGTAGCAAAGTAGCAGGCCACATACAGCCCTCTGGAAGCCATCGTCGCAGGCAAGCCTCTTTTTACCGAAAAGGTGCCTTGGGGCAGCAGCTTTCGCAAGGAGGGAATCATGACGAACCCGCCAACAATAGAAAGTACAACACCCTTCCAATCGGAAATCGTTCCCAGCCCGGTTAACAGCAATCCTGTTCCAATGGCCAGTACGATGGCGTGCATTTCTTTAGAACTGTCTTTTGGGGCCGATGTCAGTTGAGCTTGCAGGTTTTGCAGATTTCGAAAGGAACGAAACGTTAAGCTTAACGCCAGCACAATCAAAGGCAGAACAATCCAGAAAACAAATCTCCAAGAAATATATGCAGCTATAAGTCCTGCCACATAGGGACCGATTAATGAGGGCAGAACAAAGGCCATGGAGAATGCAGCTAAAATTTTCGTTCGAAGGGCATCGGGATAGCTAAGTGTAACGCTGGTGTAGACACATGTGATGAGAGCGCCTGCCCCAAAGCCTTGAAAGGCTCTTCCAACGATAAGCATGTGCATATTGAATGACACCGCCGCAATAACGATGCCGAGAACAAAAATACCGAAAGACGCAAGAATGGATTTGAAAACGCCGCGCTTGTCAATCTGCTGTCCCATGACGGTGGTGCCTACAATTTGCGATAACAAAAAGGCGCTGAAGATCCAGCCGTAGAGATGGATGCCCTGTAAGCTTTGTGCCAGATTAGGGGCAATCGTCGTAATAGCCAGCCCTTCGAAGGCTACGGTCGTAAGGACCAAAATAATACCGATCGTCAGAGCCCTGTACTTCACGTCAAAAATTGAGTTTGTTGTGCTCATACACCTCCATAAAGGAATGGTTTCAATGGAATTTGATCCATTATTATCCTAAATATACAATAACCCCATTACTTTGTATAGAAAAAACTTTACTTACTAAAAAAGCCCCACGAAGGGGGCTTAAGCTTGTTGAGAAAGTGGCCGTTCACAAAAATAGAGATACATACGGAGGTGGGGTATCCATTGGAGAAGCGATAGCGGCCGCCTTTGTCTTCGGGAAATTTCCGCTAACAAGCGGCTTCCAATCAAAATTTCCCGATGACAACAGTGGTCGGAAATGGATACCCCACCCCCTCGTAACCTCTATTATCTCAATTGACCACTTTCTTAACACTCGCAAACCCCCTCGAAGGGGGCTCGCTCATTCCTTTAATTCGCACGCAGCTTGTAAGTCGCACCTGCCTCGGTTTGGAACGTGATCAGTCCCTGAGCCTGGTCAACCCTAACGGGCGCCTCGCTCTCCCCGTCTATTTTCACCACCTGTACTTGACCGGCGCCGAATGGATTCACAATATGAACGGGACCTCCTTTTTCGCTGGTCAGTCTCACATCGACGATCGCCCCTCCATGCAGACCGCTCGACACCACGAACGCGCCTCTGGCCCGCAGCTGTCTGAAATGCGCTTCCGGATACTTATGTTTCGGGAGCATGGGGAACAGATGGATCACGTCTTTTCCTCTGCTCTCGTCGAAATAGCTTTGCAGCATGAGGGCGTTAATCGTTTCTACGCTGCCGGATGTCTCGATGCCGCCGCCTTTTTGGTACACCGTCAGGTTGTTGCGCATCAGCAAGGAGCCGCTTTTGCTGGAGCTGATGATTTTTTTGAAATTGGTTAACACTTCGTCCACATCGTAGCCGATCCGCACCGCCGCCGGAAATTGCATGGCGAACGAGTTCGTCTGTTCCCAGGAACCGTACGCCTCAAGCGTATTCAGCGCGATCTGCTTCAAACGCGAAGTCGTGCTCAAATTAATCTCATCGCTCGGCCAGAACAAGCCCGTCATCACGGCATGCCAAGGCCCCTTCACATTCGTCCCTCCGATAAACGGCCGTCCCGGATTGACAATCCGTTTGCCAGTCTTGCTGTCGATATAGGAATCGGACTCTTTGAACACTTCTTTTCCGGTTACGGGGTATACGAACGTCGGATACTCGGCTAATTTGTCAATGATATCCTGCCATTTGGCGCGCCGGGCGGCATCGACATCCAAATCCCGGCTTGCCGAAATGAGTCCCTTCATCAAAAATTTGACCATGGCGATGTCCAGAATGGAGTTGTCGTCGTGCTCGTTCGCCTCACGCGGCGCGCTGTCCTTGATGACATATTTGCCGTTCTCCATCACCAAGTAATCTTCCCAGAAATCGGCAAGCGAGAGGAGGTACGGATAAGCCTTGTTTCGCAAAAACTCCTTATCTTTCGTGTACGTATAATGGTTGATGAAGTTTGTAGCCAAATACGCTCCCAGCATCAATTGGTCGTTCAGCTTGGATCTGGTTTTCTCGGGAGCGACCGGACTTGCCGGAATGCGGGCCGGGTCCCATCCGACCGTCGCCGGGCCGTAGGGCCGCGCTAACGACCGGGTTGTCGAGAAGCCGCGGTATCCCGCTTCATGCGTGCGGTTGATCCCATATGGCATATAGCCCAGCACCTGATCGAAATAGGCGTCCGCCAGCTCGGGCCGGTTGCTGGAAAACACGCCCCAGTACGGGTTCTCGAAGTTATAGTTCAAAAAGTACCGCGCCCCCCACCCCGGCGAATCGTTCGTCACCCAGCTGCCAAAAATGCCCGGGGCTGCTTTGCCCGTCCGGTTGCTCGCGGCCAGCGCATACAAAGCTCCAAAATAATATTTGTCGAACCACTCGTCGTTCGTACTCGCATACGACTTGAGCCAGAAGTTTTTCCACCATGCCAGGTGCGCTTCATGCTGCGCGGCAATCGTTGCCGGCGTCGTTCCCATGACCCTGGCTTGAGCTAATTTCAAGTAGCTCGCCACTGGGGGAACGTCCGGATTTTCTCCGCCCCCGCCGCTAACTTGCGTCACAAGCGTTACGGTCGTATTCGGCTGCAAAATAAAATCGGCTTGCGCCCTGCCGCCGGACGAACGGAAGTCCGTAAGCGGCGCTCCGAGCAGTCGCGTGGCCAATACCGCTCTGGACATCCACTCCTTCGCCGCTTGGTTCGCGGAGCTTTCGCGAGCCGCCCATAACACGCCGCGGGCGGCATCCGTTCCCGACTTAAACGGCTTGTCGGCCGCTTCCGGAACCCATACGTCAACCGTTAACGGAACGGGTGCCGCAGCTTGCGTTCGAAGTTCGGTTATTACCAAATTGCTGTTCGCATCGACCCACGTTTTCATTTTGAGCTGCACATTTTTCAAGGTCACGTCCGCTCTTACTTCCGCATTCAACATATCCTGCTCATAACGATAGGACGGGGCGGAACTCGCGCCGTGCGCTTTATTGGTTATCGTCACTCCGCCGACCGTCAATTTGCTGCTTTTCATCCAAAAATCGTTTTTATCGATATAAATCGTCTGCGAATCGGCCGTACCGCCCGACACGGTGCCGACATCGCCATTTCCCAGCAGCGGACCGTCCGCATACCCTTTAAAACCGCCGGGCAATTTGGTATAAACGCCCGTCATGCGGGAGGGAGCGAGACCCTGCAATTCCTGCCAATCCGACATGGCATGATCGTTCTGGCTGCGCTTGGTCGCCAGGTTTAGCGAAGCCGCCGCCGACTGGTTACCGGCCGCATCTCTGGCTTTGACCTGAAACGCATAAGAGGTATCCTGCAGCAAACCCGGAATCGTCACATTCGTGTTCTCGGTCAGTAATGCCTTCGTCCCATAGCTGATCTCATACTGCATCACGCCTTCGTTATCTTTGGATGCGTTCCAGTTCAGGACAGCGGCCGTATCGGTAATCTCTCCGGCTCTGAGGCTCGTCGGCGCTGTGGGCGCTTCCGTATCCGCGCGTGCTCCTGCGATATCCGGCGTGCTTTCCCCAAACACCATGGCGGCCGGCATCATCGTTGTTAGTAACGCTAATATCAGAACAAGGCTAACCATTCCTTTGTTTTTCATACGTTACCTCCCCGTTAACTATCCCTTCAATCCGGTCGTCGCAATGCCTTCGACAAAATATTTTTGCGCGAAGAAATACAGCAGCACACTGGGAATCATCGCCGCCAAAGACATGGCCAGAATCCGGTTCCATTCCACGGAAGCCGCAACATCGAGAGACATTCTCAAGGCCAGCGAGATGGTGAATTTTTTTACGCTGTTGATATAAATGAGCTGGCCGAAAAAATCGTTCCATGTCCATATAAACTGGAAAATGCCCACCGAGAAAAGCGCCGCCTTGGAGAGCGGGAGTAAAATTCGGATCAGAATGGTGAACGAATGGCCGCCGTCCATTTTCGCCGACTCGTCGAGCTCCTTCGGCAGCCCTCTCAGGAACTGGATCAGCAGAAAAATAAAAAACGGACCGCCGCCGCACAGAGCCGGCACGATAAACGGGTAATAGCTGTTCAACCAGCCAAGCTGGCCGAAGAGTATGAATCTCGGAATCATGGTGACCGCTGCTGGCAGGAAGAGCGTCGAGATCATCAAAGCGAAAAACAATTTTTTGAGCGGAAACGTGAATCTGGCAAATCCGTAGGCCACGAGCAGACTGGAGCCGACGGTAAATACGACGGTCGGTATGACCAGGATGAACGTGTTGAGAAAAAAAGTGCCGAACGTATACTGCCCGCTCCCTTCCCAGCCCTTGCGGAACGAATCCCAGACATATTCTTTAGGCAGCAAATGAATACTGCCGAAGATTTCCGAATTGGATTTAAACGAGGCGAACAGCAGCCAAATGAGCGGATACACCATCACGAGGCCCAAGCCCGTCAGGAAGACGTAATAAAACAGCTTCAGCCATGTCATTTTATGCGCAGGCGCCGCCATTACTTATCGCCTCCGTCCTCGTAATGGATCCAGCTTCTCGACGATTGGAAGATCAGCACGGTCCAGATCATGAGCACCACAAACAATACCCAGGACAGCGCGCTTGCATACCCGATGTTATAGAATCGAAACGCCTCCTCGTAAAGCTTCAGCGCGTACAAATAGGTGGACTTCAACGGTCCGCCGCCGGTAATGACGAACGCCCCGGTAAAATCCTGAAACGCCCCGACCGTCTGCATGACCAGATTAAAAAAGATGAGCGGCGTCAGCATCGGTATCGTAATCGTCACAAATCTCCTGACCTTCGAAGCACCGTCGACCGTAGCCGCCTCGTACAAGTCCTGTGGAATTTGCTTGATACCGGCGAGAAAAATGACCATGGACGATCCGAACTGCCACACGGCCAGCATACTTACGGTATATAGCGCGACGTCCGGACTTCCAAGCCAATCGACCGGCGGCACATGCAGCTTCTCCAAGAACGCATTGATCATGCCGTCCCGCAAAAACAACACCCGCCACAAAACGGAAACCGCCACGCTGCCGCCCAAGATCGACGGTAGATAGTATACGGTACGATAAACATGGATGAATCTGAGCTTCGCACTCAGCATCATCGCCACCAGCAGCGCAAAAATGAGTTTGACGGGGACGGCAATCAACACATAAGCGAAGGTGACCGAGAACGATTTATAAAAATCCGCATCCCGAAAAAGCTGGCTGTAATTGTTCAACCCTATCCAACGATAAGCTCCGATGGGCCCCGCGTCCGTAAAGGACAGGATGAACGAATAAAGAAAAGGATACAGCTGGAAAACAATAAAGCCGGCTAGCCAAGGCAAAATATAGAGGAATCCGGTATAGCTCCCCTTCCTTTTCCCTACGTTCTTCGTTATCGATGCCATGCTTTCACCCGCACTTGTTTATCATTTCTTCTGCGCCTTCAATTCGTTCAGCTTGTCGCCGACCCGCTTCAAATAATCATCGGCCGCTTGCTCGGGCGTCGATTTGTTGAACAGCAATTTCTGGAGCACATCATCCTGTACGGCTCCGATTTGCGAATTGTTCAGAAGCCCCGTAATTGCCTTCGATTGATGTTTGAGCACGATGTCCACCGCTACGCCTACGTCCTTATCGATTTTTCCGGCCTGTATCGCATAATCCTTGGCTGCTACTGAGGCGGGAACCGATCTGACATCGCCGAGAATGGCGGCGGCTTCTTTGTCGTTCAAGAACCAGTTCACGAATTTAGCAGCTTCGCCGGTGCTCTTGGAGTTTGTATTGATCGACAGCACCATGGAAGGCTTTAATAAAGTGCCGGGATCTTTGCCGTTGTTCAACTGGGGCAAAGCCGCGATGCCTATGGTCGAATTGGGGATTTGTCCTTTCAATTTCGCAATCTGGCTCGTAAATTCAATGATGAAAGGCGCATCCCCGCTCACCCATTTCGGGTTCGGGTCCTGGCTCGGAGCATAGCATTCTTCGGCGGAAGGCAGCACATGGTTATCCGCCAGCTTTTTCATCAAGGCATAGGTTTCAACCAGCTCCTCCTTCGTCCAGGGCATGGTCAAGTCGCCGCTTTTCAGCCTTGCGCCGGTGCGCTCCGTATGCACGATATCGAACAGCATGGGCGGGTAGCTTTTGTCGACGCAGTAGGTAAAGGTGCCTTTCGGATTGCTACCGCGGATTTTTTGGGCCGCAGCGAGCACGCGGTCCCAATCCCAGGATCCGCTGGTGTCGATTCCCAGCTTATCGGTTATCGTCTTGTTGTAAATAAGCACATAGCCGTTCGTTCCCATAGGCAGCCCTACCGTTTTTTTGCTTGAAGACAAGGAGAAGTCCTGAAGAAGCTTTTCGTCAAAAGAAGACGTATCGATCTCAGTCAACCGGCTGATATCGGCCAAAGGCTCGGACTTGCTCGTAAGCTCTTCCAGCCATGTCTGATCCAGCTGCATAATATCCGGGGCCTGCTTGGCGGCAATTTGCGTTTTGACCTTATCGAGATATCCCTCGTAGCCTTGGTATTCCGCCTCGATCGTGACATTCGGATGTTTTTGCCGGTACAGATCGATCGCCGCCAGCGTCGCCTTGTGTCTGATCTCGGAGCCCCACCACATGAATCTTAACGTTACCGGTTTTGACGCCGAAGCGTCGGCGCCGCTTGCGGAAGCCGGAGTCGATGAACCACCGGCATCAGGCATACCGACAGCGCCGCATCCGGCGGCGAACGCAGCAAGAACGACCATCGTGCAGACGACGCTTGCTTTGGCAATCATCCTGTTGTTCAACAGATCCCCCCCCCTCTCTTCACCGTTTCGTTTTGTAAGCACTTACAAATCCAATTGTAGCATCCCCCGCAATCGGTCCAAAAGACACCGTAGATGAGAAAAAGTCTCTTCCATTCGGCAGTATTTCAACAGGAACGAGTAAAAACAGTCATTTATTCAGATTTACAGTCCGTTTTGCAGATCCATATCGCAGCTTCCATTCGCTATTTCTATTTTACAAGGATTAGATTATATTTAAATGTAATCCAATTTCAAAGGCAGGGGAAGCCGATGTACAAATTGCTCATTGTGGACGATGAAAGCGAAACAAGAAACTCCATAAGCAACTATTTTCCTTGGGAGGACATCGGATTTGAGATCGTCGGACAGTTGGAGAACGGCAGACAAGCGCTGGACTTTCTTAGCGAGCGCAAGGCGGACGTCGTACTGTGCGACATCCATATGCCCGTGCTGTCCGGCATTGACTTTGCAAGGGAGATTAGGGACCGGAAGCATCCCGTTATGATCGTCTTTTTCAGCGGCTACCGGGAGTTTGAATATGCGAAGCAAGCGCTGTCGCTGGGGGTGAAAGAATACATCGTGAAGCCTCCCAAGTACAAGGATTTGGTAAGCGCTTTCTCGTCACTCAAAGCAGAATTGGACGAACAAGCCTGGCGTACGGCAGCAGCTCCGTCCGACCAGCTTGATGAAGAGCCGGAACAAAGCTATAACGACAAAATTATTTCCATCGTCAAACGCTTTGTCGAAGACAACTTCCCGCATGCTTCTCTTGAAGAAGCAGCCAGGCTTGTCCATATGAATGCCAATTACTTGAGCCAGTTTTTCAAAAAAAATACGGGTTGCAGCTTTTCCGATTATCTTCTTACGGTAAAAATGCAGAAAGCCAAGGAACTTCTGCAGGATGTCCGCTACCGCACCTACGAAGTCAGCTCGCTGGTAGGCTACAGCAACTCCCGCAACTTTGCCCGGACGTTTAAGAAATATTTCGGAACGACACCGAAACTTTACCGGAATCGGAAGCCGTAAATGGAACCGGCGATGAAAAAACGTTTTTTTCTCAAAAACCTTGCCGTTTTCCTCCTTCCGATCATGGTGCCGATGATCTTGCTCGGCTCGCTATCCATCGCCGTGCTGCAAAGATACATCAAAAATGAAATCAGCAGCAGCCATATCCGCCAATTGAATCAGACCAAAGAACATTTGGAGCTCATGTTAAACGAGATGGACTCCCTCATCTTGACGCTCGACAACCATTCGAAAATCAACAATGTCTTAGGCAACCTGTTGGAAAATCAATTGCCGAAATACGAGGATCTTGTTCCCGGCGAAATGCTTCAAGCGTTCCTGAACGCTCCCGCCAATGCCAGGCCGTATATCCACTCCATTTATGCCTACTATCGGAATGATCATGGCTTGTTCGTATCGTCCAATGTCGGAGTGGCGAATCTGAACAGCTATTGGGATACCGGCTGGTACGACGGCTACAGGAATCATGACGGGAAGGCGGAAATCTGGACGGAGCCGCGAAATATAAAGCAGTACAGCTTTGAAAAGAACGCGAAGCGGATTGTCACGGTTTACCGGAGGCTGCACACCAGAGACGGTATGATCGCGCTGAATTTATCAAGGGACTACATCGAAGACATCCTTCGTTCGCTTGCGGTTTCCTCCGAACAATGCGTGCTTATATTCAACGAAAACGGGCAGCTTCTTTTAGCAGCAGCATGCCGGACGACTTGAAGCAGATGCCAATCGTGCAGGCGCAGGCGGACCATGCAAAAGAAAGTCTGCTTGCTCTCCAGTCGCATAGCGATTCGTTTATCGTTAACCAAGTCAATTCCAACCGTTACGGCTGGGAGTACTTTTCCATCGTGCCGAAAAAATCGCTGTTCCGCGTGCCTACCCAATTAAGCGCCGCAACCCTTCTTCTTCTTCTGGTCTCCCTCGTCGTCAGCATGCTGCTGGCTTATTACTTTACCTCGCTGAATTATAATCGCCTGTCAAGCATGATGTCGATTATCGACTCGGCCGTCCGAGGCAAGCCGCTGCCCCCGCTCCCGGTCACCATTAAGGACGAGTACGGCTATATCCTTCATAATATTTTGACGACATTTATCGAGCAAAATTATTTGAAGGTGCAGCTTTCGGAGCAAAAATACCGGCTCCAGGCTGCGAAATTGCTTGCCCTTCAATCGCAAATCAATCCGCACTTTCTGTACAATACGTTAAATGCGATTTATTGGGAAGTATTCAAGCTCACGGCCAAACCGAACCAAGGAACCGAGATGATCGAGAATCTGTCCCATATATTGGATTATTCGTTAAGCAGCCCGGCACAGACCGTCACGCTGCAAGAGGAAATCGACCATACGCAAAGCTATATCCGAATTCAGAAGTTCCGGCACAAGGACAAATTTAAGGTCATATGGAAAGGGAATCACGAGGAGATTCAACACTTTAAAATCGTTAAACTGCTCCTGCAGCCTCTCGTAGAAAACAGCATTTATCATGGAATCAAGGAAACGACAACGAGAGCTGTCATCCGAATCAAAATCATGCTGCGAGGGAACCGTTTAAAAATTTCCGTGACCGACAACGGCATGGGGATCGAAAAAGACCGTCTCGCGGAGATCCGGAGGCAGCTTAGCGAAGGAAGCGAATCGCCCGGGCACATCGGTCTATTTAATACCAACATTCGGCTGAAATTAAGCTATGGGGAACAATACGGCATTGCGATCAAAAGTAAGCGCGGATTTGGAACGTCGGTATCCTTCGATATCCCCGTTGCTGCGGCTCCCCATGACCGCTTCCCCCTCTGCTGTCAGCAAGAGGAAGATTAAAAAGGCTGCCGAGAAAAATCCCGACAGCCTAGAGATTATTGAAAATTACTTCCCGGATTGCTTCAGCTTCAGCAGCACCTTGACCGCTTCGGCTCTTGTTGCGCTGGCGTCCGGGGCGAAGCGGTTAGCTTCCCGGCCTTCGACCAAGCCAAGCTTTTGAATCGCCCCGACGGCGGCTTTCGCCCATCCCGGGATGTCGGCGTCGTCCGAAAAACCGGTCGAACCGGCCGCTTGACGTGCAGCTCCCTGCGCATTAGCGATCATGACGGCCATCTCAACCCGTGTGATCTGCGCATTCGGACGGAACGTGCCGTCCTCGTAGCCTTGAACAATCCCCGCTTGGACAGCCTGCGCTACGGCTTTCTCCGCCCTGGCGTCGATCTCGGAACGGTCGGCGAACGTAAGGGCGGCGCCCTCCTTCGCAAGCTTCATCGTCCCAGTCAGCATGACGGCAAATTCGGCCCGGGTGACGACATGATCCGGTTTAAAGGAACCGTCCGGGTATCCCGTAACGATACCGCTTGTCACCGCTTGCCGGATAATGCCTTCCGCCCAATGCCCTGTCGTATCGGTGAACGATACCGGTTTCGGCTCCTCCGGCGTTTCCACGGTTTTCTTATCGACGGCGAACACCGCGTAGATGCCCGCATCGTCCACGTTCACCTTGATCGTGGAACCGTCGACCGTGCCCCCGATATTCGTCCACTGCTTCTTCTTACCGTCGTAAGCGAACACGGCAGCGGTCTGGTTGCTCCGCAGCAGCGACGGATCGAAGGCGATCGTCAGCGTGACCGGCTTTTTGAACGGGACGGTAATGTTTTTCGTCAGTTCAAACACCGGACTGAGCTTTGTCTCTTGCTGGGTAAGGAGCTTCGACGGGTCCGCCACTTTTTCCACGGTCAGCGTCAGCGCCTGATCGGCCGCTCCTGCCGGTACGGTGACGGTTATCGCGTTCCCCAAACTTGTGGTGCCCGAGCCGCCTGCCGGGATCGACAGCTTCCCGTCAGTAGCAGCCGTTGAGCCGCCGCCGCTTCCTCCGCCTGAACCGCCGGACCCGCTCGAATCCGAATCGGAGCCGGCGTCGCTTAAGGTGGACACCACTCGCACATTGCTTATTTTCGAATAATTGCCCGCCGCATCGAAAGCCATCACAAAGTAACGGTAAGTCGTATTCGGCGAAAGTCCGGTGTCCCGGTATTCGGTCTTCGTCGTCGTCTGGATTTCCGTATTGTTGCGGTAAATTTTGTAGCCCGCAATCCCGAAGTTATCCGTCACGCCCGTCCACTTCAGATCGATCGCCGAGCCGGATATCGCTTCGGCCCGCTCGATGGTCGGTTCCGTCGGCGCTTCGGTGTCAATGATGGCCGGCGTCCACCAGTTGCCGGAAACGACCAGCATGCTCAGCAGCCGGAGGTTGTTGCCGAAATAAAGCGCGTCTTCCGTCGGTATGGCCGCATTGTAATCCCATAAATCGTTCAGCCACTGCTGGTTGGACGAATCGGTCATGGCGCTGACCATAAACGGAGCGGAGAACGAAAGATCCGCATCATCGCCTAACGCCGTCGATCCGTCCAGCTTATAGCCGGCCTTGATGCCCTCCGGTTTGCCGCCGGTTTTCGCGCGAATCCAGCTGTTCAACCGGCCAAGCTGTTCTTTCGCCCGCCGCTCCCCGGTCAAGAGGAAATCGGTGCCAAGACGCCACGGTACCCGGGAAGCGTTGTAATTGTAGTCTCCGTCATGCTCGTCTTCCAGGAAATAGCCGCTCTCGGTGTCCCATTTCTTCTCGCTTACCGGCTTGAATTGGCCGTCCGTATCCTTGAAGACGAAATCAGGCAGCAGTCCGGAATTCGGACTGTACTTCTCATGCACGCTCCGGATCATGCGGTACGTCTGGTCGATCACTTTGTCCCAACGGCTATCTCCGGATACGATCCGGAAATCCTTCAGATGCTGGAGCATGAAATCAGAAGGACGGGAAGCTTTGCCGTACATCGGGTCCTCGTCCTTCGCCCAGTCGGCGAGCTTCAAGGTCCACTCCGTACGGTTGACTTCGCTTTCCATGATCGCATCGATCACCTTGCGGGCCTGCTCCAAATAGTTGATTTCGCCCGCGCTTCCCCACTGCCGGTCCGCCAGCAGCAGCGCGTACGCGATATCCATATCCCCGTCCGTAGCGGAATCCGCGCCGTTGATATCGACGATGGCGCTGCCGTTGTCGGCCTGCTGCCATGCCATCAGCTGCGGGTTAATCGCGCTCGGATGCGCCCGGAAATACCGGTACATGCCGTCAAAATAAGTCTTTGCCTCCGGATCGTGTCCCGCCATCAGCGCGGTGATCAGCATGCCGTACCCGTGGGCCTCCGAGACGGTAATTTCCCTGTCTTTAAACCAATCCCCATCCGCATACCATACGTAGTACTGTGTCGGATCGTAAGGATTCTTCTTCAAATATTTTGCCTTCCATTCCTTGTAAAGCCGGCTAACCGTTGCGTCCATTTCAGCTTGCGTCACATGGTTCGGCTTGATCGAATCGCCCGCATACACGGTATGCTGCGGATACGCCTTGAACGGTCCGTCTCCGGAGGATGCAGGCTTGGTTGCAACTTCGATCCGGTTGCTTGGCAACGACTCAATCGTTTCCGCATTATACGCCTTCACTTCGTAGCTGTAGCTCGTAGCGGGCTTTAACCCCGTATCGCTGTAGGAGGTTGCTGTCGTCGTTCCGACTTTGACGCCGTTACGGTAGATGTTGTAGCCTGCCGCATCCGTTTTTCCGGCGGACGCCTTCCAGTTCAATTGAATTTGAAAAGCGGAAACCGCGTTCCCGGTCAAGCTCGTCGGCGCCGAAGGCGGATCGGAATCGACCGGTCCATCCTGCGTGCTGACTTCAACCGCATCCGAATTGATTCTCGCACCGACCGCTTTCACGACGAAATCGTACTTTTTCGCGGGGTTGATGTCGGCAACCGCATAGGTGTATTCCGCTTGTGCTCCATCCGCCGGAACAAAGACGCTCCAATGCGTGTTGACCTTGTCGTTCTTCTCATAGATCCGGAAGCCTCTAACCGGCTCGGCGCTGGCGGCAGGAGCCTTCCACGTGAGGACGGCTTGATTGCCGGTGACTTGAACTTTGGCGTCCTCCACCTTCGCAGGCTTGCCGTCCGTTCTCCGAATGCCATACCGGTCGTAGGCTTGCACCCCGTTATCCCCCGGCTTCTCGTCTTCGACCGCCGCCGTGTAGGCCGTAAACTTGAGCACCTCATCCGAGACGGAGACGTCAGTAAACATTTTTTTGAACGGCTGGGTGTCGACCGCTGCAAAAAAATCGTCATAAGGAACGCCGTTCTTATCGACATACTTTTCGTAAAATTTATTGCCGAACGCATTGGACATCAGGTAAACCGTGCCTTTCGGATTCACGGCATTGCCTTCCTGGTCAAACGTCAGCTCGTTTGCGGGAATGATTTTATCGTTGTACATCTGGAACGATCTCATATACATGTGATCGTGCGCTTCGAACACCATGTCGATGCCCATCTCGTCGAAGGCGGGAATCAGATACTTTCGGTAAAATTGAACCCGTTCGTCCTCCCACTCGCCCGCGTTGTCACCCGCCGAATAAGGGCCTTTGTGGAAGGCGACGAATTTCCATTTCTTGTCGCTCTTCGCCACCGTGTTCTTCATCCACGCGACTTGATCCCAAAACTGTTTATCGGCCCATTCCACGTCGACTCCGTTCTCCGCCAGTCCGCCGACAAACTGGGAGTTGAATACCAGATACAGCGCATCGCCGTATTCGAACGAGTAGACCGACCCTTCGTGAGTACCTTCCACCTCCTGCTTCGGCAGGTTGAAGTGATTGTAGAAGTTGTTGTTCGGCGTCGTCTCGTCTCCGTCCCAGTCCTGAACCTCGTGCCCGCCAAGCACGGGGACGAAAGGCACATTCAGCAGCTCGTTCTGCGCCGCTCCCAGCATCCACTGCCATTGCTCCTCCAAATCTCCGTTATCCACCAGGTCCCCGGCGTTAATCAGAAATTTGGGATCGCCGATATGATCGATCGCTTTTCTGAACGTATCGCCCCACGGTTCGAACCCCGATTTGCTGGACGATTGCGAGTCCGATCCGGCAATAAAACGGTAGCCCGCCTGTTTGCCCGCATCCGTCTTGAACGACCCGACGGCGCTCCAGCCGTCCGGCTCGCCGTTGCCTACGCGGAACTTGTAGGCGGTTCCCGGCTTCAACCCGTCTGCGACCGCTTTATGGCTCGTAAATTTCGTCTTCCGGCCGGTTTCCCGGTCGCTTTTCTTCATGAAAGTCTCGATTTCCTCCGCGCTGCCTGTATAAGCAACGGCTACGGCTTCCGGAAATACGCCGTCCTTCACTTTGTCGGCCTCGGCCACCTGAATGACCGTTCCCGTCTTCACATCGGTGTACCAGGCAAACGCTTGACTTGTTCCGGGGTCGCCGTTAAACGTCATATTGATCAGCTTCGGCATGTAAGGCGAATCCTGCACCGTAAAGCTCCAGACGATATCCCGGGCGAGCGGGACTTGGTCGTCCTTGCCACGAATGAGCTCCTTCGGAAGCTTCACCGTGTACGTCTTGCCGTAAGCAAAACTCGGATGCTGAATGTTCAGCGTGGCTTGATTCACAATCTCAAGCGTTACCGGAGCAAGCGTCCGGTTGTGATTGTCGACAATCGCCGCTTCATATCCGGGATTCAGCGCGATCGGCTTATTGAAGGTCACCGACACCGGGGCAGCCGCTGCCACTTGAACGACGCCATCCTTGGGCAGCTCCGCCGTATCGATCGTCGGGATGACAATCGGCGCGCCGTCGATCCGTTTGCCCGATACCCGGATATCCTTGATCCGGCTGGAGCCGGAGCCGCCGATGCCCGAGGAGCCTTTCGTATTCGTATCCGAACGGACAATCCAGCGGATATACAGAATATCCCGATTGTCCGCTTCCGCCGAAAGAGGCGTATCGATCAGCTTGCACGACTGGTTCGCGCAATTGAAGCTGGAGGTGACCATCGTCAGGTCCGTATTCGGCACGTCCGTCCAGTTTCGCTTATCCGTGCTGATCTGCACCTTGAAATCGCGCGGTCCCGAGCCCGAGGAGTTTTGCTGCGAGGACAGCGTAATCTGCTCGAATCCTTTTGTCGAGACGGTCGCCAGCCAATATTTGCTGCCGCTGCCGTTGTCCCAGCCTTGATAGCTGATCGCTTGTTTGTCGCTGTCGTAGGCCTCGAATACGCCGCCGATATTGCGAAACGTCGACGCCGACTTGTAGGCGCCGTCCGTGGCCGGCCACACGCCGTCGGATCCGGCGCCCGCGAAGGTCCATTCCGCGACCTTTTGACGGGAAGCCACCGGAAGAGTCGCTGCTGCGATCTGGTTGCTCATGCCCGATTCATTGCCTGCCCAATCGTAAGCCGTCACATGGTACGTATACGTCTTCGCCGCCGCAAGACCGGTGTCTTCGTAGGATGCGGCTACCGCCGTGCCGACTTTTACGCCTTCGCGGTAAATGTTGTAGCCTGCGACTCCGACATTGTCTGTAGAGGCCGTCCATGTCAGCCGGATCGACGTATCGGAGATCGCTTGCCCGTTAAGTCCTGCCGGCACAGTCGGTGCCGTCACGTCGGAGGTCGAGCCCTTGCGAACCCCTTTGACCGCGACGCTGATGAGCTGGCTGGAGCCGGATTCCCCGATGGCCGTCCCGCTTGTGCTCACATTCGAAACGACAAGCCAGCGTATGTACAGGCGCTCCCGATCGTTCGCGACACCCGGCAGAGGCACATCGGTTAACCGCGTGGCCGTGTCCTTATTCATGACGAGATCGGGCAAGCCTGTGCCGTCACCCGTCAGATTGGTCCACTGCTGCCCGTCCGTGCTGAATTGCACCCGAAAATCGCGCGGGCCGGTCGAGCCCCTGCCTTGCTGCTCGGAAGATAGCGTGATCTGCTGGAAGTCCTTCGTCGAGACGGTTGCGAGCCAATATTTTTCCTTCCCCGTCTCTTCGTGCCAGCCTTGATAGCGGATCGCTCGGAGGCTATCGTCCCAACCGAAGGTGTCCGTTGCCCTGGCAGGAACGGCCTGAAGGGCGGAGCTGCCCTTGTAGACGCCGTAAGTTGCAGCGAACACGCTCTGATCGGCAGGATTCGCGCTATATTTCCATTCCGCCAAGGTAGTTGAAACCGGCGAATCGTCAGCGGATACAGCACCCGCAAATTGGAGCGTTAACAGGACAAGAGTCAATAAGAGCGAAAGCATGCGGTTTCCGATTCTTCTTGCATGGTTGTTCATTGTGAAGGCATCCTTTCTTACATGAAGTTGGAATACAGCTTACTGCATGGCCTTGCATGTCCTCTTCGGTCTTCATCCGGCTATGGACTGCCGTTCTCTGTCCTCCTCCCTCGATATTATGCGCTTTCATTCGAAGTCATCCCCTCTTTGAAAATTAAAGCGTTTATATTTTCATCCAAAATAAAAACGCTATAAACTTCAAAGCCGAAGATCCTAGCCCCCAGAATATATTTGATTTCCCAATCGATGTCAACCATTTTCGCCTAAATATTTCTAAGGAATTTGTAAAGGCAACCCGCTGCATACAAAAGAAGCCTGCCCCTATCTTGGGACAGACTTTAGATATCGCAATGCTTATGCTGTAATCCTCCAGCCGCTTGTTTTGTTCTGCAACTCCCACAGCTTGGCGTATAGACCGCCGTTTTCCAGCAGTTCCTCATGTCGCCCCTGTTCCACGACTCTGCCTTTGTCCAGCACAATGATGCGGTCTGCTTTAACAACAGTTTTCAGCCGGTGGGCGATGAGGATGACCGTACGCCCCTTAATCAGGCGGCCGATCGCCTTCTGCATGTCCAGCTCATTTTCCGGGTCGAGCGAGGAAGTGGCCTCGTCCAGCAAAATAACCGGGGCATTCTTGAGCATTGCGCGCGCAATGGAAATGCGCTGCTTCTCGCCTCCCGACAAGGTGGATCCGCCCTCGCCGACCATCGTGTCATACCCGAGCGGCAGCTTCATGATGAACTCGCAACAGGCCTCCTTGGCCGCCACCTCAATCTCCTCCTGGGTGGCGGCCTCCCGTCCGTAGCGGATATTGTTGCGGATCGTGTCCTGGAACAAGTACACGTCCTGAAACACCATGGACATTTTTTTCATGAGCTTTTCCGGGTCCATCTCGCGTTCGTCGCTGCCGCCGAACAGTACTTTCCCTTGCTGCGGGTCGTAAAACCGTGCAATAAGGCGCAGCAGCGTGCTCTTCCCGCTTCCCGAAGGGCCGACGATGGCCGTAAGCGTCCCTTTCCTCATTTCCATGGAAACGTTATCCAGAACCAACCTTTCGCCATAACCGAAGGATACGTTCTCCAACCGGATATCATGATCCTCCGGCGGCTCCTTCTCCCCCGACATAACAGGCTGCTCCAGCAAATTCACGATACGCTCCCCTGCCATGACATCGTATTTAAATGCAGGCAGGCGCATAATCGCAGCCGACAACGGATCGAACACGCGGGTGCCCACCAGCAAAAACGTCGCGAACAAAGGCACCGTGATTGCGCCGCCCAAGATAAGATAAACGCCTGCCATCGTCATCAAGGACAAGCCTGCTTCCATAAACGCAATCGCGACCAGGAAAAAGGGACCGAGCCCCCCTTCCAGCTTGATGCTTTCTTTCCGATACCGGGAAAAAGCCTGCTCCAGTCTTTGGAAGTTTTTGCCGCGCAGGTTGTAGGCCTTGATGATTTTCATGCCGAGCAGGTATTCCTGCAAACGATTGGCCTGATCGATTCTCGCTTGCGAATGGCTCTTGCCGAGCTTGCGTTCCAGACGGGAAACTCCCCACAGAATCAACATCGATACCGGAAATCCCGCAAGCATGGCCGCAGCCAGCCGCCAGTCCACAAAGAGCAGCCCCGCAAACGCCAGAACGGGAATTATGGCGCCGCTGACAACTTGGGGCAAGCTGTGCGTCGCGGCATTTTCCGTCTGGGCAAAATCGTTCATTATCGTATGCCCCAGCTCGCCGGAATCTTTGCTTAAGAGGAAACCGAGCGGGAGCTTGCGCAAATGCTCGGCCACCTGGGCCCTGCCTTCGGCAGACGACTCGTACGCCCCGCGGTAAGTGGACCGGTATGCCATCAGCTCGCCGACAAACAACACGACAAGGAACAGAACCATACCTCCCCAGGCAAACCACAAGCTCTGGACATCCAAAGCAGGCTGCTCCTTGGAATAATAGGCGTAAATCATGCTCACCGCCGCGGCCACGCACCCGAACGGAAACAGATTGACCAGATTGGCGAACACCGTCCAAAGGATCGGCTTCAGCATTTTCCCGGGGTGGCCTGCCGTAATATGGCGAAGGTCGTTCATCATCGCTCCAGCACCTCCTCTTCCTGTCGAAGATCCATTTCCCAATAGGCGGAAGCGGTATGGGCGTCCCACATTCTTTTGTATAAGCCGCCGCGGGCAAGAAGCTCGTCATGGGTGCCCGTATCGTCGATTTGTCCTTCCTTCAGCACAATGATCTGGTCCGCCTCGCAGATCGTTGTCAGACGATGGGCAATGATCAGCACCGTTTTGCCCTTGACGAGCTCGCGCAGCGCCAGCTGCATGTGATATTCGTTTTCCGGATCGGCGTAAGCCGTAGCCTCATCCAGTATCAGGATAGGCGAATTTTTCAATATCGCTCTTGCGACGGATACCCGCTGTTCTTCGCCGCCCGAAAGGTATACCCCGCCCTCACCGATCAGCGTGTCGTAGCCCTTGGGCAACCGTTCGATAAACTCGTGACACTGGGCAGCTCTTGCCGCTGCGTACACTTCCTCTTTGGTCGCCGTCGGTCTGCCCGCCAAAATATTATTGTAAAGGGTGTCCGAAAACAGGAACGTATCCTGGAACACAAAGGACAGGCACTCCATCAGCTCGGTCGATCTCATATCCCGAATATCCATACCGCCGATGGTAACGCGGCCCTTCTGCACATCCCAAAACCGGGGGATTAATTGGGCAATGGTCGATTTGCCGGAGCCGGAGGGACCGACCAGCGCCGTGATTTTTCCTTGCGGTGCGGTAAACGAAATGCTTTTCAGCACCTCTGTGCCGCCCTCGACGCCGTAAGAAAAAGACACCTCGCGGAACCCGATGTCATACGAGGAAGGCTTTTGCCCGGATTCCGGGTCCTCGACGGCCTTTTCCTGGAAGATTTGGTCGATGCGGCTGACCCCTTCGACGATGACGGTCAAAGTCGACGCAAAGCTGCCGAGCTTGAACATCGGCGTAGAAATGCCCGGCGCGAGCACGAGAAAAAACATTAGCGTGACGGCAAAGGCCATATGATCGGGATCTCCGCCAATGAAGAACAGTCCGACAGGCAGGACAAACGTGGCCAGCGATAACATCATGACTTTAAAGGAGACATAGCCATTTTGAAAGCTGTCGGTATATTTGACGCTGAAATCGCGGTAACGGAGCATGTCGTCATAAAACTTCCGGAACGAGCGGACCGTCTGTCCGAAAATTTTGATGGAAGGCATGCCCCGCACATACTGGATGGAGGAAGCATTAATATTTTCCAGCGCGTCGAAATATTCCTTCAGCCCCGCTTGCGCTTTTTGGCCCGCCATCATGGAGTATTGGCAGGCAAAGCCGATCAGGATCGGAATGACGCAAGCCAAGGCATACCAGACATTGAGCGAAAACATCGTGACCATGATGGCCGCGATCATGACGGCGGTATTAATGAGATCGGGCAATTGATGCGCGATAAAACGCTCGATTTTTTCCACATCGTGCTCGACCACTTTCTTGATTTTCCCCGTTGCGTGTTTATTAAAGTAGCCGAGAGGCAGCGCCCCGATATGATCCGACAGCTTGACCCGGATGCCGTACAGGATGCGGAATGCGGCAACGTGCGAGCACATCCCGCCGATATACATAAAGACATAACCGAGCGCCATCCCCGCTGCGCCCCAGACGGCCCATCGTGTGAGATAGGCGGCATCTACAGACGATAAGTCCGAAGCATGTCTTAGAAGCTCGGCCGTCACGAAATAGACCGAGACGTACGGAACCAGCATGAAAAATACGCTTGCGGTAGACATGATCCCCGACCATAGGAGCAGCGACTTTTTCTCGCCCGCAAGCTCCAACAGCCTTGGAATGCCTTTTTTCGGTTTACGGTTCAATCCTTCTCATTCCTTCGGGTTCGTTTTTCAATTCCAGCACATGATCGCAGGCCAGCTTCGTCAGAATGCGATCATGCGTGATGATGACAACGGTTTTGCCTGCCTGCGCAAGCTTCCTGGACCATGCGGCCACATTCAGGACACCGTCGCCGTCGAGCCCGCTGGTCGGCTCATCCAGCACGATCAGCTCCGTGTCCGAGCAGTAAGCCGCGGCGATGGTGACCCGCTGCTTCTCTCCGCCGGACAGGGACGCGGGATGCCGGTCCCGAAGCGCCCTCAGGCCGAATGCGTCCATCGCTTCATAAGCCCTTAAGCGGAGCGCATCGTCCAGACGCCTGCCCAACACCAGTTCATTGCCCACGCTGTCCGCATAGAGCTGGTAGTCCGCATCCTGCATCACTAAGTAGCTCAAGCTGCGTCTCCCGGCTGCCGAACGTTTTTTCCCGGCGTAATACACCTCTCCGCCCTGCTGCCGCAGGAGGCCGCAGAGCACTTTACACAGCGTCGTCTTTCCAACGCCGTTCTCCCCCGTCAGCGCGGTCACGCTGCCCGGCTTCAGATCAATATCGATCCCTTTAAGGCCATGTGACGACGAACGATGAACATAAGTCAACGACCGTCCCTCCCAGCCCTGTGTAGAAGCGGCGGCGGGTAACCCGTCCGAAGGCAGGTTGATCCCGGCCATCTCCATATCCGGATGGCGCAGCCCGTACGGCTTCACGTCCTCGTAACGAAGTGCCGCAAATTCGTCCTTCTTCCACGTTCGAGCAACGGTTCCTTGATCCATCAGCACGTAACGGTCCGCCACCTCCAAGAAAGCGTGCAGCCGATGCTCGCTCAAAATCAGCGTCGTTCCGGAGCGCTTCAGCTGCAATAGGGTCTCCACCAGCTCGGAAGTCGCTTTCTCATCCAGATTGGCGCTCGGCTCATCCAGGATCAGCAGATTCGGAGACAGCATCGTAGCCGCGGCAATGGCGACCTTCTGCTTTTGCCCGCTTGAGAGCTGATCCAAGGGACGATCCAGCAAATGCGCTATTCCCATGCGATCCGCTGCAGCTTGGACGCCATGGCGGATTTCGGCAGGCGCAAGCCCCAAATTTTCTCCCGAGAAAGCGAGCTCGTCGCCCACAAGCGACATAAAGAACTGGCTGCGCGGGTCCTGAAATACCGAGCCGGTAAGCCTTGTTTTTTCCTCCGGGAGAAAGGAGGCGACGGGCTTGCCTGACACCTGCACCGTGCCCGTCAGCTTCCCCGGATAAAATTGGGGAGCAAGACCGTTGATCATGCGCAAAACGGTGCTTTTTCCGCAGCCGGAGCGGCCGCAAAGCACGACGCATTCCCCGGCTCCAACCGACAGATGTAGGTCGGATACGCCCTCCGTCTCATCGTGGTCCTCAAACTCGCTTTCATAGGTAAAGCCAGCAGCTGTCAGCTCAATCATCCTGTCCTCCTACTGCACCATCACATAGATTCCAGTTGCCAGTACGACAAACAACAGCATCGCGATCCCGTCTGCCGCCCGAAGTCCTATCGGATGCACGCTGCTTCGGACCACGGTACACTCGATGCCGCGAAGCACGGCCGACGCGGCCAGCTCGGAGGACAGCTTCAGGCAGCGCACAACCAGTGGCATCAAAAAGCATTCGTAAGCCAGTGCAGGCTTTTGCAGCACGCTGTACCAGCGCTTGAAAATGCCCCTGGCGCGCATACCGCTGCGAATCGCGGCCATCTCCTGCATAATGACCGGAAAAAAACGGGTGAGAATGCAAATGGTAATAATCAGGTTTTTCGGCATGCGCATCCGTTCAAAGGCGCACATGATAGCGCTTGGCGATGAGGCCAGAAGCGCGGAAGCGATCATCATCAAAGGGATCATCCGACTTAACGTATAAAAAACAATAACGAAAGTTCCGAACACGATGCCGCTTAGAGCAAAGATGGCAACTTTGCAGCAAACAAACAGGAGCCCGTATTGCAAAGCCTTTTTCGGCAGCCCGAGAGCCAGCAAATAGAGCATACCGAGCACAATGATCGCCATGGTTTGAGCGGAAGAGCCCGCAACCAGGGTCAATATGCTCATTAACGGCAAAATAAGCAAATGCGTACGCGGGTCCAGCCTTACCTTGATGCTCAAGTTCGACCCTCCTGCCGCTAGACCAGCTTCGCTTTCTTGACATGCCGGTTCAGGAATTTATTCCCGAAATAGCAGCCAAGCACCGAACCTGCTATGGCGAGCGTGACCATCACAGCTATCATGCTGGGAGTTTCGTAGTAATAAAACATCGTATCCATCGCTTCCTGCGAATAGCTCGCCGAATAAATCTCGATCATTTTCTGCTTGAACAAGAACAGGGGAATCACGGCGCACAACGCAAAGCCTGCAAAAAAGATGCTGTACCCGGCGGCATTGCGCTTCCAATCGCGATAGCTGTTCCTGCCGGCCATGACAAGTTCGGCGATGATCCCGAAACCGAGCAAAAAAAGCATATTGATAAGCCCCATCGCCAGAAACAGCAGGACGGAAATGACCGAAGTCCCTATGAGCACCCCGCGTTTGGAGATTTTCCCTGCCATCACCATATAAAGAGGGCCGCATAGCAGAGCCATGATGCCCGGGCCTGCGAGATGGGCAAACGCCGGTGTGAAAAACATCGAAGCGCTCATGGACACAGCCGTCATGACGATCATAATGACGATGTTAAAAATCACGCAGGTGACGACGTCCTTAATGCTCCAACGATACTCCGCCGCACCTCGTTTTTGAACAGTTGACTCTTGCATACTTTGTAGTCTCCTCCCGATTGTACGATAAGCTAATTGAGAATCATTCTCTCTTAGCAAAGTATGCAGAAATCTTGCGGGCACGGCTAACACTTTTCGGAGCAAAATCAACAGAAACCGGATTTTTTATATTTGATATTCACGAACATTCGTTCTATAATTAGAGGGAATAATCCTTAGGAATAGGGAGAGATGCAAAATGGCAGCTTCGAAAAAAACTTTAAGAACTTGCAGCAATGGCCACCAATACTATAAAAGCAGCGATTGTCCTTCCTGCCCGATCTGTGATCAAGAACGCAAACCCGACAACGGATTTCTTTCGCTACTCTCGGCACCGGCGAGACGAGCATTGGAACACCATGGAATTACTTCGTTGCAGCAGCTCTCACAATATAGCGAAAAAGAGATTTTGCAATTTCACGGGATGGGACCGGCATCTTTACCTAAACTTAGAACGGCTTTGCAGGAAAATGGGTTATCGTTCAAAAACTAAACAACGTTCTAACAGCCAGAATTAAAAAAAACTGCCGGCATTTGCCGACAGTCACACTCACCCTATTCAGTTCATGCTGTACTTAACGACATGACGCAAATAGTCTCCCGGATTCACCCCGAATTTCTTGCGGAACGATAACGTAAAAAAGCTCAAATTTCCATAGCCGACCTGAAATGCGGCATCGCTAACCGACATCCCTTTTTCTTCAAACAGGAGGCGGGCTTTCTCCAACCGTTGATCGATCACGTACGCATGAACCGATTGTCCGAACATTTCTTTAAAGCCCTTCTTCAGCTTGTATTCGTTCAAACACACCAGCTTCGACAGCTCGTTCAACGATACGGAAGCGGCAATATTGTGATCCAATATTTCCTTCGCTTTGCCGATGCTGATCATATCCTGCTTGGAAAGATTCACAGAGCCATGCGTTATCCCGTTTTGCAAGACAGCCTCCCCAACATAGGTAGCCATAAGCTCAAGAATCTTCCCTTCCATATAGACGTTTCTCAGTGATTTCTCGTACGGGCAGTTCCGGATCTGCTGGAGAATGACCTTGACCGCCGGAGTCATCGGATATTTCCCGAAAATCTCACGGAGGTTTCCCTTCGGGGCATAATCCTCTTCTTTAAAAATGTTTTTCAGGATGGTCTGAAACGTCATTGGATGAAGCTTGACCCCCATGAACCGGTATTTTTTTCCGGGTTCAATCTCGCATCGTTCCTTGCCTTTGGCATTGCTCAGCAAAAAGCTCTCGTCCGTTTCGAAATCAAACCGCTCTATCCTCCCCTGCACATTCCACTCGGCGCCCTCGCCCAAACAAAAAAACAGATCGACAAAGGCGGCGTTGGATACCGATTCGATCTCCATCTTCCGGTGGAACGTCATTTCGAAATCCGTGATATGCACCCTGTTCACGGAAGAGATTAATCTGGCGTAGCCTTGGCCTGTCCCTTCGGAAAGCACATATTCGCATTTCCCGGATTCTTCTATGCGCTTAAATCCTTCGCGAATCGAGGACCTCTCAATTACGAAGGAATCCATCTCGTCCTGACTTGTCAATCCAGGCTCTGACATCTTCTATTTCTCCCCTCCGCACTTTACCAAACTATCAACTGCAACCGGATAACAAACGCAGCTGCCTTTATTTTAATTGATAATGATTATCATTGTCTATTGAGATTAAAAAAATATCCCCGGAGGAAGCACTATGGCTTCTTCCAGGGATATCTGAGTTTCTCGATTAGCTGGCGCTCTCCAGCTTCTCCACCTGTACCCGTCCCGAGAAAAAGACGGCCCCGCCGCCCATATCCGCCAGCCGGTCCGGGGTCAGAGCATTCACCAGACGGCTGCTTCCTTCCGCATCCGCCCATAAGCCCTGGCTGACGACGGTGCCGGGAACGACGTCGTCGCCCACCGACGCGGTCAGTTCGCACGAGCCGCGCGAGTTCCATACCCGGACACGTTCGCCGCTCCGGATTCCCAAGCTCTCGGCGTCTTCCGCATGCATGTAGAGCTTCGGCTCGCCGCCTTCCAGCCGGACATGCTTTGCATTATGCGAGAACGTCGAGTTTAAGTAATTATGATTGGGCGCCGGGATAAATTGGAACGGTAACTCTTCATCCTCGTCCGTCGGTAGCGGCGTGTACGTAGGCAGGGGCGGAAGGCCTTTCAGCTCCATCGCCCTGGAATAGAGCTCGATCTTTCCGCTCGGCGTAGGCAGCTTGCCCGGAAATAGCGGCCGGACGTTGGCTCTCACGTACTGTTCCTCCAAAAGGCGCTCATACGTAATGCCTTCCAGATTCGGATTGACCGGATTGTTCAGCGCCTGCCGGATCATGTCCTCGTCCGAATCGCGCAAAGCTTCTTCCTCGAAGCCCATGCCTTGGGCCAGCAGCCGGAAGACGTCCGGATTGGACTTGCTTTCGCCGTAAGGCTCAATGGCCGGCTGTTGAATCTGGACGTAATGATGCCAGTAGGAACGGTAAATATCATGGTTCTCAAAGGAAGACGTCGCCGGAAGCACCAGATCGGCGTACCGCGCCGTCTCCGTAAGAAACAAGTCGTGTACCACCGTGAACAAATCTTCGCGCATCAGCCCTTGCCGTACTTTGCCGGCATGCGGAGCAACGACCGCCGGATTCGAATTGTACACGTACAGTGAACGGATCGGCGGATCAAGCTCCAGCAGCGCATTCCCCAGCAGATTCATATTGACGGAGCGGACCGGCTGCTTGCGCAATTGCGGACGCTGCAGGGCCGCTTTATTGAATTCCAAATAGCTGCCGTTACCTTTGATCGCCCCGCCGCCGCGATGCATCCATTGGCCTGTCAGCGCCGGAAGACAGGCGATCGTGCGAACGCACATCCCTCCGTTGTCATGGTGCTGAATCCCGTTGCCGATCCGAATGAAGGACGGAGTCGTACGACCGTATAACCGGGCAAGCTCATAAATGTCTTCCACAGACACGCCCGTAACGGAGGATACGAATTCCGGGTCATACGACTTCACATGCTGACGGAGCTTTTCGTGTCCGACCGTATACGTTTGTAAGAACGTTTCGTCCGTCAAGCCCTCTTCGAACAAAATATGCATCAGGCCAAGCGCAAGAGCGGCATCCGTTCCCGGGCGAACCGGAATGAACCAGTCCGCCCATTTGGCCGTCCGGTTGCGGTGAACGTCGATCGCCACGATACGGGCCCCGTTCTTGCGCGCCTTCTCCGCAAGCACGATTTGGTGCAGGTTGGTGCTTACCGCATTGATGCCCCACATCACAATCAGCTTGGCGTGAACCGTATCCTCCGGGGACGTTCCGTAGCTGCCGCCCATCGTATAGCGGTATCCTTCCGTTCCCGCGGCTTCGCATATCGTCTGCTCAAGCCGGCTGGCTCCCATCCGGTGAAAGAAGCGCCGGTCCATGCCTTCCGCTCCGATTCTCCCCATATTCCCGTAAAAGCTGTACGGCAGGATGCTTTCCGCCCCTTCCGTCGCGCTAAGCGTCTTCCACTTGGATACGATCGTCTCGATCGCTTCCTCCCACGAGATACGCTCGAATGCGCCATCTCCCTTCTTTCCCGTTCGTTTCATTGGATAGCGAAGACGGGCCGGGTCATACAGCCGCTCGGCCATATGGCGCACTTTATTGCATATGGCGCCCTGCGTCATCGGATGCGACGGATCTCCCTCCACCTTCACGATTCGTCCCGCTTCTTTGTGCAGCAGCAAGCCGCACTGATCGGGACAATCCAATGAGCAGACGCCCCGCACGATTTCTCTCGTTTTATCCCCTATCGAGTTCATTGCCTTGCCTCCTAGCGAATCAACTTCTTTCTTACCATTTTCTCCATTCCGCGTTCATCTCCTGCCGCATCCGGTGCAGAAGGTTTTATTAGCTCAATAATAGAACTTTTCCTTGGATCCCCGATTCCGCGGCAAGGATCGCCCTTTTGACGTCCGTCAATTCAAATTTGGCGCCGATCTGCATCATCGCCAGCTTTTTCTCCTGCACGAGACGCAGCACGTGTTCAAAAACCGCCGCCCATTCCTCCTGCGATGAATTCCGCACCCATTGCCGGAGATAGAACGGCTTGACACGGACCTGCGTTCCCCGAGCCGCTTCATGCCACAGGGCCGGAATACCTGAAAGCAGCCCGATGCTCAAGATCGTTCCGTCTGTTTTCACACAGCGCACCAGCTTTTCGCCTTCGGGTCCCCCGATACTGTCGATGGCCGCCGTGGCGCCTTGGCCTGCCGTAGCTTCTAGAATTCGCTCCCGGACGGAGTCTTCCGCCCCATTAAACACATAGGCTGCCCCAAGACGCAGCAGCTCGGAGGTATGGCGGTCGCTGCGCGTCAGCGCAATCATCCGGTATCCGAAAATAGATGACAATTGGGCAAAAATTCTCCCGATGGCGGAGCCCGCCGCATTGACAACCAACACATCCCCGTGCGTTAACCGGAGAGCCTCGCGGCAAATCAACCAAGCGGTCACCGGGTTAATGTAAAGCTGACAAGCCGTATCGTCGTCAATGTCTTCCGGGACGGGAACAGCGTACTTGGCAGAGATAGTCACATAGTCCTGCCACGTACCGTCGCCTTGCAAAGGCAGTACGCGCTTTCCTAACATTTGCTTCGGAACTCCCGGCCCTACGGCTTCTACAACCCCTACCCCCTCGTAACCCGGGACTGCGGGCAGCGTAATCCGGTGAGGATACGCCCCCCGAATCGGGATCACATCCGACGGATTGATGGTCCGTGCCCGCATTTTGACGGAGATTTCCCCCGGTCCTGGCACAACCGGCGCCTTCGTTTCGATCTGCAGCACCTCGCCAGGCTCGCCGAAACGGTAATAACGAACCACATTGGCTTCCATGAAAGCTACTACCCCTGTTCTTTTAAATACAACCTGAAATATTTTGATTGTTTTATTATAATTCCTGAAAACCATAGTCCACAAGGACATGCCGAACTGCTATCAAGGAAGAAGAGTTCTCCAGTACTCCCACGCCTTTAAATAACCCGCCAAATCTTTCGGATGGACTTTCGCACAGATGCCGATCCGGCAGTACAATTGAAAGATCGTTTCTTCGACCAGCCTTGATTGATCAATTGGTTTATGACGAAGTAGCTCGAAGGCGGCAAACAAGGTATCCAGGTTCAAATCATCCGGGGAGGAACAAAAGGCGTATGTAAAGTCATAGGTAACCGGGCCGGCCATGGGAGACGGATCGATGACGCCTATCAGCTCAAAATGATGAAATACGAAATTATGGACACCGGTATCCCCGTGTAATAAATATTTGGTTTCCACTTTCGAAATGCGTTCAATCAACGATTGAACTTTATCATAATCCCCGATGGGCAAAAGACGGCTTTCCGGATAAGCTTGAACACATCGTTCAACCAGACAAATGTTTTGCGGGCTATCGAGCTTCAACACATATTTCAGTTCGTCGTTGATGGCAAGCGTGTAGACCCGTCCATCGGTCGTTCCTTTCATCCGATGCGCAGCTTTTATCTCGCTGTCGAGTATGCGTTTTTGGCGAAGATCTTCAAGGATGTCGTGAATATCCTGCTTGAATGTCATGTTCGGGGCCCCCTGAAATTTTCCATGTGCCGATTGACAGCATGAATGACGCTGTTTAAAATGGCTCCGGTTCGAGGTATACTGGTAGAGGCAAGGCTATACGACGAAAGCGTGAACATAGCCGGTGCTTGCAGACCATCCCATTCGAACGAAGGAGCGAAATTAATGGCTATCAATGTGTATCTGAACTTCAACGGAAATTGTCGTGAAGCGGTCGAATTTTACGCGGAAGCTTTCGGAACGGAAAAACCGCAAATTATGACTTTCGGCGATGCGCCGCCTAATCCGGGGCACACGCTGCCGGAGGAAGCCAAGCACTTGGTCATGCATGCCCGCATTACCGTTAACGGGAGCGACATGATGTTTTCCGACGTTTTCCCGGGTATGCCTTTTACCGCCGGAAACAACATCAGCCTTTCCGTCATGAGCAAAAACATCGATGAAATTAAAACGTATTTCAATAAGCTCAAAGAAGGCGGCAAGGTAGGCATGGAGCTGCAAGAAACGTTCTGGAGCAAGTGCTACGGTCAATTAACCGATAAATTCGGTATCCAGTGGCAGTTCAACCACGAAGAATAGAAACGGTTCGCCCGCTCAGCCGTACAACGGCCTGCAAGCAAAAGACTCATATCCGGCATGCGCCGGTATGAGTCTTTGACTTTTACCGCTAATGAAGCCCCAACTGCCGCGCTTTCTCCGCCGCCTCAATCCGTCCGGATATCCCCAGCTTCGAGTAAATGTTGATGATGTGCGTTTTGACGGTTGCCAGCGAAATACACAGCCGTTCGCCAATCTCTTTGTTCGACGCTCCCGTTGCCAGCACTTCGAGCACTTCCCGCTCCCTGTCGGTTAAGCATTGGCCGTCGGGGGCCTCGGGCCCCCATAGCATGAACAATTCCTGTAAGAAGCGCTTCTCGGTAAGAGACAGCTCGGACGCCTGATCTTGACGCAGCAACTCGGCATATGGCCGCATGGCAGGCTCCTCCAACACAAAAAGCGACTTAATCCCGTATGACGAGGCGTAGTGAATCGCCTCCCGCGCCAGTTGAAGCTGCTGCCGCTTATCGGCACGTCCTGCCACGCCCATGATTTCAAGCTTCAGCAGCGCCGCTTCGACAATCGTCCAGTAGTCCGCCTGCTTTCTCGCTCCGGCCAAAACGTCGTCGATCTGCACCAGCGCCTTCTCCCGCAAGCCGCGGTGAGCCAAAGCTTTCGCATAGACAAGCTGCTCCTCCGTGCGCAGCGTTCCGGCCTGCCCCCCGCGTTCCGCTTCCTTCTCGAACGTTTCCAGCGCATGCGTCCGAATCTGGTCGAGCTTGATCGTGTATTTCAGGATAGCCGGCACATAGTGGGCGCTTTCGTAAATGCCCATCGCTTCAAGCCTGAGGAGAAGCTGCAGGGCCGCCTCCCGGTTACCGCGCAGCAGCTCAAGCTCCATCCGGTTATAGACGATGGCCATATCCAATGACAAATAATCGATTTTCAGCTCGGCTTCCGCCTGTCTCAGCGATTGCTCCGCTTCGTTCAGCCGCATCGTTTTCAAGTAGATCCCGGCGATGCCGATGAGCGCATTCACTTTTAGCGGCGCTACGATCGTATGTTTTTCCAACATCTGGAATACTTCATGGTAAAGCTGCTCCGCAAAGATCAACTCTCCACATTTTTCTAGTAATTGGCATTTGAGCGTAATCGTAAAAAAGTGAATGTACGGATTGTGCGCCTTCCGTTCAAGCTTAATTGCCTGGTCGAGACAGGTTAACGCTTCCTTATGCCTGTCGCGGAAGGAGCACATCATGCTGGCCGTCATGTACGCAATAGCCTTGGTGATGTCGCTGACATGCATCCCGTCAATTTCCGCGATCCAATCCAGCGGGTCCGATCTCGACATCTTGCTGTCATCCTCTATGAACAATCGGGCCATCGATAAGATCGACCAGAGGCGATCCTCCCGGGAAATGCGCCCGATGTGATTCATCATGTCGCGGCAGCGGTCCATCTCCAGATTGCACAGATGGTAAAAGAGCCTCTGGAACAGCAAGTCCCGATGCTCCAGCAGCGCATCGATCGGAAGCTCGCGCAAATGCCCCCACACCTGCACGGACGTTTCCAATAAACCGATCATGCGAATCGCTTCGTCCGTTCGGCCGGCAAGCAAAGCGTGGCGAATCGCCTCTTCGACATCGCCGATATCTTCGTATACGGCGGATGCCCGGGCATGCCAGGCTGCGCTGTTCGAGGCTTCCTCCTCCTGCCAAAGCCGCTGCAGAAACTCCCCGAACATATGATGGTACCGGTAAATTCCCTCCTCCTCGTCAATGGGGACGAGAAACAAGTGCCGGTCGGCAAGCTGCCGCAGCATAGCCTTGGAGTCTCCCGTTCCCAGCAGCCGGTCACAGATGTCAGCATTGAAATAGCGGAGGTTCGAGGTCTGAAGAAGGAACCGCTTTTCCTGTTCTTTCAGGCCGCTGACGATTTCGTTGGACAAGTAATCCACTACATACTTGTTCACCGCGCGCACCTGACCGACGGCCACCTGCCGGTTCGCTTCCAACGCCAGCGCCGTCAGCTGCAGGCCGCCGATCCATCCTTCCGTTACGCGATGCAGACGCTCCGCATCCCCCTCGGCTACGGACATTTGCAGGGTCATCTGCAAAAATCGCTTCGTTTCCTCCGGCGAGAACCGCAGCTCCTCTTCTCCGATATCGAGGCATTCTCCGGCCATCCGCAGATCGCCCAAGTACATCCAGGGCGCGCTCCGGCTCAGGAGAACGAGGTGGAAGCTCTGCGGCGCGTAGCGGAGAAAAAATTGTACCGAAGCGAGAACTCCGGTGCTGTCGATCACCTCAAAATCGTCCAGGACAAGCACCAGCGTTCCTCCATGGCTCTCCAACTGATTCACAAGCAGCACGAGGAAGCTTTCGATATCTTGACCGTGAGGCTTCGAGACGAACAGCGTTAACAGCGATTCGCCGGCCTCTCCCAGGTCCGGCTTGAGCGCCTCCAGAACGTAATACCAGAACATTTCTACCTCGTTGTTATCGGCGTTCAGCGAGATCCAACGGGCTGGAAGCTCCGGCTTTTTATTTAGAAACGCGGAAAGGAGCGACGTTTTACCGCTCCCGGCCGCTCCTTGAATTAAAGTTACTTTCGCCTCCGTCAAACGCTCCAGTTTGGCGTCCAGCGCTGTGCGCGGCACGAAGTTTCTCCGGGGCGAGGGAGGCCGCAAACGGGCGGTCAGCAGCCTTTGGTTAGAGATCATGGCGCACCACCTGTTCTAACTGGCTTTCATGTCGGAGCATCGCACCGCTCCGCGAAATTATCATAACATAAATGACCTGATATTTAGTAGCAGCCTTCGCGAACACGGCGCCGGACGACCGCGAGTCCGGCCAGAAGCAGAATAAGCGTCAAGGCGAGCACGTACCCGAGCTGAACCGCATAAGCGGATATCCCCTCGTTCCGCTCAAGACCGCTGACCAGTTCAAGGAAGCGTTTTTGCGGAAGCAGGCCGGTGATCCAATACATGGTCCCATATCCCCCCGTTCTGCTGCCGAAGCTCCCCGATAACAGCGAGGTGAGCAAAATGATCGTCGACGCCAGCGGCATGGCGTTATCCAGCTTTTCGACACAGGTCAGAAGAAACCAGGCAAAGGCAGTTCCGAGAGCTACAGGGACGGCCAAGAGTCCGGCGTACGCGGCTAGCGAGAACCCGATGTCCAACCCGAACGCCAGCTTGATCACGGCAATCGTCGCATAGGTCGGCACATACACAAACGAAAAAGTAAAGAGGGCTTGCGCGGCCATATACCGCCCGATTCCGACGGACGATACGATCACCCGCTTGAACGTGCCGCTTTCCTTGTCCTCCGTGAACAAATTCATAAACATCAGCCCTTCCAGCATCAGAAACATCAGGAGGAAGCCGGCGACATTCGTTCCGACGCCCCGCTTCGACGGGTCCGGCGGCACTTGCTTGGGATGCTGGATAGCTTGCAGCACAAGCTGCCGAAATTCCTCGCTTTTGAACGTTTCGATCCGGTACTGCCCGTTTCCCTCATCGAAGACGATGGCGTCATACTGCCCGCGTACCAAAGCCGACTTGCGGGGAACCTCCTTCAGCTCGGTCACCTGGAAACCTTGCGGCCGAACGGCTTCCGACGCCCCGTTCCCGATCCAACCCAAATGCCCCCGCACCTCGAATTTCGCGGTAAAGTAGACGGCCAGCGACAAGGCCAGCAGCGAAAACGCCAGAACGAGCAGCAGCACGCCTTTGCGGCTCCACATCCGACGAAAATTGTTCATATAAAGATCGATGAGCGTTCTCATACGTAATCCTCCGTCTTGAAGGTCAGTTTGCAGCCAAGCAGCAGCAGCGCGGTTACACCCAGCATCACCGCGGCGGCCGTCGCAAACAATGCGGGATCATGATCGTAGATGATACGGAATATCGCTTCCGATACCCATTTCACCGGGGAGAAGCAGGACGCCTTCGCTACCGTTTCGCCGAGTCCGTCCAACTGGAAAAACAAGCCGCCGAGAAGAGCAAGCACATTGTTGACCATACTTAATAATTTGTTTGATGCCTCTTCGCTTTTAAACAAACAGCACAGCCAAACGCCGAGCGCAGCCGACATGAGCATCAGCAAAAGCAACAGTACGGCCACATACCCGATGTCCGCACCGCCCAGATGAACGCCCATTCCCCAGTTCAGTACGGCCAACGTGATGAGCATAGATAGGCCGCAAAACAGGAGCGTCGCCGTCATTTTCGAGAGGTAGACGAAGGCACGCGGGATCGGCGAGTACAAAATGCGCAGATTGCTCGACTTGAGGGTCCGTTCCATAAAGCTGTTCGCGGCCGTCATCGATACGTTCACGGCCGTGTACACCATGATCGTCACGCCGTAATAATCGTAGCCGTTCATGGCTTCGCCGCTGTATGCGCCGCTGCTCAAATAACCGAGGACAAGCACAAGCACCAGCGGAAATACCGTATTGATCAACAGAAGAACCGGATTGAGCGCCAGATTGATGAAGTCCCGCTTCCAAATAACATAAAACGAATACATCTCCCAACCCCCTCCTAATCCCGCAGCTTGCGTCCGGTCATTTGCAGGAACACGGACTCCAGGCTCGCCGCAGAACTCGTCAAGTGTTGGATTTTGATGCCGCTTTGCATCAGATGGACGATGATCTGATCCAGATTGTCGATTCCGCTTACGGTCATGATGCGCAGCAAGTTGTCAACTGTTCTTACCTGCTTCACCCCGCTGATTCCGTAGAGATCGTCCGGATTCAAGCCGTCGGTCCTGTCGACGACAATTTCGTACAGCTTCTCGCTGGCCAACCGGTCCTTCAGCTCTTCCTTGGTTCCGGATGCGATGATTTCGCCATGATCGATAATCATAATGCGGGTGGAGATTTCCTCAACCTCTTCCATATAATGCGTCGTGTATAAGATCGTCGCGCCTTGCTCGCGCAGCTGACGGATCGAATCCAGAATATGGTTGCGCGATTGCGGATCGATGCCGACCGTCGGCTCATCCATGACAATCACTTCCGGTTGATGAGCGATCGCACAGGCGATGTTCAGCCGGCGCTTCATCCCGCCTGAGAATGTCTTCGGCTTGTCGTCTTTGCGGTCGGACAAGCCGACGAAAGCAAGCGCTTCTTCCGTCCGCTCCTGCAGCTCCTTTCCCCTCAGCCCATACAGCGAAGCGAAGAAGCGCACGTTCTGCTCGGCCGAGATTTCTTCGTAAATCGCCAGATCCTGCGGCACGATTCCGATACTGCGCTTCAAGCCGTTCGTCTCCTGCGCTACCGGCGTTCCGCGAAAACGGATTTCGCCCGCGTCCGCTTGCAACGCCGTCGAAAGAATATGGATCGTCGTGCTTTTGCCTGCGCCGTTCGGACCGAGAAAGCAAAGAATTTCCCCCGGGTACACGGCAAATGATATCCCTTTTAACGCTTGATGCGCCTTGAAGCGCTTGGTTAGACCGCTGACTTCGAGAATCGGTTTCGTTGTTTCCTGCATATTCCTCACTCCTTACTTCTATCTTAGAAGGAGCGGTTAAAAAGCAAATCAACCGAACGGTTGATTCGTCCGGTTGATTTGGATTTGTCTTCCCTATTCTGGAATTAACCCGCCAGCCGATGGCGATACTATGGAGCAGTCGAGAATCCGTAGCTTGAGGATAAGGAGGTCGGGCATGGCCCATATTGTCGATACGTTAATGAGGTCTACCGCGGCATTCATCGTCATGATGATCATTACCCGCATTCTTGGAAAATCGACGATTTCCCGGATGACGTATCATGATTTTGTCGCAACGATTACCTTGGGCGCTATGACCGCGAATTTATCTCTTAATACATCCATGAACGGATGGCAGGTGCTGATCGGCATCGTCACGTTCAGCGGCATTGCCTATTTGGTGATGGCTCTGGCGCTTAAGAGCCGGACGATTCGCAAATGGGTCTCCGGTCAGCCGACCGTCCTGATGGAAGACGGAAAAATTCTGAAAAGCAATATGCGCAAGCTGAAAATGACGATGGATACCTTAAATCAGGAGCTCAGGGAAAAAAATATTTTTAATATCGAAGAAGTGCAATATGCCGTGCTAGAGCTGAACGGGAAGATCACCGTGCTGCGCAAACCGGAATACCTTCCCGTGACGCGCAGAGATATGAATCTGCAGATGAACAAGCAGTCGTTTCCGGTTGAGCTTATGATGGACGGGCAGATTATTTCCAACAACCTGCATCAAAACCATATCAGCGAAGAATGGCTTGTTTCGCAAGCCAAAGCGAGGGGCCTCGCCATCGAGGACATCTGCTATGCCGTAAGAAGCACAAACGGGCAGTTGTATATCGACCGGTACGATGACCGGATACGCCAGCCCATAGACAAAGAATAACGTCTCCGGACCGGGCGTTCTCCCGTGCGTAACCGGTTCTTCCGGTGCATGGCGAATGGGATTTCGGAGCAATATAGGAAAATACTATTATCGCAACCATATCCGAGGAGGATGTCCTTCCGTGGTCTTTTCCAGCTTCGTCTTTCTTTTTGCCTTTCTTCCCCTGGTGCTTCTGCTCTATTTCTGCTCCCCGGACAAGGCCAAAAATGCCGTGCTTCTCGCGTTTTCTTTGCTGTTTTACGCTTGGGGGGAGCCGCTCTGGATTGGGGTTCTGCTTCTGAATGTGGCTGTCGGTTGGGCGGGGGGACTTCTCATCGAACGGGGCCGCCGTATGGCGAAGACCGCGCTGATCGCAGCGCTTATTTTTCAAGTCGGCGTGCTCGTTTATTTCAAATATACCGGTTTGCTTGTACAGACGCTTCAGCCTGTCCTTCCTTTTCCCGTACCGTTCCGCGATCCCGGTCTTCCTATCGGCATCTCCTTCTTCACCTTTCACCTCATCTCCTACCTGGTCGATGTGTATCGGGGAGATGCCCCGGCGCTGCGCTCCTATTCGAAGCTGCTGCTGTATATTTCACTGTTTCCCCAGCTGGTCGCCGGTCCGATTATCCGCTACGCGGACGTTCAAGAGCAGCTAAGCCGTCGCAGAATTACGCTGGAAGGGTTCAGCACCGGAATCGCGCGCTTCGTCGTCGGCTTGGGCAAAAAAGTCGTGCTGGCCAATACGCTTGCCGACATTTCCACCGTGTTCCTGGACGGGGATCTCGGCAAGCTTTCGCTGCTGGGGGCATGGCTTGGCATCGTCTTGTTCGCGCTGCAAATCTATTTCGACTTCTCCGGCTATTCGGATATGGCGATCGGCCTCGGTCGGATGTTCGGCTTCCATTTCAAGGAAAATTTCAACTACCCTTACGTCTCCCGTAGCGCAAGCGAGTTCTGGAGGCGCTGGAACATCTCGGTCGGCCGCTTTTTCCGGGATTACGTCTACATCCCGCTCGGGGGCAACCGCCGAAATCCGGCGTTCAACCTGTTTGCCGTGTGGTTTCTGACCGGGCTCTGGCACGGCGCAAGCTGGAACTATGTGCTGTTACGAACGAGTTGAGAGAATACAACTTGGCGTACGAATTCTCCGAATATATGGCCGGCTCCGTTTCGATCGGGATGGACGGCTGCGGGAATCATTATATTCTGGATATGAGAGAAGACATGAACGAGGACGAGTATCCGATCTTGGCGGCGCATTCCGGCAATCTGGGCTATGAGGATTGCAAGCAAGTTGCCCGTTCGTTCCCGGAGCTGTGCAGGGGAACCACGTCGATGGATGAGGAGTTGGATTAAGGCTCGACAATTCCGAAGCTATGGCCTGGGTTGACACCGTCTTTATTTTTGTACCCAGCCTATTTACTTATAATTCCGATTGTTATACTTTGAATAACAAATGCACGAAAGGAAGAATACCCCATGGCTAAAGTCGAAAGCTTCGAATTGGATCATACCATTGTTAAAGCGCCATACGTCCGTCTGGCCGGTACGGAGAAAAACGAAAAAGGAAGCACCATTCAGAAATATGACCTGCGTTTCCTGCAGCCGAATCAAGAGGCTCTGCCTACGGCCGCCGTACATACGCTGGAGCATTTGCTTGCCACCTATTTGCGCGACGAATTGACGGGTGTCATCGACGTCTCTCCAATGGGCTGCCGAACCGGATTTTATTTGATCCTATGGGATGAGCATGAGCCTGCGGACGTTGCCGCCGCGTTGACGAACGTGCTGAAGAAAGTCGTCGCAACGGAAACGGTGCCTGCCGTCTCCGCCTTGGAATGCGGCAATTATAAGGATCATTCGTTATTCAGTGCACAGGAATATGCCAAAATCGTACTTCAAGCCGGCATCAGCGACGATCCGTTCCGCGCTTAACAAGGGGATGCGGGGATATGCCGACCCATTGATTTTACTGGCAAGCCTTAATGCAGTCCGTTCTCCCCAGGGAGCGGGCTGCATTTTGTTCTGCCACTCTACAGGACGTCGGCCCGCTCAACGAGACAGACCCTCCGATTTGTATTGACGATTGAGAATCATTTTTGATATGATTTTTACCGATAATGATTCTCATTTTCAATAATTGGTCTCACGGAGGGAAATCATGGTTAAGAATAAACCGTTTTGGGCCGCAGGCCTCATTTATTTGCTTCTCGTTACGCTGCTCACCGCTTGCGGCGGTGCGGCAACAACTGCCGGCGATCCCGCCCCGGCCAAGCCGGCTGCCAAGGAGTCGTCCACCGAAGCTCCTGCTGCTGCAACCCGCAGCTTCTCCACGGTCAAAGGCAATATCAACATCCCGGCAAAACCTAAACGGATCGTCACGGATTTTTACGGCGGCGAGCTGCTGTCCGTAGGCGCTAACGTAGTCGGCGTCGAACCTACCACCTTCGACAATCCGTTTCTGAAGAAGCGGCTCACTGGCGCCGTCGACGTAGGCACGCCGGTGAATGTGGAGAAAACGCTGGAGCTTGCTCCTGACCTAATCGTCGTTATGTACGACAAAAACTATGAGGAGCTGTCCAAAATCGCTCCTACCCTACATATCCCTTACGGCACGACATCCAATATTTATGAAACGGTGAAACTGTTCGGCGATATTGTCGGCGAACCGCAAAAAGCGGAGCAATTTATCAAGGCATTCGACCAAAAGGCGGCGCAAGGCCGCGAGAAGCTGAAAGGGGTCATCGATCCGAACGCCACCGTCGGGCTTTACGAGCTGACCGATAAAGGCACCTTGTGGGTATTCGGAGACAACGCCGGACGGGGTGGCCAAACGGTGTATAACGCGCTGGGGCTGAAGATGCCGGACTTGGTCCGTTCGGAGATTAAAGGCAACACCGGTTCCGTGCAGCTGTCGATGGAGGTGCTGCCTAAATATGCGGCCGACTACATGTTTCTGACGACCTACGACCCCGAGAAAAAAGGCGAAGCTTTAAAGCAGCTGCAGGCTTCGTCCGTGTGGCAAGGTCTGAGTGCGGTTAAGAACAATACGCTGTTCATGAATGACTTCGATACGTTTTATCGGTACGATCCGATTGCCGTCACGGACCAGATCGACCTCTTTGTGGACATGCTGCTGACAAGAACCGCAGAGAACAAGGCGAACAAGAACTGATGTAGCCTGTTCATCGCAAAAGACCGTTTCCTTTGTCGGAACGATCTTTTGGCTTACCGCTTGAGCCCCTCCACCAATAAGGCAATGACCGTCATGGTCTCCTCCAGCGCTTGCCGCTGATCCGGCATCTGCGCAATCCAGAGCGCCGATTCGTTCAGTGCGCCCGATACAAAATGCGTCATGGCCTCGATGGATGCAGGCCGGAAGCACCCTTGCTCTTTCATCATTTGAAGCTGCCCGCGCAGCAGCCGCATCGAATGCTGCTGATCCATTTTGCGCCAGACGTCCCAGCCTAACACGGCAGGGCCATCGATCAGCAGAATCCGTTGGCTCCGGGGTTCTAACGCCGCCTTAACGAAGGCGCGGCACCCGAACAACAGCTGCTCCCACACATCGTCGCTTTGGGATGCCTCCGCCTCAACCTGCTCCGCGACCTCCTTCTGCACCGCTTCCAGAACGACGTGAAACAATCCTTTTTTATTCCCAAAATGATGGTAGAGTGCCCCCCGCGTCAGCATCGCCTCGCTTACAATCTCTTCCAGAGCGGAATCCGCATACCCTTTTTCCGTAAAGTGCCTTCTGGCAATGGCGATCAGCTTGCGAATCGTTTCGTCGGTTTCTTCTCTATTTTTTTTCACAAACAATGCTCCCTCCTTCCGGTTCGTCTGCCCGGTTAGTCGAAGTTTCTCAGCAGCTCCAATACTTCTTGGTCTCCGGATTTCGCCAGTGAACGCAACCCGTGCCGGGCGATCCAAACGACGTGCTTCCCTCCGCGGTTCAATCGATCCCGAATCCAGTTTATCGTAATCTCCCGGTGGTCTTTCGTCAAATCGTTCAAATGATTGGCGACCGATTTCCTGACGTATAAGGTAGGATCGTCTATCAGCGGCTCCAGCAGAGCCAGGTTGCACGCGGGGTCTCCCCGGAGGACTCCGATTCGTTTGGCCCAAGGAAGACGCGGACGGGTTCCCTCGCTGACAAGGCGGCGCACATGAAGGCTGGGATCATGAGTCCAGCCGTTCATCAGGCGCAAGCTATCCTCCAAATGGTGCTCCAAATAAGGGCGTATCGCGTATTCCGACGTATGTCGTTTGGTGATTTCGTAGAGCGCCTCCATAGAAAGCCCGAAATGCGGCAGCCCGTATTTTTCCACGAAATAGGCAACAGGCATTAAAAAATATCCGTTCTTAAACATGCCTTCCTCGGTTTCATTTTCCGGTCCGAGAATGTTTAACAGAATGCGCAAAGCCTCCGGATAATTCGGAGGCAATGCTTTCCGCAGCTCATCGGCTATGACCGCGACTCTGCCTTTCAGCTCCAGCGGTCCCACCTGCTCGGCCACGGAATCGGCAAAAGCTTGCGCAGGAAAGCCCGAAGCATGAGGCTGGATCAGACCGGACAGCCGATGCGCCAGCTCGGCCCCGAAGTAATGCTTCAAGGCTGCGGTTTCGCTCATGCTTCTCCTCCGTCTTCGTCATCCGCCCAAACTTTCTCGGCATATTGCGTGCTTTCCGCTTGCGAAGGCGGGATAATTTTGATCACGTCAATTAAGACGCCGTTAGGATCGCACGTTATGAAGTGCCGCTGTCCGAACTCTTCGTCCCGCAGCTCAAGCTTCAAGGGCAGCTTCTCCCCGATAATGAGCCTCCGGTATTCCGCATCGACATCGTCCACTTCAAAATTAAGAATCAAGCCCTGCACCGGTCTGCGGTAGGCCTCAGGTATCGTATGATGCGCAGCGTCCAAGATTGCCAATTCGTAGGAAGCGCTGGCCTGGGACACCCGCAAGCTCACGTACCAATCCGCTTCGTATACCGTTTCGAAACCGAAAAGTGTTTTGTAAAAAGCCGCGCTCACCGCAACCTGCTCCGTCAAAATAACCGGGTAGAAGCTGTTTGTTTTCATCGCCGTGATCCCCTTTTCTTTGGAATTAAGAATAATTATGCTAGTTGCATATTAACATACATACTGTATGTTTGTAAATGAAAAATTTCCACTTTCGACCATTGGCGACTTGAAAAACGACAGTCATGTCGTTTATAATAGCCTTGCACATAAAAACGACATTAATGTCTCTTTTATTAACAGGAGGAGCTGAGCCCCTTGTCTCCTAAAGTAAGCGATCAATATAAGAAGGACAAAAAGCACGAGCTGCTGCAAGCGGCAAGGCGCGTGTTTATCCGGGAGGGCTATACGCAGGCGACAATGCAATCGATTATGAACGAAGCCGGAGTATCCAGAGGCGCGTTGTATTCCTACTTCGACAATATCGAGCACGCGTTTATCGAAGTGCTGCAATTTGACGATCGGCAGGACATCCTCTTCTTCGAGTTGGCCGATTCCTCACCGCTATGGCCCCAGCTAACTGACTGGGTCAACCGTCAACGGCACAGCCTGAAGACAGTCGGACAAACGCTGCTGCTGGCCAAGGCGGAGTTTTTTCTGTCCCCCGGATACAGGCGGAATAAAGAAAGCTTCCCGTACATCGCGCAGCGTTACTTGCGGATCAAGGAAGCTATCGAGTCGGTCATTGTCAAAGGAACGGAGCGGGGAGAATTCCGGCCCCGCCTGTCGCCTGAAGCGATCGCCTTGTATTTCGTTTCGTTTATGGACGGCTTGATGCTGGATACGTTCCAACTCGGAGCGGAAACAACCCTTGTCGAGGAGCAGTTGCCCGTCTTCCTCTTTTCGTTGAAAGAAATGCTCTGCCCGATTGACCAGATTTAGATGTCACTATCCATCCTACCCTAAAGGAGTGCTTGCTATGTTGTTCGTATCCGACAGAATCGTCTTTAGAAAAGCTACGGCGGACGATGCGGAGCTGTATCATGCGTGGAGAAACGATCTGGAGGTGATGCGTTCGACCAGTCCTTGGCTCGATATTTACGATCTCGAAGAGACCCGGCAATTCGTGCATCAAGTCATCCTGGGCTCCCCCTCCTCCAAAAGCTACATTCTGGTTGACAAAACCTCGGAAACGCCGTTCGGGATTACTTCTTTAATCAACATCGATTCCAAAAACCGGAATGCCGAATGCATCATCGATATCGGCAACAAAGCTTATTGGGGGAAAGGCTACGGAACCGAGGCGTTAAAGCTGCTGCTTGACTATGCGTTCCTGGAGCTGAACCTGCACCGGGTCTCGTTGAGAGTATTTTCCTTCAACGATAAAGCGATCAAGCTCTATGAGAAGCTAGGCTTCCGGCGGGAAGGAATCTCCCGGCAAAGCTTGTTCAGAGAAGGCGCATGGCACGACATTATTCATATGGGGCTGCTTCAGCACGAGTACGGCAACGGCTGCCCCGATAATTTCGGAGCAGCCGTTACAAAAGCCTGATCTGGCGGGTCCATTCCCCGCATTTCATTTAATTAAGGGTCAATTCCACCCTGCGGCTGCCGTCCTTGAAGACGTAGAAACCTGGGCTCAATTCCAGTTTATCCGGCTTGGACAGCAGTCCGGGGTACCGCTCTACTTCTTTGCTCGTGCCGTTGCCGCCCGGGGGTGAAGAATTCATCTCAGGGACAACAAACTTTCCGCCCTGCTTCACGGCAGTTTGGGCGACGGCGATAAAGTCCGGATCGGTCGAGTACGATTCGACGATCAGATCCTCTCCCTTCTTGTAGTACGTAAACGTGACCGGAAACTGGTCGAGCTTCGTTTCGATTGTTCGCTTCGTTTCGGACGGAGTCTCCAGCGGAAGCCACGCTTTGGAGCGTCTGTGGATGCTTGCATCCGACAAAAGCAGCTTCATCGGCGCTTGGGACCAATCCTTGGACCATTCCGGCAGCTGAAAGCGGAGATACCAGCCGCTCTTCTCCGTAGACCATCTTCCTCCATCAATCGTTTTACCGTTCAGCACAAGCTGTATGGTATCGTAATTTACTCTCTCCAGATCCGGGGATTTGGTCTCGAATTTATTATTGTACATCAGACGAACTTCCAGCGGAGTCACGACAAGCTCCTTCAAATCCATATCCGAATCGTTAGCAACCGTCGTCGGATCAAGCGGTTTGCGGAACGTCGCTTGGCTCGCTTTTCTTCCATCGGCTTCCAATGACGTCTCCCACGTCCCTTCGAGCGTTTGTACCGTGTCCAAATAGGTGAAGTACAGCTTGGCGCTCTTCAGCTCGGAATCCGACAGACGCCATGTGTTTTGCTGGAGCAAAATCCCCGATTTCTCCGTCGGCAATGTAGCGGAATAACTCGAATCTACCCTTTTTTCTCCTACTTTAAGGAACAGCCCCGGATTCAGTTTTCCATCCTCCGGTCCGTTAATCGGAATTTCATAGCGCAGGGTCAGTACGTCGTTTTCCCTTGTAGCCGAAACGATCTGCAGCGTTCCGAAACGAGTCCGGCTATCCGCACGGTCGTTATCCTTTAACGACATTGGGCCAGCGTCAAGCTCCGTATCTTTATATTTGTAAAAAACAAGATTTTTCAGCGACAGCTTAAGCCGATCCTTCTTGTTTCCCAGTCCATTTTGCGTTTCCAGCAGGCCGACCATCCGGTTCGGCGAGTCGGCTTTGCGGGCGAGGACGTTCAGCGGCATCGTTTCGCCTCGGGAATTCGTCATCGTCTTGTACTCAAAATCAATGATGTGATAGTCCGGCAACGAAGGAACGTCTAAGGTAAACATAACATCCGTCCGGCGATCGTCCGTAACAACGCCATGGAGAGCCAAAGTCGCACCTGCCGACTTTACCGTGATGTCCAGCGGATTGCCCAAGCCGGACTCCATTGCCGTCGTAAAGCCCAGCCGGTCAAACAGCACGGGCCATCCCATCGATACGCCCGCAACGACCGGTGCGGCCACGATGACCGAGGATACCGCAATGGCTAACGGAACGAGACGTTTCCGGCTGCGGGCCAAGCTTCTGCTTCTCGGTGCTGCCGAAGCATTTTGCAGATTCGTATTCGTTTGAATTCTTTCCCACATCGCTTCGAAATCCGGAAGCTTGGGACGTTCCTTGCGCGCCAGCTCCAGCAATTGCTCTTCCGTCAGCTTATTCAAGACATTCCGCTCCTTTCAAATTTGGATTGCTCTTTCCCAGCTCTTTTCTCATCTGCCGCAGCCCTCGGTTCAATCTGGATTTTACCGTGCCCGGCGGGATATTCAGCGTCTCTGCAATTTCCTGCAAGCTCAGCTCGTGAATATACCGTAATGTCATTACCGTCCGATTCTTGACCGGCAATGACCGGAGCCACCGCTCCGTCTCCAGCTCGTTTTCCTTCCGCTCCAGCGCTTCGTCCGCCGCTTCCGTATCGCGTCTGCGCTCCAGCAGGAAATGTTTTAGCTCCTTCAGCACGCCCCGCTTCCTGCGGTCCAGATGGCTTTTGCACATGTTCACGGCGATCCGCAATAGCCATGGCTTGATCCGTTCGACGCCTTGCCGATCCGTCTGGAACGCCTTCAGGAATACCTCCTGGCAGATATCCTCCGCATCGGCGGCATTATGCAGCATATAGTGGCACAAATAGTACACGTCCCTGCGGTAAGTATCGAATAATTCCCGGTCGGTCAACTCTTGCTCCCCCCTTTCGAGTTACGCCAATAAGACAAATAACCGGGGCTTTCGGTTCGTTTTTTCGGATGAAAAAAAGACCGATCCTCCCGAATCGGTCGTGCCTGTGCCTATTCCCGCTGCTCCAGATCGTTCTTCCATTGCTCCAACTGTTCCCTCAGCTTCTCATCAATGAACGAAAGCTGCAGCCAACTGCACACCAGCGCATAAGTAAAGAAGCAGTAGCCTTCTTGCGGAATCCGCTCCATGAGCCGGAAAAACAATTCGGATACCGCTTTTTCCAGCTCGGGATCGCCTTGCGCCTCATAAGCCAATACGGCCACCGCCGCATTGACCGGCCAGTCCGATTGACCATAGCATAGAGACAGCAAGGGTTCGGATGGCTTGGACGGGCTAAGCTGCGCCATAAGGAATACCGCCGCATACTGAATGCGCTGGAGCCAGCGCCAGCTCGATACCGATTCAGACGGCTCCGGCGGATGAGTCAGGACGGCGAATAAGTCCGGCAGGTGCGCAGGGGTGAGACTTTGGGCAAGTTCGCCGGCGGTACGGTACCAATCCTCGATTTGGTACGGAGTCATCGCCAATCGGCGTACGGCATCGGCCACTTGGCCCGACGGCATGGGCATAGCCGGCTGTGCCATGAACCCTTCGTAACTCCATAACATAGCACCTTTCTCGGCGATTGGCTGCCTTGGGTCCGGCTCCGAGACGTTGTCGATGGTCAAATTCAGCTTGGGCGGATTAGCGCTTCTGCCGAATTTGTTCAAGTAGAGCTCCATCGCACGAATCGCGCTCGGCGCCTCCAGATGATTAATCGTCAGGCTGATCGTCCCGCCGCTTTCCAGATCCGGGTTTTGCTCCGCCACTTGACGCAGCACGTTGATGGTGGCTTCCTGCGGCTCCGGGATGTAATCGACAAAAGGCAGCTCGGCGATCGACAATAACGGCTTGAGCAGCTCTCTCGCTCTGCCGTTCACAGTGTTCGCCTTATAATAAGCTTCAATTTTTCCCAAGCGCTCGGCGTCTTTTTTGATCATATATTCGCAATAAAGGATGGACGGGATCGCCCATTCGTGATCGGGCTGAATATCCGCAGCCTTGTTGTAAGCTTTCAGTGCTTTTTTGTATAAGCCGTTTTCCAGATACAGATCGCCCAGATCCAGATAGCCCGCCTCCTTCCCGGGGTCGAGCCTGCCTGCTTTCTTGTAGAAGCTGGCAGCCTTGCGGATGTTGCCTTGTGCTTTGAAGCAGAGCGCCATCCCAATAGCCGTATTCCAGCATTTATTCAGTTTGTAGGCCGTTTTGGCTGCCGCAAATGCGGCCAGAACATCCTCCTGTCTCCGGTGCATCGAAGATAGCAGCCAGAACAACATATAAGTTTTGGGATGCGCCTGGCACATCTTTCGAAGCACGGACACTAAAGCGGCAAGCACCTTATGCCGTACATTTCCTTCCAATAGATCGAGGGATCTCATCACTCCGCTGACGAATCCAATGATCGTATCCGCTTCGATATGATCCACCCCGGCGATTCGCGTTTCCCATTCGCATACCCACACCAGATAAGGGACCTCGGGCTTTACTTTGATCACCTGTCCCAAGAGGCCGAAAGCTTCGTTAAAGCTGTTCACCCGGGCGTAAATATAAGCTCTTACCGCCAGAACGGCGAAATAATTGTTGTCCTCGACCGGCACAAAAGGCAGCAGGTCCTCGCCCGCATCAATCCACTCGTTAAGGGGCTGGAGCCATTCGGCGTTAGCCGGATCGGTCGACAACGCGCAGGCCAGATGGTATAAAGCGTGCTGGAAATCCCCTTCGCTTCGGGCCGCCTTATAAATTTCGAAATCCTGCTCAGGCGAAGGAAACCGGTGTTCTCCTTCGGTATGTGCGTGTTCCAATGCTCTCACTCCTACATAAAATAATGTTTCGGCAGCACCGCTTCCAATTCCTTCAGCAGCCTTTTGCTTTCCTCCGTACGGAAATCCCGCCAAAAACGAACTCTACCTTTTATCGGCCGCTCCCCAGTAAAATGTTAGTTTTAGGAACGGATTGTAAGTTTCATGACAAAAAAAACAAGCACCCGGCAGCAAACTACCGCAGTGCTTGTTTCCATGTGACACGTTTATTTCACTTCAAATTCAGGCCCCGTATATTGCGAAGGAACTACAATTTCATCGGATTTGATTTTCTCCGTAAATACGGCGATCTTGTCCTTCACTTCCTGCGGAACGGTTGGAGCAAGCGCCAGACGGACCGCATCCGGATTTTCGAGTCCGATCTTCACGACCGTGTTCGGCTTCCATTTGCCTTCGGCCAGATCCTTGATTGCGCCGTATACCGTGAAGCTGGCATCGGAAATCGCGGAGCCGATGAAGACGTCGGGCGCATCCGCATAGTAATCGCGCACGTTGCCGAATTGGAACACGCCATTCTCGCGCGCCGCTTCCGTCACGCCCGAACGGGCGACGTTCAACATGGTGAAGATCATATCCGAGCCGGCAGCGATTTGTGCCTGCGCGACTTTTTTAGCCAAAGCGGCATCGTCCTGGTTACCGGTGAAGGTGGTCAGGAACGTTGCATTCGGATTCGTGTATTTCAAGCCTCCGGCAAATGCGGCACGCCCATGAAATCCGGGAGTGACCCGCGCGCCGGAAATATGCGACACGACATTGGATTTGGTCAGCAGCCCTGCGGCAGCGCCGGCAAGCCATGCGGATTCTTCCTGCTTCACCTGGTAGCTGGACAAATTATCGCCGGTCAGGTTCGTTTGCGTATTTACAAATTTAATTTTCGGGAATTCCTTGGAGACCAACTTTACGGCTTCCGAGCTTTGCCCGGCATGAGCGATGATCATATCAGGCTTCTTCTTGGCCAGCTTGCGCAGCTCATCGGCAATTTTCGCCGTATCGTGCGGGACATTATCCACATAGGTCGCTTTCAGGCGGAAGTCTTCCTTCGCTTTCATCAGTCCGCGGTAAGCGGATTCCATGAAGCCGCCGTCGTTCGCAGGACCGGGCAGCAGCAAAGCGACTTTAAGCTTTTTCTGTTTCTTCGCGTGCTCGTTGCTGGCCTCCGCACTTGAGAAGCCGGATGAGAATATCAGGATCATGATGGCCAAACTCGACAAAGCCAGCTTTGAAAGAAGTTTTCTCAAGATGCTTTCCCTCATTCCAAAAATTAGTTTTGTCCGGACACAACCGAGAATAAACCAGACTTCGATTTTTGTCAAACGATGACGAAAAATAAATTTTCTATGTCGAAAGTCTATGAAACCGGTCCAAAACAGGAATACATTACCATTTCAACGTGACATTAAACCTATCTGCGGATTCCTGCCCCGTCCGAATATAAGTATTTGGATTTAGTTAAAAAGTCTTGTCTTTTCCGTAGGGCTATATTATACTTTGGCGGAAAGCTATACATCCATAATGCGACAAAATACGACAATGGCAAACTTTTCGAAAGAAAAGGACGCAAAGCCACGGGCCTAAGGAGAGATTCAATCTACGGCAGCCGGGCCGCCGAAATTTGGTTGGGATCCGTCCATCCTTTTTTTCGGGATGGTTTTTTTATTGCACTTTAACGCAATGGAGGATGCTTGGGAGATGCAGTTTCTACAAAATGTAAAAATCCGCACCAAAATCTTGGGGCTGCTCAGCCTCGCGATCGTATTTCTGCTGGTCATCGGCATTACCGGTTACGTGGTCATGAAGACGATGGGGAACAACGCGCGCGCCATGTACGAGGAGAAGCTGGTTCCCAACACCCTTGTCGAAGCTTTGCTGTTCGGCAACTCGCAGATGGATTCCCTGCAGCTAGAAATGCTGCTCACCAAAGACGAAGCGTTCATCAAGCAAATCCAGCAGCAAATTACCCAAACGCGGGACAAAAACCAAGCGGTGCGCAAGCAGCTGGAGCAGCTTCCGTTATCGGAGCGGGCGCAGGAGCAGTACCAAGCCTTTATCAATTTGATTCCGAAAAATAACGAAGCAAAGAAAAAAGTCGACGCGCTCGCGGTCGCGAACAATAAAGAAGAGGCGTATAAAGAATACGTCACCTCCTTCAAACCGATCCGCGCCGAGATGATCAAGAATCTGGAAAATGTCGTCAAATACAACGAAGAAGACGCCAAAGTGTTCTACGAGAAAAGCATTCAAAGCTCCAAATTCGCTACGACGGTTATCGTGGTCGTTACTTTATTGGCCGTGCTGCTGTGCTCGTTGATCGGCTATGGCATAGCAAGCATGATCACGCGCCCGATCCGCCATATTCAACAATTGATGGCTCAAGCGCAAGACGGGGATTTAACGGTTAGCGGTACCTATCGGTCCCGAGACGAAATCGGCCTGCTCACCAACGATTTTAACGGGATGATCGCCGGTTTGAGAACTCTTATCGTGAAGATCAGCATGGAAGCGCAAAATTTATCCGCCAGCTCGGAGCAATTGCTCGCCAGCTCCGAACAATCCACTCAATCGACCAACCAAGTGGTGCAGGCGATTCAAGAAATTGCCGGCGGCGCCGACCAGCAATATCAAAGTACGACGGAAAGCGTTCGGGCTATGGAGGAAATGGCTACAGGCATTAACCGGATCGCCGAATTTTCCAGCAGCGTTTCCGCGATGTCCGCAGAAGCTTCCAAGGAAGCGGCAGAAGGCAACAAATCGATCCAAAATGCAGTGTCCCAGATGGATTTGATCCGCACCTCGGTCAGTGAATCCGCTCAGATGGTCAATCAATTGGGAATCCGCTCCCAAGAGATCGGACAGATCGTCGACGTCATTACGGATATTTCCGCACAAACGAATCTGCTCGCTCTCAATGCCGCTATCGAAGCGGCAAGAGCCGGGGAGCACGGGCGGGGCTTCGCCGTCGTGGCGGACGAGGTGCGGAAGCTGGCCGAGCAATCGCGCCAATCGGCCGAGCAAATTTCCGGGATCATTAAGCAGATTCAGAGCGAGACCAAGACGGCTGTCGTGGCGATGGACAAAGGAAACCGGGAAGTCGAGAACGGCACGGTCGTTATGAAGGAAGCCGGAGAAGCCTTCCGCAACATTTTGGTTGCGGTTCAAGAGGTGGCCAATCAAATGCAAGAGGTATCCGCCGCTTCGGAGGAAATGTCTGCCGGTACCGAGCAGATCACGGCTTCCCTTCATCAGATGAAGAGCATCTCGGAAGCCGCCTTCTCGAGGACGGAGAGCGTAGCCGCCGCTTCGGAAGAGCAGCTCGCCACGATGGAGGAAATTTCGGATGCCGTCAACGCGCTGACGAAGATGGCTCAAGAAATGCATGACATTACGCTGCGGTTTAAGAGCTAGCCCTCTGCCCCAGTCGCAAGAAGGCCCTTTCGCTTCGGATAGCGGAAGGGCCTTTCCCATTATTGCAGTCGTACCCGGTTCCCTGCCTGCAAGGGCTCGCTGGTTTCGACGATGACTTGATCAATCGGCAAGATGCCTTCCCGGACGGCGGTCTGATTCGTGTTCGCATCGGCGGTCCGAATATAGCTCTTGCGCACATAAAAGCCGTTGCCTAGCGGGCCTTTCCGCTCTTCGATCACATAGACGAATTTCCCCTCGCGATCCTTGTGGATAGCCTCATTCGAAATCACAAGCTGCTCGTCAGCCGACACCGATTTTAGCAGCCGGACTGCCGCCCGCTCCCCTCCTTTCAGGCCTTCGCCCTGAACGGCAATGCGGACCGTTTTCATGACCGGAGGGGCGTCCTGCTTCTCCCCTGCGCCACCTGCCAGCTCCATTTGCGTATCAGCGATTTCCTCAATCCGGCCTTCCATCACTTGGACCGTCTGGTCCTTTACCTCCACCTCAATCTTTTCCCCGACGGACAGAAGCGCTGCGAGGTCGGCCGCCACCGGCACGGACATTCCGTAGCCCCGGCTCGCATTGGATACGCGGACAACCGACTGGCCCGGCGAAGAAGGAAGCCCCTCGGTCGCGCGGACGCTTGTGACAATTCCGTCAAACGGAGCTACAATTTGACGCTGGGCCGCCAAGTCTTCTTGTAGGGCCTGAATCTTGCGCTCACGGACATCAATGTCGAGCTGCCGCGATTCGATGTCCCGCTTGGCCTTGCCGATCACCGTAGAATCCCCGGTCCGGTTCGCTTCGACGAAGCTTTCGAACAGCCCTTCCAGCTGCAGCTTTTGCTGCTTCAAGGCGGTTTGCTCATCCGCAATTTGCCGATCGGCCGGTTTGCTGTCATACGTAATCAGCGGCTGGTCCTTGACGACGGCATCCCCCACTTTCACATGAACGGCCTTCACCTTCCAGCCGGTCTCGTTTTTCAATTCGGCTTCCTCCACTGGTTTAAGCGTACCGTTCGCTTCGATGCTGTGGACCAGCTTCCCCTTAATCGGCGTTTCCGTCCGAACCTTGGGCAGCGTGATCGCCTGCAGCGTATTGCTGAATAACGTGAGCACAAGCAGCAGACCGAAGAATACCCCCGAAATCACCACCACTTTTCGTTTTTTTCGAGCCTCCGCCAGCTCTATCCCTTGCGGCTCCACCGTATGCATCTCTCCTATCCTTTAATGCCGGATGACTGGATTCCTCTGATAAAATAAGACTCCGCATACAGAAACAGCAGAACAACCGGGCTCATGTAGAGCAAAGAAGCGGCAAAGCCTACGCCCCGCGCCTCCTCCTGAATGCTCGCCAAATAGACGGATAGCGGATGCCGGAGCGGGTCCTCCAAAAAAATAAGCGGCTGCTCGACCATGTTCCAGTAATCTACGAACAGCAAAACCGTCAGCGCCGCCAATCCCGGCTTCACCAGCGGCAGAACGATCGTAAGAAAAATCGTTCCGGCTCCCGCTCCGTCCAGCCGGGCGGCTTCGATTAGCGGAGCGGGAATGTGCAGCATGAACTGCCGCAGCAGGAATACGCCGTAGGTCGCAAATACGCCCGGCAAAATAATGGCGGCGACGCTGTTCAGGATGCCGAGCTTATCGGCCATAATATAGTTAGGTACCAGCGTCACCTGAAACGGCATCAGCATCGCCATAATATAAATAAGAAACAACGAGTCCCTGCCGGGAAACCGAAGCATGGCGAAAGCATAGGCCGCCAAGGCGGCAACGGCCGTTTGACCGAATACGATCGGCACGACCATGAGCACGGAGTTCCAGAACAGAAACAAAAACTTCGGAGACTGGATCAGCACTTTGTTAAATTGCTCCAACGATACCCAATCGGGGATGAGCTTTAAATTGACAAATTCGTGTTGTCTTCCGGAATCCGCGCCCAGCATTTTTCCGACCAGATCGTAGTTAATGCCGATCTCACGCTCCGTCATGAGCGAATTCGTGAAGGTAATCCCGATAGGGAACAGCATCACCAGAGCAAGGACGAGCAGCACGAAGGTCATCAGCCATTTTTGCAGCAGCGCCGCTTTCTTCTCCCCCAGCTTCATTCCATAAACCTCCGGAAACCGCGTTCCATCCTGAATAATCCAAGCGCGATGATCATAATACAGCCGACCATAAGGCTTGCAGCCGCCGTTAGCTTCTGAATATCGAGCGAAAGAAACATATTGTTCATGTAATGCTGAAGCATATAAATACTGTCGTGCGGATAGCCGCCGGCCAGCAAGTACGCTTCCCTGAACACTTTGAACGAATTCATAATCGACATCAGAACGACGAAAAACATCGTCGGAATTAAATAGACAAGGGTAATCCGCAGCTTCGTGAACGGCCCCGCCCCTTCAAGACGGGCGATTTCGTAATAGCTCTCGGGAATCGCTTGAACCCCCGCCAAAAACAAAATCATGTTGTACCCGATGTTCTTCCATATATAAATCGCCGTGATGACGACGATGGCCCATTCCGATTTCATCCAGTCGATCCGCTGAACCCCGAAGCGGTCCAGCCACCCGTTGACCGCGCCGTTCCAGTCGAAGCCGATTTGCCAGATCAGCACGATCGAGGCGACCGGCACGACAAGCGGTAAAATATAGGCAGTTCGCAGCCATTGGCGAAAAAACACATTTCCGTTCAAAAGCAGCGCCAGCCCTAAAGAAATAGCGATCATCAACGGTACGCTGACGGATGTAAAGAGAGCGGTGTTCCACGCGGCATTCCGAAACGAACCTCTGGCCAGCAGCTCCTGATAATTGGCGAGGCCTACGAATTTTCCGTCCATCGTGCCGTCCATAAAGGAGTAAACGAGCCCCATTACAAACGGGATTGCATAAAAAAGCGCAAACCCGCCAACGCTCGGCGCAAGGAACAGCAGAGCCAGTACCGTGTCTTTCTTGAGGAATGCGGGAAATTTCATGCCGGCCTCCATGCAAAACGCGGGAAAGCCAACGGCGCCCCCGCGTCCATGCCCTTTATTCGTTCAAATTCCCCCTGTTTACGACGACGTCGCAGGCTGGACTACGCTCGCAGGCGCAGAGCCTGCCGGCACTTGATCCGTTCCGGATGGCGTCGCTTCCGCCGGAGCTTTGCTCCCCCTCACCGGCCCGGATTCGGACGATGGCTTGCGTTCCGACGCGGCCTTTCCGCCTAATGACGGTGCCGCTCCCGGAGAAACCACAGTACCTTTTGACTCCGCTGCTCTCGGAGAAGACTTGCTGTCTGCAGAAGCCCTGCTCTCCGCCGTTCCTTTGCTTTCCGCCGGAGCCTTCGCATCCGGTGACGCTCCGCCTCCGGGCGATGCGCCAGCAACTGCCGTGCCTCCTGCCGGCGATTTCTCATCGTTCGTCCCTTTATCTCCGGCCGCCGTTTTATCGTCGGTTGAGGTTTTATCCTCCGATAGCGTCTTGCTCTCGGTCGATGTCTTGCCCTCCGTCGATGAACCGTCCTGCTGCCCGGTCTTTGTCTGATTTGCAGAGCTGCCTCCCTTATTACCTTGCTTAACGGCACCGCTGCTGCAAGCGGCCAACATCGCGATTAAGGTGAAGCTGAGCAGTAGCACTCCTGTTTTTTTCATCTTGTCTCTCACTCCTTTATTGTTGTCCATCCCTATTCTCAGTTATAAATGGAGGATGTAAAGAAAACTTCTCCGAGTTGTAAACAAAATGTAACGGAGTTGGACAACGATGAACAACTTGGTACAAAATCCAGTAAATTAGCGGGTTCGCAGGTTTTTGGGGGGTGCGAAAACTTGAAGATGCATGAAGAAGGGCAACGGCATTCATGGAATGCATCACCATATAAAAGAGTCCTGACCATTGGCCAGAACTCTTTTATATGGTGTTTAGCACCCGATCCATCTATAGGTCCCTAATCAACTTACTAACCCAGGCCTCTGAAAATCCCAAGATTTTGGCTAACTCTTTTTGTGAGGCTCCAGGGTTTTCCTTCATTGCTCGATGTAGCCGATCCAATGCTTTTTTTCTTCTTGAAGTATTTTCTTTCTTGTTTCTCTCACTTGCTCGTTCACGTTCTACCCGCGCCAAGAAAACTTGAAGCGCCGGAAGGCTTTGAATACAGGACATACAAATATAAAATTTTTTGAAGTGAATGGTTTGTTTCTCACTTAAGCAAAACAAACATTCTTTGCCGTGATATCTATAAACCAAAATCGCCTTTCTCTCGTCATCACAAAAATACTCCGTCTGAACATTGGGATTAAGATTCAACATATGCCTAAGCTCCGTAGGAATTACGATTCTACCTACATTGTCGACCACTCTAACAATTCCGGTTCTTCTATCCTCTTGCATAAGCACACCTCAAACAAAAACGATTTCTAGCTCACACACCGCATTTTTCGAATTTGAGCAATTAAAACGTATGTATCTAATTGTTGACTCAACTGGACCACATATTCACTCGTTAAGCTTTCGCCTTGCTGTACTGCTTCTTTCATTTGGTTCCGAATGTTTTTCATGGCATTGAGTAACGCACCATCATCTAAATTGTTTAGTCCAAGGGTTACACAAGCCTCCTCTCCATTTGCTAACATGGTCATATGGCAGTCCACTTTTTTCAACTATTGCAATTTTGTTTTTTTACAAAATTAACTGTACCATACATCTCATAGAAAACTTGTAATTCCATTTTGTGCAACTTCAAAAAATAAAAAAACAGGTTTATGATCACCTGTTTTAACCGAAAACACTTATTTATAATGGCTTATATTCATTCCGGCCCGTTACATCTACTTTAACCTCTTCCAATGACGTCTTTACCGACAAGCTGATCACTCTGATGATTCAAACGAGATGCAATAAGACCGACTTCGTGGAACATTTCCGCCAAGTTATCAGCCGTGATCTTTTTGCTCTTTACCTGTTGACCAAGCAAGCCGATACTAAGTTGGTAATATCCTTTGTATCTATGGAATTTTCCAATAGTCGCCAATTTATGTGGTGTTAGTGGCTGTTTAGGTAAAAACTCTTTTTCCCTTTCCAATATTTCTTCAATAGATTTAAAATCCCCCAATTGAAAATAAATTTCAAGTAGTTCATCTGCAATGTGTATCTTATTATCCAAGCTGACCTCGTCAATATATTTTTTAAGCAAGGTATAGCTATATCAAACTCTTTCTTTCTTGCTTTTGTTAAGGCCCGAGTAATCTTGGCGGATTCGATAACAAAATCATTCTTCATGTTTTCAAAAGTATCCAGGTGCTTCTCAACCGCATCGTAATCTTTTAATTGCGAATATGAATTAATCATCGTCAAATAGGCCCTCGCTTTAAGTTCAGTATCTTCTTTTTCTAGCGGAAGACCTTCCTCACAGAGTTGTATGCATTCTTTAAACTTTTTGATGTTATATGCATGTAAAACCATTCTAAAGTAATAAGTAATTTTCTCCTCACGTGATAAAAAATTAGTGTAGTGTAAAATTTCTTGGCCTGATTGAAAGGATTCTTCCAATTTATCGAAATCGTTCCTCTCAATCAAATACTTTTGAAGCAGCCCTTTGGCTACGTAATACGGCACTCCGCGTTCTCTGGAATACTTTATGATTATTGCATAGAGCGATATTTTCAGTGAATCATGGTTTACTTTTCTGGTAAAGTCAAACAATCGTCGAAGCGATTCTTCCGTCTCTACCGTATGCAACTCCAATATCCGCGTCCCCACTTTCGGAACTAGCAAAAAGTTCTTTTCACAGGTAGTCACTTCTTCGAGTACTTCAAACAAAGTGTTTATCCGATTTTCTTCTTGTAGGTAACACTCCATAATCTCGAAATATTGTGCAGGAAAAGTGGTAGCTATAGCCTTCAAATTTTTAAATTCAAGCCGCTTCGTTTCCCCGCGCTCTATACGATTTAGTACACTTTTACTTACCCCTGTTAGCTCTTCAAGTTTTGCGTATGTCAAATTTTTCTCTTTTCTAAGTTGGAAGATAATATCTGAGATGGTTTTTAATTTAACGCCCACCATAGCACATAACCTTCCTTTTAAATGTATATTTTTACAATTTTTAATTATAGCAAAGTAAGTTTCGTCTTACAATTAATTGATTTTCTCAGCCTAAATTCTTACACAAAACACGACGATTCGATAAACTTCTACAAAGCTTAACTGTTATTTGGTAATCACTGTAATCACTTGTACATTTTGAGGAAATTATCAAAACGAAAATAGACTCCTATTCCTATCCCATATTTTGTATTATTGTGATAATTTATGTTTGAACAAGTCAGTCGGCCGACCATTGTTCAAAATATTTTTTAAGGAGCGGTTTGAATGACTTTATCAATGACGAATGGTTTCAAAAAAGTAACTCTTTGGTCGCTCGTTGTATGCATTTTTTTGGCGATGTTCTCCACCGTTGCATCTGCTGCCCCTAGTCAAAACAATTCCTTAACGGTTTCCGGGTATGTGGAATATTTGACGGAGAAACAAAAGACTGATCCCGGCGCAACTGAGGTATTGGAAAAATTCAAAGCGCTTTCTTCCTACGATCAAGAAAAATTTTTGAAAGTTCTTCAATCCTCTGAAATTGGGAAAGTGTTGGAACTCAAAAATCAGACTGTGATGATTGAGGGAGTACCAGTAGAAACAAAAGCTACTTTTGTTTCTGACCTACCTAATACGTTGAATGCTCAATGGGAGTCAACTGTGTTAGGTGTTAGCATTACAACTTTTTACCTGACACTTACGTACAGGTTCGATCTCGCTAATGGTGGGCGTGTCACAAAAGTTGTCGATGCCAATGGAGCACACCGAAATTATAACCCCGGGGTTATTATCAGCGAGTCTGGGTCAGCATCAAAGGAGACTTCCGGCAGCGAAGCATATGCAAGGCAGAATTGGACGGCAAAAATGGTTCCCGCTGGAGGCTTCGTTGAATATGCTCTTATCGGCTATTTAAAAGGAGATGGGAATGCAGGATATGCCAAATTTGAAGGGAATACTCCAGCTCTAAACAACATCAATAAAGGCATTTGGCAGCAAATTTGGTATAATGATAGCACCCATACCTTGAAATAATTGGGAGGTGCTTTAGATAGAATACCATCTTATATATTGGCTTTCGCTTGCGCTTGTAAACGCAGGACTTGCTCAAAGTAAGAATCTGAATGGATTATTCTGGTTTTTCATTTCTCTTATTATCGGTCCGCTTGCTACCTTGGCACTAGTAATTAATTTTAAGAGAAAGCGCTAGAAACAAGGGTCACTATCGCTTATATTGCGGTGTGACCCTTGTTCTTTAAATTCTATGTTGTTGGTTGCCCGGACGCCTTCCGCAGCTCATTAGAGATTCGCGTCCCCGCATTTAACATAGGCTTCTCCGCCCTTCGTACATTTGGTGGTCGGCTTCGAAGGATGCAAAATATTATTACCACAGGTTTAGCTGACATAAGGAAAGGAATGATCTAAATTTTTGCGACTGTAATGCTTATCTTCTTTTTAGTCAGCATGTTGTCGTTGGGGATAGCATACTATAAGATCCGTAGCACTCCGTATGCGAAGTTAATTTTACTGAGTATTATACTGACCTTTATTGGATATTGTGTTACTTTCTATTTTATTTTCTTCAACGAATGAGCGTAAACAAAGAACCTTCGCATTCCCTGCGAAGGTTCTTATTCTATCAACCGGGTCGATCCCGGCTAATAAAAACCTCGACCGACCGAAAGTTCTCTCCGCACAAGCACCTCTCCTGAATTCTCCAACTTATAAACAAAATGTTTCCTATCATCTTCATTCGTTCAAGAAAGTCGTCGCCCGATTCTGAATTAGCTTTGCCACGTCCTCCGCGGACTTTTGGCCCTTGAAGAAGGCTTCCGACTCTTTGATAATAATACCTTCCAGCTTGGAAGGCTGGAACGGCACATGATAGATAGCCCCCGACACATGCTGCTCCAATCCCTGAAGATCCGCTTCGGTCACTTTGAACGTCTTGCCCTTGAGCGGTCCTTCCTCATGAGCCTTGACGGTGCCGGTCTGAAGCAATTGCTTCACTTGCTTGTGAAATATGGCTTTGTTCATAGGAAAGCCGGCTCGTTCCGGTGAAGGCTGCATCTCCTCGGACATCAGAAATTTGATAAAATCCCAGGCTTCCTTCTTCACGGCGGATTTCTCGTTTATGCCCATCTTCCGGTAAGCATGGAAAAAACCTCCGGCTTTTTGGCCTTCTCCCTTCGGTTTGGAATACAGCTTGGGTTGATCGAAAATTTCCTTCGGCGTCAAAATATAATCCGCGGGCGAGATGATATGCTGCATTCTGAAATACGCTTGGCGCGGCTCTTGCGTCACGACCTTCTCGTCGAACATCGACTTGACTTGCTTCATTAAGTTGATAAAGGGCTCGGATTGGAAATTGGCTTTCCGATTGACCTGATCGACATATAAGGAATAGTTACTTTTTACCATTACATTTAACAGTCCGGCGGGATAGCTCATAAAGCCATAACGCTGATCCCCTTTTTTCGCCATCGCTTTGGCGGTCTCGCTGAATTCGCTCCAGGTCCAACGGGCGTCGTCGAAGGTCACCCCCGTTTTCCGGATCGCCTCTTCGTCCCCGACAAGACCGTCCAAGAAGAAGCTGGTCGGCATCCCGTAGACGCTGCCGTTCAGCTTGACCCCTTCCAAAATGTTCTGGAAATATTGTTCCTTCTTGAACTCGGGGTCCTTCTCCATCATGTCGCTCAAATTGGCAAGCACTTTCTTATTCACGTAGTTATCCATAGGCAGATGGTCCATCTCCACCAGATCTGGCCCTTTCCCGGATAACATTTGCGTGTTCGTCTTTTTGATAAAGTTTTCTATCTTCTCCTCGGCGTGAGGATCGCCTTCGTCCATTTGATGATAGCTAATCTGGATCTCGATATTCGGGTGCTTTTCCTCATATTTGCGCTTCGCGTCTTTGAAAAAATCGCCATGAAACAACGTCGAAAGCACAACCGTCTTCTTGCCGCCCTGCGATTGAGCGGTTTCGGTGGTCTTGTTTGCCGTTTCCGCTTGCGCCTCGTTCTTGTTCGGGCCGCCTTCCGGCTGCGCCGCTTCTCCGGAGCCTCCACCGGCGCTGCAAGCCGTCGCCGCGATCATCAATAAGCAGCCGCTTAGGCTTAGCCATGCTTTTCTCATGTTCTGTTCCTCCTGTTAAGAGCTTTTCAATGTCAATTCATCTACCGTCACAAACGAATAGCCTTCTTCCTGCAACTCCTCGATCATCTTGGGCAGCAATTCGATCGTATTGCTCAGATCGCCCTTTTTGCCGCCGAAGCTGTGCATCAGAATGATGCCCCCGGGCTTCAGATTCGTTTTGACGTTCTTCAGCATGTTCTCCGGCGTCGCTCCGGCCCAATCCCGCGTATCGACATTCCACAGCACATTATGCTGACCGTTCTGCTCGATGGCTTCGGTTACTTTTTTGGAAACCGCGCCGTAAGGCGTCCGGACATACTTAGGGGCCTCGCCCGTTACGTTCTGGATCACCTTGTTCATCTTGACGAGTTCATTCTCGATTTGCTGCCCGCTCAGCTTGGTCAGATCCTTGTGGCTCCACGTATGATTCCCCAGCAAATGCCCTTCCTTGACGATACGGGACAGAACGTCCGGGTATTTCTCCGCCTGATAGCCGACGACGAAAAAAGTCGCTTTCGCGTTATGTTTTTTCAAAATATCCAAAACTTTGACGGTATATTTCGCATCCGGGCCATCGTCAAAGGTCAATGCGACCTGTTTCTCCTTCTTCGGCGGCTTCAGGTTCGCCTGACTCTGGACTTGCTCACTCTTTGCCTCTCTTACTTTCGCCTCCGTCTGAGGCAGCATCGCATCGGCGATGAAATAGCCGGACAGTATCGCGAGCACAACAATACCAATCCGCAAACGCAACAGTTGTTTTGTCCTCTTCATCTCGTTCTACCTTTCTATGAAATTGGTTTCCCTGAACCTAGTTATAAGTCAACGTTGTTACCAAAACTTCTCCGAGTTGTAAACAAAATGTAACCGCGCAGCCAAAAAGGACAATTTTTCAACAAAAAAATCCCCGTATCTTGCGCAGCAAGACACGGGGACGCTTCACTTAAATTCGATGATAAAAAAGGAGCTGTTCTGGGAAAAAGGGGCGGGACTCGGAGCGCTGACGACAGGACGAGATTCGTACAATTTCCTGCCGTTCAGCAGCATCCTCCGGTTGTCCGGACTCCACTCGATTTGCTCGGGAACGATTCCCTTGTAGATTTCTTTTTCGTTCATGATATTGTTTCCTTGCAGCTTGGCCACGTACAGATTTTCGCGGCCTTTAGAGTAGGCGATATATTTGCGGTCGCGCGAGAGCTGAAACACGCCGCTCCGTTCGAGCAGAATCGTTGTCTTCGCATTCCGGCGGTCGAATAACGTTAACGAGCCTTCCTCCCCGACAAAGACAATTTGATCGTCATTCACAAAATCGCCGTTTCCCTCGCTGCTTACGGGATGCTCATACTGGCTTACGAAGGCATCGCCCTGAAATGAACCGAAAACGATGTATGCCTGACGAGCCGCTATTTTGAAAAGTAACGCGCTTGCCCCGTCATCCGAAACCTGAACGGAGTAAATGTGATCGTTCTCCGTTTTCCCGGTGAACTTGAATTCCTTCGTCTCCTGACGTGTCACGTCATAAACGACAATGACAGCCTCCTGGTTCCCGTTCTCTTGTACAAAGGAGACGTAGCGCCCGTTATTCGACCACGACATCTGTCCCGCCACGACAGCACCCTCTTTGTTGGTCCACTCCCGCAGGACGGTTTGCTTTTGATCCGCCAAACGAAGCAGCATTAATTTCTCTTTGCCGCCGGTCTGAACGGAAAACGAAGCATACGCGCCGTCCGCAGATATTTTGACGCCATGCACAAATCCATGGATATCCGGCAAGGGCTGCCGGGTCTTGAGTTCGTAGTCCAACTGCTCGAAGCTTCGCTCCCGGCCTCTTTTGCCAAAATATCCAAGCACATGCTCCTTGTCTGTCCAGCCGAACAGCTCGCCCTCCTCGTTCTCCGGCAGTTTATAAATTTTGCTCACTTCGAATGTCTCGCCTAAGCTCTGCAGCTCGCGGCCTTCTTCCGCGTCGGGAATAATAACGGTCTTCGATTTCAGCGCCCCCGTACAGCCGGTGACGATAACGGCCAGCAGAACATACGCCGCCGCCCATAGGAATATCCGCTTCATTCTGTATTTCCTCTCTTCGGCTTCGTGTAAGGGAGTTCAATCGCCACGCTCGTTTCCTGATGGGCGCTCCGGATCTCGATGCTCCCCTGATGGTCGTCGACAATCGCTTTGCAGATGCTGAGCCCTAAGCCACAGCTGCCCATCTCTTTGGACTTCCGCATATCGGCCCGGTAGAACGGCTCGAAAATTTTCGCCAAATCTTCCGGGCGGATGTCTTCCCCTTGATTCGCAACCGTCATGTGCACGCGGTCTGTGACAAGCTTCGCCTTGACCGAAATCGCTGTATGCGCAAAGCCGTACTTAATCGCATTATCGATAATATTGATGAACAGTTGCCTTAATTTAGGCTCGCTTCCATCAACCCACAGCCCGTCCTCCACCTCGCAGCGAATCGTTTTCCGGTATCGCTCGGCTTTGAATTTCATGCCCTCGCAGACGTCTTGAAGCAGCCGTCCGGCCAAGACGGGCTCGAACGCTTCCAGGTCGGACGTTTCCCGGGAAAGCTCTAACAATTTAACGACCATATCGTGGAGCCTCTTGCTCTCGTCGACGATATGGTTCATTCCTTTTTCGAAGAAGGCTTCGTCGGTTTGCCCGTTTTCCTTGATCATTTGGGCGTAGCCCAGGATGGACGTCAGCGGCGTTTTTAACTCGTGCGTCACATTGTCGAAAAACTGCTTGCGATGGCGGTTCAATTCTTCCAAGCGGTCCCGGTCCTTCTGGATGCGCCCGATCTGGGCCTTGATCTTCTCGATCATCGTCCCGAAGTTATCCGCCAGCTGGCCGATCTCGTCTTTCCTTCGGAACAAGAGGCGGATATCCAGATTGCCGTTCGTCACTTCCGTCGAAGTCTTGGTCAGCTTGACGATCGGGATCGTGATGTTGCGCGATAAAATATACGAAAAGATAAACGCAGCAGCGAAGATGGCGATCGTAACGTACGAAATAACATCCAAAATATGCCTGCTCTGCTCATACAGCAAGGAGAAGTCTTTGGCGAAGCGCAAAATCCCAACCTTTTTCCCATCGATGACGACCGGGTACGAGTAGTAAGCTTCGGCCGTGCTGTCCGTGTAGTTGATCGTGTAAGAAGTTTTGCCGTTTAAGGCATGGTCCAGATCGTCGCCCGCCTTATTGGAATTCTTCCAGTTACCCGATGCATAGATCAGCTCGCCATTCACGCCGTAAGCGCTAATCTCGCTGGAAGTAACCTGCCGAAGCTCTTCCACGACGTCTTTCGCCATTTGGCGGAAATAGATCTCGTCGTTGCCGAAATGATTGATCATAAAAGCCTGCTTCACATAGACGCTGCTGTTCTTCTTGAGGCCGATCAAATCTTGCGTAATGATCTTCTCGTTGCTGGTCTCGATAATCTGCACGATAAAGTGATTGAGCAGCAAAAACGAGGCGGCAAAAATAACAAAGAGTCCCAACAAAAATTTTACTTTGATGGTCGGAGCCGGGATCATACCTTTAGTCCACCTGTTTGTCAAATTTATACCCCACCCCGAACACGGTCACGATCACGTCGCCCGCCTCCAGCTTTTTGCGCAGCCGTTGGATATGAATATCGACCGTCCGCGTATCCCCGACATATTCGTAGCCCCATACGAAGTCCAGCAGCTCCGTCCGGGTAAAGATTTTGCCCCGGTGCCGGTACAGCGTCATCAGCAGATCGAACTCCTTGGGCGTCAGCTCGACGATCTCGTTATTTTTCCGGACCAGCCGCTCGCTTTCGGTGATATCAATATTTTTGAAGCGGACCGGCTCGTCGGCCGATTCCTCCGCAGGCTTATGGGCCTGGGTCATTCGCCGAAGTATCGTCCGGATGCGCGCGATCACTTCCCGGAGGTCGAACGGCTTGGTAATATAGTCGTCAGCGCCAAACTCCAGGCCGACAATTTTGTCCGTAATGTCCGATTTGGCCGTCAGCATGATGATCGGCATGTTCCGGGTTTCCGTTACCTTTTTGCATATATCGAGCCCGCTGACGTCCGGGAGCATCCAGTCGAGCAGCAGCAAATCCGGCTGGAAGTGCTCGACGGCCTTGAGCCCGTCCGCTCCGGTATGGGCGATAGACGTAAGAAAGCCATCTTTATTCAAGCCGTAGGCCAGCAAGTCCGCGATCGCTTCTTCGTCTTCGATTATTAAAATTTTCACTTTGTCCATCTTGTCCACTCCATTCTACCGAACATGGTAGCATACCTCGTGGCTTTCGATCCACTTCGATGTTAAAAGCGCCAGATTTGGCTGACAAAACGTGCGGGCTCTTTTACAATTTTGGATATAACGGCTGTAACGAAAACGGGGCATGCGGGCACTAATATGTGAGAGAAGAAGCTTTTACGAAACCGAGCCGACAAGAAGGTGCGTTAATGTATGATCCGATAACGAAGATCTATCTGCTTTATTACGACGATTTGTATCGCTTCCTGGTTACCCGGTACCCGAATCCCGACCATATCGATGACATTATACAGAATACGTTCCTCGAAGCGCTCCGGCATATGGACAGCTTCAGGGGCGACTCTTCGATCAAAACGTGGCTGTTCGGTATCGCCAAGCATCAGCTGTACCGGAGCCTGCGAAAAAACAAACTTCAGCTTCCGCTGGACGATTCTCCCGAAGCAGAGCTCGCTGCCCATACGGATTTTAGCGACAAGGTGCTGGCTGAGCAAATCGTGGAACGATTAAACCGGCTTGATCCGCCCCATCGGGATATTATGCGGCTGCGGCTGCTCCATGGGCTATCTTTTAAGGAAATTGCGCAATTGACCGACCGGACCGAAACGTACTGCCGTGTTAATTTTTACCGCATGAAGGAAAAGCTGAGAAAGGAGTACGGCGAGGATGAACACATGTAGTATCGTGAAAGATTTAATGCCGCTTCATGTAGAGGGGCTTGCAAGCGAAGAAAGCGCCGCACTTTTGGAGCGGCATATCGCGGAATGTGAGGAGTGCCGCCGCTATTATGAGACGATGAAGCAGGATTACGAGAGCCACGAGCAGAGTCGGCCCGAGCCGGACAAGAAGCGGCAGATTGAGGAACTGATCGCGCAGCTCGGCAAATATCAGCGCAGGATCAAGCTGGTCAGCGTACTGGTGGCGATGCTGATGACCTGCATCATCAGCGGTGCGGAGGTTCACTTTCTGTCGACGATTCCGTTCCTGATCCTCACTCCATTCGTGTGCCGCTTGTACTACTCCCGTTCGCTGCCGATTGTTGCTTCAACAATTCCGTTCGGCTTGCTCGGCGGGCTGTTAAGCGAGAACAATTCGAGCTACATTCCGTTCTTTACCGTTATCGCTCTTGTCAATGCGGCGGCTGGCGTCGGGGCTGCGCTGTTGGTAAAGCATGGGCTCAAGCAGGCGAAACTCGTAGCCAAAGCGGGATTAATGGCACTTGGAGCGGCGATCCTTTACTTCGGCTGCGCCGGTCATTTCTCCTTCTGGGGCAATCCGGTCGGATATACGAAGGCGCTGCTTCAAACGAACGACTACGTCAACCGGACGTATGAACAAGGGACGCTCGACTTCAAGAAAGTGTTCTTCAACTTCAAAGACAGGCGGCATTACGGAAAGTTCGAGTTTGTGATGAACGGCGTGCGGCAGACGGCGAGCATCGGCTTCTACCGGGACGGCAGCGTGAACGACGAGTATAAATTCAAGCTGGACAACCAATTTAGCGAAGAACGCAGCGACGATTTGAAAACTGCGATTGCCGCTGCGGTCGATCCGATGCCTTCGCTCAACGTGCAAGCTTCTCCACAAGCCAAGCTGGAGATTACGCAGGACGAATTGGACGCCAACTTCTATTATTTGGCCCCCGACAAACTGGTCAAAGCGGAGAAGCTGCGGGCCAGCGAGAGCGGGAAGCTGCGCTACGTGATCCTATTCGGCGCGTCCGATGCAAGATACGAGAAGCTGACGAAGGAATCGTTTTTGGCCAAAAGCGCAGCTATTCTGCGTACGCTGCAAGAGCGGAAGCTGACTTATCATAGCGTCGAGATTAAAGCGATGGACCTAAGCGGGAACATTCAAACCGTAGAGCTGACCAAACTGACGACGGAGCAGGATTTGCCCCGCAGCTATCGGGCGTTCGATCCGGAGCGGCGAAAGGATCAGCCTTAGCCGCAGGTTAGAGAACAGAGACACCGGCCCCATATAGCCGGTGTTTCTTGTTGCTTCTCCCTGCCCCCGCCCTATCTTGTAAAGATGCACACCTTGGCATCGACGTTCAAGACTTGCGTTCCGCCCGGCAGGCAAGCCAGCGGATCATCCCAATGCGAATGGCCGCAGAATACGAGCGCTTCCGGCACGCTCTCCAGTACAGCGCGAATCTCGGGGCTTCCTGCGCATCCCCGCTCCGGCACATCCGGGCTCTGGTGAAGCAGCAGCGCATGAGGCTGCTTGCGGAGCAGCTTGCGTAACGCTTGCAGATAGTCCGCTTCCGTCATCCGGTTCGGCTTGTCCGGTCTGCCGATCACGCCTCCGAGACCGCCCCATGCCGCGTCGCCGAATTCGACGACTCCCGGCCGGTCGATCAGACAGATGTTGCTTCGGTCGGAGATCTGCCGCTTCTTGGCATCGTCCATCAGGTCGTGATTGCCGGCCACCCCGACGACCCAGCGAAACGTTTCGCCGAATCTAAACCATACGCCGGACGGATCGCCGCTGCCCCCTCGCCGGAGGTCGCCGTACAGATCGCCGCATAGCAGAGCGCCGATCCGATCGGGATCAAGATCGGGCAGCTCGATGCCGATCAGCAGCGACAAATAGTCAGGGAGTCCTTCACCGAGCATGACGTCGTTCCCGTCCGTCGTCTGCATCATTCCCTGCAAATCGGAGGTCACGATCAGCGCGTCGATCGAAGGCGGCAAACCGCTCATCTGTCCCACGTACACAGGCAGTTGCGCTTCCTCAATACCGCCCGAGCCGGTCGCGGTCCGATAAGCGAACCATTCTACAGGCTCCGCGCCAAGCGATTCGATCCTCATCATGGCCTATCCCGGTCCGTCACCGTAATCCCTAAAGCTTCAAGCGCCGGAAGAGCTTCCTCGACGTTTCGTTCCGGATTCAGGGAACGGATCGCCTCTACGCTGATCGCCGGGGCTGCATACAACGCTTTGACGGGCTCGACCGGAATCGGCATGTCGAAGTAGCCTTCCGCCCAGTCCGCATAGTCCTCCGGCGTTTCGCAGATCGTTCCGAGCAAAAACTCCGAGCCGTCGTCTGCGCCTTTCGGCATCCGCACTTTCCCCGTTCTCCACTGCGAGTCGCCGGTTTCGCGCCATATACAGAAGGTTACGTCTTCTTTCTCCAACGCTTCATCCTCAAGGAAAGCCAGCAAAACTTCCGGCGCCCCGTCGTAGATTCCCGGCCATACCGCATACTCGTCCCGGGCGTGCGGGCTGAGCTCGGATTCGTGGTCGAACCCTTTCAAAATGACGCCCTCCGGCGCAAACAAAACGAACAAGTGGTCTCCGGCGCCGTTGTCGATTTTCGCAAGCGAGACGTTTGGCGCCCAATTCGGAATAAACGTATGATACCGGAGCCACTCTTCCGGGCATAAGATCACGTCCAAGGCTGCAAGCGTCAGCAAGCGCCGCTTCAAATCATCCGGCGTCGGCAAAACAGTCCGTGATGTCATCTCGATCCCCTTTCTTCATATGCAGAAGTTCAGTACATGTGGAACATGTACCATTTTACCAAAAATGTTGCCGCAAACCCATACGCCGAATAATTTGGATTAATCCCGCTTTATAAATTCTTCAGAATTCCTTTAGAAATTTCTGCGCTCGTTCTGAAGATTTATTCGATAGGATGAAGAAAGCAGATGGAGAAGGGAGATATTGACATGAGCACGCTTCAGGAAAAACTGCTGTTTTTATATAAATTTTCGCGCGATCCTCAACAAATCGGCAGCGTGACGCCAAGCTCCGCGTTTTTGGCGAAAAAGATGGTCGAATCGGTGGCTTGGGAGAAAATGAGCGCTGTCGCGGAGCTTGGCGCCGGTACAGGTGCGATTACGGAATATATTCAGAAGGCCAAGAAGGACAATACCCGCGTTCTTTTGTTCGAAAGAGATACGGAGCTGCGCGACCGGTTGCAGGAGAGATTTGTCGACTGCGCCTGTTACGACGATGCCCGATGCTTGCAATCCGTTCTACGAACGGAAGGAATCGATTCGCTCGACTGCGTGATCAGCGGACTTCCATATTTCAATTTCCCGCAAAGCTTGCGCGATCAGCTCCTCAGCGAAATTACGGCCTCCCTCAGACCGGGCGGACGGTTTATCGCTTTTCAATATTCGCAGCAAATGCGCAAGCAGTTCAGCAAACAATTTGCCATTGAAGGGATTTATTTCGTTCCGTTTAATGTCCCTCCGGCGTTCGTGTATGTATGCCGTAAGGAGGAGGGCTGACGATGGATATCGTGTCGCTGCTCTCCTGGATCTCACGGATGGCGACGGGCGAAACGATTCCGTTCCAAGAACTTGGTTATCTTATTTATGGCTATGCCCTGGGCTGGCTCGAATCTCCCTATCGGATGATCGCACTATTAATCGTTTGCGTATTTCTAATCCTACCGCGGAAAGGAAGGGATAAACAACGATGCAAGCCATAGTCCATTCTTCGATTGACGATAGCGCCTTGGTGCAGGAAGGACGGCTGAAGATCAGCCGGGCAAGCTCGCAAATGCCCGTTCTGGGCCGAATTCGGGATCGGTTCGCGCTCGGGCAGCCGCTCAAGGGACTGAAGATCGTCCTTGCTCTTCCTCTGGAAGCGGCGGCGGCCTGTCTCGGGAAGACGCTCCAGGCCGGGGGTGCGGAGCTGGTCATAGCCGGCAGCGGCCCCCGTTCGAACGATGACGAGATAGACGCCGCCTTGGCAGCCGACGGGATCACTGTGATCGCCGAATCCGATTCGGAGCCGGAGTCTACCAAGGCACGGCTTATCTGCACCATGAAGACGGGGCGGCCTCATCTGGTCGTCGACGACAGCGGGGAGTTGATCGGCACGCTCCAGTCGGAGCACCCGGACTTGTTGGCGGACATTCGCGGCGGCGTGGCGCGGACGAGAGCCGGCCTGCTGCGCCTGACGAGGCTGGAAAAGGAACAGCGGCTTCCGTTTCCGATGATCGTTCTGGACGATGCTCTCGGCATGAATACGTTCGACCGCCGGTGCGGAACCGTACCGTCCGTATGGGATGCCATGCTTCAGGCGACGAACTTCGCCGCAGCAGGCAAAACCGTCGTGGTCGCAGGCTACGGCAGGCGCGGCAAAGCGATCGCCATGCAGGCCAGAGCCCTCGGCGCCCATGTCGTCGTCGCGGAAATCGATCCCTTGAAAGCGGTCGAGGCATTTATGGACGGCTGTCAAGTCATGCGCTTGCAGGAAGCGGCCTTGATCGGAGACCTTCTGGTCACCGCCACCGGAGCTTTGGATACGATCAGCGGGAAGCATTGCTTTTTGATGAAAGACGGTGTCTTGCTCTGCCAGACCGGGCTTGCCGGCGGCGGCGAGATCAATACGAACGAGCTTGCGGATATCGCCGTATCGCACTGCACCGTTCGGAACAATCTGGAGCGGTACGAGCTTATCGACGGACGGAACATTTATATCTATGACGCCAAACCGCCCGCAAGCGAGGCGGCCGGGGACGATGACTGTGCCGAGGTGACCGATATGCATTTGGCCCTGATAGCTCTGTCGCTCCAATATATGAACGAGCATTACGACCGGCTGGGCAATGAAGTCATGAAGGCGCCTTACTCGCTGGACGAGGAAATCGCGGTCTTAAAGCTCCAATCGCTCGGAGCGAATATCGACGAGGCTGCGGACCGGTAGCAGGGCTATGGGTTGTTCAACAGATCGAGCAACTCAAGGCCGATCCGGTCGACGGAATCGCTCAAGAGACCGGACCGGTAATTCGAGAGCACGACGATACCGGACGACCGGTCTTGATGAAATCCCATAAAACTGGAATAGCCGTGCGTCGATCCGTTATGCCAAACGAACTTGCCGTGCTCGTCAATGATCCATCCCAGACCGACGCTGATCGTCTTGCTGTGTCGTCCATAGGCCTGTTGGCTGACCAACAGGTCGTGACACAGCTCATCGTTGGGATGGTCGCCCAAATGGGCGGACAGGAACGTCAGTTGATCGTTGAGCGTTGAGCGAAGCGCTCCCGCTCCCGCATAATCGCGCAGCAGCGTCTCGGGCCGCTGCACGTCTTTCCCCGCATAGCCCGGAACCATTCTCGCCTGCTGCTCCAAAGTCAGCGTGATGCCGGTATCCGGTAAATGAAGCGGCACACATAGACGTCTGGCGATGGCCGTCTCGTAGTCCGTTCCAAGCCATCCCGCAAGAATCCTGCCGAGTATCCCCGTTCCCTCGTTTGAATAGCGAAATTTTCGCCCCACTTTGCCCGGAGGTACGTTTTGCAGATAGGAAAGAGCATCCTGCAGCGTAAAGTGGCAGTATGGATCGCGATGCTGCGATTTATCGAAACGGTTGCGCCAAGCTTTGAAGACCGGATAGCCCGGCAGCCCCGACGTATGCGTGGCCAGATGGGCCAGCGTCACCGGATGATTGCCGGGAAGCGATGGCTCGAACTTCCCGAGCAAATCATCCGGGCGGAGCGCCCCTTCGGCGATCAACAGCGCGAGCAGCGAGGTGGTAAAAACTTTCGTGATCGAACCGATTTCGTATATAAGGTGATCGCAGGACACCGCTCCGAACGACCGCAAATCCCCGAACCCGAACAAACCCTCTCCCCTCCGCGCAAGATGCCGACCGACAGCACCGCATGCTTCCTTTTGCTGACATAAGGCTGAACGATACGCTCGACAGCTTGTTCAATATTCATCGTACGATTCACGCTCATTCGAGTTGATCTCCTCTCTTGGTGCCGATTTCGTTATCAATAATTAATTTCAATTAATATTTTAGCAAACTTAACAATAAGTCAAAAAAATTAGTTTCCTTTCGCCTGCTCCTCTTCAACAATCGCTTTCAGCTTCAAAACAATGTTTCTCAAAGTCAAAATATCGTCCATCCCCAGCTTCGAATAATAACGCTCAATAATGGAACGCTCGATCTGCTCGTTTCGGGCCATATACTCGGTGCCCCGCCGATCCAGCTCAACAATGATCTCCCTGCGGTTGCTCGTATTGATCGACCGCTTGATGTACCCCGCTTTTTCCAGCTTGCCGAGAAACTGGCTGACGGCGCTCGGCGTAATTCCCATTTTATCGGCGATCTCGCCCGTATTGAGCCGGCCGTGCTCATGAACCATACCAAGCACAATGAGCTGCTTATCCGTAATCGTCTCATCGACCAGCGCAGCATATTCCAGCGTTAGCATCACATTGGTGTCGTATTCGGCTTTGTTGATCTCTTTCACGTAACGGATCAGCTCTTCATTCATCTTAATCACCTTAACTATTAAGTTTACTTCAACGTTAGTTTACTCGGTTTCCTGGCCGAATGTCAAATTTCGCAAGAAGTCGTCTTTGAGGTTTCGCCGCATGAGGTCGTAGAATATAGTGGTTTATGCAACAACTGCGCGGGTTGCGCACGATCCGAGGAGGAATGCACGTTGAGCGAAAAATCTCCTTTTACGAAGGACGATATTACCTACGCCCTTTTCGACATCGACCCTGCCGCTTATTATCAGGAAAGATACGCATATGGCAATGTAGTGGGTGTCGTAGCGAACGAGAGTCGGGTAACGCGGAATACGCTTGTCTACCAAAAAGCCCACTACCTGCATGAAGCGCTGCGCCGCTGCTTGACCGATACCGGCAACCACTCGGTCAAGGTGCTCGAAGTTGGATGCGGCTCTGGAACCTTTGGCGCGAGACTGAAGCATTTTTTCCCGGAAATTGAATTGTTCGGCGTCGATATGAGCTCAAGCTGCATTGAAATCGCCAAGCAGAACGGCTTCGACCATGCTGTGACGTACGATGTCGTGCAAGGGCTGCCGTATGCCGATAACGAGTTCGATTTCATCTATACGATGGACTTCTTGGGTCATGTGGAGTTCCGGAGCAAGGATCAAATGATTGCGGAACTAAGCCGCATTACGAAGCCCGGCGGATACGGCTTCCACGGGATTGAGTCGGGGTTTATCGACTATCTGAACTGCAACCCCAAAAACCATGACGATATCGTGCGCAAATACGTGTACATGGAAGGACATATCGGCGTCGAAACGTTGGAAGATATCCTCGACCGGTTTTCCAAGCACTTCGACATCGTTCAGGCATTCCCTTTTCCGATCCGCCCTCTTCTCAACATCGGCAATATTCTCAATAGCCGGTTCTGGGGGGAGGAATTCTGCTCGGCGTTCGCCGACATCGACAATCCGACGAGCCGCATCGCAGCAGACCTTGTCATGGGTTGGTTCAACCAATACTTAACCGACCAATTGCTGCAAATCTACGGCAACGAGCTCACGCAATCCCGCGTTGCGGATACGGGCAATCCCGCTTTAAACCGGTTTATCGATACGCTGCTGCAAGGCTGCGGCTTCTCGATGACCACCTTGCGGAAGCCTCAATCCTAGCGTCGAATGCCTGGTCTGCGCCATTTAATCCATGTAGCGAAGCCGCTCCAGCCCTTCCTGACACATCGCCCGGATCTGCTCGATGTCGATGGCCGGCCGTCCCGCTTCTCGCCGTGCAGGGCAGACAAGAATCATCCGCAGAACTCCCTATCCCCTCTTTTCATGATATGGCAAGCAGCGATGAAAGGTAACGGAACAGCATCGTCGCCGCAATGCCCGTCACAACCGTGCCCAACAAGCTCCGCGTAAAATAAGCTACGGCAAAGGCAGGAACGGCAGCCAGCAGAGCGACGGGCTGCGGCGAGAAAGCGCCTTTCGAAACGAGCAGCTCTTGCGCCAGCAAAGCGGACATGACGGCAATCGGGATATGTCCGAGCCAGCGAAGCCCCCAATCCGGCAAACGGATGCGGCTTAGTACGATAAGCGGCAAAATTCTCGGGAGCAGCGTCACGAGCGATGCTCCCAGAAGCATCCATAGAAAGCTCGGCCTTATTTCCATTTTTCAATCCACACTCCTATACTTGCGGCGAACAAGATCGCGATCAGCACGCCTGCGCTTTCGGATATAAAAACACTTCCGGCAATGGCCGTCACCACGGCGCTAAATGCAACGAGGAGATCTACGCCAGGCTTCGACCGCTCCATCAGTTGAAGCATGAACAGCCCGATGAACATGGCCGGCAAAGCGTAGTCCAGTCCGAATTTTTCCGGTTCGGGGATCCATTGACCGAAAATGCCCCCGGCCACGTTGGCGACAAGCCAGTTGAGGTAAGCAGTTACATTTAAGCCGAACATCCACTTCTCGCTGCCCTTGGACTTGCCCGTTAATCGGGAAGCGGCAACGCCGAACGTCTCGTCGGTTAACAAGGAGCCGATCCCCGCATTCCTCCATGCCGGCAGATGCCGAAAATAAGGCGCCAGCGCAGCGCTCATGAGGAGATGGCGCAGATTGACGAAAAAGACGGTAAAAATAATAGCCGTGGCAGGGCTTCCAGCCGCCATCATGCCGGCCGCGATAAACTGCGCCGAACCGGCATACAGCAGCAAGGACATCAGCGCAATTTCGGCAAGGGACATCCCTGCCGTTTTCTCCACGACGCCGGCCGCGAAGCCGATGCTCAAGTAGCCAAGCACCGTAGGCAGGCAGTCCTTCACGCCTTGAAGAAAGCTTTCCTCGTTTCCGGTACTCCCCGGGTAAGCCGCATGAATAGGTTTCTCGCTCATGGTCCCTCCCGCCCGTCGATCCGTTTTCCGGTCACGACATGAGTCAGGGCCGGGTTATTCCGCCACAGCGCATCCAGCTTCTCCGGGCCGAATTGGGCCGTGATTTCTTCGATCATGATGTCGTGTCGGACATATTCTGTCGCTACCAGCACGAGAGCCGGGTCGTGCGTCTTGACTGCCCAAGTGGTCGATTCGCCCGAAAAGTTGGCGATCAGCACCTCTTCGCCGTCCCGGGCGGCAATCGTCAAATAGCCCCCGGTCCGCTCTTTCACCACTTCCGGCGTCATGTAGTCATGGTGAAACGTCGTCCCGATCTGCGTCTCCGGCGCTCCGAACAGAACGGAAAAAACAGGAACGCCCCTCCGGAGATGACGCTCCACCGATGCCTTGACCTCGGGAACCTGCGGCTCCCAGACGGAAAGCCACAGCTCCTTCTCCGCTCTGCCGATCAGATCCGCGATTTCGTTCATGACCGATTCGTCGCTGCGGATATGCCAGATGACGTCCATTTCCCGCTCCTGCTGAAGCATCATCAACGATTTCTCCAAATACGCAAAGGACTGGTCGAATTGCTTCCGCAACCGGCCGATCCATTCGTCTGCCGGCACCGGAGCATATTTTACCGGCTCGGATGGGACAAGATGAACCGCGCCTTTGTCCATCAGTTTCCCGAGTACCTCGTAAATCATCGATCGGGGCACGCCCGAACGCTTGCTGATTTCGTAGCCGGTGACGGGATGCGATTTCAGCAGGCCGACGTACGCCTTGCACTCGTATGGCGAAAAGCCGAGCTTTTGCAGTTCCTTGAACACGTCTTCCATAGATCACCCTCCGATTCATAGTAGTTAGTATACTACCTACTTTAAACGAAACGGCTCCGAGTTGTCAAAAAATATATCCCTGCTGCTGAAAATGGGTTATAATTGTTAAATAATCTCATTTTAATTAGGTTGTTGGTAAAGGAGGATGACAGTGGAAGATTCAAAAGTCAAACGCTCCGCCCTGATGAGCGCATATCTGCGGGGTTACCATGCCGTTCACGAAACGCCAAAAATTTTCAATGATTTTCTGGCCCATCATTTGCTGAAGGAAGAGGAACGCGCCGCATTCGAACAGACTATGGTGACGACGCTTCAGCTCGTCGATCCTGAACGCGCTGCCGCTTGCGAAGACCGGACGGCGGCAGTGGCATGCATGCTGCAAAGCTATTTTCCGACCTCGCTCTTTCTCAGCCGGGCACGGTATGCGGAGGATCGTCTTGAGAGCGCTATCAGGCAAGGGACTAAGCAGTATTTGATTCTCGGAGCCGGAATGGATACGTTTGCGTTCAGGCATCCGGAGACGTTAAAGGATATCCAAGTGTTCGAAATCGACCATCCTGCTACGCAAGCGTTTAAACGCCGCAGGCTTACGGAATTGGGATGGGAGCTCCCGTCCAACCTCCACTTTGTGCCGGTGGATTTTACGAAGGAGAATTTGGAGACGGCACTAGCCAGATCGTCATTCGATACGCAGTCATTAAGTTTCTTTAGTTGGCTGGGTGTCATCCATTACTTGCCCCGGGAAGCGGTATTCTCCACACTGCATTCGATCGCCAGCCTCTGCCCGGCGGGCAGCTCGGTCATATTCGATTACTGGGATACGAACGCCTTCGACGCCGAACGGACGGCCAAGCGCGTAAAGCTGATGCAGGAGATGCTGCGAAGTGCAGGCGAGCCTATGCTAACGGGTCTTGATCCGTCCGCTCTCCCGGACGAACTGCTGGACATCCGCTTGCGTCTTCAAGAGCATTGGAGCCCAGTCCACATCCAAGGACACTACTTTCAAGGACGCACAGACGGCTATTACGCATACGAACACTCGCATTTTGCAAACGCGGTTGTCGTATAAGCGATCCATCGCATAGATCTGCGGCAACTTAACATTGTCGCTTGGGATTCGCGTCGTAAGAATCCGGCGTGTTGGCTTCTTCCGGCGCCGAATTCCCGAATCTGAGGTTCAAGCCCGGTATCAACGAATTTACTTCGTAAAATATGAGGTGTTCACGTCCACCTGCTGAACGCCTAGAGCAATCTTATTCCTCATCTGATGAAAAAGCGGTGTCCGGCGCATCACCGGCGCGAGCATGCGCCGCAGTCTGAGCAGCCCCGGGGACTTCATGGCGATCAAGCGAGCCTGCATCGCTTGCATGCTCTGAATTTCAGCTACCGCCGGCTTGCGGTAAAGCTCGTACCTTTTCAGAAGCTCGGCAGGCACAATGCCGTGGCCTCCGGATTCCAACGCCTTCATCACCGTATCGTGCGCGACGACCGCGTCCTGAATGGCCAGGCTGTTGCCCTGCCCGGAAAACGGTGAAGCGATATGCGCCGCATCGCCGAGCAGAAGCAAGCCGTCCTTCACCCATGTATCGGTCATGCCAACCTGTATGTCCAACACCGAACATTGCTTAAAGCTCCTGAGATGGCAAGGAAGCACGTTCTGCAGATCCGGCTCGACGGCAATTAAGGTACGGACGAAACCTTCGATTCCTTTTTTCACGAGCTCCGGATATGTCTTTTTCGGAATCACCCAGCCGACCTGTACTTGATCCTCGCCTTTTGGAATATAGATCAGCATGCCTTCATCTTCAATCTGGATTTGCAGCGGGTAATCTTTGCCCGGGACTTTGGGCATATCGAACCATACGAAGTCGAACTCGAACTCCCCCATCGTCTGGTCTAGGCCCGCCAGCTTGCGAATCGTGGAGTGGCGTCCGTCAGCTCCGGCAAGAAGCCGGCAGCGCATTTCCAATTCCTCGCCCTCGTGGTTTTTGGCGATCAAGCCGTGCACCGCGCCATCTTCTTCGATCAGGTCCGTCACCGCCGTCCCTCCGAAGTACGTAAAGTTAGAGTAACGAGCAGCCTGCCCGATGAAAAACTCAAGCAGCGGAGGCTGCGGAATGTTCAGGCCGTAATTGTAAGGCGGCTCCAGCTCGTCGAAGCGAACCTCGAACAACGTCTTGCCATGGTCAACAAACGTAAATTTGGGCACATGCTGATGCGGAATATGTAAGATGTCTTCCAGCGCACCGATCTGATCGAACAGCTTAACGACGGACGGTTGAAAAAAATAGCCCCGGAATTCGCGGTCCAAACGGTTATGCCGTTCCAGCAGCGCCGTTCTCACACCGCTCCGCGCAAGCAAATAACTGAGCATGCACCCTCCGGGTCCGGCTCCGACGACCGCGACGTCTACGTCGATTATTTTCATAGCAAACCAACCTCCATTTTCGTTTATTAAGTAATTAGTTAATGAAATGGCTAAAAAAAATTTAGGCGACGATGTTCAAAAACTGCTTGACCGAGATCCGGATATACTCCGTACTCTGCGTGTCATCATCAGCGAACCGGGCGGTCATTAAGAAATAAAAAACCATCGACGTCTGCACATTGCGGATCGCGACCAGCAGCTCCTGCCGGTCCAAATGAACCTGCGGCGCAACAAACGCGTACAGCAGCTCGACGCCTTCCCGTATAATGTCCTCCACTTGGGCGCGAATCTCGGGATTGCGCTGGGCCTCGCCGAAGCACATCACGACCAAGTCCAGCTGCTCGCGCAAATTGCGGAACAAGGCTTGAAAATACGCCGTCAAATTGTGCTCTAGCGAAGCTTGCTTGTCCATGGCCGCCAGCGCTTGCCGGATGGAATGCAGGAGGGTGTATTTGTCCAATATGGCCCACAGCAAATCTTCCTTGGACTGAAAATAGTGATAGATCAGGCCGTCCGTAACTCCCGCTTCCTTGGCAATATCTTTGGTCGTGCTTTCGCTGAAGCCTTTGCGGGAAAACGTCCGGAGAGCGGCATCGATCAGCTTGCTTTTCGTTTCCAACGCCTGCTGCTGGCGGCTTGTTCTAGTTTTCATCGGAACTCATCCTTTTGCGCAATGGAATCCACATTCGTTAAGTGATCACTTAGCAAAATGATATACACCCCCGTCTGCTTTGTCAACCACCGTATGAGCCGCTTACGAAAAGCCTCCCTCCAATGCAAAAAAAAGCCGGAATTCCTGTCTAAAACAGAATTCCGACTGTTTCGCGCCTGAGCGAGATGCTACTTCACTTCAAAACGCTTCAAGATGTCGTCCAGCAATAAATTGGCCGCTTTAATGCCGCCCGCCGTGTTCCAGATCGTCTCATTCACCTTGAACACCTTATTATTTTTGGCGACGTTTAAGTTTTTAAATACCGGACTGTCGAACCATTCTTTCGCTTTGTTCGAAACATCGTTTTTCCCTTTGGATTCGGACACCCAATAGAACAAAACATCGCCATCCATGAGATCCATTTTTTCCTGCGAGATCATTTGGGCAAACTCCGGCTTGTCCTGTGATGCCGGACGGGCGAACCCGAGCTGCTCCAGCAGCACGCCGCTGAACGTATCCTTCATGTAGATTTGCGTGCCTTTGAACGAAAATTTGACGATGGACACTTTGCTCGCCAATTTCGGTCCAAGCTTGGTTTTGGCGTCAGCTACGCGCTGATCGAACTCCTTCATTACTTTTTCGCCTTCGGCTTTCTTGTTCAACACATCGGCGTAAAAATTAAAGTTTATTTTCCATCTGCCGGTCAAATCTTCCGAGAAAACGGTCGGCGCAATCTTCGACAGCTGCTCGTAAATCTTCTCGTGCCGCGTTTTATTGCCAAGAATAAGATCGGGGTTGAGCTGGGCAATCGCTTCGAGATTCGGCTGATCCTCATAGCCGAGCACCGCAACGCCGTCCATCTCCGATTTGATATGATCGTGCCACGGCTCGCCTTCCCACGATTGAATGGCTCCGACCGGCTTGATGCCGAGCGCGAGCACGGCTTCCGTCCCCTCGTTCGTCAAGACGACGACGCGCTTCGGCGTTCCCTTGATTTCCGTCTCGCCCATGATGTGCTTGATCTTCCGTACCTCGTCCGCATTGGCCGCAGGTGCGGATGCAGAAGCCGCTCCTTTGCTGTCGGTACCGTTAGCTGCGTTCCCGCCCGTTTCCGGCGCTTTCGTTCCGCAGCCCGCAAGGACGATCATCATGCAAAGCAGAAAAAAAGCAGACATTCTAAATTGAAACTGTTTTAACAACTAGCTCTCCCCCAATGTGTTTAATAAACGGCTGCCACAAAAAATGATAATGATTATCATTGTCATGAATGAAATTACCTGATATTAGCTGTTTTGTCAATACATTTTCGGCTGTACCGGCCCTCCCCGCCCGCACATGCTGGACAAACGCTCACACCTTGCCGGTGGAACCGAATATATTGGATTTAGTGGAACGACACCGAGAGGAAGTGGGAGCATGCCGAGCGATACGGCAAAAGAATTGTATCTCGAGTTGCTGAAGAAAACGATTTTGTATGAAATATGGCTGGAACACGAACCCGGCGCTACCGTCGAAAACCGCAGGCAAGGCTTGGACTGGCCGATGCTCGCGCACAGCATGATCGGCAGGCTGCGCATGGACAGCTTGCATCAGCATATGGATTCCGTGCTCGCGGACAACATCGAAGGCGATTTTATCGAGACGGGAGTATGGCGTGGCGGGGCATGCATCTTTATGAGAGGCTTCCTGAAAGCGAATGGCGTGAAGGACCGGCGCGTCTGGGTGGCCGATTCGTTCGAAGGCTTGCCCGCCCCGGACGAAGCCCGCTATCCCGTCGATAAAGGGGCGATATTTCACGAACAGGAGTTTCTGAAAGTCTCGTTATCCGACGTGATCAAAAATTTTCAGCGGTACGATCTGCTGGATGATCAGGTACGCTTCCTGAAAGGCTGGTTCGAAGACACGCTGCCGACGGCGCCGATTGAGAAAATCGCCATTGCCCGGCTCGATGGCGACATGTATTCCTCGACGATGGACAGTTTGACGAACCTGTACCCCAAAGTATCTGTCGGAGGCTATGTCATTATCGACGACTATTCGATCGGCTATTGCTCGGCCGCGGTACACGATTACCGGAAAGCGCACAACATCGAGGACCCGCTCATTCCGATCGATACGACCGGCGTCTATTGGCGCAAGACGAAGCCGTAAAGGTTCGAGCTGTGCGGGGATGCAGAAGAAAAAAATCTCTCCATTGACAAATAGATGCAACCGATTTTACAATAACCTTGTAGAAGATCAACATAAGGGCCATGCATTTTTCAGACCGCTGTCGGTTCGAAAAACAACCCCGGTATCTCTTAGGAGACGCCGGGGTTGTTCGCTTTTTAGGGGGTGATCTATCGGAAACCATACTCAAACACCAAAAATGTAAGCGTTTCATTTTTGCACAAAACTTTGGAACCAGGAGGACATTATATTGAAAACTTTGCCGAAACTTCTTGCAGCCGTTCTCGCGATATCGCTGACCGCAACCCTGTCCCCGCTTTCGCCGTCGGCTTCGGCCTCACCGGATACGTCCGTGTCCAACAAGCAAAACTTTTCGACGGACGTTATTTACCAGATCGTCACCGACCGGTTTTCCGACGGCAATCCGGGCAACAATCCGACGGGGAACGCGTTCGACAGCACCTGCAGCAGCAATCTGAAGCTGTATTGCGGCGGCGACTGGCAGGGCATCGTCAATAAAATCAATGACGGCTACTTGACCGGTATGGGCATTACCGCGATCTGGATTTCCCAGCCTGTCGAAAATATTTATTCCGTCATCAGCTACTCCGGCGCAAACAGCACCGCCTACCACGGCTACTGGGCGCGCGATTTCAAAAAGACCAATCCCGCCTTCGGCAGCATGACCGATTTTCAGAACCTGATCAATGCCGCTCACGCCAAAAACATCAAGGTCATTATCGATTTTGCGCCGAACCATACGTCCCCGGCCATGGAGACGAATACCGCCTTCGCGGAAAACGGCAAATTGTACAATAACGGCGCCTTGGTCGGAAGCTATACCGGAGATACGAACCGTTATTTCCACCATAACGGCGGAACGGATTTTTCGACGCTGGAAAACGGGATCTACAAAAACCTGTTCGATCTTGCGGATCTGGACCATAATAACAGCTTCATCGATACGTATTTTAAAGAAACAATCCGGGCATGGCTGGATCTCGGTATTGACGGCATCCGGGTAGATGCGGTCAAGCATATGCCTTTCGGCTGGCAAAAAAATTGGATGGCTTCCATCTACAACACGAAGCCCGTCTTCACGTTCGGCGAATGGTTTCTGGGTACGAATGAGGTGGATCCCGCCAATCATCAGTTCGCCAACGAAAGCGGCATGAGCCTGCTCGACTTCCGGTTCGGGCAAAAAGTTCGGCAAGTGTTCCGCGACAATACGGATTCCATGCTTGGCCTGGACAGCATGATTGCCGGGACGGCCGCAGATTATGCCCAAGTGAACGATCAGGTGACCTTCATCGATAACCATGACATGGATCGTTTCCAGGTGTCGGGCGCAAGCAACCGGAAGCTGGAGCAGGCGCTTGCCTTTACGCTGACTTCCCGTGGTGTGCCGGCCATTTATTACGGAACCGAGCAGTATATGACCGGGAACGGCGATCCGAACAACCGGGCGAAGATGGCTTCCTTCTCGACGGCGACTACCGCCTATAACGTCATCAAGAAGCTGGCCCCGCTCCGCAAATCGAATCCGGCGATCGCTTACGGAACAACACAGCAGCGGTGGATCAACAACGACGTCTACATCTACGAGCGCAAATTCGGCGGCAGCACGGCGGTCGTCGCCATCAACCGCAGCCTGACCTCCCCCGCCTCGATCAGCGGGCTCGTTACTTCGCTGCCGGCAGGCACTTACACCGATGCGCTAGGAGGACTGCTTAACGGTGGCGGCCTGACGGTAGGCAGCGGCGGCGCCGCATCCGCGTTTACGCTAGCCGCCGGCGGCGTATCGGTATGGCAGTACACGGCTGCGCAAACGGCTCCGGCGATCGGACATGTCGGCCCGATGATGGCGAAAGCCGGCAATACCGTCACCATTGACGGCAGAGGCTTCGGCTCGACGAAGGGCACGGTCTATTTCGGCACGACAGCCGTTACCGGCGCCAATATCGTCTCTTGGGAGGATACCGAGATCAAAGTCGTCGTACCGGCGGCCGCAGCGGGTAAATACGGCATCAAAGTCAGAACGGCCGGCGCGGCGGACAGCAACGTGTACGGCAGCTTCAACCTCCTGACCAAGGAGCAGGTCAGCGTTCGCTTCGTGGTGAACAACGCCTCGACGACGCTGGGGGAAAACGTTTATCTGACGGGAAGCGTGAGCGAGCTCGGGCAATGGGAACCGGCCAAAGCGATCGGTCCGCTGTTTAACAAGGTGATGTACGCTTATCCGACCTGGTATTACGATGTCAGCGTTCCGGCAGGAACGGCCATCGAATTTAAATTTCTCAAGAAAAACGGCAGCACCGTCACCTGGGAAGGCGGCTCCAACCATACGTTCACAACGCCTTCCAGCGGCACGGCAACCGTAACGGTGAACTGGCAGCCGTAAGGCCGCCGTATTGCAGCCGGCAAAAAAACTCGGCGCATAGGTCGAATCACTCTTGAGTTTCCGCCGAAGAGATGCTATATTATTGCTAAAATTAAAGGCAATGCTACCAAGCAAAAAGGTACAACCTCGCGTTTTAATCGGGGTTGTGCCTTTTTTTATTGCCAAGGAGGATGACATCATGTTATTGGAAGCTATTTACCATCGTCCAAAATCCAACTGGGCCTATGCCTATGACGAGCGCACGATCCATCTGCGCCTGCGCACCAAGCGGGATGACGTCGAACGGGTTACCTTGATCGTCGGCGACAAGTACGCGTGGGACCGCACCGTCGAAGAGTTATCCATGACCAAGTGGGTCAGCGACACGCTGTTCGATTATTGGCATGTTGCGGTCCAGCCGCTCATGCGCCGTATGAAGTACGCCTTCCGGCTGGAAGCGGACGAAGAAACCGTCTGGTTTGTCGAGACCGGCATGCTGAACGACGCGCCGAAGGACAGCATCAAAATGTTCGATTTCCCCTTCCTGAATCCGGCGGACGTGTTTACGCCCCCGGCTTGGGTCAAAGATGCTATTTTCTACCAAATATTCCCTGAACGCTTCGCCAACGGGGACCCGAGTAACGATCCGGAAGGCGTGGAACCGTGGGGCGGCGAGCCGACGCCCAAAAACTATTTCGGGGGCGATCTGCAAGGCGTCATCGACCATTTGGATCACCTGAGCGCGCTTGGCGTCAACGCCATTTATTTCAACCCGGTCTTCAAAGCGACCACCAACCATAAATACGATACCGCGGATTATATGACGGTAGATCCTCACTTCGGCACGAACGAGACGCTGAAGAAACTGGTCGAGGCTTGCCACAAACGCGGTATCCGTGTGCTGCTGGACGCCGTCTTCAACCATTGCGGGCACACGTTCCCTCCCTTCCTCGACGTGAAGGAAAAGGGAGCGGATTCCCGTTACGCCGGCTGGTTCCACGTGCGGGAATGGCCGCTCGACGTCAAGGACGGCATTCCGACCTACGACACGTTCGCTTACGAGCCGATCATGCCCAAGCTGAATACGGAGCATCCCGAAGTCAAACAATACTTGCTGAATGTAGCCAAGTACTGGATTGAAGAAGTGGACATCGACGGCTGGCGTCTTGACGTAGCCAACGAAGTCGACCACCGCTTCTGGCGCGAGTTCCGCGACGTGGTGAAGAAGGCGAAGCCCGACGCCTACATCCTGGGCGAAATTATGCACGACTCCATGCCATGGCTCATGGGCGACCAGTTCGATGCGGTGATGAATTATCCGCTGACGAATATCATCATCGAGTTTGCCGCCAAAAAGGAACGGGACGGCGCAAGCTTCGCCAACGCCTTGGGCGCCCTCCTGGCCAGCTATCCGCAGCAGGCGAACGAGGCCGCCTTTAACCTGCTCGGAAGCCACGACACGGTGCGTCTGCTGACTCTCTGCGATGAAGACAAGCAGCGGATGAAGCTGGCCACGCTGCTTCAATTTACCCTGACCGGTACGCCCTGCGTCTATTACGGCGACGAAATCGGCCTGACCGGAGGCTACGACCCCGGCTGCCGCAAATGCATGGAATGGGACGAAGCGAAGCAGGACCGCGAGCTGTTCGCGTTCTTCCGGCAAGTCATCGCGCTGCGCAAACAATACGCAGCGCTGCGCACCGGCGACCTGACTTTCCTGTTCACGCAGGAAAACGATATGCGCCTTGCTTACGAACGTTCGCTGGGCAGCGACCGCTTGATCGTCGCCGTCAATGCGGGAACCGAAGCCGATACGCTGGCCCTGCCGGTCGCCGGCCGTCATTGGAAGGATCTATTGACCGAAGAAGACCTGATCGCAGACAACGGCGAATTGCAACTGCGCTTGCCTGCGAACGGCTTCCGTCTTCTGCTGGCGCAATAAAGGGTGCCTGCCCAAAGCCAATGTCTGCACGAAAAAAGGGACAAGCTCCGCAAGAATGCGGGACTTGTCCCCTTTCCTTTTTGCCGCTTCGATTGGTCTTCAAACGCGCCTCAACCTTTGCTTGCCCCCGCCGTCAGCCCTTCCACCAGGAAACGCTGTAAATAAATGAACAGGAGCGAGATCGGAACCGCGATCAGCACGGCCGCCGCTGCAAATAGCGTAAAATTGCTGTTCTGGTTGCTGCTGATCTGGTCGTACAGGCCGACGGCCAGCGTCCATTTGTCTCTTGTGCGCAGCACCATCCGCGCGAAAATAAAATCGATCCAAGGGCCGACAAACTGCGTCAGCGCGGCGTACGCCAGCATCGGCTTCGAAAGCGGAAGCATGATTTTGACGAAGATCGTAATGTTGTTCGCCCCGTCGATTCTTGCCGCTTCATCCAGACTGCGCGGGATCGTATCGAAAAAGCCTTTGGCAATAAAGCTTCCAAGCAGCGGAGCACCGAAAGAGTAGACGATGATCATCGCCAGATGCGTATCCAGCAGGTTCAATTCCTTCAGCAAGATGTAAATGGCGATCAAGCTCATGAAGCCGGGAAACATCCCGAGAATCAACAAGGTGGACAGCGCGGTTTTGCGTCCTTTGAACCGGAACCGGGACAGCGCGTAGCCGCACAGCAGCACCATCAGCGTGCCGAAAATCATCGATAAGGTGGCGATTTTGAGCGTATTCCAGTACCAGGTGCCGAACAGGAAGCTTTTGGACGTGAACAGCTCCGTATAATGCTCGAACACGAATTGCTCGGGAAGCAAGGTTTTGCTGTATAAGGACCGGCCCGGCCGGAAGGAGGCCAGAATGACCCACAGCGCCGGATATAAGCAGCATATGCACGCCACGATCAGAAACAGATAGCTGAACGTCAGCCGAATCGCGTTGCTTAATTTTCTCCCTATCATTGGATCATATCCTCCTCCCGGAACGAACGGGTCCTGCGGTAATTGTAGATCGAGAACGAAGCGATGATCAGGAAAATGATAATACCGACGGCCGAGGCCATGTTGAACTGGCTTTGATTCAGCGTCAGCTTATATAACCAGGTGACAAGCAGGTCGGTTGCGCCCGCGTATTGATACTCCCCTTCGACCGGATTGCCGTCCGTCAGCAGAAAAATCGCATTGAAGTTGTTGATATTTCCCGCAAACTGCGTAATCAGAATCGGAGCCGTCGTGAACATGACCATCGGCAGCGTAATGATGCGGAACTTCTGAAACGCGGTCGCCCCATCCACCTCCGCCGCCTCGTACATATCGCGCGGGATCGTCGTCAGCACGCCCATGATCAGCAGCATCGAAACGGGCACGCCGACCCACATGTTCACGACGATAACCGTCACCTTGGCCCAAATCGGGTCCGTCAGCCACGGCAGTTTCTCCAGTCCGAAATACGATAAATATTGGTTGATCGGTCCGAACTGGCCGTTGAACAGATTTCGCATCACCAGCAGAGAGATCAGCTGCGGAATGGCGTAAGGGATGATCATGATCGTCCGCCAAAACCCTTTGAAGCGGATATCCTTTTGCTGAATGATCAGGGCCACCAGAAACCCGCCGAAAAAGGTCGTGACGGTCGACAATACCGCCCAAATGATCGTCCAGCGCAAGACGCCGAAGAATGTATGGCTCCAAGTCTTGAGTCCGACAAGGTCCTTAAACGTTTGAAACCCTACCCAGTCGACCAGTTTAGCCGGGGGCATGTGGTTCGGAGAAGAATAGTTCGTGAAGGACAGCAGAATCATAAAGATGATCGGCATGATGGTAAAAAACAAAATGCCCGCCGCAGGCAGCATCAGAAACGCTTCCGCAAATCTTCTGTCCCGGATATAGGCAAGCGACTGGATGAAATTATTCGGCCTTCCCCCCGCCTCCCGCAGCTTTCCGACGAGATACGCATCCTTGACAACAAGCACGTACAGCAGGATGAACAAGCCAAGCACCAGCAAAGTAATGACGCCCTGAATCAACAAAAAGATGGAGTGGTCGCCCGGAACCATTTTGGCAATGCCGTTAACCTTCTCCAAATGCATCGCCTGTTCGCCAAGCGTTGCAATGCCCCACAGCGCCTGGCCTAAATTTTGGACGAAATACTTCAGCGCCGCCACCTCGATGAGCAGCAGCACCAGCCCTTTAAGCCATTGCCGGTTATACCATTGTCCTAAGCCTAATCCGACGCATGACAGCACCGCTGCGGTGATCCGATGTTGAGACATAGTATGACGAAGCTCCTCTCCCCGTAAAAAAATATGGAATCACCCGCCGTATTCCGCGACGGGTGAACCCAGACTCAGCCTCCCGGACCGTTATTGCTTTTTGCCGCTGTTGATGAGCTCTTTCAGACGGGTAGCCGCCGTATCGAGCGCCTCTTTCGGATCTTTGCCGTTGTTCCATACTTCCGTCAGCGCAGAATCAAGCGGATTCCAGACGCTGTCCATTTCCGGGATCGACGGCATCGGCTGCGAGTTTTTGAACTGCGCGACAAAACCGGAAATGATCGGATCGTTCTTGATTTGCGAGTCCTCTTGCGCCTCTTTGTTCGTCGGGATGGCTCCAACCTTCTTGTGCAGCAGAAGCTGCGCTTCTTTGCCGGAAGCGAATTGGGCGAACAGCTTGGCCGCGTTCGGATATTTCGAGAACGAGTTGACGTACCATGCTTTTACCCCGGAGAACGATACCGCCGGTTTGCCTCCGATCGCCGGAATCGGAGCGATGCCGAGCTTGTCGCCAAGCGCTTTCTTGTAGCCGGTCAGCTCCCACGGACCGTTGATGTCCATCGCCACATCGCCCGTCGTGAACAGTCCCCGCTTAATGTCCGGGTTAATATCGCCGGATTTCACGGGCAAAATTTCTCTCAGGCTGGCATACACTTTCATTCCTGTCAGTGCGCCTTCGTTGTTCAAGCCGATATCGGTTTTGTCCGTGCCGTTCTTGCCGAACAAGTACCCGCCTGTTGAAGCGATGAACGGATAGTTGAAGTACGTATTGCCGGTTTCCCACATGATGCCGAATTTATTTTTGTCTTTGTTCGTGAACGTTTTGCTAAAAGCGACGACGTCCTCGAACGATTTCGGAGCTTCCTTCACCAGCTCCTTATTGTAGTACAGCGCGTAGGTTTCGGCAGCCCGCGGAAAACCGTACAGCGTGTTGTTGAAGGTAACGGCTTGAATCGCGTTGTCCGTATTGTTTTTCTTCGTTTCCTCGGCAAACGAATCGTTCGGGAGAATCAATTGCGCCGATGCGGCCCGGCCCAAGTGGTCGTGCGGAAACACCACCACGTCGGCGCCTACGCCCGCCGGACCGTCGTTGGTCAGTCGGGTCACTTGATCCGTCGGAGCGATTTCGTCGATTTGAACCGGAACATTGTATTTTTCCGTAAAAAGCTTCGCGATTTCATCAGTGAACACGCGTTCATCTTTACTCTCCCAGATCACCAGCTTTGCGCCCGCTTCCGGTGTCAACGCGCCCGTTTCTCCTGCTGCCACCGGCGACTGCGCATTGTTGTTCGCTGCCGGAGTCTCGGCTTCCGGTTTGTTCGTGCCGGAGCAAGCAGTCATCGAGACGGATAAGGAGGATACGGCAACCAGCGCCAAGAGCTTCTTTTTGAATTCCATTTTTGTAAGTACCCCTTTCAGTTTCCAAAATAATTGCTCTGCCTTCGCGCTTGCGGCAGCTCTAGCTTGTGCAAACCTTTGCGCAAAATGCCGTAAAAAGTGCCACAAACAACTTTCTTTCCATGGAATCCGCGAATGAAAACGTTTCATTCTCGACATATCATAACTCACGCAGAACATTTTGTAAAAACGTTTGCACTGGTTATTTTAGCCGGTTTTTACTGAAATCCCTGCTCCCATCCCCCTTATCCTTCCATTTTCTCAGCTTTCCTACATTTTAATTCCACAATTTAGGGAAAACGAGTCCTTTTTTGATCATTCTCAAATGTTTATTTACAACGGACCGGCTTTTGCGCTAACATAAAAAAATAAACGGCATCCATTTCTGCGCCGGCTTTTGTTCAAACGTTTGCACAAGCTGTTTTTTACAATAGCCGCCTCTGATATGTTACCATGGGAGAAACATGCTTCCTTACTTGTGCAAGAAGCATCCAAGTGCCCGACATCCCGCAAGAAAGCGGCTCTCCTATCAACAGAACATCTGGAGGTTACACATCCATGGCAATCACAATCGTCGACGTCGCCAAAAAAGCCGGCGTCTCTCCTTCCACCGTATCGCGCGTTCTTTCCAATCATCCCCGGATCAGTCCGGCGACCGCGGCGAAGGTGCGGGAAGTGCTGAAGGAGCTCGGCTATCACCCCAACATCATGGCCAAGAGCCTCGTCTCCAAGACGACAAATACGATCGGTTTAATCTTGCCCAGACCGGCCGAGGAGCTGTTCCAGAACCTGTTCTTCTCCGAGGTGATCCGCGGCATCGTTACCCAATCGGCGCGTACGGGGTACGATCTTATGATGACGACAGGGACAACGGAGCGGGAAGAGCTTGAAGCCGTTACCCGGCTTGTCAAGGGTCGGCGGGTCGACGGCGTGATTTTGCTGTATTCGCGCCAAAGCGATCCGCTCATTTCGTTCATGCTTGAGCACGGCTTCCCTTTTGTCCTGATCGGGCGAAGCGAAGAGTTTCCCGATATTTTGTCGGTGGACAACGACAATGTGCAGGCGGCTTACGATGCTACCCGCCACTTGATCGCCCAAGGGCACAAGCGCATCGGATTCGTGAGCGGCCCACCGAATCTGATCGTTTCGGGCGACCGGATGAAAGGATACTTGCAAGCGCTTAAGGACGCCGGGATCGAAGCCCGCCCCGAATGGATCGTCGAAGGGGACTTTTTGCAGGAAAGCGGCTACCGGGCGATGTCGTTTTTCATGTGTCTCCCCGAACGGCCGACGGCGATTGTTGTGATTGACGACGTCGTCGCTTTTGGCGTACTGCGGGGGCTGACGGAGCTCGGCTACAAGGTCCCGGACGATCTCAGTCTGGTCGGCTTCAACAACATCTCGTTGTCCGAGCTGTCCACGCCGCCGATCAGCTCCATCGATATCGGGATTTACCAGATCGGCTACACCGCTTCGCAAACGCTCATCCGGGCCGTAAAGGGCGAGGCCATGCCCCAAAAGCGCGTGATCATTCCCCACCGCCTGATCGTGCGGGAATCGTCCCTCGTTCAAGTCAAAAACTAGGAGAGATGCAGCACATGTACACAACGAAAAAGCCTTACTTGATCGACGCGATCGTCGGAAATTCCCGATTTCTCGCCTCCCTGGGCCGCACGGGCCGGATGTACCGCCTGTGGTGGCCGCATATCGACTATCCGCAGCATGTGGACGAAATCCGCAGCGGCCTGTACATCGAGGGAACCACACCAGTGACAACCTGGTTCGACGGCGAGGAAGAAGGTTGGCGGCATGAAGCCTCCTACGTGCCCCGGACGAACATGTTCAAGACGACCGCCGTGTCCGAGCGCTTCCCGCTGTCCGCGGAGACGGTCGATTACGCCGTCCCGGGCGAAGATTTCGTTGTCCGCCAGTATACATTTACTAACCGCGGCGAGGCGCCGGTATCGTTCCGCTTTATGTATTACTCGTCGTTCCGCTCGATGGAAACGCCTTTTTACCATACCACCCAGTTTGAGGAAGCACACGATTCGCTCATGCACCTGCGGCACGAGTATATTTTTTCGGTCTCCAGTTCAAACGTTTGCACAGGATATCAAGCCGGAGCTGGCGTGTGGGAAAACGCGCAATCCGGCCATTTAAACGGGAACGGGATTGACATGAAGCCGGACGGCGCGCTGTGCTGGCACATTGAAAAGCTGGAGCCGGGCGCGGCTGTGGAGGTGCCCGTGTACATTGCGGCGGGCCAGACGCGCACTGCCTCCCAGCAATCGCTGGCCAAAGCGAAGAGCCAGCCGCATACGTACTGGTACGACTTCACGGAGAGCTACTGGCATCGATTCCTGAACGACGCCGTGCCGGCTCCCGGATCGCGAAGCGATATCCGCGAGCTGTACGAGCGTTCGCTGCTGGTGATGAAGCTAATGAGCGACGAGAAGTCCGGCAGCGTCGTGGCCGCTCCCGAGTTCGACGAGCAATTTTCCCGCTGCGGGGGCTACTCCTATTGCTGGGGCCGCGATGCCGCGTTTATTACGACGGCGCTGGACCGCGTCGGCCTGACGGAGTTGTCCGCGAAGTTTTACGAATGGACCCTCACGGCTCAGGACCCGGACGGCTCCTGGCAGCAGCGGCATTACCACGATGGCTGGCTGGCTCCGTCCTGGGGATTGCAGATCGACGAAGGCGCCTCGATTATTTGGGGCATGTGGCAGCATTATCTGCAGGTGCAAGATGAGGCTTTCCTGCAAAACGTATGGCCGGCCGTCGAACGGGGCGCCCGCTTCCTTGCCGGCTACATCGATGCGGAAACCGGATTGCCCGCTTGCAGCATGGACCTATGGGAAGAGCGATTCGCCGAGCACACGTATTCGGCGGGCGCGGTTTTTGGCGGCTTGACGGCGGCAGCCTCTTTTGCCGAACGGCTCGGCAAGCCGGAACTGGCAAGCGAATGGAGCCTCGTGGCGGAGCGCATCCGCCAGTCGATCGGCGAGCTGTGCTGGAACGAGGAGAAAGGCGCCTTCTACCGCGCTTTAAAGCTGGCGGTGCCGGAGGCGGTATATCGCGAAGCCCGGCAGCAAGGACTCGGCACCTCCGTAAGCGTCAATGCGAAAGGGTACACGACCTACTTCCTGGAGCACGACCCGATCGTCGATATCAGCCTGATCGGCATTTCCGTTCCGTTCGGCGTGTTCCCTGCCGACGATCCGCGCATGGTCCGTACAGCGGATACGATCGAGCAATACTTGACGTCCCCCGCAGTCGGCGGCATCAAGCGGTACGAGAACGACCATTACATCGGCGGCAATCCGTGGATTTTAACGACGCTGTGGCTGTGCCATTACCGCATTCATCGCGGACAATACACCGAAGCCAAGTCGCTCCTGCAATGGGCGATAGATCACCGGACGGCGGCAGGGCTGCTGCCCGAACAGGTCGATAAGCAAACGGGCGAAACCGCCTGGGTCGTGCCGCTAACTTGGTCGCACGCAATGTTTATTTTAGCCGTCACCCTGCTGGCGGAGCATGGACAGTTGGATTAAAACGTACAAGCCCTTGGTTCTCCCAGCGGGAGCGGCCAAGGGCTTGATTTGTGTTCCTGGATATTTCGCTGCGAGTACGACAGAGACCGATTAGTTGCTTGACGCGTTTACCGCGGAGCGGGATATTCGTTCAAGCCGGCCCAGCCGGTGCCCGGACCAATTTCGCCGGTTTCCCCGTTCCCTGCCCGGACATCCCCCTTCTCCAGAAACGGCGTAATTTTTACCCAATCGATGTACATCTTGTCGGTGGCAAAGTTAGGCATGCCTGCCCATTCCTTCGGAAACCAGACGCCAAGCCAAAATTTTGAGGCCGCCCGGGGCACGTTCGTATAGCTCGTATAAATCAGCTTATTGTCGACGTAAAAATCGACTCTCTTCGGATCGGTATGCCAATCGAACCGGTACACATGCCAATTGCCGTCGATCTGCTCCGGAAAGTCCGTTACCTGCGAAGTATTCCGCGCTTCGACGACCCAGGTCGTTGTCATGATTTTGCGGAGGCTCTTGTCGCCTGGCGCTTCGAAGTCGATTTCATGATTAACCTCGCCGTTGTTGAAAAAAGTCCAGAAGGCCGACACCGCGCCGAGCTTCGGCAATATTTTGGCCTTCACTTCATAGCTTCCCGACGCATAGGCATATTTCGTCACGATGGACGCCCCGGTTCGCTTGCCGTCCGCCCGCGTCGAGCCGTCGCGGTTAATTCCCCGGACCGGTCCGCTGTACAGGTCGCCGTTGCCGGTTAGCTCCACGATGCCGTCCCGGGTGACGGCCACATTGGCCGGAAGCACGCCGCCGTTCACGTCTTGACCGCCCCACTGCTGCTTCGCGATCAGCCATTTTTCAGGATCGATGCCGTTCTTGAAATCGTCAAAGAACACGCCCGGGGGATGTGGCGGCGGGAGCGGACCTACCGACTTGACCGGCGGGTCTTCATCCGGCAAGCTGCCGCCGATCTTGAGAGCGACGTCATCGACATAGGCGAATTTGCCATTGTCCGGATTTTTGTATACGTAAACCTGTACTTTCCGGGTGCCGGGAACCGTCCGGAACGAGAGTGACTTCTGCTCGTAAGCCGCAGATTCGAAGCCAAGCACAAATTTGCCTCCCGCCAGCTTCTTGTCGGAGGCATCGAGGCAGTCCGCCCCGATCCAGGCTTTTTCGCCCGGGGTGCCGGCTTTGCCCGCGCCGCTTAGCGTGACGATCGTATTTTCGCCTATCCCGTCAATCTTTTGCCCCATGCCGCCTTCGGTGGGACCAAGCTTCAGTGCCTTGGTTCCGCTTTGAACGTCGGTGGTGACCACGGTCGCCGCTCCCCAATCCTCCCACTCGGCCTTGCCCTGCTCGAAGCCTCCGTTTTTCACCAGATTCGTATCGGCCGGAAGCGTCCCTGCGGCAAGTGACGGCGCCGGGACGGAATAAATCAAGGCCGAGAGCAAAGACAATCCCAGAAGAGCGCTTACAACAACGCGAAAACTTCGCTTGGTCTTTTGATTCATAACAACCTTCCTCCCTTCCATCATTTGGATTATCATAAACGAGCCCCAGGAATGCGTCAACCTTTTCTGTAAATAACATGAAAAACACCGGTCTCGTCGAGCTCCGAACCCGGAGTCGATCCAACCGATGCTTTTTTGCGTGACTTGCTTTCCGGCTTATAACAAAAAATAAAAACTGACGCCCTTCTCGGTATTCGTTACCCCGTAACGGCTTTCGTGCAGCTCCAAGATATGCTTGACGATCGCCAGGCCCAGCCCCGTTCCCCCGGTTTTCCGGTTGCGAGAGCGTTCCGCACGGTAAAATCGTTCCCAGATGTCATCCAGCTGATCCTCGGGAATGTTCTCTCCCTCGTTATCGATGGAGACTTTGAGCCGCTCCCCGTCGCTTTCGATGCGGACGGTAATTTCGCTGCCGGGCACGGCATGACGGATCGCATTGATCAAGATGTTGAACAGCACCTGCTCGATCTTGGATTGATCCGCATAGACGGGATGCTCGCCCGCGGCCATATGAACGACCTTCAATCCCTTTTCGTTCAAATGATGCGACAGCTTGTCGACGATATCCTCGATCAGCTCGCTTACCATAAACCGGCTCTTCTTCAGCTTGATGGTCTTGGATTCCAGCTTCGTCAGCTCCAGCATATCTTTGACGAGGTCTTCCATTTTTCCGGTTTCGTCCAGAATCACTTCCAAATATCTCTCGCGCTTGCTTTCACTGATGCCGTCCCGCAGCCCCTCGGCGAATCCCTTGACAATGCTGAGCGGCGTCTTCAATTCATGGGAGGCGTTGGAGACGAACTCCTTCTGCCGCTGCTCCATCCGCTGCTTCTGCTCCATATCCGCCCGAAGCTGCTCGTTGGCCTGATGCAGCTCCTTGAGCGTATGATCCAGCGTTTCGGACAAGCTGTTCAAGCTGAGGGACAAGCTGCCGAACTCGTCGTTGCTCCGGATGGGCGATTTGGCGGAAAAATCCAATTTGGCCATGCGCAGCGCGATTTTGTTAAGCGCAAGGAGCGGTTTGGTCACGAATTTGGAAAAAATCAGCGAGAGCAGCAAAATCAGCACAATGCCGCCCACCGCGATATACAGGTAGAACAGCCGCAGCGCGTCGTAGGCCTCGCTAATCTGCTGCAGCGATGTGACCGCGAAGAGCAGCTCGCTTACTTTGCCCTCGCGGATCACGGGCTGAACCGCGATAAAGCTGCGTACGCCGGTAAGCGTCTCCGTCCATTCCTTTTCGATCATTTTGCCGCTCTGCAAATCGGTTTTCTGCTCGTCGGTAAGCGGGAACCAATTGTCAATGGCAAGGTACAATAAGCCCTGGCGCAAGTTCCATATATTCGGGCTGGGCAGCAGCGCGTCGGTGATGACGCCGGAAATTCGCTCCAACGGACCTTCGATACCGCTGGTTTCCGCGCTGCCGATGTCCTTCATTCCGGCTTTTTTTATGACGAGCGGGTAGATCAATTCTTTGGTCTGTTCGTCATCGAACACGCCCTCGACCTGAATCCGGTCGCCGCGCTGCAAGTGGGCCGCCAGCAATTCCTTCTGGTCGGACTCGGACAGCAGCATCAAGGAAATCTTGACCGAAACCCCTTTATCGTCACGGATGACGATGCGAAAAAAATTGTCGTATTTCACTTTTCCTTCCGGATTCAAGATTGCGAGCTGCGCTTTATTTTGGCTGATAAACAGCCCCATCTCGCGGGTGATACGCGGCTCGTCCCAACGGTTCGATGCATACTGCTCGCTAAAGGACTGCAGCTTTTTTTCCAATCCGGCCAATCTCTGATTCTGGTAAAACTTCTCAAAAAACAGTAATTGCCCGAGTAGAACGATTGCATAAAACAACAAGAAAAAAGACGCTGTGATCGCGAACAGCTTGAAGGTAACGCCGCCTTTTCTCATCGGTCCTCCTCGAATTTATAGCCGGCGCGGATGACGGTGCGGATATGCCGCGCCTCGTCCCCCAGCTTCCCGCGCAATTTTTTAATATGGGTGTCGACGACCCGCGGATCGCCGAAATAATCGAACCCCCATACCTGATTCAGGATCGCTTCGCGGGATAGTACGATCCCTTCGTTTTTGACCAAATAAAGCAGCAGCTCATATTCTTTGGGCGTCAGCTCGACTTCCAGCCCTTCCATTTCGACGCGGTGTGACCGTTTATTGATCGTGACCCGGCCAAAGCTGAGCATATGATCCTCTTTTCCGACTGTCCCCTCGACTCGCTTCATCAGCGTTTTAGCGCGGGCAACGAGCACCTTCGGGCTGAATGGCTTGGTAACGTAATCGTCGGCACCCAGCTCGAAGCCGAGCATTTTGTCGTCTTCCTCCGACTTCGCAGTGAGGATGATGATCGGAATCGCCGATTTGGCGCGGATCCGCTTGCATACGGCCCATCCGTCCAGCTCCGGCATTAAAATATCAAGAATGACGAGGTCCGCATTCAGACCATCCAGCATGTCCAATGCTTGCCTGCCGTTCTCCGCCTCGTAGACGGTCCACTGCTCCCTTTCGAAATAATCCGCCACAATCTCGCGAATGAGGCTCTCATCTTCGATGAGAAGAACTTTTCGTTCCATAGCAATGACAACTCCTGTTTATCCGGTAACGTGCTTTTACCTGTTCCATTATACATGAGTCTTGTGTTTTTCGTGTGTCCCGGGGAGCAATTAAAACAAGAGCCTTCTTTTGCCGATAGGACACATGAAGTACACAACGGCGCGTTATAATGTCGGCAGACAAACTTGGCGCGTTCCCATCGAAAGGATGTTCGTATGAATATGATGGCCTTTCTTCAAAGAAAAGATGTGCGGCGCTTCGGCATTCTCGCCCTCTTCTGCCTGCTGTTGTTCTGGCTGAAAGGCATGCTGAACCTCATCTTGTTGACATTTTTGATGACGTTCCTCATGGATCGTCTTCATCACTTGGTCCATCGCTGGATTAAACCGATCATTCCTGTCGATTCCAAGCTGCTCCTCTCCATTCTGTACGTATTGTTTGTCGCCGTACTGGTGGCCGGGGGCTTCAAAGTGTTTCCCTCCCTCGTTCACGAAATAGGTCAACTGATCGTCACCGTCAAGCACGTATACGCTCATCCGCAGAATGAAATCGTGAGCTATCTCGTCTCCGTCGTTCATCAGCTCGACCTTCACAGCATCATCAAGCCCGGATTGGATATGATCAAGAGGGTCGGCCATTGGGGCTTCGAATGGTTTCTGGCCGTCATTATGAGCTTGATTTTACTGCTCAGCAAATCGAGCGTCATCCGGTTCACGCACAAGCTTCGGGCGAGCAAGATCGGATGGCTGGTGGAAGAAATCGAATACTTCGGCCAAAAATTCGTCCTCACCTTCGGCAAAGTGATCGAAACCCAGCTGCTGATTGCGCTGATCAACTGCGTGCTGACGACAATCGCCTTATGGGCGATGGGCTTTCCCAATCTGTTCGGCCTGGCGCTCTTAATCTTCGTTCTTGGCTTGATTCCTGTCGCCGGCGTATTCATCTCGCTGATTCCGCTGTGCGCTATTGCGTTCAGCCTTGGCGGGTTCGTCTATGTCATCTATCTGATCGTGACGATTACTTTGATTCACGCCTTGGAAGCCTACGTGCTCAATCCGCGGCTGATGGCATCCAAGACGCATCTGCCGATCTTTTACACCTTTATCGTGCTCCTGTTCTCCGAGCATTTCTTCGGAATCTGGGGCCTGATCGTCGGAATTCCGACATTCGTATTTATCCTTGATTTATTGGAGGTTCAAACGGTGGGGCAGCCGATTCGTCTTGCGCTTCCCCCATCCCCTAAGGAGGAATGATCACAATGTTAAGAAAATCGATCCCGTTTGTGTTCGTAGCGGCGGGGCTGGGTATAGGCATGGTTTCGCTCCTGCTGGCGTTCCACGGCAAAGTGCTTTCCGCGGTGCTGCTGGTCGCGATTGCGGCCTTGCTGGACTTGTTCGGCGGCTACATTGCGGAAAAGCTGGAGCTGTCGGGCGAATTCGCCAAGGAGCTTCGTTCCTTATCGGAGCTGATTTCCTTCGGCGCCGCGCCGGCCATCATTATATATGTCGTCGCCCTGCGCGAGCTGCCGGTATACGGTACGCTGCTGACCGGGTTGTTCATGGTATGCGGCGCGCTGCGGCTGGCCCGCTTCAACGTAAAAACCTGTCAAAACCGCTGTCATATCGGTCTGCCAATTACCGGAGCCGGCTGTCTGTTGTCCGCTTTTGCCTTGTGGAACCCCCCATCGCATCTTTTGGCGGTGACGGTACTGGTCATTGTCGGGCTTTCTTTCCTGATGATCAGCACGATCAAGATCCCCGCATTTCGTCCAAACAAAGCCGTGTACGATTACGATACTGAGAACGTCTAGCACCTACGGCTGGAGAGGAGCTGTGTCCGCATGCAATTTATACAGGAGATGATCTTACAGTACGGATATATCGCTTTATTCTTCAGCCTGGCGCTCGGCATTATAGGCTTGCCCATCCCCGACGAGCTGCTGATGACCTTTATCGGTTATTTGGCGTCGGTCGGTATGCTGAATTATTCGATCTCGGTCGCCGTCAGTCTCGCGGGAGCGATGACCGGCATGCTTTGCAGCTACACGCTTGGCCGCAAGTTCGGCAAGCCGCTGCTGTGGAAGCACGGCAAATGGATTAAGCTGACCCCGGAGCGACTGGAAAAAGTGGAAGCCTGGTTCCAGCGTTACGGGCCTTGGACGGTCAGCTTCGGCTATTTCATCCCCGGCATCCGTCACTTGACCTGCTACTTGTCCGGCGTCATCGGCATGGGCAAACGCAAATATTTGCTGTTCTCGGCTGTTGGCGCGTTCAGCTGGTGTGTACTTTTTATCTCCATCGGCTATTTTATCGGGGCACAGATCGACTTCTCGCATTTCCATGCATCGCTGATGCACCGGTTTTTCTCGAAATAACAGCTCGGACAAGCTATGATGCGATTGCAAAGCGTTCATACGCAAGAAAGGGAAAAGGCTGCGCGCCTGACGGATCGTCGGGCGGCGGCTTTTTTGTTTTGCATGCGGTCAAAGCGAAGCTAGAGACGGTTCACCGCGTTGAAGGAGGACGAATGAACAGTTATGGGGAATCGTCAGCTCCGACTCTCCGGGGAACAGCGAGGCCATTTCCAGCCGACCTGACGTCGGCGTCCCATTGGGAGAACCAGGAGATCGAACGAGCCTTGCCTCCCCAGGCGTCTATTTTATAGTAGGGAAGCTTCGGGACGCTTGTTTCATCGCAGGCCCGGCGGGTAAGTAAGAAGCGTAAGGCCATTCAGGAGAGGAGGGTGTTCCATGCCATGGAACAAACGAGATTATCCGGTTTCCATGAAAAACCTGGAGCCTCGAGTGAGGGAAAAGGCCGTCGACATCGCCAATGCTCTGCTGGATGAAGGATACGAAGAAGGGCGGGCAATTGCGATTGCTACCGCTCAAGCGAAGGAATGGAACGAAGAGCATCCGAAGCATCCGCAGGAGAAACGCCCCACCAACCTCCACGTCGTTCCTCATGAGAACGGGTGGGCCGTTAAAGAGGAAGGCGGGAAGGTCCGTTATCAATCCGACACCAAGCCTGAGGCGGTGAAGCAGGCGAAGCAATGGGCCTCCGACACGAATACGAGCGCGATCGTGCACCGCAAAGACGGCACTGTGGAGACATCGCACAATTACTCTTAGCTTTTCGCTTAACAAATACAATTTAAAACCTCGAGAGGAGCGATCGAACATGAGCACAGGTCAAACGGAGAAGCAAACGATGCCGGCACAACATCAGGATCGGCAGCCGGGCATTGAAAGCCGCATGACCCCTAAGCCAAAATCGGTAGACCGAAACTATAAAGGGAGCGGAAAGCTGCATGGGAAGGTTGCGGTGATTACAGGCGGGGACAGCGGCATCGGGTGCGCAGCGGCGGTCTGCTTTGCGGCTGAAGGAGCGGATCTGGCCATCGTCTATTTGAACGAAACCGGGGATGCGGAGGAGACGAAACGTCTGATTGAAGCGGAAGGGCGGAAATGTCTGCTGATTCAGGGCGATATAGGGGACGAATCGTTTTGCCGGGAAGCCGTGAAGCGGACGGTCGGTACCTTCGGCAAGCTGGATATTCTCGTGAACAATGCGGGCGAGCAGCATCCGCAGCCCGACATCGAGGATATTTCGCAGGAGCAGCTGGAACAGACGTTCAGGACGAATCTGTTTTCGTTCTTTTATATGACGAAAGCGGCGATGCCGCATCTAAAGGAAGGATCGTCCATCATCAACACGGCCTCGATTACGGCGTACCGGGGCAATCCCCAGTTGATCGATTACTCGGCGACCAAAGGGGCGATCGTCTCCTTCACCCGTTCGCTTTCGATGAACGTGGCCGGCAAAGGCATCCGTGTGAACGGCGTCGCGCCGGGACCGATTTGGACGCCGCTAATCCCTTCGACATTCGATGAGCAGAAGGTGGCGGAATTCGGCGGCGACACACCGATGAAACGGCCCGGGCAGCCTGAAGAGCTGGGGCCGGCCTATGTGTTCCTTGCGTCGGACGATTCTTCCTATATGTCCGGCCAATTTCTGCATATCAACGGCGGCGAGATTGTCAACGGATAAAAGCGCCGCCTGCAGCGGACGGTTTGTACGAACTGCCATGCGACGCAGCTGAACTTTGCAGAACATTTAATCCTTTGGCACTGAAAATCAATTTATCCTCGGCTACAGTGTGCACCAGCGACCTACCGATAAAACCTGATCATTTCATCTGAAAAAAGTCAAGTCGCAGCCAGGTAAGCTGCCGGGCACCGTTATCGCCGACGCTGGATACGGTGTCGAAATCAAGGAGCTAAGCACAGACAAGCCGCTTAGCTCCTTGATTCATTCAACGATTCACCTTTTTTACCATGTAAGACTGTCCTGCAGATTTCTAAAATAGTTACTTTTGGGACAGCCTCTTGCCGTTCTTTATCGTTTACGCAGCGTCCGGCCGAAGACGGCCAGAATCGGCAGCAGCAGCACTGCGGCGGTCACAAGGGATGCCCGAAGCGACAGGCGGCTGCCGATCCATCCGACGAACGGACCGCCTCCCGTCTGGCCTAACGCGTCCGATTGGTTGATCATCGAAAGCACGGTCGCCCGGACTTTGCCTTCGATGTTCAGATTAAGCCACGTGTCGTAGATCGGCCCGCTGAGCGCACCAATGATACCAAGCGCAAGTACGGAGCCAAGCGCCCAAGCAAAGCCGGGAGCAAAAGCAAACGACAAGATGGCGGCAACCCGCAAGCCGGTCAAAACGAACATCGCCACGACGACCACCCGTTCGCTGCTCATATCCAGCCGCTTCTCGGCCAGCCGTACGACGATCAAACTGAGGAACGTCGTGAGGACGGAGATCAAGCCGAACCACATCGCCATCGAGAACGGCTGCTCTGCCGGAAAGCCGATCTCCTTGATCAGATGCGCTTCCCAGAGCCGGTCGTAGCCTTCCGACGCCGCGCCACTGAACAGCGTGACAACGAGAATCATCAGCAGTACCGGCTGGCCGCGTATTACCCGTGCTCCGGACAGCCACGTCGACTTCATCTCCTGCCAATAAGAGAACTTGTCCAGCCGCTCCGGACGGACGAATTGGGTTTCCTTCATGAAAAGGAACAAAAACGCCCCAAGGATGAGAAACATCAGACCGCTGATAACGTACGGCAGATTAGGCGCAAGCGTGGACAACCCGACGCTGAGTGCAATGCCGATCAACGTGGCAATCAGCGATAATCGCTTGCCTTCCAGGAAAAGGCGCCCCACATGCTGCTCGCCGACTTCGTCAACGATCCAAGCCGTGTCGGCCCCAGTGATCAGCGTCTCGCCGACCCCGCGGATACATTCCGCAATCAGAATCCACACGAACAGCGAAAGCAAAGGGCTGATGCCTCCAAGCCACGGCGCGCTGCCTTCCAGCACATATGCGCCCCCGATCACCAGCATCCCGGCAATAATCGACAGCCGCCGGCCATACGTATCGGCGACCGCCCCCGTAATTCCTTCGAAAATCAATACCGTCACTTCCAAAACCGTACCAACGAGCAGCAGCTCAAACGGATTTAACCCGAGTTGACTTATGTAATAGACCGCATAGGTCGTAAAGGCCGTCGCATTGGCGAGCGACGTCATAAAGACTTTAGTCTTATATACTTGTGACGCGCGAAATTTCATGTAGTCAGATCCGCCTTTCCGGCAGACGGCACGTCACACAGGGCAATACGGTTTTCTTCGCTACCGCCTCTTGCACACCGATGGACGGGTCATGCCGTTTGTTGTTTTAACTTTCCTGTAATCCTTAGGTTTTAGGTTGAGTGAATAGGTCAAGCTTTTTTGCATAATGAAACACCTCCGATTGGTATACCCACCATTATATACAGCTTACAAAATATAGAAAAGAGTAAAATTAATAAGTAACGAATCTCCCCTCCATTTTTCTCTTGAATTGTTGGATGAACTATTTTACAATATTTATATGAAAAAATGATCATATATTATATTTTTATTTAACTACAATGTTGCTTAAGGAGCTCGATGGGTATGAATCAGGTTGACGTGCTGGTGATCGGAGCCGGACAAGCCGGTCTTGCGATGGGATATTATTTGAAACAACAGGCGGTGTCGTTTGTCTTGCTGGATGCAAGCGACCGCATCGGAAACAGCTGGAGGAACCGGTATGACTCCTTGGTGCTGTTCACGCCTCGAAAATATGCGCTGCCGGGCATGCCTATGCCTGGCGATCCGAACGGATTGCCGGCCAAGGACGAAGTAGCAGACTATCTTGAAGCTTACGCGGATCGTTATTCCCTGCCGGTTCAACTGCAGACACAGGTCATTTCGATGGCCAAGACGAGTCAGTGCTTCCTCCTTGAAACGAATCGGGGCACCTATCGGGCGGGCAAAGTCATTGTGGCGACCGGTCCGTTCCACACGCCTTTCGTCCCCGGCTTTGCCTCCGGGATTCCGGACGAAATCTATCAAACGCACAGCAGCACATACCGGAATCCCCGCGAGCTGCGTGACGGACCTGTGCTTGTCGTCGGCGCCGGCAATTCGGGCGCGCAGATCGCCGCAGAGCTGTCACGGGAGCGACTGGTTTATTTGTCCGCCGGAAGTGAGCTGCATTTTAAACCGATGCATGTACTGGGCAAAAGTATTTTTTGGTATTTCGACCTGTTCGGATTTATCCAGGCGGATAAAGGCTCCCTTCTCGGTTCGTGGCTGAAGAGGCAGCCCGAGCAAATTTACGGACTTGAACTGAAATCGCTTATGGCGGATCAAAAAGTGCTGCTTAAGCCGAGAGCGATTGGGACGAAGCAAAACCGCATTGTTTTCGAAAACAGTACCGAGGCGGAAGTCGGCAATATCGTATGGGCGACCGGCTACCGCAGCGACTACCGGTGGATACGGATCGACGGAGCCATCGATTCACAGGGGAGCCCTGTCCACCAAGGCGGAGTCAGCCCGGTATCCGGTCTTTTTTATCTCGGCCTGCCATGGCAGTCTTCCCGGGGCTCGGCGCTGCTCGGCTGGGTAGGCCGCGATGCGGCGAGATTGGCGGAAAAGATCCGCTTTTCGTAGATTTACTGTCCGGTTTTGTTATACAATAAAGTAAATAAATGTGACGGAGGTGCGTCTATGAGCGATAGGTCATTCGCTTTGAAATCAGTTACCCCGATTCTTCGAATATTCGACGAAACCAAGGCAAGAGCGTTTTACCTGGACTATCTCGGCTTCCAGACCGATTGGGAGCACCGTTTCGAAGAAAACCTGCCCTTATACATGCAAATTTCGCTTGGAGCGTGTACTCTCCACTTAAGCGAGCATCATGGGGATTGCTGCCCGGGGGCTGCGGTCCGCATCGAAGCCGAGAATCTCGAAGCGTTCCATGCGGAGCTTGGAGCTAAAGACTACAAGTACGCCCGGCCCGGCATTGAAACCACCTCTTGGGATACCCGGGAGCTTACCGTAAAGGACCCATTCGGGAACCGCCTCGTTTTTTTCGAAGAGGCATAACGAACCTCAAAAGGCACATCACATCAGGAGGAATAACAGAACGATGCCTGATATGTTAGTGAAGCTGTACGAGCTTCCGGACGACGCCCCGCTCCGGGCCAAACTGGAGGACGCAGGCTTTACGATCCGCAGGGCGCTCGTGCCGGAGAAGCATCTGATCCGAAGCTGGGTGAAAGAAAAATTCAATCCCCATTGGGAGAGCGAATGCGACGTCGCGATTAGCGGACATCCGACCTCCTGCTTTATCGCTACTTTAGAGGACAAGCTGGTCGGATTCGCGTGTTACGACGCGACCTGCAAAGGCTTCTTCGGCCCGACCGGCGTAGACGACGTATGCCGCGGCAAAGGCGTCGGCACCGGTCTGCTGCTGGCCTGCTTGCACGACATGCGAGCCCAAGGGTACGGCTATGCCGTGATCGGCGGCGCGGGTCCAGTCGCTTTTTACGAAAAGACGGTCGGCGCGATCGAAATTCCGGATTCCAAGCCGGGGATCTACAAAGGAATGCTCCGCTCATAGCCTCGTCTATTGACCTGAGACCGAATACAAGCTACACTAGAAAGTACAAGCAGGGGAATTTCCAGCGGGCTGCCGCATGGAAAGGCTTCTGCTTTTCTATTTTCCCACCCATTCTAACAAACCGGGAGGAACCCGTGAATCATCGTTCGCTACGCACTCATCTGACATTGGCCTTTGCGGTTATGGCGATTGTGCCGGTGCTGATCCTGGGCACCATTCAAGTGCAGCAAATCAACAAGCTGACGCAGGAATATAACAAGACGCAAGATCATGCCACGAAGCGTCTCGCCGACGCCGTCGAGACGTATGTTTATTATTATCGCAACGCTGTAGATACGCTCGCCACAACGATCAGCGCGTCCGGTCCCGGGTTTCGCGACCGAGCCGGCTTGACACGCAAAATCCAGTCGGTCAAAAACAACCTGCCCGGCTTCTCTCAGCTTTATGTGACGGATAAGAGCGGCGCGATCAAAGCTCTCTCGCCGGATGCGGAAAGCGGCAATACGCATGCGCTGCCGGTCGGCACCGATTTAAGCTCTCGGGAGTATTGGAGCAAAGTGAAGCTGACGCTGCAGCCCGCAATTTCCGAACCGATGCATGGCGCCGAGGGTGGATCTGCGCCGTTCGTCGCCATCGCCGCTCCGCTTTACAGCGAAAGCCGGGCTTTTGAAGGCGTTGTGATCGGAATACTCGACATGAGCCAAATCGCAAGGCTCGTCACCCAATACGATTACGGGCCGGGCGCTTATCCCGCCGTGCTCGGTCCGGCCGGCAAGGTCATCTATCACCCCCGGAGCGAGCTGGTGCAATCCATCGCGGATTTGTCCGGCGAACCGGCAGTCCAAGCGGCGGCTTCTCTCAAGGAAGGGATGGACAAATTCGTCTCCGGCGCCAACGGACAGAAAGAGCTCGTTTCCTTCAAAACAATCGACAGTCTGGGCTGGACGGTGTGGGTCGGCCGCTCTTACGCTGCGGTGCAGGAAGCTTTCTTCGCCTCGCTTAAATCGACGTTTCTGCTGCTCTTGCTTACGCTAGGCCTGACCGTGCTTCTGGGCTCCTATCTGGCGAAGAGGCTGAACCGGACAATCCATGCGCTGGTGCGCTACACGCAGTCACTCGCGGCTGACCGCTATACCGTGCCAAGCGAGCCGCTGTCTTCGCCGGGCGCGCCGTACGAGATGCATTATTTGGCAAGCCAATTTGCGCAGATGGCCGAGCAGATACATGACAATCGGCAGGCTTTGCTTGAGCTGAACAGCGAGCTGGAGCAGCGGGTCGAGGAGCGGACGCTCAGCCTGCAGCAGCAGCATGCCACGCTCGCCGCCGTCCTGGAGAGCTACTCCGACGGCATCGTCCTTATCGACGTGAACCAGCAGGTCGTGCTTGCCAACCGCCGGATGTCCGAGCTGTTCAGGTTTGACGGCAAGGAGCTCCTAAGCTTGACGGAGGAGGAACTACTGAGTCGAATCGCCCGCAAAATGCCGCAGCCGGACGAGGACTTCGCCCGAACAGGCCGCAAGCCGAATCCGACCGGTAAATTTACGCTGCTCCGCTCCCCCGGCGACGAACGGGTCGTCCAGTTGGCCTCGTTCCAAGTGACGGACGGCGGCAAGGAATTCGGGCGCGGCTACGTCTTCCGGGACATGACGAAGGAGCATGAGATCGACTCGCTGAAGAACGACTTGATCTCACTCGCCTCGCATGAGTTCAAGACGCCGATTACGAGCATCAAAGGAAGCGTCGAGACGCTGCTGCGCAAGCATGCCGGATGGGACGAGGAGTTCAAGCAGGAGCTGCTGGAAGGCATTCACGAGGATATCGGCCGGATTCAGGAGCTGATCGACGAATGGCTCGACATTTCCAAGATCGAAGCCGGAGCGCTGAGCATTCATCCTGCTCCTGTCCGGGTCCGCTCCGTCGTCGAAGGAGCTTGGCAGAGACTGCCCCACACCCTTTCGGCCGATGCGCAGCTTCATATTGACTTGGATGAGGAACTGCCGTTCCTCTATGCGGACAAACGGAGAATGGAGCAAATTTTTATCAATCTCTTCACCAACTCCATCCGCTACAACGAATCGAAGCCTCATATCCGGGTCACGGCGGAGCCGGACGGGCTGAATGTGCGGATTTTCGTCAAGGACAACGGCATTGGCATTCCCGAAGCGCATCTGCCCCATATTTTCGACCGGTTCTACCGGGTCGACGTTTCGTCCAGCCGACGTACCGGAGGAACGGGACTAGGGCTTGCGATCTGCAAAGGCATCATCGACGCACATGGCGGCTCGATCGAAGTGCACAGCACGGAAGGCGCGGGCACGACGATGATCGTCTCGGTGCCAAGCTATTACGGCCAAACGGAGGACGACAATGAAGAAGCATAAAATTATGATCGTAGACGACGAACCGAAAATTTTACGGTTTATCGCCGCCAATTTGAAATCGGCCGGCTATGAAACCGCCACGTGCGCAAGCGGCGCGGAAGCGCTGGAGGCGCTTGACCTGTTCGATCCCGATCTTATTCTGCTCGATGTCATGATGCCGGGAATGGACGGCTTCGAGGTATTGACCCGGCTCCGGACCTATACGGACGTGGCGGTCATTATCCTGACGGCGCGGAGCAACTCCAGCGACAAGGTGCAGGGGCTGAATCTGGGGGCCGATGATTATTTAACCAAGCCGTTCTCGCTGGACGAGCTGTTCGCCCGCGTCAGCGCCGTGCTGCGGCGCTTTGACCGCGGCAGCGGACAAATGCCTGCCGCCAAGGAGCTGCGCCTCGGCCCCGTCGTCGTCAATCTGGCCCAGCGCCGGGCGTGGCACGGCGACAGCGAAATCAAATTTACGGACACGGAATACAAGCTGCTTGTCCAATTGCTTCAGCACGAAGGCAAGGTGCTGACCCACGAGCAGCTGCTGACCGAAATTTGGGGCAGCGAATACCGCGACGATGTCGAATATTTGCGCGTCACCATCGCACGCATCCGGCAGAAGCTGAAAGCCGTCCTCCCGGAAGGTCAATGGATCGTAACCTACCCCGGCGTAGGCTATATGATCCAGAACGGCGGTTAAACGCCAAAAATCCATCGCCCTTTTCCAAGGACCGATGGATTTTTAGTTTGCGTTATTGCGCGTCCCTACCGCTCTTATTTCGCGGTGAGTGTAACGTTCGCTGCCGTTGCCCAGTTTCCGAGCGGCGCAACCGTATACGTCGTGCCCGGCGTCAGCTTGCTGCCGTTCTGCAGATCGAACGTCCCGACAGCTCCTTTGCGCGAGGTCAGCCTGTAAGTCGCATTCAGCTTGGTGCCGTCAGCGGCTGTCAGTACGATGCTGCGGAGAGCGAACAGCTCGTCTTTCGGGTCTGCCGACAAAGTCACGTTCAGCGAAGCGGCATCGGCTTGTTCGACGGTTTGAATTTGAAGCGGCGCGATTTCTTTCGCCGTAAACGTCGGATTGGCAACGGTCGACCAATCGGAGGTGACCGTATACTTAACGCCCGGCTTCAGCATCTGACCTTCCGGCAAGCGGAATTTCGGGGCCTGGCGCCCGTCCGTCGCTTGCGTGAACGGTACGTACGAAGCGACAATCGGCTCTCCATTCTCCGGTGTAATCGTAACTTGCTTGCCTCTCATGGACGAAATCAGCTGATACGTTTTGCCGTTGTACATGTTGTTATCGTCCAAGACAAACTCCAGGCCGCCGCGCTTTCCTTGGTAGGCTACGACCACGTTGCCGTAGTCGGTAACGCCGTCTTCCAGCTTCGATTCGATTTCGAACGTATCGGAAGCCACTTGCTGCGCGGAGCTCATCGAAATTTTGTTCGTCATCGCTTCGAAGGTGCCGATTTTTTTGCCTTTGTAGGAGAATGTGTAGGTCGTGCCTGCTTTTTGCGGGGAAACCGGCAAAATATAGGTCGATTTCGAGCCCGATTTCAGCTGCGGAATGTTAAGCGGCGTCAAGCCGTTGTCGAACGTAAAGTTCGCTTTGGCCTTCTCCACGTCGATCTCTTCCTTCGGCAGCGGCGCGGAGAACGTAATTTGCAGCGTGATCGGGTTCACGGCTTTCCACTCCGTCACTTGAATGGAAGCGACCTGGAGCGCAGCATGGATGACGATAGCGGCTTCGCCGCGGGTCATGGCGCTGCTTCCCGAATAAGCCGTGCCCAGCGCATTTTTCAACGTGGCCGCATCGGCTTTGGATGCCTTGGCCACAATCGCGATCAATTGATCCTGCGACAGCGAGCCGCTCGGCTTAAAGCTGCCGTTCTCCCCGGTCATGGCGCCTTGGCCAACAACAGCGTTCACGAATTCGTAGAACCAGTCGGATGTTTTGACATCGCTCCACGCGGCAGCTTGACCTGCAGCCTGAAGCTGGAACGCTCTAACCGCCATCGTCGCAAGCTCGGCTCTGGTGATCGCTTGGCTCGGACGGAAGTCATGCTGGCCGTAGCCTTGAACGACCTGGCTTTTTTCGAGCGCTTCCAGCGCCGTCTGGTAAGGGGCCGATGCGCTGACATCGGTGAATGAGGCCGCTGCCTGCACATTCAATACATGAATTGGAGCAAGCGAACCGAGCGTGACGGCAGTCGTCAATGCCATGGTCGTGATCATCTTTTTCGTTTTCATCAAAGTCATCTCGCTTTCAGGGAACGTATTTTTAAGCAGGGGTTTATGAAGTTGTTTCGTACAAGGCCTATCTTACCGCCCGAGCCGTTACAATCGAATAAAAAAAACGGCGGCCGCATTACAAAAACGTAAAAAAACCTGAGCTTACCTTCTCGCTCAGGCTAAAGTTCATCGTCAAAATGCCCGCTCCCTGCTTTACAAAGACACGTTTGCAAAAGCTGACGAGCTCTCGAAATATCAGTGACACGGCATGAGGTCAAGCTATGGTGAAATTGACTCCGTAGAAGGACAAGCCTGATTTTCTTGCCACATTCTGAGACGATAAGTTATCGCACAAAGTGCTGTATAACGGGATGCACTCCGTGTTCCGCACCGCCTTCGCCCAGCCGGCAACAACGTCCGCGGCATATCCCCTCCCGCGAAACTCCTCCAAAGTCTCCAGCCCTGCTTCGTGCGCCCGGGATGTGATGCGGACGCTGCGGCAGACCGAGACGGCCCTGCCTTCGCGTACGAGCGCTATGCAGGGTTGGGCATAATCGATTTCCGAGATCAGCCATTCGAAGCCGCCGCGCAACAATTCGGTCAAATTTTCACGAGTGACGCTGACTACATCCATTGTCGGCACGGTGGTATGAGGAATAAGATAGCAAGGTCCCATCGTGAAGCGTTCGCTTTGAAGGAGGTTCATATAGGCCTCGAAATGCTTCGGCTTCGTTTGAAAATCTCGTACGACCGGTTCGTCGGCGCACAATTCCTCCAGTTGTCGGGCAAGCGTCTCCGGGACATCATACCGAAACCGGCAAAGAGCCGAACCCTCGATCGTTCGCCCTAAGAAAAATCGGGGGGCGAGAGGCTCTCCGGGCCATGGCTCGTTTATCGTACGGATCCTCATGTTCCGATCATGCGTAAACATCGCTTCAACATGCATTTCCATCAATTCATGGGCGGTTGGTTTGATTTGTTCCCTATTGCTCACGCTTCCACTCTCCAATCCGTTACTACAACTAGTTACTCTTTTTTAAGAGTATCAAAAAGGATCCGAAATAACTTGAGAAAACATAATGATAATCAAATTATCCTCAGAGTGTTGAGAAAGTGGTCAAACGGGATTATAGAGGTAACGAAGGGGTGGGGTATCCACTTCCGTATGTTTCTCTATTTTTGCTTAGACCACTTTCTCAACAAGCTCATGATAATCGAATTATCCTGTTCGTACCTTTTTTGGAACCCTGCAAAAGGATACCGCCCTGAGCTAATCATAGAGGAACCACAATGCTCTATCCGGCCTCCCTCCAGCCGATTTGACAGCTTAAAGGAACCCAGATGAGCTATTATGCTGCGTAGAAAGCTTTTTCATATTTTTCGACACGGATAGCGAATCGCACTTCCTCTAGTTCACGCGGCGGTCACCGTGAAGTCATTTAGCGCATCCCTGTTCCTCTATCATAGATGCGGCCGTTTGCAACATTACGAGCATTAATCCTTCTCAACAAATAAAAAAGCAGAGGCGTAAAAACCCCCTGCTCTTTCCTTGTCTCAATTCCCGTCAAACTTACGATTCTTCAGATGTATCAATCGATTGGCAGGTGCCCGTTTCAAAATCCATCTTGCTTTATAATCATAGCGGCGGAACGCAGAAAATGATCTTCGGGAATGCGTCTGGGATTCCTGCGGCCTATATAGCTAACCCTGTTCATACCATTACAAGCTCATCCACAAGATGGGTTTCAAGCCGCGGGGCCTCGACCGCTGTGTTTGTCGTAATTTCGCGCCAATCGAAGCAGCTGCGGATTGTCCGTTCGTATTTTCCATTGTATAACTGCCGGTCGGCGTTCAAGATATCCTGCAGCACCTTACCATAATGCAGATCTTCTTTGGAGGTATTGCTCCAAGCGGTTGCCATTAGCTTACCGAACCGATCCCTTGCATCTAACAGCGCATCTTTGAATTCTTTTTCCTTGCCTTGATACAGTGCCGTGAATTGCTGCTGTACCTCCGGAACCTGTTCAAAATGAGCGGAATAAGCGCGATCCCCCAACTGCTGCGAGATGAGTCCGCGCTCGATCAAATTGATTTGGAACATTTCCACCAAAATATCGAACGCCCCGCCTGTAAACGGTTCGGACAAATCGTGTGCCTCCCGGCCTACCGTTGACATTTTTTTATTGTTGAATGCTATCCGGATGGATCGTCCATTTTTCAATTCGCCCATCCGAGACAATTCGTTTACCGAAAACAAGTTCCCCTTGGTGTTGTGCAACAGACGATCGAGAACCGAATCAAAATGTAACGTGGATACAATAGCCACAAGATCGCCAAAAGCTTCGTGATGTCCTCCGTATTCATCCGTAATTTGATTTTGCGGTACGCCGATGACGGAGAATTTGATCGTATGTCCCATCTCGTGCGCCAGAACGTCAAAATTTTCGCAGTAGGGATTATCGTAATCCAAACCATGTCGGTCAGGCCTAGCGGGAAAACCAAATTCGAGAAAACCTTCCAATCCGGAATGGGCATTCCCCCATTCGACCCGAGGAATTAACAGGAGCTTGGGTGGGTTAAACGGCCAAGGAATCGTCCTCCCGAAATAATCTTCCCAAATATCCATCACCCTCCGAACCGTCGCGTACATCGTGGCTGCCGAAAAAGCGCGATCTCCAGGACGGAGATGATCGAAATGACCTTGAGCATTGGGTTGAACCGGAGGGGAATGAGGCCCTTGATATCGGTACGCAAAATCAGGTGAACCGTTGAACCCGAACGGGATCTTATCCAAAGCATCGACGACATACATTCTTTCATCTTCAGGACCGGCTTGAACGGATCCGGGCGGAACATTGATGTATACCACTTCGGGCTGTTCGAATCCTGGCACCGTTTTGTTTTGCGGGTAAATGAGAAATCTGGTCCCTTGCTCTCTCGCGCGGGCATCCAATAACTGTGACATGCAGATCCTCCTTGGTTTGTATGATATAGTTCTGTAATATAATGTTTTTTTAACGACCCCTTTATACGTTAGATTGGAAAGGCAAAAAAGCCCTTGCTTATCACAAGGACTTTGCGATCAGATTAGGCTGTCATCGTCTACTCCCTGTACTCGAAGGGGCATCGGATGTACAGCCCTAGCATATTCAAAAGCGTTCTTCGCAACAACCTGCCGGTCGATTACGGCAGTCCGAGCGCTTTCCGTTCCTCGTCGGTAAACACGCGCGACCGGGTCAAAAATCGCACGCCCTCCGGGCCTTCGAGCGAAAACATGCCGCCTCTTCCCGGCACCACGTCAATGATTAGCTGTGTATATTTCCAATAGTCATACTGCGCATGACTCATATAGAACGGAGCGCCGCCGATCTCGCCGAGCCGGACATCCTGTTCCCCGAGCAGGAATTCCCCCTCCGGATAGCACATGGGAGAGCTGCCGTCGCAGCAGCCTCCCGATTGATGGAACATGACGGGGCCGTGTTTGTCCTGGAGCAGCCGGATTAAGGCCAGCGCTTCGTCCGTTGCGAGCACCTTCGAGACCGTATCCATCGCGTCTCCAGATCAGAAGAAGCCCAAGGCGTCCGTGCTGTAGCTGACCAGCAGGTTTTTCGTTTGCTGGTAATGCGACAGCATCATCTTATGCGTCTCGCGGCCGATCCCGGAGCCCTTGTACCCGCCGAACGCCGCATGCGCCGGATAGGCATGATAGCAGTTGGTCCAGACGCGCCCCGCTTGGATGTTTCTTCCGAACCGGTATGCCGTGTTGATATCCCGCGTCCATAGTCCGGCGCCGAGCCCGTACAGCGTATCGTTGGCGATAGCCAGCGCTTCCTCCTGATCCTTGAAGGTCGTGACGGAAACGACCGGACCGAAAATTTCCTCTTGGAAAATACGCATTTTGTTGTGGCCTTTAAATACCGTCGGCTGAACGTAGTAACCGCCGCTCAGGTCTCCTCCAAGCGCCGCCCGGTCTCCGCCGATCAGACATTCGGCCCCTTCCTGCTTCCCGATGCTCAGATACGACATGATCTTCTCGACCTGCTCGGAGGACGCCTGCGCGCCGATCATCGTTTCCGTGTCGAGCGGGTTGCCTTGCTTGATCGCCGCTACCCGCTGCAAAGCCCGCTCCATGAACTGGTCGTAGATCGACTCCTGAATGAGCGCTCGGGACGGGCAGGTGCACACTTCGCCTTGGTTCAGCGCGAACAGCACGAAGCCTTCGATTGCCTTGTTCAGGAAGGCGTCATCCTTGGCATACACGTCCTCGAAGAACAGATTGGGCGACTTCCCGCCGAGCTCCAGCGTGACGGGGATAATATTCTGCGAAGCATATTGCATGATCAGGCGTCCCGTCGTCGTTTCGCCAGTGAATGCGATCTTGGCGATGCGGCTGCTCGAAGCGAGCGGCTTGCCGGCTTCCAGACCGAAGCCGTTTACGATGTTCAGCACGCCTGGCGGCAGCAGGTCGGCAATCAGCTCCGCGAGCACGAGAATCGACGCCGGCGTCTGCTCCGCAGGCTTGAGCACGACGCAGTTGCCGGCCGCCAGCGCAGGCGCGATTTTCCACGTTGCCATCAGCAGCGGGAAGTTCCACGGAATGATCTGCCCGACGACGCCTAGCGGCTCATGGAAATGATAGGCAACCGTATCGTTGTCCACTTCCCCTAGCGTGCCCTCCTCTGTACGGATGCAACCGGCGAAATAGCGAAAATGGTCGATGGCCAGCGGCAGGTCGGCCGCGAGCGTTTCCCGGATCGGCTTGCCGTTGTCCCACGTCTCCGCGACGGCGAGCAGCTCCAAATTCGCTTCCATGCGGTCCGCGATTTTGTTCAAAATTTGCGCGCGGGCGGCTGCCGACGTGCGGCCCCAAGCGTCTTTGGCGGCATGGGCTGCATCCAGGGCCAGCTCGATGTCTTCCGCTGTAGAGCGGGGAACCTCGCAGAAGGCTTGACCCGTCACAGGCGTAATGTTGTCAAAATACTGCCCTTTCACCGGCGCGACCCATTGACCGCCGATAAAGTTTTCGTAGCGCTTCTTGAACGTTACCTTGGCTCCGGTTTGTCCTGGTTGTGCATAGATCATCGTTTCGTCCTCCCACGGTTGAATTGGATAGAGTAGGTAATTGGTATGTCTTGATACAGATGTATGCTGCGGATTCGAATGTATGCCTTGTACCGTTAATCGAGCGTCAGAACGACACGTCCGTTGATCTGGCCTTTTTGCAGCCGGTCGAACACTTCATTGATCCGGTCCAGCGACTGCGTCTCGATATTCGTCTTCACCTTACCTCGGGCGGCAAAATCCAACGCTTCCTGCAAATCTTTTCGCGAGCCGACAATCGAGCCCTTGACCGTGACGCCGTTCAACACGGTGTCGAAAATCGGGATCGGCAAATCCGCATTCGGCAGTCCGACGACGACCAGCGTACCGCCCCGGCGAACGGAACGGTAAGCCTGCTCGAACGCTTTCGGCGTCACGGCGACGCTGATCGCGGCATGCGCTCCTCCGATTTCCCGCTCTATCGCTTCCGTAGGGTCTTCCTTCAGCCCGTTGACCGTCAAATCGGCCCCTAAAGCCATGGCAAGCTCCAGCTTATCGTCATGAATGTCGACGGCGACGACATGGTAACCCATCGCTTTAGCATACTGGAGCGCAACATGGCCGAGTCCGCCGATACCGTAAATGGCAATCCACTCGCCGGGCTTCGCCCCCGTCACCTTAAGCGCCTTATACGTCGTCACGCCTGCGCAGAAAATTGGGGCCGCGTCCACGTAGCTCAAGCTATCCGGAATTTTTGCCACATAGGCGGCCGGCGCTTTGCAGTACTCGGCATACCCGCCGTCCACCGAATAGCCTGCGTTGAGCTGGTTTTTGCAGAGCGTCTCCCACCCCGTCAAGCAATAATCGCACTCGCCGCACGCGGAATAGAGCCAAGGAATCCCGACGCGGTCCCCGACCTTAAGCGAAGTCACGCCTTCGCCCAGCGCGACGATTTCGCCAACGCCTTCATGCCCGGGAATAAGCGGCAGCTTCGGTTTGACCGGCCAATCCCCGTGAGCGGCATGCAGGTCGGTATGGCAAACCCCGCACGCTTTAATCTTGACGAGCACTTCGCCGTGGCCAATCTCCGGCACGGGTACGTCTTTAATCTCCAATTGCTGGTGAAACTCATTTACAACGGCCGCTTTCATCTTGATGAATTCCTCCCCTTGAGATATGTTTTTTGACTTCGCTATAAATAAAGCAAAAAGCGTGCCAATACGAGTGAGCCGCGTCACACAAGGAAGTTTTGTAAGCGTTTTATTAAAAGTTGTTTCATTCCGGAACACTTCCTCCGTTCTTTCCGGTTCAAAATGGAACAATTACTGTGAACAATTGGTGAACCTTTGCAGGTTGTGATATTCTATACTTATATTGATGTTTCCGGAGGTGTCTTTCTTGTCATCCTTGGACATTCAGACTTATTCGGAGGTTGTAGCCAGCTCATGGAAGCGCTGCCAGCGGTACGGATTGAAGCCGACCGACCCGTTTGATGACCGTCTGCTGACCGGAAAGCTCTTTCAGGAGCGATTGAAAGAAAACGAAACACTCGTTCGTCATGCCTCGCAAATTTTCGACACGATCAAACCTTTTATTCAGCAATCCGGCCAAACGGCCCTGCTCATCGATGCCCAAGGCTGCATTCTGTACGCTGCCGGGGACCCCGGCTTTTCGAAACGGGCGGAAGCTGTTCAGCTTCAGGTCGGGGCCGTATGGGACGAGAAACGCAAAGGCACCAATGCGATCGGCGTCGCCATCACCGAAAAAATTCCCGTCCGCGTCCATGCGGCGGAGCATTTTTGCCGGGCCAACGCTTTTCTTACCTGTGCTTCTTCCCCGATTTTCAGTCCGACAGGCGAGCTGATCGGCGTCATCAATTTCAGCGGCAAACGGGAAACCTACCACCAATACAGTCTGACCCTTGCCGTCATGGTCGCGGAATCGCTGCAAAACCGGCTGCTGCTGGAGGAAGCGAAGCAGGATCAGCTCGTTACGCTTCAAGAGCTTGAATTCACTGCGAACCATAACCCGCTCCCGCTGCTGTCGCTCGACAGGGACAACCGGATCATTCGGGCGAACCAGGCGGCGCTGCGTGCCGTAGGCAAAGATGCGATCGGCAAGCCGTTCAACGGCATCGAAGGCTTCTCCGTCAAAACCATCCAAGACAGCAGCCGCACCGTCTGGCGCTCCGTCGCTGTCCGCAAGCCGCAAGAAGGCCGTCACGGCCTCTACAGCTTCTCTGACATTGCCGGGACGTGCTCCAATTTTGTGGAAAAGAAGGAACTGGCCTCCAAAGCGGCACTCACCGATATTCCCGTCCTCCTGCTCGGCGAAAGCGGTACGGGCAAAGAACTGTTCGCCCAATCGATCCACTCGGCAAGTCTGCGGGCAGACCGCCCTTTCATCGCCGTGAACTGCGGCGCGATTCCGGATAGTCTGGTCGAAAGCGAATGGTTCGGCTACGAGCGCGGAGCGTTCACGGGAGCAAACCGGGAAGGCAGTACGGGTAAATTCGAGGCGGCGCATACGGGAACGATTTTTTTGGACGAAATCGGAGACATGTCACTGCGCGCACAGGCCGCGCTGCTGCGCGTGCTGCAGGAGCGTACCGTCACGCCTGTCGGCAGCACCAAATCGAGACGTATCGATGTGCGGATCGTTGCGGCCACGCACAAGCATTTGCCGCTGGAAATCAAGGAAGGACGCTTCCGCGCGGACTTGTACTACCGGCTGAAGGGCATCCAGATCACGCTGCCTTCCTTGCGGGAACGCTCCGATCTGCTGACGCTCGTCGAGCATTGGCTGCAGAAGAACGGCTGCCCTTACCGCCAGCTGCCGGAAGAAACGAAGCGCAAGCTGCTGCGCTATAGCTGGCCCGGCAATATCCGCGAGCTGCACGGCGTACTGTTGCAAGCTTCGTTCCTCGCAGGAGAAGGGCCGATCCGTCCCGAGCATCTGCATTTTGACGAGCTCGACCAAACGGACACCTATGAATACCGGAATGACGGCCCGTCCGTGCCGACATTAAAGGATGCGGAAATCGGGGCGATCCAGCGGGCGCTGCAGTCGACCGGCTGGAACCTGAGCAAATCCGCTGCCCTCCTCGACATCGGCCGGACGACGCTGTACCGGAAGATCGAGCAGTACGGCATCGAGCCATAACAGTCTGGTAAAATAAAAAACGGGAGAGCTTCCGCATCCATACGGCATACGGCGCTCTCCCGGATTTATTTGGTTATCATAACGCATTCCAATTCAAGGCGTGACTTCGTACGCGCCGATATCGACGCCGCTTCCCTGCACTCTCGGCTGCCCGTCGAGATCCGCGCCGCCAATGATGGCCGGTTCCGTCGACCCGGCGTTAATCGCAGGAGAGGTCGCTTTCAAATGAAAATTGTTTGCCGATGCGTTCACAAACCCGGGATCGGCAAACTTCAAGTGCGCATCGTTCCCCGTCCCCGACTTATAGGCGGCAAAACCGGTGTATTCCTTGTTTTTCCAAGTCCACGTTGCATTCGAATTGCCTCCCGGCGCAAAGTACAAGTTATAATCGACAACATTGCCGCTGTTTTTCGTATATTCGTTATAAATCAAAATGTTCGATGCGCTGGCCACCATAATATTGTTTTTAACGATGTTGTTCTGCGTGTCGTATTGAAGCAGCAGTTGGCCGCCGCCGAGATTTTTCGTATCGTTCTTATACAGCGTATTGTTGACGACGATACAATTGACCGTCGATCCCCGCTTCGTATCGTATCCGCCCATGGCTATGCCTGTATACCGGTTGCCGTACACCAGGTTGTTACGGATCGTGACGCCGCTGGTCGATTTTCCTTGATGCTCGCTGGCGATTTCAATGCCGATGTCGTTGTTGTAGCTGTAATTTTGCTCGATCACGGTGTCTTTTCCGCCGTCCACATAGATACCGCCCGCCGCGTTCGAATCGTTCGGAAGCTTTTTGCCGTAGGAAGGGTTGTTGTTGGACGTAATGTTGTAGACGGTATTGCCGCGAATCAGGCCATTCCGGGCTTGGTCGTACGCCGGGTTAGGCGCTTTTCCCTCAAAGCCGATGACGTCGATCCCGATATTGTCGTTGTCGTGAATGAGATTATTCGTAATTTCGAACGAATCGACATTCCCGTTCACCACCAACGATTCGCTGGAACCGAGCACCAGATCGCTCAGCGTATTACCGTCGATGACGACACGCTCCAGCGCTGCCGGTGCTTTCGTGCCGTACACGGCAATACCGTGCGCATCCCGGCCGGCCAAATCCGAACCGAGCGTCGCGGTGTTCTTAATGTGGTGAACGTTGTTGTTGCGAAGCTCGATATGGCTGCCCGCTCCGTGGACGAAGATGCCGACCGGCATTTTGCCCTTGGCCGATGTTGCGTAGTTGCGGATTTCGAAGCCTTTGAGCGTGACGTAGCTGGCATCGGCAATGTCCACGAGACCCTCGCTGCCGGACACGGACAAGCCGGTTCCGTCGATAATCGCCGCTTGGGCCGGAGAGCTCTCGAAGGTGATCGGGCCGGCGGCGGCCGATCCGGATTTTGTAATCTTCAGCTTCTGGTTGTACACGCCGCCCAATACATAGACAGTGCTCCCCGGGGCGGCATGATCGGCAGCATATTGGAGCGTTTTCCACGGGGCGCTGCTGCTCGTGCCGGGATTGCTGTCGCTGCCTGACGTCGACACATAGTACGTCACGGGATTCGCTTGCGCTTGGGGCGTTCCCACACTTGCTGCCAGCATGCCGAAAAGGATGGCGGCGGCGGCAATGACGCGAGGCGCCTGATTTCGAATTCGGATCACAAACGTTCATCTCCTTTAACGTTGAATTTCGGCATAGTTATTACCTGCTGCATTGCAGACTTCCCCTAAAACCACTTCTGTCGCCCGGTGCGCACCACCTCCTTTAGCTGAACGTCAGGCGGCCCCCTTGTAAAAAATGTCCCGAAGACAGGCCGCCCGCGTCTCATGAACTGCGCCTCAGCTTCGGATCGCCACGGAAGTCTGCAACCGCTCCACCGCTTCCACGGTTGGCAGCCGTCCCGTTCCGCCGACGCCCTGCGTGGCGATCGCCCCGCAGGCGCAGGCGTAGCGGAGAAGCGCTTCGCCCCGCTGGCCGCCCAGATAGGCGTGGATCAGCCCGGCGTTAAAGGCGTCCCCCGCCCCCGTCGTATCGACCGGGACGATATCGTAGGCTTTGACGGACATCGGCGTCGTGTCCGGCTGAAACAGCGCTGCGCCGGCCGCGCCGCGCTTGACCGCCACCAGCCGCGCGTCCGGCGGCAGCAGCTCCCACACCGCTTCGAGCGTCGCGGCACCGTAAATGTGCAGCAGCTCCTCTTCGCTCGGGATAAACAGATCCGTAGCGCCGAGCAGCGCATGAATCGAAGCCCGGTGCCACTGCTGGCGCACGTCCCATCCCGTGTCGAACGACGTGCTGCTTCCCTGGCTGCGCACGGTTTCGAACAGCGGCTTCCAATGATCGCGCATGCCGTCCTGCAGGAAATACGAGCCAAAATGCACGTGAGCCGCCTGCTTCAGCAGCGTATCCGGCACATCCTGCGGCTGCAGCATCGGAATGCTGCCCGGATACGTCATCAGCCCCCGGTCGCTCGGGGTCGAGAAGGACATGGTCACGCCGGTTTTCAGCTCCGGATCGAGCTTCACATGCGCCGTATCGACGCCCATTCGCTCCAGCTCGCGGATGCAGAACCGGCCGAAATCGTCATCGCCCACGACGCTGACGAACCGGACGTCCTGCCCGAGTCCGGCCAGCGCGCACGCCGTAATGGCCGAGGAGGAGCCGAGCACGATGTCGAACGAGTCGATCAGCTTCTCCCGGTTCCATTCGGGCATCAGATCGTTCCCCGAAATAATGATATCTACGTTCAATTCGCCAAGCACGACGACAGACATGGTTTCTTCCTCCCTTTTTTCTATTTCAGCTCCGGCACGAACGCGCGCTCCGCTTCGTACAGCTCCTCGAACATCGCCTTGATCTCATCAAGCGAGCAGACGGCGGAAGTAAGCGGATCGACCATCAGCGCGTGCAGCGCCATGTCTTTGTCCCGTTCCAGTACGGCCGATACGGCCAGCTCAAAGAACGCCATGTTGCTGCGGCACAAGGCGGCCAAATGCTCCGGCAGCCGGCCGAAGCGGCACGGATTCACGCCGTTGCGGTCCACCATGCAGGCGACCTCGACGACGCCATCCTGCGGCAGGTTCGAGATTAGCCCTTGATTGACGACGTTGCCGTAAATGACCTTCGGCTCGTTCTTCACCATCGCCTCGATGATGACGGCGGCGTACTCATGGCTCGACTTCATTTCGAGCGGAAGCTCGCCCGACAGCTGCTGCAAAATTTCGTCGTCGTTCGTCTTCCGCCAAATCGGCCAGTTGTTCGCATAAAAGCCGGTGGCTCCGTTATACCCCGTGCTGCAATGCTGGTCGATCAAATCCTGCCTTTTGCGGTAATACGGAATGTATTCCGAGAAATGGCCGCTCGATTCGGAAACGAACGCGCCAAGGTACTTCATGGCGTCGAAACGGACCGGGTCTTTGCGCAGCAGCTCCGGGTCCTGAATTTTGTCGAGCAGCACCGGATACAAGTCTTTCCCTTGATGCGTCAATTCGACGAACCAGGACATATGGTTGATGCCGCCCGCTCTCCACTTCAATTCCTCGTACGGAACGCCAGCGTACTTCGCCAGCTGGCGCGACGAATTTTGAATCGAATGGCACAGTCCGACGACCGGAATATCCGTAATGCGCGACGTCAGCAGCGTGACCGCCGACATCGGATTCGTATAGTTCAGAATGATCGTATCCGGGCACAGCTCCTCCACATCCCGGACGATCTCGATCCAGCTCGGCAGCGTGCGCAGCGTTTTGAACAAGCCGCCGGGCCCCAGCGTATCGCCGATGCACTGCTTGACGCCGTATTTTAGCGGAATTTCGAATTCGTACTTGACCGTCTCCAATCCGACGACCTCGATCTGGTTAATTACAAAATTCGAGCCGACCAGCACCTCCCGGCGGTCCGTCGACGCCAGCACCTGCCAGCGTTTACCCGTCATCTCAACAATGCGCTCGACCAATCCGCGCGCAATGGCGAGCCGGGCCGGATCGATATCGACCAAGGCGATAATCCCCTCGTCCATGCCGGAAATCCCGAAAATATCCATCACAATCTCCCGGGTAAACGCGCTTCCTGCTCCGATAATCGCAATTTTTGTCATAGTTCTCTTCTCCCGTCCTTTTGTTTACATATGTAAAACTCACTTCATCCCCGTCATTGTCAGACCCTTAATAAACTGCTTCTGGAAAATCAGGAACACGATAATAACCGGAACCGTAATCAGCACGGCGGCGGACATGACCACATTGTAGTTGACCGTATGCGCCCCGTTGAAAAAGACCAGCGCGAGCGGAACCGTCATGTTGTCCGTATCGTTGAGCACAATCAGCGGCCACAAATAATTGTTCCACGACGCCATGAACGTAAAAATCCCAAGCGCCGACAGCATCGGCATAATCAGCGGCGTAATGATCCGCCACATCACCTTCAGCTCGCCCGCTCCGTCGATCCGGGCCGCCTCCATCAGATCCTTCGGAATATCCTCGATAAACTGCTTCGCCAGAAAGACGCCGTACGAGCTGACCAGATTGGGCAGGATGACCGCCGCCAGATGGTTGATCAGGCCCAGCTTGGAGACGATCAGATACGTCGGGATCATAATGACCTGGAACGGAATCATCATCGTCCCAAGCACAAGAACAAACAGTACCTTTTTGCCCGGAAATTCGTACTTGGCGAAAATGTAACCGGCGAGCGCGCTCGTGAACAACGTCGCGGCCGTAACCAGAACCGAAGTGACCGCGCTGTTCGCCAGCCATCTCCAGAACGGCGCCTCCCGGAACACCGTCTCATACCCGGCAAAGCTCGGCTGCTCGGGCAGCAGCGTCGGCGTCGCGGAGATGATCTCCATGTTGCTTTTGAGCGATGAGAGCACCATCCACACGTAAGGAAGCAGCATAATGCAGGCGGCCACGGTTAAAACCGCGATCAGCACGCCGTCGAACAGGGTCGTTTTCGTTTTCATGTTCCGCAGCCTCCTCTCAATGCTCCCATTGGGATCGTCCCCATCGTAGCTGCAGCAGCGTCACCAGCAAAATAATAAGCAAAAACACCGCCGCCATCGCCGAAGCGTAGCCCATATTCGAGTTGCCGAACGCCTGATCGTAGATGTTCAGCGCGAGCACCCGCGTTTCGTTGAACGGCTCCCCCTTGGTCATGACTTGGAATTGGGGGAACGCCTGGAAATACGAGACGACGGTCGTGACCGTCACGAACAGCGTCGAGCGGCTCAGCAGCGGCAGCGTGATATGCCGGAACATGTGCCATCGGCTCGCCCCGTCGAGCGTCGCCGCTTCGTAGTACATGTCGGGGATCGAATCGAGCCCGGCGATGAACAGGACGATATTGTAGCCGATGTCCGCCCACAGCGTCATCATAATAACCGACAGCAGCGCATAGTTCGGATCGCTCAGCCAATGCACCGGCGGGATGTGCAGCTTGCTCAGCACCAGATTGAACAGGCCTTGATCGCTGAACATCGTCCCCCAGACGACGGCCGACCCGGACAGCGGCGCAATCGCAGGCAGGAAAAAGACGGTGCGGAACACGCTGCGCAGCCGCCGCGACCGGACCCGGTGAATCCCAAGCGCAATCAGCAGTGTAATGACAATGTTGACGACGACCGTGAACGCGACGAACTTGAACGTCACCCATAGCGATTTCAAGAAGATGGCGTCGTGAAACAGCCGGACATAATTGTCCAATCCGACAAAAGGCGATTGGTCCGCCAGCGGGCTGAATTTATAGAACGATAAGATCAGGCTCCAGGCGATCGGAGCGAAGGCGAACAGGCCGAACAGCAGCAGAATCGGCGTCAAGGATACGAACGCGAACCGTTTTTCCTTGCGGTATTGGGCGGCTGCGCTGCTCCGGAGCGCTTTGCCGCCGGGCTTGCTGGGTATACTAGAGCTGTTTTCCATCCCTTAACACTCCCGGTTTACTTGTGTTGATCTTGACTATCGTTGACGGCCTTCTCGATCGCTTTCAATCCGTTTTCCACCGTTTCCTTCCCGCTGACCATGAGCTGAAAATGATCGTTGATTTGCTTAAAGAAATGGTCGCGGTCCCAGATGAGACCGATCCATTGCCCGTGCGGCAGCAAGCCGACGGATGTCCTCATGAACGGATTTTTGCTCACGAACTCCGGGTCCTCCGCAACCTCCTTCTTCGCCGGTACCGTGAAAGTGCCGAGGTTCCACGCCTTCAGATTTTCTTTCGACGAGAGAAATTGAATGAAGTCCCACGCTTCCTTGGACGCCTTGCTCTTCTTCGAAACGACCAGTCCCCACCCGGACTCGGCCGCAAAGGACGGCGGATTGTCGGTAAAGGACGGCACCGACACGTATTCGAAATCTTTGGCCTTGTAATTGTCGAGACCAGCGGCAATCGTCCACGGTCCGCGGTAGGTCATCGCCGCCCCGCCCTTGAAGAAGTAGTCGGATGAATCGAGCTGTCCCCCGAAGGCCGTCAGATCGGTCACTTGATCCCGCACAACCAGATCCTTGAGCGCCGTCATCGCCTTCACCGCCTCCGGCGTCTGGAAATTGACATGGCCGTCGCTGCCCCAATACTTGCCGTTCTGCTGCAAAATCATCGACAGGAACGTAAACGTGATGTTGTCCCCCGAGATGAAATCGAAGCCTTTCACCTTCATCCCGTTGCCGTCGCGCACCGTCAAAGCCTTGGCGCTGTCGACCAGCTCCGTCCATGTCTTCGGCGGATAAGCGAGTCCTTTGTCGCTAAACATTTTGGGATGCGCCAGCATGCCGCCGTTCTCGATATTGAATTCGAGCGGAAGCCCGTACAGCTTGCCGTCCCACTTAAACCCGCCGAGCGGGGCCTCGTAGTATGCCTTTCCGCTTTCCTCACCGCCCGGAACCTCCGACAACAGGCCGTTCTTGGAATATTCCGGCACCCACGTGCCGAACGCTTCGGCGATATCCGGCGGATTTTGTGCGGAGAACGACGCTTTCAGCTTTTGGTTATAGACGTCGTACGGGAAGCTTTGATAGCTGATTTCCACATTTGGATGCGCTTTCATGTAGCTGTCAATTAGCTTCTTATAATTATCGTTGAATGCCTCCGCCTGATGGCTCCAAAACACCAGCTTCACCTTTTGGCCGTTCCCCCCGCCTGCGCTGCCGCCAGCTGCACCGGACGACGGCGCTTGCGAGCACCCGGACAGTGCCACGGATACGCCCAGAGCGGCGAAAAGCGATGCCTTCGTCAATCGTTGTGCACCTTTCATTCGAGTTCCCCTTTCTCGTAGATCGTCATCGTAGATTGGAATCGATTGCCTATCCAAAATGTACCGCTTTCATTGCGCAAAGTCAACAATTATTTTTCAGTTATTTGCGGCAATAATTGCAAAAATATATTTTGTTTTGCAGTGATCATTTCAGTTGACCTGACGCGTCGTTTTGCGTAACATGAAAAGTAGAATTTGCGGCAAATTTTCTCATTATCCGATAAGAAGCGGGGTTACGTTATGCCAACACTGAAAGATATCGCGGACCGCGTCGGCGTGTCCGTCTCCACGGTGTCCCGCGTCTTGGCCAACGACGCCAACCGGACCGTGAATACCGCAACCAAACAAAAAATATGGGACGTCGCCCGGGAGCTCGGCTACCAGATCAAATCGTCCGGCGACGACGGCAGAGCCACGCGTGGCATAGGCTGTATCGTGTCGACGCTTCAGAACCGCCACTATCATCCTTACTTCTCGGTCATTTGCGACGGCATCGAGAAGGAACTGGCCAGACACGGCTATAAAATCGCCTTCACCTATACGCAGGAAGAGCTGAAAAAGCCGGAAATTTTGAAGCATGCCGTACAAGACAGCCAGGTCGAGGGCTTGATCGTCATCGAGGGCATCGAGGCCAAATTATACAACCATCTGAAAAAGCACATGCGCAATGTCGTCGGTATCGACGTGTCGGACCCCGACATTCCAACGATATCGTACGACCGGGTGGAAGCGGCGCGGCAGGCCGTCCATCATCTGATCGAACAAGGCCACCGCGACATTTTGTTTATCGGAGGCACCGGACGCTCCGGCAAATTCGAGAAGGAGAAGCGCTACAGGGGATACCGTGCGGCTTTGGAGCAGGCGGGGCTGCCGATCCGGGCGCAGCGGATCATCGACGCCGGATGGGAGCCGAACAACGCTTACAAGCTCATGCTGCGCTATTTGGACGAGCACGTTGAGGATTTGCCGACGGCGGTTTTTGCCGCAAGCGACATTATGGCGATGGCCGCGATGCGGGCGATTGCCGAGAAGGGTTACCGCATTCCGAGCGAGTTCGCCATCGTCGGCTTCGACGACAACGAGCCTTCGCGCTACACAATTCCGCCGCTGTCTACGATTCATATTCCGACGTACGAAATCGGTGTTATTGCCGCAAAAACGATGCTGCAATGCATCCGCGATCCGTACCCGCTGCCGATCAAAATTTTGGTGCCATTCGAGCCGATGTTCCGGCAATCGAGCGAATGGATACTGCCGGGAGAAACCGCCCATAACAACAAAAGGACAGCCGAGTGAACTTCCGCTCGGTCTGTCCTTTTTCGTTTATTTCGCTTGGCCGTACACAATTTCGCCTTCGATCATCGTCCAGCGGACGTTATAGTCCGCGTCCAGCAGCACGATATCGGCGTCGGCGCCCGGCTCGATTCGCCCTTTGCCGGTTAAGCCGAGAATGCGGGCCGGTGTCGTCGAAGCCATCGCTACGGCTTCATGCAGCGGGATGCCCAGCTCTACCGTCTGGCGGAGCGCCATGTTCATCGTGACCGTGCTGGAGGCAAGCGAGCCGTCCTGCAGCCGGGCGACGCCGTCTTTCACCTCCACCTGATGGCCGCCGAACAAGTACGTGCCGTCACCAAGCCCCATCGCCTGCAGCGCATCGGTAATGAGCACCATGCCTTCCGGGCCTTTCACCCGGTGCATCAGCCGGACGATAGCCGGATGCAGATGGACGCCGTCGACAATCGCTTGCAAGCTGACGCGCTCGTCCTCAAGCGCCGCAACGATGAGACCGGGTTCGCGATGATGAATCGGCCGCATCCCGTTGAAGCAGTGCGTCATGTGACTGGCGCCCAGCGCGAACGCCTCTTTCGCTTCCTCGTACGTCGCATCGGAGTGCGCCAGAGCAACGATGATTCCTTTGGCAGCCAAATACGCCACAAGCTCTTTGCCGCCGGGAAGCTCGGGAGCCAACGTCACCATTTTCATCAGATCGCCCGTCCGCCGGAGGATCTCTTCCATTTCCGCGAGATCGGGATGCCGCAGGTAGCGCTCATTCTGCATGCCTTTCCGCTTCGGATGCAGATACGGCCCTTCCATGTGGATTCCGGCAATCCGCGCTCCGGGTTCGTGCCCGGCCACATGGCTCACGTGCTCGATCATCGCCAGAAGCTGTTCGATCGTCGAGCTGACCGAAGTCGCCAGAAACGAAGTGCAGCCGGTCCGCACGCAAGCGCGGGACACCGCTTCAATGCTTTCGGACGTACCGTCCATCATGTCGAAGCCGTCCGCTCCATGGATGTGGACGTCGATCATCCCGGGAATCAGCAGCCCGCCTTGGCCGTCGATGACGTTCGGCCCCTCATGCCCCCCTTCCTTCACCGCGGCGATCCGCCCGTTTTCTACGAGCACGGAAGCCAGCGGCAGCACTTGATCGGCAAGCGCAACCCGAACGTTCGTTATCCAACGGTTTGTCATGGGACGTACGACCTCCAAGTATAATAGAATTCAAATCATGGCAATGACGGGAATCCCGCATCGAACAAAAAAATTTGTCCCGATCCAAGCACTCAACTCACGGCTTGACGGCCGTCAAAATAAACCGGCTGCACGTCGTATCGATATAGCCGCGCTTCCGGACATGGGCATGTATTTCTCTCAGGGCGCCTTCATACTTTTGGACAGAGAAATCCGGAATTTGCCACGGGATCGCCCGCAAATAATAAATGATGGCTCCGATATCGTAAAACCTCGTCTTCGTGCGTTCCTCGTCGCGAGATGTGATCCGCAGTCCGGCACGCTCCAGCCCCTCCGCCGCCGCTTCAAGGCGCCAATCGGCAAGCTCGAACGGGTGTGCGCCGAGCCAATCGTTGATTTCCCGATCGTTGTCCCCACCTACCTGCTGCGTTAGAAACGTGCCGCCCGGCTTCAGGATGCGGGCGACTTCCTGCGGAGCGAACGATTCGTGACGGTTGATGACCAACTCAAATCGGGCGTCCTCCAATGCAAGACGCTCGTCGTCTTTCACCCGCACGACCGGTACGCCCAGCGGCTTCAGCCGTTCTGCGGCAACCGGGATATTCGGCTCGTAGCCTTCGGTCGCCACGGTATCCGCCGGAAGCGGCGCGAGCGAAGCGAGAAACTCACCTCCTCCCGTGCCCATGTCCAGCAGCGACCGGACAGCGGACAGCCGTTCCCGGACGTGAACGTAATAATTCCAGCGAAGCGGAAACTCCCGCATTCTTCCCGTATCGGTCAGACGCGAGAAATCCCATCCGGCAAACGGTTGATCGGTCTCGTTCAAGTAGTATTCGAATTCGGTTGGAGCAGGTTGAATCACCTTTTTCACCCCTGTTTTCGGTATGAAAACAAAAAAATAGCGCTGCGCCGCCGCAACGTCAAAGCGTCCGACAGGCCTCGCTATTCATTATGGAATAAAAATTCATTTTATTCAACGATTATAACAATTTTCTCCGATCTAACGTGATAAAACCGGTTCACGTGTTTCAATAGGGCCGGAACGTTCAGGAGAAGCTGAGCATCTACCAGCCAAAACAAGTAAACCATTCCCTTCAAGCTTCGGGTCATTCCCAAGCGCATCGGTTCTTTTAATCAACTGCGCATAAATTTCCGGCTCAGAAAAAGGCCTTCCGAATTTTTGCTCGCACCAATTGATTAGCAGAGCCGCGGCCCCGGCCACATGCGGCGATGCCATCGAGGTCCCGCTAAGTTTGGCGTATGGGGGATTAGTATACGTGGACAAAATATTAACTCCCGGCGCCACGACATCTACTTCCAGATTTGTATTCGGAAAGCATGGGAATTTCCCGTCCAAACCAATGGCCCCTACCGACACGACTTCCGGATACGCGCCCGGATAGCTAAATTCGTCCCCAACGGGGCTGCAATCGCCTCCGCGATTGAAATCTCCTTCGTTCCCTGCCGCGCAAACAACCAGGATGTCACTTAGGACCGCATCTTGGACCGCTTTATGCAATTCAGGATCATGTTCCGGTCCGCCCAAGGACATATTGATGACCCTGACCCGTTCGTTGTTGGGGCCTCTCCATGTCACACAGTATCGAATAGCTTGTGCAATGCTTTCATTCGTTGCGCCAAAGACGGTTTGACCGTTCCTCAGAATACGTTTCATCACTTTTAAAATGAGCAATTTTGCCCCAGGCGCCACTCCCAGTACTCCGGTATTGTTTTCCGTTGCGGCTATCGTTCCGGCTACATGCGTGCCATGACCGCTGTAATCCGTCACATCGTCCACGCCGCCCTCGCCTTGGGCAAAATTTTGCTTGCCGATAATCCGGTCTTTCAAATCGGGATGATTCACATCGCAGCCACTGTCAATGACAGCTACGACAACGCCTGTTCCTTTCCTGCTCTCCTCCCAAATTTCCGGCGCCTGGATCATTTTGACGCCTTCCGGAATTTCATTTACGGCAGTCAATGTCGATTCAACCGTATACGGAATAAAGCTGAAGTTTGGCATTCTGTGTTCCTCCGTTTGGTTATTTCGTATTTAGACCAGCACTTGCTCCGGACGATGTTCTTCCGACCATTTCGCGAATTGCTCCAGACGGATCATGCTTAGGAATCGATATCCTTTCCCCTGCCCTGCCGGCTCCAAAATAACCATGCCCAGATACGGAAGCTCCGGAAACGCATCTCCGAACGTAAAGTGGTGCCCGATTAGAACCGTATTCGAGCCATTGGCAGGTCTTGACTCCAAGATGTGAAGCAAACGTGTCTTCACGCTCTGTTCGGCTTCATTCGGATGCTCCGATTGAAGTACTCCTATCTGATAAAGCGCAGGCTCGACTTTGACGTTCTGCACGCCGAACGCCATTTCTGCCGTTTGCCGCGCGCGATTGGCGGAGCTTGTCAATACAGGAAGTTGGACGGTTATGTTCTGCTCTTTGAATAGAGCTTCCAATTGTTTGGCTTGTTGCTTCCCTAATTCACTGAGCCCCGAATCCGATCCTGCCGAGTTATCTTCCGGCTTCGCATGACGAAAATAAAGTACATATCCGCCTTGACGAATAGCTTTCAGCAACCCACTGTCCGTTTCTTCATTTGTAGAGTTTTCCAAGTTTGTCATTTTTCCAGAAACCCTCTTCTCCGGTTTGATCTAGAATGCAGCAGGTACTGGCAGAAGCTTGTCGATGGCCCATCGGGTTTTCGAAAAATCTTGTTCGATCAGCAAGCCATTGGTCTTCAAAAACGCCGCTAACTGGTCGTGGCGTAACGCGGCAATAGATTCATCCGTCGTATCCAAAGAAATCTCCACGACGGATTCTTCACCGATCGACCACACTTCGATTACAACTTCCGTCCCTTCCCATTCGGCTTTATATTTCTTGGCTTCGATGGGGCCTAATGCAATCGTCTTATCGATCGTTTTTCTGCCCCAGCCTTGTTGCCAATGAAGAAATGCGTCAGGCGCTTCATTCACAAACAACATTTTCCATTCATCCGACGATAAACTGGCAGCATCGGGCCGTGTGATGTCAACACCATAAGAAAGGCTCAATGTTTTAGCGGCATATCCCCAGTCCACTTCCAGCTTTAGATTGGGGTCTTCGAGATCGAATCCTTCCCGCCTCACTTCCGCCAGCGTTAGATTTAAATCATCCTGCCGGATTGGAAACCGTTTTTTAAACGTTAATTCGGCCTTATCGGCTTTTTTAATGCGATTACGGAGTATCCAGCCGGTATTCAACAGTTCCCTGTCAGGCGTTTCCAAGAAATGAATTTTCCATTGTTTATGCTCTGAAAAGGCTATGCCAACCAAGCTATCTGGTTGAAGTTCCCGATTAGCATTTAGAACTTTTCTAGGGACGAGAAAAAGCTTCATTTCGTATTGAATTTTGCCGTTCGATGTCATCGTCTTATCACCTGATCCCTAACCTTCATATTCTGGAAATCAACTGCCGCAGATCGGGACGGGTCCCGATTCTCTGGGTTCGCGGACGGGAAGGCGCATCCTGCTGGGGAGACCCGGTGCTTCGGAGCAGTTCTCTAGCCTGCTTCGGATTTAGAAGGGCTCTTCCGCCGGCACGCAATATCCCTTGCAGGCAGGCAATAACCCCAACCACGATCGGAGAAGCACTGGAGGTCCCGCTAAATAAATCGGTATACCACTTATTCTCATCGGTTCCGCTTTGCAAATCACCGTATCCCGTCGAGGTAACTTCTCGGCCCCACGCTTGAGCATCCATGATTTGCCCGTAATTCGAAAAATCCAAACGCGACCGGTCCGGGCCGTGATTGCGGCCATGCGTTCCTTCGGGCGGAGCTCCGGCTCCGATAACGATCGCGCCAGAATCTCGATTGTTCCGGTTAAACGGGTTGGTCCATGTTGAAGGAAATCCGGCGGAAGGGGTATTATAAATCGGATCGTCCAGATTTTCTCCTCCGTTCCCCCCGGCTTCCACAACAATAATTCCGCGGTTGGTTGCGAATTTAATCGCCTCGAAATCGTCCGGCCACCATTCGATCGGAATAAAGCCTTGTTGCCCGCCCCCCGTAGCGCGAGGGCCCGGCCGATGAAGCTCGATTAGAATAATATCGCCCGGATTAAGCATGTTGGCCGCTTGCACAATCGCAGTGGAGGAATTCGCATTTCCTTGGGAATCAAAGATGGATATGGCCCGGACCTTGGCATCCGGACATATTCCCGTGACGCCAAACGCGTTTTGGTCGCCGCTCATCACCCCGACTACCGCTGTTCCGTGATTTCTCCAATGCAAGTCCCGTTTGGGCACACCTCCAGCAACGCCGCCCTGATTTTGTCCGAGATCTTCGTGCGTAAACTGCCAGGCTCCTTCAATATCGATAATGTTGACGCCGGCTCCCCGCCCTCCGGGCCGTGTCCACGCGAATAAGGCGTCGACTCCCCCGGGAGCGGGTTGAAGATAATTTTGCCGCGGCGTCAAATCCGGGGAGGCGGGCAGTTCGTTCTCCGTTTCCACGCTGATCTGTGCAGGCTCCGCATCCGGCTTTATAAAAGCCGCCTCGACAAAGTTTTGCTTCCGAAGACGTTCGGCCAACTGCTCCAATTTTTCTTCGGGGGCCATTACCCTATAATATCTGGACAGATCAGAGCGGCTGCGGTCGATTTCGGAAGGAACCGCATCTCCATGAACCCCGCTTAATTCAAATACCGGCTGAAGGGACGCGCCTTCGGACGAAAGCACCTCCAACAAATCAAAGGCAGGCGGAGTTTCTGCAGAGACCCGTCCTTCTCTAAATAGGAAGTCGCTGTCGGATTTTGTGATAACAACAAGCTGACGACCCACATGAACACCTCCGGAGTTTAATTTTTGCCTGTTCCTCTGATAATTTTCTCTTCCAATGAACCGCCTATACCCTCTAAAATTTAGGAGGCTGCCGCGGAAACCACAACAAAAAGCCGACATCGAGAAATTCCGATATCGGCTAAGATCATTTATGACAAAGATGCTTCGCTACATCTTCGGCTTACAAGATCGGCGACAGCAGCCGGGTGACCGACTCGCGCGCGCGGTGAAAGCGCGGACGGCTGTAATACCGCTCCAGCGTCAATTCCGTGCAGTGCTTCAAATCGTGCTCAAATATTTTTTTCAGCTTGGACGCGGTATTTCCCCCGTAGATCAAAGCATTGACTTCAAAATTGAGCTTGAAGCTGCGGATATCGATGTTGGCCGTTCCGACGGACCCGACTTTCCCGTCGGCTACGATCGTCTTGGCATGAATGAAGCCCCGGTGATACAAGTAGCACTTGACGCCGACATCGAGCAGATCTCCCAAATACGAGAATGACGCCCAATATACGATTTTATGATCGGGTACGGCAGGAAGCATAATTTTGATGTCTACCCCGGATAACGCGGCCATCTTTAACGAATTCAGCAAACTTTCGTCAGGAATGAAATACGGCGTCTGCAAATAAACGGACTCCTTGGCGGAGTTGATCACTTTAATATAGGCGTTCTTGATCTGCTCCCGGTCGTTGTTGGGGCCGCTCGATAAAATTTGCACGCCGGCATCCCCCTCATGAATCGGCAGCGGGAAATATTCCGCGACCGGGTTTAGCTTGATTCGCGAAGCCAGATTCCAATCCATAATGAACTGTGCCTGCATTTGAAGAACGGAGCTGCCTTCGATTCGCAGATGCGTATCCCGCCACGGACCGAACCGCGAATCCAGCCCCAGATACTCGTCCCCGACGTTAAACCCGCCGATGTAACCGCACGTTCCGTCGATGATCGCCAGCTTCCGGTGATTCCGGAAGTTCAACCGCATGTTCACATACGGAATACGGGATGGGAAAAAGGCGGACGCTTGTCCGCCCGCCGCCAGAAGCGGCCGGAAGAAATGTTTGGATAGTCCCGCGCACCCGATATCGTCGTATAAAAAACGGACCTGCACGCCTTCCTTCGCCTTTTCGCTGAGCGCGGCGATCAGCCTTCGGCCCAATCCGTCGTCCCTGACGATGTAATACATCAGATGAATGTGATGCTTCGCCCCGGCGATCGCCTCGAAGAGCGAGTCGAATTTGCGGTTGCCTTCCGTAAAAATGTCGATCCGGTTATCCTGCGTAAAGAAGGCATAGCCGTTCTGCAAATTCATATAGATCATATCGTGGTAATCGGACATGACCGGATCATGGTATTCAATCCGGCGCATGGCGACCGCTTCAATCTGCTTCTCGACCAGCAGCGCCATGTTGTGCAGCTGCGCTTCCTGCGCTTTATAAATTTTGCGCTTGCTGAGGTTTTGCCCGAACAGCAAATAGGCGACGAATCCGATCCCCGGCAAAAACAGCAGGACCATCAGCCACGCCCAAGTGACTCCGATATTTCGTCGCTCCAGGAAGATGACGGCAAACGCAAACATGATGTTGATAAACGAAAGCACGAAGTACAAATTTCCGAAGATGTTCAAGCTGCCAGCCACCTTTTTTCACTGCCTAACGGACCTTATGGTCCTCTCATTGTAGCACCGGACCTTAACCTGGGCAACAGGGTAAAGCCGTCGCTGCAATTGAAAACATGCCGGAAAAAGCATACAATAATCGATGATCATCATTCTTGATTTCATCATTTATCGGACGGTTTGGAGGAACGGAACTTATGAATCATACGATTGCGGAAGCGCTGCGCCGCCGTAGAGCCGTGCGCAATTTTCAAGCCCGTGAAGTCGAAACGGAAAAAATCGAAAAGCTGCTCGATGCCGCGACTTCGGCACCGAACGACCGGCTTCGAGAGCCGTGGCACTTCTATGTGGTGCGCGGCGAGGCTAAAGAACGCTACACCGAGCTGGCGCTTGCTTTCCTGAAGGAGCGGTTTCCTACGAAGCCGGAGCTGATCGAAGCTTCCATGGCGGCGGTCCGGAATACGCCGCTTCTTATTATTGTCGCGTCGGATATCGTGCCGGGCGATACGGAAGCGTCCGAGGACAACGAATACGCCGTTGCCTGCGCCATCCATTCCATGTGGCTGGCGGCTGAAGAGCTTGGCCTTGGGATGGTTTGGAGAACCCGGGGCGTCGGCTTGGTCCGGGACGAAAGGCTTCACCGATTCGTAGGCGCAACGGAAGGGCAGAAAATCATAGCCACGCTTTGCGTCGGCTACCCCGAAGGCGAAGCTGCACCGACGAAGCGAACGCCGTTCACGGAAAAAACTACGTGGCTGTAGTCTGAATCGGAAAAAGGACGTGCCCCATGCTTTTATCACATGGAGACACGTCCTTTTTTTCATAAAGCCGAAGCCGCCAGGCCCGGCTCCTTAGGCTTGACCGGTCAAACGTTCCTTCGTATCGGTTTCGATGCCGCCCAGCCGTTTCTCGAACGTTTTGCGCCAGCTGTCGGACAGCTGATCAACAGCCAGCAAGGCGCGCATTCCTTCTGCGTTGTTCTTCTCATGATGCATCATGCGGTTGCCGAACGTCACCGTTCTGCCGTGCTGATGACGCTCCAGCAAGATTAGCTCGTCCCCTGCGGCGACATTTCCTTCCTGCAGCACCCGGAAGTAATAGCCGGTATAGCCGGTGTTCTGCACCAAGAGCGGCAGCTCGGGTACACCGTATTTGACCGACAGCTTGAAACAAGGCTGCCTCGGCTGGCTGACCTGCAAGACGGCACCGCCTACCTGAAACGTATCCCCGATACAGACGTCGTCTTCCAGCAAGCCCTGCGTCGTCAAATTTTCCCCGAATGCGCCGTATTGCAGCTCTCTTCCGAGCTGCTTGGCCCAATAAGCATAATGCTCGTAAGGATAGACGCACACCGCTTTGTCAATGCCCCCGTGATGCACGAGATCCGCCTGTCCGTCCCCGTCGAAATTCAAGGAAGTCAGGAAGACCTCACCCTCGACCGGATGCTTGTAAATGCCCGTGGACACTTCTTTTTTCTCAAACGGAACGGACTGCGGTTTGCCTACATTGAGAGAAACAATCTTGATCATTCTTTGTTCCAGCTCCTGCCATCGAAAATTGCATTATTCATTCCACTATACAGGAAAATACGCCGGTATAAAAGAACCAATCGGAGCGTAACGTAGAGCATCCAATTCCAATTTCCGTTCCTATTCCCATGCTGATCAGTCCGCGAACGTTGCGTAGAGCAGGTAAACGTTCAAGACGGCGATGAAGATCGCCACAATCCAGGATAAGACTGTCAGCCACGGAGCGTTGACGAACTCCCCCATTTTTTTCTTGTCGCTCGTAAACTTTACGAGAGGTATGACGGCGAACGACAGTTGGAAAGATAAGATAACTTGGCTGAGAATGAGCAGCTTTGCCGTTCCGCTCTCTCCGGCAATCGCCGTGACGATGACGGCAGGGATGATCGCGATCAGCCGCGTGATTAAGCGACGCAGCCATGAAGGCATCCGGAAATTGAGGAAGCCTTCCATGACGATCTGTCCGGCCAGCGTCCCGGTTAACGTCGAGTTTTGTCCGGAAGCCAGAAGCGCTACGCCGAATAAAATGCTTCCGAGCGCGGTTCCCAGCAGCGGCGTCAGCAGTTGATAAGCGTCGTTGATTTCCGCCACTTCGGTTAAGCCCGCCCGGTGAAAGGTCGCAGCCGACAAGATCAGAATCGCCGCATTGATGAATAGCGCAAAAAACAACGCGATCGTCGAGTCCCAAGTGGCATATTTGATCGCCTGCCGCTTCCCGGCCGTCGTCTGCTCGAATTGCCGCGTTTGCACGATCGACGAATGAAGGTACAGGTTATGCGGCATCACGGTCGCGCCCAAAATACCGATGGCAATGTACAGCATTGCCGGATTGGTGACGATCTGCGTCGTCGGAACGAATCCCATGGCGATACCGCCGATGTCCGGCTTGGACAAAAAGATTTCGACCGCGAAGCAGGCGCCGATCGTCGCGATCAGCACGATGACCAACGTTTCGATGTAACGGAAACCTTTGTTTTGCAGCAGCAGCACCAGCAGCACGTCCAGCACGGTGATCATAACCCCGTACAGCAGCGGAATGCCGAACAGCAGCTGCAGCGCAATGGCGGAGCCGATGACCTCGGCCAAATCGCACGCCGCAATGGCCAGCTCGCACAGCACCCACAGCATCATCGAGACCGGCTTGCTATAGTGGTCGCGGCATGCTTGTGCAAGATCCCGCCCGGTGACGATTCCGAGCTTCCCGGCCAGTGCCTGCAGCAGGATCGCCATCAGATTCGAGATCAAAATCACCGATAACAGCGAGTAGCCGAATAAGGAGCCTCCGGCAATATCCGTAGCCCAGTTCCCCGGGTCCATATACCCTACGGCAACCAAGTAACCGGGTCCGGCAAAGGCCAGAAACTTTTTGATCCAGCTGCCGCTCTTCGGGATTTTCATGGAACGGTATACTTCTGGCAGCGTATGCTGCGTTCTTTCCAATCTCCAGCCGCTGCCGTTCTCCGTACGCTCTTTTCTTTTGGTTCTCGGGCTTTGTTCGATTTTCGTTTGTACTCCCAGTTCTTCATTCATGGTCTACACCTCAATCTGTATATATTCCAGCAACAAGATGCCCCTGTCAAAAAATGATGTCATCATCTAACATTCATGTCCCGGGCTAAATTTGTTGTCCTAGTGCAACTTTTAGAGTAAAAAAATAGTCGTAGAAAATACTATTCAGATTAGAATAATTCTATACTAAAAATTTTACTCGTCTATTCGTTTTCGTCAAGAATTATTTTTTTGGAGGCGCGGCGGGAATAAAACCTTGACCGAGAATCTAGCGGGGAATACATCTGCAGCACGGCGCATATCGTAGGAAACAGCGTTCCATTCGTGGAGCGACCATCGAAAGCGAAAGGGTTGGATGAGACGATGTGGGAAAGCGTGCTAAAAAAAGATCAGTTCGAAATTCGGATGAATCCGACGTACAAGTCGATCCTGTTCCAGGTTTCGGACACGGCAGGGTCGGAAGGCAAGCCGGCGCTGGTGCTGAACCAGGCCGAGCTGTTCGAACTGCTGCACGCCTTTCTGGCGATCAACCGCTCCTTTAACCGGGAGACCATGTACTATGATGAGGAGCCTGACGGCGCCTGAGCAAAAAAAGAAGGCCGGATACGCGCACATGAATAGCGCTGCCCGGCCTTCGCTCCATTTGGACGAAGATGCGGGTTCGCTCACTGCCCAACTTCCGATGCCGCCGCCAGCTGACGGTACAAGTCGGCATATTGCTGGGCCGATCTGCGCCAGCTGAAGTCTTTTTTCTTGATGTTGTTCATCAAGTTCGTCCATACCTCCGGCTCCCTATATAACCGGACGGCGCGTTCGATCGTGTACAGCATGTCATGGGCGTTATAATTCGTAAAGCTGAAGCCAGTCCCTTCCCCGGTTGTTTCGTTATAAGGCGTCACAGTATCCCGCAGCCCGCCGGTCTCGCGGACGACCGGGACGGAGCGGTACCGCATCGCAATCAACTGGCCGATCCCGCACGGCTCGAAGAGCGAGGGCATCAAGAACAGATTCGACCCGGCATAAATTTGGCGGGCTAGCGCTTCGTCGAACAAAATTTGCGCCGACAGCTTGTCCGGAAACGCACCAGCGGCCCAGCGGAACAGCTCTTCGAACCGCGGCTCTCCGGTGCCCAGCACGACCCACTGCGCGTCAAGCGCCATCAGTTCGGCAATCACCCGATCGATGAGCGCCAGCCCCTTCTGGTCAACCAGACGCGTCACCAGCGCGATCAACGGCACGTCCTTGTCGGCCGGGAGGCCAAGGCGCTCCTGCAGCTTCAGCTTGTTCGCCTGCTTTTTCGCATAAGAATCCCGATAGTTGACCTCCAGATGCGGGTCCGTCATCGGATCGAATTCCTCGTAATCGATCCCGTTCAGTATGCCTTGCAGTCGGCTGCTTTGGCTGCGCAGCAGCCCATCGAGATGCTCCCCGTAATAGGGCGTCTGGATTTCTTCCGCATACGTCGGGCTGACGGTCGTAATATAATCCGAGTACAGCAGACCGCCCTTCAGGAAGCTCGCCCCGCCGTGCATTTCCAGCGCATACCCGTGCAGATGCTCTTCGCCTAGGGCAAAAAAGTCCTGAAACTGCTCTTTGCCGAAGACGCCCTGGTACTTCAGGTTATGAATCGTAATGATCGTTTTGAGATGGGAATACAGCGGCTGATGGCTGAAATGCGCCTTGTACAGCACCGGAATCATACCCGCCTGCCAGTCGTGGCAGTGAAGCAGGTCCGGCATATAACCGATATGCGGCAGAGCGTCAAGCACCGCGCGGCAGTAGAAGGCGAATCGTTCCGCATCGTCACCGTAGCCATAGCAGCCCTTGCGCCGGAAATAATATTCGTTATCGACAAAATAAAACGTAATTCCCTCGTGCTCCAGCCTCTGAATGCCGCAGTATAAGTTTCTCCAGCCCATCTGGAGAGTAAAGGAAGCGACGGTTTCCATCTGTTCCGTGAAACGTGCCGGAATGTCCTCGTACTTGGGCAGGATGACCCGGACGTCGATCCCCTGCTTCGCCAGCTCCTTGGGCAGCGAGCCGATGACATCGGCAAGTCCTCCCGTCTTGACAAAAGGTACGGCTTCTGACGCGGCAAATAACACTTTCATGGCTTCCTCTCCCTCCTTTTTAAAATCCGGTGAATCAACAAACCGCTTCGCGAGCGGACCGGTCTTCCGATTGCCGGTCCACCGGTCTGACGTGTCTCCGGAACGATTCCGCCCGCTCCGCTTGTTTTTCACCGGTATCTATTAAATCACCTTCGTCTTCGAAGCGATAAACGGCGCTTGCTTATCGCCGGTCAGCACGCGGCCGCGGCTGATAAACACGTCTTTATCCAAGATCGCGTTCTCGATAATGACATTTTCTTCAATCTCGCAGTTTTGCAGAATGATGCTGTTTTTGACGTATGCCCCCTTGCGGATTTTGACCCCGCGGAACAGGATGCTGTTCTCCACCTTGCCTTCGATGATGCAGCCGTTGGCGATCAGCGCGTTGCGGGCATGGGCGTTCTCGGCGTAGCGGGCCGGCGGTTCGTCCTTGACCTTGGTGTAGATCAGGTTCTTCTGGAAGAACAGCTCGCGCCATATTTTCGGGTTGAGCAGTTGCATACTGTGCTTGTAGTAGCTTTGGATCGTGTTCACTATGCCAGTATGGCCTTCGTGCAGGTAGCCGTAAACGCCCAGCTTGTCGACGTTCTTCATAATCCCGTCGCGAACGAGATGATCGTAGCCTTGGGCGAGGCACGATTCGACCATATCGAGCAGCAGCTCTTTGCTCATGACGTACATTTCCATCGATATGTTGTCGGTACGCAGCCGTCCCGAATGGTCTTCGATCAGCGTGACTCGGCCGTCTTCCTTGATGGCCATCCGGCGGAAGGAGGCGCATTCGTCGTTGTCCGATTTTTTGTAGACGACCGTGATGTCGGCGCCCTTCTCCAGATGGTAATCCAGCACGGCATTGTAGTCGATATTGCAAACGATATGGCTGCGGGAGATGATCACATAATCCTGCCGCCCGCGGTAAAAGTAATCGCGGTGGCTGTAGAACTGGAACAGGTCGCCCCGCGCCAGTCCGGTGTCCCCGTGAAGGACGGCGGGCAGGATGAACAATCCGCCGCGCTTGCGGTCCAGGTCCCATTCTTTTCCAGACCCGAGATGGTCCATCAGGGACCGGTATTTATGCTGTGTGAATACGGCGACATTCTCAATGCCCGAGTTCACCATGTTGGACAATGCAAAATCGATCAGCCGGTACCTTGCGCCGAACGGCACCGACGCGACGCAACGGGAATAGGTCAGCTCCTCCAAATCGTCCCGCTCGTTGACAAGATTGATTACGCCCATCATTCGCTTCATGCGGCTTCACCCTTTCCCAGAGGCACTTGTGATCCTGCCGATACGCTCGTTGCTGCCGATCAACACAATATCCCCGCCGCCGTCCCCGTCCGGTTGTCCGATGACGCACCCGTCTTCCACGATCGTTCCTTCGCCGATAATCGCCTTATGGATGCTCACGTTGCTGCCGATCGTCACGTTCGGCATAATGACGGAGTCCCGGATGACGCTGCCCTCGCCGACCTCCACGCCGTAGAACAGCACGGAATGATCGACCTCGCCGAACACGCAGCAGCCTTCGTTGATCAGCGACCGCCGCACCTGCGCCGTCGGAGCCACGTACTGCCCGGGCTGGCACGGATTAACCGAATAAATGCGCCATTCCCTATCGTTCAGGTTGAATTCGGGCTCATCCTCCAGCAGGTCCATATTGGCTTCCCACAAGCTCTGAATCGTCCCGACATCCTTCCAGTAGCCTTCAAACGGATACGCAAAGAGCGGCCGCCCGTCGCTCAGCATCAGCGGAATGACGTCTTTGCCGAAGTCCTTGCTCGATTCGGGATTGGCCTCATCCTTGATCAAGTATTCCTTGAGCGCCTGCCAATTGAAAATATAAATGCCCATCGAAGCCAGGTTGCTCTTCGGCTCCTTCGGCTTCTCGGCGAACTCGGTAATCCGGTCTTCGTCATCCGTACTCATCAGGCCGAAGCGGCTCGCTTCCTCCCACTTCACTTCGATGACGGCGATCGTGCAGTCGGCCGCTTTGCTTTTATGGAAATCGAGCATCCGGTCGTAATCCATCTTGTAAATATGATCGCCGGAGATGACCAGCACGTACTCCGGGTCGTACTGCTCGATGAACGAAATGTTGCGGTAGATCGCGTTCGCCGTTCCCTTGTACCAATCGCCGCCGCTTTGCTCCATATAAGGGGGCAGCACCGTCACGCCGCCGCTCTTGCGGTCCAAATCCCACGGTGATCCGATTCCGATATACGTGTTCAGCACCAGCGGCTGGTACTGCGTCAAGACACCGACCGTGTCGATGCCTGAGTTCGTGCAGTTGCTGAGGGTAAAATCGATGATCCGGTATTTGCCGCCAAAATGAACCGCAGGCTTCGCCAGCTTGCTCGTCAGGACGCCCAGACGCCTTCCTTCCCCGCCGGCCAGCAGCATCGCCACACATTCTTTTTTACGCATCGGCTTTCCCCCTCCTCATTGTCGCATTGATACGCCTGCGTTTGATTTTGACGGGTTTGAAGATGACGGCCGCCAGCGGAGGCAGTGAAATATGCAGGCTGTCCTGCCGGTCGTGCCACGGAATGCTTTCCGTCCGCAGCATACCCTCATTCAGCTTGCCGGAGCCGCCGTATTCGCCTGCGTCGCTGTTGAACAGCTCCACGTACTCTCCGGCGAACGGTACGCCGATCCGGTACTTCGCATGATACACGGGCGTAAAGTTGCAGACGATCACGAGCACGTCCTCCGGATTGCCGGAGCTGCGCATAAACGTCGTCACGCTCTGGCGCTGGTCGTGGGGGTCGATCCAGGCGAACCCTTCCGGTTGATGGTCCAGCTCCCACAGCGCCGGCTCGCGCAGATACAATTGGTTCAGGTCCCGGACGTACCGGTGCATGCTGCGGTGGCTGTCGTAGCCGAGCATCTCCCAATCCAGATCCTCCAGGTCCTTCCACTCGTCAAACTGTCCGAATTCGCCGCCCATGAACAGCAGCTTTTTGCCCGGATGACCCATCATATAGCCGAAAAGCACCCGCAAATTCGCGAACTTCCGCCAGTAATCTCCGGGCATTTTATTGAGCAGCGATTTCTTGCCGTGCACCACTTCATCGTGCGACAGCGGCAGCACATAGTTCTCGGAGAAGGCGTACATGAAGCTGAACGTCAACAGACCGTGGCTTCCGGGGCGGAAATACGGGTCCGTCTCCATGTATTTCAGCATGTCGTTCATCCAGCCCATATTCCACTTGTAGTTGAACCCGAGGCCACCGGCATCGACCGGCGCCGTCACAAGCGGCCAGGCGGTCGAATCTTCGGCCATCATCAGCGCATCGGGATGGCAAGCGAATACCGTGCGGTTCAACTTTTTCAGGAAAGCGATCGCGTCGGGATTCTCGTCTCCCCCGTCGACGTTCTTGATCCACTGCTCGCGCGGCTTCCCGAAATTCAGATAAAGGAGGCTCGCGACCGCATCGACGCGCAGTCCGTCAATATGGTACATATCCATCCAGAACAGCGCATTCGAGATCAGGAAGCTGACGACTTCCGGCTTGGAAAAATCGAAGGCGAGCGTGCCCCATTCGGGCTTCTCGGCTAAGGCGGGATCGGTGTGCTCATAAAGCGGCTGGCCGTCGAACTGCCGCAGACCGTGCTCGTCTTTGACGAAGTGGCCCGGCACCCAGTCCATAATGACGCCGATCCCCGCCCGGTGGCAGCAGTCGACGAAATACATGAAATCTTTCGGCGTGCCGAAGCGGCTGGTGACCGAATAGTAGCCGGTTGCCTGATAGCCCCAGGACCGGTCGTAAGGATGTTCGGCAAGCGGAAGCAGCTCGATATGGGTATACCCCATCTCTTTCACGTAATCGACCAGTTCGCTTGCGAGTTCGCGGTAGGAATAGTAGGCACCGTCGGGCTTTTTTTTCCAGGTGCCAAGATGCACTTCATAGATGTTTAACGGGGAGCGGTAAACGGATTGGGACGCTTTGCGCGATTGCCATTCCTGGTCGGTCCATTCGTAGCCGTCCAGGGAGCAGATGCGCGAAGCCGTTCCCGGCTTGAGCTCGGACCAGAACGCGTACGGATCGGCTTTATACAGCAGCGTTCCGGCAGAGGTGACGATTTCGTATTTGTAGTACTCTCCTTCCCGGACGCCGGGCACAAACAACGACCAGACGCCCCAGGTGCTGACCTTGTGCATCGCATGACCCGAGCCGTCCCAGCAATTGAAGTCGCCGACCACCCGGACCTCGCGGGCGTGAGGGGCCCAGACGGCGAAGCGGACGCCGCGTTCCCCCTCCGACTCGGCCAGGTGGGCGCCAAGCATCCGGTAGCTTCGGAATAAATTGCCTTCGTGGAACAGATACAAGTCCTCCGGACCGGGGATCAAGCTCATCACGTTCCGTTCATCCCCCTTTTCGATGATTGTTTCTGTCTCTACTTACACAAATACTACGCGCTTGAATAAATTCCTGTCTGAAAAGTGCAAATTCTTCGTGAATTCAGAATTTGGCAAAAACGGCGTCATTCCGAAAAGATGAAAAAAAAGGATTTTGCTTCCCTTTGTGGAAGTAGTAAGTCACACCCAAAGAGAGAGGATGGATTAATGTATGAATGACAAGCTGAAAGGTTTGGCGCTGGGCTTATCGCTGGGCGTTATGCTGACGGGATCGGTCGCCTATGCGAGCGGCACTCAAATTGAGGTATATTTTAAGCAGCTCAAATATATGTTCGACGGTGTAGAGAAAAAACCGACCGACGAGCAGGGGCAAGGTTTCATCTATAACGGCACGACCTACGTGCCGCTCCGATTCGTCAGCGAAGCGCTCGGCAAGGATGTCAGCTGGGACGAGAACAGCGGGACGATCTGGGTCGGCAAGAAAGGCGATCCGAACGCCGTCGTCGCAACCTACAAGGGCGGGCAGATGACATGGGGCGAGGCCAACAAGTTCGCTTCGGTCTTGCACTTGCTGAATAGTTCCGGAGAGGTTGACGAACAGTTCCTAAAGCATATGATCGCCTACAAATTGTTAGCAGGGCGGATTACCGCGGAGCAGAAAGCCGCCCTCCCCGCTGAAGTCGACAAAGAATACGGGGAAATAAAAAAATTTTTGATCGAACTGCACCAAACCGAGGACATTGCCTCCTTGCTGGCCAAGGAAGGATTGAGCGAGCAGGATGTGCGCGACTATCTCGGCCTCTACCTCGCCGCCGGAGAGGCCCTCTCCGCCCAAGCGACCGACGCGAAGCTGAAAGAAACCTACGATGCCGCCATTGCAGCGAAAACCGGCGAGTACGTGAAAGCGTCCGTGCGGCATATTTTGATCGGCTTCGAGGATTCCGCCGGCAAAGAGCGCTCGAAGGATGACGCCAAGAAGCTGGCGATCGACATCGCCGCAAAGCTGAAAAACGGCGAGGATTTCGCCGCACTGGCCAAGCAGTATACCGATGACCCGGGCTCCAAAGATACGGGCGGGTTGTACGAAAACCAGCCGGTAACGGATTGGACTGAGGCGTTTAAGAAAGCGGCTACCGAGCTGGAGCTGAACAAGATCAGTGATCCGATCGAGACCGAGTACGGCTACCATATCATGCGCGTCGAAGCCCGTTCCACGCAATCGTTCGACGAAGTGAAGGACGAGCTTAAGAATGACACGATGACCAAAGCTTACCGAACGTTTATGGATCAAGAGCTGCCGGGATTGATCGAGAAGCTCGACCTGCCTAAGGCAAAGTAATACATTTTACGAAAAAAATCGCACAATGATGAACAAGCCGGAGCGCTCTTTCGGGGCGTCTCCGGTTTTTTGCGTCCGGCCGATGGATTCGTCTGCCGGAATCGTGTAAAATGTTGAAGAATAACGGCTCTGCCGAATGGGCAATGCTGAGACTGGAAATCAAATTAAAGGATGGTCGCTACTTATGTTTGCAGCACAAGATTGGAAAGATTACGAATTGATCGACACCGGAGGCGGTGAGAAGCTGGAGCGCTGGGGCAGTATCGTGCTGCGGCGTCCCGATCCGCAGATTATTTGGCCGCTGCCCAAGGAGACGGGCGTATGGCGCGCAGCCGATGCCCATTACCACCGGAGCTCCAGCGGCGGCGGCAGCTGGGAATACCGCAAGGACATTCCCGAGCGGTGGACGATCTCGTACCGCGGATTGTCGTTTCATATTAAACCGACCGGCTTCAAGCACACCGGCCTGTTCCCGGAGCAAGCTGTCAACTGGAGCTGGATGATGGATAAAATCCGCAGCGCCGGCCGGCCGATCCGCGTGCTGAATCTGTTCGCTTATACCGGCGGCGCTTCCGTCGCGTGCGCTTCGGCGGGCGCCGAGGTATGCCATGTCGACGCATCCAAGGGCGTCGTGCAGTGGGCGAAAGAGAACCTGCAGCTGTCCGGTCTCGGGGACCGTCCTGTGCGCTTCATTACGGACGACGTGTTCAAATTCGTCCAGCGCGAGCAGCGCCGCGGCAGCAAATACGATGCGATTATTATGGACCCGCCGTCCTACGGACGCGGACCAAACGGCGAAACGTGGAAGCTGGAGACGAACCTGTATCCGTTTGTGGAAACGTGCATGAGCATTTTGACGGACAAGCCTTTGTTTTTCCTCATCAATTCCTATACGACGGGTATTTCCGCCACGGTGCTTCACAACACGCTTGCCTTGTCTCTCGGCCGGAGCCATGGCGGAACGATCACTTGCGGCGAGATCGGCCTGCCGATTACGGCCTCGAAGCTGACTTTGCCGTGCGGCATTCTCGGCCGCTGGGAGGCTTAGCGTATGGGCGGCTCTCATCCGCACGTGCCGGTGCTCTACGAGGACAATCACGTGATCGTCGTCGTTAAGCCGCCGAACGTTCCGACGCAGGAGGACGCGTCCCGCGACCCCGATCTGCTGACGCTGATCAAAGCCGATCTCAAGGAACGGCACAAGAAGCCGGGCAACGTGTACCTCGGTTTGGTTCATCGGCTCGATCGACCGGTAGGAGGCGTCATGGTATTCGCCAAAACTTCCAAGGCGGCCTCCCGGCTCTCCGATGCGGTCCGTACGCGTACGATCCGCAAGGTGTACACCGCCGTCGTGAACGGGCGGCCCAAAGAGCCTCAAGGAACGCTGCGGCATCATTTGCTGAAAGATACCAAGACCAATATGGTATCCGTCGTTCCCGCCTCGAAGACCGGTGCCAAGGAGGCGGTACTCGATTACCGCGTCCTGTCCGGCCGGGACGGCTTGTCGCTCGTGCAGGTAGAACTGCACACCGGACGGCCGCACCAAATCCGCGTCCAGTTCGCGGCCATTGGCTGCCCGCTCGTAGGCGATCAGCGGTACGGTGGTGCCCAGGCGAAACCCGGTCAGCAGATCGCGCTGTGGTCTACCCTGCTCGAATTCACGCACCCGGTGACGCAAGAAGCGCTCCGCTTCACGTCGGAGCCGCCGGGAGCCTTTCCTTGGCTGCTCTGGGACCTGAAAGCCGCAGGAGCGGTCTAAAGACGCGATAAAACCTCCGAAACCACGATTCAGGTGGTGTCGGAGGTTTTACTTTTTCGATATATATGGCCTTTATTTCGTCTTGATAAACACCGTCTGGGCCGCCTGGTCCCAGCTCACTTCGCTGCCAAGGGCCTCGCTGATGAAGCGTACCGGCACCATCGTGCTGGAATTGACGAGCTGCGCCGGAACTTCCAGCGGCTTCGGTGTCCCGTTCACCGTCGGCTGCGTGCTGCCGATTTGCAGGTAGATCGTCGTGCCGCCTTTGGTCGCCGTCACCGAACGTTCGGTCTCGTTCCAGGAAATCACTGCGCCGAGCCGCTCGAAAATCGCACGCATCGGCACCAGTACGCTGCCGTCCTTGTTAACCGGAGGCTGCTCGAAGGTTTGAAGCTCCCCATCGATCATCACTTTGATGGCATCGAAGCTGATGTAGAGCGGCTTGATCTCCAGCCCCCCGCCGAAATGCCGTTTACGGAGCGCCATAATTTCCTCCAGGGAATCGGAGCGCTGGCGCAGCACCTTCTTCACCGTCGTATCGCGCAGAGCTGTCAGCTCTTGAATCGTATTCTTTTGCGTTTTCTCCAACGAAGCGACGGCTTTATCCCGAATCGATTGCAGGTCTTTTTCGCCATCGGTCAAGATTTTATTGATTTTTTCCTCCGCATCCGCCCGTGACAAGCTGCCGTGACGGTACTTGTTCATCGTGCTGCCGGAGTAATTCTCGTTCGACTCGTTATGAAGCTCCCACATCTTGCTGCCGGAGTAGCTCGGGTTCATTTCGTTGGAAAAGCCCCACATGGTGCTTCCCGAATAGTTCGGATTGTTCTCGTTATGATATTTCCACATCAGCGACGAGCTGTAATTTTCATTGATTTGCGTAGCGAAGTTCCAATGCGTGCTTGACGAATAGTTCTCGTTATTGCCCGTCGCATATTTCCACAGCGCTCCGGACGAGTAATTCGGATTGATTTCCCGCTTGTACGCGTTCAGGGCATCGCGATAGCTGCTGCCGCTGTATTGTTCGGCCAGACTCTTATAATCCTTGTCCAACAGCGTCGTCAAGTAGTCGAGGTCCTCTTCGATCAGCTTATCGAACGTGCGCTGTTCGCCATGAATTTGCTCGTAGAAAGCGTTGTAAGCATCGGTCGATTTCTTTTTGTCTTCGTCGTACATCCCCCGGTATTTCGCTTCCAGCCGTTCGTACCGATCGTTGACCTCCTGAATGAGCGCCTTATCGTAATTCGCCGCATACGCTTGAGGCACGGCGTTTGCCGGGATGACGCTCGCCGCCGCAAAACCGGCCAGCAGCGCCATCGTTATCATGGTGTTTTTCTTCGTCATAGCGTTCCTCCTGCTTGTAAGTATGTAAGATATGACATACAGGAGCAAGTACTTCGATAGATGGAATGCATTTCCTTCTTTTCATGCAAAAAATGAATCTGCCGACCCATCCGGCCGGGAGCTTTTTCCTACATTGGTTTTACTTCCTTGAAATAGAGAAAGCTTATTCCCCTAAGAACAAATGTTTGTTATCATAATTACATGATATTCCAATTTGAAGACCGGGTGACTTCTAGTTGCACCGCCCGTCCTAAGGAGGCTTCTTTATCCGATGCTAGAACGTATAGAGCATATGCAAATCCCCGTCCATAACGTGGAGGAAGCGGTTCAATGGTACACGCTTCATCTCGGATTCCGCTTGGAAGGCCAAACAGCGGGAAGACACGCCTTCTTGACCTTGTCTTCCGGTCCTATGCTGATGCTGTGGGAAACCCGTGAGGAAACGCACGCCAATTTCACAGTCGGTGGAGAAACGATGCCGGTGCTGCTGTATCGCACGTCGGATATTCATGCTCTTCACGACAGGCTTAAGGGGATAGGCGCGCGAATCGCTTTTTACAAGGACGAAGGGTTCGGCTGGGTACTGAAGTTTTACGACCCGAGCGGAAATCTCTGGGGCGCCATACAGCCGAACCCGAACGCTTAAGACCTGGGGTATTTGACAACCGGCCACTTCTCCTTTCGCAGCGCTTCCAGCAGCTCCGGACCGACGAACAAGGTATCCTGAATCAGCTCGCTCGGAGTCAGCGCCATCCATTGATTGAGCGACACGTCGGCGAAGCGCGAACTCTTGAACATTTCCAGAAACCACAGGGTTTCGCTGCCGGTATTCTGAATATAGTGGCCGAAAGCGGCGGGCACATAGCCTACGTCGCCGGCTCTGTAGTCGAATGTGCGGGCTGTACCGTTCGCTGCGAATGCGGTCATCCGGCCCTGACCCGTCAGGTAGTACTGCCATTCATCACTGTTCGGGTGCCAGTGCAGCTCCCGCATGCCTCCCGGTTCAATCTCCACCAGCGCGGCGGCAATAGTCACAGAGACGGGAAAATTGCTGGAATCCACGATCCGCGCCGTTCCGCCCGGCGTCCGAATCGGCTCCTGCGCTAGCAGCCTGTAGGTGAAGCTCTGCGGGACGTTGCCGTACGGATCGGGAACCTGCTGTGTTGGAATCGGACCCGGCACCGGGGCCTGGAACATGTAGCGCTGCCGCTTCGGAATATGCGCAAAGGCGCTTTCGGGCACGCCGAAATTTGCCGCCAGCACGTCCTTGGGCGTATGCGCCAGCCAATCGGAGATGGAGAACGTATCGTTCTCGGAGAAGTTGCCGTTGTCGAACACGAGCAGAAACTCGCAGCCTTCTTCCAGCCCTTGAATGGAATGCGGAATGCCGGGAGGAAAGTACCACAGGTCTCCGACGCCTACATCGGCAATAAAATTGCGGCCGTTCTGATCGACCGCAGTGATCCGCGCCCTGCCGATCATGACGAACGCCCACTCCGCCTCTTTGTGCCAATGCAGCTCGCGCACGCCCCCCGGTGTCAACCGCATGTTGACCCCTGCGATCGTGGTTGAGATGGGCAGCTCTCTTACCGTAACTTCCCGGGACCATCCGCCAGGCTCGAGCCGCATATGGGTATCGGAGAAGGAAAACTTCAGATTCGGGACCGTGCCGGCGTCAGTTACCGGAGGAACCAGCATGTTCGGATTCTCCAGGTCCCGCAGCACATCCCTCGGCCCGGGATCGTCCGCGCCTGCGCCATCCTCCCTTATCGGCTGCGGCACATGCACAAAGCCGCAATGTTCCAAAGGTCGTCTATCCATGGAACACACTCCTCTGCTTCCGAATCGAATCCGTCGACGTTCTTCGCCCCAGTATATAAGTCTATGAGCGGCGTTCGGCGCATATGTGACGAAATTGGAAAAAGACCATGCGCCGTCATCCGACAAGGTTGTACAAAATCGCCGAACGTCTTTTCAAAGCAAGCGGGGATATGGTATGATGGATTTACAAAAAAAGTTATTGCCTGCAAACCAGAAAGGCCGCGAATGTTCCAGCATCCGCGACCTCGCTACAATAGATTGCCCTCAAGGCGATCGGCGCAAGGAATAACCAAGCGGTAGACCTCTCGGGTTCCAAGGCTCAAGGGAGGTCTACTTCTTTTTTAAGTAGGAAAGTAAAGCGAGAATAAACATGCCGAACATGAACATCAACGTTACGGCATCCTTTACTTCCATGGCATCACCTCCTTCCGGATTCGCCGATGCGAACCCATGAATGGCAGGGGTGTGCCAACCGTCCTTGAGTGCCTTTGCCTATTGCATCCACATTATACCATACGCCATGACAAATGAGAACATATTTTCGTATTTTACTTTACGAAAACGCTAAGCATTGGCAACCTTGCCCAGCAAGTATACGAGCAATTGCTGATTGTGCGAGGAAATTCGGCTCAAATATTGCTGCAAAAAACGTTCGCGGATTTGCACGCCGCGTTCGCATTCGAAGCGCCCCTTCTCCGTTACCAATACCCACACGATACGGCGGTCCTTCTCGTCCCGCTCTCTTGCAATTAACCCGCTCTTTTCCATCCGGTCAAGCAGCGTCGTAATCGCCGCGGGCGTCGTCGCCAAATACTCGATGAAATCCGAAGGCTTCATCCGGTCTTGCTCGGAAGCCAACAGCCTTTCGAGCACCGTAAGCTGTCCTTCCGTCAGCGTCGGAGCAAGCTCCGTTTCCATATGCGTGCGCAAATCTTTGGACAATTTCCACCACAGCTTGGCAAATTCCTGAGTTATCACAATCATCACTCCCGAAAAACCAATCTTTTCCCTAATTATAGCATTGACCTCCGTCTTTTTAAAGGTTAACCCCATGAATATTTTAGGACATAAAACGATAAAATCAGGTACCTTTTGACGGAGTTCAACATATACTGCACATGGGACATTCGCCTATACGCGGAGCTTGTCAATCCATGGAAGACAAGGAGTGGAAGAATGGAAGACTGGAAGCGCAAAATCGGAGAAAACGCATTGACCAAAGGAATCATAAACGACCCAAACTGGCTCGAAAAGCTGGACGATTCGATGCCGGTATGGGCCGTTCTGCAATTGATGCTGGAGCTGCTCGAAAAGCTCGAGCCGCAATACACCAGCTATGATTAAGTGATTTTCAAAATATCCGTTACCGTTTCGTTCTTATTGGCCGGTACGACGTATTTCCCTGTAGATTTGCGGTCATCGATCGGCGTCTGCTCGGTCGAGAACGTCACTCTTCCGCCTGTACTAAGGATGGCGGTCAGGTCGAACGGCTCTTTAACAACAAAAGCGCCCTTCAGCTCCGATCCGTTCGGCTTTACCCGCTTGCCCTCCTTGAATTCGAACGTAATAATCCCTTTGCCCCCGCGTCCTTGAATCGGATAATCCGCAACGAGCGAACGCTTCGCATACCCGAGCTCCGTCATGACGACGACTTCGCCTTCGTCCCCGTCGATCCAATCGGCGGCTACGACCTCATCGTCATCCTTAAGCTGAATGCCGCGAACCCCGGCAGCGGCGCGTCCCATCGGATTCACTTCGTCCTCCTTGAAGCGGATGGCCATCCCCTGCTTCGTCACCAGCAGCAGCTCCTTTGAGCCCGTGCTAAGCAAGACATTGATCACCGCGTCCTGATCGCCCACTTTGCAAGCGACGATCCCGGTCGAACGGTTCGTAAAATATTCCTTCAGCTCGGTCCGTTTGACCTGCCCTTTGCGCGTCACGAACACGAGCGACTTGCCCGGCTCCTCGAAATCCTTGACCGGCAGCACGTGAATAATGCGGTCGTCCTTGGAAATCGGGATGACGTTGACGATGGCGGTGCCGTTCTCCTTCCATTTGTACTCCGGAATTTGATGCACCGGCAGCAGGAAGTATTGCCCCTTCTGCGTGAAAATCAGCAGGCTCTCCAGCGTATTGACGTCGAGCAGATAGCGAAGATAGTCGCCTTCCTTCAGACCCGTCTTGTCAATCTCGCCACCGGAACGGATAAAGGACAGCTTGCCCGTACGCTTGATATAGCCTTCACTGGAAAGCGTAACGAAGACGTCTTCGGCCGTCACCATGACTTCCAGATTGACTTTAAGCTCTTCCACTTCGTCCTGGATGTCCGATCGGCGATCGATGCCGTACTTGTCGCGGATTTGCGACATTTCATCCTTAATGACAGCCAAAAGCTTCTTCTCGCTGCCAAGAATCCCTTTCAGGTACGCGATCGTTTTCTGAACATCCTTCCATTCTTTTTCCAAAGAATGAATCTCCAGATTCGTCAAACGATACAGCTGCAAGGTCAAAATCGCATCGGCTTGCCGTTCGGTAAAGCCGAATTTGGCGACGAGGTTGTTCTGGGCGTCCTGACGGTTTTTCGACGCTTTAATCGCGGCGATAACCTCGTCCAGGATGTTGAGCGCCTTAACCAGCCCTTCGAGCACATGGGCGCGGTCTTCCGCCTTCTCCAGCTCGAATCGCGAGCGGTGGGTAACCACTTCTTTCTGGTGGTCGATGTAGGCCTCCAGCATATCGCGCAGCCCGAGCTGCTTCGGCGTCTTGTTGACGATGGCGACCATGTTGAAATTATAGGCTACCTGCAGGTCGGTTTTCTTAAACAAATACGCCAAAATCCCCTGCGCATCCGCATCCTTTTTCAGCTCGACGACAATACGAAGACCCTCGCGGCCGCTTTCGTCGCGAACCTCCGCTATGCCTTCGAGTTTTTTCTCCAGACGGATATTCTCCATCGTCGTTACCAGGCGGGATTTCACAACTTGGTAAGGAATTTCGGTTATGACGATCTGCTGGCGTCCGCCGCGCAGGTCCTCGATCGCCGTGCGCGCCCGCACATAGATGCGGCCCCGGCCGGTTCGATACGCGTCGCGTATCCCTTCCGAGCCCATAATAATGCCGCCGGTCGGAAAATCCGGGCCTTTGATAGTGCCCATCAATTCCTCCAGCGTGCTGTCCGGCTTATCGATCAACGCAATGCAGGCATTGATCACCTCGCGCAGGCTGTGCGGCGGAATTTCCGTCGCAAACCCGGACGAGATCCCGCTAACGCCGTTAACGAGCAAATTCGGAAATCGCGAAGGCAGCACGACCGGCTCCTTCGTCGTATTGTCGAAGTTATCCTTGAACTGGACCGTCCGCTTCTCGATGTCCCGCAGCAGCTCCATGGCGATTTCGGATAACCGCGCTTCGGTATACCGCATCGCAGCCGGCGGGTCGTCGTCCATCGAGCCCCAGTTACCATGGCCGTCAACCAGGACATGGCTCATTTTCCAAGGCTGCGCCATCCGCACCATGCCTTCATAAATCGAAGCGTCGCCGTGCGGATGGTAATTACCCATTACATCCCCGACCGTCTTCGCCGATTTGCGGTACGGCTTATCCGGCGTGTTCCCGGAATCGTACATGGCGTACAGAATACGCCGCTGCACCGGCTTTAAGCCGTCCCGCACGTCCGGGATCGCGCGGTCTTGAATGATATATTTGGAATACCGGCCGAACCGGTCGCCTACAACCTCTTCCAGAAAGGCCGGCAAAAAATTTTCCGAGATACTCACAAAAGGCCCCCCGTTTATTCTTCAAATTCCGTGAAGTCCACGTTCTCGATGATCCAGCGCTTCCGCGGATCGACTTTATCCCCCATCAGCGTAGATACGCGCCGCTCGGCTTTGGCCGCATCTTCGATCTGCACCTGCAGCAGCGTGCGCGTCGCCGGGTCCATTGTCGTTTCCCAGAGCTGGTCGGGGTTCATCTCACCGAGTCCTTTGTAACGCTGCAGCTCGATGTTTTTGCCGAGCTCTTTGGTTAGCGCGTGCAGCTGCTCGTCGGTCCAAGCGTAACGGATCGTGCTGTTTTTGCCCGCTTTTTTCGTCACCTTGAACAGCGGCGGCTGGGCGATATACACCTTACCCGCGTCGATGAGCGGCTTCATGTACCGGTAGAAGAATGTCAGAAGCAGCACCTGAATATGCGCACCGTCGGTATCGGCATCCGTCATAATGATAATTTTCGCATAATTGCTTTCCGACTCGTCGAATTCCGGGCCGACCCCTGCGCCGATGGCGGCAATGATCGCCTTGTATTCGTCGTTTTTCATAATATCGAGCAGCTTGGCCTTCTCCGGGTTCATCGGCTTGCCCTTGAGCGGCAAAATCGCCTGATGCTTCGAATCGCGCCCCTGCTTCGCCGACCCGCCGGCGGAATCGCCTTCGACGATGAACAGCTCGTTGCGGGTATAGTCCTTCGATTGCGCCGGCGTCAGCTTGCCGCCAAGGTTCGAGCTTTCGCTCTTGCCCTTCTTGCCGCTGCGCACCTCTTCCCGCGCCTTTCTCGCCGCCTCGCGCGCTTTGGCCGACTGGATCGCCTTCTTCATGATCATCTGCGCGACCTGCGGATTTTCCTCGAGGAATACCGCCATTTTATCGGAGACGACCGAATCGACCGCGCTCCGCGCCGAAGCGCTGCCGAGCTGGTCCTTCGTCTGGCCGACGAATTCGACCTCGCCCATCTTGATGTTGATGACCGCCATCATGCCTTCGCGCAGGTCCTGCCCATCCAGGTTTTTCTCCTTTTCCTTGAGCATGCCGTTCTTGCGCGCATAGTCGTTCATGACGCGGGTATAGGCGGTTTTGAAGCCCGTTTCGTGCGTCCCCCCGCCGCGCGTCGGAATCGAGTTGACGAAGGACACGATCGTCTCCGTATAGCCGTCGTTATACTGCATCGCCACTTCGACTTCGATTTCGTCTTTTTCCGCTACAAAGTGAATGACGTCGTGCAGCACCGTTTTTTCCTCGTTCAGGAACTGCACGAACTGGCTGGCGCCGCCTTCGTATTGGAACTCCTCCTGCTTATCCGCGCGCTGATCGGTCAGCGTAACCTTCAACCCCGAATTCAAAAAGGCGATTTCCTGCAGCCGCTCGTAGAGCGTATCGAAATTGATCGTCGTTCCGCCCTGAAAGACGCGCTTGTCGGGCTTGAACGTCACCTTCGTTCCACTTTTGCGCGTAGAACCGATCACTTCCAGACCAGTGACAGGCTCTCCGACATGCTCCTTGCCTTGTTCGTCGACCCAATATTCAAACCGCTGGCGGTGTGTTTTGCCTTCGCGGTAAATTTCCACTTCAAGCCATTCGGACAGCGCATTCGTCACGGAAGCGCCTACGCCGTGCAGACCGCCGGACTTTTTATATCCCCCGCCGCCGAACTTGCCGCCGGCATGAAGCATCGTAAACACCACCTGCGGTGTGGGAATCCCCGTTTTGTGCATGCCGGTCGGAATGCCGCGGCCGTTGTCGCACACCGTCACGGACTGATCCTTATGAATCGTCACGTCGATCTGTGTACAATGCTTGGCCAGATGCTCATCTACGGCGTTATCGACGATTTCCCATATCAGATGGTGAAGCCCGGACGTGCTGGTACTGCCGATATACATCCCCGGCCGCTTGCGTACCGCTACCAGTCCTTCGAGCACCTGGATATCGTCTGCACCGTAGTCCGCCGGCGCTGCTGTCGTTTTTCCAAACAAATCGAGTTGATCCGCCATCGCAGCCTCCCTAAAAACACCTATGTCTCCGCAACATTATAACATTTGAACGGATTAGTTCAATACATCTTTTTTCGTGAATACCGCAAACGAGACGATCACCGACGCGATTCCCCATACGGTCAACACCGCCAAGGAGAACGGCAAATCCATGCCTTTGATGGGCGGAAGCGTCCCGCTGAGATACGTTGTCAAGTTCAAGTTGACCATGAACAAATATTTGGCCGCCTCCCAAGAAGAGACCATATTCGTCAAGATCGTGCCCGAGATGAGCAGCGCCAGCATGATGCCCATGCCCGCCGCCGTGCTGCGCACGAGCACCGAGATCATCAGTGTCATTACCGCGACGATGAGCGCCGCATACCAGACCAGCCCCAATTCCATGATCAGGTACAGCCAGTTGTCCACCGGCCGGACGAACGAAAAGTCGACCTCGGTCCCCTTCACCTGAAACCCGAAGAACACTGGCATGTCCCAGCCTCCGTAGCCGAATACGACGCCGGAAATAAGATAGCATAAAATGGCTGTCGCAATCACGATAAACGAAGTGAACAAGATCAGGCTCAGCAGCTTGCTCAAGAGGACTTTCCAGCGCTGCACCGGACGCGTCAGCAGCAGCTTGATCGTCCCTGTCGTATGCTCCCCGGATACCATATCGGCAGCAACGACCATAACCATGAGAGGAATGAACAAATTTACGGCATTTTTCACAAACTCTCTAGTAAAGGTTACCCCGTTCGGCTCGGCCGGATTCACATCTTTATCCAGATAGTACTGGGCCAGCTTCACTTCAACGCGGCGCCACTGCTTCCATTCCTCAGGCACGCGTCCGCTGCTGAGACTGCGGGTATAGTCCACAATCTTCTGCCGCTGCTCGACCCGCCAGTCGGTCGTCCCGAACTGCTTCCGGTTGCTCTCCGCCACTTTCATCTGCGCATAGGTGAACATCGGGATGATCGCGGCCAAAATAAGCAGCACGACGAGCAGCCGCTTTTTTTTGATCATTTTGATGCACTCGTTCTTGACCAGCGGATACAAACTAACCAATGCGCTCACCCTCCGTCAGCTTCAGGAATAAATCTTCCAGAGTCGGAAGCTTGATTTCGATGCCGTGGAGCGCAACGCTCGCTTCCATAAGCTGCCTCGACAGCTCCGGAATCGCCTCCGGATTTTGCAGAGCAACCAGCCGCGGCACCCCTATCTCCGTCCCGGCCTCATCCGCGAACGAGACCGACTGCACCTCGGGATGCGATTGCAGAACCTTTAGCGCCGTCTCCGCCGGAAGTACGCTCCAAACGACCGTGCTGACGGATTCGTCCACAAGCGACGATACCTCGCCGACCGTAATGACCTCGCCGTGGCTTATTATGGCGACGCGGTCGCACATTTGCTGAATTTCGCTGAGCAGATGGCTGGAAATGAACAAGCTGAGCCCGCTCTCGGCCAGCTGGCGGATAAATTCCCGCAGCTCCTTGATCCCTTGCGGATCGAGTCCGTTGGTCGGCTCGTCCAAAATAAGCAGCTTTGGATCGTTCAGAAGCGCTTGGGCGATACCGAGACGCTGCCGCATGCCCAGCGAGTACGTTTTAACTTTATCGTGAATGCGCGCATCCATGCCGACGATGTCCACCACTTCGCGGATACGCTTCTCCCCCACGCCCGGCAGCATGCGGGCAAAATGCTCCAGGTTTTCCCAACCGCTGAGGTACGAATACAGCTCCGGATTTTCCACGATACAGCCGACGTACTGCAGCGCTTCGTTATGCTCCTTATTCACGTCGTAGCCGCAGATGCGGATCGAGCCTTCCGTCGGCTTGATCAAGTCTACCAGCATTCGGATCGTCGTCGTTTTTCCCGAGCCGTTCGGTCCGAGAAAGCCGAAGATCTCCCCGGCGCGCACGTCGAACGAAATGCCTTTGATGATCAGCCGTTTGCCGATCGTCTTTTTTACGTTATCGACCGCCAGAACAATGTCCGCGTCTCTGCCTTTCCGATGCTGTTCTCCGGCCTGAGCCATGCGCTTCCGTCCTCCCCGCTATTTTAAAATGTCGACGATCCGATCCGCGATCCGGTCCGCGATCCGGTCGTAGCCGTCCTGGTTCGGATGAAAATGATCCGTATACAAATACTTGTTCAAATTCAGCTCGAACAAATCGTACGTCGGCACCAGCGTGATGTTCGGGTACCGGTTCGCCAAATCGAACGCCGCCGCGTTCCACTGCTGGATGAGCGGAGCCCCTTCGCGTTGGGGGTCCAGATCGAGGAACGGATGGTACAGGCCGACGTAAAAAATTCGCGCATGCGGGCTCGCCTTGCTAACCCGGTCGAAAATTTGCTCAAGGCTCTTTAATGCATCCGGGATGCGCTCCGCCGCCGCTTTCGGGTTAAAGCCCGCTCCGGCCTCCTGATCCGGCGAGCCCGGGGTGCTTTTCGGCGCTTCGGCGCCGTCGCCCGGTCCGAAGATACCCGCTCCGCCCTGGAACAAATCGTTGCCCCCGATCGTCAGCAGCACCAGATCCGCCTCGGCAAGCGACTTGGCGATGTCGGCTTTCTTGTCCCAATCCTTAAGCAAATCGGCCGTCCGATAACCCGGAATCGCAAAATTGTTGTAGACGAACACCGGCTTTCCCAGCTGCTTCTCCAGCTTGTCCCTTACGTCGCCGACATACCCTTTGCCCGACAAATCGCCGGTGCCTGCGCTCAGCGAATCTCCTAGCGCCACGATTCGGATCTGATCCTTCGCTTCCCAATTGTCCGTCTTCGGTTTCGCAGCGGGCTGCTGCGGAGCCTCTGTTGCGTCGCGCGCAACGGGCTTCGGAAAAATAATCTGATTGATGCCGTAGGCAAATCCGACAGCACACAGCACCGTCGATAACAGCGCGGCAAAGCCGACGGTCCGCCACAACCATCGCGTGGATCTCATGCGTTCTCCCCCAGTTTTCAGCAGCTTCATCTGCAAGGACTGATCACTTCAGTAACTATACATTTTAGAGTAGCGGTTTGCCGCGCGATTTGCAAACTTTGGGGAAAAGAGGGGATTGAAAGAGGGATAACCGAGGGTAATCGACACGCGAAGAAAAGCGTCAAATTGGAGTTCAGACGCTCAAATATTTAAGCGGATTTTGCTGTTGGCCGTTCTTGATGATCTCGAAATGCAGATGGACGCCGGTCGAGTTCCCTGTGCTGCCCATCACGCCGATTTTTTCGCCTTTCTTGACGCCATCCCCTTCACGGACTACGACTTTGCTAAGATGCCCGTACAGCGTCTCATACCCGTTCTGGTGATCGATGACGATGCAGTTGCCGTAGCCCGATTTCCAGCCGGCATATGTCACCTCGCCGTGATCGGCAGCCATAATCGCCTTTTGCTCCGAGACAAAATCCGTACCGTTGTGATTTTTCCCCCAGCGCAGCCCGAATTCGCTCGTTACTTTGGGCTGCAGCACCGGCAGGGCGAACTTCCCCGTACCTACGCCTGGAATCACTTTCGTCCCTTGCTTCACGACCGTCCGTACCGGCAATTCAAGTATCGTTTCGTCGACTACCGACTCGCTTGCTGGCTCGCCGTTCACGCGAACGGCTTCGTAGGTCACTTGCTTCCAGCCGGGCTTGCCGCTCGCCACGATCTGAATGACGCCCGCCTGCAGCTCGCTGTCTTTTTCGTAAACAATGCCGCTCGCTATTCGGACCTGCTCGGTACGCGTCTCGACCGTTTTGACCGACAAAAGCGGCTGATTGACCGAAAGCTGAAGCGTCTGTCCGACGCGGATCAAATCCTTCTTGATCTGCGGGTTGTTTGCCCGGATTACATCGGCAGATACTTGAAACTTCTGTGCAATTATTGAGAGGCAATCCCCTTTCTGCACCGTATACGCGAAAGGCTGGTCGGCGCCGCTTAAAAGCCGGTTCAGCACCGTTTCGACCGGCTCGACCTTACCTGGGGCGACGGCCGTTTCGAGCAGCTGCACGTCCTGGGTAAACTCGGCGGTCACTTTCACCTTCGGCCGGGACCCGCCGTCTGCTTCCGACAAGATTGCAACCCCCTTCTCCTTGGACGCGTTCAAGAAAGGCGCCTTCACCTCATCCAGGAGGGCTGCGGCAGTAAAGACGTCCTTCACAACGCCGACCGCCGTACCGTCAATCCGAATCTCCGTTGCCAGAAAAGCAAAAACTAGCTTATCGTTCAGCGCGGCGATCACCGCATCATTGTCGTATACGCCTTGGAACGCTTTGTTTCCTTCGAACCGAACGAACCGAAGCCGCTCTAGATTGGACGTGACGCGCGCATTGTCGTACTGCCGCTCTACTTCTTCGTACCGGGACAACTTCCATTTCTTCACAATTTCCGGGTCGCTGACCGTCCCCACATGCTGATCGTCCAAAAACACGTCAAACCGATAGACCGGCTGCGCTTTTGCGAACCATCGGCCCGAGATCAAGACGGCGACGATGACCGCAAAGGCCGTTCCCCATTGCACCAGCTCCAGCAGCAAGCCGGGTGTGACAATGCGCTTTTTCAACGTCATTCCCTCCCTTAACGGATCGTTTCGATGTTCGTAGCAGCGAACAAGTTCACTTCCCCATGTATATGTCGGAGGTACGACGAGTAGACAAAAAAACAAAAAACCCCCGGCGTTTCGGCTTGCGCAAAAACGACGAGGGCAGTCATAACATGACGATCCGCTTACTTGGACGCCAGTTGATCGGCCATGCGATGAAGATTGGTTAAGCTGATTTGCAGACTATCCAGCGGGTTGCCCGGACAAACGTCCTGCTCCACCGCGTACCATTCGATGCCGCTCACTTCGCCCCACTGCAGAATCGGGATGAAGTCGATGACGCCCGTACCCACTTCGGCAAACGTCTGACGTTCGTCATTCGACATGTCCTTCAAGTGAATGATCGGCATGCGGCCGGCATAAGGGCGGATAAACGGCACCGGATCGAGGCCGCCCTTTTTCACCCAGTATACGTCAACTTCAGCCAGCACGGCGTTGTCCTTGGACGGCTCCAGCAAATATTCGAGCGCGGATACCCCGTTCACGGTCGTCTCGAACTCGAACGCATGGTTGTGGTAGCTGAGCCGGAAGCCGAGCGGAGCGAGCTTCGCCGCCACTTCGTTCAGCTTGGCGCGTACCGCCCGGTACCCTTCTTCGCCGCGCAGATCAGCGGCAATGAACGGGCAGATCAGGTCGCGCGTACCGAACAGCTTGGCCTGCTCGACGATCGTTTCAAGCTCGTTTTGCAGCGCTTCGTAGCTAACGTGCATCCCGGCGGTGCCAAGCCCCGTCTCCTTGAGGACGGATGCGATTTCTTCGGCGGTATAGCCCCGCAAACCGGAAATTTGCACACCGCTCCAGCCCATCCGTTTCAGCTCCCGCAGCACGCCCGGAAAATCTTTCTCCAGCTCGTCACGCAGCGTATACAATTGTGCCGCAAACTTGTTTTTCACAACGATGTCAGCTCCTTTGATTTAAGGAGAGCGCATAAGCAGACGATGCCTGGCAATGCGCTTCCGGTGGGTATTGTTCACGTTAACAATCATACCACACCGGCCAATATCTGTTAACCCGTTTCTTTCAAAAAGCGGTACTGCGCTTGAATCAGTCCATGATAAATGCCTTGGTGACGCATCAACTCCTCGTGATTGCCCTGTTCCATAATTCGTCCGTGATCCAATACGAGAATATGATCGGCATGACGAATCGTCGACAACCGGTGAGCGATGATGAAGGACGTGCGTCCCGCCATCAGCGTCTTGAGCGCTTCTTGAATTTTCAGCTCCGTCTCCGTATCGATGCTGGCCGTCGCCTCGTCCAGAATGAGGATGCGCGGGTCCGCCAGAAGCGCCCGGGCAAACGAAAGCAGCTGGCGCTGCCCCATCGACAACACGTTCCCTCTCTCCTGCACCTCGGTATCGAAACCGTTCGGCAAATTCACGATAAATTCGTGAGCGCGGACAGCCTTGGCCGCCGCCTCCACCTCCTCGTCGGTCGCATCGAGCCGCCCGAACCGGATGTTGTCGCGAATCGTCCCGGAGAAAATGAATGTGTCCTGAAGCACGATCCCGATCTGCGAACGCAAGCTTTGAATCGTCACGTCGCGGATATCGTGACCGTCGATGCTAATGCTGCCTCCCGTTACATCGTAAAAGCGGCAAAGCAGATTGATGATCGTGCTTTTGCCCGAACCGGTATGGCCGACAAGCGCGATCGATTGGCCGGCCTTCACGTTCAGATCGATTCGCTGAAGCGCATGCCGTCCCGGCTCGTATTCGAATTCCACCTGCTTGAAGTCGATATCTCCGCGAATCGTCGGCAGCGGCCGGGCCGAAGGCTTCTCCGCCACGTTCGGCTGCTCGTCGATATATTCGAAGATCCGCTCCGACGAAGCCATCGCAATGAGCATCTGCGAATACATTTGGCCGAGCCGGTTGATCGGCTCCCAGAAGCTGCCGATGTAAGAAGCGAAGGCTACGAACAAGCCGACGGTCATCTCCCCGCTTTGAATGAAATAAGCGCCAAGCAGGAACAAAATAAAGTAGCCGACCGCCCCGGTGACCTCGATAATCGGGTTAAACGACTGGTTCAAGGTCGATGCGCGGTTCCACGATTTATGGTTATCCTGGTTCATTTGCTCGAAATAAGCGATATTCTGCTTTTCCTGCGTGAACGCCTGCGTCACCTTGATGCCCTGGATGCATTCGTTCAGATGCGCGTTAATGCGCGACGTCTTCGTCTGGACGACCTGCCAGGCGCGGCGAATTTTCACGCGCAGCCGAGTCGAAATCAGGAACATGATCGGAACCGTGACAATAATCGCAGCGCCCAGCTTGACATTGTAAAATAATAGGATGAAGATGATGCCGATCAGCTGCACACAGTCGATCATCAGGTTGACCGCGCCATTCGTCAGCAAGTCTTGAAGCGAGTTAACATAGTTCGTCACGCGAACGAGAATCGAGCCGGCCGGACGTTTGTCGAAAAACCGGAACGACAGCCGCTGAATATGGCTGAACAAATCGTGGCGCAAATCGTAGATGATCCTCTGGCCAATCTCGTTCGTATACCGGATCCGGTAGTTGTTCGCGAGCCATTGAATGATATACAGCACGAACATGGCGCCTACGCAGAGTGCGAGCAACTTGCCGTCCTTCTGCTTCAGCGCGTTGTCGATCGCAAAGGCGATCAGAAGCGGATTCAGCAGCTTCGTCAGAGCGCCGACGGCCATCATAATCAGGATGACGGGCGCCATCTGCTTCGCATACGGCTTCATATATTTGCCGACGCGCTTGACCTGAACCCAGTCGAACCCTTTGTCAAGCTCCTCGTCGTCTTGATAGACGAACCGGGATTTCAGCAGTTCCTCGCCTTCGGGCTTCGAACCGCCGGATGAATGGTTTCGTTGTCCGCTCAATGGGCAAACCTCCTTACGTTGGCTTGAGAGGCAGCAGCCACTTCCGCCGTCGACTCGTTGTGCTTCACTTGTTCATCGGTACCGGCATCACCATCGATCTCCTCCGGCTGATCGGCAAACTGAATTTTGTACGTTTCGAGGTACGGCCCCTCCTGCTTCATAAGCTCGGCGTGGGTGCCCCGCTGCACGATCCGGCCCTCATCCAGCACCAAAATTTCATCCGCATGCTTCAGCGAAGAGATCCGGTGCGCGATAATAAACGTCGTACGGCCCTTCATCACCTCTTCGAAGCCTCGTTGAATTTCGTGCTCGGTTTCCATATCTACGGCACTCGTGGCATCGTCGAGAATTAAAATTTTCGGATTTTTCAGCAGCGCCCGCGCAATCGCAATCCGCTGCTTTTGCCCGCCGGATAGGCCCAGGCCGCGTTCGCCGACGATCGTATCGTAGCCCATCGGCAGCTCCATGATGAAATCGTGCGCTTTAGCCAGCTTCGCCGCCTGAATGACCTCTTCCATGGTCACGTCGTCAACGCCGTAAGCGATATTGCCTCTGATGCTGGAAGAGAACAGAAATGTCTCCTGAAAAACGATCGCCATTTGACTGCGCAGACTTTCCAGCGTGATGTCGCGAATGTCCGTTCCATCGAGCGTAATCCGGCCTTCCTTCACATTGTAGGCCCGCAAAAGCAGCTGAATGACCGTCGATTTCCCGGAGCCTGTACCGCCTAGCAGACCGATGACCGAACCCGCAGGCGCATCCAGATTGAAATCGGTGAGCGCCGGCTGCTTATCCGTATACGCGAAGGTCACGTTGTCGAACCGGACGTGGCCCTGTACCCGGTCGGGCTGCAAAACGACTGCATTCTCTTTATTTTTCACGTGTTCGTATTGATGCAGTACCTCAAGCAGACGTTCGCCGGCCGCTTTCGATTGCGTAAAGTTGTTGATATGAAAGCCGATGCCCCACATCGGGCCGATGATGTACCAGATCAAGCTGAAAAAGGCGACAAGCTCTCCGAGCGAAATGCTTTCGTTCATCACCATCCAGCCGCCGACGCCGAGCAGAATGACGACGCTCAGGTTGGCGAACAGCTCCATCAGAGGAAAATATTTGGCCCAAATGCCTGCGGTCAACACGTTGTTATCCTTGTAGTTTCCATTGCGTTCGGCAAATTTGTCGATTTCATGCGGCTCTCTCGCGAACGACTTGACCGTCCTTACCCCGGTAATGTTCTCCTGCACGGAGGTCGTCATGCTGCTCATCGATTGACGGATCGACCGGAATGCCGGATGAATTTTTCCCTCGAACCGGATTGCCGTATAGACGAGGAACGGCATGCAAATCATGGTGAGGAGCGTCAGCTGCCAATTGATCGACACCATCATGATCACGCCAAAAGCGAACATCATGATCACGTTCAAAATCTGGACGAAGCCGAAGCCGATAAAATCCCGTACAGCTTGCAGATCGGCCGTGAGGCGCGACATCAAATCTCCTGTGCGCGCTTTGTCGTAATACTGAAACGACAAGTACTGCAGCTTCCGGTAAAGGGCGGCCCGCAGGTTGAATGCGGTTTGGTTGCCGAGCCGTGCACTGGTCGCGCCGTGCAGAAACTGAAAGGTCGCCTTGACGATCATCACGCCGGCCACGAGAAGCGCCAGGTACGGGACGGCCGAGAACTGCCCTTTCGAAATCACTTCGTCGATCAAGTACCGAAGCAGATTCGGGTACACGAGTCCCAGCGCCGTTGCCGTCATCAGGCAAACGATCGAGGCGTACAGAAACCTTCGTTCCGACCAGTAAAACTCCTTCAGCTGCTTAAATACTTCCATGGAGCTCCTCCTTCTCCGGCTTTGCTGCGAGAGCGCTTCCTTTCCGCGCAAAGCCTCTGCCGACACATTTTTTTCTCATGGAATACGGCGGTAGAGCCGCAAAAGCAAAAATGGCTTTCGAAGCGGAATGATGGCTCCGAAAGCGTTTCAGCTATGAGAAGAAGTGTAGCATCATCCCCAAGGGGCGGCAAATACGGGTTGCCCCATAATCTTGATTTTCCCAGAGTATTCCTTCAAATCGTCACAATATAGAAGCACAGCGCTACTATTTCTCCCGAATAATACGAAATCGTTGAAATGAAAGCCTTTTCACGAAAACAAAAATCCGAGGTCGCCCGCCATCGGACAACCTCGGATGTAACCGTTCGGCACTCATCAAAAATGAGGCTCATTCCTCTAAAAATATCGTCATTTCATCCAATAAAATTCAACAATTTGCCGTGCTTTGCCTGAAGCTCGTTCAAATCGATCTTCATTTCTAGCGCTTCCAGCAGCCCTTCGCCATGCTCCTCCAGCGCCTGCCGGAGCCGGTCCGCCAGCTCCTGCATCACGCTTCGCAGCTGCTCCGCGTAAGCTTCCTCCAGAAATGCCGCTTGCGTATCGGCAAAGCGCGTCATCGGCGCGTTCAGCCGGGCTTCCAGCTCCCGGCGCAGCTCCGCTTTCCCGTCGCCTTCGAAGAACTGCTTCGCATTTTTAAAGAAGCCTGCCAGCCACTTCGGCTGTACGTCTGCTGCCTCCAGCATCGCATTCAGCTCGGGCGTCTTTAGCTTAAACGGCTCGAACCCCGGGGCTTCGAAGGACGGAATTCCTCCGGTCCGGACGGCTTCCGACCAGTTTTTCGAGGCGTCGCCCGCCATACGGTTGATTTTGTTCTCGATCCGCAGCGTGGTCGCCAGCACTTCCTGGTTCAAGTCAAAGGACAGCATCCGTCTCAGGTCCTCCCAAGCGGACTGCATGACCGTTTTCGAATCGCGGCGGTCGTCGCGGAATACGGCCGGGTTGAAGGCCGTATTGAACAGATCGCCGAAACGGTAGGACGTGCGCTGCTTGACATAGTACAGCAGCTCCTGAATTTCCTTGGACAGCTCGCGGGCTTCCGCGTCCGTGTTCGGGGCGGCAAGCCGCTTCTGGGCTTCGGCAAGCGCCGTGCGCAGCGCTTCCGCTTGACGGCGGCGCTCGGAAGCGTCCGCCTGGGCACTGTCCATCCAGCGCTGGAGCACATCGGCCGCACGGCGGATATCCGCATCGCCGGCCCGGACAGCCATCTCGGTCAGCTCCGCGAACGTAAAGCGGACGAACTCCCGCTCGAAGCGCAAGATGCCCGATTGCTCGACCGTCTCCCGGTCCTCCTGGATTTTCCCTTCAAGCGCATAGTAGCTCGACAGCGGATAAATCCGCGGGTGCCGGATGCCATGCTGAAGCAGGTTCGTTTCGACGTGCCTGACGACCCCTTCCAGCTCTTCGGCCGAGGAAGCCAAGTCGGCGGCATTGACGATGAAAAACATTTTATCCAGCTCAAAGCTGTCTTTCACGCGTCCAAGCTGCAGCAAAAACTCTTTATCCGCATGGGAAAACGCATGATTATAATACGTAACGAACAAAATCGCGTCGGCGTTCTTGATGTAATCGAACGCTACGCCGGTATGACGCGCGTTAATGGAATCCGCTCCCGGCGTATCGACCAGCACGACGCCCTGCTCGGTAAGCGGGTTCGCGTAGTACAGCTCGATCAGCTCGACGAAGCATGATTTGGCCTCGTCGGCAGCATACCGGCCGAACTCATCGGCCGTGACGCGCAGCTCTTGGCCCAGGTGCGGGCTCATCTCCGTCCAGCCCTTCTCGACGGCTTTAAGGAATGCGTAATGCGGCTTGCCCTTGCCTGGAACTTGATCGGCTGCGAGCTTATGAATCGCAGCCAGCGCCTTATCCATCGAATTTACATCTACACCCAAAACTTCCAACGAATAAAAGACATCGGAGGCCAGCCGTTCCGGCGTTTTCATTCGTACTTTGGCCGTGCCGTGCGGCCAGCCCTCTTCCGGGTCCGGTGGCATGATTTTGTTGATCGCCGCGGTCGTCGGATTCGGCGATACCGGCAGCACCCGTTCGCCGATCAGCGCATTGGCGAACGACGATTTGCCCGCGCTGAACGCGCCGAAGAGCGCGATGGTGAAGCGGTTGTTCGCCAGCCGCTCCGCCTTCTCTTCGAGCGAGCGGCGGATGCTTTGCAGCGCCGCGGCGCCGGCCAGCTCCTGCGCGGCGCCGCCCAGGCGCGCGGCGGCTTCGTGCAGCCGCCGCCGGTGTCCGCCTGCGGCGAGCGCGTC
>NZ_JAHNZO010000109.1 GCF_018998565.1 Paenibacillus oleatilyticus | reverse complement strand
AGCGTGACCGGATGCTGGCGGCGCTACGACAATCGCCATCCGCTTGATCTGGATCAAGGCCGCCGCCGCCGGAAAGATACATCTCGAATTCACTGTTTGCGGGCGGCGCCGGATCGTTCCCAGCCTGCGCCCAGCGCTCGGCAAACGGCCCCTGTGTCTATTCCCAGCACAGGACCGGTGCCTCGGGGCCCTCCCTCCCCGGCCACCGTCAGTGAACCGCCGCGGGCCCTCCCGCCCGCGGCGTTTTTCCTTTTGCAGCAGGCGATTGTTCTTGATCGGGCGACGATCCTGCGGCCAGTATATTCGAAATAGCGAATATAACGGGGGAGAGTCACCCATGGCACTGAACTGGAAGATCGGCGGCCCGCTTCTGGGCGTCGTGTTTTTCTTGGCCGTGCTTCTGGCCAAGCC
>NZ_JAHNZO010000108.1 GCF_018998565.1 Paenibacillus oleatilyticus | reverse complement strand
CAGCCTGCAGCGCACGGTGGCCACCGCGCAGTTCTTCAGCAATGGCGCGTTCCCCGGCTGCGACGTCAGCGTGCACCATCAGGACAAGATGGGCGAGATGGATCCGACCTTCAACCCGATCATCACCGACACCAGCGAAGCCTTCAACCAGCAGGCGCTGGCGGCGATGAACGCCGCGCTGGGATCGCTGAAGCTGGATGCCTCTTATCAGCAGTTGGCGAAGATCATCGACTACAAGGATTCCGCCGCCTGCAAGACCGACAAACACTGTGACCTGACCAAAGAAGCCAGCGTGATGAGCGCGGTGCCGGGCAAAGAGCCGGGCGTCTCCGGCCCGCTGCGGGTGGGCAACTCGCTGGTGGACGCCTCTATGCTGCAGTATTACGAAGGTTTCCCGATGAAAGAGGTGGCC
>NZ_JAHNZO010000107.1 GCF_018998565.1 Paenibacillus oleatilyticus | reverse complement strand
CGTTTGCGGCTCAGCCAAATATGCCACAGCCGAACGTAGCGCCGTTTGCGGCCCAGCCAAATATGCCGCAGCCGAACGTAGCGCCGTTTGTGGCCCAGCCAAATATGCCGCAGCCGAACGTAGCGCCGTTTGCGGCCCAACCAAATATGCCACAGCCGAACGTAGCGCCGTTTGCGGCCCAGCCAAATATGCCACAGCCCAACGTCGCACCATTCTCGATTCAGCCACAGGGCAAGCAGGAAGCCGCATTGTCATCCAATATAGCTCCTATACCAACTTTCCCCACAATGCAACAACAATCATTCCAAACACCACAGCCGTTCCAAGCGGCATCGAACGAGGCGCCACAGCCGTTCCAAGCGGCGCAGAAAGGCAAGCCTGAGCCGATGTCGCAGCCGTTTAGCGCAGCGCAA
>NZ_JAHNZO010000106.1 GCF_018998565.1 Paenibacillus oleatilyticus | reverse complement strand
GTAGTAGATCTTGGTGATCTCCTGGAACCCGGCCTTTTCGTCGGCCCAGGGGCCGATCCACTCGGTCCCGTCGATGGCACCCGAGGACAGCGCCTGGTAGACCTCGCTGCCGGGCAGGTTCTGGACCGAGGCGCCCAGCTTGCCCAGCACCTGGCCGCCCTGGCCCGGCATCCGGAACTTCAGCCCCTGGAAATCCTCGGCGCTGTTGATCTCCTTGCGGAACCAGCCGCCCGATTGCGGGCCGGTATTGCCCGCCGAGAAGCATTTGAGCCCGAAGATCGAATAGAGATCGTCGGCCAGCGCGCGGCCGCCGGCATGGTGGAACCAGTTGTTGTATTCCTGGAAGGTCATGCCGAACGGCACCTGGCTGAAGAAGGACAGCGCCGGGTGCTGGCCGAGGAAGTAGTAGTCGAC
>NZ_JAHNZO010000105.1 GCF_018998565.1 Paenibacillus oleatilyticus | reverse complement strand
TGGTGTCGGTCATCGCGCGATCTCCCAGGTGGTGACCGGTTTGCCGTCGGCGTCCTTGCCGTCCTTCAACACCACCCCGAGCGCGGTGAGTTCGTCGCGAATGCGGTCGGACTCCGCCCAATTCTTGCTGGCGCGCGCGGCAGCGCGGGCCGCCACCAGCGCGTCGAACTTAGCGCGTGACGCCTCATCAATTTCGGCGTCCGCCGCACAGGACTGCAAAGCCTGATCCCAGGTCACACGCTGCAGCCCGAGAAAATCAGCGGCACCGGCCAGCTTCTTGGCGGCCTAATAGTCGCCGGCGCGCGCGGCCTTGGCCCATTGGTGCATCTCGGCGACCGCGCGCGAGAAATTGAGATCGTCGGCGAGCGGCGCGATCACCTCGTACGGCGGCGGATAGGAGCCGGCGTTATTGGAC
>NZ_JAHNZO010000104.1 GCF_018998565.1 Paenibacillus oleatilyticus | reverse complement strand
CTTCATCGCCTCCACGTTCGGCAACAGCTGTTTAAGCTGAAGTTTGCGTGCATGCATATCCACCTGCCCGCGCATCGGCTTTTTGCCGCCGTCGAGGCGCACGACGGCGTTCAGGCTGCCGCCCGCCATGCCGAAGCGCAGCGGATCCAGGCGCAGTTCGCTATTGTTCAGCTTCAGGTGCGTGGCCAGATCGCTCAGCGGCAAATCGCTGCCGCGTTCAATGCGCGCGGCGGCAAACTTCACGTCCGCATCCATCTTGCTCCAGCTTTGCGTATCGAACTGTTCGACCGGCAGCACCTTATCCGCAGGCTGACGGCTTTTCTCGCCGCGCCCGGCTTTGGCGGCGTTGGAGTCGGCGCCGATCAGCGGCGCCAGATCCGCCAACCTCAGCTGCCGGGCGTTCACCGCGCCGCTC
>NZ_JAHNZO010000103.1 GCF_018998565.1 Paenibacillus oleatilyticus | reverse complement strand
GGTCAGCGCCAGGCGCATGTCGTTGAACGCCTGCGGGCCGCTGTTGAGCGGCTGCAGGCAGTCAACCAGCACGATTTGCCGATCGAAACGGACGAAATACTCTTTATAGAAGTTTTTGACGATCGACTGGCAGTAATAATTGAACCGAGCGCGCAGCATGCCGATATTGGTGTGTTTGTCGGCCTGCGCCAGTTTCGACTCGCCTACCGCGGCAACATCGGGCCACGGGAAAAACTGCAGCGCCGGTGCGCCGGCCATGTCGCCCGGCAGCACAAAACGGCCCGGCTGAATGAAGTGCAGACCTTCGCTTTTGCAGCGCAACAGATAATCGGTGTAGGCCTGGGCGATCGCCGCCAGGCGATTTTCGTCGGCCGGGGCCAGCGGATCGCAGGTTTTACACAGGTCAAGCCAGGGCT
>NZ_JAHNZO010000102.1 GCF_018998565.1 Paenibacillus oleatilyticus | reverse complement strand
ATGCCAAGGCGGGCGAGTTTATCGAAGAGGGTTACCGTACTGCGCGCCGTCACCGCGGGGCGTACATCACCATTACCCAGAACATCAAGGACTTTGACTCGGACACCGCCAGCTCGGCCGCGAAAGCCGCTTGGGGCAACTCCTCCTACAAGATCATCCTGATGCAGGACGCCTCCGAGTTCAAAACCTATCTGCAGAAAAACCCGGACAACTTCACCCAGCTACAGCAGGACATGATCGGGAAGTTCGAATCGGCCAAAGACCAGTGGTTCAGCTCCTTCATGCTGAGGGTCTCCGGCAAGGTCAGCTGGCACCGCCTGTTTGTCGATCCGCTGAGCCGCGCCATGTACTCCTCCCAGGGCCAGGACTTCGAGTTCATGCAGGCCCGGCGCGAACAAGGGGTATCGGTGCATGAC
>NZ_JAHNZO010000101.1 GCF_018998565.1 Paenibacillus oleatilyticus | reverse complement strand
ATACCCAGCCGCGCCGCCTGGCGGCGCGCACCGTCGCCAACCGCATCGCCGACGAGCTGGAAACCCCGCTCGGCGGCAGCGTGGGCTACAAGGTGCGCTTCAACGATCAGGTGGGGGAAAACACCCTGGTCAAGCTGATGACTGACGGTATCTTGCTGGCGGAGATTCAGCAGGATCGCCTGCTGATGCAGTACGACACGTTGATCATCGATGAAGCGCACGAGCGCAGCCTGAATATCGACTTTATTCTCGGCTACCTGCGCGAACTGCTGCCGAAGCGCCCGGATCTCAAGGTGATCATCACCTCGGCGACCATCGATCCGCAGCGTTTCTCGCGCCACTTCAACAATGCGCCGATCATCGAGGTTTCCGGCCGCACCTACCCGGTGGAGGTGCGTTACCGCCCGGTGGTGGAC
>NZ_JAHNZO010000100.1 GCF_018998565.1 Paenibacillus oleatilyticus | reverse complement strand
GAAAAGCGGGTGATGTATTTAAAATTGAATTGAAGAATAAATAGATTTCTCCGTACATTTTAAACAAACAATCCTTGGACAATATGTTGTTTAGGGATTGTTTTTTTCGCTTCAGGGCGGTTTTTAATACAGCAGCCTTCTTCCATGTATGATGAATTTGGGTACATACAATCTTGAAAGAAATTACGAGGAGGAATGAATAATGAAGAAAATGGTTTCTGTAGTAATGACCGCTATGCTTATTGCCATACCGGTCACCCCTGCTTTTGCTCAAACGAATCCGAATCCGGTTACTGTAAAAGAAAGGGCACAGGTGCTAGCTTCGAAGCTCCTTTCCGTCTCTGGTGCAAGTGGTGTGCAGTATGCCATTATGGATAAGGGATCCATTGTTTTATCAGATAACGCCGGTGTAAAAGA